>CAKKQC010000022.1 GCA_919901855.1 bacterium | reverse complement strand
GGGGTACCATTCCGCCCCGGGCTGAAGCCCGGGGTTCCCTGGTACGGCTTATGGAAATCGTAGACGATGTTCGGCAGCCCGAGATCGCCCATGGCGACCAGGCTGTCGAGGCCACCCCAGCCGTCTCCAGCGACGATCACGGGCCGCGAGCCGTCGTTCTCCCTGAGCGCCCCGATCGCCTCCTTCGCGAGGGCGTTCCAGAAGGCGCCGTCCGCCGTCACGGGTTCGTTCAGCAGACCGTACACGACATTCGCGGGAAGGTGGCGGCAACGCTTTCCCATCTCGCGCCAGAACGCCACGAACGGCGCGCGGAGCCCTGGTTCCTTCTTGAACTCGGGCGCCGTCAGCTCGTGCAGGTCGAGGATGGCGGCCAGGCCCGCCCCCCGCGCGAGGTCGACGGCGCGGAACATGAGATCGAAGCCCCGGTCGTGGAACGCGTACGGCGCCTGCCGGCTCTGTAGGAAGTCGCGGCCCAGGCAGAGCCGGACATGGGTAAATCCGCACTTCGCGGCGGCGGCGTACTCCTCCGCCCTGAGGGCGGATTCGATGCCCGTCCATTCGGCGGCGCTGAGGGGTTCGTGCGACCGGCGATACGGCAGGAACGCGTGGTCGTGGTTGATCCCCCGCTGGAGGAATGCGGTGTTCATGGGCAACATCGTATCATCCGCGCGGGAGCGGGCCGGACGTCAGCGCTTCTTGCCGAGGAACAGGTGGTCGAACGAGTAGGCGCCGGGGCCCGCGAGCAGGATCGTGAGCCAGGCGGTCAGATACGACAGCGCGGGCTCCATCTTCGAGATCGGATCGCCGTGATGGTAGTGGATGCCGATGAGCGCGACGCCCATGTTGAAGATGAGCGGCAGGCACGTGAGCCGCGTGAGCAGCCCCGCCGCGATGAACAGACCGGCGAAGAACTCGGTCATGGCGGATAGGTACGCGAAGAACAGCGGAAACGGGAACCCCATAGGCTCCACGGCCATCTTCGCGAATCCCTCGAGGTTGCCGCCGAACATCTTGCCGTACCCGTGCAGTCCCGCGATCCCCAATCCCGCCATCACCCGCAGGACCAGCAGTCCCAGGTCCTTCCCCTTCTCCCGCCATCCGCCCATTGAAAGTTCCTCCTATGCATCGGGGGCCTGTCGCCTTCCCCCGCTAATACAATCGGATCACGCCCCCGCGGCATTGCCGTCCGCCGTGCGGCCCTGTCAGCCCATCCAGGCGGCGACCCTCACCGGGGCGGCAGATTCGGGAAATCGACGACGTAGAGCTGGTAGAAGATCCGGACAAGCGCCCGGCCGGGCATGACGATGGACCCCTCCGTATGCGTGGAGCCCCGGTGGAACTCGGACGGCGCCACTCCGCCCGTCTCGCGCAGCGTCCGGGCGTCGAGGAAGTGAAGGCGCGCGTTGCGCATCAGCAGGAGCGTGTTCGGGGCCACGAAGTCGAGGCCATGGCCGTACCGGCCGAGCGTCGCTTGCCGCAATACCGTCCCGGTCTCGAGGTCGACCTTGAGCACTTCGCCGGTCGTGTTGGAGTAGGCATAGCCCGTCATCCCGTCGGGGTCGAACGCCCAGCCGTAGATGACCCGGGGCAGCTTGATCTCGTGGACGCGGCCGGAATCGAGTTCGACCAGGTGGACGCCCGTCTCCGCCTGCTCGCCCCCGATCTCGACGTACTCGACATGCGCGGACCGCCGGTGCACGGGATCGTAGTACGGGCTCTTGCTCGTGTACCGGTTGGTGGTCGTGATCGTCGCGATCGGGCGGGCGGTCCCGTCCCTGACGCCGAGCACGACCAGTTCGTACCGTCCGCCCTGCCCTGTCGGGCTCTTGGCTCCCTGCAACGGCCGCTGGATCTCGATGAAGCATTCCCGGCGGGCGGGATCGTACCCGATCATGTCGACACCCACGTACGGCGAGGGCGCCACCTGCGCGAGCGGGATCAGGGTCAGCGCGCGGTTGGCCCTGAGATTCCACTCGAGCAGGACGGCGTCGCCGCTGACCATGCCCCCGGCGCGCAGCAGGATTCCGGCCGTCCCGTTCCCGGTGTCGTAGTACAGGGGCTTGTCGACCACGAGGACGCCCTTGGCCGCGACCTGGACCCGCGGCGTGTCCGGCACCGTGAGGTTCCGGACCTCCAGGGTCTTGAGGTCGAGGACGGTGAACATGCTCCGGTCCTTGATCGGACGGCCGATGAACGCGAGCCGTCCGCGATCGAGGAGCGCGAGGTGATCGAGACAGACGAAGCTCGGCTCCTCCGTGCGGAGGTCGAGCGGTACATGCTTGACCACCCGGTACCGGGTCCGGGCGCCGGCGGCCGCCCCGGCGGCTCCCAGGAGGAGCGCCAGCCCGACGGCTCCGACCTTCGCGGACTTCACCAGCGGCTGAACGGTTGGGGAGGCGCCTCCACGGTGGCGCCGGTCTTCAGCGCCTCCTGCATCTTGAGGTAGAGGTAGTGGTCCTGCATGCCTTCCGCCACCGGGTAGAACGGCTTCCCCTCCCGCACCGATCCCGCCATCCGTATCAGACAGTCGCCGACCGCGATCTCGTCGTCCGTGATCGCCGCGCCCTCGAGCGGGTTGCGGTAGATCCAATCCTCCCCCGCCTGGATGCCGCGCAGGGAGACCCCCGTGAGGAGGTCCTGGTGGTGGCGCGTGAGCTGGACCGTCATCGGCGTCCACGCGTCCTGGAGCCACGTCACGCGCCGGCCCGAGATCTCGCCGCGCTCGCCCCGCGCGAGCACGCGCCCGGCGCGGATGTGGCCGAAGTACTGGTCGCCCGTGAAGTCGAACACCGCGCTCCTGCCGCCGAAGTCCATGAGCACGACGTCCTGCACCGATTCCTTGAGCTTCTCCTCCTTCGGTTGCCCCTCGCGGCCCGGCGCGGCCACGACCGTGCCCTTGAACGACCGGCCGACGAGCGTGCACGCCTCGCCCTTGAGGCCCAGCAGGCGGCGTATCAGGCTGATGCCGTGGTAGCCGTGGCCGATCGAGACCTGGGCGTGGGTGACGGTGCCGATGCGGCCTGACGCCGCGACCGCGATCTGGGCCGCGTGCATCGGGCGAAGGTGGTACTCCTCCGCCACGTGGACGTTCGCGCCCAGCCTCGCGAGGTCGGCGTGCAGGGCGATCAGGCTAGGCAGGTCGGGCGCGGGCGGGGTCTCGGATAGCGCGGGCATCTTCTTCCCCGCGAGCTCCCGGAGCAGGTCGGGATTCACGCCCCAGGGCACGCTGGTGACCACGTACTCAGGCCCTGCGGCGAGTAGTTCCGATAGCTTCGTGAACCCGGGCACCCCCCACTCCTTGCTGACCGCCGCCGCGCGCTCCGCCGTGCGCGAGACCACGCCCGCCACTTCGAAGAGGTCCGGGCGCGCCCTGGCCACCCGGAGGTAGAAGAGACACCGCCACCCCGACCCCACGACGCCGAACCGGATTGGTTTCATGGGTCGAGGATACCACCCCGCCCGGATGGTCCGCTTCATTCCCCCTTCAGCATGATGTTGGGGCGGTCCAGCCGGCGGACCTGATCGCGGCCGCCTCCCTTGGCCAGGTACAGGGCCATGTCCACTGCAAGGAGGAGGCCCTCGCGGGTTTTCCCATCGTGCGGGAACGACGCGACGCCCACGGAGATCGTCGCGATGGGAGGCGGGATGCTCTCGAGCCCCGGGATGGCGAGCGAGCGGACGTGCAGCCTGATCTTCTCGGCGATCGCCATCGCCTGCTCCGCCGTCGTGTTGGGCAACAGGACCATGAACTCCTCGCCGCCGTATCGCGCCAGGATATCGGTCTCGCGCAGCAACGGCTGGATGTGCCTCCCGAGCGCCTGGAGCACGGCGTCCCCGGCCCAGTGGCCGTAGGTGTCGTTGAGCTTCTTGAAGTGGTCGATGTCCATCATCAGGATCGACAGCGGGTTCGACGTGCGCCCCGCCGCCGCGAATTGGTGCTTGAGGCTCGCATCCAGGAACCGGCGGTTGTAGACGCCGGTCAACCCGTCGAGCATGGCCTCGCGCTGCACCTTGGTGAGGTCGTAATGCCCTCCGAGGGCGAGCGATCCGACGAACCCCACCGCCTCGAGGTAGTCCCGCACGTGCTCCGGCTCGATCGAGCGCGCGTTCGCGGCCTGGACGTTCAGCAGGCCGGAGGCGCGCCCCTCGGTGATCACCGGAATGCAGGCGTACGCGCCCCGGGGCGGGACGCCGAGCGGACAGTCGCACGGAGCCTGCGCGCGCACGTCGGCGACCAGGTGGGGACGGTTGGCGCGGATCACGGGGCACAGGCCGGGCTGGTCGAGGATCGCCGACCCGCGCCGGTCCGGGAGGTCGAGGCCCACCGCCACCGCGACCCGGAGGCCCGCCGGCTCGGTGCGCGGAAGCAGCACATGGACCCGCTCGACCCCGCCCCCCGCCATCGCGGCGCGGGCGACGGTGGCCGTGATTTCGGTCTCGTTATCCGCGCTCCGAAGGCTGCGGGTGAACGTCTTGAGCGCGCTCGACAGCCGGTTGCGGTAGCGCAACTCGGAGATGGGACGCAGGGCGAACGGGACCGCCGCCAGCAGGACCAGCGCATCCAACCCGAGGCCCAGGAGGAACAGCAGTCCCACCGCGGTGGATTCCGGCCGGCGCGCCGTCTCCCGGGCGATCAGGGCCGCTTCGAGCCGGGCGCGGAAGTTGCGGATCGCGGCGTCGACCTCCACGTTCCAGTGCGCCTGGCTGTCACCGCGGTTGAGCTTCTCGAGGTCCTCCCACCGGCCCGCCATCCGGTACTCGATCGCGCGCATCGAGTAGGATGACCGCCACTCCCACAACCGGGCGCGGGTCGCCTCGAGGCTCGTCCCGAGGTTGGGAGCCCATGGAGCAAGTTCGTCCACGAGCGCCGCCGCCGCCTCGAGCGCGCGCTTTATCCCCTGTTCGTCCTGCTGAAGCTGGTCGAGCGCGCTGGTGTCGCCCGTCAGGACGTATCGCTGGGAGTTCCGTTCCGCCAGAAGCTCCTGCTGGGCGAGGTCGGCGCCCGCCGACAGCGCGCGGGCCCGCAGGTCCTCGTTTCCGCGCCTGATCTGCTGCCCGCTCAACCCCGCTCCGGCCGCCAGGCCCATGCCTCCGACCAGAACGCCAGCCATGAGCCACAGGACCCAGGCGTGCGAGAACCGCGGCACTACCCGTTCGGGCCAGGAAGGTTCATCCGGAAAGGCCGGCTTCATCACCGGCCCGAGGGCTCCTCGGAGGCGGACGAGTCCCCCGCGCTGGCGTGCGCCTTGCGCAGGAGCTCCGCGCCCGTCTTGATGAGCTTGTCCGCGGCCTCGAGATCCCCGGTGCGAATCGCCGCCTGGGCATCCGAGAGCACCCGGCGTCCGTCCGTGATGATCCGTCCGGCTTCCGAGCCGGCATCCCGGCCCGGTCCCTGCATCATGTCGAATCCGGCGGTCAACACCTTCACATATGCCAGGAGCGCGTCGCGCCGCGTGGCCTCGATCTTGCGCGAGGCCACGGCCAGCCGGTCGAGAACCAGCTTCGAGTGCTCACTCGAGCTCCGGAACCGTGCGCCCTGCAGGTGCTCCTCCGCCGTTCTCATCTCGGCGGCCATGGCGGCCGCCTCCGAGGGCATCTGGCGGTCGCCGCCGGACGACGCGAGCTGTTCCAGCCCCGCGCGCGCGGACTCGAGCGCCTGGGCGGCCGCGAGGGCGCTCGCGGTCTCGGCGGACTTCACTTCCGCCTCGCGCCTCTCCATCGCGGCCGCGGCGAACCGGCTCACCCGGTACCGCTTCGCGAACGTCAGCGCCGTTCCGGCGGGCACGATCAGGTCGTGCGCGCCCGCGGGTGCGGACACCTCCTCGATTGCCGTCGACGTGGAGGCCCCGTCGATCGCCAGGACGTAGAAATGGCCGCCGGTATCCCACTCCTCCGGCCACCACCAGTCCGCCTCGTCATCGATGAGGGACGGGAGGGGGGCGGGGCGAGGGCCGGTCGCGCCGGAGGGCTCGGGGACTCCGTCCGGCTTCCGGCCAAGGCCGCCCGGCACGGTCCACCACTCTCCCAGGCCCCCGGCCGCCCGCCGGAAGCTCCACTTCATGCGCCCCTGGGAGCCGTCGAGGCTCGCGCTCCGGCCGCTCACGAGGTCCAGGTACGGAATGCCGCCTACCGAGGCGAAACCGAGCGCCATGACATCGAGGTGGAGATCCGCCACCGGGCCGATCACGTCCCCCGTGATCGTCCAAGTGTAGGCCGGGCCCGCAGGGGATGAAGCATACGTCCCCATAGCGTACCCGATATCGCCGATGGCGCCCGAGGCGTCCCTCGAGAACGCCAGATGGAGGTCGTTCGTGCCGGGGTCCACGACCGCGCTCCAGGCGTACGCGGTCACGCTCGCGTACGGCCCGTCGCTGATGGTGGTCGCGGTCCAGGTGAGGCCCGCATCGTTCGAGATCGAGACCTCCAACTGATCCGTTTCCGAGACGTGAATCGCGGCCAATCCCCCCCCCAAGGTGCCGATCCGAAGCAGCTTGCGCTGGAATCCGCCGTAGGATTCACCGGCGGATACGGGCTCGTCGGCGACATACGGGCTCTCCACCCCCCGGGCGACTCCCGGGATCAGCAGGGCAAGCCAATACAGCGCCCGGAGCGCGCGCCGGCCGGACCAGGCTCCCCTGTCTTCCATGCCTGTCCAACAACGGGTCGCGCCCGGACCTCCTGCTCCCGTCCCTGATGGTGGTCGCTGGAGCCACATAACCCTGTGCTACCAACGCGATAACGGCATGTATATTTCTTGTGAACCGGGAACCCGTATGGGAACCGCTCGCCCGCCGGAGGCCGGATTGGACGCGCCAGTCAGCCGCAGGCGATCAATCCGTCGGATGTAGAATGTGGCCCGGGAACAGGAGGGCAGCAACATGATTCTCGACGGCCACATCCATCTGGGCGACCGGGGTAAGGACTCGCCGGCGGACTTCCGCCGCAAGCTCAAGGCGACCGGTATCGACGGCGGCATCGTGATCTCGGAGCCGTCCCACGGGCGGCCCGGCTCCATTCAGAAGAGGCTGGGCCGGGCGCTGGAATACACCAAGGGCGACCGGAACCTCTTCCCCTTCTTCTGGATCGAGCCCCTGGAGAAGGACGCGGAACGCCAGGTCGACACCGCCATCGCCATGGGGGCGAAGGGGTTCAAGGTGATCGTGACGAACTACCCCCCGTACCACCCACAAGCCATGAAGGTCTTCCGCCGAATCGCGTCTCGCGGCAAGCCGATCCTGTTCCATACGGGCATCCTCTGGGACGGGACCGCCAGCTCGATCAACAACCGTCCCGCGAACTGGGAGTGCATGCTCGACATCAGGGGCATCCGGTTCGCCACGGCCCACATCTCGTGGCCCTGGGTCGACGAGAACGTCGCGGTCTACGGCAAGATCGAGTCCGCCAACTGGCGGCCCGGCAAGCCCGTCTGCGAGATGTTCATCGACACGACTCGGGGCACGCCGGACATCTACCGCCGCGACGCGTTGTTCAAGGTCTTCAAGACCGGGTACCGGGTCGAGCGGAACGTCTTCTTCGGCACCGACGGCCACGTGGACGACTACAGCATGAAGTGGTGCGGGAAGCAGGTGAAGGACGACCGCCGCATCCTCAAGGCCCTGCGCATCCCCCCGAAGGTCCAGGCCGCGTACTTCGCCGACAATCTTCGGCGGTTCGTCGGCGTTTAGTCCGGATGAACGAAAGCGAGACCCCCTACGCGATCGGGCTGCTGAAGCGGATGGCCGTCCTCGAGGTGGCCCTCGCCGACTTCTACGCGGCCTGCGCCTCCCGCGGGTACAGCCCCGACGTCACCACCCGCATCGCGAACGACGAGCTGGGCCACTCGAACTGCTTCGAGGCCATCGCCGACGTCCTCAAGGAGCGGAAAGGCGCCGGGTTCTCCGACGGCCAGCCCATGGCCCCCGAGAACATCGAGGCGTTCACGACGTATATCAAGGGCCAGACCCAGGCTGTCGTTGAAGGGAAGCTGTCCCACGGCTCCGCGTTCGCGGCCGCCGCCGGAATGGAAAGGCGCTTCCTCGAGTCCCGCTACGCGCACATCGTGAATACCGATGACGGCGGTTGCCAGGCCATGATCGCCACGATCATGGACGAGACGGCCGCCCACGTGAAGCTCATGTCCGGAGGGAGCTGACCGCCCTGGCGGCACTACCGTGCCATGCCACGCCCAACCAGACTTGCCTTCGGTTGTTGTGGTACCTATCATGGTAGGTAGCAATGGAGGTGACCGATGACGACGGCAAAGGTGTTCACGACAGGCAGGAGCCAGGCGGTCCGTCTCCCCAAGGAGTACCGGTTCAACGAGACGGAGGTGTCGGTCAACAAGATCGGCGACCTCGTGGTCCTCTACCCCAAGCATCGAGGCTGGGAGGTCCTTGAAAGATCCCTGGCGGGGTTCTCCAAGGACTTCATGGTCCGGCGTGACCAGCCACGCGGCAAGGATCGTCGCGCCACGCTGTGATTCGGCATCTCCTCGACACCGATATCTGCATCGCGCTGATCCGGGGTCGTTCGGAGCCTGTTCTCGATCGGCTCAAGAGGTGCCCCCCGGGATCGCTTGGCATCTCATCGATCAGCCTGGCAGAGCTCTGGTTCGGGGTCTCCCGGAGTGGCGAATCCGAGGCGAACCACGCGTCCCTTGTGCAGTTCTGTGCTCCCCTCCAGGTCATGCCCTTCGACACGGCAGCATCAGCGACCTACGGTCGGATTCGAGCCGCCCTCGAGGGCCGCGGCACGCCAGTCGGCCCCCTGGACACGCTGATCGCGGCCCACGCGCTCTCCCTTCCTGCGGTTCTCGTCACCAACAACGAGCGCGAGTTCCGCCGCATTCCGGGTTTGAAGCTGGAGAACTGGTCCCGCCGCTAACGCGTGTAGCTGGAGCCGTTCGCCAGTTCTACCAGGTCGCGCCGGCCCGCCACCCGGAACCGCAGGCGCTGGGGCGCCCACGACAAGTCCGGGTTCACGGAGAGCACGCCGAAGTGCAAGTGCGGGCCGGATGACGCGCCGGTGTTCCCCGAATAGCCGAGGAGGTCCCCGGCCTTGATCCGGTCGCCGACACGGACGACCACGCCGCCCCGCCGCAAGTGCTCGTAGTCGCCGAGCGTGCCGTCCGCGTGGAGGACGACGACGTAGTTCGAGGCCGTGCCCATCGGCCCCGCCTTCGTGCACTCGTCCTGGAACTCGGCCACGACCCCCGCCCGGGCCGCGCGCACCTCCGTGCCCTCCTTGAGGTCGAAATCCATGGCGCATCCCCCCTCGTACCAGGAGGCCGAGCCATGTGGGCCCTGGGTGACGGCATGCGTCTCCCCCCTGGCCCATGGAAGCTCGTAGACGGCATTGGGGTCATGCCTCGCCCCCAGGTTTCCCGAGATGTCCACGTGGCTCCAGTCCATGTGCCATGGCGCGCCGGGGACCGCGAACCGAAACTCCGCGAGCACGTACTCCCTCGCCGAGGGCAGCGTGACGAGGACGGGGATGGGCCGGTCCGCGATCATGCCCGTCGACGACACGGGCATCCGTATCGTCACCGGATGATGCGTCAGCTTCCGCGCCACCAGGATCACGCCCCCTCCCGGCCGCGGCAGGTCGAAGATCCGGATGCCCGGCAGGTCGCATGGCAGGGACGCGGGCGCCACACGCGCCGCAAGGGCGCCAGCGCACGGGACGAGCAGGGCGAGGACGGCGCCGACGGCCGCCCGGGTCATGGGGCCGAGATCCAGGCCAAGCCGACCGGCGTCAGCGTCCCCGGGCTCCCCAACCGGAGTCCGGTGGCCTCCAGCTTCGGCCAGATCGCGATGGCCTCCGCGACGGTCATGTCCGCCTGCCCGTGACCGTCCGGCTCGTTGAACCCGAGGAGGGCCGGGTACCCGGCCGAAGTCACGTGGGCGAGGTTCTCCGCCGTGGCAAACGCGCCGCTCCAGATCATGGGCACGAATTCGGCCTTGACCGCGTCCGCCTTCGAATCCGGCCGCGGCCCCCAGTTGTAGTACCAACTGCACCCGAGCACGTCGGGGGCGTTCGCCAGGCGGTGCCCCCAGTGTCCGACGCCCTTCTTGGGTGTCACGACGGGAGTCATGCCCGCCATCGCCAGCGCCGCCGCGAGAAGGACGACGCTACGGACCACCCGCCATACCCCCGGGAACTCAAGCTTCGAGCACGGCGATGTCGTATCGACACAGGTTCCGATCGTGGGTCACCAACGTCAGGCCGTCGGCCTTTGCCTGGGCCACGAGGAGGCGGTCAAAGGGGTCATTGTGGTGCCGCGGGAGTCGCTCGACGGCCAGCGCATGATCGATCGTGACGGGAAGCGCGAGGAACTGGCTCCGCTCGATTTCGGCAGGCAACCACTTGGACGTGTTCGGAGGGATACGAACTCGCCCCAGGCCTGCCTTGATCGCGATCTCCCATGCACTTGCGGCGCTCACGTAGACCGTGTTAGCCGAGTCCGTGATCGCCCGGCGAGCCGCCGGGCGCATTCGCTCATCCCCCGCCATGGCCCACAGCAGAATATGGGTGTCGAGGAGGAGTTTCACACCGCCCCGTGAAAGCGGCGCAGGAGCTTCGCCGGAAGCGGAGCGTCGAAGTCCCCGGCGATATGAATCTTCCCCTTGAGCCCCCCGAGCTGCCGCGGGCCCGTCACCTTCCGGATCGGCACCATCCGGGCCGCCGGCCGCCCGTACCGGGCGATCACGATCTCCTCGCCCGCCGCCACCCGGTTCAGCAGTTTCGAAAGGTGGGTCTTTGCTTCGTGCACGTTGACAGCCATTGTGGACTAAGTCTAGTCCACTCCGCCCCTCATGTCAATCCGGAATGTCAAATGTCAAGCTCTGACCCCATCTTCGGCCCCATCTTCGGTGAACCCGAGGAGGGCCGTGTACCCGGCCGACGTCACGTGCGCGAGGTTCTCCGCCGTGGCGAATGCGCCGCTCCAAATCATGGGCACGAACTCGGCCTTGACCCCGCCCGGCTCCGTCTCCGGCCGCGGACCCCAGTTGTAGTACCAACTGCACCCGAGTACGTCGGGGGCGTTCGGCAGGCGGTCTCCCCAGTGCCCGACGCCCTTCTTGGGCGTCACCACGGGGGTCATGCCCGCCATCGCCAGCGCCATCGCGAGGAGGGCCACGCTACGGACCACCCTTGTCCCATTCCGTCCACAGCGGGGCCAGGTGGCCCGGTAGCTCGAACCCGAGCGGGGCTCCCGTCTCCGCCTTCGCCCGGCCGCGTTTCACCGCCTCCGCGTACCCGTCCGGCAGTTTGCCGCCCCATCGCGTCAGGGGCGGGTCCAGGTACTCCCACACGTACTCCTGCGACGTCCTGAACGCCCAGTAGACGTTGTGCTCGAGCCAGCGCCGTTGGTCCGCGGGTGCCAGCCGGTCCGCGCCGCTCCACTTGGGCTCGTACAGACCGAGGCAGAAGTTCGGGTAGAACGTGGAGCCCAGCCGGACGATTCCCGTGTACCTGCGTGCGACCTCGGGTGGGAAGAAGGCGCCAGCCGCGCGGTCCCTGAAGTACGACGCGTACGTCGGATGCGACCCCTCGTACGGGAAGTAGTAGGCCGGCTCGTTCCCGTCGATGATCATGGCCCGCGGGGAGGCCGCCCGGATCATCCCCTCCATGAAGGCCGACAGGAGCGCGTAGTTGAAGACCATGCCCTTCTCGGCCGTCTCCTGCTGTTTCCGGACCTCGTCCGCGCCCTTCCGCGACTGGTACGCCAGCCCCTCGCATCCGGTGAGGAAGAGGGCGAGGATACGCGGGGCGGGGAGCTCCTCCTCGACCGCCCGCATCCACTCCTCCCCGCACCGCTCGACTCTCGCCCGGTACTCGGCAAACGTCTTCTTGCCGAAGCGCTTCGCCCCGTGCCATCGCCACACGTTCGGACCGTAGCATTCGGGGTCGAAGAGGATCCCGGCGCACTGGCCGAGGAGCGCGCCGCGGGCGATCAGTCTCGTGTTCCGGAGGGCGGCCGCCCACTCCTTCTCGTCGAACCAGTCCAGGGTGGAGGTGGCCCAGCAGAGGACGAAGTTGTCCGTCAGCTTGGTCTCCTTCAGCCCCGCGAGCGCCCCGTAATCCACCGCGAGGGCCGCCTCATCCACGGGATCGGGGGAGAATCCGCGCTTCAGCGCTTTCATCTCGAGCACCACGCCGTCGAGGCCCCATCCCGCGATCTCGTCCGAGCGCTTCGCCAAGTCCTCCGGGAGCAGGGCATCCTGGGAGAAGGCGATGAGCTTCTTGTGGTCCGGGAACCGGAGCGCCGCCCGTTCCGCCCTCGCCTGCCGCGCCATCTCCGCGAAGGCTTCCAAGGGATCACCCGCGGGTCCTGCCGCCACACCCCCCGCCCCCAGCATCATGATCGCGATCGCAACGGCGGTCAGGGAGCGATCTGCCACTTCTCGATGGCCTCGATGGGGCGGATCTCCGTGTGCCCGATCTTCACGCCATGACCTTAACACACGTCCACCGTGAGATTCGCATGATCGGAGGAAGGTCCCTCACCTACGGGAAGGGCTCTCCCTCGGATCTCCTGCAAGCATTCATTGCCCGCTCCCGGGCCTCCCCTTTCCATGGCATGCGCCCTTCGGTATCATCAGCAATATGGTTAAGATCGCGAAACGACCCAGGAAAGGGCGGCGATTCGCTGAAGCCCCGTTCCATCGCGGAGACAGAATATCGTCGTTAGCTGTAACGGGGTACAAATCGATCATGAATCGTCAGCGGATCGATATTCGCCCTCTGACGATACTCGCCGGCCGAAACAGCTCGGGCAAGTCAAGCATGATGCAACCACTTCTCTTGATGAAGCAGACGCTCGAGTCCGAGGTCGATCCAGGAGCGTTGCGACTCGATGGGCCCAACGTGCATTTCATACTCGCGGACCAGCTGTTCTCGCACTCTCCTGCAAAGGGCACGGCTTCCAAGATGACGGTGGAAATAGGCATCGACGCTAATCGGAGCATCTCGACGACATTCAGGAGACGCCGCCCTCGAGGGGTAGATTTGCGCTCTATGACGGCGAAGGAGGGACCAAGGTCTGTGACCCTAAGGCTAGGCATGGGTCGAGATGATGTAAGAATGTCCGTCCCTCCCGAGATTCGAAGAGCCGCCCCTCAGCACGTGCTTAGACGCGGCGATCACCACTGGGCAATCCTTCGGGATCGCTGCTTTTTCGAATGGTCCCTTTATTGGATGCGAGGCCGCAAGACGAGACAATACCGCTGGATCTACCCCTTCCCTGCAGAGATGGCCGCATCCCTAGTCCGCGGCATCATCCACGTCCCCGGGCTCCGGGGGAACCCGGAGCTCACCTATCCAGTTTCGGCAGTCGGATACACGTTCCCGGGAACATTCGAGAAGTACGTTGCCAGCATCCTTAACGATTGGGTGGCAACCAAATCATCGAGCGAGCTTCGGGATCTTCGTAGCGACCTTCGATCTCTTGGGCTTACATGGAAGATTGAGCCCGTTCCAATCAGGGGCAACGATGTGCAGACTGCAATCCATGTGGGCAGAACGTTGCAGCCAAGCCAAGGCGGCGCCCGAGATCTTGTCAACATCGCACACGTCGGGTTCGGCACATCGCAGGCGGTCCCCGTCATAGTCGCGCTCCACGCCGCAGAGGAAGGTCAGCTCGTATACGTGGAGCAACCGGAGATCCACCTACATCCTAAAGCCCAAGAGGAGATGGCTGGAGTGCTCGCTCGAGCAGTTGAAAGAGGCGTCGATGTCGTTGTGGAAACGCACAGCCATCTCCTCGTGTTGGCGATCCAGACGCTAGTCGCGAGGCGGAAGCTTTCTCCCGATAAGGTGGCCATGCATTGGTTCGAACAGGACAAGCAAGGCATGACGAAAGTCACGTCAGCTCGGATTACGAAGCACGGACGAACGCCCGGCTGGCCGGATGATTTCGGCCCAGGGCTGATGTCGTTGCAGCGGCGGTTCCTTGACGCGACGCAATCGCGCCGCCGACGGTAAGGAATGTCTCGGCCATCTTCCAAGCGGCTCGTCATCGACGCGTGCGTCGCAGCAATGGCGGGCGCACTGGATACGCTGTCAGTCGATGGCAGAGCCTGCAGGAGTGTTCTTGACGTCGTGTTTGAGAGACGCCACACGGTTGTCTTCTCTGCGGAGATCAAGGCTGAATGGGACAGGCATGCGGGCGGTTACGCCACGACATGGTATCAGCTGATGATCAACAATGAACGTGTTGTTGGGCAAGAGTCCCTTGAAAGTCTAGGGCTGGAACGCCGTCGCATGCACCTACGAAATGCGATCGTCGCTCTCGTTCCGGAATGCAAGGGGCGAGGAGCGATGCTCAAGGATGTGTGTATCGTCGCCGCCGCAATCGTAACAGACAGGCGGATTGTCTCGGTCGACCAGCGCGCACGCAAGCTGTACGCACGCTACGCTGACCAGCTGAAGAAGGTTCGGGGCACAATGTGGGTGCGACCCCAGGACGGAGATGACCGCGTGATCAGATGGATTCGTGCTGGCGCCCCGGAACAGAACTGGTGCAATCTGGGTAGCTGCTAATCGCCACCACGCAACTGCCACCTGATGTGTGAGATACGGATAAATCAATCGGACATTCGTATTCGAGCCGGAAAGGGGAGAGTCCGGGACAGCCGTTCAATCATGCGCGCCCTGAAGGGCGTCCCTCTTCCCTGCATCGAGGTGCTCTTTGCCAGTGAGTAGTAGTTAGCCCCGAGGCCCGCCCCGCAACACCTCGCCTACATCAGGCCAAAACTGAGAAGCATGCGGAAATTGCCCTTGCACGGGGTATTGTCCCCGGTGAGCATCGAGTAGACTACGAAACCCCAGAATAGAATTGCGATCCCATTGAGAAGATTCCATACCAGCCACGTCTTCCCTCTCCATCCAGTACGATCCTCCGCGCTCCTGACATACCTCCTCATCCGAAGCATCGCCTGATCACGAGTGGTCCGTTCACGATAGTGCATGACCAAGAGCGCGAAGTTCACAATGACAAGAAGCACTCCGTGATAGAACTCCCAGAAACACGCCTGAACCGGAGAGAAGGGTGTCTTCAAGAGAACGGACCAACCTGCAAGCCCCGCTATGTTTACTGTGAGAAAGAACCCGATCCACGCAAGCACGGCATTGGTGTGGCTCGAGACGATCCGCTGAAGATCCTCAAACTCGTACCGAGACCGCGGTCCCACCTTCACAATACTGGGCCGCACGCATTCACCGATTCTCCTCCCGCGACAGGACGAGACTGGCCATCTTGGAGGCGCCAAACTTCAAGGTGTACCAGAGCTGGGAGGGGGAACGAAGGCCCAGGATGATCGTCTTCATGATCCGCAGGATCGAGGCCGGGTGGAAGTAGATGCGGCGGAAGGCCTCGCGGCGCAGCTTCAGGAGCTGTTCGCCCGAGAGGTAGTAGGTCTTGAGCGGCGTGCGGCTGTAGTCGTAGCCCGCGAGGGACTCCTCGGCGTACAGCTTGTCGCGCTGGGCGATGTCGTGGAGTTCGGTGCCCGGGAACGGGATGGCGAGGTGGAACTCGACGAAGTCACCGCCGAGCTCGAGGGCGAAGTCGATGGACTTGCGCACGTCGGCCTCGGTCTCCCACGGGAGCCCCATGACGAAGTACAGGAGGGTCTTCATTCCGCTGGCCTTCGAGAGGGCGACGGCTTCGCGGGCCTTCTCGAGGGTTGTGCCCTTCTTGATCTTGTTCAGGATCTCCTGCACCCCGCTCTCGATCCCGAACGCGACGCCGTGGCAGCCGGCCTTCTTCATGATCGCGAGGCGCTCGGCGTCGATCGTGTCCACCCGGCTGTTGCAGACCCAGCGGATGTCGAGCTTGCGGTCCAGGATGCCCTGGCAGACCTCCATGACCCATGGGCGGTTCCACGTGAAGGTGTCGGCCCGGAAGAAGAAGTCCTTGATCTTGTGGACGCGCACGCACTGCTCCAGCTCGTCCACGACGTTCCGGGGGCTCCGGACCCGGACCTTTTTGCCGTAGACGGTGCCGGAGAGGCAAAAGATGCAGTTCGCGCCGCAGCCCCGGCAGGTCTGGACCGTCGTCTGCATCTGGCCGGTGTCGGGGCGCAGGTACATCTTGTTGTCGAGGAGGTGGCGGGCCGGGAACGGAAGGATGTCCAGGGTCTCGAGGAACCGCCGGGCCTCGGTGGTGACGATGCTCCCCGTAGCGCGATCGCGGAACGAGAGGCCGTAGACCTTGCGGAGGTCGGTCGCGAGCGCGATCTCCTTCGCCGCCAGCTCGTACTCCCCCATGATCGCGATGTCGAGCGCCGGGTTCTTCTCCAGCGTCTCGCGGGCCATTACCGAGATGTGCGCGCCCTTGGCCACGGTCGTGACCGCGTCGCCCAGCGCGTCCTTGGCCGCCCGGCACGCGACGAGGTCGTCCTGAATCGTGAAGCTGGTCACGGAGATGAAGAGGAGGTCGGGCTTGAACTCCCGGAGTTCCTGTCCGAACTCGGCCCAGCCGCCGCCCTGCACGGGGTAGTCCTTGATCCGGCACTCGACGCCCGCGGACTCCATCGTCGCGGCCATGTACGCGAGGTCGAGCGGGGGCCGGGCCGTGGTCGCGGCCATGCCCTTGAGCGGGGCCTGGCACCGGTCTTCCCGGATGTACAGCCCCGTCGGGGGGTTGATCAGGAGCGCGCGTTTGGCCATCAGCGGACCTTCCACCCCAGTTTGACACGAACGAACGTGTAGAGGCTCATCAATAGGACAATCACCCCGTCCCAGATCGTGGTTCCGGGGCGGTAGTAGGCGATCTTGACCACGTAGGTGTTGTCTACGCGGAACCCCGCCAGCGCCGTGATCAGGGCGATTTCCTGGGCGCACGAGTACCGCCAGCCGGTGAAGTAGTCGAGGAGGCCGGAGACCACGCGGGCGCGCATGAACCGGAACCCGCTCTCCACGTCGTGGTAGCGGTGACCGCTGAGGAGCCGGGCGACGCGGGAGAGGAGGCGGTTGCCCCACTTCTTGTACAGCGGGTACTTGGAGAAGTCGCGGCGGGTCAGGACGATGTCCCACCGGCCCTTCTCCATGAACGCGACGATGTCGGGGATGTACTCCGACCGGTGCTGGCCGTCGGCGTCGATATTGATGAGGATGTCCTGGGGGTGGAGCACGCGGCGTTTGAGCAGGCGCTCGGCCTCCTGGAACCCGCGCTTGAGCGCCCCGGCCATCCCCACGTTTCTGGGCAGGCGGATGACCGAGACGTTGCGCCGGCCCTTCTTCCACTCGCGCAGGAGCTCGGGCGTATCGTCCGTGGATCCGTCGTCGACGGCGATGACCCGGTCCACGCGGCGCGCGACCTCGTTGAGGACGCCAACCACCGTGGGTGCCTCGTTGTAGATCGGGATCACGGCGACCTTCGCGGGTCGCGGCATGGCCTACAGCCTCTCGATGATCGCTTGGGCGAGCATGGGGACCATGAGCTCATGGTGCCCCGTAAGCACGATGCGGCGGCCGCCGAGCTGGGTTGGGCGCTGGACGACGTTGAGGTTGGGCCGGTAGTGCTGGATCATGTCCAGGTTCGCGGCCGTGAACTTCCGGACCGGGTGGCCGAGGTTGCGCGCGACGGTCAGGGCCTTGAGGAAGACCTCCGGGAGCACGACGGCCGAGCCGACGTTGATGACCACGCCTCCCTCGAGGGTCGCGGCGACCGCGCAGAGCGTACGGAAGTCCTCGTGAGTAGCCCGGCCGATGTCCTCGCCCCGGGCCGAGGGCTGGGCGTGGGTGATGTCGGTGCCGATCGCGACGTGGACGGTGGCCGGGAGGCCCGCCTGGTACATCTCGTGGAGCAGGCTGATCCGCCGGTTCGGAAGGCGCTCGTCGGCGATGGCCGCGCCCACAGCTTCGCCGTAGCCGGAGAGGAGCCGGCGGCCGAGGGCGCGGGCGAAGAACTCGCCCGTCTCCCGCGCCATCCCGAAGGTGCCATCCTTCAGGCCCGCGGCCACGTCCTCGGAGGTCGCGCCGTTCCGCGCCATCTCGAAGTCGTGGATCGACCCCGCCCCGTTCATGGCCAGGGCGGTCAGCGCGCGGCGGCGCATGAGCTCGAGCAGGACCGGGGAGAGACCGGTCTTGATCACGTGCGCGCCGATCATCCAGAGGACCGTCTTACGGCGGCGGGCGGCGGCCGCGATGGCGTCCGCGAGCGCCGTGAACTCCCCTGCCGCCAGGATCCGGGGCAGCCCCCGTTCGAAGGACTTCCAGCTCGCGCCCTTGCGCGGGGCGCTCCCCAGCAGCGCGAGCGAGACCTTGCTGGGCCGGGACTTGAGCGGGATCGTCCGGACCCGGGCCAGGTCTATGCGCGGCAGCTTGCGCCGAGCGGTCATTGAGGTCGCTCTATCTTCGTCAGCACGACGTTGACTGATCCTAGCAGATGAACCTTGCTCTGGACGAGGACGGGGATGCGGGCGGCGTCGTCGGTCACCCAGATCAGGACGTCGCCGCGCTGGCGCCAGAGGCCCTCGAACTTGAGCCGCGGCTTGATCAGGATCGTGTGGAACTCCCCCGCCGGCACCTTGACGGTCTCGCGACGCAGGATCGTGACCCCCATCGGGAAGTTGGTCTTGTCGGTGTGGACGCAGACGTTGACCTCGTTCCCGGGTTGGGGCAGGTTCATAGTGCGGAAGTAGTAGAACGCGCCCAGGAGGTCGCGGCAGTCCTCGCCCAGGGGAACCTGGAGCTGGCCCCACGTAGCACCGTGGGTCTTCCGGTCGAACGTCGCCACGAGGTCCTTCCGGTACCCGCCCTCGTGCAGATGCTTCTCGAACCGGGCGGGAAGGAGATCGTCGGCGGTGCAGAAGCTCTCGATGCGGTCGTCCACCTTGAAGAAGAAGATGAGCTTGCTCGTCGCGCGCGCGATGATGTGCCAGCACCGGTCGGCGCCCACGGTTTCCATCGGCCCGAGGGTGAGGGTGCCCTGGCCCGCCGTGAGAGCGTACCACTTGACGTCGTAAGTCAGTTTCTCGCCCACCTTCAGGACCTCGGCAGGAGGACGGACGTCGGGTTTCGGCTTGGGGGCGGGCGGCTTCCGCACCGGCTGAAGCTCCGCCGCGACGGTCGCGGACGCGCGCGTGCCCGCAAGCACGCGGAACCGGAGCGGGATCACGAGCTTCGCTCCCGCGGGCAGCGGGTCCCTGGCGCCTTCGGGGCGCTTGTTCCACTCCTTGAGGTGGCGCCACAGGTGGTCCCAGCCCAGATGCTCGGCGGCGACCTTCGCGAGCGTATCCCCCTTGACGCTCGTGTATTCCATTAGGTCCGGGTCGGGCGCGGGCGCCGTCTCCGCCGCCGGTCCCGGAGCCGCGGGACTGGCCGCGACCTCGGCCGACTCGTCGCCCACCGCCCGGGCCCCCGGCTCCTCCACCTGGGAGTTCTTGACGACGTAGTTGCGCCCGCAAGAGCAGAGGATGACCATGAGGGCCATACTTAACAAATTAACATTCGCCGAGAATGTTAATTTGTTAAGTATGGCCCTGAAGGGGGGGGTCATGAGTTGGTGGCCTGGCGGACCGCTTCGAGGACGCGCTCGGGCGTGATGGTATCCATCGGCTGGTGCCTCCGGCACGATCCCCGCACGCACGCGCGGCAGGTCACGCCCTCGGGCTGGAGGACTACACCACGGCGGCCCCACGGACGCCACCGGACGGGTGACTGCGACTTGACCACCGAGTAAAGTCCGACCGTGGGACGCCCCATGGCGGCCGCGAGGTGGATCGGTCCAGTGGATGGACCGATAACGACCTGGGCGCCCTCGAGGATCGCGGCGAGCGTCGCGAGCCGGGCCGGAGACACGAACCGGTGGGGGCTGATGCCGGCCGCGCGGACGACTTCGGCGGCGGTCGCCGCGTCATCCAGTGTGCCGGTGATGACGACGGGGACGCCCGCGCGCTCGATCGCCGCCGCGATTCTCCCCCAGTGCCCGGCGGTCGCGTTCACCGCCGATCCCCCGCCCCGCGGGTGGACGACCGCGAACGGGCCGGGAAGGTTCGCACGCGCCAGGAGCGCGTCCGCGTCCTCGTGCGCCTCGTCGGAAAGGACGGGCGGGACCAGCGACGGCTCACCGGCCTTCACGCCGAACGGCGAAAGGAGATCGAAGTTGCACTCCAGTTCGTGGCGGTCATTGCCCTTGCGGTGGGACCGGACCCGCCGGTTGAACAGCCACGAGTACCAGCGGTACCCGGATCCCACTCGCACCGGAATGCCCGCGCGCACGAGCGCCCAGGCCAGCCGCGGCCGGGGGTAGAAGAGGATCGCGGCGTCGAATACCCGGTCGCGAAGCCACTTCGTGAGCGGACCCGAGGACGTGTTGGGGTCCCAGGAGTAGACGTCCTTGATGAACGGCTGGCCCTCGACCAGCTCACGGGTGCGCGGCGCGACGACGGCCGAGACCTTGCAGGCCGGGAAGGCCCGCGCGAACGCGGCGAACGCCGGAAGGGCGAGGAGAAGATCCCCGATCCGGTCGGTTCGGACCAGCACGGCGCTCCGCATCTCCGTCGCCATCAACGCCCCTCCACGGCCCGGGCGAGGAGGGCGAAGGCGCGATCGATCCCCACGCGGGCGGCATCATCGCCGAACCGTCGCTCGATGAGCCGGCGGGCCCCGAGGGCGAGCCGGCGGCCCTGGCCGCGGCTCGCGAGGAGTCCGACCGTGGCGGAGGCGAATCCCGCCGGCGAATCCGCCACGGCGGCCTCGTGCCCGCTTCGGGCCCCGATCGCGCGGGCGACATTCGAAGTCGCGACGACCGGCGCGCCGCAGGCCATCGCGAGGACCGCCTTGTTCTGGAGTCCGGCCGCGAGCGGCAGCGGGCACACGACGGCGGAGGCGGAGCCGAGGAACGGACGGAGATCCTGCACGAAACCGGCGAACCGGATCGGCATCGGACTCCGCGAGACGGAGGCGCGCAGGGCGGGAGTCAGGCCGCCACCGGCCACGACCAGCCGCGCACCAGGGACCCGGGCCGCGATCATGGGTGCGATCCGGAGCGCGAACCACTCGAGGCCCTTGACGTTCGGCGGATAGCCGAGGTTGCCGACGAACGCGAGAAGTCCGGGAACGCGGCGAGAGCGCGACATCCGCCAATGGACGAGGTCGATGCCGTTCGGCGCGACGCAGACGGGCGAGCGGATCCCGAGACGCACCAGATTCGCGCGCTCCTCGCGCGTGATCGCGAGGACGGCCTTCGCCGCGTTCCCCCAGCGGCGTTCGGCCACCTCGACGCGTCTCGCGTCGAACCGCGCGTACGCCCGGCGCCAGCCGCGCAGGGACGCGGAGCGACGATAGTACGCGGCAATCGAGTCCGTGGCGTCGAGGACGTACGGCAGGCCCAGCCGTTCGGCGTAGGGCATCATCCTGATCCGGTGGACGTGGCAGGCCGAGGGGCGCCACCGGGCGACCACCCGGTCGAGTTCGGCCTGGGCCGAACGGTTCCAGAAGGCGTAGGAGTGCACGGGAAGGCCCTGTAGGGCCCCCAGGAGGGCTCCAGAGGCCCTCATCGAGCGAGGGAAGGTGAATACCCGCACGTCGGCACACAAGGCCCCTACGGGGCCCGGAATACGGCCCTGCCCCTCGGGGTCCAGGAAGAAGGCGTGGACGCGGTGGCGGCGCGCGAGCGCCCGGAGGGTCCAGAAGGCCCGCACCTTGTCGCCGTCCGTCACCGGGTGCGGCACGAAGGCGGCGAGGTAAAGAAGATTCACTCCTCCGGCTCCTCGCAACAGGGGGCGGGAGGCGCCGTCTGCAACTCGAACGCGGGGAACCACGTGAACGGCATCGCGCGCCACGCCACTCCCGCCTTCGCGCCCATCCAGTCGCGACCCGACGTGTACCGGAGCACGGGGACCGCGGTCAGGAGCCACGCGGTGGCGAGAGCCACCCCGACCAGCAGCGTGAGCGCCCGCCGCCGGCCCGACGTCACGCCCGCCCACTCGACGCCCGCCGCCAGATACGGGAAGAGGAACGGCAGCAGGGCGACGACCGTGCGGCCCGGATACGCCGAGCCCGCCCAGTTCCGGTAGAGGCAAGTCAGGGCCGCGTACGCGCCGCCCGCCACGAGCAGATCCACGTGGGGAAACCGCCGGCGACGGGCGGCCAGGAAGATGCCCGGGATCAACAGGATGAACCACGGGGCATACGGCACGACGCCGAAGCTCCGGTCGAAGGCCTTGGCGAGGAGCCCGAGCAGCGCGTACCGTGGCGCGATGTTGCCGGAGACGGTCGCGCCGGACAGTTCCTCGAGTTTCGCGGGGTAGCGCTCGGTCAGGACGTTGAGCGCCGACACGAGCGCCGGACCGTGGTAGACGGCGAAGAACGCCGACCCCGAGACCACCGCCGCCAGGGCCCAGGCGCCGATAGTCCGGCCGCGTGACCGGGTCCGCAGCAGGTTCAACGCCAGCAGCCCCGCCGCGATCACGGCGAAGCGCGGATGGAGCCACGGAAGCCCCGCCGCGCAGACGGCCGGAACCCAGGCCGAGCCCGTGGCCCCGAGGGCGACCGCGGTGAGGAGCGCCGCCGGCACGTCGGTGAACACGAGCGTCGACGCGAAGGCGAGCGGGGCGGTGGCCGCCGTCAGAATCGCGGTAAGCCAGGCGGAGCGTGCGTTCACTCCCGCGTTACGGGCGAGCCGGTAGAGGGCGGCGACGAGTGATGCGCCCATGGCGCACAGGATCGCGAGCACGCCCCAGCGCCCCGCGACCGCGTACCCGGGCAGCACGGCCAGCGGCAGCCCGATCGTGTGCTGGGAGTACATCTCGCCGCCGGGGACGATCACGGTATGGGGATCCAGCCCGGTCACGGGGTAGAAGCGCCGGTAGTCCCCATTCGCGTAGTTCCCGGCCAGGGCGATGTCGCCGTCGCGCACGAGGCTCTCGGCCAGGAGAAGATAATGCGGCTCGTCCGTCGTCGGCGGATAGACGAACGTCACGTACGCGCCCACGCCGAGATACAGGACTAGCGCCCCCGCGAAGAGCGACCGGGAGGCCTGGCGGTCCGCGGCGCCGCCTGCGGCGGCGCTGCCGCCCGTCCCCGGCTTCCCGCGCCGCGTGATCCGCCACGCGACCCAGGCGACGGCCGCGACCCAGACCGCGCCGATGGCGAGGATGAGGAGATAGGTCGAGGGGCGGACGTCGAGCCACCGGCCCGGCCCCAGGTAGAGCCGGCCAAGAACGGAGAAATCCGAGCGGTCGAGCGCGGCCAGGAGGGAGCGCACGCGATCCATGCCCGCCTACCGGCGCAGGCGCAGGGTCAGCAGAATGAGCGGACGCAGAATGCGCCACCAGTCCCGGAACGGCTTCATCTTCGTGTAACGCCCGGAACGCGGGTAGCGCTTGGTGACCGGGGCCTCGCCCACCCGGTAGCCGCGCCGGATCACGTGCCAGTAGAGATATGGCTCGAGCTCGTAGGTGTCGAGCCAGCCCTGGTCGAGGGCAATACCGCGCAGGACGCGCGTCCGGAACGCGCGGAAGCCGTTGGTGCCGTCCGTAATCCGGTGGCCGGTCAGGACGGTAAAGATGATCGAGTAGACGATCGTCGTCACGCGACGGAACAGGGGGATGTTTACGACCCGCCCCTGCGCGAGCCACCGGGACCCCTGGACGAAGTCGTAGCCGGCATCGAGCTTGGCGAGCAGCCGCGGGATCTCGCCCGCGTTGTCTTGGTCGTCCGCCCCCATGACCACGATCGTGTCGAATCCGGCCCCCGCCGCCGCGCGGAATCCCGTGCGCAGCGCGGCCCCGACACCGCGGTTGTGCGGATGGACGATGACGCGGGCGCCCGCGCGGCGGGCGACGCGCGCGGTCCCGTCGGTGGAGCCGTCGTCGACGAGGTACACGGCGTCGACTTCGGCGCGCCGCTTTGCGGCGCCGACGACCCGCGCGATGACATGAGCCTCGTTGAGGGCGGGCAGGACGACGGCGGTTCTCACTTGGGACTCAGGCTCCCCGCTCGAACGCCTTCACCGCGTCCGCGACCCGCGCGATCTCGCCCTCCGTGATGCCGGGGAAGATCGGGAGCGACAGCGCCTCGCGCGCCAACCCCTCGGCCACCGGAAAGTCCCCGGCCCGGTGACCGAGGTCCTGGAAGACCGGGAGGAGGTGCAGGGGGAACGGGTAGTGGATTCCGGACTCGATGTTCTTCGCCTTCAGGGCGGCCGCAAGTTCGTCGCGGCGCTTCGACCGGACCACGAACATGTAGTACACGTGCTCATCCGCGCCCGCCGCTCCGGCGCCGGGGCAGTCGGGCGGCAGGACGAGCGACGTGCCCGCGAGCGCCTGCCGGTAGAGCCGCGCCGTCGCGCGGCGCGCGTCGTTCCACGCATTGAGGTGCGGGAGTTTGACCTTGAGGACGGCGGCCTGGACCGTATCCAGCCGGCGGTTGTAAGCGAGGTACAGGTGCTCGTAGAGCTTCGCCTGCCCGTAGTTGCGCAGCATCGCGACCTTGTCCGCGATGGCGTCGTCGCTGGTCACCGTCATCCCGCCGTCCCCGAAGCACCCGATGTTCTTCGCCGGGTAAAAGCTGAACGCGGCGGCGTCGCCGATCGACCCCACGCGCTTCCCCCCCAGCTTCGCCCCGTGACCCTGGCAGCAGTCCTCGAGGACGCGGAACTTCCCCCGCCCCGCTTCGACCAGGGGCCCGATGGGCGCCGGGTATCCGTAGAGATGCACCGGGATCACGGCCTTCGTCTTCGGCGTCAGCTTTGCCAGCGCCTTCGGAATGTCCAGGCAGTAGGTGGCGGGATCGGCGTCGACCAGCACCGGCCGTGCGCCGACCATGAGGACCGAGGAGGCCGTGGCCACGAAGGTCATGGCGGGCACGATCACCTCGTCGCCCGGCCCGACCCCGAACGCCCTGAGCGCAAGCTCCAGCGCCGACGTCCCGTTGTCGAGCCCGACCGAGCGCCTCGCACCGCAATAGGCGGCGAAATCCGCCTCGAACTCCCGGACTTCGGGGCCGAGGATGAACGACCCCCGGTCGATGACCGCCTTCATGGCGGCATCGATCCCGGCCCGGATGGGGCCGTTGATGCGGCCCATATCCACGAGTCTGATCAGCGTCTCGCTCATCGCTTGCGACGCTTCTTCCGGAGGACGGCCTCAAGGTCCGGGTAGGCCATCACCGTATGCCCGGTCCAGCACTCGAGATCCTCCCGCTTGGCCTTCACGCGCGCGGGGACGCCGTACGCCACGGCCCCCGCCGGGATGTCCCTGGTCACGACCGACCCGCCGCCGATGATCGCTCCGGCCCCGATCGTGAGCATGGGCAGGATCGTGCATCCCCCGCCGATCACGGCGTTCTTCCCGATATGGGGTCCCCGCATGCACTGGCGCGAGAACCCGCACCCGGGATGGGGGTCGTTGAGCAGGACGCACCCGGGGGCCATGAACACGCCTTCCTCGAGGATCGTGTACTGCGCCACGTAGATGTTGCTGTGCAGGTGGACCTTCGCCCCCAGCGTGCACCCGTAGTCGACGACCGTGTGGCTCCAGATCTGGACGTCGTCCCCGATCTCGTTCTCCTCCCGCACGATCGTGTAGTGCCCGGTCTCGAACCCCTTGCCGATTCGCGACCCGAGGTACAGGATCGTGCCGGAACGGATTCTCGCGCCAGACCCGATCGTGAGCGTGCGGTCGGGGATATCCCGGCCGGTCGCCTCCCCCATGACGGCACCGGGCGCAATGACGGATCCGGGACCGACCCGGACGCCCTTCGGCAGGCGGAGCCGGCTCAGCGGACCTTCACCGGGCGGCCGCGGTGCCGCAGGGACTCGTCGAGCGCCTCGAGCACCTTGACCACCGCGAGGCCGAACCGGCCGTCGGTGCGCGGCGTCTTGCCGGACCTGACGCACTCGACGAAGTGCGCGCACTCGACCCGAAGCGGCTCCTCGACCGCGACCCGCGGGATGTGGATGTCGCCGTCCCGGAGCTGGAGCTGGAACTCGCCGAAGTCGCTGAAGTGCTTCTCCCGGTCCACGCCCCGGTCGTAGATGCGGAGCGGCTCCTGCGTGTTGATGTCGTCGAACTCGGCCATCCGTCGGGAGCCGATGATCGTGAGCTGGCGCACCTTGTGGGGGTCGAGCCACGAGACCTGGAAATGGCCGATCGTGCGGCGCTTCTGGAAGTACAGGGTCCCGAAGGCGACGTCCGCGATGCCGCCCCGCAGGTAGCTCTGGCCGGAGGCGGTCACCTCCGCCGGCGCGTCCTTGGCGAGAAGCAGGAGGATCGCGACGTCGTGCGCGGCGAGGTCCCAGAGGACGTTCACGTCCTTGCGGATGGGGCCGAGGTTCGTCCGCACCGAGTACATGTACCGGATGGCCCCGAGCTCGCCGCCCGCGATCATCGCCTCGAGCCGCTCGACCGCCCGGTGGTAGTGGAAGATGTGGCCCACCATCAGGATGCGCTGCCGCTTCTCCGCGAGCTTGACGAGGGCGGCCGCCTTCCGGGAGTCGTTCGTGAGCGGCTTCTCGACGAGGACGTGGAGGCCGCGCTCCAGCGCGCCCGACACGACGCCGTAGTGCAGCGAAGCCGGGGTCGCGACCACCATGGCCTCGGGATTCAGCTCCTTGAGCATCACGCGCCAGTCCGCGTAGGCGGGCATGTTCCCCAGCAGGCGCGAGATCCTCTTCACCGCGTTCGCGTCGGGGTCGGAGACCCCGACCAGCTCGACGCCGTCCATGGCCAGGTACGCGCGGACGTAGTTGACACCCCACCGCCCGCACCCCGCGATCGCGATCCTGATCCGTCCGTCTCCGAGCGCCATCTAGGCTCCCCCCTTCGGCCGGCTGCCCGGCTTCACCGCGGTTCCCCCCGCCGCGCAGAGGGGACACTCCGCGGGCTTCCACGTCCGCAGTTCCATGGTCATCAGCGACACGAACGGCTCGGACCACGGAACCTTGCGTCCGCTCGTCCGATCCGCGATGCACCCGTACCCGAGAATCCTCGCCCCGGCCGCCGCCGCGATCGAGCCCGCCTCGGCGACGGAGCCGCCCGTCGTCACGACGTCCTCGACCACGACGACGCGGTCCGCGGGCGACACGACGAAGCCCCGGCGCAGGGTCATCTTCCTCGTGTCGGGGTCGCGCTCGGTGAACACCATGGGCACGCGCAGGGCGCGCGCCACCTCGTGGGCCAGGATCATGGCGCCCAGCGCGGGGCCGACGACGAGGGTCGCCCCCTGGCCGGCGAACTTCTCCGCCACCGCGGCGCCGAGACGCTCGGCGCTCTGCGGGTCCCGGAGCGCCAGCGCGGACTGGAGGTACCGCTCCGCGTGCAGCCCGCTCGTGAGCTGGAAGTGGCCGGACAGCAGGGCCCCCGACCCTTCGTAGATCGCGGTGACTTCCTCCGGGGTCATCCCCCGCCCTCCGCGATCTCGCGCCCGAACGCCTCGGCCGCCGCTTCCGGGCTGTCCGCCGCGACGATCGGACGCCCGACCACGAGGAAGTCCGCCCCGAGCCGGATCGCGTCCTTCGCCGGCAGTGTCCGGCGCTGGTCGTCCCCGGCGCCGCCGCCCGGCCGGATGCCCGGCACGACGGTCAGGATCTTGGGTCCGAGCATCTCCCGGATCCAGGGGAGCTCGAGCGGCGAGCACACGACCCCGTGGGCGCCGCTCTCGGTCGCGAGCTTCGCCCAGAAGACGACGCGGTCGGCGATCGGCTCCTCCATCCGCCACTCGCGTTCGAGCTCGTCCTGGTTGAACGAGGTGAGCACGGTCACGCCCAGCAGCTTGACGCGGTCTCCGGCGGCTTCGCGCGCCGCGCCGATCATGCGCGCGCCGCCGGCGACGTGGATCGTGAGGAAGTCCGCGCCCGAGGCCGCGGCCTGCCGCGTCGTGCGGGCGACGGTCTCGGGGATGTCGTAGAGCTTGAGGTCGAGGAAGAGCGCCTTGCCCAGCGCCTTGATGGTGTCGAGGAACGCGGGGCCGCCCGCCAGCACGAGCGCGGGGCCGATCTTGAACGTCCCCACGTACGGCGCGAGCCGCCGCGCGAGACCGAGGGCCTTCTCGGGCGGTTCCACGTCGAGGGCTAGGATCAGGCGTTCTCCGGCCATCCGCTTCATGGTAACGCCTCGATGCGCACCTTTGCGGTCCCCGCTTCCTTGAACCCGAGGATCCGGGCCCCCCGGAGCGTCATGTCGATAATTCGGCCGCTGATATAGGGTCCGCGGTCGTTGATCACGACCACGAGGGTGCGCCCGTTCTCGAGGTTCGTCACCTTCACCCGGGAACCCAGCGGCAGGGTCTTGTGCGCCGCCGTGAGCGCGTTCTGGTCGAACGGCCGCCCGGAGGCGGTCGCGCCGCCGTGTTCCTTCACCCGGCCGCGGTCCATGCCGTACCACGACGCCAGACCGACCTCCACGTACCCGCGCGGCCCGGCGACCACGCCGTGGCGGCCTCCGGGGGCCACGCACCCGGCCAGCAGGAAGCCGGCGGCCGCGGCAAGGAATACGAACCTACGCACGCGCGGCACCGATGAGATCCCGGAGGGAGGGACAGTTCTGGCGCACAAGATATTGTCGCAGACCCGCCGTTACCGCGAGGGCCGCCGCGGGATCGAGGAAGCTGGCGGTGCCGACCGACACCGCGGTCGCGCCCGCGAGGATGAACTCCGCCGCATCCTCCCCCGTCACGATGCCGCCCATGCCGATTATGGGAATCTTCACCGCGCCCGCCACCTGCCAGACGCACCGGACCGCCAAGGGCCGGATGGCGGGCCCCGAGAGCCCGCCGAACACGGTCGAGAGCCTGGGGGTGCGCGTCTCGACGTTGATAGCCGCCCCCAGGAACGTGTTCACGAGCGACACCGCGTCCGCGCCGCCGGATTCCGCGGCCCGCGCGATCGCGGCGATGTCGGTCACGTTCGGCGAAAGCTTGACGATCAGGGGCCCCGGCACGAGCGGGCGGCACCGCCGCGTGATCTCCTCCGCGGCCGCCGGGTTCGTGCCGAACTCCATTCCCCCGTGCCGGACGTTCGGGCACGAGATGTTGAGCTCGACGCCCGCGATCCCCTCGCGGCCGGCCAGCTTCCCGCACACGGCCTCGTACTCCTCCATCGTGGTCCCCGCGACGTTCGCGATGACGGGGACCGGCAGCGTCCTCAGGAACGGGAGCTTCTCCGCGATGAACGCGTCCACGCCCACGTTCTGGAGGCCGATTGAGTTGAGCATCCCGGCCGGCGTCTCGGCGATGCGCGGCGGCTTGTTCCCCTCGCGCGGAGCAAGCGTGATGCTCTTGACCACGATCGCGCCGAGCCCCCCGAGATCGACGAGCTCCGAGAACTCGGAGGCGTATCCAAAGGTGCCCGACGAGACCAGGACGGGGGTCGCCAGGTCCAGAGATCCGATCCGGACCGACAGGTCCGGCGTCACAGCCGCGCCGCCTTCACCGCCGCCCAGTCGATCGCGTGGACGTCGAAGACCGGCCCCTCGTGGCAGACCCGCGCGTATCGCGCCGGGCCCCCGGCCGCCGGGACCATCGGCAGGACGCACCCCTGGCACACGCCCATGCCGCAGCCCATGTGCCCCTCCGCCGCGACCTCGGCGGGAAGGCCGGGGCGGATGCGCGCGAGCCCGGCCAGCATCGCGCTCGGACCGCACGCGCAGACGCGGACTCCCGCCGCCGGGTCGGACAGGCGGGCCATGAGCAGATCGAGCACCGTCCCCTTCTCGCCGTACGAGCCGTCGTCGGTCGCGAACCCGGCGTCAAGCCACGACGATTCCGCCTCGACCCGTTCCCGCCAGAGGAGCTGCGCCGCCGTGCGGGCGCCGACGAGCAGCGTGATCCGGGAGGCCAGCGCGCGCTCGCGCAGCGTCCGGGCGAGGAACAGGAGCGGGGCGGCGCCGTACCCGCCCCCGGCCAGGATCGCGTGCGCGGCCTTCGGTCCCTCGAGCCGGTAGCCGTGACCGCGCGGTCCGAACATGTCGAGTTCGGCCCCGGGGCGGAGCGACGCGAGCCGGGATGTCAGCGCGCCCACGCGCTTGTAGACGATCGTGAGACGGCCGTCCCCGGCCCCGGCCACGCTGAACGGCCGGCGCAGGAGCGGATCCAGGGTCCCGGGCAGCCGCACGTGGACAAACTGGCCGGGCTTCGCGTCCGCCGCCGCGGCGCCGGCGTCGATCTGCAGCTCGCGGAACTCCGGATCCGTCAGGGGTTCGTTCGAGACGATCTTGACGATCCGGCTCGGCGGCGGCGTCACGCCTTCCGGCCCCGGCGCCGTGTGCGGACCCGCTGCCTCGGCTGACCCGCGGGCGGCCGAGCCGAAACGGCTTTCACGTTGTAGGGATGGCCAGCGGCCTTCGCCGGCCCCTGTGGGCCGGACGGCCCATAGTAATCCTGGAGCGCCCTCGGCTCGAGGCCCGTCGCCTTCATGCTCTCGAGCGCGCTGGCCAGGGCCTGCGCTCCCGCGAGCGTGGTCACGACGGGAACCCGGTGCTGGACCGCGGCCTTCCGGATCGAGGGGCTATCGTCGTGGGGCTCCTTGCCGCCCGGGATATTGATCACCAGTTGAATCTTGCCTTCCCGGATGTGATCCAGCACGTTCGGCCGCACGCCCTCGTGCAGCTTGCGGACTTCCGCGAACTTGATGTTCGCCTGCCGCAGGGCGTGGCCGGTCCCCTCCGTCGAGTAGATCCGGAACCCCATGTCCTCGAGCTGCTTGGCGACGAACGTGACGCCCCGCTTCTCGCGGTTCCTGACGCTGATGAACACCCCGCCCGCCAGGGGCAGGATCGCGCCGGCCGCGAGCTGGGACTTGGCGAACGCGGCTCCGAAGGTGAGGTCGCACCCCATTACCTCCCCCGTGGACTTCATCTCGGGGCCCAGGATGATGTCCGCGCCCTGGAACCGGTCGAACGGAAAGACGGATTCCTTGATTCCCACGTGGCGAATGGCGGGCACGCCGAGCGCGCCCAGCGACTTGAGGCTGCGCCCGAGCATGACCTTCGTCGCGATCTTCGCCCACGCCCGGCCCGTCACCTTGCTGACGAACGGGACGGTCCGGGATGCGCGGGGATTCACCTCGAGGACGAAGACCTGGTCGTTCTTGACCGCGTACTGGACGTTCATGAGTCCCTTGACCTTGAGCGCGAGCGCCAGGTCCCGGGTATGCCGCCGGATTCGCTCCACGATTCCCGCGGGCAGCGTGTGCGGGGGCAGCACCATGGCGCTGTCGCCGGAATGTATCCCCGCCTCCTCGATATGCTCCATGATCCCCGGAATCACGACGTCCTTCCCGTCGGCCACGCAGTCCACGTCCACCTCGATCGCGTCCTCGAGGAACTTGTCGACGAGCACCGGGTGCTCGGGCGATACCAGGATCGCGCGACCCATCGAAGAGGCGAGCTGGCTCTCGTCGTACACGATCTCCATCGCCCGCCCGCCCAGGACGTACGAGGGGCGGATGAGCACGGGGTAGCCGATCCGGTCCGCGACCACCGCCGCCTCCCCGACCGACCGGGCCGTGCCCGCCTGCGGCCGGTCGAGCTTGAGCCGGTTGAGGAGCGCCTCGAACCGCTTCCGGTCCTCGGCGACGTCGATCGAGTCCGGCGAGGTGCCCAGGATCCGGAAGCCCGCGGCCTCGATCGTCTTGGCCAGCTTGAGGGGGGTCTGCCCGCCGAGCTGGAGGATGACCCCCATGGGGCGCTCCCGGTGCAGGATCTCGAGCACGTCCTCGCCCGTCAGCGGCTCGAAGTAGAGGCGGTCGCTCGTGTCGTAGTCCGTCGAGACCGTCTCCGGGTTGCAGTTCACCATGATGACCTCGTGGTCTTCCTCGCGCAGGGCGTACGCCGCGTGTACGCAGCAGCAGTCGAACTCCACGCCCTGTCCGATCCGGTTCGGCCCGCTGCCCAGGATCGCGACCTTCCGTCGCAACGACGGGGGAGCCTCGCTCACGGCCTCGTAGGTCGAGTAGAGGTAGGGCGTCGCCGCCGCGAACTCGCCCGCGCAGGTGTCGACCATCTTGTAAGCCGGACGCACGCGGAGCTTGCGTCGAAGCGACGCAAGCTCGGCCTCGGGGACATCGAGCCACCGGGCGATCTGGGCGTCCGAATATCCCGCCCGCTTTGCCTCGCGCAGGGGACCGGCGGAGACCTTCCCCAGTCCCCCCCGGAACTGGCGGCGCACCGCCCGTTCGGTCTCCACGATTCCGGCGAGCTGGCGAAGGAACCAGGGGTCGATGCGCGTGAGCCGGTTCAGCGCCTCTATGGACCAGCCCTTCTCGAGCGCCTCCCGGAGATGCAGGATGCGGTCCGGGTGCGGCCGCTTGATCCGGCGGGCCAGGATCGTGCGGGAGGCCGCGGGGTCGGGCGCCAGGACGAACCCGAGCGTCCCGTTCTCGAGGCTCCGCAGGGCCTTCTGGAGGGCCTCCGCGAACGTCCGGCCGATGGCCATGGCCTCGCCGACACTGCGCATCTGGGTGTCGAGCGTGGTCGGGGTGTCCGGGAACTTCTCGAACGCGAACCGCGGCGCCTTGACCACGACGTAATCGATCGAGGGCTCGAAGCTCGCGGGCGTCGACTTCGTGATGTCGTTCGGCAGCTCGTCGAGCGTGTAGCCCACGGCCAGCTTCGCCGCGATCTTGGCGATCGGGAAGCCCGTCGCCTTCGACGCGAGAGCGGACGACCGCGAGACGCGCGGATTCATCTCGATGACGACCATGCGCCCGGTGCCCGGGTGGACGGCGAACTGGATGTTCGACCCGCCCGTCTCGACCCCGATCGCGTTCATGATCGCGAACGCGGCGTCCCGCATGTGCTGGTACTCGCGGTCGGTGAGCGTCTGCGCCGGCGCCACCGTGATCGAGTCGCCCGTGTGCACGCCCATCGGGTCGAAGTTCTCGATGGAACAGATGACGACGTTGTTGTTCTTGCGGTCCCGCATGACCTCGAGCTCGTATTCCTTCCACCCCAGCACGGATTCCTCGACGAGCACCTGCCGGATGGGACTCCACTCGAGCGCGTGGCGGACCTTTTCCCGGAACTCCCCCGCGGTGTACGCGATCGACCCGCCCGTGCCCCCGAGCGTGAAGGCCGGACGCAGGACCAGGGGAAAGCCCAGCTCGGCGGCGGTCTCGAGGGCTTCCGCCTCGGTGCCGACCGTCCGGCTCCGCGGAACGTCCAGGCCGATCGCCAGGACCGTCTCCTTGAAGAGCTTGCGATCCTCCGCCTTGCGGATCGCGTCCCGGGTCGCGCCGATCAGCTCGACTCCGTACCGGTCGAGCACTCCCCCGTCGGCCAGCGCCATCGCGCAGTTCAGCCCCGTCTGGCCCCCGAGCGTCGGGAGCAGGGCGTCCGGCCGCTCCTTCGCGATGATCTTCTCGACCATCTCCGGCGTGATCGGCTCGACATAGGTCCGGTCGGCCAGCTCGGGATCGGTCATGATCGTCGCCGGATTGCTGTTCACGAGGATCACGAAGAACCCGTCGGCCCGGAGCGCCTTCACGGCCTGGGTTCCCGAGTAGTCGAACTCGCAGGCCTGGCCGATCACGATCGGCCCCGAGCTGATGATCATGATCTTCTTGATATCCGTCCGCTTCGGCATCAGGGAGCCTCCCGCTGCGGGAGGCCGTCGGAGTTACGGCGGAAGCCGGAACTCCGGGACCTCCGGAGGCCCTGCATCATCGTCACGAAGTCCTTGAAGAGCGACCGGGAATCGTGCGGCCCGGGCGCCGCTTCGGGGTGGTACTGGACGGAGAAGACCGGCAAGGTGCGATGACGCAGACCCTCGACCGTCCTGTCGTTGAGGTTGAGATGGGTGACCTCGGCCTCGGGGACCAGGTTCTTGGGATCCACCGCGAAGTTGTGGTTCTGGGCCGTGATCGCCACCTTCCCCGTCCGCTCGTGCCGGACCGGGTGATTGCCTCCGTGGTGACCGAACCTCAACTTGAAGATCCTTCCCCCGAGCGCCTTGCCGACGAGCTGGTGGCCGAGACAGATTCCGAATACCGGCACCTTGCCGATGCAGTCACGCACGACCTGAACCATCTGCGGCAGGCGGTCGGGGTCGCCGGGGCCGTTCGAGAAGACGACGCCGTCGGGCTGGAGCGCGAGGATCCCGGCCGCGGGCGTGAACGCGGGCACGACGGTGACGCGACAGCCCCGGCTCACGAGGGAGCGGAGGATGTTGCGCTTCACGCCGCAGTCCACGACGACGGCGTGGAGGGCGTCATGACCGGGCGGGGTCCACGGATCGGGGGCGACCGGATCGGCAAAGGGTTCCGTCCATTCGTACGGCTTGCCGCACGACACTTCCTGCACGAGGTCCCGGTCCTCGATCCGGGGCGAGGCCTTCGCCCGCTTGACGAGAGCCGTCGGCGAGGTCTTCCCCGTGCCGATCACGCCGCGCAGGGCGCCCTTCGTCCGGAGCAGGATGACGAGCGCGCGGGTATCGACCCCCTCGATGCCCGTGACCCCGTGCCGCGCGAGGTACGCGTGCAGGCTCTCGCGGCTCCGCCAGTTGCTGGGGTCCGCGCACGCCTCCCGCACGATGAACCCGTCGACGTGGATCCCGGCCGACTCGCCGTCCTCGGGGTTGATCCCGTAGTTGCCGACGTGGGAGACGGTCATGGCCACCATCTGCCCCTTGTAGGAGGGGTCGGTCAGGATCTCCTGGTAGCCCGAGAGGCTCGTGTTGAATACGACCTCCCCGAACGTGTCGCGCGCGGCGCCGAACGCGAACCCGCCGAAGACCGATCCGTCCTCGAGCGCCAGGGTGGCGGGACGGCGCGCGGCCGGCTTCACACCAGCCCGCCGTCGCGGACGACGATGCGTCCGCCCACGATGACGTCCACGGCCCGGCCCCGCACCTTCCGGCCCGCGAACGGCGTGTTCCTGCCCTTGGACGAGAATGCCCGGGGGTCCACGGTCCACGCGAGCTCGGGATCGAATACCGTGACGTCCGCCGGCGATCCCGCCGCCAGCGTGCCGCCGGCGAGATGGAACAGCCGGGCCGGCGCCGATGAGAGCAGGCGGACGAGCCCTGGAAGGTCCATCGCGCCCGACCGGACGAGGACCTCGAGGGCGAGCGGGAGCATGGTTTCGAGCCCGACCATCCCGGAGGCGGCCTGCGCGAACTCGACCTCCTTCTCGAGCGGCCCGTGCGGCGCATGGTCGGAGGCGATCACGTCCACGGTCCCGTCCTTGACCGCCGCGATCAGGGCCAGCCGGTGTTCCTCGCTGCGCAGGGGCGGCAGGACCTTGGCCGACGTGTCGAACTCGCCCACCGCCTCGTCCGTAAGGACCAGGTGATGCGGGGTGGCTTCGCAGGTCACCGGGACCCCCCTGGCCTTCGCCTCCCGGATCATCTCCAGGCTCCGCCGGGAACTGACGTGCGCCACGTGCAGGTGCGCCCCCGTCGCTTCGGCCAGCAGGAGGTCCCGGGCGACGATGAGATCCTCCGCGAGCGGAGAGCGGCCCGCCAGGCCCAGCCGGAGCGAGACCCGCCCCTCGTGCATGACGCCGGCGTCGACGAGCGAGGCGTCCTCCGCGTGCTCGACGTATGGCACGTTCAGGATCCGCGTGTTGATCATGGCCCGCCGGGCCAGGAGAGCGTTCATGACGCTGTTCCCGTCGTCGGAGAAGGCGACGGCCCCGGCCTCCTTGAGCCCCGCGAGGTCCGCCATGACTTCGCCCTTGCGCTCGTGGCTGATGCATCCGGCCGGACGGACGCGCACGACGCCGTCCTGCGCCGCCCGGCTGAGCACGTACGCGATCATCGCGGGCGTGTCGATGGGTGGGACGGTGTTGGGCATCGCGACCACGGTCGTCACACCGCCCATCGCGGCCGCGCGCGTGCCAGTCGCGATCGTCTCCTTGCCCTCCTCCCCCGGTTCGCGCAGGTGGACGTGTACGTCGACGAATCCCGGGGCCACGACCAAACCCTTGGCTTCGATGATCGTCCCGCCGCCCGCGTCGAGTCCGGGCCCGGTCTTCGCGACCTTGCCGTCCGACAGCAGGACGTCCATGACGCCGTCGGTCCCCGTGGCCGGGTCGATCACGCGGCCGCCCCGAATCAGGAGGCTGCCCGGTGCAGTTGTGCGGCCGTCGCGACTCGTCACGACACACCTCCGGCGGCGGCCCGCTTCGTTCGTCCGGCCTCAAGCAGGTACAGGACCGCCATCCGCACCGCGATTCCGTTGGCGACCTGGTCCACGATCACGGACGTCGGGCCGTCCGCCACCTCGGGCGCGATCTCGACCCCCCGGTTCATGGGCCCCGGGTGCATGACCAGCGCGCCGGGTTTCGCCCATTTCACCCGCTCGGACGTGATCGCGTACTGCTGGGTGTAGGCCTTGACCGACGGCATCAGCCCCATCCGGTGCCGTTCGAACTGGAGCCGCAGGACGTAGACCACGTCCGCGCCGGTCAGCGCGCTCTTGAGGTCGTGATGGACCTCCGCGCCAAGCGCGCCGAAGTCGGCGGAGAGGAGCGTCGGCGGGCCGCAGAACCTGACCTTCGCCCCCATCTTCGTGAACGCGATCAGGTCCGACCGCGCCACGCGGCTGTGCTGGATGTCCCCGATCAGCGTGATCGTCTTGCCCTCGATGCTCCCGAGCTTCTCCCGGACCGTGTAGAGGTCCAGGAGCGCCTGCGTGGGATGCTCGTGCTGGCCGTCGCCGGCGTTGATGACCGAGGCCTTCAGGTTCCTGGCGAGCATGTGCGGCGCCCCCGAACTGCCGTGCCGCATGACGATGAAGTCCACGGTCATGGCCTCGAGCGTCCGGGCGGTATCGAGCAGGGTCTCCCCCTTGACGACACTGCTCGCCTGCACGTTGATGTTGACGACGTCGGCGGAAAGGCGGACGGCGGCCAGCTCGAACGAGGTCCGCGTGCGCGTACTCGCCTCGTAGAAGAGGTTGACCATCGTGCGGCCCCGGAGGGCCGGCACCTTCTTGATCGGATGCTTCGCGACGTCCGAGAGCGTCCGGGCGGTGTCGAGGATGAGCTGGATCTCGTCCCGCGACAGCGGCTCGATTCCGAGGAGGTCCTTGGCGGAGAGCGAATCCACGGTCGTCATCCGTTCCCCTCCTCGACGAGAACCTGCTCGGCTCCGTCGTCCTCTTTCAACTCGACCTTCACGTTCGCGCCGGGGGCCGTCGGGATGTTCTTTCCGACGTAATCCGCGCGGATCGGGAGCTCCCGGTGGCCGCGGTCCACGAGAACGGCAAGCTGGATGGCCTTGGGCCGGCCGAAGTCGATCAGGGCATCCATGGCGGCGCGGACGCTGCGGCCCGTGTAGAGGACGTCATCCACGAGCACGATCGTCTTCCCGTCGATGCTCCCGGGCAGGTCCGAGGGTTTGGGGAGGCTGGCGCGCGACCCGATGTCGTCCCGGTACATGGTGATGTCCAGGACGCCGACGGGGGCGACGACCGCGTGGTCGCGGGCGAGGACGGCCGCGATCCGGCGGGCGAGGGTGTCGCCCCGCTTCGGGATCCCGATGAGGACCAGATCCGCCAGCCGGCCGGGGTTCTTCTCGTGGATCTCGTGCGCGATCCGGACCATCGCCCGGTCGATTCCGGCGGCGTCCAGGCTCTGGGTGGCTCCTTGGGGGCCCATCAGCCCGCAAAAAAACCGCGGAGCCATCCCGGCCCGCGGTCCGCCTGCATTTCGGGTTGTCCTGCCTTCATCGCGTTGCTCCTTGCCGGACTCGCCGGTCCGGCTTAAAGGACCCATGATTCGATGCCTGATGAATTCAACACCATGGCGACCCCACTGTCAACCCCCGGGTGGTCGCTGGTATGATTGACTCAAGCTGAGGGGGGAGAAGGCGGACCAGTCTTGGGTGATGTCGTGAGAACCGAAGGTCGCACCGCGCCTGCGGCAAGGATGAACTTTCTTCTTGCCACGGCCGTGGTCCTGGCGGGGGCTACGGGTCCCGCCGTCGCCGACTACAAGTATGACATCCTCGCGAACCCGGTCGCGCCCTTCAGCAGCTACAGCTACATCTTCCCCAACTGGACCAAGGTCCCCCAGTCCTCGTTCATGATCGTCGAGTGCGACGACACCTCGTGCTCGTGGTGCCCGTCCGCCTCGATGACCGGCCTCACGATCTTCAACTACGGGACGGCCAGCGGGGGCCCGCTGGGGGACGTCAAGGCCCTCTACTGGCAGATGGTGTGCGGCTCCTCGAACTCGGGTCTCATCACCATGACGTTCGCCGGCATATGGACCGTGGGCGTGGACAACTTCCCCGCCTGGACCTGGGCAGGCAGCTACGCCTACACGCAGGATCCCTGCACCGCGTGCCTGTGTGGGCCGTCCCTGTTCCTCTACACGGACATCTCGTCATGTCCCACGGACGGCGCGACGGTCGAGCTCGGCCCCTCCTACAGCGACCTGGGCGAGGGCGGGCTGACCGACAACTGCTGGGGCACGCTGCCATGGGGCGTAACGACCGACTCGACCTCGAAGATGATCCGGTACGTGATCAAGGAGGGAAACCTCGACCGGGCCGCGCCCGGGGATACGCTCACGTACACGGTCTATTACGGGCGGCCGGGCACGACCAACATCACGGGCATCCAGGTCTTCGACTCGATGCCGCCTTTCACGCACTATGTGTTCGGCAGCGCGGCGCCGCCACTGGACCCGGGCTGGGACCCCGATCCCGGCCCGCCCATGCACCTGCGGTGGTCCGTCCCGGGCGGTCTGCCCACGGGCGGCCCCACCGGTTCCGTCACGTTCCAGCTCACCGTGGACTGGGGCAACGGCGAGAGCTTCGAGCCGGGGTCCGGCGACACGGCCGCGATCGAGAACTCGCGGCTCAACAACGTCGCGCAGGCCGTCTTCATCAATGCGTCGTGCAACCCGAACATGATCAGCGAGCCGACCGACACCGTCGTCGCCCGGTTCCTGTTCTGGAAGGTCGGGAGCAACGACATCCTTTTCGCCAGCGGATACGGCGTCCCCGACGACGAGATGACCTACGAGATCTTCCTCAAGAACGTCTCGACCAAGAAGACATGGTGGGCCGTGAGCATCTGGGACACGGTTCCCGACCAGCTCGACATCTGGAGCCAGGGGTACGGTCTCGACGACCCCTGCACGGGCTGGACGATGACGCCCTCGGGGTGCGCGGCCGCGGCGGCGGGCAAGGTGATCACCGGAGGGGGGAAGACGATCCTGACGTGGAAGCTCGACATGGCGCCCGGGTTCACGTTGTCCCTCCGGTACCGGACCAAGGTCATCTCGACGATCCCCGCGGGATCTACCTGCATCAACCGCATTTCCCTCCTCGAGCAGGGGCGGACGGGGATAGCCGACGGGACGGGGCCGTCGATCAAGCCCGCGAACTTCACGCACCTGGCCATGATCGTGCTCCGGACCATGTACTTCTCGTACACGAGCTACGCCGGCAACTCGGACGACAAGGCATGTCCCGGGTTCTTCATCAGCTTCTTCCCCCTGAACATGAGCACCAACTTCGAGTTCCGGAAGCTCGAGTACAACGGCACGGGCGTCGCGCTCACGGGCGGCAAGAGCGCGTCCATCAACGTCCTGGCGGGATCGTGCGTGGGCGGATTCGCCGCGGACGGCGGGCTTTCGAACGCGGGATGCAAGATCGAGCGGACCCCGGCCGTCTACTGGCCCGGCATCTGGGACGACGGATTCGGGGTCTGCGAAACCTATCCGTTCGACTTCCTCTACAAGGTCACTTCCAACTCCCCCATCCTTTGGCTGACCATGGCCGAAGGATCGGACTCCAACGACGATTCGTTCACGTATCTGCCCTCGACCAGCCTGAACTACTGCGGGTTCATGCACTACACGAGCATGCGGCCCGACCAGATCGCGCTGAATACCATCGGCCACGGCGACCGGCTCGCAATCGTCAACACGAGCATCACGTCGATGGGCGTCTTCGACGCCGCGCAGGACACGACCGTCCACCTGTTCAGGTGGAACCCCGCGATGCTCGGCTGGGACTACGTGAAGACCGGCAACATCGCCGGGGAGAGCATCTGGATGCCGCTCGAGGGCACCTACGCGGCCACCATCGACGACCTTTTCCACTTCCGGATCATCTCCTCGGACACCCAGATGATTATCTACCAGGGCTACCACACCTTTGGGGCGCCCGGCATCGGCGGGGCGTTCGACAACCACGGCGGCATGGTTCCGAACCGGGACAACGGGAACCTGGTCTCCCCGGTCAACGTCGGCACCTTCTACCCGATCTGTGCCCCGACGCTCAGCCCCAACTGCATAGTAGGCAACACGACCGTGGCGTCTCCGGCCACCTACCGGATCTACAAGTACCAGCCGATCAGCACGAAGGTGCCGAGCAATGCATGGCCGACGACGATGGCCGGCTCGAGGGGCATCTGGTTGCCGAAGGCCGTCGACCGCGTGAACGCCGGACTGGCCCCCGGCCTCCCGCTCTTTGACGGAAACGCGCACGTGTACGGCGGCGGATACGACGCGACGATGAACTCCTCGACCTACGCTACCGCGTGGAAGATCGAGCTGTTCGTTGGCGGGCCGATCCAGGTGAACAGCGGCGGCCAGCTCTACAGCCAGTGGGCCGGGGCTTCCAATCTCCACTCGGCCGACGGCCAGCAGGCGGGCGACGACTTCTGGTTCCACCACGCGACCGGCGGGAAGAACGACGACACGCTGTATATCAACGTCTTCGCCCCCAAGACCGGGATGGCGGTGCAGATCAACGGCGCCACCCAGGGCGGCGGCACGATGTCGGCCCGGTACACGACGGACGGCGTGGACCAGGTCATCGTCGTCACGGCTCTGTCGGTTCCGGCCGGCGGCACCCGCACCAACTACCGCATGACGCTCGCGGCGGCCGGCGCCCAGGGCGACCTCGTGGTCCAGTACCTCCAGGGCAAGGTCACGGAAAAGTTCTTCACCGCTCCGTTCGTCCGAACCGGGGTCCACTACGTCATCATGGCGCCCCCGACCGTCTTCACTGGGCAGTCCTTCTGGATCACGATCGCGGTCATCGACAACGGCGGCGGCACGAAGACGGACTACTGCGGGACCACGTCGTTCACCTCGACGGACGCGACCGCCAAGATCGAGAGCAACCCCATGGACGGGTGGAACTACGTCTGGGAATCCAGCGGGCCGCCGAGCTGCGGCACCAGCCCCTGGGACAACGGCGTCCACCTCTTCATCAACGTCAGCCTCACGAAACTGGGCAACCAGACCATCGTGGCCTCGGACGCCTTCGACGGCTCGATCGTCGGACTGACGACGGTGAACGTGGTCGGGGCGGACGTCAAACTCTTCAAGGAACCCCGCTTCACCATCGCGGCGTCGGGGGATACCGTAACGTTCAAGGTCTGCTGGAGCAACTACTCCTCGGCGAGCGCGTTCACCTTCGTGGTCACCGATGCAATCCCCATGGGGACCACGTTCATCCCCGAGGCGACCTCGGCCGGGCTCGCCTGCGGGAGCACGGACGGCGTGGCCATGAACGTCTCCTACTCCACCCTCGCCCAGGCGGCGCCGCCCACCGCGTGGACGACGGCCAACCCCGTGGCGGGCACCCGGTGGCTGAAGTGGACGATGCCGATGGCTGGCGTCCAGACCACGGGGTGCGCCTGCTTCCGCGTCCGGATTAACTAGGGTTTTGTGACGGGCGTCTTGACGCCGAGCGGTTCCTTCACAGCCAGGATGCGTGCCCGCGAGTCGCTCCGGTTGCCCAGCGGCCCGACACTCGATAGCTCATACCCGGCGCCCTTGGCGCCGGGCTGATAGCCGAGCTCCCGCCCGGAGAAGACGTCCGCGAGGGTCGCGGCGTCGAGATACCGCGGCGCCAGCAGCGCGAGTCCCGGCGGGTACTTCCCGGTCTTCGCGCGGTACTGGTGAAGCGCCGAAACCACGAGTGCGAACTGCACCCGGGTCTTCGCCTCGTACTCCTTCTGGAGGAGCTGGAGGTAGCGCGGCAGGTCGATCCAGGGCACCCACGCGGCCGCCCACCCGCGACTGACCGCGTACCGGTCCAGTTCGCCGCCCCGGAGGTCGGGCGTCCAGCCGCGCACCCGCGCCGCCGGCTCCAGCACCTGCGTGATCTGGTGGTACTGGGCGGCGTCGGCGAACCCGAGAAACGTCATCTTGCGCTCGACGAGATACCCGAGGCGGCGGTTGCCCAGGAGGCTGCCGCCGAGCCACTTCGAGCGCGAATGCCGCCGGACGTCGAGACCCCACGCGATCTCGCCCGCAAATCCGCCGGCCACCCACGGCTCCGCGATGATCGCGGCCAGGCCCTTTGCCAGATCGGGCGGCAGGACGGTGTCGCGGCGGTTCTGCATGATCGTGGTCGCGGTTCTCGCGATGATCCCGGAGTTCGCCACCACGATCATCCTCCCGATCAGGGTGTGATCCTGGAGGATCAGACGGTTGAGCTGGAGCTGGGAGCGGACCGCCTTCCAGGCGCCGGCCATGTCCCCCTGCATCGCCCTATGCTCCGCCAGCACGCGGTACCCGCGCTCCGCGCTCACGAACGCGCCGAGTCCCCTGAGCGCATCCTGCCCCATCGGATCCTTCGCGACCACGTGGTAATCGACGGCGACCCGCCGGGGATACCGGGCCAGTATCGCGGTGAGATCCCGGTCCACGCCGCCCATGTACCGCGCGTACCGCCGCTCGATCGCGGTGAACGCGGCGGCCGCCGCGGGGCCCCACGCTCCCGTGGTGTCGCCCGGCGCCTCCGCCTGCCAGTCGCCGTCGACGTCGTCCAGCACCTTCGAGAGGTCGGTGACGGGATTGAAGTCCCGGGGATCCCCCGCCCGGGTCCGGGTGAAGGTCGCCGTCCACGCCTCGAGCGCGGCCGCGCCGTTCCTGGCGGCAGGCACGTCCTCGGCGTACTCGGCGAGGGACGCGGGGAGCCCCTCGGCTTTGAGCGCGGCCTCGAGGCGGCCAATCCTCGCGTTCCAGAACTGGGCGACTGCGACCAGCACGATGACCGTCGCCAGCCAGAGCCAGAGGAGCGGGACGACGTGGCGGGGCGTCGCTTCCGCATTCGGGAGCCATCCCGCCAACCGGCCGAACCCGGCCAGAAGACCCAGCGAGAGCACGAAGAGCGCGACCAGGCCCCACGCGGGCGGCACGCCCCAGACCAGCGTGCTGGCGGAGCACGACATCGCGAAGAGCAGCCCGAAGGCGAGGAATCCACCGACGACCCTGGCAATCGTGGACCCGATGTTGTTCATGGGGAGGATTATATCCCCCCGTCAGCCCCCGAAGGTGACGGGCCGGACCGTGCGCCAGTCCATGGCGTCCGTGGACTGGGCCAGCGCGATGTGCGGGATCGCGGCACCGCGACGCGCCAGGATCACGGCCGGGATCGGCCCCACCGGAATCGTGTGCCAGCCCGGGCCTTCGTAGGCGCGCCGGGTCTGGTAGTCGATCCAGCGGCCCGGCGGCAGGTACATGCGCCGCTGACGGGACGCATCGAAGAGCGGCCCCACGAGGAGATCCCGGCCGAACAGGTACTCGTCGTCGACCAGCCATGACCCGGGGTCCTCCGGGTACTCGAAGAACAGGGCGCGGAGCATCGGCCAGCCGTTCTTCGACGACTCACGCGCCTGCTCGAGGATGTAGGGCATGAGCCGGTACCTGAGTTCCACGCACCGGCGGAAGAGGTCCGTGAACGCGGGGCCGTAGGCCCAAGGCTCCTTCGGCGGGGCGCCGTGGCACCGGCTGTGCGAGGTCAGCATCCCGAAGGGCATCCACCGGGCGTAGAGGTCCTCGGGAGAACGCTTCACGAATCCCCCGATGTCGTGACTCCAGAACGAGAACCCCGAGAGCCCGAACGAGAGCCCGGCCCGCAGGGTCGCGGCCATGGCCGAATCCGTGTTCTCGGCGTCGCCGCCCCAGTGCAAGGGGTACCGCTGGCTCCCGGCCCAGGCCGACCGCGCCCAGATGAACCCGTTGCCGCGTACCCGCTTCGTGATCCCGGCGGCGGCCCGGTTGTACCGGAGCGGGAGGTGGTTGTGCTCGTACCAGCCGCTCCGGCCGGACGCGTAGCGCCCTTCGAGCGGCCCGCCCTCACCGAAGTCCACCTTGATCGCGGCGACGCCCATGCGGAGGAGCCGCCCCAGCTTGTCCTGATACCACCGGACGGTCCTCGCGTTGCTGAAGTCGAGGACGGCCTCCTGGACCTCCGGCCCTCCCTCGGCGTCACGGATCGCGAGGCCCTTGCGGACGATTTCGTCGTAGAGCTTGTTGCCCCTGATGAAATATGGCAACTGCCAGAGGCAGACGCGGAGGCCCTTCTTCCCCAGGTCGCGGATCATCCCCTTCGGGTTCGGGAATCGTTTCGGCGCGAACTCGTAGTCGCATTCCCAGTCCCTCTCGAACCACCCGGTGTCGAGGTGGAGGACGTCGCACGGGATCCGGCGCTTCCGGAGTCCCCGCGCCGCGTCCATGGCCTCCTTCTGGCTGAAGTACGAGATCCGGCTCATCCAGAGCCCGAACGACCAGGTCGGCGGCACCGGCGACCGGCCCGTGAGCGCCGTGTATTCCGACAGGATCTCCTTGGGCGTCCCCGTGAAGATGAACAGGTCCAGCTCGTCGTCGCCGGTGAAGAGCGCGGTCGTGGCGTCGTAGGTCTTCCCGAAGTCGAATGCCATGGGGGTGGTCCCGTGGACGAACATCCCGTACCCGGCGGAGCTCATGAAGAACGGGATCGGCTTGTACATCCGGTCGTTCTGGACGCCCTGCGCGTCCGAGGTCCAGAGCACGACCCGCTGGCCGCGCTTGTCGAGCCGCGTGAACGACTCCCCGCATCCGAATATCTTCTCGTCGTGCGCGAGCGAGAAGGACGACACGAGCTGGCGGCGCATGTCTCCCGGCCGGCGGACGAACGAGAAGGGCATGGGGTCGTAGTTCAGGAAGCAGGCGGTGTCCGCGACGTGGAGGGTGTGCGTCAGCTCACCTCCCGCGGCGTCCGCGATCGAGACGCGCCAGGGATCGGACTGGACGATGACCGTCGCGCAGGCACTGCGATAGACGGTCGTTCCGGACGTCCCCGAAGCGCGCCAGGAGCGGTCCGTGGGGACCCGTCGTGCCAGCATGAGCGAGGACTCGGTCTTGCGGAAGGCGCGCGCGGTCGCCATCCGGATGCGGATGGTCCTCGGCGTGACGAACGAGACCGAGAACGGGCAGAGCTCGTCACCGTAGAGGCCGCCCCGGAAAGAGTGGGCATCGTTGCGCGCGAACGCGCGGCCGGCGTTGGCGAATTCCACACCCGGCTCGAGCCGCTGCCGCTCCCACCGGAGCCGGCCCTGTCCCTTCCGGGCATCCCATCCTTCCAGCCGCATGGGCAGGAAGAAGTCGTTGGCCGCGTTCCGGAACTCCTCGCTGACGTCGACTGCCTGGTTCAGGATGCGGTCGGCCATGACGTGGGGGCTCAGGCCGACTTCACTGCCGCGACGATCGCTGCCGCGTCGATGCCGTAGGCCGCCAGCAGTTCCGTAGGCGTCCCGGACTGCGGGACCTTGCGCACTCCCAGGAGGGTCACCGGGGCCTTCCCCGCGACCGCCTGGCAGACGGCCTCGCCCAGCCCGCCGTTGGGCGAGTGGTCCTCGACCGTGACCATCTTCTTCGTCTCGAGGGCCGCCCGCTGGAGTGTCGCCGTGTCGATCGGCTTGATCGAGTAGGCGTCGACGACCCGGATCGCGATCCCCTCGGTCTTGAGCTTTTCCCACGCGATGAGCGCCTCGTAGACGGTCACGCCCGCGGCCACGACCGTGGCCTGGTCCGACCCCGAGGCGCGCAGGACCTTGGAACCCCCGACCGGGAAGGTCTCATTGGCGTCATACAGGACCTTGGTTTTCGGCCGGCTCGTCCGGATATACACGATCCCGTCGGTCTTCGCGGCTTCGTAGACCAGCCGCTCGGCACAGACGGCGTCGCTCGGATAGAGGACGGTCGTGTTGAACAGCGGTCGCATCATGGCCAGGTCCTCGAGCGCCATCTGCGAGGGTCCGTCCTCGCCGATCGAGACGCCCGCGTGGCTTCCGCACAGGATCAGGTGTTTGGGGTGCGAGAAGCCGGCCATCCGGATGAAGTCGTAGGCGCGCGAGAGGAAGCAGGCGAACGAGGACGCGAACGCGATCTTGCCCTCGGTGGCCATCCCCAGCGCGACGCCGACCATGTTCTGTTCGGCAATGAATCCCTCGACGAACCTGTCGGGATAGGCCTTCTTGAATTTATCCGCGTACGTCGAGTTCTTGACCTCGCCGTCCGTGACGACGACGTCCTTGCCGGTCTCCCCCAGCTTCACGAGCGCGGTGCCGTACGCTTCGCGCGTCGCGGCCTCGTCCCCGATCTTGTACGGCGGAACCCAGGGCTGGGGGGCGTCCGCGGGGGCCGCGTTCGCCGCCCAGCTCACGGCCTGTGGCTTTAGCGTGATCTCCGTGTCGCCCAGCTCGGCCACGGCCTTGGCGGCCTCGTCCTTCTTCATCGCCTTGCCGTGCCAGGCTTCCTTGCCCTCGGTGAACGACACGCCCTTGCCCTTCTCGGTCACGGCCACGATCGCCGTCGGCTTCCCCGAGCCGGCCCGGGCTTTCGCGAACGCGTCAAGCAGCGCCTGGACGTTGTGGCCGTCGGCCACGACCGCCTGCCAGCCGAACGCCGTCCACTTGGCGGCCAGCGCCGCCGCGTCGTGCCGGTGCATGGTCGGACCGCTCTGCCCCAGCGCGTTCATGTCCACGATCGCGCAGAGGTTGTCGAGCTTGTTGAAGGACGCGAACTGCGCGGCCTCCCACACCGACCCCTCGGCCGTCTCGCCGTCGCCGAGCAGGCAGTACACGCGCGAGGGGTACCCGTCCATGCGCTTGGCCACCGCCATACCGGCCGCGGCCGAGAGGCCCTGGCCGAGCGACCCTGTCGCGACCTTCGTCCACGGCAGCCGGGGCATCGGGTGGCCTTCGAGGCGGCTCGTGAACTTGCGCAGGGTCAGGAGGTCGTCGTCGATCGCGCCCGTCTCGCGCAGTGCCGCATACCAGATCGGGGCCGCATGGCCCTTGGAGAGGACGAAGAGATCGGCGTCGCGCTGAGCGGGATTCGCGGGGTTGAACTTCATCTCGGAGAAGAAGAGGACGGACATGATGTCGGCGGCGGACATGCACGTCGTGGGATGGCCGCTTCCCGCCTCGGTCGTCATCAGGATACTGTGCCTGCGGAGCTTCTGGCCCATCTTCGCGAGCTGGTCAATCGTCGGCGCCATGCATGCCTCCTTGGGTCTGCTTCTGTCTATGAGAGAGCATTCATTCTATCCCAAGTCATCCTCGGCCTCGCAAGAAGGAGTGCGGTGCGGCTATCCCCGTTTCCTCAAGCCAGACAGTGCGTTTCCTCGCGATTCCCCGGATAGGTCAATGATGGTTGTTGCCCTGCCCGTTGCTCGTGTCGGGGTGGTCGATGGTGAACCCGTTCGGGTTGTTGCCATCGTGCCATCCGTTGTCGTGAGGTGCCTCCGTGCTCGTAGGACCGGCAATTGGGGCAGATGGATTCCCTGTCGAGACAGCCGATCAAGCGCCTGAAGCTGCTAAACTCCCTCCGCTCCCGCCGGCACCCGGTGCACCACCACCCTTGCCCGAGTTGCCACCAGGAGAACCCCCGGCTCGACCCGCGATACTGTACGCCCCGCCCCCGAGCCCCCCATCGGACTCGAGGACGTTGAGGTGCACGACTTTGCGTTCCCGCTCCGCCTGATCCCCCGCGACAAAGACCGCCGTGTACTTCCCGGAGGCCACGCAGAGGCCGCCCGCAGCACGGCCATCCCACGTCAGCTCATGCCAGCCTGCTGATTGTCCCGGACCGCCGGACAGCGCCCTGTCCGATGTCCACACGGACTTCCCTGCATCATCCAGGTCAAGCTCGCGGGCACGGTCAATCTCGCCCAACACCACGGCTGCAAGGTAGACCCGAATAGGTACCCGGACTTGGCCCTGAAAGAGCACCTTCTCGCCTACCTCGCGGAATTCTCCCAGTGACGCATCGTAGGCTCGAAATGGCTTGAGCACAACCTCGGACGGCAGAGGGAGTTGCGCGCCCGAAATGGTCCGCAACTGTCCACCGGAAGAGCTCGTTGCGAAATCCGGCGCTTCCATGCCCATCAGGACAGCTGGAACAAACAGAACCGCCAACGCCAATAGCACACGCGTTCGGCGGCTTTGGGTCATCCTCAAGGAGTTAACGCCCCCGGCATTCCCATCGCTCAAGCCGATCCCCCAACCAAAGATAAAGAGCCTCATCCACAGAGAAGAAGCCCATATTCTCCCGCGGTTCGATCACGTAACCGCGTAGCTTTCCTTGCACATCGAAGCAAGCCAGCACGTTTCTATCCTTTTCAACTGGTCGATCTTTCCTAAGCATCTCCGAAGCCGACAGATGGTGCGGGTTCAGCAGAGATGCCATAATCCACACATTGCCGTCCTTCTCCAAGCGCACGACGGACCCGATCGCGAATCCCGGTTTCCACCAGTCCCCCGCACTACGGTCTTTCGAGTCGAATCCGGGGAGATCGCGAACACGCAGAATCCTACCCACCCAAGGCTTCGCGGCACGTAGCCGACGGTTGGAAATGCCCCGAGCTTTCACCGGATCACCAGGCACCTCCTTCTTCCGAATCCCCAAGGCCACCTTGCCTTCTCTCCAAAGCCGATGATGCTCCTCCTTCGATACGCCCTCACCGCCCGCCATCACATCCCTCACCGTCACTATGACCTCGGGGTCAACCGTGCTCGTCGGGTCTGTGCGTACATGGATTCGGCGACCGCTCATCGCCTCGCCAATGATGCAGCCATCCTTCAGCACGATGGCGCCCGCGCCTTCTCCTCGCGGAATGGGCCACTCGATCCTTCCCGCCAGCTTGCCATCCCCGTCGTACGCAAGAATCGGCTCCCTAACATTCGTGTCTTCGGGAATGGTCAAGGGCACGCAGTAGATTCTTCTCCCATCGGTAACAACTCTCCAGCCCACGCCCTCACGCAGAAGATGTGACCAGAGAACCTTCCCTTCACAGCTGGCCTTCAACACCACTCGATCCACCCCATTCACCTGCATAACCAAGTCACCATCTAGATCGAAGAGGTCCACGACAGCGCCGGGCAGCGGCTGAGCGCAGCTTGCCACCTTCACCAGTGGCTCCGGACCTCCGCTCTGGGGAATGCCCAGATCCTCGAGCCATGGAATGCGCGGATCGAGATCGGCAGGACGGCCAGTTGCCGTGCGCGTCGGTGCGAGACCGGCCTGCACGGACTGCGTCGCGCTCGCCGCAGCTTGGGACATCGAAGGCTCTGGCGCCTTCAGCTTCGAGGCTTGCGCCCGCCCTAGCCCCACGGCCAGCACTGCCGCAAACGCGCCCGCTACGATCATGGTCCTCACGTTAACCTCACCTTACTCATTCCGTCTCCACCTCCACCTTTGTCGCAACGGTACGCTGCCTTACCGTACCCACCGGGCCCTCCGTTTCCGTCTCGGTGTCTTCCGCAACCGCGACGCCATTGTGGACGCCCAGCTTCTTGACCGCCAAGTGATACGTTCGCTTGCCCTTGTCGTCAAAGAGATCGATTTCCACCGGTTGGCCGGTGGCAACGTCGACGGTCTCCTCCTTGCGCGCGAACATTTTGGTCTTACCCTTGGGCACGTAGACCAGCCCCTTGCGCGTCCCCCGGAAATTGTCCTTGGACTTAAGACGCGCTATTCCGAATGCCTTTCTCAGACCGGGTGTCGTACACGGCGATCCCGGTTGGATAGTTGTCCTTGCAGCCCCCCACATCGAGCACGACCTCCCACTTCTTGTTCAGAGAGGCATCAAGGCGGGCCACGTAGATGTCCCCGGTCCCTCCACAGCCATTCCCGACGCGACCCGTGACGAAGATATCCCCGTCACTCCCCATCGCGATGCCTACGCCCTGGTCAGAACTCGAGGCGGCATGGTAGGTGTAACGGTGAGTCAGCACGGGGACGGTAGCGGCACGCGGAGACGCGTCCAGCCACATCACGGCCAGAAGAATCAGCAGGTGCATTGGACGTATTGTAACATCGCGGAGAAATAGGGCCGCGGCTGGCGGGATTCCCCCTGCGGAGGAACCTACCAGGCGCCGGCAATCGAGGGCGAGAAGCCTCCGGGGGACGTGGTCGTGAGCTGCTCGAGGAACTTGCCGTCCGTGGCGCTGATGAGGTGAATCTGCCAGAGCAGCGGGTTCTGGGTGCCCGAAGCGGCCGCGATCTTCGCGCCCGTGGGATCCCATACCGGGGAGTTGGTCCGCCCCTCCCGCGTGATCTGCATGGAGACGCCCCCCTCCGAAAGCACGCGCCAGATGTTCGCGTCCTCGGACTTGTAGAGCACGAACACGATCGGATCGCCCTTCGGGGACCAGGACGGCGAGCCCACGGCTCCGTCCTTGTTCGTGTACTCCGTCACGGGCTGGGCCTTGTGCGTGAGCGTCGAGTAGGTCCAGAGGTTCTGGTCCTTCTCGCCCACGCCCACGAACGCGATCCGCGTGCCGTCGGGAGACGGCGAAACGCTGTAGCACCCTCCCTCGGCGTGTTCGTAGATCGTCTGGAGGTTGGTGCCGTCCGCCTCGACCTGCCAGATCTGCCGGCCGTCCGCGAACAGGAGCACGTTCTTCGCGTCCGACCAGACCGGGGCGTTGCGCAGGTTCAGATTCCGGCCCAGGGCCCCCAACGTGTGCCACGCCCCCACCCGGGTCACGGCCTTCGAGGAGAGGTTCAGGATGTTCATGGCCATCCGGTCCCCGAGATCCTCCCAGTAGGCGACCAGCGTCTCGTCCCCCTTGAGCGCGGGGAACCAAACGCTTCCACCCACGATCTTCTCCGCGGGCTGGCCTTTCGGCAGCTTCCAGATCGAGCCGCCGCAGGAGTAGACCAGGAGCCCGGGAGGCAAGGGCGGCCCCTTCTTCTCGACCTTCTGCGCCACCGGGGGGGGCGCCTTCTTCCCGCAACCTTGCAGCCCGAGGACGGGCCCGGCGAGGCACGCCGCGACCAGGCACAGGAACCATGCACGATTACGGCACATAGTGCTTACCCCACCAGACCGGCAGCTCGGTCGCCCCGTCCGCCGTGATCCTGACCTGCGTGTTGCCGTCCGATGACGCCACCCAGAGATCGTTGTCCAGGAGGTATGCGACCCGGTCCGCCGCGGGAGAGATCGCGCACGCCACGCCGCCCCGGAACGTCACGCGCGTCACCTTCCCGCCCGCCGCGGCTTCCACGAGGTAGACGTCGGGCTGGGTGCCCTCGATCCGGCTCACCGCGACCCGCTTGCCCGTCGGCTCCCAGATGACCGCCCCGTCCGCGAAAGCGCCCTTGAGGAGCTGGCGGGGGCTGGACCCGTCCGCGTTGGCCAGCGTGATCGAATCCGTTCCGTGGTACGCGATCTGGGTGCCGTCCGGGGACCACGCGGGATCCTCGCCCTCGAACAGCTCCCGCACGGCCCCGCTGAGGACGTCCACGACGACGATCTTGTTCTGGTTCAGCTCGTTCGTGACGACGGCGACCTGGGAAGTCGCGTTCGTCGCCGCCATCGACACGGCGCGCCCCCCCACGCCGAAACTCTGCATGTTGTACCCGTCGCGATGCACCGACCACAGCTTGCCGTCACGCAGGAAGACCAGGCGCTGGCCGTTGTGGCACCAGGCCACCTCGATGTCGTCGGTCTCCCCGAATTCGGTGAGCGCCGTCCGTTCTCCCGCCAGCAGTCCGATCATCCAGACATTGACCCCCTTCGCGTTCGAGGAGGCGCACGCAAGGGTCCGCCCCTCGGCGTCCAGCGACGGCGACCAATGCTCGTTCGTGAACCCGGACAGGCAGTGCTTGCCCGTTCCGTCGGGCGCGACCGACCAGACCTCGCGCTTGCCGGTCGCATGGCTCACGAAAACCAGCCGCTCCGCCGGCGCGCCCGTGGCGGATGGAGCCGCCACCGCCGCGCCCGCCCCCTTGGACGACCCGGCCGGCACCGGGTTGGCCGGTGCGGAGACGGGCGCCGGCCCTCCCGCCTTCGCCGCCGTTCCGGAATCCGGGGACGGCGTCTCGATCGCGGACGCGATCCGCGGCGGCGCGAGCGTCGCGTCCATGAGCGTCATCGCCTGGGCGAACTTGCCAGGCTCATTCGAGATGGTCTTGTTCGTGAGCTGGCCGGTCAGCACCTCCGTCCCCCTGAGCAGACGGAGATCCTTCTTTGCGAGCCAGACCTCGCCGGTTCCTCCCATCTCGAGCTGTCCGCCCGCGGAGAGGTCCCGTTTCACGGACGCGATCGTGAACGTGATCCGCCAGGCGTCTTCGCCACCGAGCTTGCCGTCTCCCTCGAACACGAACGCGCGCTCGACGGAAACCTCGTCCTGAAGGCGAAGCAGGGCGCGCCGGCCTTCCGCCTTCCAGTGCACGCCTTTGCGGAGCCGGCCCGAGGGCAGCGCGAGTTCGAACAACTCCGCGCCGCACGGAAACGAGATCCCCTGCCAGGCGTCGAACTTGCGCAACGCATTGATCCGGAACGTGGCCTTCTGGCCGGCGAGCGATCCGGGCCGCGGCCGGCCGTCCACTTCCTGGCTCCCGTCGGCGACCTCGGCTTCCACCAGGCTCGATCCATCCGTCCCCGCCGCCGCGGTCCGTATCTTGAGCGTGAGGTCGATGCGCATGGTTGAGGCGGACGCTCCCCCTCCGGTCGAGACGGGAGCCAGGGACTCCACGAGGGACCGGTATGAAATCTCGGAGGCCGCCTTCGCGGTCGCGGACAGATCCGTCCCACCGAAGCCGATCAGCCCCGCCACCCGGTCACATCCCGTGATCGCCAGGGCAAGAACGAGGAGGCAGGCCGGCAGCGCCCGCAGACCCGACAGTCGGGGGCGTGGGTCAGGAATTGCGGCCCTGCGGCAAGGCTGGATCACCCTTTTACCATAGCATGCACGGCCGCCCCGGGTCAGGTGGTTCCCGGAGGCCCGGGAACCCCCGGGAAGGCCGAAATACCGGGCTGCCGGACCGCGCGCGGTCATCGGGAGCCCGCCCCGGCCGGCCGCACCAGGATGTCCGGAAGCTCCCAGATCGCCCCGTCCAGGACCACCCGGCGAACCGGCCATCCCTCGACGCGGGTCATGATCTCCGGCCCATGAGGGCCTACGAGAATCGTGTCCTCGATCTTTACGCCCGGGAGCGTCGGATTGAAGGCGAGCGCCATCCCCTCCACCACCGTCTCGGCGCTATCGGGGACCAGCAGGGACTCGCGCTCGAGGTACCCGATGGACCCGCCCTGGTGGTGATTCCGCCACTCCTCCGCCCATCCCATCGCCGCGTAGGCCTCCGCGCCCTCGGCCAGGATCCCGCCGAAGGTCGAGCCCGGGCGGGCGCCCCGGAGGTACGTCGCGTCGACGGTCGCGCAGGCCTGCATCCGGGCCGCCAGGTCGGCGGGCAGGGGGCCGAAATGGACCAGCCGGCTGACCGCCACCACGAGCCCCCACTTCTCCGCGCACAGGTTCACGAGCGCCAGCCGTTTGAGTTTCTCGTCCGTCGGCACGAGATGCCGGAAAGACTCAAGTCGCCCGTCGACTCCGACCAGGATCACGGTCGGCGAGAGGCCCTCCCGCGCGAGCTTCGCCGCGAGCAGGTTCCCGATCTCGGTCTCGCGCATCCCGGGCGCGATCTCGCGGCAGACGGCGGCCACCGCGGCCCCCGAACGGCCTCCCAGCCACCGCATGCGCCGCATCTCCGTGGCTGTAAGGGGGAACCGGATCCGCGACAGGTCGGCGCCAATGTCCTCGGTGCCCGCGACCGGACCGTCGCACCCGAGCTTCGCGCGCGGCATGACGTCGTCCACGATCCGGCGGCGCGGGTCCTGGGTGCCGCCCGCGCCCCCGAACCACGGATACCGGCGCTCCGTCCATCCCAGCCCCCGCAACCCTTCCTCGGCCATGAGGCGCGGCCCCTCCATGTTGCTGGCGACGAGGTAGCGCTTCCCGGCCTGGGCGGACCCGGAGGGGACCGCAACGGTTCCCGTTGAGCCGCGCGCAAGGAGGAGCCAGACGGGACTCTCGGCCTGCGCGCCCACGATCCAGGTGCGCGACCCCGCAAGCAGCCATGCGTGGTTGCGCGCCTTCGTGAGCAGGATACCGTCAAGCCCGCGCGCGACCATGAGCGCCTCGAGCCGGGCCTCCTTCAGCCGGATTTCCTCCCGGCGCTCGGCGGGAGTCAGAAGATTCCCACTGGACCAGAGGTCGGCACGCACGGGAGCGGCGATCACGAGGAACAGGAACGCCGCGCGAAGCCGGGAGGCGCTCAGGAAGTCTTCTCTCCCCCCGGGGAGGACCCGGTCGGCGACGGCGGAGTCGCGGCGGGGCCTGACGATGCGGACGATCCCGTGGCCGGGGACGCAGGGGCCCCGCCCGTGCCGCCCGTCGCAGGAGCGGCCCCCGGTGCGGCCGGGGACCCCGAGGCGGGCGGGGCGGCCTTGGCGTCACTCGAAGCCGACGCGGCCGGATGATCGTCCTTCGCCTTCTGCTGGTAGGCATTCGACCGGTAGTCGGTCACGTAGAACCCGCTCCCCTTGAAGAGCAGACCGCCGCCCGTCCCGATCTTGCGGCGGACCGGGCCGCCGCAGGTCGGGCAGGCGGCCACCGGCGTCTCCTTGATGCCCTGGTACATTTCGAATGTGCCGCAGGACGCGCACACGTAGTCGTAGGTCGGCATGGGGATCCCTTGGCTATTTGGCCGGAGCGGGCGCCGGCGTTGATGCCGGGGCCGGCGCCTGGGCCGCAGGCGCTTCCTGAGGCGGAGGCGCCATCGGGCGGCGCGTGGCCGCCAGCGTCATGATCACGGCCATCACGAGGAAGACTCCCGCCAGTCCGAGCGTGATCTTCATCAAGAGGGTCTTGCTCCCGGCCGGGCCGAACCACGTCTGTCCCGCTCCCGTAAGCGCACCCATCCCTGAGCCCTTGCCCTGCTGGATGAGCACGGCCACGATGAGCAACAGGCAGACGAACACGTAGAGGATGGTCATGAGGGTCATCATTATCGTTGCGCCTCCTGAATGCCCTTGGCGATTGCCGCGAAGCTGACGGGGTCGAGGGCCGCCCCGCCGACGAGACCACCGTCAAGATCGGGCCCCGCCATCAACGCCGCGATGTTGTCCGCCTTCACGGAGCCGCCATAGAGTACGGGCACCGCGGCCGCGACTTCGGGGCCTCTGTCCGCAAGCAGTTTCCGGATGACGGCGTGCACCTCCTGCGCCTGCTGGGGCGTCGCCACCTTGCCGGTGCCGATGGCCCAGACGGGCTCGTACGCGATCACGAATCCCTTGACCGTAGCCGCATCGAACCCCGCGAGTCCCCCCGTGACCTGCGTGCGGACCACGGACTCCGTCTTCCCCGCGTCGCGCTCCTGGAGCGTTTCGCCGACGCACAGGATGGGGATCAACCCCGCCTTGACCGCGGCCTGCAGCTTCTTGTTGACCGTCTCATCGGTCTCCCCGAAGAGCTTGCGGCGCTCCGAGTGCCCGACGATCACATACGTGCACCCCGCGTCCTTGAGCATGGCCGTCGCCACCTCGCCGGTGAACGCGCCTTCGGTTTCCCAGTGGCAGTCCTGGGCCCCCAGCGCGACGCCGGAAGCGCCCAGCCCCGCCCCCACCACATCGAGCGACGTGAACGGCGGGCAGACGACGACTTTCGCCGCGCCCGTCCAGGGCCCCGTCTTCGCGAATGCGTCCATGAAGGTCTTCGCCTGCGAGCGGGTCTTGTACATTTTCCAGTTCGCGGCCGCGATGCGTTGACGGCTCATTTGTGGTCGTTACCTCCGGTTCGTGAGCGCCGCGAGGCCCGGCAGCTCGATGCCTTCCAGGAACTCGAGCGAAGCGCCCCCGCCGGTGCTGACGTGCGAGAACTTGCCCGCGATCCCGAGATTGTTGATGGCCGCGACGGAATCGCCGCCGCCCACGATCGACGTCCCCTTGCATCCGGATATCGCCAGCGCCATCCGGTAGGTGCCCGTCGAAAACTGCATGATCTCGAAGACGCCCATGGGGCCGTTCCACAGGATCGTCTTCGACTGCCGGAGCACGTTCTCGAACATCTCGATCGTGCTCGGCCCGATGTCCACGGCCATCATGTCCGGCGGAATGCCCTCGCGCGTGACGATCTGCGGGATCCCGTCCGCCGCGAGCTTGTCCGTGATCACGTGGTCGAACGGGAGCAGCCACTTGACGTCCCGGTCGATCAGGAGCTTGAGGATCTCCTTCGCGTCCTTGATGCGATCCTCTTCCACCAGGGACTTCCCCACGTTCATGTGCATGGCCCGGAGGAACGTGTACGCCATCCCGCCGCCGATCAGGAGGTTGTCCACCTTCTCGGCCAGCTTGGAGATGACCGAGAGCTTGGAAGACACCTTGGCGCCGCCCAGCACCGCCGTGAACGGCCGCTCGGGATTCTCGAGGGCCGCTCCCAGGTACTTGAGCTCCTTCTGCATGAGGTATCCCGCGGCGGCCTGCGGCAGGAACTTCGCCACCCCCACCGTGGACGAATGCGCGCGGTGCGCGGTCCCGAACGCGTCGTTCACGTACAACTCCGCGAGCGCCGCCAGCGACTTCGACAGCGCCTCGTCGTTCTTCTCCTCGCCCGGCTCGAACCGGACATTCTCGAGCATCAGGATCTCGCCGTCCTTGAGGGCCTGCGCCGCCGCCGTCGCCTCGGGGCCGACGACCACGTTGATCTTCCTGACCGGCATCCCCAGCAGGTCCCCGAGCTTCTTCGCCGCGGGGTCGAGCCGGAGCTTCTCCGAGGGTTTCCCCTTGGGCCGGCCCATGTGGGCCACCACGATCAACCGCGCCTTGTGCTCCACCAGGAACTTGATCGTCGGCAGGGACTCCCTGATCCGGGTGTCGTCGGTGACGGCCCCCTTCTCATCGAGCGGGACGTTGAAGTCCACCCGCAGCAACACGCGCCTGCCTTCGACCTTGAGATCCTCGACGCTGAGCTTGTCCAGCGAGCCGGGCATCGGAGTCCGGCCTTACAGCTTGTCGGCGATCAGGGACGCGAGGTCGACAACGCGGTTCGAGTAGCCCCACTCGTTGTCGTACCAGGCCACGACCTTGACCATCGTGCCGTCGCAGACCATGGTCGACAGCCCATCGACGATCGCGGACTTCGGATACGTCGCGAAATCGCTGGACACGAGCGGCAGGTTCGTGTACTCGAGATACGGCGCCAGCCGGCCCGAGGCCCCGGCCTTCTCGTACGCCGCGTTGATCTCCTCGGCCGTCGTCGCCTTCTCGGCGTCGATGACGAGGTCCACGACCGAGACGTCCGCCGTCGGCACGCGCATCGCGAACCCGTTCATCTTGCCCTTCAGCTCCGGGATGACCAGCCCGATGGCCTTGGCCGCCCCCGTCGAGGCCGGGATGATGTTCTGGGCCGCCGCGCGGGCGCGCCGCAGGTCGCTGTGCTCGAGGTCGAGCAGGCGCTGGTCGTTCGTGTAGGAATGCACGGTCGTCATGAGCCCGCGCTTGATCCCGCAGGTGTCCAGGAGCACCCGGCAGACCGGGGCGAGGCAGTTCGTCGTGCAGGAGGCGTTCGAGATGACGTGGTGCCTGGCGGGATCGTAACGGTCCTCGTTGACGCCGAGCACGATCGTGATGTCCTCGCCCTTCGCCGGGGCGCTGATGATGACCTTCTTGGCACCCGCCGTGATATGACCGACCGCCTTCTCCTTGTCCGTGAACCGGCCGGTCGACTCGACCACGATCTGGACGCCTAGATCTTTCCACGGAAGCTTCGCGGGATCGCGCTCGGCGATGACCTTGATGGCCTTCCCGTTGACGACGATGTTCCCGCCCTTCTCCTCGACGGTCGCGTTGAGACGGCCGTGCACGGTGTCGTACTTGAGCAGGTGCGCGAGAGTCTTCGCGTCGGTGATGTCGTTCACCGCGACGATGTCGAGCTTGTTCCACGCCGGCGAGTTGACCGCGGCGCGGAAGACGAGGCGACCGATCCTGCCGAACCCGTTGATACCAACCTTCACCGAACTGGCCATGATTTCCCCTCCACTTGTTGCGCGGGTCCCGCGAGACCTCGCGATAGGCTTCTCGACCGCATACGGACCGCGATATTATCGCGCAGCGCGCCCCCGCCGCTCAAGCCGCTGGAGCAGGAGCGCGGCTGACCGGCCCTCTTCGCTGTTCGGCGCCTCGTGCATCAGCCTTTTCGCCGCAGCCGCCGCTTCGCGGTCCTGACCCAGACGAAGGCGGAGCATGACGAGGTTCATGAGAATCGATGGCGATGGCGACAGGCTTTCCGCGCGCTCGAACCGCACGACCGCGTCCGCGTACCGCCCTTCCTGCGCCGCGAGCGCGGCCAAACCGGACTCCACCCGTGACAAATCGTCATCTGATCGGGCCATCCCCCGCGCCCGCTCCAACGCCCACCGCGTCCCGCGCCGCGGGGTTGAGGGGCCCTTCGGACCCGAAACCCCGACAGCTGCGTCCGCAACTGAGCCCATCGTGAGCAGACCGCTGAAGCCGATGGGCTGGAACGTGGCGAACTTCCGCGGTTCGCGCGCGATCTCCCCGTCGTACATGCCGCGCAGGCGGAGCGCACGTACTGCGCTAACCGCGGGCACCTCCTTCCTGGCGGCCTCTCCGCGCAGGACACGGTACACCCACCCGTGCTCTACCAGGCGAACGATCCCCTCCCCAGGTCGCGCCTTCCCCTCGGGCCAGGTGGCCCGCGAGACGTCGGTCGTGAACGTGTAGGTAGAGAACCGCGACCGGTTGCCCTGCTCCCACGCGCGCATGAGCGCCGGGATCGCCTCGGCCCCGGCCGTCGGAAGCGGCAAGGGGGCCCTGAGGCCGGCGATCGCGGAGGTGAACCCCCGCGGCACCCACGGCATGGGCAGAAGCGGAGCGGGCACCACGACCGCCCCGCGCCGGCGCCCCTCGACGAGCCAGTGGTACCAGTTGCCGAAGACGACCACGTCGCTGTTCGCGAAGAGGAGCCCCCGCCCGGCGGTCTGCGCGTCGAGGTTCACGGCGAGATCCCAGGTCGCGTACTCGTGCGACCGGTCGCACGCGCGCCAGCGCGCCGGGCCGGCCCTCACCGCGAGCAGGGCGAACGCGACCGCGACGGCCGCCACCGCGCTCGCGGCTGCCGGCCCGGCTCGCCCCCGTGCTGCCCGGCCGGCTGTCCATCCGGCGAGGGCGGCGAGGCCGGCGAAGGCGAGCCAGGTCACGAGCGCGGTGCCCGTCACGGAGAAGATCTCGAAGTACCAGGGCGCCCCGGCGCGCAGGGGACCGTAGGCAAGGAGGCCGGCATACAACGACAGGAGCACGCCCCCCACAGAAAGCGCTTCCCGCGGCCCGGCCACGGCCAGAGCGGCGACGCCGGCCGCCGCGAGGGGCAGCAGGAGCGCGACGGGCCCCGCGCCGGCCAGCGCCCCTCCGATCGCCGCGATCCGGTCCCCGATGGGGGCCGCCGTCTCGCCCGCCGCCGCGCCCTGGTACTGGCGCCGCCCCACGGAGAACGCGAACCCGCCCGCCCGTTCGGTCGAGCTCCAGTTCAGGAAGGGCTGGCGGCTCGCGAGCAGGGGGAGGGTGACGTAGACCGAGACGCCCAGCGCGAAGGCGACCGCCGCGAGCCCGGCGCGGCGCCCCCCCGGGACGGCGACCGGCGTCGAGAGCTGAATCGCGAGGGCGGGCAGCAGCGCGGCCGCGGTCATCCAGTGGTTCGCAAACGCCACGCCCACGAGCAGTCCCGCCGCCGCCGCCCGTCCCGCCGCGCCGAACTCGGCGCGCGCCGGCATGAGCACCCCGGCGGCGAGCGCGGCGTTGAGCAGATACACGCCCCCCTTCGCGGTGGTGGCCTGGCTCCACGGCCCGGCGGCGAAGACCGCCGCGAGCGACGCCGCCGCGCCCGCGATCGCGGGCCCCCGGCCCAATCGCTTCCATAAGGAGAGTAGCGCGACCGCGGCGAACGCGGCCCAGAGCCCACCCATCAGGTTGAGGCGGAAAGCGAAGGACCCCACGGGGAGATGGCGCCCCAGCGCCATGAGCTGGACGTACAAGGGATAGCCGGGCGGATGCGGCACGCCGAGCTGGAGCGCGGCGACGCAGAACTCCCCCGTGTCGTCGTACGAGACCGTGGGACAGCAGGTCAGCACGCACACACACCACGTGACGAGGAAGAGCAGGCAGGACGCCATCGGATCCTCTACCGCGATCCCAGGCCCGGCAACCCGGCAGTCAACTTGTCGCAAACTCCGGCCCGGAAGTAGTCCGAGACCATCGTCGCGGCGGACCGGACGATCCACGCGCGGAGGAGGCCCGGCGAAGCGAGGAGGCGCAGGACGTCCGCGTCGGCCGCGAGTCCGCCCGGGGGTTCCGCCAGCCGAACGTCGTAGGAGGGGTCCCCGAAGGCGGCGTTGAAGACCGCGCCGCCGCCGACCTCCGCCGCCGCCACTACTACCCTTCGCGCGCCCGGCTGGTTCGTGGCGCAGGGCCGGCCGACGATCACGACCCGGTGGGCCGGCTCCCGCTCGACCAGGGGCAGCGGGAAGTCGAGGGCCTTGAGCGCCTTCGTCGCCACCTTCTCGACGTGCAGGAACTTGCCCGCCAGGTTGCCCTCGCGCCCCCTGATCCTCGATCTCTCCACCCAGCGCCCCCGCTCGTCCCGGTACCTGATCCGCTCGACTTCCTGGGGAGGCACCTCCACGCGTCTCCCGCCTGACTCCGGTTGGTACGAGTACCGGGTCTCCTTCCTGGTGCCGGATTCGACCGTCGTCGTCGTCCGGCCCAGCTCCGCCATCACATCGGCCGCCGTCGCCCGGCGCAGATTGAGGTCGGGCACGGCCGCCCCCGGCCCGCGGCGCCCGTTCCACAGCGGCACGACCAACAGTCCGTTCGCGCGCCCGACGGCGACGGCCGTGGCTTCCATCATCAGGGGCGCGAATCCGGCGGGCGCGGCCGGCACGCCCCCGGGCGGCACCCGGAGCCACGTGCCCGCCCAGAGATCCTGAAGCTGGGTGACCACGTCGGTGAAGCTAGTGGGCCCCTTCAGGCCCATCGCCCCAGCCGTCTTCCCCACCGCCTTCTGGACCGCCCCCACCCCCAGGGCCTTGAGCGCCAGGTCCGTGATCGCGGCGGCTAGCAGGACCTGGTTCGACGCGGCAGCGAGGTTGAGTCCCCGCGCGTACGACGTCGCGGTCGACAGCGCCGTCGCGTCGGCCGCCGTCTGCCACCGCACGCGTTCCCACCGGTCGTGCGCCACCCGGACGACCAGGAGCGCGACCAGGGCGGCGACCACGAGCCCGCCGGCTGCCCAGGGCAGAACCTGACCAGCCTCCGGATCGCGACGCCGCGCCACTACCAGGACGGCTCCATCGGAAGGATCGCGCGTCCCTCGGCCACCCACGCGATGCGCGCGGGGACCAGCCGCGGCGCACCCACCCGGACCACGAGCTCCAGCCGCCGGACGTTGGCCGCCGCGCGCGGGAACCTGGCCACGGACTCGCGCACGACCACGCCCGCCAGCGACAATCCCGGCGCCGTCGCGACCGCCACGGCGGCCTCGAACTTGGCCACCTGGTCGCGTTTGGCGGGCGCGGCAACGGCCGCCGCGCGCAGGCCGCGGAAGGCCGCCTCGCGCGCGACGATAGCCGCGTACCCCAACAGACCAGCCTGCAGGCTCCCGAGGATAAGGAGGGTAAGGGCGGGCAGGACGACGGCGACTTCCGCGAGGACCTGCCCGGATTCGCGGCGCCTCACCACGGCCAGTGCCACCGCCAGGCCACGATCGACCCCACCGCGACGGCGACCCCGTACGGAATGGCGTCCCCGGGATGCGCCGGGTTGAGCGTCCGGATCCGCCGCCCCGCGAACGAGCGGGCGATCGCCGCGGGCACCCGGAAGGACCGGGCGAGCGTGGCAAGGAAGACCCCGCGCCGGACCGCGAGCACGATCGCGATCATGCCGCCCACGACGGCGCTCGCCAGGAGAGCCGCCGACCCCGTCTCCACTCCCTCCAGCGCGCCGACGGCGGCCAGGAGCTTGAGGTCGCCGAGCCCCATGCCCCCCGCGCGGCACAGCGGATAGAGCAGGGCCGCGGCGAGGCACGCGCCCCCGGCCGACTCCAGAAAGGCGTGCCCCCCCGCAAGCAGGGCCAGCAGGAGTCCGGCACTGATGGCCGGGTAGGTGAAGGCGTTGTAGATGCGGCGCTCGTACATATCCGTGATCGCGCTGGCAAGGAGCAGCGCGAGGAAGAGCGCGTGGCGGAGAGCCTCGAGGCTGTGCGGCAAGGGGCTGGGGTCTGGGCGCTCGACGTCGCGGGCGGGACGCTCGTCCCACCTCGGCGTCAGGGCACCTTGACCGGCGTGTCCTTCGTGCCCTGCGAGATCTCCTTTGAGGCACCCTCGAAGAGTCCCTTGATCTGCTTGCCGAACAGCTTCACGGCCGCGAGCGCGACGATCGCCACCAGGACGACGATGAGCGCGTACTCCGTGAGGCTTTGCCCATATTGGGCTCGCTGACCATGCTGACCGCGACGCGAAAGCAGGGCGGACCGGTTCGTGCGCACGGGCTCCTCCTTCAGGGTTTCTTTTCGATGAGCTTCCTGAGCCAGGGCAGTTCCTGAAATCCGATGGCCACGACCACGAGGAGCCAGATCACGAGGCCCGCCAGGGTCCCCGCGTTCTCCTTGAGCTTCTGCGTCTCCTTGAGCAACTGCCCGATCGCGAGCACGAGCAGGATGACCATCGCGGAGATCAGAATCGAGTTGACGATTTCCATTCGCTGCCTCCGTTTCTCCTGTTAGACGCCGCGCCGGCTCCTGCGAGCAGCCGACACCGCTTCCATCAACCGCCGGGCCGCGCCTTCGGGGTCCGCCGCCCTCGTCAGCCACGAGGCCGCGGCGACCGCCGTCGCGCCGTTCCCAATCAGGTCTCCCACATTATCGGGGCGGACACCCCCGACTGCAAGTAGCGGTCGATCCCGGCCGGCCAGGCCCGCCAGCCGCCGGAACCCCCTGCCGCCCAGCGCCGGCCCCGCGTCCCGTTTCGTGCGCGTCGCATAGGCCGGGCCTAGACTGATGTAGTCCGGATGCTCCTCCACCGCCTGGGCGACCTCCGCGGGCGTGCCCGCCGAGAGCCCGATCCAGACCCCGGGGCCCAGCAGACGACGGGCCTCGTAAAGCGGCAGGTCGTCCTGCCCGAGATGGACTCCGTCGACGCCCGCGGCCCCCGCCAAGTCGCACCGGTCGTTCAGCACCAGGGTGCAGCCGCCCAGAGCCCGCCGCAGGTCCCCCGCAATCCGGAGGATGTCGCGGTCCCGAGCGTGTTTGAGCCGGAGCTGGAAGACGCGAATACCCCCGCGGCGCAGCCGCCTCGCCACCGACACCAGCCCGCGCGGGGGAAGACCCCCGAGGATCGCGTAGACACCCGTCGCCGCCAGCCGGCGAGTGGCTGCCCGGCGAGGCGTCACCGCCGGGGGACGGACGCGGCCGCCGATTCGAGGCGGTAGAGCCGGTATCGGACCGCCTGCATGGCGCGCACGGCCGCCGGACGCCCCGCAAGGCGCAGACCCTCCTCCAATACCCGGGCGCTTTCCTGCGCCCGGCGCAGATTAGCGGCCAGGAGCTCCCGCGTCGACCGGCGGGCCGCCTGCCAGCGGCCGCGCCCCGGATCGTGCGCGCTGTCGCGGGCCTCCAGCAGATGGCCGGCCGGGATGACCCCGAGGACCGTGCGGCGGACGAGGTGTCGCAGGGCCCGCGCTTCCCCGCTCCGCTTCGCGTCGAGCCGGACGAACCGGAGCACGTCTTCGGCGGCGCGAAGCCCCTCGGAGGCCCGGTTGAGGTTGGCGTCGAGCATGCGCAGGAGACCCTGGTCGAGGCGGCGCGTGGACGGCATGCCGTCGGGCTCCGGCGTCAGACCTCGGTCAACCGGAAGTGCTCGAGGAAGCGGGTCGAGTATACGCCGCGCCGGAAGGTCTCGCTGTTGACGACCTCGCGCATGAACGGGATGTTGGTCTTGATGCCCTCGATCACGAACTCCCCGAGGGCCCGGTACATGCGCGCGATGGCCTCGTTGCGTTCGTGGCCGAAGGTCACGACCTTGGCCAGGAGGGAGTCGTAGTACGGCGGCACCATGTACCCGTCGTAGATGTGCGTGTCGACCCGGACGCCGGGCCCTCCGGGCAGGTGGAGGGCCTGGATGCGGCCCGGGCACGGCGCGAAGTTGTGCAGGGGGTCCTCGGCGTTCACGCGGCACTCGATGGCCGCGCCGCGAATCCCCAGCGGCTCCGCGGGCAGGCTCATGTGCTCGCCCGCCGCGATGAGGAGCTGTTCGCGGACGAGATCGATGCCGAGAACGGTTTCCGTGACCCCGTGCTCCACCTGCAGCCGCGTGTTCATCTCCATGAAGTAGAACTTGCCGTCGCGGTCGACGAGGAACTCGATGGTGCCCGCGTTCGTGTACTTGACCGCCTTCCCGATCCGCACCGCCGCCTCCCCCATCTCCTTGCGGATGGCGGGCGTGAGCACCGGCGATGGCGACTCCTCCACGAGCTTCTGGTGCCGCCGCTGGATCGTGCAGTCGCGCTCGTTCAGGTGCACGACCTGGCCGTGCTTGTCCCCCAGCATCTGGATCTCGACGTGCCGCGGCTCGCTGAAGTACTTCTCGATGTAGACCTCGGGATTCCCGAACGCGGCCTCGGCTTCCGCGCTCGCGGTCAGGAAGGCGCTCGAGAGACTGACGTCCGTGTGGGCGATGCGCATTCCCCGGCCGCCACCGCCTCCCGCCGCCTTGATGATCACGGGGTAGCCGATCGACCGGGCGATCTTGACCGCCTCCTTCTCGTCGACCACGGGCCCTTCGCTTCCCGGAATGACGGGCACCCCGATCTTGCGCATGAGCCGCTTAGCCTCGATCTTATCGCCCATCATCCGGATCGCGTCCGGGGAGGGCCCGATGAACGCCACGTTGCAGCTCTCGCACACCTCGGCGAAGTGCGCGTTCTCGGACAGGAAACCGTATCCCGGATGGATGGCCTCGGCATCCGTGACCTCGGCCGCGCTGATGATCGCGGGAATGTTGAGGTAGCTTTTCGCGGGCAGGGGGCTCCCGATGCACACGGCCTCGTCGGCAAACCGCACGTGCAGGCTGTCGGTGTCGGCCGTCGAGTGGACGGCGACGCTCCGGATGTCCATGTCCGCGCACGCGCGGATCACGCGCAGGGCGATCTCGCCCCGGTTCGCGATCAGGATCTTCCGGAACATCAGGCCCGGGTGTTCCCCGGAGAACGCCGAGCCGGTCTCATGCCGGCTCGAGCTCGAAGAGGACCTGGTCGAACTCGACCGGGTGGCCGTTCTCGACCAGGACCTTCGTGATCTTGCCCGCGCGTTCCGCCTTGATCTCGTTCATCAGCTTCATCGCCTCGATGAGGCACAGGGTCTGCCCCTCCTTGACGACGTCGCCCGTGTTGACGAACGGCGGAGAGGTCGGCGACGGGGCACGGTAGAACGTCCCCACCATCGGGGACTTGACCACCGGGCCCGCGTGCGCGACGGGCGCGGGCCCGGCCGCCGGCGCAACCGCCGCCGCGGGTGCGGGGGCCCCGCCGCCACCGGCGGGGGGCAAGGAGCCGGCCGCGCCGGCGGGGACGGAGCCCGCCACGGGGGCGACCGGAACGGACAGCATCGGCGCCATGGCCGGCATCGCCACCGGGGCCGCACCGGCCTCGGGTGACGTGCCCTTCCGGAGGCGCACCTTGACGTGCTCCATCTCGATATCGAGCTCGGTCAACTGGGCGTCCCGCATGAACTTGAGCAGGCGCCGCATGATCCCGAGATCGATCCCCTGCATTCCGGATGCCGTGAGGCCGCCGGTTCCGCTGTCCGCCTTTCGGCTCATCTTGGCCCCCCTTCCCATGATCAGACGCGCTCGACATACCCGCCGGTGCGCGTGTCCAGGCGGAGCACGTCACCGACGCTGATGAAGAGCGGCACGTTGCACACGTGCCCCGTTTCGAAGGTCGCCTGCTTCGTCCCGCGCGACACCGTATCGCCCTTGACCCCGGGAGGCGTTTCGACGACCTTCAGTTCGACCGTGACCGGGAACTGCACGCCCAGGACCTTGCCCTCGCACTCGAGCAGCTTGACCTCGATGTCCCCCTTCAGGAAGCCCGCCTGCGACGCGAACACGCTCACGGGCACCTCGACCTGGTCGTACGTGTCCATGTTCATGAACGTGCAGATGTCGCCGGAACGGAACTGGAACTGCGCCGCGTGCCCCTCCATCTCGACTTCCGATACCTTGGCGTCCGCGTCGAACGTCCTCTCGAGCGCGGCCCCGGTCTGGACGTTCTTGAGCTTGATCCGGACGAAAGCCCCGCCCTTGCCCGGCTTCACGTGCTCGTAGTTCGTGACTTCCCAGATCCCCCGGTCCATGGAGATGTGGTTCCCCGGGCGAATCGTCGTTGCGCTTACATCAAGCATCCGGTCAGGCCTCCTTGGCTATCGATCCGATCCTGCATGATACCGTGTCGACCAGCCGCATGGCGACCGGGCCGGGCCAGTGCCGCCGCAGCGTGGCCTGCATGGGTCGCCAGCGCAATCGCCGCTGCCGCCAGCCGGCCACCAGCCCCCAGCACATGCCCGCCGCATAGGCCGCATGCCGGGCGGCCAGCCAGCCCGCGCAGGCCGCCGCCGTCGGCCGCCCTCCCGGCTCCGCCCCGACCGACCGGGCCGCCCGCCACCCCGCCGTCCCGTAGGCCGAGGCGGCGACCGCAAAGAGCCACGGATGAACCGCCGCGAGTACCAGTCCCGCGATCGCCGCTGCGAACGCGAGGACGAAGACCGCGTCGCCCGCCGCCGCCGCGACCCAGATCTGCTCCATCCTTCCTCGCCCGTACCGGAAACTCTCGACGAGGAACCGCCGGAGTGTCGCCGGCCGCGGCTTCCGGACCGGCGCATCGTGCACGTGGATCGCCCGGACGCCCCGGCGGACGAGCCCGTTGATCAGCGCGTTCTCCTCGTTGGGATACAACCGCGGGTCGAATCCGCCCGCCGCCAGGAACTCCTCCCGGTCGATCGCGAGATTGCACAGGATCAGGTCGCGCTCCCCCGCCGGACCCGTGGACGACCGGCCCCCGTATCGCGCGGCAACGAGCGGGGATCCGACCGTGGATCCGATCACGGCCGCCGCCACCGCCTCCGCCCGGCCCTGCGGCAGGGATGCCAGGTTGGGTCCCCCGGCGATTCCCGCTCCGAACCGCCGCATGGCGCCGAGAAGCCGCCCCAGCGTCCTCGGGGTCGCCAGGGCGTCATGATCGATGAACCACAGCGTCCGTCCCCGCGCCCGGTTCGCCGCCAGGTTCCGCTGCCGCGACGGGTGCGTTCCGGCCACGGTCAGCACCTCGACCTTCATCCCCCGGGGAATCCCCCGGCGCAGCGCCGCGAGCGCCCGCGAAGGATTCGCGCCTGGCGCGACCGGGATGATCACGGACACGTCGAGTTCCGTCCCGGCCGGTGCCATCCTCAGGCCCTCCCCATCAGGTGCCACGCCCCGCGGATCGCCGCGCCGAGGTTCCGCCAGGAGCCGGCGCGCAGGGCGAAGGAAGCCAGGAACGGGACGCGAAGGTAGAACCGCCGGTACGCCCGGCGCATGCCGCGCTCGACCGCCTCCGGGGCGAGCTCCCGGGGGCGCACGAACGGCGTCGAGGTGTAGTGCCCGTAGGCGTCCCAATCCTCGATGAGCAGGCGCCCATCCCGCATGGCGTCGTCCCGAAACCGCGTGCCCGGGTACGGCGTCGCCATCGTGAACTGCGCCCAGGTCGGCTTGAGCTCGATCGCGAACCGGATGCTGGATTCGATAGTGGCTTCCGTCTCGCCCTCCTGGCCGATGACGAAGAACGCCATGGTCCGCAGCCTCGCCCGGCGGGCCAGGGAGAACGCCTCGCGAATCTGGTCCAGCGTCTCGTTCTTCCCTAGCGCGTCCAGGAGACCCTGGTCCCCGGTCTCGACGCCGAAGGCCACGCGCTCGCAGCCGGACTCGCGCATCGCGTCCAGGAGCTCCGGCGTGACCCGGTCGGCCCGCAGCCCGTTGGGCGTCGACCAGGGCACGACCACGCCGCGCCGCACGATCTCGCGGCAGATCGCGGTCGCGCGGGGGATGTCGAGGTTGAAGACGTCGTCCTGGACCGCGATCTCCCTCGCCTTGTGCTCCCGCACGAGCCACTCCCACTCCGTAGCCACGCTCTCGGGGCTGCGCGAGCGGAAGCTCCGGCCGAAAGTGCCCTTGTAGCAGAACGCGCAGCCGTACGGACAGCCGCGCGAGGTCAGGATCGGCAGGCACGGGGCGCGCCGGCTGAGCAGAGGCTGGGCGTTAGTGTAGCGGTCGAGCGGGGGGAGGAGGTGATATGCGGGAAACCGGATGGCGTCGAGCGCGTCGATCGGCGGCGCGTCGGGCTCGTGCACGATCCGCCCGTCCGGGCGCTTCCAGGTGACGCCGGCCACGCCCTCGGGCGTCTCCCGGTGGTCGACCCGGCGCAGGAGCGCGGGGAGGGTCTCCTCCCCCTCCTTGCGGACCACGTAGTCCACGAACGGATGCGTGATGGACTCGTCCGGCAGGCAGGTCGGATGCGGGCCTCCGATGACGGTGATCGCTCCCGCTGCCTTCGCCCGCTCCAGCACGCGCCACGCCTCCCGCACCTGGGGCGTGACCGCGGTCGCCCCGACAACCTGCCAGTCGGCCAGGTCCGGCGTCCGGCGGTCGACGACCGCGTCCCAGATCCCGACCCGATGACCCGCGGCCTCGAGTGCGGACGCCAGGTACCCGATCCCGAGTGGAGGCACCCGGGGCGGATTCCATACGGTCGGACGGGGGTTCACGAGCAGCACGCGCACGCCAATATCTTCCCCGCGCGGCGAAACCCGAGTCAAATGTCCCTCGGGAATGCGCGGGATATGCGCAATGTCCGGGCAGGAGATACCATGGTCGGGTGGGACTGACGACGGACGATCGCACGCGGTACGCGCGGCAGATGCTGATCAAGGGGTGGGGCGAAGAGACCCAACAGCGGCTGGCGAACTCGACCGTGTTCATCCTCGGCGCGGGCGGATTGGGTTCCCCCGCCGCGCTCTACCTCGCTGCCGCGGGAGTCGGCCGGATCGTGATTGCCGACCTCGACCGGATCGAGCTTTCGAACCTCAACCGCCAGATCCTGCACACGACGGCGGGCCTTGGCACCCCGAAAGCGGCATCAGCCGCCACCGCGCTTTCCGCGCTCAACCCCGGCGTGCGCGTGGTCGCGCTGGCCGAGGAGGTGACTGACGCCAACATCGACAAGCTCAGTGATGGCGCCGGCGTGCTTCTCGACTGCCTCGACAACTTCCCGACCCGGTACGTCCTCAACCGGTGCGCGATCCGCACCAAGCGTCCCCTCATCCACGCCGCCGTGACCGGGTTCGAGGGACGGCTGACCGTGATCGACCCGGGCGTCACGCCGTGCCTGCGGTGCCTCTTTCCCGAGGGCCCCCAGCCCGGCGTCTTCCCCGTGGTGGGCACCACCCCCGGCGTGATCGGCGTCCTCCAGGCGGCGGAGGCCCTCAAGCTCCTGACGGGGCTGGGCGAGCCCCTCCGCGGCCAGCTCCTGGTTTACGACGGCGCCGCGGCCTCATTCCACCAGGTCACACTCGCCTTCGACCCCGCCTGCCCCGACTGCGGCCTTCCAATCGCGACGAATCCCCTACAATGATCGCGTCGACGTGAAACCATGAAGATCGTCAGGGACGGAATCGGCAATGAGGAACTCGAGGGGATGGCGGCCGCCATGTTCGGGGACATGGTCAAGGCCGTCATCGATCTCGACCGTGGAGTCATGGCGGTGGATGCGGAACTGCATGCCGACCTTGAGGCGCTCCTGCTCCAGGATGGGTCGAAGCAGGGCCGTCTCTGGGGGATCAACCTGTATCCCGAGAAGCGCGCCGGCGACTTCATCGAGTACGACTCGCTGATCAACATACGGCCCTCGGCGGGGAATCGCAGCCGTGGCGTGGAAGACGTGAAGGCCAGGCAGGGCATCGCCGATCTGGTGGCGAAGCTGGTGGGACGATGAGCGCGCGCCACGCCGGGCTGGCCGCCGGGCGCTGGAAGACGATGCCCTTCATGCTCCAGATGGCGAATGTCGGGAGTGAAGTGGAGCGTGCCTTCACGCGGCGTGCGGCCGGGGAAACCGCGAGTTGCGGACTCGCCTTCGAGCGCGCCGTTGAACTGCTGGACCTGACCATTGCCGACGAACGGAATCTGGGACGGGTCGGCGAGTTGGCGCGGGCCCGCGAGGCCCTGGCGGACAATCTCGCCGGCGGGAACGCCTACGGCACCGATGACGCCTTCTGGAAGGGCTATTTCGGAGCCTTTGCCCGGGCGGCCCGGCGGGATTCATAGCGGGCCCCGGTCTGGGCGCGCCCCTGCGCGGCCAGCTCCTCGTCTACGACGGCGCCACGGCCTCGTTCCACAAGGTCGCGCTCGCCTTCGACCCCGCCTGCGCCGACTGCGGCCCGCTCCAGCGCTCCCGCGCCTAAAGGCTGAGCGGTCAGTCCTCAGTATCTTTGGCTGACCTTCCGGTCGCCAACTCGAAACCCTGGTCGACGAAGTGCCGGTCGAACGAGAAGGCCTTCCGGATGCCGTGGTGTCGCATCACGGCGAAGCTGACGCAATCCACCAGCCCCACACCCTCGCCCTTCAACTTGCGCAGCACGGACACGGCCTCATCGTGCAGATCAGGCCCGATCCACTCGAGCCTGCTCGCACCGGCCTCCCCGAGAAACGTCAGGGCGGCATGCCTCCCCAGGCGCGCCTGAAGGAGCGCGGCAGACTCGCCCATCACGTAGGAATGCAGGATGAATTCCTCTCCCGCCCCGGCCAAGCCCGCAAGAATACGTTTCGCATCCGCATGGTATCTATCGTTCCGATCGGCGAGCGCATAGATCGCGGAAGTATCGAGCAGGATCATCCTTCGTGCGGGCTCATGGGCGAACGCGCCCGCGCAACTCCCGAGCCAAAGCCCTTGCCAGATACTCGTCGTGATGCACCGACACCGGCCGGCCTGGCTCCGCCCGGGACGCCCCAATGCCCACCCAGGAGAAACCGGGCGGTAGTTTGCCATTCCCTGCGGCCGGTCCCTGATTCGGGCGGACTGCCAGGTACAGCTGGATGGCTTCCCGCACAACTCCGGCCACCGACGTCCTCCGGCCATGCGCCCGCCGCCGCAATGCTTCGTAGACGGGCTCGGTCAATTGGAGCTGAGTCCGCTTCATGAATCCATGATGACAGCATGCTGTGCCGGGGTCAATCCCGGCCGAGCGCCTGCTCCCTGCCCACCCCATCCCGCGGCGACGCGGATTGCCCCGGCTCGGGAGCGCCCTCAACGCCAAGTATCAGTAGCACTGGCCGTGATCCCTCCACGCCCGGTGCATGGCGTCGTAGTGGGCCACGGGCGTCTCGCGGAAGAGCGTGTTGGAGGCCCCGAGGATGAGCCGGCCGCCAGACTTGCACGTATCGAGGAGCGAGGCCGTCGCATCGTAGACCTTGTCCGCGGGGCCCCTGAGAAGCAGGCCGCAGTCGAGGTTGCCGCATAGCGCGATGCGCCCGCGTGCCTGGACCATCGCCCGCTTCATGTCCATGCCGGCGACGGGGTCGATGGCCTGGAGCGCGTGGATCCCGGAGTCCGCGAGCTGGTCCATGATCGGGTGCACGTCGCCGTCCGTATGCAGGATCCCCCAGAGACCCATCCGCCTTACCTCGGCCGCCCACTTCCGGAGATACGGCAGGATGAACCGGTCCATCTGGGCGGGGCGAAAGAACGGTCCGCGGTTGTCCGCGACGTCGGAAGCGGTGTAGACGATATCGCACCCGGCATCCCGGAGTTTGGCCACGGTCTCCAGCCCGCCCGCGAGAGTTCGCTTGGCCCGCTCCTCGATCTCGTCCGGCGCCTCCAGCAGGCGGACACAGAAGTCCTCGAACTCCTGCGCGCCGGGCATGGCCATCACCCCGCCACTGCTCCCGACCAGCATCCGGGTCTTGCCGATGAGATTCCGGATGAGCACCGCCTGCGCCAGCCGGGCGTCCGGCGGCAGCCAGTAGTACGCAGGCTCTCCCGGCGCGATCTCCCAGTAGTCGCTGAGGACGCTCACGGCCGCGAAGTCGTACTTCTCCGCGGCCAGCGCGATCGTCGCGGCATTCTCGTGGAGCGCCCGGTCGCGTTGCGCCGGCGACAGCGCCTCGAACTCGCGGCCGCAGACGAGGTGCCGTCCGGTCGCGGCGTCGATGCAGTAGAACCCGAGATCCCAGATCGGCACCGCATCGGGCACCGACCCGCCCGCGAGGACTGCTGCCATCCGTTCTTTGGGAGTCATCGGCCGATCATCTTCCGGCTCCAGCATCCCCCCCAACCGGGGGGAGGCGCAAGGTCAGGCGGCGAGCAGGGATTCCGCCGGGATGTGGAGTTTCCGGTGAAGGTTCCGGATCATGGCGAGGCTGAGGCCCCGCTTCCGGTGCAGGATCTCCGACGCTCGGCTCCGACCCCCGACGATCCGGGCCAGATCGGCATTGTCCAGGCCTTCCTGCTCCATCCTGAACTTGATGGCCTCGACGGGATCCGGAGGCAGGATGCCATGCCGCTTCTCCTCGTAGGCTTCCACCAGGGTCGTCAGTAGTTCCAGCGTGTCCGCCTGCGGCGTGCCCGGGCGGGCCTTCCAGAGAGCCTCGATCGCCTTCAGCGCCACCCGATGCTCCCGCTCGGTCTTGATCACCTTGATCGTCATCGCTAGACCTCCTCGACCCTGATCCGGTCGTACTGCGAGTGCGTACCCACGAAACGAATGAACACGATGCCAAGGTCATAACGCACGGCCACCACCAGCCGGTACTTGTTCCCGTCGATGTTGAAGACGACCCGGCTGTTGCCGATCACGCTCGCGGTGCGGTACTGGGCCTTCACCTGCTGGGGCGTCTTCCAATCCGCCTTCCTGGCCTCCGCGAACCATGCCCGCAACGGCTGTTCGGAGTCCCGGTAGCCGCTCCTCTCCCAGAAACTCCTCAGCGTGCTTCTGGCGATCACCCTCACACCCGCAGTATAGCAGAAGTGTTCCCATTTTGGGAACACACCCTCCAGACAGCAGAAAACCCCGGCAGCGATCTACTCTCCCAAGGAGGGTTTCTCCTCAGTACCATCAACGCTGAAGGGCTTAACTTCCGTGTTCGGAATGGGAACGGGTGTTTCCCCTTCGCTCAAGCCACCGGGGCACTTTCTACCAAGCCTCTGGAGTCCCGCTCGCCAATGCGTGGCTTCCGCGGGACTCCAGGGTTGTTTTATGACAGAGCTTTGTAGGGGGCAACCAAGTCACACGAGCAATTAGTACTGGTCAGCTGAACCCCTTACGGGGCTTCCACCTCCAGCCTATCAACCTCATAATCTCTGAGGGCTCTTCAGGTCCGTTCAACACGGACGGGATTTCTTATCTTGGGGTCGGTTTCACACTTAGATGCTTTCAGCGTTTATCCGATCCAAACTTGGATACCCTGCGCTGCACCTGGCGGTGCAACAGGTACACCAGAGGTTCGTCCATTCCGGTCCTCTCGTACTAGGAACGGATCCCCTCAAAAATCCAACGCCCGCCGCAGATAGAGACCAAACTGTCTTACGACGTTTTGAACCCAGCTCACGTACCACTTTAATCGGCGAACAGCCGAACCCTTGGGAGCTACTTCACCCCCAGGATGTGATGAGCCGACATCGAGGTGCCAAACCTCCTCGTCGCTGTGAACGCTTGGAGGAGATCAGCCTGTTATCCCCGGGGTAGCTTTTATCCGTTGAGCGATGGCGCGCCCACACGCAACCACCGGATCACTAAGCCCTGCTTTCGCACCTGCTCGACATGTCCGTCTCGCAGTCAAGCTCCCTTATTGCCTTTGCACTCTCTGGCGCGATTACCGACCGCGCTGAGGGAACCTTGTGGGCGCCTCCGTTACACTTTAGGAGGCGACCGCCCCAGTCAAACTGCCCTCCAGGCAGTGTCTCCCGGCCGGCTAACGGCGCGAGATTAGAAACCCATGCGACCAAGGGTGGTATTTCACTTGTTGGCTCCTCCCGACCTAGCGGCCGGGTCTCAAAGCCTCCCACCTATGCTACACATGCTCACCCAGGTTTCAGTGCCAAGATGCAGTAAAGCTCCACGGGGTCTTTTCGTCTAGCGGCGGGTAGCCTGTGTCTTCACAGGCACCGCAAGTTCGCCGGGCCTCTCGTTGAGACAGTGACCAGATCGTGACTCCATTCATGCAGGTCGGAATTTACCCGACAAGGAATTTCGCTACCTTAGGACCGTTATAGTTACGGCCGCCGTTCACTGGGGCTTCGGATCGCGAGCTACCCCCGCCTTGCGGCGGGCTCACCCCTCACCTTAACCTTCCAGCACTGGGCAGGAGTCAGTCCCTATACGTTGTCTTGCGACTTCGCAGAGACCTGTGTTTTTGTTAAACAGTCGCCTGGCCTTCTTTACTGTGACCGCTTCATGCACCCTTGCGGGCACACTAGTGCGGCACCCCTTCTCCCGAAGTTACGGGGCTATCAGGCCGAGTTCCTTAACGAGAGGTCACCCGAGCGCCTGAGGATCTTCTCCACACCTACCTGTGTCGGATTGCGGTACGGGCGCCCCATGGTCTCACTAGAGGTTTTTCCTGGCAGTGTTGGATCGGCGGCTTCGAGCGCTCATCACGCCCTCGTACTCGTCCTTCGGTGTTAACGGGATCCCGGATTTGCCTAAGACCCCCACCTCCAGACTTGAACCAGAAGCCTTACACCTGGCCCGACCTACCATCCTGCGTCACCCCATTGCTGATAACGACCATAGAGCGGGGCCGGAATGTTGACCGGCTGTGCATCACCTACGCCTCTCGGCCTCGGCTTAGCTCCCGCCTAACCCTGAGCGGATGAACCTTGCTCAAGGAAACCTTAGGTTTGCGGCGACAGGAATTTCCATCCTGTTTCTCGCTTACTTATTCCGGCATTGTCACTTCTATACCGTCCACATGTCCTTACGGTCATGCTTCAGCCAGCATAGAACGCTCCCCTACCCCGCGGAACGCTTTTTAAGAGCGCTCCGAAGTCGCAGCGTCGGTTCCGACCTTGAGCCCCGATTATTTTGGGCGCAGGCTCGCTCGACCAGTGAGCTGTTACGCACTCTTTAAATGGTGGCTGCTTCTAAGCCAACATCCTGGCTGTCTGAGCAAACCCACATCCTTCCCCACTTAGGTCAGAATTTGGGACCTTAGCTGACGATCTGGGTTGTTTCCCTCTTGACCATGCAGATTATCCCGCATAGTCCGACTGCTGTCGCGTGCTGACGCAGTATTCGGAGTTTGATTGGCTTTGGAAGCCGGTTAGGGCCCCTAAACCATTCAGTGCTCTACCCCTGCGGCAGTTATATCGACAACGCTAGCCCTCAAGCTATTTCGGGGAGAACCAGCTATCACCAGGTTCGATTAGCTTTTCACTCCGACCCACAGCTCATCCGATTGTTTTGCAACACAAACCAGTTCGGACCTCCATCCACTGTTAAGTGGACTTCATCCTGGCCATGGGTAGATCACCTGGCTTCGGGTCTGCACGACGCAACTCAAGTCGCCCTATTCGGACTCGCTTTCGCTGCGGCTCCGCTCTTCATGAGCTTAGCCTTGCTGCGCCGTAGCAACTCGCCGGATCATTCTGCAAAAGGCACGCCGTCGGGCGTGACCTCACCTTGCGGATCGGTCATAGCCCTCCGACAGATTGTAGACACACGGTTTCATGTTCTATTTCACTCCCGTCTCCGGGTTCTTTTCACCTTTCCCTCACGGTACTTGTTCGCTGTCGGTCGCTTGAGAGTGTTTAGCCTTACGCCGTGGAAGGCGTAGATTCACGCAATTAGGCGTTGCTCGCGTTACTCAGGTGGTCCACCGGGCAAGGCCCCTCCGGTTCGCTTACCGGGCTATCACCGTCTCTGGCCGGTCTTTCCAGACCGTTCAGCTTCGGAGGGACTTTGTAACTTGCCGACCGGAGATGTGCCCCCGATCAAGCGGACTCCTACAACCCCGACGGGAGAACGCACACATGCTTTGATCCCATCGGTTTAGGCTGTTCCCTTTTCGCTCGCCACTACTAAGGGAATCGAATGACTCTTTCTCTTCCTCAGGGTACTGAGATGTTTCACTTCCCCTGGTTGACTTCGCCGACCTATGAATTCAGCCGGCGATGATGCGCGATGAAGCGCACCGGGTTGCCCCATTCGGGAATCTCCGTATCAATGCCTGCAGACGGCTCCACGGAGCTTATCGCAATCTGCTACGCCCTTCATAGCCTTCAAGCGCCAAGGTATCCACCGTATGCCCTTGAAAATCCTTGGCTACCCCCAACAAAACTCTGTCATTGTCAAAGAACTGTCACGCGCGTTCCCAGTTGAAGAGGAGACGGCGTGGAGATGGCCGGAGTCGAACCGGCGACCTCCTGCTTGCAAAGCAGGCGCTCTACCAATTGAGCTACATCCCCGAATCGGCCTTCCGAGTCACTGGGACTATCAGGATTTGCACCTGAGACCTCACCCTTATCAGGGGTGCGCTCTAGCTACCTGAGCTATAGTCCCAACGACTCCTCCAGTGATTCGCTCAAAACCAAGCAGCAACACTACTCACCCAAAAGAGTTTCGATACTACACTGCAATTGTCCTTAGAAAGGAGGTGATCCAGCCGCACGTTCCCGTACGACTACCTTGTTACGACTTAGCCCCAATCACCGATCATACCTTCGACATTCGCCTCCCTTGCGGGTTGGCTAAAATGACTTCGGGTACAGTCAGCTTTCGTGGCTTGACGGGCGGTGTGTACAAGGCCCGGGAACGTATTCACCGCGGCGTACTTATCCGCGATTACTAGCGATTCCGGCTTCATGCAGGCGAGTTGCAGCCTGCAATCTGAATTGAGGCGTGTTTTTTGGGATTGGCTTCACCTTGCGGTTTCGCAACCCTTTGTGCGCGCCATTGTAGCACGTGTGCAGCCCAGGGCATAAAGGCCATGAGGACTTGACGTCATCCCCGCCTTCCTCCCGGTTACCCGGGCAGTCTCCCTAGAGTGCTCAGCTTAACCTGGTAGCAACTAGGAATAGGGGTTGCGCTCGTTGCGGGACTTAACCCAACATCTCACGACACGAGCTGACGACAGCCATGCAGCACCTGTGTCTAGGTCCCTTGCGGGAAAGACCGCTTTCGCGACCGGTCCTAGTCATGTCAAACCCTGGTAAGGTTCCTCGCGTTGCGTCGAATTGAGCCACATGCTCCACCGCTTGTGCGGGCCCCCGTCAATTTATTTGAGTTTCAACCTTGCGGCCGTAGTCCCCAGGCGGGACACTTAATGCGTTAGCTTCGGCACGGAGGAGAAAACTCCCCCACACCTAGTGTCCATAGTTTACGGCCAGGACTACCGGGGTATCTAATCCCGTTCGCTCCCCTGGCTTTCGCGCCTCAGCGTCAGTAGCGGGCCAGAAAGTCGCCTTCGCCATTGGTGTTCTTCCCGATATCTACGCATTTCACTGCTACACCGGGAATTCCACTTTCCTCTCCCACCCTCGAGCCTCGCAGTCTCAGTCGCACTGCTTCGGTTGAGCCGATGCCTTTCACGGCTGACTTGCGAAACCGCCTACACGCCCTTTACGCCCAGTAAATCCGGACAACGCTCGCCACCTCTGTCTTACCGCGGCTGCTGGCACAGAGTTAGCCGTGGCTTCCTCTGGGAGTACCGTCAACGTTCCGGGATTATTTACCCCGGTACACTTCGTTCCCCCTGACAGTGGTTTACAACCCGAAGGCCGTCATCCCACACGCGGTGTCGCTGGGTCAGGCTTGCGCCCATTGCCCAATATTCCTAACTGCTGCCTCCCGTAGGAGTCTGGGCCGTGTCTCAGTCCCAGTGTGGCTGGCCGTCCTCTCAGACCAGCTACCCGTCATAGCCTTGGTGGGCCATTACCCCACCAACTAGCTGATAGGATGCGGGCTCATCCTCGAGCGATACCTTGCAAGCAGAGGGCATCGTTTGATTTCCGCGCTTTCACACAGAAACCGTATCTGGTATTAGCCCACCTTTCGATGGGTTGTTCCCGTCTCGAGGGCAGATTCCCACACATTACTCACCCGTTCGCCACTGGATTCTCCCTTGCGGGAAAATCCCGTACGACTTGCATGTCTTAGGCACACCGCCAGCGTTCGTCCTGAGCCATAATCAAACTCTCCACAAATCTTGAAACTACTCTTGGGGTGTGTGCTGCTTGGTTTTCAAAGAACCACAGGGAACCTCGAGAGAGGTCCTGACCGTGAATACTTAGCTGATATATTGTAGCAGGAACCCGGGAGGCGTGTCAAGCCCCCGCCTCTAGGCCCCCCCGATGGCGGCGGAGGCGCCGGGCACGTGCGCCAGCCGGATACGCTCGATGACCGCATCCGCCAGCCCCCCCGCCGCGGGGATACCGCCCGGCCGGACGCGATTCAGGGTCTCTGTCACGCTCAATTCGATGATCTGGGCAGCTTCCGGGGCCCCGGCCGCCCTGAGGAGTTCCGCCCCGGAGAGGATCATGGCGGTGGGATTCGCCTGGCGCAGCCCGGCGAAACGGGGAGCGGTTCCGTGCACGGTCGTGAAGAGCATCCCCCGCCGGCCCACGAGGATCTCGGGGACGAATTCGACCCCCCCGGCCAGCCCCACGGCGAAATCCCCGACGATCTCGCCGTAGAGGGGGGACACGACCAGGACGTCGAACCGCTCCGGGAGGCGCGCGAGCTGCATCGCGACGTGATCGGCCAGAAGGTCCTCGCACGCAACCCCGGGGTACCGTCGCGCCACTTCCTCGCCGATCTTCCGCCAGGCGCCGTCGGTCTTCCGGTGGACGTTCGCCCGGTGCACGAGCGTGACCTTGCGCCGGCCGGTCCCGACCGCATGAGAAAAGGCGAACTCAAAGAACGCCCGGGCCGCTGCCGGGTCGAACTCGCGGATCATGGCCGCGGTCGCACCCTCCCCCAGGAACGGCCTGAGGTCGGTCCAGTCGTCGCTCTGTGGATCCCGCTCCATCACCGCTCCCCCGCTGGCCGGTTGCTCCGCGATGACGACCAGATCGAGCGCGGTCGTCGACGGGCCCGCCCCGAACGACCGGCAATGACGGACCGACGCGAAGACCTCGAAGAGCTCATCCAATACGGTATTCGGGTTGCGATCGCTCGACGGCCCGCTGCCGTCGAGCGGACCCTTGAGGGCGAGTCCCGTCGCGAGCAGCTCCCGCGACGCCGACCGCGTGAGCACGGACCCCGAGACGGTCATCCGCCCGGTGCCGAACGGCACCTCGACCCATGACAGGGCCGCGCCCGTGGCTTCCACGCAGCGCCGCGCGGCCCAGGCCACCTCCGGCCCGATGCCGTCTCCGGGAATGAACGCCGCCTGCCGCGGCTTGCTCACGGGTTCGCGCATGATGATGAAGACGGGTGAGTGATGGGAATTGAACCCACAGCCTCCTGGGCCACAGCCAGGCGCTCTGACCATTGAGCTACACTCACCATTTACTCAGGCCCGTAACGATATGCACATCCGCTCCGCCTCAGGCGTAGCCTTCGGCTCCGCCGTCGCGTCGCTTTCGCGACGCTCCAAGGACAAGAAGCCCTTCGCTACTGCCACTCCGCCTCGGGCGCAGCTACGGAGCGGATACCATCCTAACAAGAACGCGCGGCCGGAGGGGTTCGAACCCCCAACCCGCTGGGTAGAAACCAGCAGCTCTTCCAGTTGAGCTACGGCCGCAAGGAAACCGAACACTCGGGGCGCCCGGGTTCGAACCGGGGACCTCCTGCGCCCAAGGCAGGCGCGCTACCACTGCGCTACGCCCCGCACTCGTCTATTGTACCGCGCGCACAGGAAGCAGGGGGCCAGATTGCTAGGATGTGCGTACGCGCGCAAAGCGCGCGTCCATCCGCGCTAACGAGATTCTCGGTACACTAGGGACCCATGGCGCGCCACGCCGGCCCCCTCCTCGAGATGAACGGGATAACGAAACGCTTCCCGGGCGTCCTGGCCCTGGACCGCGTCGATCTCGCCGTCAGGCGCGGCGAAGTGCACCTTCTCCTCGGCGAGAACGGGGCCGGGAAGTCCACGCTCATGAAGATCCTCTCCGGAGCGTGCCAGAAGGACGAGGGGGATATCTTCCTCGACGGTCGCCCCATAGAGATTCGCTCGCCCTTCCACGCCCGCACCCTCGGCATCAGCATGATCTACCAGGAGTTGAACCTGGTGCCCAACCTCACCGTTGCGGAGAACATCTTCCTCGGGCGGGAGCCCTCCCGCGGGGGGTTCGTGCTGCGGCGGCGAATGGAAGGCGACGCCAGGCGCCTCCTCCGGCGCATGCAGGCTGACATCGCCCCGGACGCGCTGGCGAAGGACCTGCCCGTGGCTCAGCAGCAGCTCGTCGAGATCTGCCGGGCGCTGTCCTTGGATTCCAAGGTGATCGTCATGGACGAGCCGACCTCGCCCCTCACCGAGCGCGAAACCACGGCCCTCTTCCGCCTGATCAGGAGCCTCAAGGCCTCCGGCGTCTCCGTCATCTACATCACCCACCGCCTCGAGGAGGCGCGCCTCGTCGGCGACACGGTGACGGTACTGCGCGACGGACGCCGGGTCGGCGGAGCGCCGGCCCGGTCGCTCTCCAACGAACGCCTCGTCCGCATGATGGTCGGCCGGACCCTCTCGCAGGTCTTCCCCGCCCTCGGGCGTCCCCGGCCCGGGGCCGTGCTCGACGTCAAGGGGCTCGCGCGCGCGGGAGTCTTCGGGCCGGTGTCTTTCAGTCTCGCGCCGGGCGAGATCCTCGGCGTGGCGGGGCTTATCGGATCGGGACGGACCGAACTCGCGCGGTCGCTGATCGGCGCCGACCCGAGGACCGCCGGCACGATCGCGATCGGGGGGCGCGCGGTGCGCATCGCGTCCCCCCGCGATGCCAGGCGGGCGGGGCTCTGCCTCCTCCCGGAAGACCGGAAGGCCCAGGGGCTCGTCCTCGGGCTGCCCGTCGTCCAGAACGTCTCCCTCGCGTCGCTCGAGCGGCTCTCCCGGTTCGGCTTCCTGCGCCTCGGGGCGGAACGGCGGGAGGTGCAGGGCCTGGTCGACCGCCTGCGGATCAGGACGCCGTCCCTCGAGCAGTTGGTCCGCAACCTCTCGGGGGGCAACCAGCAGAAGGTCGTGCTCGCGCGATGGCTTGCGGTCGAGCCCCGCATCCTGATCTTCGACGAGCCCACCCGCGGCATCGACGTCGGCGCCCGCTTCGAGGTCTACAAGCTCATCACGGCGCTGGCCCGGCAGGGCGTAGGCATCGTGCTCGTCTCGTCGGACCTGCTGGAGGTCCTCGGGCTCTCCCACCGGGTGGCGGTCATGCGCGGCGGGCGGATCGCGGCGATCCTCCCCCGCAAATCCGCGAACCCGGAACGGGTCATGCGCCTCGCGATGGGGCTCACGCGCGAAGGAGTCCGAAAGGGACACGGACCTTCGCGTTCGGCTCCGGACGGAGCCGCGCGGACTTGAGGCGCGAGCTCGGAGCCGCCTGGGCTCTGCTCGGGTTGGTGGTTCTGCTGAGCGCTGCCACCCGAGCCTTCGGAGGCGGCGACTTCCTCTCCGTCGGCAACCTGACCAACATCCTGGCCCAGGTCTGTGTCACGGCCGTCCTCGCCGCGGGGGCCAGCTTCGTCATCTTCGGAGGCGGCATCGATCTCTCGATCGGCTCCCTGCTGGCGGTGTCCGCGGCCCTCGCCGCCGGCGCCCTCAAGGCCGACTGGCCGGTCCCTCTCGCCTGCGCCGCCGGGGTACTCACGGGCGCGGCCTTCGGCGCCGCCAACGGCGTCCTCGTGGCCTGGCTCGGCCTCCCGCCGTTCATCGCGACCCTCGGCATGATGGGCATCGCGCGCGGGTGCACGTACGTCTATCTCGGCGGAGCGCCCCTCTTCAGCTTTCCGGCTTCCTTCCGGCTCCTGTCCGAGGGGCGATTGGCCGGCATCCCTGCGCCGGTGATCGTGATGGGCGCCGTGTTCGGCCTGGGGAGCCTCATCCTCGCCCGTACCCGCTTCGGGCGGGCCGTCTACGCCCTCGGCGGCAACGAGGAAGCCGCCCGTCTCTCCGGCATTCCGGTCCGGCGCCTCAAGGCGTCCCTGTACGTCGCCGGTGGAGCCGCCGCTGGCCTCGCCGGCATCCTGCTCGCGGCCCGGCTCGACTCGGCGGAGCCGCAAGCCGGCGACGGCTACGAACTCGATGCCATCGCGGCCGTGGTCATGGGCGGCGCCAGCCTGTCAGGCGGCGTGGGTACCATCGGAGGCTCCCTGGTCGGCGCCCTCATCATGGGCGTGGTCCGAAACGGCCTCAACCTCCTGAATGTCTCGTCTCATTGGCAGAAGGTGGCCATAGGCGGTATCATCCTCGCGGCCGTTTTGTTCGACGTCATGCGGCGCCGCCGCCAATCCTGACCATGGAGGATTCCGTCATGCGCAGGCATCTTGTCCGCGTCTCCGTCCTTTCGGCGCTTCTCGCCGCCGGGGCGTCCGCGAAGGACCTCCGGATCGCGGTGGTGCCTCCCGGGCTCATCAGCCCCTTCCACGTCCAGGTGGACCAGGGCGCCCAGGCGGCATGCGCCCGCCTGAAGCTGACCCTCCTGCATCCCGCGCCTCCGCGCGAGACGGACTTCGCCGAACAGGTCCGGATCGTCGAGGACCTGATCACCCAGCACGTCGACGCCATCAGCGTCTGCGCCATCGGCAACGAGGCGATCGTGCCGGCGGTGAAGAAGGCCAACAAGGCCGGGATCCCCTTCTTCATCCACAACTCGCTCGAACCACTGCCCGCGGGAGAGGTGACGGCCTATATCGGCTACAACCAGCGCAAGGGCGCCCGCCTCATGGGCGAGTACGCGGTCAGGCTCCTCAAGGGCCGGGGCAAGGTGCTGATCCTCGAAGGCATCCCCGGTTACCACACCCGGGAGCGCACCGCGGGGTTCCGCGAGGGGCTCGATGTCGAGCGCAACCGCGGGATCGTGGTCGTGGGGTCCCAGCCCGCGGACTGGGAACGCAGCAAGGCGATGGCGGTCACGGAGAACTCGCTCCAGCGGGTGCCGGATCTGACGCTCGTCTTCGGCTGCAGTGACGAGATGGCGCTCGGAGCGGCTGCCGCCGCCAAGGCGCATCACCGGCCGGGCATGTTCTTCCTCGGCATCGACGGAAACCCGAACGCGATCGACGCGATCCGGAAGGGCGAGATGACCGCCACGCTCGGCGTCTACCCCAGGCGGATGGGCGCCATGGCCGTCGAGACGATTCTCAAGGCCCTGAAAGGCAGGCGGGTTCCCCGGATCGTCGAGACGCCGATGGAGATCGTGACGGTGGCCAACGCGGAGGCCTACCTCAAGAAGCAGTGACGCGGGGCGCGGCCTACTCCGGTTTGGCGGGCTCCGACCGGGGACGCCAGCCGCCCTGCAGGCGATACGCGTTCACGAGGTATTCTTCGACCATGCGGTGCGTGTTGAAGAACGAGCCGGAGAACGCCACGGTGCGGCGCATGATGGCGATGAACTCCTCCCGGTCCTTGAAGTAGCAGGGCAGGACCACCTTCGCCAGCTTCTCGTAAAGCGCGTGCGCGACCTTCCGGTCGTTTTCGGGGTTCTCGTCGTCCGCGACGTACTCGCCCACCGCCCAGCCGGTCGCGCCCTCGATGTGCCCCTCGATCCACCAGCCGTCGAGAACCGACAGGCTGGGCACCCCGTTCATCGCCGCCTTCATCCCGCTCGTTCCCGAGGCTTCCATCGGCGGCCGCGGCGTGTTCACCCACACGTCCGCTCCCGCGACCAGCTTCTGGGCAACCGCCATGTCGTAGTTCTCGATGTACGCCACGGGCACCTTCCCCCGGAGCTGGCCCGCGACCTCGTGGATGCTCCGGATCAGGCCCTTGCCCTCCTCGTCGCGCGGATGCGCCTTCCCGGCGAAGATGATCTGGAGCGGCCCGATGTACCTCGTCATCGACTTGAGCCGCTCGAGCGACTCGAAGATCAACTGGGGACGCTTGTAGCCCGTCGCCCGGCGCGCCCAGACGAGCGTCAGCGCGTCCCGGTCGAATCCCGCATGCCCGCGTTCCCCGAGGAACTCGACGAGCGACTGCTTGGCCTCGAGGTGGGCCGTCCAGACCTCGTCGCCGTGCGCCCCGATGATATTACGGAGCGCGGCGTTGTCCAGGCGCCATCCGGGCGCCCACTTGTCGAAGAGCCGCTGAAACGGCGGCGAAGCCCACGTCGCGGCGTGCACGCCGTTCGTGATGCTCCGGACGTCGACCCCGGGGAACATCGCCCGGGACACCTCGCCGTGCTTGAGCGCGACGCCGTTGACGAACCGGGAGACCGCGATCGCCAGTTGGGTCATGTTCAGGCCGTCGACCTGGCCGCACATGGCCAGCCGCGCCTTCCAGGCCGGCGTCAGCAGGCGCTCCACGAGATCCGCGGGGAACCGGTCGTGCCCCGCCGGCACCGGCGTGTGCGTCGTGAAGACGCAGCGCTCGCGCAGGGCGGCGAGGAGCTCAGCCTTCAACGTCGCGGACGCGGTTGCCGCTTCGCCGCCACCCGAGGCTTCCATCTCGTCGAGGAGGGCGACCGCGATCAGGGCCGCATGGCCCTCGTTCATGTGGAAGGTGCCGAGCCCCTCGTGCCCGAGCGCCCGAAGCATCCGAACGCCGCCGATCCCGAGGATGATTTCCTGCGCGAGGCGGTGGCGGGCATCGCCCCCGTAGAGCTCGGCGGTCAGGGCGCGGTCATCCGGATCGTTCTCCGGCCGGTCGGCGTCCAGGAGATAGACGGGCAGGGCGGCCCCCCCGGCTCCCTGGATCGTGTACCGCCAGACGCCAAGATGGACGGTCCTACCCGCGATCTCGACGCTCGCGCGCGCCCGCAGCGGCTCCAGCCGGTCCTCCACCCGCCAGACGGTGGGCTCCTCGGTCTGCTGTCCCCTCGCGTCGAGCCGCTGGTGGAAGTACCCCCGGCGGTAGAGGAGGGTTACCGCGACCATGGGCACCGCGAGATCCGCGGCGCTCCGCAAGGTGTCTCCCGCGAGCATGCCCAGACCGCCCGAATAGGTCGGGATGCCCGCATCGAGGGCGATCTCCATCGAGAAATAGGCGACCCGCGGCGATTCGGCGTCCGGCATGGTGTCCTGTTTTACCGGTTCCCGCGGCCCGGCGCAATCCGGCTCATGCCGTCCGCCCCACGGATCGCGCCACCCGCTTGACCGCGGTTACGAGAGACGCGAACCGCGCGGGCAGGATGCTCTGCTCGCCGTCGCTCCGGGCGTCCTCGGGCCGGTCGTGGACCTCCACCTCCAGCGCGTCCGCCCCCGCCGCGACCGCGGCGAGCGCCATCGGGTGGACGTAGCTCCACTTGCCCGTGGCGTGGCTCGGATCAGCCACGAGGGGCAGGTGCGTGAGCTCGCGCAGGACGGGAATGGCGTTGAGGTCGAACGTGTTCCGGGTGTAGTCCTCGACGGCCCTGATCCCGCGCTCGCAGAGCATGACCTGGTCGTTGCCGCGCGAGACCACGTATTCGGCGGCCTCCAGGAACTCCTTCAGTGTCGCCGACATCCCGCGCTTGAGCAGGACGGGTTTCCCCGAGCTCCCGGCTTCCTTCAGCAGCTCGAAGTTCTGCATGTTCCGGGCCCCGACTTGGAGGACGTCCGCGTACCGGGCGACCAGGGCGACGTGCCGGGTATCCAGCACCTCGGTCACGACCGCGAGCCCCGTGGCGTCGCGCGCCGCGGCCAGGTACCGGAGCCCTTCCTCCCCGAGACCCTGAAAGCTGTACGGGGACGACCGCGGCTTGAAGGCGCCGCCGCGTAGCCCAGTGGCTCCCGCGCGTTTGACCGCCTTCGCGATCCGGATGATCATCTCCGAGCTCTCGACCGCGCAGGGCCCCGCGATGAGGGCCACCTTCTTCCCGCCGACCGCGAGGCCCCGGGCGCGCACCACCGTCGTCTTGGGATGGAACTCCCGGCTCACGAGCTTGAACGGGGCGAGCACGGGCAGGACCTTCTCGACGAACCGGTAGCTCAGCAGGGGCACGGTGGCGAGCACGCGCTCGTCGCCGATCACGGGAATGACCGTGCGCTCCTTGCCGCGCGACACGTGCGGCGACAGCCCGAGCGAGCGGATCTTGGCCGTGAGCACGCGAATGTCGCGCTCGGTCGCGGAAGGACGCAGGACTATGATCATCGCCGCCTCAGCCGGTACAGGACGCGGTCCAGGGAGCGCAGGAGCCGGGCATTCTCGGGCGGCGTTCCCACCGTGATGCGGACCCACCGCTCCAGCAGGCGGCCCGGGAGGGGCCGGACGATCACGCCCTCCCGCTCCAGGGCGAGGGTCAGCGAAGCCCCCGATCCGTTCACGTGCGGACCGAGGCCCGCCCTGACCATGACGAAGTTGGCCTGACTCGGCACGACGAGAAGGCCCCGGCACGCGAGCGCGCGGGTAAGCCGCTCCCGATCCCTGACCACGGCCGCGACCGCCCGGCGGACTCCCGCCCGGTCCTCGAGAGCCGCGCAGGCAGCCCGGTACGCCATGAGGTTCACGTTGAACGGTTGCCGGATCAGTTCCAGCGGCCGAACGACGTCCGGCGCCCCCAGCCCGTACCCGACCCGGAGGCCGGCCAGCCCCCAGGCCTTCGCGAGCGTCCGGACGACGAGCACGCGCAACCCGCGCCGCACGAACCGGAGCGTGTCCGGGAAGGCGCGGTCGGTCACGAACTCGTTGTAAGCCTCGTCGAAGACGACGACCACGTGCGCGGGCAGGCGGCGCAGGAAATCCTCGACCTCCCCGCGCGTCACGATCGTGCCCGTGGGGTTGTTGGGATTGCAGACGAATACCAGCCGGGCCCTATGCGTGACCGCCCGCGCCATGGCCGGCAGATCGTGACGGAAATCCCGCAGCGGCACCACGACGGGCCTCCCGCCCGCCGCCCGGACCGCGTGCTCGTAGACGACGAAGGAGGGAGCCGCCATCACGGCCTCTTCCCCCGGCCGCAGGAAAACGCTCGCGGCCAGCACCAGGACCTCGTTCGACCCGTTGCCGAGGATCACGGATTCCGGCTTCAGCCGGTTGCGGCGGGCAAGCTCCGCGCGCAGGGCCGGATAGCCCCCCTCCGGGTAGCGGTGGGCCTCCCCCGCCGCCCTCACGATGGCCGCCCGCGCCCGGGGCGTGGGGCCGTAGGCGTTCTCGTTGGAGGCCAGCTTGATGAAGTCCGCTCTCCCGTACCGGCGCTTCATCTCGTCCAGGGACTTGCCGCCGACGTAGGGCTCGAGGGTGTAGACCTCGGGACGCACCAACGCACGCACGCCCGCCGCGCCTGCACCCATGAATCCCCTTGGCTTCCCCATCAGGAATGCATTATGGCACCCGCCGAGGGGACCCGTCTATCGCGCGGGTTGGGCGGCGGCCGGGTAGGAACCCAGCAGCTTGACGACCGTGCAGTGCGCCTCGAGTCCGCGCAGGGCGCTCGCGACGTTCCGGTCCTCGACGTGCCCGTCGAGATCGGCGAAGAAGCAGTACTCCCACGCGCGCTTGCGCGAGGGCCGCGACTCGATGGACGTGAGATTGATCCGGTGCCGGCGGAACGGCTGGAGCATGTCGTAGAGCACGCCGACGCGGTCCTTGGCCGCGAACATGATCGAGGTCTTGTCGTGCCCCGTCCGAGCGCTCCACGCGCGCGCCAGCACGAAGAACCGCGTCGTGTTCCCGGCCAGGTCCTCGAGGTTGCGCGCGAGGATGCGCAGCCCGTGCAGGTGCGCGAGGAGCGCCGGCCCGATGACGGCCGCCCCCCGCTGGCCGGAGGCGCGTTTCGCCGCCTCCGGCGTGCTCCGCATCTCGACCCGGGACGCCCCCGGAAGCCTCTCGTCGAGCCAATGCCGGCACTGGGCCAGCGGCTGGGGATGCGAATACACGACCTTCACCCCGGCGAGCGACTTCTCCCGGGTCATGAGCATGATCTCGATGGGCACCTGCACCTCGGCGCAGATCTTGATGTCCGATTCCATGAACATGTCGAGCGTGTGGTTGATCACGCCCTCGGTCGAGTTCTCGACCGGCACGACGCCGTAATTGGTCTTGCCCCGCTCCACCTCGTAGAAGACGTCGGGAATCGTGGGCACCGAGATGTAGGACTCCTGGGCGCCGAACCGGGTCCGGGCCGCCAGGTGCGTGAAGCTGCCTTCCGGCCCAAAGAACGCGACCCGTACGGGCTCCTCGTGGGCCCGCGACGCGGACAGGATCTCGCGGTAGATCGCGCGGAGCCCGGAGTCGGTGAGCGGCCCCGCGTTTCCCTGCGCCAGGGCCCGCAGGAGGCGCTCCTCGCGGTCGGGAGCGTAGACCGGCATCCCCAGGTCGCGCTTGACCCTGGCGATGCGCTCGACGAGGCGCAGGCGTGCGTTCAGAACGCCCAGGAGCCGGCGATCCTCCGCATCCACCGCCCTCCTCAGCTTCGCGAGCCGGCGGAGGTTCCGCGCGGGCTCGGTCATCCGGCCCGGGAGAGGGTGAACGTGAACGTCTCGATTACGGGGTTGATGAGGACCCGGGCAGCCATCCGGCGCACCTCGCGCTCCGCCGCCGGCCGCGAGAGCGAGCCCCTGAGGCGGACCCAGAAGTGCTTGCCGACCCGGACTTCCTGGACCGCGCTGAAACCGAGTTCGCCCAGCGCCCCCCGCACGACCTTGCCCTGCGGATCGAGGATGTCGGGCTTGAGACCGACGCTCACCCGGGCGAGCCAGGCGCCGGCACGCTTCATAGTGGAATCCCCAGCCTGCGATATACGGTATTCACGTTCCGCAGATAGTACCGCGGATCGAAGCACGCGTCCAGCGCGCCCCCCGGCAGGCACCGGGCCACCGCGGGGTCGGACGCCAGCAGCCGCCTGAACTCCTCCCCCTTCTCCCAGGCCCGCATCGCGTGGCGCTGGACGAGGTCGTAGGCATCCGCGCGCGTCATCCCGGCCCCCACGAGGGCCAGCAGAACCCGCTGGGAATAGATGAGACCACCCGTCAGGTCGAGGTTCTTGCGCATCTGGTCGGTGTTCACCGTCAGCCGTTCGAGGACCCGGAGCATGAGGGAGAGCATGTAGTCCGCGAGGATGGACGCGTCGGGGATCGCGATCCGCTCCGCCGACGAATTCGTGAGGTCCCGCTCGTGCCACAGGGCCATGTTCTCGAGGCCAACCATGGCGTAGCCGCGCATGACCCGCGCGAGCCCCGCTACCCGCTCGCACAGGATCGGATTCCGCTTGTGCGGCATCGCGGAGGAGCCCTTCTGACCCTTCTCGAACGATTCCTCCAGCTCGCGCACCTCCGTGCGCTGGAGATTCCGGATCTCGGTCGCCAGCTTCTCCAACGACCCCGCCAGGATGGCGAGCGTAGTCAGGTACTCGGCATGCCGGTCCCGCTGGACGACCTGCGTGGACACGGGCGCCGGCTCCAACCCCAGCCGCTTGAGGACCGTGGTCTCGACCGACGGGTCGAGGTGGGCGTAGTTCCCGACCGCGCCCGAGATCTTGCCGACCGCGACCGCCTTCCGGGCCCGAATCAGCCGGTGGAGATTCCGGAGCGCCTCGGCGTAGTGGAGGGCGAACTTGAGCCCGAGGCTCGTGGGCTCCGCGTGGACGCCGTGCGTCCGCGCCGTGGCCACGGTCTCCCGGTGGGCCGTCGCCAGCTTCCTGAGGATGACCGCGTACCGCACCAGCTTCGTCTCGAGGACGCCCGTGGCGTCCCGCATGGCGATCCCGAGCCCCGTGTCCACGACGTCGTAGGACGTGAGCCCCATGTGGATGAACCGGGCCGACGGGCCCACGCGCTCGGCGACGGCGGCGATGAACGCGAGGACGTCGTGGTTGGTCTTCCGCTCGTGCCAATCGATCCGGGCTATGCTGAAGCCCGCCCGCTTCTCGATGATCCGGAGGTCCTTGCGCGGAATCTTCCCCCGCCGGGCCTGCTCCCGGCAGACGGCCAGCTCGATCGCCAGCCAGCGGCCGAACTTGGCCTCCTCCGCCCAGATCGCCCCCATCTCCGGGGGCGTGTAGCGCCGGATCATGCGGGGTCCAAGCTCCCCGTCACGCCGAGTCCGCGAGTTCCCCGGCCCGAACTCGCGCGGCGTGCACGGCTTCCTTGAGGATCGCCGCCCAGCCCTTCTCGTCGAGGATCTTGAACGCGGCCTCGGTCGTGCCGCCGGGCGACGTGACCTTCTTGCGCAGCTCCCCGGGGTCCTCGATGGACTGGCTGAGCATCTTGGCGGCCCCGTAGACGGTCTGGACGGCAAGCGCCCGGGCCGTATCGTCGGAGAGGCCCTCCGCCTTCCCCGCTTCCACGAGGGCTTCGACGAGGTGGAACACGTACGCCGGACCGCTGCCCGACAGCGCGGTGACCGCGTCCATCTGGTCCTCGGACACCTCGACGGCCTCGCCGATGGCGTTGAAGAGCCGGACGACGAGGTCGCGGTGGACGGCCGAAGCGCGACTGCCGGCGGACACACCCGCCGCCACTTCCGACACTCCGGCGGCCGTGTTGGGCATCACGCGGATGATGGGCACCGGGCGCGGGAACTTGACCTCGAGATAGCGGATCGGGATGCCCGCCGCGATCGAGATGACGAGCTGGTGCGATTCCACCGAGCTCGCGATCTCGTCGAGCAACTCCTTCATCTGCTGGGGTTTGACCGCCAGGATCAGGGTCTCGTTCTCCCGCACGATGTCGAGGTTGTCCCGCGCCGTCTTGACCTTGTACTTCGAGGACAGTGCCTCGAGCCGGTCCTCGCGTACGTCGCTCACCTGGATCTTGTCCGGAGCGAGAAGTTTCGCCCGGAGCAGCCCTGAGATCAGGGCCTCCGCCATATTGCCACCGCCGATGAATCCGAGCCGCGTCACGGTTGCCTCCTGTCTCCGAACAATGCCGTCCCGATTCTCACCATCGTACTGCCCTCTTCGATCGCGGGCTCGAAGTCCCCGCTCATGCCGGCCGAAACCACCGCCGGCCCCTTCCCGGTCATCTGCTCCAACTTCGTCGCGACGCCCCGGGCCTGCCTGTACGCCTCCCGGAGCTCCGCGTCGGAGGCCGGGTGCGGCCCGATGGCCATCACGCCGTCCATACGAAGATACGGCAGGCGGAGGCACATTTCAATGAATTCATCCACGTCGGCCAGGGCCACCCCTCCCTGCTGGGGCGCCCCGGTGACGTTCACCTGCACCAGCACGCGAACTGGCACCCCCGCCGCCTCCCCCGCCCGGTTCAGCGCCTGGGCCAGTTCGGCCCGATCCATCGAATGGACCAACTGGCACAGTCCCGCCGCCTCTTTCGCCTTATTGGTCTGGAGCCGGCCGACGAAGTGCCAGATCGGGCCCGGCCCCACGAGCGGGATCTTGTCCTTGGCCTCCTGCACCCGGTTCTCGCCCAGATCGGTGACCCCGAGCTCGACAGCCAGCCGGACGACCTCGGCCGGGACGGTCTTCGTGATCGCCAGGAGAGTGACGGAGGAGGGGTCCCGGCCGGCCTTCCGGGCCGCGACCGCCATGCGCTCCTTGATGGCTTCGAGGTTGGCGCGGATAGCCTCGCGGCGGGAGGAGAGATCTTCCATGCAGGAGAGAACTACAAAGCCGAGCTGGCGGAGGGAATCGAACCCCCGACCCAGCGCTTACAAAGCGCTTGCTCTACCCCTGAGCTACGCCAGCAGGTCATACTCCGAGTCTACCACCCGACCGATGCCCCGCCCGACGATCTGCGTGATGGTCGCGAACGAAGACTCGGGCTCGCGCCGTCCCCGCTCCCTCATTGCTACAATCCGGCCATGTCCCCTGCCGCCCGCCCCCCTCGCCCGCCCGCCATTGCCCCGAGCGCAAGCCCGGGAAACCCGGGATCCGTCGTCCCGCCGGTCGGATTCTGGGCGCTGGCGCTGTTCAGCGGGTACCTCTACCTCGGCGCCATGGGGGGCACCTTCTTCCGGATGGCGCGGGATAACGACGACCTCGTGCGGATGTCCTTCCTGCTCGCGGCGGGAGCCGCGCTCTCCTTCGTCCTCGTCCGACGTGGCGCGCGTCTACCGCTGTCCCTGGTCCTGCCCGCCCTCGGCTACGCGCTCGCGTGCTTCTACTCGTCGTTCGACACCGTGAACCCCGGCGACAGCCTCAAGGACTTCCTCAAGATCGGGACATATCTCATGGCCTTCCTCACGATCGCCTCGGTGGCGGCGGCACCCCTGGACCCGGCAGGCCGGGACCGGCGCCGCTTCGTGGCCTACGTCTGCCTTCTCGCGGGGCTCGCGCTCGGCTTCCTGCACACCCCGCCCCAACCCTCGAAGGTCCAAGTGTACGGCCTCGGCGCCCTGCTGCTCGCGGTTGCCGCCTTCAGGCCGGGTAGCGCCCTGACGACCCGCCAGCGGCTCGGCGTCGCTTTCGCGGGAGGCGTGCTGCTGATCGGCCTGGTGATCGCCGATCCCGCGGCCATCGGCACGCAGCTAGCTTTCCGCCTCTGGTCGACGCCGCAAGTCCTCGCGAGCCTGGGTACGACCCTCCTCTGCGCCGTCGGATTCGCGGTCTTCATCGAGGCGGTCACGGTCCGGGCCGCCATGCTCCGCGGGCTGGTGGTCCTGATCGTCATTTCCTGCGCCATCGGGCTGATGCAGTTCTACGGTATCGAGGCGCTCCGGGCCTGGGACCCCCGCCAGCCCTACGACACCTGGATATCGGGCTTCCTCGCGGATGCGGTGGCCCCTTTCACGATCGGCGTCTACCGCTTCGACGCCTCGACGAATAGGTCCTATCTCGTGCTCCCCCGCATCCTCGGCATCTACGGGAATCCCAACTTCTTCATGCCCTTCCTGATGCAGTTCATCCCCCTGACGATCGCCTGCGCCGTGCTCACACCCGGACGCCGGTGGTTCTGGATCGGCGCCACCGCCCTGCTCACGCTGAATATGGGGCTCACCGAGACGGCGGGAGGCTGGTACGCGCTCGTCGCTCTCGCGCCCGTGTTCGGCACTCTCCTGGGATGGGTGGCGGGTCCCCTGCCCGAGACTGGCCATCGCGCGCTCGGCATCCGCGTCGCCATCACCGGAGGGATCGTCCTCGTCTTCAGCGGATGCCTTCTGTTGACCAAGGATCTTATCCTCCCGCTCTTCTTCATCTCCCTCGCCGGACTGCTCGGCCTGCTCGGCTGGGGGGCCACGAGGCTCCGGCATGACCGGATCGGGCGCGCCGCGCTGGCGACCGTCCTCGGCGGCGGGGCGATCCTCGTGGCCGTCGGCGCCGGGCTTTACGCGACCGGGTACAAGGGCGAGTCCCTGAACGAGCGGGGCCTCAAGAGCCTGCTGGCACTCGAGATGTGGCGGGGTATGCCGCTGACCACGCCGCACGCCCCGCTGACGGGGGTCGGAATCAACGGGTACAAGTCCTGGTACCCCGTCATCCAGCAGGCCGTTCGCCTGCCACGCGGGATTCCCTTCGAGAAACTCGGAAGCAGTTTCACCCAGGAGAACCGGACCCACGACGACTGGCTCCAGATGCTCGCCGAGACCGGGGCGATCGGAACGGGAATGTTCATCTGGCTTCTGGCGTCCATATTCGCCGGAGCCTTGCGGCGGCTCCGCGACGACCACGGCCTCGACGCGGGCGACCGGGCCGCGATCTGCGGCCTTACCGGTTCCCTGGGCATCATCCTTATCTACATGGTCCCGAACTTCCCGTTCCACATCGTGTCCTCCGCGGCCACGTGGTGGGTGATGGCCGGGCTTCTCGCGTCGTACCAGTCGGAATGGGTCCTCGCGCGGCGCCGGGCAGGGCCCGTCGCCGCGTTGCCGCCCTTCGGGGGTGCCTGGCGCCCCGCCCTTGAGGCGGCCGGCCTCGGGTCCGTCGCGGTCATCGGCGTGCTGTCCGTCCAGCTCTTCACGGGCACCCTCACATACAAGCACGCCGAGGACGCCTGGAAGAACCCGCGGCAACCGGACCCCGTGCGCGGGATGGCTCTCTACCAGCGGGCCATCGACCTCGACCCGTTCAACGCCCAATACGCGTACGACTACGGAGCGCTCTGCTACAACAACATCAGCCGCGACGCCGCGCTCGCACCCCGCGCGAAGAGACTCTTCGAGCGATCGCGGGCCCTGGGATTCGAGAGCGACGACCTCGAGTACGCGCTGGGCCAACTCGCCGAGTTGTCGGGTGACTACCTCCAGGCGCTTGTCCGGTTCGACCGGGCCACCGGCCTCAATGAACGGCACGAGTATGCCCGCCAGGGACGAATCCGCATGAAGCTTCGCCCCTACCCGGCCTTCCTCGCGACGCTCGACCCCCGGCACACCCAATTGGTCGCCGCCCGCAGGATGGCCCGCGACATCCTCAGGAAGGATCCCGACAACTACGCCGTGCTGAGCGTTCTCGGGCGGTTGTCAGTGACCGCGTTTCACGACTACCCCGCCGCCGTCGCGTGCATGAAACGCGCGTGTGAGCTCGTCCCGAACGAACCGGAGTTCTGGCAGTGGTACGGATACGCCTGCGCGGCGGCCGGCGACCTCGGGACTTCCGTGATCGCACTCAGGCGCTCGCTCGTCCTGAACCAGGGCAGCCAGGATGTCCGAAGGGCCCTCGGCCAGATCGAGGATCTCGTCCGCCGACAGAAGGAGCAGACCACCCGACCGACCAGCCCGCCGACCCCCCGGAAGACGGGCTAGGCCAGCGCCTTAGCCTTGGGCCGTCAGCCTTCCTCGGACCGGTACCCCAGGTCGCCGAGGACGGCGGTGCGGTTGCGCCAGTCGGGCTCGACCTTGACCTGCAGCCCGAGGAAGACGCGGTAGCCGGAGAGCCGCTCGAGCTCGAGCCGGGACTCCATCCCGACGGCCTTGAGCATGGCGCCCTTGGCGCCGATTACGATGCCCTTGTGGCTGTCGCGCTCGACCAGGACGACCGCCTGGATGCGGACGAGCGCGCCGTCGAGCTGGATGGATTCCACCAGGACGCCGCAGCCGTAGGGCACCTCCTGGTGCACCCGGCGGAAGAGGTGCTCCTGCACGATCTCCTGGACGAGCGGCGGCTCCGGCACTCTGGGTCCCTCGGCCAGCGCCTCGAACCAGAGCGGCCCGAGGGGCAGGCGGTCCCGGACGAGGTTGCGCACGAGCTCGACCCCGTCACCCTCGCGCGCCGAGATGGGCACGATCTCGGCGAACCGCCCGTCGGCGCCGTACTTCTGCATGACCGGCAGGAGCTCGTCCTTGGGAACGAGATCGATCTTGTTGAGCACGAGGATGACCGGAATCTTGGGGTCGGTCAGGACCTGCCGGATCCGGGCGTCCTCCTCCGGACTGCGGGCATCCACCACGTAGAGCACGACGTCCGCGTCCCGGGCGGCCGTCACGGCCGTCTTGCCCATGAAGTCGCCCAGGGAGCCTTCGGCCTTGGCGAGGCCGGGCGTGTCCACGAAGACCATCTGGCACCCGGGTTCGGTGCGGATGCCCAGGATCCGGCGGCGCGTGGTCTGGGGTTTGGAACTCACCCCCGCGACCTTGTACCCCGTGAGGACGTTCACGAGCGTGGACTTGCCCGTGTTTGGCAGCCCGAGGACCGCGACGAATCCGGACTTGTGGCCGTCCGGAGCCTGGGAGGCTGGCTCAGGCAAGACGGTGCTTGCCCTTGAGCGCGCTCGCCACGTGGGGCGGCACGAGGCCGCGGACGCTGCCGCGCAGCCGCGCGATCTCCTTGACGACGCTCGAGCTCAGGAACGTGTACCGTTCCGCGGGCATCAGGAAGACGGTCTCGGCTGTCCGCTCGAGCCGCCGGTTCGTGAGCGCGAGCTGGAACTCGTACTCGAAGTCCGAGACGGCGCGCAGGCCGCGGATGACCATGCTCCCGTGTTTGCGGCGGAGGAAGTCGACGAGGAGACCGTCGAACGACTCCACTTCGACCCGGCGGAGGCCCCGGACGGCGAGGCGGACCTGCTCGACGCGCTCGGAAGCGGTGAAGAGGGGGCGCTTGGCCGAGTTCCCGAGGACGCCGACAATGACGCGGTCCGCGATCGCGAGGCTCCGCTTGATGATATCCACATGCCCGTACGTGATCGGGTCGAAACTGCCCGGATAGATCGCCGTCCTCATGATTCCTCCTCCCGCGCGTACACCCCCACCAGCGAGGCGCCATACCGATTATGACGTATCAGGCGCAGCGCGTCCCTGACCGGGGGCAGGTTCCGGCGGGCCGGAATGCGCAGGACCACGGCACCCCCGGGCTCCACCAGCCTCGCCGCCGCGCTCAGGAGCTCGCCATCGCGTTCGTCGGCGAAGGGGGGGTCCAGGAGCACGAGATCGTACCGGGCCTCCGCCCGGTCCAGCTCGCGCAGCCCCACCAGCGCTTCCCGGCATATCACCCGGGCGGATCCCGCCAGCCCGGTCCGGGCCACGTTCTCCGCCAGGATGCGGCACGCCTCGCCCGACTCCTCCACGAAGTCCACTCTAGCGGCGCCGCGGGACACGGACTCGAGCCCGAGGCTCCCGGAGCCCGCGTAGACGTCGAGGACGCGGGCGCCGGGCAGGCGGGGCGCGAGAATGTCGAACAGGGACTTTCGAAGGAGAGCGAGCGGAGGCCGGGAGGCACCCGGCGCCACGAGGCGGCGGCCGCGCAGGGCGCCCGAGCCGATGCGCAGGGGCTTCCGCGGCTCTCCGGGGCCGGGCTTCACGAGAACCTTGCCATTCCCCAGAACTCCGAGAGCCGCCCCTCGAGCGCGCGCTTGACCTTCGCGCCGTCCGCGCTTCCGAGGTTCGGATCCGCCTCCAGGAGGGCCTCGGCCTCGCGCCGCGCGGCCTCGAGCGCCTCGGGGTCGAGCAGGAGGTCGGCGACCTCCTCGTCGGGCAGTCCCGCCTGCCGGGTGCCGAACAGCTCCCCCGGGCCGCGGATTCGCAGGTCGGTTTCCGCGAGTTCAAACCCGTTGCGCGTCCGGACCATGGCTCCCAGCCGCGCGCGGGCGTCGGCGGTCACGATCCCGTTCGTGATCAGGAAACACCAGGAGGCGTTTCCCCGCCGGCCGATCCGGCCGCGCAATTGGTGGAGCTGGGCGAGCCCGAACCGGTTCGCGTGCTCGATCAGCATGATCGTCGCGTCGGGGATGTCCAGCCCGACCTCGACGACGGTCGTCGAGACCAGGAGCTTGACGGCCCCCGTGGCGAAGCCTTGCATGACCGCCGCCTTCTCCTCCGAGTTCATCCGCCCGTGGATGAGCCCGACGGCGAACCCCGCGAAGACGCGCTGGAGCCGCTCGTGCTCCTGCGTCGCGTCGCGCAGGTTCACCTTCTCGCTCTCCTCCACCAGCGGGAACACGGCGAAGGCGCGCTCTCCCGCCTTCAGCCGTTCCATCGCGAACTTGTAGGCGGCGTCGCGCGGCATCGCGCCGTGGGCCCACGTCGTCGTCACCGTTCCCCGGCCCGGCGGCATCTCGTCGAGAAGCGAAAGCGCCGTGTCCCCGTACTGCGTGAGGACCACGGCCCGCGGCAGGGGTGTAGCCGTCATCATAAGGAGGTCCGGATGCTTCCCCTTCCTCTCGAGCGCCGCGCGCTGGCGGACCCCGAACTTGTGCCGCTCGTCGATCACCGCCAGCCCCAGCCGCGGGATCACGACCTTGCTCTCCAGCAGGGCGTGCGTGCCGACTACGAGGTCGATCGACCGGCTCTCGAGGAGATCGGCGTCGGTGCCCTCGAGCCCGGCGTGCACGCTCCGGCGCCCGGCGGCCGACAGCCCCCCCGTCAGGAGCCCCACGCGGATGCCCGCCGGCCCTAGAAGAGCCTCGAAGGTGCGCAGGTGCTGTTCCGCGAGGATCTCGGTGGGCGCCAGCACGGCGGCCTGGAGCCCCGAGTCCGCCGCAGCCGCGATCGCCGCCGCCGCTACGGCCGTCTTCCCTGACCCCACGTCTCCTTGCAGGAGCCGGTTCATGGGGGCCGCGCGGGCGAGGTCGGCGAAGATCTCGGCCGTCACCCGGTCCTGGGCACCCGTGAGATTGAACGGCAGCGAGGCCCGGAACTTCCCCAGCCGCTCTCCCTTCAACTCATACCGCCGCCCCTTCCGGATCCTGGCGAGCGCGCGGCGATGGACGCCGAGCGCGACCTGGAGCAGGTAGAGCTGGTCGAAGACGAGCCGGCGGCGGGCTGCATCCCAGTCGCCCCAGGACTCCGGCCCATGCGCCTGGCGCAGGGCGTCCCGGAGCCCGACCAGCTTGCGCCCGGTACGAACGGGCTCGGGCAGGGGGTCTTCGACGGCGTCCAGCAGACTCGCGACGGCGGCCGCCGCCAGCGCGCGGGCGCGCGGCTGGGGGATCACCGTCGTCGCCTTGTAGTAGACGAGGACCCGGCCGGCCTCGAAAGCCGCGAGATCCTCGTCCGTGACCATCTCCGTAGTGCCGGCCTGTCCCCCGAACCGGATTCCGGCGTTCGAACGCTCGGGCACGTCGTGGATGAGGAGGGCGCGTCCGGCCCGGAAGTCCTTGAGCAGGTACGGCCGGTTGAAGAGGTAAAGCTGGGCCTTGGCTGTCCCATCCTCGAGCTGAAGGCGGAGGATGTGGAGCCTCCCCCGCGCGAAGGCGCCCACCTTCGCGATCCGGACCAGGAAGAGCCCGCGCTCGCCCTCCTTCGCCTCCGCGAGCGCCCTCACGCGGTCGCGGTGCACGTGCCAGCGCGGCAGGCGGAACAGGAGATCCTCGAGAGACCGGACCCCGAAGTGCGCGAGCGACCGGGACTCCGACGGGGTGAGGCCCGGGACGGGCGTGGACGGAGGGACGGCCCGGCGCGTCGTCAGAAGGTGACGATCACGGCGAACCGGGAAGCGTTGCCGAGGTCCCCGTAGGGCGCGTAGGACGCGTCGAAGCCGTAGTCGAACTGGAACCCCCGGCCGCGCAGGCCCAGACCGAGAGTGAGACCCGACATGCCCCCGAGATCGTTCCGCGGGTAGCGGAACCGGTACCCCGCGCGCAGGGCGGCGAACGACAGCCAGTACTCGAGCCCCACGTGCAACTCCATCCGGCCGCGCCGCGGCGCGACGATGTCCGCGGCCATCGTCAGGGAGTCCGAGGTCTCCTCGGATTGCCACGGGTAGGCGGCGGTGCCGCGCTTGCCCGGCTCCTCGAAGCCGGACGCCACGGCCTCCGCCGGCGAGGCCAGCAGGCCGGACTGTCGCCAGGACACGCCGACCCGGACGGTGGCCGGCATCTCGAACCCCGACAGCTCGCCCCCCATGTTCTCGACGACCGCCGCCAGCGCCAGCCGGGGATGCTCCCAGAGCGGCACGCCCAGGACCCCGCCGCTGAAGCTCACGGTCTGGCCGCGGATGCCGGACCCCAGGTCCTCCTTCACGAGCTTCACGGACGCGCCCACCAGCACCGCATCGCTCGCGAACGCCCGGGCGTACCCGAGCTGGAAGACCTGGTCGTTGACCGCGAAACTGTCTCCCGGGAGCTTCGTGTCCGGATCGAGCATGGCGAACCGCCCGAGGTCCAGGAGGGAGTATGCCGCCGACCATGTGCCCTCGAACGGCACCGTGAGGCCGAAGTACTCGTGCCGGAAGTTCTCGAGCCACTGGTTATGGGTGAACATGACCTCGACGTCGTTGATCTGCGCCAGCCCCGCCGGATTCCAGAATATGGCCGTCGGATCGTCGGCCACCGCGGTGAAGGCCTCGCCCATGCCGGATGCCCGGGCCCCCTGCCCGATCTTGAGGAAGGGCGCGGCCACGCGGGCCTCGTCGAATACGCGGCTGCGCGCGGCATCGGCAAGGCCGATACAAAAGACGCACGCCGCCACCCCCGCCCGGAGCACGATTCCGGCGTTACCGGCGGACAACGACTTTTCCCTTGAGCATCTTGAACCGTTCCTTCGTTACGCTTCGGTACAATCCGGGGTCTCCGGTGCGCGCCATGCCCCTCAGTACGATGATATACACTCCCGGCGCCCAGCGGGCGGTCGACACGGTCTCCGACTTTACGCCCCCCGTCAGGTACGCGTACCGGTCCCTGGCGATGAGCTCCCCGGCCACGTTGTAGAACTCGGCGTTGATCTCCCCGCCCTCGGCTACCACCTCGAACCGGATGGTCACCGACTTGCCGTCCCGGCTGGGAGCTACCTCGATTCCGCTGCCCGACGGCAGGGCTGGAACGATCGCCGGCTCGTAGCCGATCCGGAATTCGTCGAACCGGGGAAGCGTGGGCGCCGGCCCCCCGTCGTTGGCGGGATCGTTGTAGAGGCTGACCTCGAACTGAATGTACCGGAACGGGTCGGGCGCCATCGGCATCCTGAAGAACGGGTTCGAGCCGGGGACATCGGACGCGTAGGTGTAGTAACCCGGCGTGATCGGGGCGCTCCCCTCCTCCGGGATGCGGGGCGTCCAGCACGTCCAGCGACCGTCGGCCCCCGCCACGCGGTAGCGGCACAGCGCCCAGTCGTCCCCCGCGCCCGGCCCGGTCTTGCTGTAGGACCACGAGACCTTCGTCATCTGCGCCAGCGTACCCAGATCGTACATCGGCGACAGCCACGACCCCGCGTCCACCCAGCCCGTGGTCGGATCCAGTCGCGTGCGATAGACCCGCTGGCAGGCGTTGGCCGTGGCGCCCATCTCGCCGCCGATCGCGTACACGAAGCCGTTGTAGGACACGAGCGGCGACCCGGGCACGACCACGGGGAAGGCGTACTGCGAAGTGCCGCCGGTGTAGAGTTCGGACCCGTCGGGTTGCGCCGGCCGTAGTTCGGAGTTGTCCACGCCGCCGGTCCGGATGAGGCCGCGCGACCCGGCCGAGTTGAAGAGCACCTGATACTGCATCGCCGACCCGTTTCCGCCGCCGACGCTCAATAGCGACCCGTTGTAGGCAATGGCGCCCGCCCCCGGCTGGGCTTTCAGGCCCGTCCCGCCCCCCGCATTCCACCCCTTGATGCCGTTGCAGTCGTCGAGGAATCCGTAGTAGGACCCGCTGAAGTACCGGCAGACGCTGCCCGACGACCCGGGCACGAACTCGGCGCCGACGAACGCGATCGTGCGCATCACGCTGAACGGCCGGAAGTTGTTCCAGCCCAGACAGACGTTCAGCGCCCGGCAGCAGTCCTCGGTGCACGGGGCGCAGAGCGTGCATGTGCACAGGCTGCACAGCGCGCAACTCGTCGGCGGATTCCCGGGTGGAACGGAGAGCACGGGCTCCCACGTCAGGTCGTTGGAGCTGTACAGGTGCCCGTCGGGTTTGATCTCGGCCTTCTGGACGAACTGGTCCGGCGCCATGACGTCCAAGAGGCCGCCGATGCAATACAGGGCGCCCCCGGCGTACACGAGCCCGTGATCGGTCGCGTTCTGGATCAGCGGCAGCTCCGCCTCCCACGGCCCGGTCTGGCCGGTCACGGGATCCACGGCGGTCGAATACACGCGCTTGGTCGTGTAGGCGGCCCCCGGCAGGGGCGCCGATCCGCAATTCTGGGTCGTGCCGCCCACGACGTAGATGCGGTTGCCGACCGCCACCGCCTTGTGCCGCATGATCGGGATGCCCTGCGTCGGGTTCATGGGCGGCCCCCACGGCACGATCGCGGGCCCCGTGTCCCCAAAGTTGTAATAGGCCCGTGTCCACGGACCGATTCGGCCCTTGCCCACCCCGGTGGCATCGCCGGTCGGATCGATCGGCGCGAACCATACGGTCGCGACCGAGTAGGGGGGAAGCCCGGACGCGCCGCACCCGCCGGAATCCTGCTGGCACCCCCCAACGACGTACACGCGGTTCCCCACACGGACAGCATCGTGCCCCCAGATCGCGAAGGGCAGGGGGACCATCTGCGTCTGGTCGTACCGATACTCGTCCCCCGCCACGACGATGTTCCCGGACGAATCGATGGCCACGCTCCGCGCCGTGTCGTCGTTGATCGAGTTCGAGCTGTACTCCCGCGACCAGAGCAGCCCGCCCGTGGGCGAGTACTTCCTGACCACCCAGTTCTTCCCCTGGGTGACATCCGTCCGCGTGACGTAGCCCGCGACAACGACGTTCCCCGCCGAATCCGTCTCGACGGAAGTCGCCACGTCCTCCGCGTGCCCCGGGCTGTCGAAGTGCGCCGTCCACAGGAGGGAATCGGAGGAATCGTACTTGCGGATCAGCCAGTTCTTTCCCTGGCCCAGGTCGGGGCGGTCCTCGTACCCGACCACGACGAGGTTGTCCGAGGAGTCGAACGCCGCCGCGCGCGCGGTAGTCTCCATGGCGCAGGTCGCGCTCATGAACGACCCGACCGTGATGTCCGTGCCCGCCGGCGAGAGCAGCCAGACGCGCCAGAGGTCGCCCAGCCCGAGGTCGGCGCGGTTCTCGTAGCCAACCACGAGCACGGTCCCGCTCAGGCTCGCGGCCACACCCAGGGCCGCGTCGGCGGAGCTCCCGGGGTCGTCGTAGGTGACGGTCCACGCCGGCGCACCGCCGGGCGCGTACCGCGTCGCCCGCCAGTTCAGGCCCTGGCCCAGCCGGTCCTCGGACCCCGCGACGGTGAAGTTGCCTTCCCGGTCGGCCCCGACCCCGCCGACGATGTCGTCGCCGTTGTCCGGATCGTTGTACCCGAAGTTCAGGAGCTCGGCGCCCCCGGGCGTGAACTTGAAGACCTGCCAGTTGTCCCCCTGCCCCGCCGTGGCGGTCGTCCCCGCGACATACACGGACGACGATCCGTCGATCGCCAGCCCGGTCGCGAGATCGTCGAGGTTCGCGACGCCATTGAAGGTGAAGCTCCAGAGGAGGTTGCCGGCGATCGCGTATTTGAGGACGCGCCAGTTCTTCCCTTCCCCCGCCACCGTCTCGTAACCCGCGACGTACACGCTCCCGCTCGACTTCGCGATCGCGACCGCCAACGCCCGGTCCTCGCCATCCGCCGCCCCGTTCCAGGTCCGGGTCCACAGGACATTCCCCGACACGTCGTACTTGCGGACGAACCAGTTGTCGCCCTCCCCGATATCGGAGCGGTCCTCGTAGCCCGCCGCGACGACGGCGCCGTTCGCCGCGATCGCCACCGCGTTCGCGTGCTCGGTCTTGCTCGCCGGCCCGTTGTAGGTCCGGCTCCAGGAGAGGGCGCCCCCCGCGTCGTACTTCCGCACCAGCCAGTCGTCGCCGTGCGCGACATCCGACCGGTCCTCGTACCCCGCGACCGCGGCGTTTCCGCCCGCGTCGAGCGAGACGGCGAGTGCCCGGTCGTTGCCGTGCGCCGGCCCGTCGTAGGCGCGGAGCCAGCTCAGCACCCCCGACGGGTCGTACTTGCGGATCACCCAGTTGTCGCTCTCGCCCAGGTCCGCGCGGGCCTCCCACCCGACCGCGATCGAGTTCCCGACCTGGTCGAACGAGGCTCCCGTCGACCGGCCGCTCGGAGCCGTGATCACACTGGAGCACGGGATCATCGACACCGGCACGCCCAACGCCGAGTATTTCCGGATCAGCCAGCTCTTGCCCTGGCCGATGTCGGTCCGGTCCTCGTTTCCGACTACCGCCACCACGCCCGCGGGCGAGACGGCGACCCCGTATGCGAGGTCGTCGAGGTTGCCAGCCGAATTGTAGGCCGCCGACCATGTCACGGTTCCGTTCGGGTCGTAGCGCTGGACCCACCAGTCCTGGTTCGTACCCGCGGACATCGCTGTTCCCGCGACCACGAACCCGCCCTTCGCGTCGAACGAGACGCCGTAGGCCACATCGGCCAGGTTGCCCGGATCGTTGTAGGTCTTCTGGGGGAAGAGCAGATTCCCGGCCGCGTCGTACTTCCGGACGAACCAGTTCAGGCCCTCCCCAAGATCGGCCTGACGATCCTCGTAACCCACGACCACGCACGCCCCCGAGGCGGAGACGCTGACGGCGAGCGCCGAGTCGGTGCTGTGGTTCGGGCTGTCGTAGTCCACGGTCGAGAGGAACCCGCCCGCAGCGTCGTGCCGGCGGAGCCGGAGGTTGATCCCCTGGCCCAGGCCGAGATCGGGCCGGTTCTCGTCGCCCACGGCGATCACGTTGCCCGCGGCGTCCAGCCCGACCCCGTTGCACCCGTCAGCGTCCGAGGCCACGCTGTTGTACGAAACCGTCCAGAGCTGGACCCCGTTGGGGTCGTACTTGGTGACCCGCCAGTCGAGCCCCTGCTGCGGGTCGTTGGACCAATAACTCGCCTTCCCGTCGCAAGCTGAAGTGGGATCGCAGGTATACGTCGAGTCGTGCTCGAGGGTGAGATACGCCCGTCCCGCGCTCCCGGTCGGCGACAGCGTGATCGCGTACGGCAACCCGCCCGAGAAATCCGCCACCGTGTTCCAGTACTTGGTCACCCCGGCGGAGGCCGGTCCGGCCGCCACGCCGGCGGCTACCAGGAAAGCCGCCCGGATCATCGCGCGACCGGCGGCCATCAATCATCCTCCCGTTCGGACGCCACGAACGAGCCCCGCAGCACCTTGTCGGTCACCACCCCTTGCACGGTTCCGCCCAGAAGGTAGACCCAGTCCTTCCAGACCACGGCCGCCGAGAGCTGGTGCATGTCGGGGGGACCGGAGGCCACACCCCACCCCCCGAGTTCGCCCCGCGTCGCGTCGAACGACGCGGCGGCGATGCTGTCGATCAGGAACCAGAGCGGGTCCTGGCCGCCCAAACAGAACACCGTGTTGTGCCACGCGACCCCCGCAGCCTGGCACCGGCCGAAGCCGAGCCATGGGCCCGGCAGCTTGGTGGAAGCGAGGTACCACGTGTGCACGCCGCCGTCCGCCCCCACCGGTCCGACATACACCGTGGGCATCACGAGAGTCTTGCCGCTCCCCGGGCTCTGTCCGCCCATGACGATCAGGAAGTCGCCCACCGCGACCGCCGCCGCGTTCGCTAGAGGGACGGGCAGCGACGTGACCGGCTTCCATCCCGGGATCCGCCCTCCCGCCTCGGCCGTCCACGCCGAGGTCCGGCAGCCGCCGGGTGCCGTACCCCCGATCACGTAGATCCGGTTGCCGACGGCGGCCATCGCGTGCCCCTGCAGGGGCTCCGGCAGGCGACCGACCGGCTCCCATGCGCGGATGCGCCCGTCCGTTGCCGGCGCCGCGCCCCAGATCTCGTCGGTGGCCACGCCCGACTGCCGGCCCGCCTTGAGGCCGCCGACCACGTAGATCCGTCCGCCCACCTCCACGGCCCCGTGATCCGACAGGCCCGCGGGCAGCGGGGCGTCCTTCACCCAGACTCCGCACTCCCCCTTCGAGGTCGGCACGCTCCGGTACACGCCCGTTTGCAGGATGCCCCGGCGGTCCTGACCGCCGATGACCACCAGGGCTTTCGGCAACGCGATGGCGCGATGGTGGCTCACGGGAACCGGCAGTCCCGCCTGGCCCTTCCAGGCGGCGTAGTCGAGCTGGATCACGGTGGTCGCGGCCGAAGCGCCCGACCCGGCGACACCCGCCCCGCCGCCGGCCGCGACGAGCGCGAGTACGGCGAGCCGGCGCGTCACGCGAACATCCAGTAGTGGACGACCTCGAGGCTCTTGTTGATCTGGCGGAGGCGCTTGGAGAGCAGGCGGAAGATACCGAGCGAGACCTTGATCGCGAGCGCGGGATCCGAATCGCGCATCGCCTTGTACGGCTCCAGGCACAGCGCGAAGGCCTCGACGTCCTCGAGCGCGACGATGCTCGCCGACCTGGGGCCCCCGTCCGCCAGCGCCATTTCGCCCACGCACTCCCCGGGTCCGACGACGGCGAGGAGGCGCTCCCGCGTCTTCTCCTTCACGGACCGGCGCACGACGCCGACCTGTCCCTTGCCGATCACGTAGAGGGCCTGGCCCTCGGTGTCCTGCTCGAAGAGGGGTTCGCCCTTCGGGAATGTAACGGTTTCCATCGCGGCCGCCATCCGCTCGAGCTCCGCATCGTCGAGTTCCTCGAGGAGCGGACTGGACCGCACCGCCTGCAGGCTCGCCGGGCTTACGGGCATAGCGTTACCATCCCCGCCTCCATCATAACGGACCGGAAAAAGCCCTGCAAACAGGGGGTTTCCGGCCGGTCAGCCCCCCAGATACGCCCTCCGGACCACCTCGTCGTGCAGGAGGGCTTCCGCCGGCCCCTGGATCAGGAGTCGCCCGGTCTCGAGCACGTACCCGTGCCGGACCAGCCGCAGGGCCTGCCGGGCGTTCTGTTCGACGAGCACCACCGCGCATCCGCGCGCGTGGATCTCGCGGATGACGCCGAAGATCCGCTCCACGAGCAGGGGCGCGAGACCCAGCGAGGGCTCGTCCAGCAGGAGGAGCCGGGGGCGGCCCATGAGCGCCCGCCCGATCGCGAGCATCTGCTGTTCCCCGCCGGACAACGTCCCGCCGGGCTGGCCTGTCCGCTCCGCCAGGACGGGAAACAATTCGTGCACCCGTCCCAGCCGGTCCCGGATCTCGGCATCGTCGTCGCACAGGTACGCGCCCATCTGGAGGTTCTCCAGCACGGTCAGGCGAGGGAAGATCCGCCGGCCCTCGGGCACCTGGGCCAGCCCGAGCCGGACCCGGTCCTCGGCCGACCGGCCCGCGAGATCCTCTCCCGCGAACCGGAGGGACCCGGCCGACGGCGCGAGCAGCCCCGAGATCACTCGCAGGGCCGTCGTCTTTCCCGCCCCGTTCGCGCCCAGGAGGGCCACGATTCCGCCCTCCTCGACGGCGAGACTCACGCCGCGCAGGACCTCGCGGTCGCCGTAACCCGCGTGCACGTCGACCAGCTCAAGCAGGGGCGGCATCGGACCTCCCCAGGTAGGCTTCGATGACGGCCGGGTGGCGCTGGATCTCGGCCGGCGACCCTTCAGCGATCAGGACGCCGTGGTCGAGCACGGCGACGCGGTCCGAGATGCCCATGACCACGCGCATGTCGTGCTCGATCAGGAAGAGCGTGATGCCCTGGGTCCGGATGCGGCCGATGAGGCCCATGAGCGCCTCCGTCTCGGACGGGTTCATGCCCGCCGCGGGCTCGTCGAGCAGGAGCATCATGGGCTCCTGCGCCAACGCCCGCGCGATCTCGAGCCGGCGCTGGTCGCCGAGCGGCAGCTCCCGGGCCATGGCGCCCGCCCTGTCCTCCAGCCCGACGAAGTCCAGCCACTCCTCGGCCTTGAGCCGGGACAACTCCTCCTCGTCCCGGACCCAGGCCGACCGCCATAACGCCGCCACGATCCCCGCCCGCGTCTTGAGGTGGCGTCCCACCAGCACGTTCTCGAGCACGGTCATGTGGGGAAACAGCCGGATGTTCTGGAACGTGCGCGCGAGCCCGAGCCGTGCCACCTCGTGCGGGCCGCGGCGCCCCAGCTCCAGCCCCGAATCCCCGAACCTGACCTCGCCCGCCGTGGGCGGGCTGAATCCCGACACGCAGTTGAAGAGCGTCGTCTTCCCCGCGCCGTTCGGCCCGATCAGCCCCAGAATCTCGTCCCGATTGATGTCGAGATCGACGCCGTCCAGCGCGGCCACACCGCCGAACCGCTTCACGAGACCCCGGATCGCGAGGAGGATCACGGCGCCCTAGTCCCGCCGCCGGACCGCGAAGAGGAGAAGGCACGCGAGCACGATCAGGAGGGGCCGGTCGCCCATCCGCACCCAGGCCGTCCGGCCGGCAATGAGGCGGACATCCGCGATCTGGACGCCCGGAACGAAGAGCGGGATATCGCCCGCCACCTCGCCGCGGGGCGAAACGGTCAGCGTCGCGCCCGTGTTCGCGCACCGCACGAGGTCGCGCCCGCACTCGACCGCGCGGGAGACCGGGCCCAGCGCGTGCTGCCAGGTGGCGGCGGTGCGCCAGTACCAGGCGTCGTTGGTCACGTTCACGAGGACCTCGGCGCCGTGGAGCGCCATCATCCGGCCGTGCGCGGCGAACACCGCCTCGTAACAGACCTCGGCTCCCGCCGCGCCACCTCCGGGCAGGGCGATCGTGACGGGCCCGGTCCCCGGCGAGAGGTCGACGAGCATCGAGATCAGCTTGCGCGCCACCGGCGAGACCGCGCGGAACCACGCCGGGATGTATTCTCCGAAAGGCACGAGGCGCATCTTGAGGTAGCCGCCTTCCACTCCCTTGGCGGTAACCAGGAAGACGCCGTTCTGGATCACGCCTCCGGGAGCCTCGTTGAGCGCGCCCATGAGCTGGGCCGCGCGGGTGTCCTTGGCCACCTTCCGGAGTCGCGGGAGGAGTCCCGGCGCCTGGATCGCGCACGCGACGGCGGTCTCGGGCCAGACCATGACCGCGGGATGGTCGGCCGCCGCCTGCCGCGCGAGCATCTCGTACCGGGCGACGAGGATATCGATCGGCAGAACGTTCTTCTCCTCCTCGTTGAATCCGCCCTGGAGCAGGGCCATCCGGACCGTGCGGGCGCCCGCAAGGTCCCGGGCGATGTGCCGTCCGGCGACCGGGGACAGGGCGAGGAGGGCCGCGATGGCCGCCCCGCCGAGAGCGATGGCGGGCCACCGGCGCTCCCGTGGCACGAGGAGCGCCCGCACCGCCCCGTTGAAGGCCACGATCGCGACGCCGACCCCGAGGACGCCGATGAACCGGGCCGAGAGGAAGAGGGCGGGGGCCGCCCACTGGGACGCGCCCAGCGGAGTCCAGGGGAACCCCGTGAAGAGCCAGCTACGAAGCCACTCGGCCACTCCCCAGGCGGCGGGCGCCACCCAGAGGGCCCGGCGCGGGCCCGCGCGGGCTACCAGCCAGCCCCAGAACGCCCAGTACCCGGCGAGGGTGCCGGCGAAGAGGAGCCACGCGGGGAGCCGAAAGTAGTCCATCTCGCGGATCGCGGCAACCCAGTAGATCGTGCTCAGCCAGCACACGAGACCGCCGACCCAGCCCGCGAACGCGGCCCGGCCCGGGGGCATGCGCTCGAGCGCGATCAGCGCGGGGACGAGCGCGATCCACGCCAGCCACCCCGTCCACGGATGCAGTCCGTTCACGAGCCAGCTCGGGAACGAGAGCGAAACGAGCAGGCCGGAGATGATCACGAGGCCGAGGTTCATCGTTCACCGCCCAGATCAAGAAGCCTGCGGCGGACCGCCCGCTCGAACGCGGGGCCCGGCTGGATGAGCGCACGCTCATAGTCGTTCAGTCCGGGACGCCGGACCATGCAGGATCGCAGCAGGAGCGCCTTTCGATACCAACTACGCGCCTCCGCGAAGTCGCCCCGGGCCCGCGCCAGGTCTCCGAGCCCGACATGGGCATCGAGGCGGAACGGCTCCCGGGCGAGTTCCTCACGGAAGAAACGGCCCGCCGCATCACGGTCAAGCCGATCGAGCCGGAGCATGCCGTTCCGCTGCTCCGAACCCGAATCCAGGACGAGCCCCGGCTTCGGCGGCTCTTCCGCGGCCCGCATCGGCCAGGCGGCCAGTGCCCGGTTGCGCCAGAACGAGGGCGGCCTGCTCAAGGTCGCCTCATGCTCGCGTGACGATCGCGAAACCGCCGGTCTGACCCATTGGACACCCAACCAGCACGCGAGCACGGCGCAGAGCGCCGCGCCGGCCGGGGAGACCCTCGGCGCCTTCGCGCCTCCGGACGAACGCCCCCCCATCGCCATGAAGGCGATGGCCGTTGCCGCAAGCATCAGGATCGGCGGCGCGCGCAGCGGAAAGTCCACGAGCCCGTGGATGAGGACGCCACCGAGCGCAAGACGCCACGCGGAGGCCGGACCCCGGCCCGCCGCCAGCCACGCGAGCACGAGGCCCCACAAGAGGAGCCCGAGCCCGGCCACGCCCCACTCGGCCGCGAACTGGAGCGGCTCGCAGTGCGCGAACTGGGCCACGAGCGAGTACCGGCCGACCCCGGCCACCGTGATCGAGGGCTCCTGCACCCTCAAGACGGCATCCGCGTACGAGCGCGGCCCCCACCCTTCGGGCGCGAGGACGATCAGGTGCGTCGCCTCACGCCACATCGCCAGGCGCTGGACGAGGCTCAGCGCCTCGATGCGCGAGGTCCCCCACGCGGCCACCATGATGACCATCGCCAAACTCGCGAACGCCACCAGCCTCCGGTGGCCGTGCGTGCGAACCATCTCAACGGCCAACCATCCTCCCGCCACCGCACAGGCCGCCAGCCCGGCTCCCGCCGACCGCGTCGCCGCGATCCCGGCGACGGCGATGGCCAGCGCGCCGGCCGGCAACAGACCTCCCTTTCCGATCGACCCCAATGCGAGCCCGCCGCCGAACACGAGGAACGCCCCAAGGAAGTTAGGACTCGGAAAACCTGCCATCGCCGGCAAATGCCTCATGACCGACTCGACGATCCCCCACCCGCCGATCACGATCGTCGCCCCGAGCACGGATGCCCTCATGGAGGACTCGACGCGGAGGCTGACCCGGGCCAGCGCGCGCACGAGCAGGACCGCGGCAAACACGCCGGCCGTGACCAGCAATGCCGTGTACGACGCATCCGGCCGGGACGAGAACAGCGCCCACCCCGCCGCGAGCACGAGCAGGCCAATCCACGGCAGGTCCGCGCGTCCCACCACCGGCCGAAGGCCACCCAGACACCGAGCGCCCCAAAACGCGGCCACGGCGATCCCGAGCACCGCGGACTCCCAGAGCACAGCCGAAGTGCCCTTGAGGAGGATGAGTGGCAGGACGAGGACCGGGAGGAGGAACGGAAGGCCGCGTTTTCGGAGCGCCGATGCCACTCCGGTCAGCCACCGCCACGCTCGCTCGAGCGCGGGCGCCCCCGGAGATCCTGGACTCACCGCGACGAGCCAGCCGGTCAGGCACCACCACGGGAACGAGACGGCGGGGAGCACGTAGTCGAAGTCGGTCAATACATGAACGAGTCCGGCCAGCCACGCCACGGCCAGCGCCGACCGCCAGACATCCGGGCGACCGCAAGTCATTCTTCGCCACGCGAAGAGACCGACCGCGAGGAAGCCGAGAAGCGGCACGAGCCCGACCAGCCCCTGCTCGATCCAGGTCTCGAGCGGCCAGTCGTGCGCGTACCGGGACCAGATCGCGGGGGGCAGGGCCGCCGACGCCGCCGCCCCGTAGCTGCCGGGTCCCCGCCCGGCCGCCAGCGAGAGCGTCGATGGAGCGAGCCCGGCCATAGTCCGCCAGTGCGCCAACTTGACCGCCATCCCCGAGCCGAGCGCGCCAGGCCCCCGCCACGCCAGGATCGCGGCGAAGAGGACGAGGGCGCCGACGACCGGCACCACTCGCCGGGACCGGGAGGCGATCTCGACCGCCACGATCGCGAGCGCGAGCGCGGCGGCGGCGCCGATCGACCCCGAAGCGACGAGACCCGCCGCGGCGAGCGCGGCGGCGCCCCCCCACGCCCAGCGCCACCGGGATCCCTCCATCCAGCCCGCAACCCCGAACGGGAGCGCGAGGATGAGATAACCCGCGAGGGCGCTCGGGTAGAGGAAGAACGCGAACGCCCGGCCCTCCGCGATCCTCGCGGCCACCTGCTCAGCCAGCCCGGGCACCCGCGTCCGCAGGTCCGCGAGTGCCGCCGCGGACACCTCGATGCCGCCCTGCGCCTGCGCGACCCCGTAGAGGCCCGCCAGCGCCCCGCCCGCCGCCAGCCCCGCGGCGAGAGCCCGGCCCGCGCCGACGCGCTTCCCCCATCCCGAGAGGAGGAGGAACCCCGCCACGCCGGCCAGAGTCACGGACACGGCGGGCAGGCCTTCCAGGAACGCGCCGTTGGCCGCCGCCGAGACCCCGGCGGCGGCGAGAACCGCCGCCAACCACCGCGCCGCCGCGCCGCCCCCCGGAGCCCATCCGCCCGAACGGGCCAGGAAACACGCAGCGCAGGTGCCGGCGAGCAGAATGAGGCTCACGATCGCGGTCGCGACTTCGTTGCCGTACAGCCCCCGCTGGAAATACTCGAACGGCGGGATCAGGGCCACGGCCAGCGCGGGCCACGCCAGCGCCCCCGCCGCCGGGGAGGACGGAGCGTGTTCCCGCAGGAACCGGCGCAGCCCGGGAAACCAACCGGCACCCGCGCGGGAACGCTGCACGCCGATCCTCCCCCCTATCGCCAGGAAGAAGGCTACCGCGCCGCCGCCGGAGCTGGCTTCGGCTTCCCGGTCTCTTCCCCGAACCGGCGCACCTCGGTCTTCACGTCGGTCGCCGTCACGCGGACGATGAGGCAGTGGTGAAACCCGCCCGCTTCGGGTTTGGCGTACAGGTGCGCGCCCGCACCGCCCGTGATGTAGTACGGCACGCCGTCCTTCTCCTGGAAGCTGTACACGTGTTCGTGGCCGGAGTACACGCCCTTGATCCGGTCCTTGTACTTCACGAACAGCGCGTGCAGGCGGTCACGGTCGGCCGGGTACTTGTCGAGGGAACTGCCCCGGTGCCCGTCCACGGGAAAGGGGGGAGAGTGAAAGAAGACGAAGACGCGCTTCCCCGCCGCCGAATCCAGCCGGGCCGCCAGCCACGCCTCCTGCGCCTCGCCCAGCCGGTTGGACAGGGTGGTGGTGTCGAGGGCGATGAACCGGGCGTCCCCGTAGTCGAAGTCGTACCACGTCGAACCCCAGAGCTCGCGGTAGATGCGCGCGCTGGCGGCGTCGAAGATGTCGTGATTCCCGGGCGCATGGAAGACCAGCAGTCCCGAATTCTTCAAGCCGTCGACGTACGCCGCCCACTGGCGGCGCAGGGGGCCCTCTTCCGTCTCGTAACCGCTGATCATGTCGCCGGTCTGTAGTACGAACGCGGGCGATTCCGCGCTCATCGCGCGCAGCATCTCAACGAAGACGGACCTGAGCTTGCCCGAAGCCTCCCCGCGGTTGTCGCCCAGCACGACGAAGGCGAAGGACCGGCCGGCCGGGACCGGCGCGAGGACGGGCAGTTGCCCGGTCCCGGGCGCCCATCCGGTCGGGGCCGGAACGCCGGCAACCTTCCGGGGCATCTCGGCGGGTGGCGGCGTGACGGCGGCGGACGCGGCGAGCGTCAGGAGGAAAGGGACGGCAGCGAGGGCGATACGAAACGTCTTCATTGGGCTATTCTGTCACCCGGCAGCGGCATCGGACAACCGGCGGGGGCAGTGATCACAAATCCTGCGGCGTGATCATCCAGTCCATGACTGCCTTCGCTTCCGGATGCAGGGACTCGACCGTGAATTGAACCGCGGCGCCGACCGGCATCTCGATCACCCGCGACCGCGTCCCCCACGCCAGCCACCCGGCGAGCACGCCCAGATCCGGCATGTGGCCCACGAGGACCACTAGCGGAGAGCGCGCGTGCGACTCGAGCACGCGGATGAGCAGGTCCACGGTGGCGCCCGACGCCAGCCGGGGATCCGGGAGCACGGCGCCCGAAACGGTCTCCTGCGACACGATGGCGGCGGTCTCCGTCGTCCGCCGGTACGGACTGCAGTGCACCGCCGCGCCCGTCACCCCGAGCGACGCGAGCCGCCGCGCCACCTTCACCACGCCCTCGCGCCCCGCCTCCGTGAGCGCGCGCTCCTCGTCGACCGGCGCGTCGCCAGCCCGCCCGTGGCGCATGAGAACGACCCTCACCGCTCCCCTCCCGCCGCCGCCTCGATCCGCCGGGCCGTCTCCAGTTCGCGCCGCCCTTCCGCCCGCGTGAGCGAGTCGCCCCCCAAGCTGACGAGCACCTCGCCCGCCAGGCGATGCGCCGCGCCCACATTCGGGTACGCGGCCGCGTACCGGCGCACCTCCGTCACTAGCGCCCCCGGTCCCTCGCGCCGCAGCGTCAGGCGGGCCGAGAACGCCATAACCTCCTGCACGGCCGGGAGGTCCGGGAGTTCCGCGGGCGCCCGCGCGCGCACGTCGAGGCCGTAGATCCCGGCCTCGGGGCCGCTCCACGCGCGGCGCGCGTGGGTCGACCAGTAAGCGGCCCACGACGCCGCCTCGCCCGGCCGGAACTCGAAGAGGTCGGGCATGTTCCCCAGGCGCTCTCCCGCGCGGCCGGGCAGGTACAGGACCCACCGGATGCCGAGCTGGCGGAACCGCGCCGCGATGCGGACAGCTCCACCCGGCGTGCCCCACAGGATCCAGACGAGCCGCGTCGGGTAATCGTAGACGTGGTCCGTCACGCATTCGCGCCAGATGAGGTGGCTCTTACAGTCCGAGACCACGAGGATCCGGTCCTTGACCGCGGTGTGGCTGTTGAGCCACGACGCCGCGTCGGCATAGCCGGGCGCGGGGATGAGCGTGCCCCGGAGATACGCGTCGCGCGACACGACCCCGAGCGCAGTCCACAGGCGCGGCAGGGGGACGAATACCTGGCGGACGGCCCCGGCGAGGTTCAGGACGAGCAGGCCCGCCGCGATCGCGCCCGGCATCCGGCACCATCCCGCGCGCGCGAGGAGCCCCGCGACCAGGGGAGCCGCCGGCAGGAGGAACCGCTCGTCCGCGATCAGCGCCGCCCAGACCGCGACGCAGACCGCGAGCCAGAGGCCGGAGCCTGGCAGGGACCGCAGCGCCGCGGGGGCCGCCAGCAGGGCGGGCGCCGCCGCCACGAGCCACGGACTTACGAACAGGAACGGCTCCGAAGCGACGTACGCCGACCACGGAGACGCGAAGACGTCGCGCCACGGCCGGCGCAGGACCGCGCCGCTCAGCCGCTCCGCGAAAGGCAGGGCGGGCAGCGAGTCGGGGAACCACCTCGCGAGAAACGGATCGACCGGATTCCCCGCCGCCAGCCAGTTCCATCCAATCCAGGGCAGGAAGACGGCCAGCATTCCGACAGCGGACGGCCACGCCCAGCGCCATTCCCGGCGGCGCACCGATCCCGCGAGGAGCCACACCCCCATCGCCACGACCAGCGGGAACGCGGCGTACTTCAGTGCGCACGCGCCGCCAAGGACGGCGCCCGCGGCGAAACGCCGCGGCGGTGACGGCGACGCGTTCGGCATGACGAGCAGGGCGAACGACGCGGCGCCGAGCCATACGAGGGGCAGGTCGGTATAGGCCGACGTCCCGATGGCGACGACGAGCGGCGACGAGACCAGAAGCAGGGCCGCGAGAATCGCCGAGCCCCCGCCGCCCCCGAACGCGACCGTGAGCGCGACGACGGGGAGGACGCACAGCGCCGAGAGCACCTGCGCCGCGGTCGCCGCATCCCGGGGCGGAACCGCCATCAGCAGGAGCTCCCAGACCTGGGGAACCTGGCCGTGGATGTGGTGCCATACGTGGTGCACCCGGTGGTGAAGGAGGTAGATGAAGGGCAAGCGCAGGTGGTATAGGTACGCGTCGATGCCGGGCTCGGGATTGAAGGCGGCCAGCGTCCAGAGCGCGGCCACCGCTCCCCCGGCGGCGATCGCCCAACCGCCGGTCCCGAGCCGGTGGAGCCGCCAGCGCGTCACGGCGACTCCCGCCGCGGCGAGCCCCAGGGGCGCGAGCAGCAACACGCCCAGGCGCAGCACGCTCGCGAACGCCAACCCCGCCAGCCCGAGGCCGAGCGCTCCGGTTCCGCAGATCACGAGCCCGGCGGCGCCGGGGACGGCCGCCGCGGGCAGGAGGGGCAGGCGCAGCCACGGGGCGGTCATCCGCCCGGCGGTCCAGGCCGTCGCGGCGAGGAGCGCACCCCAGGCGGCACCTCGCCCGAGCGCGATCCACGACGCCGGCAGGGCCGCCGCGCCAGGATCGGGCACGCCGGCGGGAGGGACGGGCCAGCTCGCCGCCGCCGCCAGCCGGCTGGCGACGCCGTTCGGAAACGGGGCGGCAGCGAGGAACCCGGCGCAGACGAGGACCGCCCAGAGCGCGACGAGCGGCCGGAAGAAACGCATGTGAATCCTAAGATAACACCCTCCGGGCGGTTCGGCTAAAATGAACCGCCCGGGACGATTCGGGCAACGCACATGACCGACCTCAACGAACTCGTAGGCGCGCGCAAGCGGAAGCTCGAGCACCTCATCCAGCGGGGGGTGCCCGCGTATCCGTACCGGTTCGACTTCACCCACCGGCTCGCCGGGGTGCATGCGGCGTTCGCCGCCGCGACGGCGGAGGACAGCCCGTCCGAAGTCGCCGTATGCGGCCGTCTCATCTCGCTCCGGGACCACGGCAAGACCGCGTTCGCGCATCTCGAAGACGCCACCGGCCGCCTCCAGGTCTACCTGCGCGGGGACATCCTGGGGGCCGAGGCGTTCGCCGGGCTCCAGGACCTCGACGTCGGAGACTTCGCGGGAGTGCTCGGCCCCGTGTTCCGGACCCGCACCGGCGAGCTGACGGTCAAGGCAAAGTCCGTCGAGCTCCTGGCAAAGTCCCTGCGCCCCATGCCGGAAAAGTGGCACGGCCTCAAGGACGTGGACACGCGGTTCCGGAACCGCGCCCTCGATCTCGCCGCGAACCCCGAGGTCCGGAAGATCTTCGAGACGCGAACGCGTGTCGTTAGCGCGATCCGCCGCTGCCTCGACGCTCTGGGGTACTTCGAGGTCGAGACCCCGATCCTCCAGCCCGTCTACGGCGGCGCCGACGCGACGCCGTTCACGACCTGGTACGAGAGCCTGAAGGCCACGAACTATCTCCGCATCTCGAACGAGCTCTACCTCAAGCGTCTGCTCGCGGGCGGCCTGGACCGCGTGTACGAGTTCTCGAAGGACTTCCGGAACGAGGGCCTCGACCGCACCCACCAGCCCGAGTTCACGCTCCTCGAGCTCTACGAGGCCTACACCGACTACCACGGGATGATGGCGCTGACCGAGACGCTCTTCCGGGAGGCCGCGGTGGCCGCGCGGGGCGAGCCCGCGCTCACCTACCAGGGCATGCCGCTCGACTTCGCCGCGCCCTGGCCCCGGATCCCGTTCGTGCCCGCCCTCGCTGCCAAGCTGGGATTCGACCCCCTCGGCGCCACGGTGGACGCCCTGCGGCTCGCGGCGGAGCAGGCCAAGGTGCCCGACGCGGGAAGACTCACGCGGCCGAAGCTCCTCGACAAGCTGTTCTCGGTCCTCGTCCAGGACGGGATCGCCGGCCCGGCGTTCGTCGTCGACCACCCGCTGGAGCTCACGCCGCTCGCGAAGGCGAACCGCTCCGACCCGCGGCTCGCCGAGCGATTCGAGCCTGTCGTCGCGGGCATGGAGCTCGGTAACGCGTTCTCCGAGCTGAACGACCCCCTCGAACAGAGGCGGCGCTTCGAGGCGCAGGCGGCCCTGCGCGCGCAGGGCGACGCGGAGGCCCAGCCGCTCGATGAGGACTTCCTCGCCGTGCTCGAGCTCGGGGTTCCGCCCGCGGGCGGGCTGGGCATCGGCATCGACCGGCTCGTCATGCTCGCCTGCGACGCGCCCACGATCCGGGAGGTTATCCTCTTCCCTCAGCTCCGGCCGGAATCGCCGCCGGAGAAGACGGGCGCGTGAACGTTCCACCGGGGCTCGCCCCGGGTGTCGCAGCGTACGACCGGTGGCTGTCCTGGAAGCTCCTGCTCCGCGCCCACCGCCAGCGGTTCATCCCGCTCGTGGCCGTGCTCTCCGTGGCCGGCGTCGCCCTCGGGGTGGCCTCGCTCATCGTCGTGCTGTCGGTCATGGGCGGGTTCGAGCGCGACCTCCAGGAGAAGATCACGGCCATGTCGGCGCACCTCTGGGTGCAGCCGGTCCTGCCGGGCGTCAGCGCGACCGCGGAGACGGTGGCCAAGGTCGCGGCGACGAAGGGCGTGGCGGCGGCCGGGGCCTACGGGACGGCGCAGGCCCTGCTCCAGTCCAAGCGCTCGGTCACGGGAGCCGTGCTCTTCGGCCTCGACGCCAAGGCGGCCGCGGACGTCGTCATGATCGGCAAGCACGTCAAGTGGGGACGCCTCCCCGACTTCGACGCCGCCGCGCCCGAGATCGTGCTCGGCAACGAGCTCGCCCAGACCCTCGGAACATTCCCCGGCGACACGGTCGTGCTCCTTACGGCGCGGAGCATGACCCAACAGGTGCCCAACCTCCTCCGGGTCCGCGTCTCGGGCGTCTTCGAGGTAGGCATGTACGAGTACGACGCGCACACGGGGTACATGCCGCTCAAGGCCATGATCCGGCTCACCCCCGGCATGCCCGCCGGCGTGATGGCCCGGGTCCACGTGATGTTCGGCGCGCCCGCGACCGGACGCGAGGCGCAGACCCGGGTGGGCGCCGGCTTCCTCGTGCGGGACTGGCTGGCGCTCAACCGGAACCTGTTCTTCGCGATCCAGACGGAGAAGCTCGTCATGTTCCTCATCCTGCTCACGATCGTTACCGTGGCCGCGTTCAACATCACGAGTTCCCTGATCATGACGGTGATGGAGAAGACGCGGGCCATCGGCATTCTCGCCGCGCTCGGAGTGCCTCCCGCCCGGATCGCGCGCATCTTCGTGTTCCAGGGGACCCTCGTGGGAGCGGCGGGCGTCCTGGCGGGCGTCCTGGCGGGCGGCGTGATCTGCGCCGTGCTCAAGCTCTACCCGATCAAGATGCCGGGCGGCGGGAGCGTCTACTACCTCGACACCCTGCCGGTCGAGACCAACTGGCTCCTCGCGCTCGCCGTCATTCCCGCCATCGCGCTCGCCCTGTGCGTGCTCGCCTCGGTCTACCCGGCCCGGCAAGCCGCGCGGCTCGACCCCGTGGAGGCGATCCGGTATGAGTGACGTCGCCGCTCCGATTCTGGCCGCGCGGGAGCTCGCCATGCGCTTCCCCCCGCCGGCCGAAGTGGAGGCCCTGCGCTCCGTCACCTTCGAGCTCGGTCGCGGCGAGCTCGCCGCGCTCGTGGGCCCCTCGGGCTCGGGCAAGAGCACGCTGCTTTCCGTCCTGGGCGGGCTGATGACGCCGACGGGGGGCCGGGTCACGGTGGGCGGGGCGGAGCTGTCGGCGCTCTCCCCCGCCGCACGCGCCCGGGCCCGGTGCGAGCACATCGGATTCGTCTTCCAGTTCCACCACCTCCTGCCGGAGCTGACCGCGCTCGAGAACGCGGCCCTCCCCGCGCTCGTCGCCGCACGCGAGGGCTGGCGCCCGGAGGGGCTGGCCTCGATCGAAGCCCGCGCGCGGGCCCTGCTGGCCGCCGTCGGGCTCGACGCGCGCGCCGGACACCTGCCGACCCAGCTCTCCGGCGGCGAGGCCCAACGCGTCGCGCTGGCGCGGGCGCTGATGAACCAGCCCGAGGTCGTCCTGGCGGACGAGCCGACGGGCAACCTCGACGCGCGAACGGCTTCCGAACTCATGGACCTCGTCCAGCGGCTGAACCGGGAGCAGGGCGTAACCTTCCTGATCGCCACCCACAATCCCGAGTTGGTCGACCGCGCCTCGCGCGTGTTAAGATTGGCCAACGGAGCATTGACGGCATGAAGATATGGCTCGACGGCAAACTGGTGGAGAAGGAGCAGGCGGTGGTGTCGGTGTTCGACCACGGCCTCCTCTACGGCGACGGCGTGTTCGAGGGCATCCGGGCCTACAACGGCCGGGTGTTCAGGCTCGACGAGCACCTCGACCGCCTCTGCGATTCCGCGCGCGCGATCATGCTGAAAATGCCGCTGGACCAGGCCGGGATCAAACAGGCCGTGCTCGACACCCTGCGGGCCAACGGACTCAAGGACGCGTATATCCGGCTCGTGGTGACCCGCGGCACCGGCGATCTCGGGCTCGACCCGCGCAAGTGCCCGAAGGCGACCATGTTCGTGATCGCGGACCGGATATCCCTGTACCCCGAAGAGGCCTACACCAAGGGGCTGACGGTAGCGACGGTGTCCACGCGCCGGAACCTGCCGGTCGCGCTCGATCCGCGGATCAAGTCGTTGAACTATCTCAACAACATCCTGGCCAAGATCGAGGCCAACAACTACGGTGTGCCGGAAGCGATCATGCTGAACGCCGAGGGGTACGTGGCCGAGTGCACGGGCGACAATCTCTTTATCGTCCGGGGCGGGCGTCTGCTCACGCCGCCGACGGCCACCGGAGCGCTCGAGGGCATCACGCGGGCCACCGTCCTCGAGCTTGCGCGCGGCCTCAATATCCCATCGTCGGAGGAGAACTTCAACCAGTACGAAATCTACACGGCCGAGGAGTGCTTCCTCACGGGCACCGCGGCCGAGCTGATCCCCGTGGTGACCGTGGACACCCGCCCGATCGGGACGGGCAAGCCCGGGCCGGTGACGCTCAAGCTCATCGACGCGTTCCGCGAGCTTACCCGGAGGGAAGGGACCCCGGTCTGAACGGGCTCTGCCCCCGGCGCCGGCCGGGAGCCCCGCGGCGGGGCGCCGTCATCGGCGCGGACGATTCGCGGGCGGACCACTCGGAGTGCATCCACTGCACATGCTGAAGAGCGGTCAAATCCCGCGCCACCGCCTCGCCGCGCTCCGCCGCCCCGGGCCGGCGCGGCGGGCCGGGCGAGATCAGCCTTCCCTTTCCGCAATGCGCGTGGTATCCATTAAGGGTAGCTACTTCAGTGTGCTTCACGAGTTATTTCCGCAACGCCGACCCGCAAGGCGGCGCGCGCGCGGGGCATGACCGCCCCGCCCTGGAGTCCTGACCTCCCATGCCCGCGTCCAACTTTCTCCGCGGCGTCACCATCCGGCTCATCGCCATCGCGGCGATCCTTTTCATGCTTTGCGCCAGCGGCGTAGGGCTCCTGATCAGCTACCACCAACACGCCATCAACCTCGACCGCGAGACCGCGGACCTGCGGGCGACGCTCAAGGATCTGGCTCCGATTCTCACCTTCCCCCAGGTCCGTCGCGGCCTCGCCAGCTCTGGCGAGGCGCGCAAGACCCCGCTCGCGGAGGCACGCCTCCTCCTCCAGCACCAACTGCCGCTGATGTGCCACTTCTCCGTCGTCGCCGCCGGCCGGACGCCGCGCACGGTCTACACCTTCGGCGACGACGCTCCCGAGCTGTCCGCCGACGCCTTCGCGCGCGCCCTCCGGGGCATGTACCTCGACGAGGTCCGGAGCACGTCGGGCTCCACCCTCCACCTGGTCGCGGATTGTCCCGTCCCCGGGGAGAGCCCTTCCACCAGGACCGTTGCCGTCCTGCGCGTCGGACTGACCATGCCCTCGTTCCGCCAGTTCGTGCTGCTCGAGATCCGGCGCTCCGCCGGCTGGCTCCTGATCTCGTTCATCCTCGTCACCGTCGTGACGACGGCGCTCTTCGTGATGATGACCCGCTCGCTCCGCTCCGTCGCCTCCTACGCCGCCGCCATCGAACACGGCGAGTTCAACCTCGAGCTCGACATCAAGAGCCAGGACGAGGCACGGACGATCGCGGAAGCCTTCAACGTCGTGCTGCACCAGCTCAAGCACTCGTACGTCTCGACCCTCGGCACGCTGGCCGCCCTGCTGGAAACCAAGGACCGGACGACGGAAACCCACTCCCTGCGCGGCGTGCGCTATGCCGTCGAACTGGGTCGCGGGGCCGGGCTTTCCCCGCAGGAGCTGGCCGACCTCGAGTACGGAGCGCTTCTCCACGACATCGGGAAGATCGGGATCGCGGACATGATTCTCAAGAAGGCCGGGCCGCTCACAGAGGAGGAGTGGACCGTCATGCGCCAGCATCCGACGATCGGATACAACGTCCTGCGCAATCTCGACTTCCTCCAGAACGCGCTGCCCGTCGTCCTCCACCACCAGGAGCGGTACGACGGCCGCGGCTATCCGAACGGGCTCAAGGGCGAGCAGATTCCCATTCTCGCCCGGATCTTCACCATCGCGGACTCGTTCGACGCCATGACTTCCGAGCGGCCGTACCGCAAGGCGATGCGCCCGGAGATCGCGATCCAGGAGGTCAAGCGCAACGCCGGAACGCAGTTCGACCCCCGGCTGGCCGAGATATTCGCCCGGATCTGGGCCGAGGGCAAGATCCAGGACGGCAGCGGGGCCGGGTTGAAACCGGCGACCGCCTGATCACCGCACGCGAATGAAGCTCCTCCGGTTCGAGGCTGGTGACGGCGCCCGCCTCGGGGTGCTCGACCGGGATCGCGTCCTCGACCTGACCGCGGTCGATCCCGTCCTGTTCGCCCCCGATCTGGGGGGGCTCCTCGACGGCGGCGACGCCGCCCTGGACGAGGCCCGCGCCGCCGCGCCGGGCGCCCCCGCCATTCCCGCCTTCAGGGCGAAGCCCCTCGCCCCCGTGCCCGCGCCCTCGAAGATTATCTGCGTCGGACAGAACTACATGGACCACATCCGGGAGCAGAAGGTGGAGGTGCCCAACTCCCCGATCCTGTTCTCGAAGGCCCCGACCTGCGTCATCGGTCCTGGGGAGCCGGTCCGGTGGCCGGCGGGGCTCACGGCGCAGGCCGACCTCGAGGTCGAGCTGGGAGTCGTGATCGGACGGCGAATGAAGGGCGTGCCGGCGAACCAGGCCCTCGACTTCGTGCTGGGGTACACGGTGCTCAACGATGTCTCGGCCCGGGACCTCCAGTTCGGGGACAAGCAGTGGGTCCGGGGCAAGTCGCTCGACACCTTCTGCCCCATCGGGCCCGTGATCGTGACCCGGGATGAGATCCCGGACCCCCAGAGCCTGAGCCTGTCGAGCGCGGTCAACGGACTCGTCTGGCAGGACTCGAACACCCGGGAGATGATCTTCCCCGTGGCCGAACTCCTCGCGTTCATCTGCCGGGGCATCACGCTCCTGCCCGGGGACCTCGTCGCCACGGGCACCCCGAACGGCGTGGGAGTCTTTCAGAATCCCCCGGTCTTCCTCAAGCCCGGCCAGCACATGCGCCTCGAGATCGAGCGAATCGGGGTGCTGGAAAACCCCGTCGAGGGAGGGACGTAGTTGAGAAGTTGACAAACTCGCTCCCCGCGCCGCGAGAGCGGGGGAGTTTGTCAACTTCTCAACTACGTCCCCTTCTCCACGGGACTCAGGGCACCTCCGTGCCGTCCCCCTTGTACTTCAGCCGCTGAACGTTGTCCATCGAGTGGATCTTGACCTGCGAGACATCGAGATAGCCCTCGGCATCGGCGCGGACCCAGAAGTCGATGTCGAAGTCCACGATGCGGTCTCCCTCCTTGCCAGCGAAATCGGAACAGACGCGGTAGATATTCCCGTATCGGACCACGGACTCCCGGAGGAAGTTCAGACTCAGGCGCCAGTCCTTCCGGGACCGTTCATCCCGAACCGGGAACAGCCCGTCAGGGCCGCTCTTCTCCCCGATGAATGCCGCCACCGCCTCCCGGATGCGCGATGCCGTGACCGCCATCGCGGGCGCCTTCCAGCCCTCGGCGAACCCGTACGAGACCGCGACGCGGTGGCTGGCCGCGACACCCGAGAACGGCTGGAAGGCGTAATCAACGCTCCAGACCGGTCGGTGCACGACCGCGCCCGGGCGGACGCCCAGACCCGCCGCGAACCCGGGCGAGCCCCCCACCGACGCCTGGGTCGGCCTCCACCGGTAGCCGGCCCGCACGGTCAACGCGGGATGCGGACTGTACTCCGCGCCGGCGGCGACCCACGGCGATCCCGGTGCGATCATCCAGCCGCCGTCGAGGGCCACCTGCACCTCGCGCCACGGCATCCACCCGATCCCGGCGCTCGCGAACCCCGGCAGGGAGAAGCCCCCGGACCGCGGACCGAGGTGCATCAACGCCCAGCCGCCCCTGAGCGCGGGAGCGAGCTGGACCATGCCCCCCAGGCTCACGCCGGGGACCACAATCCCCGAGGCCTCCCGCACCACCTCCACGGACGCGCCCCCGTATCCCGGCACCGGGAACCACCGCGGCCACGGCAGACCGTATCCCGCCAACGCGCACAGGTCCACGGGAGACTCCGTCCCCACCTTGTCCCCGAGTTCGTTCCGGACCACGAGGGTCCCGTACGTGAAGGCGATAACCCCCGCCCCGAGGGTTCCGCCGGCGACCGGCAACGCGCCCGCGACGCAGGACAGTGACGTGTCCAGCCCCATCAGGTCGTAGGTCGCCACGGCGGCGGGACGCCGGAGCAGGGCCAGCCCCGCCGGGTTCCAGGACAGCGCGGAGGCGTCATCAGCCACCGAGGTGAACGCCCCGCCCAGAGCCGCCGGCCGGGCCCCGATCCCCACCGAGAGGAAGGACGCGCGCACCTCCGCCGCCGGCTCCACCTGGGCGGTGGCGGCCCCCGCGATCCCCCGCACGAGCGCAAACGCGAAGGCGATTCGTAGCCCCGGCGTCATCGCCGCACGTCGATCTTGACCGGCGGGTAGGCCCGCTCGATCCCCGCGTCCGTCCTCGTCCTCGCCATCAGGAAGTACAGGCCCGGGGCCCAGCGCGCCACGCCCCTGATTTCGAGGTCCCCGTACGGCGCCTCGGCGCGAGCCCATTCCCCCCGCCAAACCCGGTCGCGCGCGGCGTTCGCGACCTCGACCGTGATCCGCGTCGCCGCCGGGTCGAGCCGGAGCGCCATCCGCAGGAGGTCGCCCCGCACGGGATTGGGAAACGCCACGACGTCCTCGGTGAACCGCGACTCGATGGCCACCTGGACCGACCCCCCCGCCGACACGGGGACGCCGTTAGCCGTCCCGGCCACCACCGGCGTCAGCGTCAGGCCGCCCGAGCCGCGGACCGTCCAGTCCCAGGCCAGGCTCCTGGTCTCGCCCGGCGCGAGCACGATCGGGAAGGCCGGGACCGGGCCCGCGGGCACGGCCAGATGAGCGTCGCTGAGGCCGACGGACGCCGCGGTCAGCGTGGCCGCGATCGCCCCCCCGTTGCTCACGGCCAGTACCAGCCGGACGGCCCCTCCCATCTTCACCGCCGCGGGCACGGCGGAGGCGCTCCCGGTGAGCAGCGGCAGGATCGCGACCGTCATCGGGACGATGCGGCCGACGGGCACCAGGTTCATGACGTCCGTCCCGGACGCGGAAGCGCTGAGGACCAGCGCGCCCGCCAGGCGCGCCTGCAACTGCCAGCCGAACGACGTGACGGCCCCGGCCGCCAACGCCATGGGCCCGGCCGGCGTCGGACCCGAGGTCACCGTGGCCAGCGAGGAGTTCTCGAGCAGGAGCGAGGGCCCGACCCCCGCCGCGTCGGCGAGTCCCGTGTTCGATACCGTGAGGGCGAACCCGAAGAACTCGCCTACCCGGCACGAGAGCGCCGGCGGCGCCACGGACGCCTTCAGGACGGCCGCCGGCTGGATCGTCACGGGGCCCGCCCCCCCGGCCGCCATCAGCGGCGCGCCTGAGTTACCGTCCGAGCCGGCCGCGCTCGCCGTGAAGGTAACGATCCCGGGCAGCACCGCTTCGTAGGTCCAGGTGAACACCCCCGCGGAGCCGCCGGACACGCCCACCGGTCCCGCGGGCAGGGGGCCGGACACGGCGGTCAATGGACCAGCCGGGAGGACGGCCGCCACCGGACTGACGCCGATCGCGATGGCTTCCCCGGAATTGGCGGCGGACAGGATGAGCGTGATCGTGTCCCCCTGCTTGGCCGACAGCGGCGCGACCGACGCGAGCCCGGACAGGCTGGCCGGCACCTGAAGGCGGCCCGACGTCGAGACCCTGGCGGTCAGCGCGGTCAGCGTGGCCGAGTCGACACCGCTGACCGTGGCGGAGAACGTGACCGCCCCCGAGCCGCTCGCGCTCCAGGTCCAGGTGAATGACTGCGACGCCAGGGAACCAATGCTGACCGGCGGCACGGGGAGCGGACCGCCCATGGCCGTCACGAGCGGGGCCCCGCCGACCGGCGACAGGCTCGGGATCACGGTGTTGGCCGCGGTCCCTCCCGTGTTCGTAATGTGCACCACGGTCTCGAACCATTGCCCAAGCGATACGCTGGCCTGGGACATCGTCAGCGTCGTGGACAGGTTGGCGAGGTCCGGGACCCCCGACAACGCGCATGAGTACGTCCCGCCACCGTCGTTCGCCCAAACCCTCACGGTCCAGAACCCCGCCACGCTGGCGGTGTACGACAGGGCCTGCGCCGCCCCCACGCCGGCATTGACGCTCGACGCCCGCAGGCTAAGCGAGGGGTCGTAGAGGTAGATGTAGAACCGTCCGCCCGGGGGCGGCGTGAGCGTGAACGAGATCTGGTCTCCCGACGCGCCGTAGAAGGTGTAGTAGTCGTAGTAGTCGCAGGACCAGTTGGCGAATCCGGCGAAGGACCCCGGCGGGACCTGCCGGGCGTCCGAGTACCAGTTACCGGCGTCTCCGTCCGCCCCCGCGTCGGCCTGGGGATACTCCGCGACCGTGATCGCGTGGGGGGAGGACCAGCCGGACTGCGATCCGTGCGAGTCCACGGCCTTGACGGAGATGTTGTAGACGCCCGGCGTCGTGAACGTGCGCGCCAGGCACTGGGGCGTCCCGGACACCAACTCGGACGATACCGAATCGGTGAATCCGTCTCCGTTGTAGTCCCAGTAGTAGGTGATCCGGTCTCCTGACGGGTCCGTGCCGGTGGCCGTAAAGGTGTACTCGACGCATGTCGACCCCGTGGACGGCCCCGTGGGCGAATCCGGCGTGTAGGGCGGACCGTTGATCCAGTAATGGAGCGTCCCCGACCAGGTCTCATATGCCGACGTCTCTCCGTATCGCCGGATCCTCACGTAGTAGCTTCCGGTTGCCGGAGCCGTATAGTCCAGATACGATGCCAAGCTGTAACTCACGCCGCACTCCCCGGCACTGCTGTCGTCGTCATAGGCCACCTGGAACTGCGTCGAACTGGGCGTGTTGTAGATCTGGATAACGGTGTCGCCGGTCCCGCCGCACGTGTCGAAGTGATAGACACTGCCCGCCACCATGCCGACCACGAACCAGTCGTACAGGTCCGTGGGACCGAGCGAGTGCGGGCCATGGAACATTTCCGAGACTGCCGGAGTCAGCGGCAGCGCCCCCGTGGCCACGTCATCCCACGGGTCCCAGCCGTCCCCCGCGCCAATACCCGGGAGGAAGAGTGCGAGAACCGTCAGGAGCATGGAAATGCGAGCAGGATGGATGATCGAGCGGTCGGACTGCGCCCCCGGCATGACGCGCCTATGATCGCACCCCGGCTCGAACCACACAAGGGCGACAGCGAGAGGGACGTAGTTGAGAAGTTGACAAACTCGCTCCCCGCGCCGCGAGAGCGGGGGAGTTTGTCAACTTCTCAACTACGTCCCCTTCTCCAGCTTCCGGGCGGCGTGCTTCGAGGCCACCGCGTCCAGCACCCCGTTCACGAACTTCGTCGACTCCCCTGTCGAGTACTCGCGTGAGATCTCGATGGCCTCGTCGATCGTGACCCGGGCCGGGATGTCGTCGCAGAAGAGGAGCTCGTAGGTCGCCACGCGCAGGAGCTGGCCGTCGATCGCCGCCAGCCGGTCGAGGTCCCAGCCCGTCAGCGACTGCCGGAGGGCGTCTTCCACGTCCGACTTGCGGTCGACCACGCCCTTGGCCAGCTCAAGGCCGAAGGCCTTCACGCGGTCCGGCGACTCCTTGAACTCCTCGAACGAGGCACAGGCCTCGTCCAGGGTGCATCCGCCCACGCGCACCTGGTACAGGAGCTTCATTGCGAGTTCCCGGCCCCGGCGCCGGCCGCCGGCGGGAGCGGTGTCGGTCACCGGCTGAGCCGGTCGAGCAGGGTCGCCATCTCGACGGCAGCGCGGGCCGCGCCCGCACCCATGTTTCTCCCGCCGTCCAGCCGGGCCCGGGCTGCGGCCTGGTCGAACGTGTTCGCCGTGATGACGCCGAAGGTAATCGGAATGCTCGTCGACGCTGCCACGGCCTGGAGCCCCTGCACGCATCCGGCCGCCACGTGCTCGTCGTGCGTCGTCTCCCCCCGGATGACGGCGCCGAGGGCTACAACGCCCCGGTAGCGGCCCGTGGCCACGCCGGCTTTGGCCGCGGCGGGCAGTTCGAACGACCCCGGCACCCAGGCCACGTCGACGCGGGATGCCCGGACCCCCGCCGCCGCAAACGCGCGCAGCGCCCCCCGGAGGAGCCGATCCGTGATCCAGTGATTGAACTCGGCCACGACGACGAGGTACCGCCCCGCGGGATCGCGCCGAGCGCCCCGGTAGACCGTCATGGCAGGTGCTGGAACAGGTGGCCCATCTTGTCGCGCTTCGACTTCAGGTAGCGCTCGTTGACGGGGTTGGACTTGAACTCGATGGGCACGCGCTCGACGATCTCGATCCCGTAGCCCTCGAGCCCCACGATCTTCTTGGGGTTGTTCGTGAGCTGGCGGATGCGCCTGACCCCGAGATCGAGGAGCATCTGCGCGCCGTCCCCGTAATCCCGGAGGTCCGCGGCGAACCCGAGCTCCCGGTTGGCTTCCACGGTGTCGAACCCCTGCTCCTGGAGCTTGTACGCCTTGAGCTTGTTCGGCAGTCCGATGCCCCGCCCCTCGTGGTGGCGCATGTAGCAGAGGACGCCGCACCCGGACGCCTCGATCGCCTCGAGGGCACCCTCGAGCTGCTGGCCGCAGTCACAGCGGAGGGAGTGGAAGATGTCCCCGGTCAGGCACTCGGAGTGCATGCGCACGAGTGCCGGCACCTCGGGAGACAGCGTGCCCTTGACAACCGCCAGATGGTGGACGTTGTCCAGGATGTTGCGGTACAGGTGGAGCCGGAACTCGCCCACCCGCGTCGGGAAGTCGATGTCCACAACCCGTTCCACGAGTCTCTCTCGCGACCGGCGGTACCGGATGAGATCCGCGATGCTCACGATCTTGAGCCCGTGCCGCTTCGCGAAATCGGACAGCGCCGGGAGCCGCGCCATCGTCCCGTCCTCCGACACGATTTCGCACAGGACGCCCATGGGCGTCAGCCCGGCCAGCCGCACGAGGTCCACGGTGGCTTCCGTGTGCCCCGCCCGCCGGAGCACGCCACCCTCGTCCGCGTACAGCGGGAAGATGTGCCCGGGCCGGAGGAGGTCTTCGGGTTTCGCCGCGGGGTCCGCCAGCGCGCGAATCGTGAGGGAGCGGTCATGGGCGGATACGCCCGTGGAGGTGGAAGACGCGTCCACAGACACCGTAAACGCGGTGCCGTGGCGGGAGGTGTTGTCCGCCACCTGCGGGTCGAGTCGGAGGGTCTCGCCCCGCTCCGCCGTCAGCGGCACGCAGATGAGCCCCCGCCCCTCCTTCATCATGAAGTTCACGGCGGCCGGCGTCGCCTTCTCGGCGGCCATGACGAGGTCGCCCTCGTTCTCCCGGTCCTCGTCGTCGACGACGATGACCTGCCGCCCGGCGCGCAGTTCGGCGAATGCTTCCTCGATGCTGTTCAACACGATGGGTCTATTCTATTACGTTCTGAGGTCGAGAAGGAGTCCCCGGAGTTCCTCCACCTGCGCCAGCAGGGCGAGCGGGTTCTTCTGGGCCGACAGCACGGTGCGCGTCATCTCGTCCAGCTTCCCCTCGATCCTGTCCACGATGATGTAGAGCTTGGGGTTGGGCCCGTGACCCTCGACCACGCGCACGCGGTAGGCGCGCTTGACCGCGGCCGTCAGGAAGGCGCGCACGGCGTTCTTGTACGCCGTCAGGTGCTCCTCGTCCTGGTGGGCGAGGACCTCACGGCCGGTCGTGTCGACCTCCTGGATGAGCCGGGTCCAGTCCGTCTCCGTCGCATCGTCGGCCTCGACGGCCGCCCGCAGCTCCTCGACGAACGACGGGGGCTTGGCCGCCCCCGACTTGCCCGACGATGACGGTTTGCGCTTTCCCGCGACTGGCTCCTTCGAGGGGAGGTCCGAGAACTGGCCCGGCGTCCCCTCGACCCGCACCTAGTGCCTCCGAGCCGCCAACAGGCGCTCGACGTAACGGGCGATGAGGTCCACCTCGATGTTGACTCGGGCTCCCGGTGCGGCGTCGCCCAGGGTCGTATGCGAGAGCGTGTACGGGATGAGCGCGATCTCGAAGGTGTCTCCGGTGACGCGTGCCACCGTCAGGCTCACGCCATTCACGGCCACCGATCCCTTCAGGGCGATGTACTTCGCGAGCTCCCGCGGCGGCCGGATCCGGATCCTGCGCCCCGTCCCCTCCCGGTCGAACTGGGTCACGATCCCGACGCCGTCCACATGGCCGACGACGAGGTGTCCGCCGATGAGGGAGTTCAGCCGCAGCGAGGCCTCGAGGTCCACGCGCGACCCGGCCCGGAGGCCGCCGAGCGAGGTGACCCGGAGGGTTTCGGGCACGAGCTGGACCGTGAACCGTGCCCCTCGCTTCTTCACCACGGTGAGACAGACGCCGCTCGTACACACGCTCTCGGACGCCCGGACCCGGCGTCCGAACGCGCCCGCCTCGATCGTGATCGTCGCGCCCTTGGCAGTCCGGTCGATCCGCTCGACCCGCCCCAGCGCCTCGACGATGCCCGAGAACACGGGGCTAGTTCCGACCCGGCACGTCGCCGTCCACGATCACGTCCGGGCCCACCCGGTGGACGCGGACAGGGCCGAGCGAGAGGGCGCGAGCGAGCGGGGAATCGGGCCCCAGGATCGAGGGCAGGGAGCCGCGCCCGCCGAGCAGCCGGGGGGCGAGCACGATCACGGCGCGATCCACGAGCCGGCCCGCCACGAGCCCGCCCGCCAGGTCCGCACCGCCCTCGCACACGATGGAGCCCACGCCCTCAGCATAGAGAGCCTTAAGGACGGCCCGCAACGGCATCCGCGCCCCGCGCCCGGCCACGGTCACGATCCGGGCCCCTGCGGCCCGCAGCGAGCCCACGCGGGCCCGCGGCGCCTTCGCCGACACGACCATGATCGCGTTGCCGCCCCGCAGGAGACGGGCCTTCAGCCCGAGCCGGGCCCGGCCGTCCACGACGATCCGGATCGGGCCGTCCGTCCGGCCCGGCGCCGTGAGCCGCGGATCGTCCGCGATCGCGGTACCGGCGCCGACCATGACCGCATCCACGCGCCGCCGCAGTTGCCGGGTCCAGTTCCGGGCCGCCGGCGACGTGATCCACTTCGACCGCCGCCGCGCGTCCGCGATCCGGCCGTCGAGCGTGGTCGCGAGCTTGAGGATCACGTAGGGCCGCCGGGTCCGGAGCCGCACGAACCACTCGTGGTTCTGGGCCCGCGCCTGCCGCTCGAGCACGCCCGCCTTCGCCTGGATGCCGTGTCGCCGGAGCTCGGCCAACCCCCGACCCCGCTCGAGAGGGTCCCGAAGCGCCACGACCACCCGCCGGATGCCTGACTGGATGACCATGCGCGTGCACGGCGGCATCTTGCCCATCCGGCTGCACGGCTCGAGAGTGACGTACAAGGTTGCGCCGCGGGCGCGGTCTCCGGCGGACGCCAGCGCCACGGCCTCGGCGTGCGGCCCGCCATACCGGACGTGCCATCCTTCGCCCACGACGCGGCTACCGTGGACGACGACGGCCCCGACGAGGGGATTCGTCCCCGTGTAGCCCCGGCCACGCTCGGCGAGCGCGAGGGCTCTCAACATGAAACGTTCGGCAATTGCCATCAGGACTTGACTATCTCGGTCCCGACCCCTTTCAGGGTGAATATCTCGAGCAGCACCGAATGCCGGAGCCGTCCGTCGATGATGTGGGCCTTGCCTACGCCCTGCGAGAGCGCGTTCAGGCAGGCGCGGACCTTCGGGATCATGCCCCGCGAGATCACGCCGCTCCCGATGAGCGCCCGTGCCTTCGCCGGGGTCAGCGACGAGAGCAGGTTGCCGGCGCCGTCCTGGATCCCGGCCACGTCGGTCATGAGAACGAGCTTGGCCGCCCGGAGCTTCCCGGCCAGCGCCGCCGCCACGTCGTCGGCGTTGACGTTGTAGAGCTCGCCGCTCTTCCCGACCGCGACGGACGAGAAGATGGGCACCCGGTTCCTGGCCCGGAGTAGGGGCTTCATGTTGAACGACACGACCTCGCCCACGTGGCCGAGGTCCTCTTTCGCGTGAACGCCCGTGAGCCGCCTCTTCCGGGCGATGAGTACGGCGCCCTTCTTGCCCGAGAACCCGGCCCCGTCGTCGCCGAACTTCCCCAGCTTGGCCACGATGCGGGCGTTGATCCGGCCCAGGATCCGGTCCGTGAGCGCCATCGTCCGGTCGTCGGTAACCCGCAGCCCCTGGACGAACCGGGGCGCGAGCCCCGCCTGCTTCTGGGCCTCGCTGATCTCCTTGCCGCCGCCGTGGACGACCACGGGCCAGATCCCGACGGAATGCAGGAAGAGCAGGTCCTCGACCACGCTCTCCTCGCCCCCCGGCGTGTCCTGGATGGAGCCCCCGTACTTGATGACGAACGTCGCACCCCGGAACTGCCGCAGGTACGGCAGGGCTTCGAGGAGCGTGTCCGCCTTCGCGATCGCGTGTTTCATATCTTTCGTATCCTATCGCGAATCCGCCGCATTGCGCATGGCCGCCCGGGCCATCCCCCGCCTTTCAATGCTAGAATCTCGTCGTCATGCATGAGCGTAGGGACTGGAAGGAAATGGCGGAACCGTTGTACTCCGCGGCAGCAAGCGCAATGGCCAGGTCGAAGTGTCTGCGGATATCCACTCTCGCCGCCATGTGCCTGACGGTCAGCGGCATCTGCCGTGCCACGCCCGGGGATTGGGCGCTCGCCGTGAACGCGGGCGCTCTCGGCATACGGCCGGGCGGCGTACTCGACTCTCTTCACGACATGGCGGATGCCGAGTTTTCGCGATTCAGGACCGCCTATGGAGCCACCTCCGCGTCCATGGTCCACACATCTGCCCTGACCTTCGGGATCCCGTCCGTCGGCTTTTCGATGCGTCACCGCACAGGCGAACGCTGGGGGTGGAGCGGCACGCTCGAGGTGCTTGGCTTCGAGTCCCACTCGAGGATCACCATGAAGGGCACGGCTGGGGAATCGCTCGAACAGAGGTGGAATCTCGACGTCACGGGCGTCCCTGTGCTTGTCGGCTTGTGGACTGAGATCGACACCCCGCATGGATGGATCTTGCGGGCGGAGAGTTCCGCGGGCCTGACGCTCATCCACGCGAATCTAGCCGTCGATCGCCAATTCACCGGCCCCGGCGGTGCCGTCCACTACTGGGAACACGATCCGCTCGTGGGCGTTGCCTCCACCCTCGATCTCTGCGGGTCGATAGGCCGCCGTCTCTTCTCCTGGTGCAGTATCGGGATCGAAGTGGGGTACCTGCTCGCCGCACCCGCCAGCCTGGGCTTCACCAATGAATCCGACGTCAATCTCGACGGATTCGATGAGTACATGCGGGGGGAAGTTCTCGCCGATCGGTTTCGTTCCCCTGTGGACATCTCGCTCTCCGGCTGGCATGCCCGCCTCGGGCTCAACTTCACGCTATAGCCACTTCTGTCCTGCCCCGCCTCACGCCCTCGGATGGGCTTTCGCGCAGATGCGATTGAACCGAACGGACGGCCCCTAGCGCCCGATGGCCGGCATGATCGAGAACCGGCCCGTCCGGCCAATCCGGTACACGGTGAAGTCCCGATCCAGCGTGAAGATGCGCTCCAGGCTCTCCCGCTCCGCCACCCGCACGAGAGCTGCGTCCGCCAGGTCGACGCCCTGATCATCGTACTTGCGCATGATCTCGCGCATCCGCGGCATGTCGCCATCGTCCAGCGCGACGACTCGAAGGACTCCGGCCGCCATCATCTCCCACAGCGCATCCCGTCCCGGGGACAGGGGGGGGAAGCAGGTGCATCGCCTCGGTGATGACCGGCCAGACTGTCAGGAGCGGGTCCGCAAGCCGCCTGAACTCGTCCTTGCACGCTCCATGGAAATCGTCGTTCCGGTTGAGCAGGGCGACCAGCGGACCGGTGTCAGCGAGGACGCCGTACACGGTTCCTGGCCGCGATGACCTGCCGGACGCGATCCTGGGCCCGGGAGGCCAAGTCCGGCGGCCCGTTGACACAACCGATCAGGTGCTTGACCCGCTCGTACGGCTGGCCCGGTTCCCGGGCGATCCCGGCCCCCGATTCCCCACCGAACCGCGCCAGGGACTCCCGGACGATCTGGGAACGGCTCAACCCGCGCTCCCGCGCAAGCCGGTCGAGCACCGACTGGGTCCTGGCATCGAGGCGAACGCTGATCGTCATCTTCCCCTCTTGTCATACGCTAGCTTCACGCGAGATTCCCGTCAATCAGGCGCGGGGGCGAGCCTTCGCGTACATGTGCGCCAGACGCCTAGAGATTCGCCACGAATTCGTCGACCGTGATCCCGGCGAGACGAATGAGCTTCCGAAGGGTCCCTCGATCCAGCTCCCGATGGTCGGGCACGGACAGGGACGCCCATGAGCCCGGTTTGGTGAGGATCATGTGACTGCCGACTTGCCGGGCGAACTGCCAACCCAACTTCTCGAATGCCTTGCGGGCGTCGCGGCCGGAGACAACCGGGAGGCTGGACAACTAGGCGGCGAGCGGGATCTCGATTTCCCGTGTTTCGACAGTGAGCGGGAGCTTCTGCTCGGCACGCACTTCCAGGCAGGCCATGATCGCTTCCCGAATGTTGGCGAGCGCTTCATCCTTGGTCTTGCCCTGGGACACGCACCCGGGAATCGCGGGGCACTCGGCGACGATGTACCCGTCCTCGCCGGGCTCCAGCGTCACAGTAATCTTCAGCGAATGCTCCATCACCTTCATGGTATCACGCCCTCGGATGGGCCTTGGCGTTGATGCGCTTCAGACGACTCGTGAGAATGCGGGAATAATCGTCAGGCCGGCGCGTAGGCCCGGATAGCCACCTCAACGCCGCCCTTCGCAGCCTTCTCGGCCTGCTCCAGCAATCTCGTCGCAATAGCCTCGTCCACGTAGGACTCGCCGCAATTCGCGCAGACACGTGCGGGGACCGACTTGAAGACCAGCGTCGCTCTCGCCCGGGCCAGAGTGACGGTCGTCATTCCTGGACGGGTTTCCCCATGCTTGCACACCGCGCATTTCATACGGCCGGCATGATCGAGAACCGGCCCGTTCGTCCGATCCGGTACACGGTGAAATCCCGGTCCAGCGTGAAGATGCGCTCCAAGCCCTCCCGCTCCGCCACCCGCACGAGAGCTGCGTCCGCCAAGTCGACGTCCTGATCATCGTACTTGCGCATGATCTCACGCATCCGCGGCATGTCGCCGTCGTCCAGCGCGACGACTCGCAGGACCCCGACAGCCATCATCTCCCACAGCGCATCCCGCCCGGCGGACCGGGCGGGAAGAAGATGCATCACCTCGGTGATGACCGGCCAGACGGTCAGTAGCGGGTCCGCGATCCTCCGGAACTCGTCCTTGCACGCACTGTGGAAGTCGTCGTTCCGGTTGAGCAGGGCGACCAGCGGACCGGTGTCAGCGAGGACGCCGTACACGGTTCCTGGCCGCGATGACCTGCCGGACGCGATCCTGGGCCCGGGAGGCCAAGTCCGGCGGCCCGTTGACACAACCGATCAGGTGCTTGACCCGCTCGTACGGCTGGCCCGGTTCCCGGGCGATCCCGGCCCCCGATTCCCCACCGAACCGCGCCAGGGACTCCCGGACGATCTGGGAACGGCTCAACCCGCGCTCCCGCGCAAGCCGGTCGAGCACCGACTGGGTCCTGGCATCGAGACGGACGCTGATCGTCATCTTTCCCTCTTGTCATACGTTAGCGTCATACGAGATCCCCCGTCAACTCAGGCTCTGGGGTGGGCGCGTTCATGCAGGCGTGCTGGAGATCGGGATGGCGACGCGCGCCAGGCAGGCGTTGCACTTGGACGGAGAGGCGGGATAGGATGGGACTGTCATGGGCCTCACCTATCTCGAAGGAGAAATCAAAGGACCGAAGGGTCGCAGGCACCTCCGGTTTCTCGTGGACAGCGGGGCGTCGTACTCGCTCCTGCCCGAGCGCGCGTGGAAGGCCATCGGCCTGCGCCCGAAGCGGACCATGAAGTTCTCGCTCGCAGACGGCACCACGATCGAGCGCGGGGTCACCGAGTGCCTGATTTCCCTGCACGAGGGCGAAGCACACTCGCCCGTGATCCTGGGAACGGCCGGCGATGAAGCCCTGCTCGGCGCCGTGACCCTCGAGGTTCTCGGGCTCGTCCTGAATCCCTTCAACCGCACGCTCCAGCCGATGCGTGCGATGCTCGCCTAGGAGCCCTCGCCGCAAGTCGCGACCTACGCCCTCGGATGGGCTTTCGCGTAGATGCGCTTCAGGCGCTTGGCCGTGATCCTGGTATAGATCTCGGTCGTCGTCAGGCGGGCGTGGCCCAGCAGTTCCTGCACCGCGCGCAGGTCGGCGCCGTGCTCGAGCAGGTGGGTCGCGAAGCTGTGGCGGAGCATGTGCGCGGTCACGGGCTTGCCGATGGCCGCCAGCTTCGTGAGCCGGGCGAAGTCCTTGGTCAGCATCCGCTGGGAAAGCCGGCCGTTCTTGGTGATGAACACGGGCGCGTTGCCACCCGGGTTGCCGCACGCGTACCGGTAGTCCGCCAGGGCCTCCGTCGCGTGCTTGCCGACCGGCACCACGCGCTCCTTGTTCCCCTTCCCCGTGACCTTGACGAAGCCCTCGCGCAGGTCGACGTCGCCCCAGTTGAGCCCGATCGCCTCGGCCGCTCGCAGGCCGCCGGAGTACAAGAGCTCGACGAGGGCCCGAAGCCGTCGCGCCCGCTGGCGAGCCGCCTGCCCTCCCAACCGCTTGGTCTCTTTCGCCTTCATCGCCTCGAAGGTCGCGCGCAGGACCTTGAGCATCTCGGCCTCGTCGAGCGCGCGCGGCAGGGGGCGGCCCTTCCGCGGCCCGCGCACGCCAGCGGCGGGGTTGGCGTTGAACCAGCCCTGCCGGCAGCCGTGCTGGTAGAAGGATCTCAGGGCCGAAAGCCGGCGGGACAGCGACGCACCGCCCAGCCCGCGCTGGAGTGCCGCGGCGGCGTAGGCGCGGACGTCGTTGACCGCCACGTCCTCCCATGCCGCGATGTTCCGTCCCGTGATGAACTCCGCGATCTCAGCGAGGTCGCCCCGGTATGCCAGGATCGTATTCGGGGAGGCGCCGCGGGCGGCTGAGAGGGACTGGAGGAACTTCTCTACGCGGGCAGTCAGCGAGTCCGGCAGACTCATGACTTGGAAGCGGCCGCGGAGCGGCCGCCGTTCAACGCGGGGGCCAGGAACCGTCCCGTGTGCGACGCCTTGATCTTCGCAACCGCCTCGGGGGTGCCTGAGGCGACCACGCGGCCGCCCTCGTCACCACCCTCGGGGCCGAGATCCACGATCCAGTCGGCGCTCTTGACGACCTCGAGGTTGTGCTCGATGACGAGAACCGTGTTGCCCGCGTCCACGAGCCGGTTCAGGACCTCCAGGAGCTTGCGCACATCCTCGAAGTGCAGGCCCGTCGTCGGCTCGTCCAGGATGTATATCGTCTTCCCGGTCGCCCGCTTGCACAGCTCGGTCGCGAGCTTGACCCGCTGCGCTTCGCCGCCCGAGAGCGTGGTGGCCGCCTGCCCGAGGTGAATGTACCCGAGTCCCACCTCGTTGAGGGTCCCCAGCGTCCGGGACAGCGACGGCGTCGCCTTGAAGAACTCGTACGCTTCGGCCACGGTCATCTCGAGGACGTCCGCGATGGACTTGCCCTTGAAGAAGACCTCGAGCGTCTCGCGGTTGTACCGCCGGCCCTTGCAGACCTCGCAGGGGACGTAGACGTCGGGCAGGAAGTGCATCTCGATGCGCAGGATGCCGTCGCCCTGGCAGGCCTCGCACCGGCCGCCCTGGACGTTGAACGAGAACCGGCCCGGCTCGTACCCGCGCACCTTCGCCTCCGGGAGCGCGGCGAAGAGGTTGCGGATGTGGTTGAACGCGGCCGTGTAGGTCGCCGGGTTCGACCGCGGGGTCCGCCCGATCGGGGACTGGTCCACGACGATGACCCGGTCCAGGAACTGGCAGCCGTCGAGCGTGTCGTACCGCGCCGACTTCACCGCCGTCCGGTACAGCTCGTGGATGAGGGCGGGATACAGGGTCTCGGTGACCAGACTGCTCTTACCGGAACCCGAGACCCCGCAGACGCACGTGAACGCGCCCAGCGGAATGCGGACCTCGTCGCCCTTGAGGTTGTTCTCGCGCGCGCCCTTGAGCACGAGCGCCTTCCCCGAGCCGTCCCGGCGCCGGTCGGGAACCGGGATCTTCCGTTTGCCCGAGAGATAGAGCCCCGTTAGCGAGGATTCGGCGCGCATGACCTCCTCCGGCGTGCCCTGGGCCACGATGTGCCCCCCTTCGGAACCGGCCCCCGGACCGAGGTCCACGAGGTAATCCGCCTCGATCATGGTCTCGGGGTCGTGCTCGACCACGATCACGGTGTTGCCGAGGTCCCGGAGGGTCTTGAGCGTCGAGAGCAGGCGGACGTTGTCGCGCTGGTGAAGGCCGATCGAGGGCTCGTCGAGGATGTAGAGCACCCCCACGAGCGAGGAACCGATCTGGGTGGCGAGGTGGATGCGCTGGGACTCCCCTCCCGAGAGCGAGGTCGCGGCCCGGTCGAGCGTCAGGTACTCGAGCCCGACGTTACCCAGGAACTTGAGCCGGCCCCGGATCTCCTTGAGCACCTGCCCCGAGATCTTCTGGTCGCGCGGCGAGAGCTTGATCTCGTCGAAGAACCGGACGGCCGCCTTCACCGACTGCGCCGTCACCTTCACGATGGACTGGTCCACGACCGTGACCGCGAGCGCCTCCTTGCGCAGGCGCTGTCCATGGCACTCCTCGCAGGGCAGTTCCCGCACGAACCGGGACATGATCGCGGACTCCATCCCCCCGTCGTCGCCGTTCCCGTCCATCTCGTCCCGCTTCTCGCGCAGGATCGCGAGCACGCCCGCGAACTTGCCCTCGTACCGCTGCTGTTTCCCGTCGCGGTACCAGGTCACGACCAGTTCCTCCTCGGAGCCGTTGAGCACGATCTCGCGCGCGGCGGCCGGGAGCTTCTTGAAGGGGACGTCCATGCGGAACTTGTGGCGGTCCGCCAGCGCCTTGAGCGTCTGGTGGTAGAAGAGGGCCCCCGGGTGGTCCCACGGCCGCACGGCCCCCGAGTTCAGCGGCCGCTCCTCGTCGATCGCGAGCCGCGGGTCCACCTCCGTGGTAGTGCCCAGCCCGTTGCACGCCGGGCACGCGCCGAACGGGCTGTTGAACGAGAAGAGGCGCGGGGTCAGCTCCTCCATCGAGATCCCGCAGTGCGGGCACGCGAGCGCCTGCGAGAAGAGGTGGGCAGTGTCCCCGGCCTCGACGGTCATGACGCCCTGGCCGAGCTTCAGCGCGAGATCGGTCGAGTCCGCGAGCCGCTTGGCGATGTTCGATCCCGCGACCAGCCGGTCGACGACGACCTCGATCGTGTGCTTCTTCTGCTTGTCGAGCTTGATGTCCTCGGACAGCTCGCGCAGGGCCTTGTCGACGCGCACGCGGACGAACCCCTGCCCCCGGAGCTGGTCGAAGATGTGCTTGTATTCGCCCTTGCGGCCCCGGACCACCGGCGCGAGCAGGACGAGCTTCGTGCCATCCTTCATCCCCATCACCGTGTCCACGATCTGGTCCACGGTCTGGCGCGTGATCGGACGATTGCACTGCCAGCAATGCGGCTGGCCGATCCGGGCGTACAGCAGGCGGAGGTAGTCGTAGATCTCGGTCACGGTCCCCACGGTCGACCGCGGATTGTGCGAGACCGCCTTCTGCTGGATCGCGATCGCGGGCGAGAGCCCCTCGATCGAGTCCACGTCCGGCTTCTCCATCCGGCCCAGGAACTGGCGGGCGTAGGCGGAGAGGGACTCGACGTAACGGCGCTGGCCCTCGGCGTACAGGGTGTCGAAGGCCAGGGACGACTTCCCCGACCCCGAGATGCCCGTCACGACCACGAGCTGGTCGCGCGGCAGGGTCAGGGAGATGTTCTTGAGGTTATGCTCCCGTGCCCCGCGGATGATGATGGAACCTGAGGCCATCCGACCATTGTAGTGCCGGGAGCTCACCCGGGGGAAGACTCCCGGGTTGTCGCGGGCCTCAGGCGCGCAGGTAGTCCCGGACGGCGGGGAGGGCCGCGAGGGTCGGCGAGCGGCGCGGGAACCAGTGCGCGATGAGGGGCCAAGCTTCCGCGACCGCGACCAGGACGGCGCGGCGCTCCCGGGTGGGGACGGTGTCGTCCCAACCCCCGGCGAGCTCGCCGAGCGCGGCCCCACGGGTCGCCCGGGGGTGCAGGATCCGCAGGGCCGCGGCGACGCCAAGCGCGTACCGCCTCGGCGCAACCCCGGCCTTGATCGCCCGGCGCATCGTCCCGATGATCCGGTCATTCCATGCCAGCTTGCGCGCGGGGTCCCGGACCACGCGATCCACGGCGTCGTGCAGGTACGGGTTCACGATCCGCCGCGAGAGCTGGACCGCCCACCGTTCGAACCCCTCGTCCGTCGCCACGACATCGCCGCCCTTCCGGTACTGCTTCCGGAACCAGCCGCCGGTCTCATGGCGCAAGGCGTCCACGCCGAGAAGCCCGAAGTCGGAGTCGCCGTTGAAGTCCGACATGACCTCATAGCCCTTGAGCCGCGCCAGGCATCCGAGCATGAAGTGCACGGCGTTGTGTCCGTAGAGCTTGAGTTCCTCGTAGAGCCGGATGTCGCGAACGGCCAGGAACGATCCAAAGATGGTCGAGTACCCGGGCGCCCGCGGGATGCCCGCCCGCTCGACCACGATCCGGTCGAAGTCCTCGACCAGCAGGGCCGTCGGAAGCCCGGGCGCGATGGTCCGAAGCCCGATTCGGCGGAGGAACTTCGGCTCGACATGCGGCCCCCCCATGCGCTCGATGACGGTGTCCGCGAACCCGACCCGCCGCGGGATCCCGCCCGGGAAGACTGCGCGTTCCAGTCGGCGGGCCGCTCCGATCTCATTCTCGGACGCATAGACGGTGACCGGCCGCGCCCCATCCGCGAGCCCGTCCGCGAGCAGCGCCGCCACCTTCACGTAGTCCCGGGTCGAGGGCACCGCGGTCACGACGTCGGTGGCCCCCCGCAGGGCCGCCACGAGCCGGACCCGGTCCGCCGGAACGAGCGGGTTCAGGACCTCGACCGGCCGAACCTGTACCGGCTCGACCCGATCGAACCGGGCCAGGTTGATCCAGTAGGCCCCGCCCGCCTTCCGGATCGCGGCCACCCGGGCCGCGTCCACCTCCGCGATCGTGACCTTCGCCCCGGTTCGACGGGCATAGTAGGCCCAGAGCCCGAGCTGGATCGCGCCCGCACCGATCCCGACAATGGCAGGCCGGTCGGCCTTCACCGGGCTTCCCACTTGGCCAGATGCTCCCGCTCCTTCTCCCGAGTCCAGCCGTCCGGCGTCTCCATCGGCCCGTCCAGCTTCGTGTGCGGGTAGACGAGCGCCTTGCCGTCGATCGCCTTGTCCCGGACCCGGCCGAGGAAGTCGATCGCGCGGTCGAGATCCCCGACCACCCGGATCTGCTTCCCGACGTCGAACGCGCCGGTGTGGATGTAGTCCAGCGTCCGCTTCGTGTCGAACGGGTTGCCGCCGCTCGACCCCGTGACGATCGACTCGTCGTAGTGGACCTTGCGGAGATCGAGAGGAACCTCGGACTGCCCGATCGCGAGTCCGCCGAAGGTATTCAGCACGCTCCCCCGGCCCATGATCGACGCCGCCGCGGCCTTCACGACCTCGGGCGACGCCGTGGTCTCGATCACGTCGTCCGCCCAGCTCCGGCCAGTCAACCTCTCGAGTGTGGGCCCCAGCTTGCCCAGATCCGCGATCTCGCAGTGCAGGGCCACCCCGGCCGCTTTCGCCCGGGCGCGCACGTGCCGCTCGAGCCAGTCGAATCGCTTCGCCGACCTCGCGAAAACGACGACGGCGCGCGGGCCATACGTGAGCGCCAACTCGATGTGGAACCGGGCCATCACCCCCGCGCCGAAGACGGCCACGATCCCGCCCTTGAGGAGGCCCTTCCGCGGCGTCCGCTCGCTCGTGGCGGGATCCCGGTCGAAGTGCAGGTGGTGATCCTGGGACGAGACGACGCAGGACAGGGGTTCCGAGAGCGAGACCTCGTACGCGCCGAGGTCCTGCGACGGGAGCTCGACGAGGCACCCGGCCTCGATGACCTCCTCCAGGACGAGCAGGTACTGGCCGAAGGAGCCGCCCAGCGTGTACCCGACCGCCAGCTTCTTCAGCCGCTCGGGATGTTGGTACCGGTCGCGGAAGTTGACCGGCTCGTGGTCCACGGCGGGCTGGATCGCGAACCGCTGGCCCTCGCGGTACTTCCCCGCGAGCGCCCGGTCGGATTTCACGACTGTGACCGCGCCCTCGTCGCCGATCACGACCGGCCATCGGGCGAGGTCCCAGCCGTCCAGGAAGGCGTGGGCCGGCCCCTGCGACACGAGCTTGAGCAGGGACGGGCAGACGGTGAAAGCATCGACGCGGCAGAGAATCTGACGGTCTCCCGGCTCCGGGACGGGGACTTCGCTGACCTTGAGCGACTGGAATCCGGTGCCGTGCAGCGTGACCGCGCGCATGGTTCGCGGCACGTTCATCTCAGACCTTCTTCGCGTTCGCGAGCAGGTACTGCTCGGCCTCGGCGGTCCAGAGCCCGGCCGGCGTCAGCTCCGCGAGGCGGGCGAAGAATGGGTCCGTCTTGCCCCTGTCGGCGAAGTCCGAGATGGCCGTGAGCGGCATGTCCGCGTGGGTGTAGATCAGCTTCTTCCACCCCGCGATCTTGGGCAGGTTCAGGGTCGTCTCGGCCACGGCCGTCAGCCCGCCGATGTGGGTGAACAGGAAGCCCGGGTCGATCACGCCCTGGCTCATGAGGACCAGCCCCTCGGCCATGTCGTCCTTGTTCCCCCCGCTCGTGGCGACGAAGTGGGTGAAGGCGTAATGGATGTTGTACATGTTCACGGTCGCCGCGAACGCCTTGTCCGTCGGCCCGGCGAAGAAGTTGAGACAACCGTCGAACCCCATGATCTTGTCCGCGCACTCGACGACCTCGCGCACCGGGGCGAAGGCGAAGACGTCGTCGAACCCTTCCGACGCGATCGCGCGCAGGGCCGCCACCGGATCGGCCACGCCCGCGGTGTTCACGTAGCGGAGGTCGACTCCCTTGGCTCTCGCCTTGGCTGGCCCGTTCAGGGCCTCGGCTCGAGCAAGCCTTGCGGGGTCAACATCGGTGACCACCAGAAGCGAGGGCTTCCGGTCGAAGTTCAGGGCGTACTCGACGGCCGCCGACCCCATCGGCCCGGCCGCAGCCAGCATCGCGCACTTCCCCCCGGGCTTGAGACCCATGTCGTGAGCGTAGCTGCCATACTTCGCGTGGTACGAAGCGTGGAAGGCCCCGACGACGCAGGATACGGGCTCCGCGAGGGCGCCCCGGAAGAACGACTTCCCCTCGAATGGGAGGAGGCACTTGGCCTCCATGACCTCGTTGGGGATGACGATGTGCGTCGAGTCCCCGCCGATCCAGCGGTAGGAGTACCCGGGGGCATCGAGCGAGCCGTCGATCCCGAGCGCCGTCTGGACCACGAACCGCATCCCGGGCTTGAACCGGTCCTTCCACTTGGGGCCCACCTCCATGATCTCGCCGCAGAACTCGTGGCCGATCATGACCGGGTTCGTCCCCGCGTCCTTGGGCACCCGCCGGTGGGCGGTCCCCTGGAGCGCGGCCTTGTGCGTGGACATGCAGACGCCGTCGCAGACCACGCGCGCGAGAATCTCGTTCTCCCCCATCTTCGGGAGCTCGAACTCCTCCATCCGGAGGTCGCTCGCGCCGTACAGCCTGACCGCCTTGGCTTTCATCGTTGGATCAGTATAGCCCCCGCCGGACTCAGGATGAGATTCCGGTCCCGGCCAGCTCCACCCCGCACAACGACATCAGGATCCGTGCCTCTTCAGAAACTCCTCGGCCTTCAGCACGGTGAACGGAAGCTCCTTGCTCTGAAGAAAGTCCCGGTTCTCGGTGACGAGGCAGTCCGCCCGTGCCCATTCCGCATACGCCGCAATGAAGGCATCTCCGGGCTTCAGACCGGCGTTCTCGTAGCGCCAGCCTATCTCGAACGGCACGACCCAGTCCTCGTCAGGCACGATAGCCAGGGCGTTCAGGTAGGTCCAGACCCGCTCGAATGCTCTTCCCGGGAGATTCCTCTGCACCTCATCCAGGATGGTTCGCGGCAGCCTGACCTCGAAGCGTCCCGGGTTGGTAGCCAGCGTGGCCAGCAACTGCTCGCTTGATTCCTTCCTCTCGACCCCGAACCCGAAGACGTACTCGTTCGAATCAAGAACGAGCCGCAATCTTCCCTCTCCAGATCTCTTCGCGAGTCTTCTTGACCGCCTTGACGATGCGGGCTTCAGCCCGGCTGTCGCAGTACTTCACCGGACGCCCAGGAATTGCGCGAAGCGCATCCAGCGCGCGGACCGAATCTGCCTTGGTCTTCCTGATCGGCGCCAGCGTCTTCATGTGATCACTATACCGCACGCCTCATGTGAGGGCTCTCCTCCGAAGCAGCGAGGGTGCGCAGGGCAGGATAGAGCGCGCGGTAGGCGGCGAAGCGGTCGCGGTAGAAGGCGGCGCGCTTGGGATTCGGGTGAATGATGCCGCCCAACCGGACCATCTCGCCCGCAAGACGGCGAAGCGGACGGCCGGTGACGGCGTGGCGCGCGAGCATGGCCGCGCCGAGGCATCCGGCCTGCGAGGCGCGGACGGTCGTGATCGGCTTCCCCATGACGTCCGCCTTGAGCTGAGTCCACGCCGGGTTCCGCGCCCCGCCTCCGGTCGCAAGGAGCTCGTCGATCCGGCATCCCGCCCGGTCGAGAATCTCCATGTTGAGCCGCATCTCGAACGCGACGCCCTCGAGGAGGGCGCGCAAGACCTCGCCCCGCGTGGTCGAGAGCCGCAGGCCCAGGAGCGCGCCGGGGGTCCTCGTGTCGAAGTACGGTGTCCCCGACGGCGTCCAGTACGGGAGCACGAGCAGTCTTGTGGGCTCCGCCGGAAGCTGCCGCAATATCAGGTCGTATGGACTCACCCGTTTCCGCGCTGCCTCCTTCATCTCCTCCCGGCCGAACTCGTTCCGGAACCACTGGAGGATGTTCCCGCCCGTGAGCGAGAACGCGACCGTCGTGTACATGCCCTTGACCGTGTAGTCGTAGGTAGCCAGGTTGCCCGAGAAGAGATCCTGGCTGAACCGTGCCTTCGAGAACGCCGGGCAGATGCACTCGGTCGTGCCGGTCGCGTACATGCCCCGGCCCGGGGTCGTGATCCCAACCCCGAGCGCGGCGCAGGTCTGGTCATGGCCGCCCGCCACCACCGGGATGCCGGCGCCTAGCCCGAGCGCCTTCGCCTTCGCGGCCGGAATCTCCCCCACGACCGTGCCCGAGGGCACCGTACGCGACAGCCGGTCGCGGGGAATCCCGGCCGCCTTGAGGATCCGGTCGTCCCAGTCGTGCTTCAGGACATCGAACAGCATCGTCCGGCCCGCCATCGGCCAGCTCATCGCCGGGTCCAGTCCCAGTTCGTGGTGGAGGAGGTCCTCGAAGCACAGGAACTTGCGGGCGCGCGCCCAGACCCGCGGCGAGTTCTTCCTGAGCCACAGGAGCTTGAAGAGCGAGAACATGGGATGCGCCGTATGGCCTGTGGTCCGGTAGAGCCGCTTCCGGCCGAAGTTCAGGCTCCACGACTCCGCGATTCCCGCCGCGCGGGTGTCGAACGAGAGCATGGCATTGCCCAGGATCCCGCCATCCGCGCCGACCGGCGTGAACGCCTCCCCCTGGCTCGAGACGCCCAGCCCCCGGACGGGATCGCGCCGGACGGCCCCTGCGACCTCGCGGATGACTTCGAGGCAGTGCTTCGCCACGCGCCGGGAGTCGATCTCGGCCCAGCCCTCGCGGGGCGACAGCACCGGATACTCGCGGTACGCCTGCGCCAGCTCCCGGCCGCCGTCGTCGAAGGCGACGGCCTTGCAGCCCGTGGAGCCGATGTCGATCCCGGCCCAACTCACGGAGCTAGAACGGGGTGACCTGGTAGCCGAGGTAGTGCTCGAACGCCTCCCGCACCGGCTCCATGACATGGCTCGGGGTCACGCTCACGTGGTGCCTGAATCCGGCCAGGCCGATCGTGCGCAGCCCCTCCTGGAGGCCGGCAATCTCGGCCACGCCCGCGCAGCCGAAGTAATCCCTGGGGATCGGGTCGCCCGTGAACCGGCCCTGGCCGAGAAAGAACTTGAGCTTCCCGTCTTCGGTGAGCAGGCTCCCGAACGTGAACGGTGCCGGCGCGATCCGGCCCGTGTTGCACCCCCATGCACAGCCCTTCCCCACCGCGTTCGCCAGGATCGCGTGGTCCTCGACCTGGCCCTTCGCCGTCATCAGGGACTGGGGCACGGGGCCGCAGTGGAAGAGAATGACCTTCTCCTCCTCGTCCCCGTAGTTGTTGTTCCAGTCGAGGCACGTCGCCGGCCGCCCGGAGGCGAGCTTGAGCGCGTGCATGGCCACGGCGTTGCCCGCGTCCACCTCGCAGGCCGTCGCGATGCCCCGGTCGTTCATCTCCGACAGGAGCACGCAGGGCGAGATCCCGAGCACGGACTGCATCTCGACCCAGCACCGGATCGCGAGGCAGTCCATGCCGAACTCGACGATGACGCGGTCCAGGACGACCCCGAGCCGGGTCAACCGGTCGAATGCGGTCGCGGGCACCCCCCGCCAGTTCGTGTAGGCCCGGAGCCGCTTCACCTTGGCCTTCATCGCCGGATCCGCCGCCTTGAGCTTCTCCATCCGGTTGAATATGTCCGAGAGGTCCAGTGTCTCCATCGTGATCCCGTGCCGCTCGAGCGCGAGCTCGTCGATCCGGACCGTCTTGAACGCCGTAGTCCGGGCCCCCACGGCCCCCACGGTCATCCGCCGCATCCCATTCACGACCCGGCACAGCCGGTCGAAGTGGTCTACGTTCGCCGCGAACGCGTTCGCGGCCGGGTGCACGACGTGCGGCTTGAGCGCCGTGAACTTCATCCCCTTCTGGCAGAAGACGTCCATGATCGAGAACTTGCCGCAGAATGCGTCCCGCCGGACCTCGGGCCCCATCTTCGCCATCTCGTCCGGGTAGGCCTGGATGAGGACGGGCACCCCCGCGTCCTCGAGGGCGGCCGCGGCGCCGTTCTCGTCGCCGAAGTTGGGCAGGCACAGGATCACGCCCCCGAACTCGCCGCGGTGTTTGTGCAGGAACCCGGCGTACTTGCGCCCCTCGGCCGGGGTCTCGATCGCGCCGTACCGGGTGGCCTTCTCGTCCGACACGATCACCCGGTGGCCCATTCCCTCGAGGACGCTCCGCATCTCGCGACGCGCGGACGCCTGGAGCGACCCCGGGAAGAACCCGCGGTTGCCGAAGAACACGGCGAACGTCGTCTTGGCCTTCTCCTGACTCATGCTGAACCTCCTGCTGGGTTGATGACCTTCGCCGACCCTGCGACCTCGAGATCCTCCCGGATGACACGCACCGTAGCCGCATAGACCGCATCGGCAGCTTTTTCGGCTCCGCCGGCCAGCGCCCGCTCGTACGGTTGGCGGATCGCGGTGGCGACGTTGATCTTGGCAATCCCGCTCGGGATCGCGTCCATGATGTACACCTTGCGGATGCCCGTGCCGCCATGGAGGACGAGCGGCACGCCGGCTGCCGCGTGGATCGCCTTGAGCCGTGAGATATCGAGTCGCGCCTCGGCTTTCTTCTCGTCCTTGCGCGTCCGCGAGATCGCGCCGTGCAGGCTCCCGACGGCGACCGAGAGCCAATCCGTCCCCGTCTCGCGGACGAAACGCGCCGCTTCCCCGGGGTCCGTGAACCCCCGGCCCGAGGCGAAGAGCTCCTCGTAGGGCGGCAGGGGGCCTTCGCCGTGCCCGAAGACGGCGCCGAGTTCGGCCTCCACCGCCACGCCGGCCTGACGAGCCAACTCGACGACCTCGCGGGTCGCGGCGATGTTCTCTGCGAGCGGCAGGCGGGAGCCGTCGACCATGATCGAGCCGTACCCGAGCCGGATGGCCTCGCGCATCAAGGGGGCCACGTCCACGCGCAGGTCATCCTCGTCGATGACGGGCACATGGTCGAGGTGGAGACGGGTGTAGCGCTCGTCCTTGACCCGCTCGTATTCCTCGCGAATCGCGGCCAGGCTCCGGGCCTCGAACTTGGTCCACTCGAGCCGCGCGACCATGATCAGACCGGCGCACTCGGTGTCGCGCAGGGCCCGTACGACGGGCGCCATCATGGGCAGGTAGGGAATGTTGAACCCGGGGACGACCGCCTTCGCCGCGCGTGCGGCGCGAACCCAGTCGGCGTTCGTTAGAACCCGAATTCCTCTTTCATCGCCAGGAACTGGATGAACTTCTCGAGGTTCTCGGTGCTCAGGACGACGATCTTGCCGGCCTGGATGTCGATGACCTTGGTCACCTTCAGCTTCTCGAGAACCTCGTGCACCTTGGCCGGATCGTCCTGCAACCCGACGTCCTTGGCCAGCTCGTTCTCTCCGAACGGGATGTCGAAGGTCGTAACCCCGCCGGGGCCCTTGACGCCGTGCTGGGCGCACACGAGCTGGAGGCGGCCGGCGATCCGGCGGTTCACGTCCTTGATGAGCAGGTTGGCGAGCTGCTGGTTCATGTCCCGCAGCCGGTTGCTCATGTTCTTCATGATCTTGCGGACGATGGCGGGGTTGGACTGGACGTGAAGATCGAACGTGCGCTCGTCGAGGAGGATCAGCCGGGTTTCCTCGGCCGCCCGCGCGTTGGTGGAGCGCGGCGCCTTGTCGATGATCGACATCTCGCCGAAGAAGTCGCCGGGGCCGAAGAAAGCGAGGCTCTTCTCTCCCTTGGGCGTCGACAGGTAGACCTCGATCTTGCCGGTCTGGATGATGAACATGTGCTCGCCGGGATCGCCCTGCCGGAATAGAAGCTCGCCCGCCTTGAAGACTTTCGCGAACTTGTCGAACGTTTCGCCGCCGACTGCCACCTTGGTCCCTCCTGTTCAAGTCCGCGGGCCCCTTGCCCCGGCTCCGCGGCGCCGATATTTGATTCTAGCCCGCTCCCCCCCGGCCCGCAACCCTTTTGCGCTCATTCGCCCGCCAGCGGTCGCTCCGGGGCCCTTCCGGGTCCTCCCTCTTTCAGCCTTCCCTGTCGAACCGGTGGCCCGGGAGCACGGCGGACAACCCCCCATCCGCAATCCAGGCCGCGCCGGTCACGAACCGGGCGTCGTCCGAAGCCAGGAAGACCGCCACCGGCGCGATCTCGCCCGGGGTGGCGGCGTGCCCCGCCGGGGAGACGCCGAACCAGTGCTTCTTCGCCACGGGATCGGCGAAGAAACTATCCGACATCGCGGTCTGCACCCAGCCCGGGCACAGGGCGTTCGCCCGGATGTTGTCGAGCGCGTAGTCGATCGCGATCGACTTCGCCAGCATGACGGCGCCGCCCTTCGACGCGCAGTAGGCGGCCAGCCGCGGCTCCGCCTGCATCCCGTTGACCGACGCCGTGATCACGATCGCGCCCCCGCCGCGCGCCTTCATCGCCGGGATCGCGGCACGGCAACAGAGGAAGACGCCCTTGAGATTCACGCCGTGCAGGCGGTCCCATTCCTCCTCCGTGGTGTCGGTCAGGGCCTTGTCGAGCTCCACCCCCGCGTTCGCGTGCAGGATGTCGAGCCCCCCGAATCGGGACACCGCCTCGGCCACCGCGTGCTCGCAGTCCGAGGCGTTCGACACGTCGCACCGGACGAATATGGCCCGGCCGCCTTCCTTGCCGATGGCGCCCGCCACCGCTCGCCCCTTCGCTTCCTGGACGTCCGCGACCACGACGGCCGCGCCTTCCTTCGCAAAGAGCCGGGCGCACGCCTCGCCGATTCCCGACGCCGCTCCCGTCACGATCGCGACCTTGCCGTCGACGCGTCCCATCGGTATCGCCTCCCCTGTTTCCCCTGCCCGGCTACTTCCAGAACATGCGGATCGCGGTCGCGACCAGTACGACCGCGAAGCACCGGCGGATCCACTCGCCCTGGACGTGGGTCGTGAGCGTCGCGCCCAGGTACGCGCCCACGACGGAGCCGGCCATCATCCAGGCCACGACGTGCCAGTTCACGTTCCCGAGCAGGTGGTGACGCCACGCGGCCACGATGGCGGTGGGCACGATGACGGCGAGGGACGTGCCGATCGCAATCTTGGGGTCCAGCTTCATCCAGAGCACGAGCAGGGGCACGATGATGAGGCCGCCGCCCACCCCGAAGAACCCGCCAAAGACACCCGCCGCCAGTCCGATCGCGATCGCCTCCTGCCACATACGCGCCATCCTCCTTCGAGCCTCGCCAGGCCGTTCCGTCGACCAGTATGATACGGCATGGCCCCCGTGCGACATGGCCGCCGTCTCCCTGCCCTCCTGCCCGCCCTGGCGTGCCTCGCCGGGTGCGCCCTGGCACCCGCCGCCGCGCGCCTCGGACACGACGAGCAGACCGCCCTCGACCACCTGCGCGCCGGCGACCCCCGCGGCGCGTTCACGTCGTATCGGGCGCTGGCCAAGACGGCATCGTCCGCGGATGCCGCTCGTCTCCATGCCGCCGCCGCCGTATCCGCCGCCCGGGCCGGCTTGGCCGTGGACGCGCTCGCCGAACGGATGGAGGCCATCCACGCCGCGCCCGCCGACCGGTGGCACCGGCTCGCCGCGGCGCGGCTGCACCTGGAAGCCGGAGACCCCCAGGCTGCCCTCGTCGCGCTCGGCGAACCGGTGACGGCGTGGGACTGGCTGACGCGCGGTCAGGCCGAGCGACGCCTCGGACACGCAGAGGATGCCGTCGCGTCCTTCGAGAAGGCCAAGGCCCTCGACCGGTCCCTCGCGCTCGCGGACCAGGAGAGGGGCGAGGCGCTCGCGGCCCTGGGCCGGTTTGCGGACTCCGCGACCGCGTACACGGCCGCCCTCGCCACCGACGCGTCCCTCACCCACGTGCAGGCGCGGCTGGCCGCGGTCGAGACCGCGCTCGGCCGCACCACCCGGGCCTATGAGCGGTACCGCAAGCTGCTCCTTGTCGACGCCGGCCACCCCGTCGCGAAGCGCGAGCGGGAACGGCTCGCCGCCGCGGAGCCCCGGCTGGCTCGCGCCGAGTCCGGACGCTCGGCCGAGCGCCGTCGCGAATGGGAGGCGTTCGTTCCGCCCCGGTTTGATCCCCTGCCCCCGACGCCGCTCTCGCCCATCGCGGTCGGGTTAGTCTCGGACCTGGCCACCTTCCGGATCAAGTGCTCGAGCGCCTGCTCGGTCTCGGTCGAGGGCCAGCCATGCGAGATCGTGCCCGCCCGGGCCGAGATCTCGGGCCGCGTCGACAGCCGGCTGCGGCTCACCTGGTCCGGCGGCGGGGCCACGAGCGCCCGCTCGATCCGGCTTACGCCGGACGACCCCGCGGCGACCATCGCCCTCTTCAACCTGCACTTCGAGAAGGGGTTCTACTGGTCCGACCAGGAGACCCGCACCTACCGCGGCGTCCTCATCGTGCGGCCCCGCGACGACACCATCTCCCTCATCAACGAGGTGCCGCTCGAGGAGTACCTGCTCGGCGTCGTTCCCTCCGAAATGCCCGAGAACTGGCCGGCCGAGGCGCTGAAAGCCCAGGCGGTCGCCGCCCGCACGGAGACGCTCAAGAAACTCCGGCGGCACGGCGTCGACGGGTTCGACGTCTGTTCCACCCAGCACTGTGCCGTTTACCGGGGCACCACGGGCGAGGCACGCCAGACGACGGCCGCCGTGCGCGCGACCGCGGGCGAAGTGCTCCGGGCCGCCAGTGGCGGCTACCTCGACTGCGTCTACGCCGCCAACTGCGGCGGCTGGGGCTCCACCCCGGGGGGGGTCTGGGGGTCCGGCGACGACGCCTTCGCGGCGGTCTGCGACATCCCCGGGGAGGACGCGCGCGTCTGGGCGGCGGTCCCGCAGGACCCCGACCTGCGCGAGCGGTTCCTGTTCGAGCGCCCTCCCGCGTACTGCAACCACTCGACCTACCGGGCCTCCTACCGCTGGACCCGCGCCTACACCGAGGACGAGCTGGCCGCGTGGGTCCTCCGGCGGTTCAAGCTCGAGGGGCTCAAGGACGTGCGCGTCGGCACCACCACGGACGAGGGCTGGGCGACGTCGATCGAGATCGTGAGCGCGACCGCAACGAAGACGGTCAAGCGCGACGCGATTCGGGCGGCGCTGGGCACGGTCCGGAGCAACATGCTGACGGTCGAGCACATCCCGCCGGGCGGCGGCGCGCCCGGGCTGTACGTCTTCGTCGGCGCGGGCTGGGGACACGGAGCCGGGCTCTGCCAGGACGGCGCATGGGGAATGGCCCAGCGCGGCATCGCGTACCGCGAAATCCTCGCGCACTACTACCCGCAGGCGCGCTTCGAGCGGCTCTACTGATGGCCATGTTCGAGGACGAGTACTACGACATCGTGCGCAAGGCCATGGTCGGGGCCGGACTGCACGCCGCGGATCTCGCCGCGTGCGCAGGATTCTCCGTTCCCGATGTCCAGATACTCGAGGCCGGCGCGGCTGCGCCCAACGAGGCCCACCTACGCGCGGCCGCGGCGGTGCTCGGCCTGTCGGCGGACAAGCTCGCGGACCTCGCCCTGCGGCCCGAGCCGCCGCGAGCGGTGACGGTTCCCCCGCCGTTCGAACGACTGGCGCTGGAACGGGCCGCGAACTGCTACATCCTGGGCGACCCGGAGACGCGGCAAGGCGTGATCGTGGACCCCGGAGACGAGCCCGACCGCATCGTGGCCGCGGTCGAGTCGGCCGGGGTCGCGCCGGCGTTCATCCTCGTCACCCACGGCCACGGCGACCACGACGGGGCGCTGGCCGAGGTCCTCCGCCGCTGGCCGGTCCCGGTCGTCCGGGCCGAACCCGGACGGGAATTCGCCGTGGGCGGCATGCGCGGCCGCGTCCGCGAGGTGCCCGGCCACACCGAGGATTCGGTCGTATTCATCTTTGACGCGCGGCGCGTGGCGTTCACGGGAGACGCCCTCTTCGCCCGGTCCCTGGGCGGCACCCGGGGCGGCGCGGCCTACCGGAGCCTCCTCGACCGGGTCGCCGCCGAGATCCTCTCGCTCCCGCCCGACACCGTCCTCGCCCCCGGCCACGGCCCGCTCACGACCGCCGGAGACGAGCGGCGGCTGAACCCCTTCTTCCCGTGACCGCTCTCGCGTCCGCGCTCATCTTCCTCGCGACGGCCTTCGTCAACATCCGCCGGCTGGCCCCCACGATATTCAACGACGACAGCCCGGAGACCGTCGCGGCCGCGATGACCCTCGGTATCACGCACCCGCCCGGTGATCCCGTGCTCGTGCTCCTTGGAAGACTCGCCTGCGCCCTGCCAGTCGGCTCCCCCGCGTTCCGGATGAACCTCCTATCCGCACTGCTCTTCGCGCTCGTCCCCGTGCTCGTCTGGCACATGATGAGGCCCTGGCTTGGCCCGCGCGGCAAGACGCTGGCCGCCTTCGCCGCCGTTGCGCTCGTGGCCGGCAGCCCCGTGGTCGCCCAGCAGGCCGCCGTGGCCAAGGGCGCGTCCTACGGGCTGAACCTCTGCCTGCTGCTCGGGATGACGTGGGCCGCCGGAGCCGGGCGCCTCCCGGCGGCGTGGCTGTTCGCGGGCGTCCTCGCCGCCCACCACTGGATGACGCTCGCGGCATACGCCCTATGCCCCGTGGTCGCATGGGCGCTGCGTGTGCCCACAGGTTGGCGTCCGACGGCGCGAGGGACGGTCCTCGGCGCGGGACTCTTCCTCCTCGCCGCGTCGCCCCTTATAGCCCAGCCCCTGCTCGATGCCCGCTTCCCGGCGTTCGCGTCGGGTGCGGCGCATTCCTTGCCGCGATTCGCCGCCCAGCTCGCGCGGCGGCCGTTCCTCCAGACCGAGCTTCGGCCCGACCTGCACCCCGTCGCGCGGCAGGTCGTGCCCGTTGCCGCGAGCCTTCATCTCCAGGTCGGCTGGGCGGGCTGGCTGCTGGTCGTGGCCGCGTTCGCCTGGGGCCCGCGTCGCGGGATTCTCGGAGCCGCCCTCGGCGCCGCCGTCGTCCTCCCCGTGCTCGAAGCACTCTTCTATCTTTCGCTCCCGCCCGGGCTGGACCACCTCTTCAACGTCTTCCTCCTGCCGAGCGCGATAGCGCTGGCGGCTCTCGCGGCCCTGGGGGCGGGCGCGATCGCCGACCACTGGAAGCTCCAGGGGCTGGTGGTCGCCGCGGCCCTCGTTCTTTGGGCCGGACCAGGCCGGGCGCCGGAGCGGCGGCCCTACGACGTCCGCTCGGCGACCTGGTCGTTCGATCTCGCCCGCGCCATGCTGGCTCCACTTCCGAGGGGAGCCGGACTCGTCACGATCTCGGACCTCGACACCTTCGCCCTCTGGCACGCGCAGGCCGTGGACGGATTCCGGCCCGACGTCCTCGTCGTCAACTGGATCCTCCTCCGGCACCCGTGGTATCGGGAGCGCGCGGCGCGACTCGCCGGCGATCCCGCCCTGATGGCCGCGCCCGACCGGCCCACGGCACTGGCCGGCCTGCTCACGCGCGTACGGCGGCCCTGGTTCACGTGCGCCGCCACGCTCGAGGGCACGCCTCCGGGGACGCGCCTCCGCCCCTTCCACCTGACGTACGGGCTCGGCCCCGGACCGGCCGTCGGATTCCACGGGCTCGTCTGGCGCGGCTACTTCGAGGCCCTGTCCCGCCTGCCGGAGCCGCATGCGCGCCTGGCGGCCGGATACACGGCCGAATGCGTGCACACCCTCGCCGGGGCGGCCGCTACGCCTCGGCTATAATGGCTTCTCCGTGGCGATCCTGAAAGTCGCGCAGATGGGCCATCCGATTCTCCGCCGCCGGGCCGATCCCGTCACGGCGGCGGCGCTGCGCTCCCGCGACACCCAGCGGCTGATCCGGGACATGATCGAGACGATGCGCGAATACGACGGCGTAGGACTGGCGGCACCGCAGGTACACGCATCCATCCGGCTCGTCGTCATCGCTTCGCACCGCAACCCCCGCTACCCCCAGGCGCCCGCGATCCCGCTGACCGTGCTCGTGAACCCGGCCGTGACGACGCTACCGGGGCCCCGGATCGCGTGGTGGGAAGGCTGCCTCTCCCTCCCCGGCCTGCGGGGCCGCGTGGTCCGCCCGTCGCGGGTCCGCGTCCGAGCGCTCGACCGCCTCGGCCGCCCGTTCACCCGCGTCTTCGAGGGTTTCTCCGCCATCGTGATCCAGCACGAGACCGACCACCTGGACGGAGTCCTCTACATCGACCGGATGACCGATCTCAAGCAGCTCTCTTTCGAGCGCGAATACCAAGTCCACTGGGCGCCGGCCGAAGCCTCCGGCAAAGGAGCCTGACGCATGAAGTTCACGAACCGCGACGCCGACCTCTTTGTGCCTGATGGCGCAACTGAAGACGCGGCCTTCGGCCGGACCACGCACCTCGGGATCGGCGCGCACCAGGACGACCTGGAGATCATGAGCTGGCACGGCATCCTCGAGTGCTACCACTCGGAGACCGACTGGTATCTCGGCGTGACCGTGACCGACGGCCAGGGCAGCGCCCGGTCGGGGCCGTACGCCTCCTACACGAACGAGGAGATGGCCGCGGTCCGGCGGGCGGAGCAGCGGAAGGCGGCGTCGCTCGGCGACTACGCCGGCATGGTCCAGCTCTGTTACACGAGCGCGGCGGTCAAGGACCTGTTGAGCCCGGCGCTGACCGCGGAGCTCAAGGATATCCTGCTCCGCGCCAAGCCTAAGGTGGTCTACACCCACAACCTCGCCGACAAGCACGACACCCACGTCGGGGTCGCGCTCCGAACGCTCAAGGCCATCCGCGAGCTCCCCAGGGACGCGCGCCCGGCGAAACTCCTCGGTTGCGAGGTCTGGCGGAACCTGGATTGGATGCAGGACGAGGACAAGACCGTCCTCGACGTCTCCCGGCACGAGAGCCTGGCCGTGGCGGCCGTCTCCCTCTACGATTCGCAGGTGGCGGGCGGAAAGCGGTACGATCTCGCCACGATCGGGCGCTGGCGCGCGAACGCGACCTACTACGCCTCCCACGGCGTCGACACGGCGTCCCTCATGGTCTTTGCCATGGACCTTACGCCCCTGGTGCAGGACGAGTCGCTGAATCCCGCGGAGTACGTGAAACGCTACATGGACCGGTTCACCGGCGACGTCGTCGCCAGACTGGGGAAACTCGCATGAGCTCGCTCCTCGAAGTCACCCCGAAGCACGTCCCGCCGCTCGACCCCGGCTTCCGGCCGGCTTCGCTGGGCACCCGGGCCTACCTCGCCGCCGTGAAGGCGTCGGGCCAGGGCGTCCCCCTCGTGCTCGGGCTGCGCCGCGAGGGCGCGTTCTCGGTCTTCAAGACCCAGGTCTTCGCCCCCGGTTCCGCCCACGACGCCGACACGCTCCGGTATGTCGAGCGCACGGTCAAGTTCATGCTCTGGCAGAAGGGCGGCCACACGATCGTAGTGGGCGGAGCCCATGAGATCGCGGACCACCTCCGGAAAGCCTACGCCCCGGGCGGGTCGCGCGCGTTCGACGCCGAGTTCATGTCCCGGGACGTCTACGAGCACGCGTTCGGGGTGGAGCATACGACCCCGGACCAGGTCCCGGCATCGCAGGAACCCGCCGCTCCGAAGGGTGGCCACCTCGACGGCTGTCGTATCGGGCTCGACCTCGGCGCCTCCGACCGCAAGGTCGCGGCCGTGATCGACGGCAAAGCGGTGTATTCCGAGGAAGTGATCTGGAACCCGAAGACGGAGAAGGACCCGGAGTTCCACTACCGCGAGATCCGCACCGCCCTCAAGGCCGCCGCCTCCCATATGCCGCGCGTGGACGCCATCGGCGTCAGCTCGGCGGGGATCTACATCAACAACCGGGCCATGATCGCATCCCTGTTCCGCGGCATCCCCAAGGACCTCTTCGCCTCCCGGATCAAGCCGATCTTCCTGAACATCCGGAAGGAGTTCAACAACGTGCCCCTGGAGGTCTGCAACGACGGCGACGTGACCGCGCTCGCGGGCGCCATGAACCTCAAGTCGGGCGCCGTGCTCGGCGTGGCCATGGGCTCTTCCGAGGCCGCCGGATACGTGACGCGCGAATCCTATCTCACGGACTGGCTGAGCGAGCTCGCCTTTGCCCCCGTGGACTTCCGCACCGACAAGCCGCCCGTGGACGAGTGGAGCGGCGAGGCCGGCTGCGGGGTCCAGTACTTCTCGCAGGTGGCCGCGATCCGGCTCGCCGAGGCCGCAGGCATCCCGCTCCAGGCCGACGCCTCCCCCGCGGAGAAGCTCAAGGCGATCCAGGAGCTCATGCCCAACGGCCACCCGAAGATCAAACAGGTCTTCGAGTCGATCGGCTGTTTCCTCGGGTACGCGATCGCGCACTACGCCGACTTCTACGAGATCAAGAACCTGCTCATCCTCGGCCGGGTCACCTCCGGCGAGGGCGGCGTGATCCTGCTGGCGAAGGCGCGCGAGGTACTCAAGGACGAGTTCCCGCAGATCGCAGGTTCGCTCGAGATCCATATCCCCGAGGAGGAGAGCGACCGGCGCGTCGGCCAGGCCGTCGCCGCCGCCAGCCTCCCCTCGATCCCGAAGAAGGCATAGCCGTGCCTGTCGCGATTGGTCTCGATCTGGGCGGGACGAACATCAAGGGTGGTGTAGTCGACGAGAACGGCAAGGTCCTGGCGCAGGGGGAAGTCCCGACCCTTGCCCTCGAGGGCCCGGACGCGATCGTGGGCCGAATGGCCAAGCTCGCGGAGGAGATGCGCGCCAAGGCGCCGACGCCCCCGGTCGGCGTCGGCGTCGGCTCCCCCGGCCCGCTGGACCCCACCACGGGCATGCTGTACTTCACCCCGAACATGCCGGGCTGGGACAACTACCAGCTCGGGGCCAAGCTCGCCGAGAAGCTCAAGCTCAAAGTCGTGGTCGACAACGACGCCAACGTGGCCGCGCTCGCCGAGTTCCGCTGGGGCGCCGCCAAGGGCACGAAGACCATGCTCCTCCTCACCCTGGGCACCGGCATCGGCGGCGGCATCATCTTCGACGGCAAGCTCGTGAACGGACCGAAGGTGACGGCGGGCGAGGTCGGCCACATCATCATCAACGACAAGGGCCCCAAGTGCGGGTGCGGCAACCACGGCTGTCTCGAGGCCTACTGCGGCACCGAGGGGATCCTCGCCCGGGCCAAGGCCCTCCTGGAGCTTCCGGGCACGGTGAGCATCCTGCGCGAGATGGCCGGCCGGGAATACGAGAAGCTGACCCCCGCCCTGATCTCGCAGGCCGCGGGCAAGGGCGACGGCCCCGCCATCTCGGTCCTCAAGGAGACCGGCCGCCTGCTCGGCGTCGGCATCGCGAGCCTCGTGAACCTCTTTGCCCCCGAGGTCGTCGTCCTCGGCGGCGGGGTCGCCCGCGCGGGCGAGTTCATCTTCATGCCCGTCCGCGAGGAGGTCCGCCGCCGCGCGATGCGGCCGGCCAGCGAATGGGTGAAGGTGGTGCCCGCCGCGATGGGCAACGACGCCGGCACCGTCGGCGCCGCCGCGCTGGTGCTGGGGGACAAGTAGAGCACTAGCCTGAGTTCCGCAGTTGCGGGAGGGGCGTGGTGGTTTTGCAGGGCTTTTGA
>CAKKQC010000021.1 GCA_919901855.1 bacterium | reverse complement strand
ACACCCAAACTAAACATGCCAACTTCTTGCCAACTTTCCCGCCAACATATGCCAACATATACCCATAGACACCCAAACCCTTCTGACACCTGACACGTCGCATTTCGGAGCGAATGATCCTCGTCCCGCGAAGAAGACAGAACCCGCATGGATTTCCTTTCTCCATGCGGGTCTGCGAGCCCACTGGTAGTTATGCCTTGATCGAGTCTGCGAGCCTGTTCCGGGCCTCTTTGACACCCCTTCGAACTTTTAAGTTGGGTGTCCTCGGTTCGATCCCGAGCTGGCCCAGTCCTTGTCTCATTCTCCTGGAGAGTACTTGAGTACTTGGGATGCGTCCCCCGACACGACCTATGCGGCGGACGCGCCAAGAAGCCGATCCAGAGTACGCAGGCCCCACCGGCTCATGACCGGGTTCGTCTCGGCGTAGTACCAGACAAGACCCATTGCCTGCTGGAGCGCCCATGCCATCCCGCGGCGCCACTGAACGTCGCCGCACTGCAACTGTTGCCGCACTAGCTCCCTCCGCTCATGATCCAGCAGGTGCCACACCGACACCAGATCGAGCGCCGGATCGGCAGCGCCAAATCCGCCAGTATCGAGGACTCCGGCCAAGCGGGTCGCGGCGACCAGAACGTTCTGCGGGGTCAGGTCGCCGTGGCACATGACGTCCCGGTCCATTTCCGGAAGGACCCGCAGATCCTCCCACAGCGACCGCAATCTCACCACGTCGACCAGTCCCTCACTCTTCGCGAAGCATAGGCGCATCCACTCGTCGTGGTCCGGGAGATGCCCCCCGCGCCCTCCGCGCTCTCCACCAGCGAAGCGCCGCCCTCGAGTGTCGGCCGCGCGCAGACAAGCAAGCAGGTTCGCGAGGTCCCGAGCGAAGGCCGGGGAGCCTGCGGGATCTTCTACGATGGCGTCACGTCCGGGCAACCACGTCTGAACACACCAAGGCAGCGGATAGCCGTGCCCTGGCTCTCCCTGCGCGATCGGTCTAGGCGACGGAACAGGGGAAACGGCTCCGAACTCAAACGCTGCGCGGGCCTCTTCAGCCAACCATTCCCGGACTGCGCCCGAATCGCCCGAGTGGAGCGGAAGACGGACTGCCAGAGCATCGCCCACCCGGAAGATGGCATTCACTGTTCCTGCCGGTGCGACTTGGTGGATCGGCAGATTCGACCACTGCGGAAACTGGTCCGCAATGAGGTGCCGAACCAACTCGGCATCGACGTCGAGTTCGTCCTCGTGCATCTTCACGCCTGAGTCATCCCCGCAGCCACGCGCCCTGTCCGGTGGGATACCCCGCGGCTGGATCTCAATCCCGTCCTGGTCATCCTGGGCTCATGATGTCATCCGGACCGCGGAGCCGCAACGGCGGCGTTTCGTGTATCATCCTCTCGACATGACGACCAAGGAACGCGTCTTCTCCGCACTGGAAGGACGGCCCGCCGGCCCGACGCCGGTGACCTCCCCCTACGTGGGCCTGTTCCAGCTCGACCACTTCGGGGAATACACCGGGCGGCCCAACTGGCACTGGGCGCAGTGGATGAACGCCGGGCCGGCCGACTACCTCCGGGTCTTCCGCGAGATGCACCGGCAGACCCCGTTCGATATCCTCCAGCCGCACGGCGCCCCCTCGCACGGGGAACGGGAAAGCGTCGAGGTCGTGGAGAAGAACGGGAAGCCGTGGCGGCACGACAGGCGGAACGACTCGTGGACCTCGCTGGAGACGGTCAGCGGGCACGCCATGGACTTCGCCGCCAACGAGGAGCGGCACGTCCGCACGCGCGGGGACGCCGACCGGATGATGCGTCCGACCCCGGTCCGGCAGGCCCTGGAGTCCGGCCGGTACGACTACGTCCGGGCCGTCGTGGAGGGGATGGGCGCGGATCACTTCGTCCTGTCCGGCGGGGTCATCGGGACGCTGTTCTCCGTCCAGCCGTTCACCGGGGAGTCGGCCCTGCTGGAGATGATGGTCGAGGACCCGGGGCTCCTCGACTATATCGCCCGGAAAGCGCTGGCATCCTCGATCGAGGAGGTCAGGGCGCTCGCCGCCTGCGGGGGGCACGGCATCTTCGTGGACGAGTCGCTCGCCACCTCGGATGCCATCTCGCCCGCGCAGTACGAGCGGTTCTGCCTTCCCGTGACCCGCGCGCTCGTGGAGGAGATACACCGCCACGGCCACCAGGCCTTCGTCTACTACTTCGGCGGCGTCGCCGACCGGCTGGACCTCGTCGCCGCGACCGGGGCCGACGTCGTGGGCGTGGAGGCCAGCATGAAGGGCTACGTCAACGACCTCCCGGACATCGCGCGGAAGCTCGGGAACAGGGTCGCCGTGCTGGGGAACGTGGATCCGCTGGGCACGCTCGAACAGGGGACCGGTTCGGAGCTGGAAGCCGAGGTACGGCGGCAGGCGGGGGCCCGGGAGTTCGCCCGCGGGTACCTCGCTTCGACGGGGAGCCCGATCACGCCCCGGACCACGCTGGGCCGGGTCAGGGAGTTCCTGGAGGTCGCAGCGAAGTACTGAGCCGGCGCCGTCAGTACCGGGCTTCGACCACGACCCTTCCGCGCGACCCCGTGAGGTCCACGTCACCGCGGACCGGGTCGGCGGGCCGGCGCCTACTGCCGTTCACCACGGCGTATTTCATCCTCTTCCCTTCAGGATGGCGGAACCGGGCCAGCAGGCGCGGGGGGGCCAGTTCCAGGTCCAGGTTCGCCACCAGCCGGATGGCGCCCTGCGCCGACCGGGACGTCCACCGCGCATCGACCCGGCCGAACCGGGTGGCGACCCCGGTGACGGCGGGCTCCCGGCCGTCGGCGAGCCAGACGCGCGGGAGCGCCCGCCCGAGGTGCAGGAGGTCCCGGGTGCCGTAGACGTACATGTAGCGGAGCCACATGACCGCGTTGGCCTCGTCGCTCGTCTTGAACTGGGCGTTGTTCGAGAACCCGAGCTCCGGGAGGGGGTGCTCGCACATCGCGTTGATCTCCTCCCGGTAGCAGGAGGCCCAGGCGTTCATGAACATCCAGATATAGACTTCGGGTTCGTCCCGGTCGAGGTGCGGCATGAGGCCCGCCAACAGGTTCGGCTGGATGGAGAAGCCGCCCCGGTTGAAGAGGTTGAGGCCGTGGTCCACGAGCCGGTAGCCGTAGGGAGGCTCGTGGTAGCGGTTGTCCTGGTAATCCTCGAGAATCCAGTCCGCCTCCCTCGACCGGGATCCGTAGAGGCCGGAGATCAGGAGGTAGACCGACCCCTCCAGGACCTCGCGTATCCAGCCGGTGTCGCGGCCCCGGACGTAGAGCCGGCTCGGGTAGGTCGGCACCCAGCGGCCGTCCTTCAACCGGACCAGCGGGGCCCGCCGCCGCATCCCGTCGAACCCGCGCTTCAGGTCGTCGCGGTACGCCTCGGCCTCGCGCCGAAGCCGGGCCGCCTCGGGATGGCCGATTGTGCCGAGGACCTCGGCGGCGGCGTCGCAGCCGCGCCATGTGAGCGAGTTGGTGGAGAGCCAGTAGTGGAAGTCGGTCACGTCCTCGAGGCTTCCCGCCGGGAGGAAGCCGCGCTCCCACCCCCGCGAATGCGGGAGCCCCGGCATGGTGTTGCGCCGCTGCCGGAACACCCAGTCCGCGCCCTGGACCATCGACTCCGCGACCCCGGCCAGCCACCGGCGGTCCCGGGTCAGGAGATAGTGCTGGGCGAGACACCAGAGCACCCACCCGTGGTGCTGGTTGTAGTCCCCGCACTCGAATCCCCCCGCCCCGAAGTACATCCCGCGGTGGTCGGTGAAGTTGCCCGGCTGGGGGACGGTTCCCTGGTAGCGGACCCAGACCGCGAGCCGCTTCGCGGCCTCCTCGTGGAGTCCCCGCTGGTCCAGCTCCTGAACGATCATGCAGGCCTCGTTGGAGTAGTTGCCGTAGGTCGAGGAGCCCACCGAGGTGTTGACCAGGGCGGGGTCGCGCGGCATCGCGATGTCGGTCACCTGCACGTGCACGAGGTGCGAATCGTGGAGCTCGCCGAAGGGGGGCTCCGGGCACTCGAGCCGGGCGCCTTTGGCCACCTCGGCCCGCCAGAAGGCCGCGACCTCGCGGCGGCACCGGCCGAAGTCGAGGCGTTGCAGGGCGGCGGCCCCGCCGTCGGGGGCCGGCGCCACGTAGGGAACCTGCAGGATGACCTCGCAGGTCGCACCCGGCGCGAGCAGCCGGGCGAAGACCGCGCCGCCGCCGGCCGCTGCGGCCTTCATCGTTCCCGTGAACGCGAACCGGAGCACCTCCCGGCCCTCGAACCGGCTCCAGGCCCGCCCTACGGCGAGGCGCAGGCCGTCCATCCCGGCCGCCGGGACCCCGTAGGGGTCCAGGGATTCCCCGTAACGCCACGAGTCCTGGGAGTAGCGGACCCGGAGCCCGGCCTGCCGGGGCGAGTCGCCGGCGTTGCGGAAGGTGAATCGCATGAGGGCGGCGGTGTCCTCGTCCCCGGCCGGCTCCCCCGCCCGGATGCTCCGCATGACGGGGACGCAGAGAGACTCCTGCCTCAGCTCCATCCCGTCCTTCCTCATCTCGATCGTGTAGACGGGAACCGGCGGGGGGTCGGGGCGGCGGCCCGTGCAGGTCCAGGTTTCCAGCCCGAAGAAGAGCCGGGCGTTGCCCCGGCAGAGGAACCGGTCCGTGTCCCGGCCCTCGAACGCGGGCGGCCGGTCCTTGCGCTGGATGACGCCGACCACGTTGCGGCGGTGCAGGACGAGGTCGCCGTTGGGCTCCAGCCAGAACCGCTGGCGGGCGTGCTTGCATCCCAGGTTGTAGTTGACCGGGTGGGCCCGGGGCTGGCCGCCCCGGGCATGGTCGTACGTGTGCTCGGGGCGGGACTTGACCTCGGCGAGGACGGTCCGGGTCCCCCGGTTCCGCGCGCGGTAGGCGGCGAACCCGCCCTCCCATGACGCCGGGGAGATGAAGACGCCGTGCTCCGCGCTCCATGCCGGCCCCCGGCGCTCCATGTCGACGAGCCCGACGGTGAACTCCTCCCCGCCGAAAGCCAGGGTCAGGTGCCCCTCGTCGTGGCAGTAGCGGCTGTCCGGGTTCATGTGCCGGATCTCGACCTCGAAGACGCGCCCGGGCCGCCCGGGCACGGCCCCCACGACGGCGTTGTACCCGGAGATGCGGACCGGTCCCCGGGGGGTCTTCTTCCCCGCGTCCAGCTCGACCCGGAGGCGGGTTTCCGCCGGTTCGGAAGCCGTGAAGACCCGGACCCGCGCGATGGAGGCGGGGTCGGCGCCGTCCAGCCGGAACCCGAGTGTGCGGCGGAAGCCCACGTCGTACCCGGCGACCTCTTTCCCGAACTCCGCCGAGAGTCCCCGGAAGGCCAGGGTCGCCGCGCGCCCGGCCCGCTTCGTCGAGATGGCGCCCTGGCGCCAGGCGCAGTTGAACTGGTCGTCCACGGCGCTCCACCCGAAATACCCCGGCCGCTCCAGGTCGGGCAGGAGTTCGAGCCGCACCCGGGGCCAGGTCCTCTGCATATAGGACAGGCCGATACCGGCGGGAACCGGGCCGCGGAATGCGGCCTCCACCGCGACGATGTCGCGCGCCTCCTCGAACCGGGTCTCGCCGGGTGCGCAACCGGGCAGTGCGAAGGGCGCGATGTCGAACCGGGGGCCCCTGCTCATCGAGGCATCATAGCAGGGGGCCCTTCCCCCGCCGGGGACGGAGCAGGGCCATCGACCCCGCTCCGGGGGGACCGTGTTTGTATCATGAGTGCATGTCCACTGAGGAGTTCTGGACCTACTTCCACGAGATCTACGAGGACATACCCCGCCAGGGGCCCGGCGACCGTGAGAGCACCGAGCGGGCGCTGGCGCTGCTCCCGCCCCTGAGCCCCGGGCAGCGTATCCTCGACATCGGGTGCGGCTCGGGCGCCCAGACCATCGACCTGGCGCGGGCGACCGGAGCTCAGATTGTCGCCGTGGACAACCACCCACCGTTCGTCACGCAACTCGCCGGGCGCGCCGCCGGGGAGGGCCTGGGGAAGCGGATCGCGGCGCAGGTCGGAGACATGAACAATCTGGGAATGCCCGACGCGTCGTTCGACGCCATCTGGTGCGAGGGGGCCATCTTCATCATCGGCTTCGCCAAGGGGCTTGCGGCGTGGCGCCACCTGCTCGTCCCGGGAGGGCACATGGTCGTCTCCGAGTTCTGCTGGCTCCGCCCGGATCCGCCGGCCGAGTACCGGGAGCTGTTTATCGACGAGAACTCGGACGCCGCCGACGTCGAGGCCAGGCGGAAGGCCGTCACCTCAAGCGGCTACCGGCTCCTGGGCGACTTCGTCCTGCCTGACCGGGGTTGGTGGGAGAACTACTACATCCCGCTCGGCCAGGCCCTCGAGCGCTTCCGCGAACGACACGCCGGCAACCGCGAGGCCCTGGATGTCGCGGACCGGAGCCAGCGCGAGATCGACCTCTACCGCAAGCACACCGGCGTCTTCGGCTACGTCTTTTTCGTCATGCAGAAGGACGAAAGCGGCGGGTAGCCAAACATGCCGGTTGTATGGTTGCCTGTCATCCCTCTCCTATCTCGCAGGAAGGATCGGCCCGGCCGGCTGGTAGAATGGTCGTGATGGCAAGGATGACGGTTCACCTCGCTCACTCACGCTCGGAGGCGGTTGCGTTCGACCGGTGGTTCTGGCGCAGGGCCGGCTCCGGTGCACGCTTCACGGCAGCCTGGTCCTTGGTTCTCGACTGGCTCAGGGCGAACAGGGCACATGGACGCCAACAGAGACTTCGAAGAACTCTTCAGATCGTTAAACGCCCATAGGATCAAGTACCTGGTAGTCGGCGCCTATGCCGTCATGCACTACTCTGTCCCAAGGTTCACGCGGGACATCGATATCTGGATCCCGCCGGAACTGAATGACCCCCGGAAGACGCACCGGGCGCTGACCGCTTTCGGGGCGCCAATGAAAGACGTCCGCCCGGAGGACCTGACCGACAAGAACAACATCCTCCAGATCGGCGTGGAACCCATCCGTATCGACATCCTCACGAGCATCGAGGGACTGTCGCCGGAGCGCGCATGGCGCACCAGGGCGCAGGGCCGCTACGGGAAGGCCAGGATCGCAATACTGGGCCTCAGTGAACTCATAATGACCAAGCGCGCGGCCGGTCGGCCCCAAGACAAGCTGGATCTCGCAATGCTGGCCAAGCGGCCCCCCGCCCGGAGACCCGGCCGTAAGTACTGAGCTCCGGCCTCCGCAGTTGCGTTCCATCTTCCTCTGGCTTCATGCGCCCCCCTGTCCTGCGAGTCGGGTGTCCGCGGCTGGTCCCGATGTTGTTCATTGCCCCCAGCCGCCGGTTCAGATCCCGAGCTGGCCCAGGACTTCTCCCATGCAGAGCCGAGCAACCTGATTGCCTGGGCACGTTCCCTCCCGATGGGTCGGGCCCCTTGGCCCGCGGTCAGCCCCGGATTCGCGTGATCCTCACTCCAAGAATCAGGGACAATGGACTTTGGTGTACCATCATCCGGAAGGAGGAGCTCATATGATTATCTCCCGTGACCTGTGTTTCCCGACGACATGTACGGCTTCCCTGCTGACCGCCGGGCTGGCGTGCGGGCAGTTCATTGATGCCTCCCCCGACCGGGTGAAGACCCCGCTCAACGCCGGGATGAAGCGGATCGGCACGATCACTCCGCGCAGTACCCGGGAGATCAAATCGTCGAGAATCACCGTCGGCTGTGAGACCCTGGACCGGGACTACACCGTTTTCAGCGCCTACAAGGACTACCTGCCGCCACTGGGCGTGAAGAAGATCCGGGTGCAGGCGGGCTGGGCGAAGACCGAGCAGGCCAGGGGCGTGTACGACTGGAAATGGCTGGATGAGGTGATCGATTACGCGCTGGCCAACGGTCTGGAGCCGTGGCTGGAAACATCCTACGGCAACCCGGTTTACGCGGGGGGCGGCGGGAACAACCTGCTCAACAGCCTGATGACCTCGCCGGAGGGATACGCGGCCTGGGACAGGTGGGTTGAGGCGATGGCCACCCGTTACCGGGGGAAGGTAAAGGAGTGGGAGGTCTGGAACGAACCCGACCACCCTCTCCAGAAGATCGAGCCCGAAACCATCGCCGAACTCAACATCCGTACCGCCATGATCATCAAGCGGATCTCGCCCGAGGCGCGGATAGCGGCCCTGGCGTTCGCCTCCAACAGCAACACCCCCTACCTGGACCGGTTCCTGAAGGTGATTTCCGACGCCGGGAAGCTGGACCTGTTCCAATGGGTCTCGTACCACAGCTACGATATGCGGCCGGAGGATTCGTACCCGGGCGTGGCCAGGCTGAAGGAGGTCATGGCCCGGTATTCGCCCCACCTGCTGTTGCGGCAGGGGGAAAACGGCGCGCCTTCCACCTACATCCCGAGTTTCGCGCTCAGCAAGTATTACTGGACCGAGTATACCCAGGCCAAGTACGACCTCCGGCGCCTGCTGGGCGACCTGGGCCGGGACATCGAGACCTCGGTGTTCACGATCATCGACATCCACTACGACTGGGGCAAGGATTCCGTGCTGAACAAGAAGGGGCTGATCGAGGCGGACGCAACCAAGGCCGCCATCCGGCCCAAGGTCGCGTACTACGCCGTCCAGAACCTGGCGGCGGTTTTCGACGACAGCCTCCGGCCCGTCCCGGGATTCGCCTGCGACCACGACGCCGGGGAATCCCTGTCGGTATTCGGATTCGGCAGGGCAGGCGAAAAGACGCGGGTGGTCGCGCTCTGGCTGGGCGGCCAGGTTCCCACGAACTCGTTCCAGACCACCCCCGTCAACATCACCGTCCCGGATGCCGGGTTCCGGAAACCCGTCTGGGTGGACCTCATGACCGGCGGGATACACCAGATCCCGGCCAACCGCTGGAGCAGGACGGGCGGCAAGTGTACTTTCACCGCCATCCCGGTCTACGACTCACCCGTCCTCATCGCCGACCGGGACATGGTCATGTAGAAGGGGTGGAGGGCCCGGACGCCCTATTCCTGGAGGGCGCCGAGATCGGGGGGGCCGTCGGACCGGAACGGCCGGCCTTCCAGGTCCAGGATCGGGCCGAAGGGCTCCCGCAGGCCGGCGCGGGAGGCCGGACTCCCCTCCTTCAGGTGGAAATCGGCTGTCGCCGGATCGGCGGAAGGCCTGACGAAGAGAGGATCGCCGACAAGGTCTCCCTCGCCCATCACCGGGGGCTGGTTGCCGCCGAGGTAGAGGTTGTGGGCATAGACGACGCGGGTGCATCGATCCGCGCCGTTGACGGGCTCGGGCTTCTCGCCCGCGCGCAGGTTCGCGACGGGAGCGACGAGGATGTTGTTGATGATGCGCACGTCATCGGCCTCCCCCGCGAAGATCTGCCCGTACTGGAGCTCCGGGGAGGCGCTGTTCATCCACGCGGTGTTGTTGACGATGTCCACATGGTCGGCCTTGTAGGCGTGGATGCCGGAGCCGCCGTTGTGGAAGCTGAGGTTGCCCTGGACGAGGGTGCGGCCCAGGTACCGGCCGGCGGGCCGGTCCTCCGTGCGCGCGTTGACGTCCAGGATGATGCCGTTGCCGTCGGAGACCCGGTCCAGCGCCTCCCATTTGAGGAAACACCGGTTTCCATTGGTGATGTTGTTCCGTACCAGGTGCTTGTAGTTACCCTCCGTCGCATCGAAGTTCGAGGCGCCGAGGATGGAGATGCCCGACCCCGCATAGATCATCCACCAGCAGTTGTTGCGCGAGACATTGTTCTCGATCGCCACCCAGTCGGATTCGAGGCAGGAGATACCGGCTCCGGAGTTGTATTCGACGAGATTCCCGGCGAAACGGAGGTGGTGGGGCGCGTTCCGCTCGTAGCGGCCCTCGACGCCGATGCCGTTCCCGTTGGTGCGGCCATCGGGCTTGTTGAGGGCCTCCGGGTACTTCCTGTCGGCGACGTCGGCGTTGCCGCGGATGTGCAATCCGCGCACCTCGATGTAGGCGACGGCCGGCCCGGTCGAGGGAGACGCCCGGCTGCCGTTCCCGATCCCGATGCAGTTCCAGGATTCGTTGAGCAGGAGGAGTTGGTGCCCTGGGTAGTTCTTCAGCGTGATCCAGGCCGCCGGCGTACCTCCCCGGCGGAACGACACCGAACTGCGCCCGGCGGGCCAGGTGCCCTCCATGAGCAGGATGATGTCGCCCGGCTGGGCGGCGTCGACGGCCTTCTGCGGCGTGGCCAGGGCCGCCTTTTCGGTGCGGCCATCAAGGCCGTCATCGCCCCCGGGACGGACATAGAACGCCGGACTGGCATAGTGGACGTTGTCGAGGCGCAGTTCGTGGCGCGTGGCCGGTGCCCACCCGCCCGCGCCGTCCAGCTCGAAGGTGAAGCCCACGAACGGGTCCGTGGGGCTGAAGGAGCCGCCGCCCACGGCCTCCATCGTGGCCAGGTCCAGGGCGTAGCGCTGGTAGAAGTCCGGCGCCGCGGGGTAGACCGGTGCTTCGAGGCCGCCGGTGCGCCGGCGCCGCGAATCGAACGACTCGATCCGGACCTTGACCGGATGCGCGGCCGACACGGACAGGTCGAAGGCGAGAGTCAGCTTGGCCCTGTTCGTCTCGGCATTCCGCAGGGCGAGCGGGCCACTGCCCAGGCCAGCCTTCCACGCCCCCCGGGCCTTTGCCGCCGATACCACGAGCAGGAGGCCGCCGGAACCCTCCCGGCCGCCGGCGGCGTCGATCGTGCCGGCACCCGCGGAGGGCTTCTGCGGCCAGGTGGCCGGGCCGTCGAAATCGAACGCGAGGAGGGTCCCGCCGTGCGCGGCCGGCGGTTGCGCTCCGGCGGACATGGCCGTCAGGGTTGACAGGCAGAGGCAGATGCAGGTCCGCGTCACGGTGTCACGGTCCACAACGAACGCTATTGAACCACCGGGCCTTCCACCCGGTCAATCACCGGCGGCAAGACCGTGATGGAACCGCGCCTGCGCCGGCAGGCTATGGGGTCAAGCCGACATACAAGGCGTCCGGGGGCAGACTGAGCGTGACCGCGCCCCCGGAACGCGCGAGCTTGAGCTCCCGGATCTTCATGCCGTTCATGTCCAGGACCACGGCGTGCCGGAGGGTGGCCGAGCGCAGGACGAGGGTGGCGTCCAGCCGCCCGACCTGCCAGGGGGCGTGGCCGACGGTCTCGATCTTCCTGCCGTGGTACGTCGTCTTGCCGTCGCCAGTCTGGTAGTCCGCGTCGCGCTCCTTCCAGCCGGTCGGTTGCTCGGTCGTCCCGAGCTGGACGAGGACCCGGGCCGACGTGGCGAGCGGGGCGCCATCCAGGGCGACGACCAGGACCGAGGCGTAGGCCGTGCGACAGGCCAGCGTCAGGTCCCGGGTCTTCAGCTTCCCGGCCTTCGCCAGGAATCCGCAGGCGCCCTGGGCGGCCGGGGCATCGAGGACGCAAACGCCCTTGCCGTGGTCCCACAGGAGCTCGCCCGTGTTCGAGCGGACGGTCTTCTTGCCGTGGTCGACGTACTTCGACAGGTCGGCGACCGCGGTCTTCGCGGGATCCCCGCCGTAGACGGCCTCGACCGGCCCCACGAGGAAGGCGAGCGGGTCGGCGCCCGTCCTGATATCGGACCGGACGGCCCCCAGCCCCTTGAACCGGCTGGGGTCGAAGCCCTGGTCCTCGGCGATCACGGGGTACGTTCGGGCCCAGATCTCCGCCAGAGGGCGTTCCTCGTGCACGACGGCCTCGCCGCGGCGGACCAGGCCCCGCCGGAAGAGCCAGGCCGCAGCCGGCCACTGGCCCAGCTCGACCGGCGTGCCGACATCCCACTTGCCCATCGCCCGGAACCAGTCCCGGGTATCGCCCGGCTGCTTGGGCTCCGCCCACTCGGGGTCGCCCTGCGCGAACCAGTAGTAGGCGTCGACACCGGAGAGCGACGTATACGCGGAGACGAGGAAGGCGCCCTCGGACTGGTACGGATTGGGCGGGACCCAGTGCGACTCCGTGACCAGGAGCGGGCGGCCCACGACCCGCTTGAGGTTCACGGGGCACGCGCGGGGATCCAGGAGGCAGGACCGGGGCGTGTAGTGGTCGCCGGGGTCGATGGCCCAGGCCGTTCGCTTCCCCTGGTGGTGCGTCTCGTCGTAATACCGGTTCACGGCGAGCACGTCGCAGGCCGTGTACGACCAGCGCTCCGCGTCCATGAGCCGGGTGTTGTCGGCCGTGGTCCAGTTCCCGGCGTTGATGAGCTGGCGGCAACCCAGCTCCTCGCGGTAGAAACGGGCCATGTCGCGGTTGAAGTCGTACATGGTCCGGGCGAGGAACTCGAGCTGGTCCGCCAGCCGCTTCGCCCGGCCCCCGGTCCGTTCCTGGGTCATCTCCCAGATATGCAGGAGCCCGGCCCGGCCCTCGGCGAACCGGTCCCCCTCGTCGGCCTCGCCCTCCCACGCGGCCTTCGCCTTGTCCAGCGACCCGTACTTGGCGACGAGGAAGTCCCCGTACAGCCGGCACAGCTTCTCGCGCTGTTTCCCCTTGATGTTGGCGACCGTCCAGAAGAGGAGGGAGTCCTCGTTCTGGATCTGGATGATCGCGACGGCGGGGTCCTTGGCCAGCGGCAGCCCAGTGTGCGGGTTCACGGGGGCGTAGAGCGCGCGGACCCAGGCCTTGTAGCCCTCCTGCAGCGTCTTGTCGAAGAAGAGGAGGCCGAGCGAGTCCTGGTCGTCGTCCCCCTCGATCCCCCACGCCTTGAGGCGCCCCTCCCGGCCCAGGGCCACCCCCCAATACGGGGAGATCGTGACGTAGATGCCCTCGGCCTTCATGGCCGCGACGAGCCGCCAGCAGCGTTCGACCTGGTCCTGGTCGGCATCGTCGAGCTTCGACGTCTTGCCCTTGGCGTACAACTGCTCGTGGAACCGGACCATGTTGACCCCGCGCTTGGCCAGCCAGCGGGCGTGGTGCTTGAGGGTCTCGAGGTCCATGTCGCCGCCCCCGTCGCCGATCGCCCAGAACCGCACCGGCGAGCCGTCGCCGAGGACGAACCCCAGGCCGTCGGGGGCGAGGCGGACGAACCCGGACTGGCCGGCCTGCGCCTCGTTCAGCGACCGGTGGTCGAAGAAGGCGTCGGAGGAGAACTCGTCCCGGACGGGATGGAAGTCCCACGTGCCCGCGGCCCGGGCGCCCGCGGCCGCCAGCGACCCGACCAGCAGGGACTTGAGTAGCATGACTGGATCATAACAGGAGTACGATGTGGACAGGATGACCGCCGGGGGACGATCGAACGCGGAGCCGTGGCGGGCCCAGTGGGCGTGGAGCCGGGATTGGGGCGGCCCCGGGCTCACGGTGCGGCTGTTCCGGTTGAGTTTCGTGACGGAGACGCCGGGCGACCGGATCACGGTCCACGTGTCGGCCGACAGCCGGTACCGGCTCTACCTCGACGGCGTGGCCGTGGGCCGCGGGCCGCTCAAGGGCGCGCTCGAGCACTACCACTACGAGACCTACGACCTCGGCCCGCTGGCCAAGGGCCCGCACGTGCTGGCGGCGGAGGTGCGCTGGTTCGGCATCCACTCGCCCGGGAGCGAGGTCCACGCGGCCACGCCCGGCTTCCTCGTGCAGGCGGAGGGCCGGCCGGACCTCGACACGCCCGGTCGGTGGCGAGTCCGCGCCGACCCCTCCGTCACGCCGGATACGACCCCGTACGCGAACGCGCTGGGGTTCCTCGGCCACCTGGATGTCGTGGACGCACGCCTAGCGGTCCGGGGGTGGGTCGAGTCCGGGTTCGACGACGGCGGCTGGGAGCCCGCCCTCGGGGTCGGCCACGCGGATGCCGGCCGGCCGTGGGGCGTGCTCCCGCTCCGCGACCTCCACCCCCGGGACGTCCCCCAGCTCAACGAGGAACCCCGCGAGTTCCGCGAATCGCCCTGCCCGAAGACGTTCGCGCCGGGGGAAGCGGGCGAGTTCATCCTCGACGCGGGCGCGTTGACCACCGGCTATCCCGTGCTCCGGTTCGACGGGGGACGGGACCGGGCGGTCACGTTGACGTACGGGGAGGCGGTCGTCATGCCGGGCGCCGAGCCGTGGGAGTCCCGGGAGAAGGGGATCCGCGACGACCTCGGGGGCGGGGTCATCGACGGCTACCGGGACACCGTGATCCTGCCCGGGGGCGCGTTCGTCTTCGAGCCCTTCCACTGGCGGACGTTCTGGTTCATCAGGGTCTCGGTGCCGGCCGGACCGGAACCCCTGACCGTCGCCGACGCCCGGTTCCGGTTCACGACGTACCCCCAGTGCCGCCTCGCGACCTTCGCCTGTTCCGATCCCGGACTCGAGCGGATGTGGGACGTGAGCTGGCGCACGTTCCAGAACTGCGCGCACGAGACCTACGAGGACTGCCCCTACTACGAGCAGTTCAACTACACAGCCGACAGCCGGATCCAGGCGCTCGGGAGCCTGGCGCTCGCCGGCGAAGCGGACCTGCCGAGGCGCACGATCCGGCTGTTCCGGGACTCCGCGGGGCCGGACGGGCTCGTGATGAGCCGGGTGCCCGCCAGGGACCGGCAGGTCATCCCCCACTTCGCCCTGCTCTGGATCCTGATGACCGAGGAGTTCTGGGTGTGGCGGGGCGCCCCGGAAGCCGGGTTCATCCGGTCGTGCCTGCACGCCGTGGACGGCGTGCTGTGGGCCTTCCGGGAACGGCTCCGCCCGGACGGGTTCGCCGGCGCCATGCCCGGCTGGACCATCCTCGGGCGCGGGACCGCGGGCTCGACGTACATGACCGCGCTGTTCACGAGGGCGCTGGACGCCGCCGTGCGGCTGCACCGGGAGTGCGGGGAGCCCGCGGACGCCGCGCGATGGGCGCCGCTGGCCGCCCGGACGCGGACGGCGCTGCGCCGCGCGTGGGACGGGGACGCGGGGCTCTTCCGCGACGATCCGGACACGGCCGGGACGTTCCGGCAGGACACGCAGGCGATGGCGATCCTGGCCGGCGCGGCCGCGGACGGGCGCGACCGGCGGATCCTGGCCAGGCTGACCTCCGATCCGGCCCTGTGGCCGGCGGAGTTCGTCGAAGCCTACGACGTCGCGCGGGCGCTCGAGCTCTCGGGCGGCTACGACGCCTTCTTCGGGCCCGTCCTCGACCCCTGGCGGACCATGCTGGGCGTCCGCCTGTCCACGTGGGCCGAGCACCGGGAGCGCACGCGGAGCGACTGCCACGCCTGGAGCGCGTGGATCGCGATCGACTTCGTGACGACCGTGCTCGGCGTCCGCCCGGCCGCCCCGGGGTTCGCCAGAATCCTGATCGCTCCGCACCCGGGCCCGCTCGCCTGGGCGCGCGGGAGCGTGCCGACTCCCGCCGGGCCGGTCGAGGTGGAGTGGCGGAAGGAGGCCGCCGGCGCGCTGTCGCTGTCCGCGAAGGCGCCCGCCGGGGTGCCCACGAGCGTCGTCCTCCCGGGTCGCGCCCCGCAGGACTTCCCCGCCGGCGGCGCCATCAGCATCCGAATCTAAGAACGCGGGTGCTGCTTGGTTGGCTTTGCCCACGAAGCCAATGATCGGCCAAAGAGCGTCCCTTCTCCTACTCGTCACCGTGGCCGACGGGCGCGTGCGAATCTACTCCCTGCGCCGTCGAGACCCAGACGAACAACCGCTCCTCAAGACCTACACTGGCCGCTGGACCTTTAGGCCTACCCCGGGGAGAGAGAGATAGAGAAGGCCGGTCGGGAGGCGAGACACTCTTTCGATCATGCGATTCTGGCGACTGCGGTCGGGGAACTGCATGATTGAAGAAGTGTCTCGCCTCTGTCATGCCCGCCGAGAACCACGGGTGCGCTATAATTTCGATTATGGGGATCACAATCCCGAAGGAACAGATCGCGGAACTCTGCCGCCGGCACCACATCCGCAGGCTGGCCCTGTTCGGGTCCGTCCTGCGCGACGATTTCACTCCTGAAAGTGACGTGGATGTCCTGGTGGAATTCGAACCTGATTGCACGCCGGGATTCGGATTCATCCGGGTAGAGGACGAACTGGCCGGCATCCTGGGCCGGAAAGTGGACCTGAACACCCCGAATTGCCTGAGCAAGTACTTCCGGGATTCGGTTCTTGCCTCCGCGGAGAACATCTTTGTCGCAACATGATCCGCTGATACCTCTTCGCCACATGCTGGACCATGGCCGGGAAGCGCTGGCCCATGTCCATGGGAAATCCAGGAAGGATTTCGAGGCTGACCGCCTGTGCCATCTGGCCGTTGTGCATCTGGTGGGGATTGTCGGCGAAGCGGCATCCCGCGTGCCCCCTGATGTTCAGTCCAGATATCCCGATATCCCCTGGCGCGAGATCGTGGGGACGCGGAACCGGCTTATCCACGGATACGACAACGTCGACAATGACCAGCTCTGGGAGATACTCGAGAAGGACCTCCCCGACCTCATACCCAAGCTCGAGAAATACCTCGGCTGAACGAACTACCTGCCGCACCGCCTTCACGATCGACTGCGAGAGGATGCGGACCCGCTTGATCAGCTCGTCCTCGTCGCGCCCGGGAAGAACCGGGACGTTCTTCGGATTCCCGGATTCGTCGGTCACCACCAGGAATGCGGGACATCCTTCGTGATCACCCGGGCGCATGGAGCACGTGCGGAGTTCTCTCGTGACTCGAGAACTCCTACGGATTCCCGGCCATGTCGCCCCGGGGCCGCGGACCGCTCATACCTTACGCTGGCGGCTTCCTCGCCAGGATCTTCAGGTGCCGGGCCACCTTGCGGTACTGGGCCCGGGTCAGGGTCTTCACCTCACGATTGAGATGCACGAGGAGCCTGTCCACCATGGATCCCGAGAGCGTGCTCTTGGACCAATAGCCTTGCACGTCGTCCTCCACTCCGTACTCGACGAGATGGCCGCATCCGATGAAGCTGTCGTAGTCCAAGAACGGGTACTCTTCCCTCAGGATATCCCCTACCGGGATATCGCCGAACTTCATATCGAGATCGAGGGGGCTACTTCCCTGAGCTCGTCAGCCTTGGCCCGGTTCTCCGGGTCCAGCATGTCCGCAAGGTCGATCTCCTCATTGTCGGACATCCGGGAAGCCCAGGTCTTGACATAGAAAGGCAGGGCGTCCGCTTCCAGCTTCAGCTCGGTGAATGACCGGCGCCGGCACCTCTCCCATGCGCTCGAAAGCGCCTCGATGTCGCTCTTCGACAGCAGGTCCAGTTTCGGGGCGCGGGTGACCTTGACCGACTTCCCGGCCTTGCAGATCGGGATCGTGCCCAGCTCCGCGATGTCGAGCGGTTCCTTCTTGATGATTTCGTAGGCATGGCGGGGAATGGGGCCGTGGGGCATGGCCAGATACACGTCGCCGTAGATCGTCCGGCCGTACTTGTTCAGGTGGTAGAGGTCGGCGAACAGGATCGTCTTCACCAGCGTGTAGAGATCGACGGTCCGCGTCCTGCTCCGGCATGCGATCCAGAGGATCACCTCCAGAGCCTTGCCTTGATTCAACTTGAAGTGGATGGTATTCGGCACGTCAACGCCTAGTCTATCGCACCCGGCGTCCCTCTTGCATCGGCCCACAGAAGGCGGCCAGAGCCCCTACCAAGAGGGAGAAGCCTCCCGTCTCCCGATCTCGAAGGCGGTCATCGAGCGGGGGGGGAAGACATGGGCGATCGCGCCCGCGGCGGACACGCGCGTCGACACGCCGGATTCGGTCTCGCGGACCTCGTCCCGTTCCGTGTTCATCGACGCCAGGCTCTCCCCGGTCACCGTCCACCGCCGCGCCGGCCCGGCGGGGAATCCGCGGATGGCGATCCGGGCCGGCACCGCATCACGGTGGTGCCGGTTGAACACGATCACATAGAGCGTCTTCCCGTCGGCCGCCAGGCTGGACGCCGCCGTGAGCGCCGGGTAGGCGGGCCACGTCTCGGGTCGCATGGCCTCGACCGCGAGATTCCGGACCTCGACGGTCCCGGTCGCCGGCGAACGGCCCGCCCGCAGCCGCCAGAGCAGGTACGCCCCCGGGCAGTCCGGCAGGGCCCGGAAGGTGCCCGCGAACCGCGTCCACCCGGCGGCCCGCTCGGCGCCCTCGACCGCGCTGCCGGAGTGCGTCGCCTCCCATCCCCGCCGGTCCACGAATCCCAGCCCCAGGTTCGCGGCCCCGAGATTCCCGGTCGACCGCGCTTCGAAGGAGACCCGGTACGCGTGGCCGGGCGGGGCTTCGACCCCGGCCAGGAACGGGAAGGACTCGCCGGTGAGCCCCTCCAGCACCGCCGCGAGCGTTCCGTCGGCGCGCACCTCGGTCCGCCATCCGGGCCCGCCGTCGGCCCGCAGGGACTGCCCCGCCAGCAGGTTCCCGCCCACGGCGGCCTCGGGCACGTGCCGGTCGCCGCGCGCCGGACCGACGAACCCCGGATACCCCTCGAACTCGACCCGCGGCGAGTCGACCTTCGTCTCGACCCACCGCGGCCCGAAGTGCTGGCCCCAGAGCCGGAAGCACCGGTACGCCGCCTGCTCGCGCCATGGGTTCGGCCCGCGCACCGATCCCCAGTACCCGTTGGCGAACTGCCAGTAGTTCGCCATCAGGACACCCGAGGCCGGATTCAGCATCACCCGCAGGAGATCGGCCGAGAACAGGGCGGCGCCGAGGCTGAACCGGTACGGGAGCGGCTTGTCCTGCACGAACATGGCGTTGTACTCCGTGATCGCCAGGGGGATCGACCGGCCGGTTTCCTTCCGGATCAGCCCGCGGTACCCGTCCAGCATCTCCTCGAACCGGTCCACGGACGCGACGGCCGCGCGCAGGGCGACATCCGGATCGCCCGGGAGCACGCCGTCCGGCGGCATGACGCCGACCGCGTAGGTATGGACGACCACGAAGTCCGCGTCCGCCCCCACCGCCTCGAGCACCGCCGCGTTCCAGGGATCGTCCGGCCCGGTCCCGGTCCCCATGAGCACCCCGAGCCTGATCCCGGGGTCCACGGAGCGCATCCGGACAGCGCAGGCATGGACCCAGGCCGAGTACTCCGCTGGCGTCCACTTCCGCGGCGGGTCCATCTCGTGGTTGCCGTGGTCCGATTCGTTGCCCAATTCGTAGCACCGGACCCCGAGAGGCTTGAGGTGACGGACCAGATCGGCGGCATCCTCCGGGGTGACGGAGTAGTCGCCGACGGTGAAAAGCGGTTCGGCCCCGGCGGCCCGGCAGAACGCGACGAACTCGTCGGGGCCGAAGGCGAACGAGGGCCGGGAGGCCGGCGGGCCGACGGCCTTCCGCCAGTCGTACCCGTGCACGAGGCATCCGCCCGGGAACCTCATCATCCCGGCCCGGATCCCGCGCGCCAGCCGGACCGCCTCCGGCACGGGCTCCCGGCGGACGGGGTCCCAGACGCCTCCGCCCGTCCGCGGCGTCTCGGTGTCGTGGGTCTTGCCGAAGATCCCGAAGGAGTCCCCGGCCTCGAGGTTGTGGCCGAGGACGAGCGGGCTGACCTCCCCCGTGACGCGGCCCGCCCGGACCTCGATGGAGGCGGGGGCGGCGTCCGCCGCCCGCGCCCCCGCGGCCGCGAGGGAACCGATCAGCAGAAGTTCCGGGAACATGCGCGCGCTATATGCCGGGGGCGCACAGCAGGCCGAAGAGGGCGGCGGCGGGGGCGGTGTTCTGGTGGATCGTGAACTCGCCGGTGAGCGGCGCGCACCGGTTGTCGAACCAGCGCTCGTTGCCCGGCCATTCGTCGATCGCCGGATGGACCGTGCTATACGGCCAGGCCGCGTCCCACGGCCCCTGCCCCAGGTCCTTCTCCTTGCGCCACGGACCGTAGGGAATGATGCCGGGGTGGAACGCCCCCCGACCGTTGTACCAGGCGTCCATGTGAAAGACGTGCACGGGATGGCGCGGCCCCAGCCCGGTCACCCAGGTCATGTTGAGCGCGTTGCCTCCGAGGAAGTAGTCGCACGTGGTGTACAGGACCGACAGGTAGCGCCGCGCCCGGGCCGGGTCCTCCTTCCCGGCCAGCGCGCGCCCGACGGCCACCTGGAGGATCCACGGCGTCGTCTGCTGGCCGATCAGCATCGGCATGGACCAATTGCCGCCCCACCGCAGGGCGCGCCGGTCCGCGACGTTCGCGATCTCGTCCGCCGTCGCCAGCAGGGCGGCGCGGATCCTCCCGCTCGCCGCCGCATCGGGCCGGACCTTCCCGCCGCCGAGGGCGTAGACGATCGGCCCGTACTGCCGGTCGTCCCACAGGAGGGTCGCCGGGGTGATGCCGGCGGTGTCGGCGATGAACCGCTTCTCGTAGTCCGGCCCGCCGGTGAGGCGGAACAGGGCCGCGGCGGCGTAGGCCCGCGGCTCCGCCAGGGACGGCTCCTTCTCCTCGTCGCCCCGCCGCGTGTGCTTCCCGGCCCAGGCCCAGGCCTCGACGGCCTCGTTCCGCCAGTCCACGCCCCCGGGGTCCTTGACGCCCGCCAGGGACAGGCACCAGGCCAGGTGCGCCGCGACGCCGGCATACCGGTACGTGGACCACGGATCCTCCCCGGACGCGGCCCACGTGCGGTCGACGTCCTCCCAGGAGCCCTGCCCGACCATCCGGCCGTCGGGGAGCTTCTTCTCGTCGCTCCCGAAGGCGTCCCCGGCGATCCGCAGCCCGACCCCGCCCGTGCCGTAATTCCGCTTCATGAGCTCGTGGCGCAACCGGTACAGGAACCGCGGCAGCCAGGCCGCCTCGTCCAGGATGTCGGGGACGCCGTTGGCGCTCTCCGGGATATTCAGCTCGCCGTCGGTGAAGTTGGCGGGCGCCAGCTCGTACGCCGTGAGCAACTCCTGGGCGACACGGAGATGGGAGTAGTAGCTGTCCCAGTCACCCGCGTCCTGGTACCAGCCGCAAGAATCGATCGGCCCCTTCGAGCCGGCGAGCAGTGCCGCGGCGTCCCCGCCCTCGGACCCCCACTCCGTGAACCGGACCGTGGTGTAGATCAGCTTGCCCGCGAACCCCGGCGTGAGTGCCGGGTTGTGCGGGGCGGGGCGCGCGTATTCGGTGTACGGCGGCTTCAGCTCGATCCCGCTGCGGTTGTGGTACAGCCCCCGGGCGACCGTCCGGAACGCCTCGCGGTAGACGTCGGCGTCGATCCGGAACGGGAACGACCGGCCGATCCCCTCCACCTCCACCGCGTACCGGCCGGGCGTGCCGAACGACGAGAAGTCGCATTCGTAGACGCCGGCCTTCAGGAAGTTGCCGTCCGACGGGGAATCGGCCTGGTGGAACGTCTCCGGCCGGTCCGCCGGCGACCGGAACGCCATCCGGCCGCGGAACGCTTCCTTCCCGCTGTCCAGGTCCACCAGCCGGAAGACATGCCCCGCGTAGGCCTTGAGGTCCAGGGATCCCCGGTCCCCCATCCAGTGATGGACATAGGCGTACTTCGACGGCGCCCCCGGCACGTACCCCATCAGGTTGACGTGTACGGCCTCGGACCGGGCGCCGGGGACCCCGGCCAGCTTCCACTCCCGCCCGTTGGTCGCCAGCCCGCCGGTGCGGACGACGTAGGCGCGGCCCGGCACCAGCGGCCGGGACAGGAAGAGGTAGATCCAGTGCTCGCTGGTGTGGTCGGGACGCGTGTTGACCGCGCGGTCGTGCACCCACGTGTCGACGAACCAGGCGAAATCGGTGCCCTTGCTCTTGCGGCCCACGTCCGCGGGCCGGCGGGGCGTAGCGTAGGCCGGATCGTCGCCGCTGACGATCTCATAGCATTCCGCCCTGGAGGCGGCGGCGGCATCCAGGGGGCTCGTGACGACCCGTTCGTCGGATCTCGCCTGCCCGCGCCCGTGATGCACCACGTGACCTTCGTTGAAGTGGACCAGGACGATCCGGTCCGTCAGCGGCCCGACCTCGACGATCTCCGCGGCGCCCCCGGCACCCGAGGCGAGGAGCGCCATCAGGACCGCCGCCGCGAAACACCGCGTGTGCACGTCCGCATCGTCCCTCCGGTCGCCCACCATCATCGCCCCATGATGGCATCCCGGCCGGGGCGCCGCAACGCTACCGGGTCCAACAGCGGGGAAAGGTGATCTGTGCGCCTATCTGACCCGGACATGAACGGGGCCACCCTTCGGACTCCGGATTCGCCCCCCGACGTTCAGCTACTCCGGCTGAATCACTCCGTCAGCCTTCCGCGCCGGGCCTCCGGCCTGCGCTTCCTCCAGGACCAGCTCGAGCGGGTACCGCTCCTGCCCGAGCGGCAGGTCCACGCGCGCGCGCAGGCGCGACGACTCGTGGATCGCCATGATGATCTCGTGGTCCCGGAGCGCGGAGTCGCCCGAGAGCGGATGGCCCCCGCCCTCCCGGATCATGCGCGCGAACTCCCGGTAGTTCGCGAGCGTGGACGAGGTGGGCACGGGATCCGCCGGCCCGGGCACCTCGACCGGCCGCCAGCCGCCCGCGCCGCGGTCCTGGACCTGCAGCGGGATCTTCGCCCCGTCGCCCGCCCGCCAGAGGCGTCCGTCCTCGCCGATCGCCTCGAAGTCCTGGTAGCCCCGGTGGCCGGGGACGCACATGGTTCCGGTGAAGACCTCGGCCCTTACCCCGGTCGAGAACTCGAAGGAGGCCATCGCCCCCGACTCGATCGGGTGCCCGTACCTCCAGCCCCCGCTCGCGTCGTAGCCCATCCCCCTCGGCTCCCCGGACGGGGGCGGGTCCCGGTGGACCTGGCCCATGACCCACTTCACCTCCGCGTCGCCGGCGAGGTGCCGGATCGTGTCCACGGTGTGGGTGCCGTCGCTCAGGATGTCCCCGGCACAGCATCCCCGCACGAGGAGCAGCTTGCCGACTGCCCCTTCCTCGACGAGGCGGCGCATCGCGGCGAAGACGGGATAGGTCCGGCGCTGGTGGTTCACGATCAGCGCGCACCCGGCAGACCGGCACGCGGCGACGACGGCGCGGGCGTCGGCCAGCCCGACCGCCATCGGCTTCTCCAGCAGGATCCCGCGCACGCCCGCCCCAGCCGCCCCGATCGCGAGGCCGGCGTGGCTGACCGTATTCGTGGCGATGACGACCACGTCGGGCCTCGCCCGCGCCAGCATGCCGGCGTAGTCCGGGTAGGCGGAAGTCCCCGGGAACTCCCCCGCGAAGGCGCGCGTGCGCGTCTCATCCAGGTCGCACCCGGCGACGAGCCTGAAGTCCCCGGGGAGAGCGGCGAACCCGCGCGCGTGCCCGACCCCGATCCCGCGCAGGCCCACGACGGCGACGGAGAGGACGCTCACGCCAGGCTCCGGACGAACGCGAGGCTCTTCTCGAAGGCCTCGACGGGGTCGTCGCCCGCGAAGCTCGGGGGTATCAGCTCGATCTCCATGACCAGCCGGTCCGGCGCGGGGTTCCGCTCCATGAGGAGCCGGTAGCACTCGCGCAGGGGGACGTCCCCCTCCCCGATCACGGACGGCCCGACCTCGAAGTGGAGGGGCCGGGCCTCGGGCCGCGGCGCGACGTGGTGATCCTTGAAGTGGGTTCCCACCGCGTACCGCGCGCCCAGCTCGAACGCGGGCAGGGGCGCCTCGCCGACCAGGTACGTGTTCCCCGTGTCGAGGAAGAGCCCGAGCCCGGGGACGCGCTCGATGAGCCCGACCAGATCGCTCACGTAGTAATCGCCGTGGTTCTCGATCCCGAACGGCACGCGCAGGTCGCCGCACGCCCTGGCCAGCGGCACGAGCCCCTCCGCGAGCATCTCGAGCTGGGCGGCCAGCGAGGGCTCCCGCATGAACCGGTGGACCGGGCCCGCGCAGGTCGTGACCAGCGGCGCCCGCGCGACCGGGACAGCGCGGCGGAGCGCCTCGACCGCTTCCGCGGCCTGCCGGCGCACGATCGCCCGGTCGGGGTTGAAGAAGTCGAGTCCCGTGTGGAGCGTCAGCCTGAGCCCGTTCTCGTCAAGCATCCGGCCGACGGACGCGGCCCGTCCCGCGTCCCAGCACGCCGCCTCCGCGGCCCCGATCCCGGTGGTCGTCAGCCCGTAGTGGGCCAGGAACTTGAGCCTCGCGATCAGCGGGTCCGGGTCCCGGCGCAGGAACTGATCCACCCAGATGAGTGCGTATCCCCAGGTCATCGTTTCACCTCCGGCCAGCCTCCAGCATATTCGATCGCCCGGCCCGCCGCCCTCGTTGGATTCGCCCCCCGACGTTCATGTTGCCGTCCCACAGGCCAAGCCACTCGCGGGATTCGGCTCCGTCTCGCCGACCCGGGGGGAGCTCGGGGACATCCTGTCACTCATGAAGGCGCCGCGGACTAGCGCTTTTCCTGCCGGTAGACGCGGACGTGGTCGACGAGCATGCGGCAGGGAAAGATCGAGTCGTCCACGCCCTTCGTGCCGCCCCAGCCGCCGCCGATCGCGAGGTTCAGGAGCAGGTAGTGCGGGGCGTCGAACGGCCAGACGTCCTTGCCCTTCCCCTCGTTCGTGAAGGTGAGCACGAGCGCCCCGTCGAACGACAGCTCGATCCGGTGGGGCGTCCAGTCCATGGCGTAGACGTGGAAGTCCGCGTTCGGGGCCTTCGTGTCGATCGAGTGCCCGCGCTGGGTGCCCTTCGGCCAGCAGTAGGCGTTCGTGTGCACGGTGCAGTGGATCTTGTCGGGGTCGTACCCGACGTGCTCCATGATGTCGATCTCGCCGCAGGCGGGCCAGCCGACCTTGTCGATCGAGGTCCCGAGCATCCAGATCGCGGGCCAGGTGCCCCGGCCCCCGGGGACCTTGGCCCGGACCTCGACGCGGCCGTAGGTCCAGGAGGCCAGCCCGGCCGTGGTCAGGCTCGCGGACGTGTACCCCGCCTTCTCGAAGGGCTCCTTGCGCGCCTCGATGACGAGGTTCCCGCCCTCGACCCGGGCGTTCTCCCTGCGGCCGGCGGTGTAGTACTGGAGCTCGTTGTTGCGGACCATGCCGACCTCGGGCTTCCACTTCGCGGGATCGGGCGCCCCGTCATGGTCGAACTCGTCCGACCAGACCAGCGTCCAGCCCGGCCGCGCGGACGGCGCGTTCACCGCGGGTTTCGCGGCGGCAGTGCCGCCGGCCAGCAGACAGAGGAGCGCGAGGAACGGACGGAAGGGTATGCCATGGTGCATGGCCACACGATATCAGGTCCCGGCCGGGTCTGGAACATGAGGCCCAGCATGGAGGCGGCGCCCGCCACGGCCGCAACGCATCCGGGAAGAATGGCCAGCCAGCGCAGTATGATGCTCGGGATATGGTTGGCGAAGCCGGGAAGACGCGCCGGATCCTCGCGGTCGCGGCGGCCGCCGTGTGCGCGGCGGGCGGCGCGGCGGGCGGGGACCTGCTCATCGGGGTGAACTGGCCGGCCGACCCGTCCCCCGGGATGTCGAGCCTGCTCTACGAGACGGGGTTCAACTACGCCCGTCTCACGGGAGGCGGGTACGATTGGGCGGCGGACCGGCACCAGAAGCTCGCGGGTGAGCTGGCGCGGCACGGCGTCAAGGTCCTCCTCCAACTGGGCAGTCACTATCCCTCGGCCGACTACTTCCGGTTCAAGGACGGCTGGTTCGTCGACCAGCAGGGCGGGAGCGGCGTCGAGGACCGCACCCAGTGGGCGATCACCTACGCCGGGATGGCGTGGCCGCAGTACTCGTACACCAGCCGGGAGGTCCGCGGCCGGATGGAGCAGGACTTCCCCGCCTACCTCGCCCGATTCCGGGGCGACCGCAACGTCTCGGGCGTCATCCTGCACAACGAGCCCGGCCTGTTCTGGCTGAGGGACCGCCTCTTCGACTACAACCCCGGGACGGTGGCGGCCTTCCGCGGGTGGCTCGAGAAGCGGTACGGATCGGTGGCCGCCCTGAACCGGGCCTGGGGTACGGCCCACGCCTCCTTCGCGCAGGTGGAACCGCCGCACGAGTTTCCGCCCGTCCCGAACCTGGCCGCCTGGCTCGACTGGCGGCGCCTGCAGGAGGCCGTGATCGCGGACTTCCTGGGGTGGGAGCACGCCCTGGTCCGCCGCACCTGGCCGGGGCTTCCCACCACTACGAACCTGGCCGGCCCGCTCGACTGGTGGTACCAATTCCGTTCCGCCAACAACTATCTCCACTCCGCGGGGCTCGAATTCGCCGGGGTGGACGTCTACTCCGAAGCGTCCGTCACGCGCCACGGGCCCTCCTACGCCCTGGCGATGACGCGCGGCGTGGCCGGGAAGCGCCCGTTCCAGGTCCTCGAAAGCGACGTCTTCGACGGGAGGAAGTTCACCGGCTTCGACGAACGGCGGCTCGGCGAGATGCTGCGTGGCTTCGTCTGGATGCAGGTCGGACAGGGCGCCCGGGGCATCCTCCTTTGGTGGGGCGGCGGCGGGAGCTACGAGCTGACCGACGGAACCTACAACACCCGCCTGGGCGCGATGCGCGAGGTCATCCACCAGGCCGGGATGCTGGGGCTAGGCTCGTTCCACAAGCGCCGGCCGGAGGTGGCCGTCGTGGTGGATCCGGACAGCTACCTCTACTACGGCGGCAGGGACAAGGAGCCTCCCCACTTCCTCGACAAGACGACGCAGGGACTCTACGGCTGCCTGGTCGACCACCAGATCGAGGCGGATGTCATCTTCGCCGGCCAGGTACGCGCCGGCGGGGCGGGGCGCCACCGCGCCCTCCTGCTGGCCGCGCCCGTGATGATGGACCGCGAGCTCGCCTCCCGGCTCGCCTCATTCGTCTCGGCGGGCGGCCTCCTGATCGCCGAGAGCCGGTTCGCGGAGGTTGACCGGAACGGGGGGGACCTCGAGGTCACCCCCGGGTTCGGGCTGGACCGGGTCTTCGGGGTCAGGACGCGGCCGGGGGACGTCTCGGCGGGCGCCGACATCCTCTGCGGCAAGGTCCCGGTATCGGGCAATGTGGCCCGCAGCACGCTGGAGCCGGGCCGCGCCCGGGTCATCGGCACCTTCGCCGGCGACGGCGCGCCGGCCGTCACCGCCAACCGCCATGGCAAGGGCACGGCCGTCTTCCTCGGGGCCTGCGTGGGCTGCCCCTACACCGACGGGTGGCGCGGTTGGGCGAGCCCGGGACTGGGCGAACTGGTGGCGGGACTGCTCGAACAGCACGCGCCGGGCGTCGCCCGGGCCAGGGCGGCCTACGGCGGCCAGACGACCCTGGAATGCGGCCTGCTCGAGGACGGCAAGGGGAACCTGGTGGCCGTCCTGACCGTGCCGGTGGACCGGGGGAAGCCGCTCCCGGCCGCCGAAGGCGTGCGCCTGACGTTCCCCGCGGCCCTGGCGGGGAGCGCCCGCCAGGCCTGGGCGCTCGTCCCCACCCGGACTGGGTCAGGTGCCTCGTCGAGCGAACCGCAGCCGCTGGCGCTGGAGCGGCAGGGCACGGAGGCCGTGCTGGCCATCGGCACGGTCGAATCGGCGGTCGTGATGCTGCTGGCGAAGGACGCGCGTCCGCTGCTGGGCGTGACCGCCCCGCGCGAGATCAAGGCGGGGAGCTCCTTCCAGGCCTCCGTCAGCTGTCGTAATCCCTCGCCACGTGCCCTGAAAGGCCGGCTCGGGCTGATCGAGGCGGGAAGCCTGAAGGCCTGGGGCGCCGCGAAAGAGGTCTCGGTGCCGGCCTGGGAGAGCGTGACGGTCGTGTTCGAAGCCAAGGCGCCGTCGGCGCCGGGCCGGCTGGCGCTGGGCACCTTGTTGAGGACGGACGCCGGCGAGTCGAAAGCCGTTCCCGTCGACTGCTACGTGAAGTAGGATACATCCATGAACACGAAGAAGATGCGCGCCGGAGGAAGACGGGCGTATCCCCCCGTGCGGACGGGCGAACGGCTGAACCAGGTCGCGTTCCCCCTGGGCGGAATCGGCGCGGGGATGGTCAGCCTGACGGGGACCGGAGCGCTGTCCCAGGTATCCGTGCGGCACCGGCCGGACGTCTTCAACGAGCCGCAGGTCTTCGCCGCCCTCCACGTGCGGGGCGCGAGGACGGCCCGGGTCCTGGAAGGCCCGGTGCCGATGTGGAAGGCGTCCGGCAGCGTCACTCCGGGCGCCTCGAACGAGTCCGGCGGCGGTCTCGGGGGGCGCACGTACGGACTGCCGCGGTTCGCCGGCGCGTCGTTCCAGGCCCGGTTCCCGTTCGCTGTCGTTTCACTGGCTGACCCGGCGATGCCGGTCGGGGTGGAGCTGACCGGCTGGAGCCCGTTCACGCCGGGCGCGGAGGACGACTCCAGCCTCCCGGTCGCGGCGCTCGAGTACCGGTTCACCAACCGCTCCTCCCGGCCGGTCAAGGCCGTGTTCTCGTTCCACGCCGCGAACTTCATGAAGCTCGGCGACGGGGCGTCCGTCGGGGTCATGGACCGCGGTTTCGTGCTGCGGCAACCGGCGCTTCCCGGGAAGCCGTCGGCCGGGGGCGAGTTCGCGGCGTTCACCGGCGATCGCGCGACCACCGTGGACGCCGCCTGGTTCCGCGGCGGGTGGTGGGACGCCCTCACCGTCGCCTGGAACCACGTGAGGGCCGGCGACTGCGTCGCGAATCCGCCGCACCGGAAGGGCGCGCCGGGCAACGGCGCCAGCCTGTATGTGCCGTTCACGCTGGGCCCGGGAGCGGCCCGGACCATACGGCTCCACCTGGTCTGGTACGTGCCGCGCAGCGAGCTGAACGCGGGCGCGCCGAAGCCGGGGAAGGCCGGCTGCGGGAAGGGCTGCAAGTGCAAGCCGGGCCGTCCGAAATACTACCGCCCCTGGTATGCGGCCCGATTCCCCAGCCTTGCGTCGGCGGCGGCGTATTGGCGGGCTCACTACGGCCGGCTGCGCGCGGCCAGCGAGGCGTTCCGCGACTGCTTCCACGACACCACGCTCCCGGCGGAGGCGGTGGAGTCGGTGGCCGCGAATCTCGCCATCCTCAAGACGCCGACCGTACTTCGGCAGGCCGACGGAAGGCTCTGGGGCTGGGAGGGCTGCAACGCCGGGAGCGGCTGTTGCCACGGCTCCTGCACCCACGTCTGGAACTACGCCCAAGCCATGCCGCACCTGTTCCCGGCCCTCGAGCGGACCCTGCGCGAGACCGAGTTCATGGAGAGCCAGGACGACCGCGGCCACCAGGCGTTCCGCTCCGCGCTGCCGATCGGGCCGACCGACCACGGCTGGCACGCCGCGGCCGACGGCCAGCTCGGGGGGCTGATGAAGCTCCATCGCGAGTGGCGGATCAGCGGGGACACGCGCTGGCTCAGGAAGCTCTGGCCGGCGGCCCGGAAGAGCCTCGACTACTGCATCGAGACGTGGGACCCGGAGCGCACGGGCACGCTAGTCGAGCCGCATCACAACACCTATGACATCGAGTTCTGGGGGGCCGACGGCATGTGCACGAGCTTCTACCTCGGCGCGCTGGCCGCCGCCGTCCGGATGGGGCGCGCCTGCGGGTCCGACGTCACGGCGTACGCGGACCTGCTGGACAGGGGCCGGAGCGCCATGGCCACGACGCTCTGGAACGGGGACTGGTTCGTCCAGAAGGTCCAGTGGGAGGGACTGCGCGCCGGGAACCCGGCGACCGCCCCTTCGGCTGGCGGCGCCTACTCGCCCGAGGCGCAGGCGGTAATGCGGCGCGAGGGCCCCAAGTACCAGTACGGCTCCGGGTGCCTGTCCGACGGCGTGCTCGGCGACTGGATCGCCCGGTGCTGCGGCGTCGGGCCCGTGCTGGATCCCGGCCAGACCGCCCGGCACCTCAGGTCGGTGTACCGGCACAACTTCCGCAGGAAGCTGGCGGACCACTCCAATACCCAGCGTCCCGGGTACGCCTTCCCGCAGGAAGGCGGGCTCCTGCTCTGCTCCTGGCCAAGGGGGCACAAGCCCGTCCTGCCCTTCGTCTACAGCGACGAGGTCTGGACCGGGATCGAATACCAGGCGGCGGCGCACCTGATCATGGCCGGCCGGATGACGGAGGGGCTGGCGATCGTGCACGCCGTGCGCCGGCGATACGACGGCCGGTGGCGCAATCCGTTCGACGAATACGAATGCGGCCACTGGTACGCGCGAGCGATGGCTTCCTACGGCCTGCTACAGGCCCTGAGCGGCGCACGGTACGACGCGGTCGAACAGGTCCTGTACCTCGATCCGGCCGTCCGGGGCGATTTCCGCGCGTTCATCTCCACCGCCCGGGGCTTCGGCACGGTCGGCATCCGCCGGGGCCAGCCGTTCGTTCAGGCGGTCTCGGGAACGATCCCGGTCAGGCGCATCGTCCTCCAGGCCGTACGGCGCAAGTTAATTACTTAAGCACGTCCCCTGGTGCACCGGGCGGGGGATCACCTCGAGACGGCGTCAAGCACGAGGACCCAGTCGTTGCCCGGCCCCGAGGAGGGGGCGGCGAACGGCCTCGTTCCCCGCGCCTCGTGCTCGCCGGCATCCGTCGCCCGGCCGGTGCGCGGATCGAACCACGACGCCCTCGCCGCGGAACCCTTTACGGCGTCCATGCGAATCTCCGTCGATCCACCCTCCGGCAGGTAGACAAGGAGGTAGCTCCCATCCGACCCCCGGCAGGCGCGCGGCTTCAGCGCCCCCTGCCCGGGGTCCCGTGCGAACACGCCCTGGTCCGGAACCCGGATCAGCGGGGCCCGGGACTCGACCAGCTTCCGGGCGAACCCAACCTGGGCGGAACCGGGGAGGTTGATGGCCTCGCGCCACGGCGTCCGGGCCGAGCTCACCGGCTCCCGCCCCGCCTCCAGGAACTGCCAGATGTCGTGACAGCCGTACGTGTGCCCGCAGGCTCCCGCGAACAGGGCGCGCCAGATCCCGACGCGCACGTCGGCGTCGTCGAACCACCCGTTCTCCGGCCTCCAATTGATCGGGTGGTCCTCGTAGGCGGGCTCAAGGTCCAGGCAGGGCTTGGGCGGCGTGCGGGCGTAGTCCCTGTCGATCATGACCGCGTTGTCCGTATCCCGGGAGCTGTGGCCGGACTGGAAGCCGTTGAAGTCCAGCCAGTCCTCGCCGTGGAAGTAATCGCCGGAATACGCCCCGCCCCACGGGTGGTACGTGATCAGGTGCCTTCCCTTGTCGCCTTGCGCGAGGCCCTTCGCCATCGCCCGCCAGACCGCCTTCTGTTCCTCCGTCTCGGGCGCCCGGTCGCCGCCCAGGATCCAGATCACGGACGCCTTCCGGTAGCGTTTCCCGAGGAACCGGCCGTAGGCGAGCGCGTTCGCAGGCGTGAATACCTCGGGGCCTTTGCCCCACTTCTTCGGCCCGACCTTGTCCCCCCAGGTCGGAAGCAATCCCATGACCAGTCCGAGGGAGTTCGCGAGCCGGACGGCGTCGTCCACGTTCCTGAAGTAGGCCTCGTTCGGCTTCGCGGGATCGTTGCCGGCGAGGGGGGTATTCCCGTAGGCGTTCGGCGTCCCCAGCCCGTCGAACTCCGCGAGGATCACGGCCTGGATTACGGTGAACCCCTTGGCGGCGCGGTCCCGGAAGTAGGTCTCGGCGTCCGGGAGTTTCAGCCGGTGGAACAGCTCCCAAGCCGTGTCGCCGAGGTAGAAAAAGAACCTGCCGTCCCCGTCGGTCAGGTGCCGACCGTCGGAGTTGACCTTGAGGGTGACCGGCGCCCCACCGGCCTCCCCGGATTTCCCCGCGCCGGCCGCCGTCCCCATCGTCGAAACCAAGATGGCCAGTATCGAGTATGCCAGTGCCTTCCTGATGATCTTCCCCCTCGGGCTCATCTTCGCGCTTGGAAGAGTCCTGAACGCTCGCTATTGAACCACCGGGCCATCCGCCCGGTCAATCAACACCTGCGGCCTGCTGCCCGTACCCACAACACGCCGGCGAGCCGGTTACTCCAGGTTGCATTATGCTTAGCGGTAAGCAATAATGACGGCATGAACACCCACCGGTACGCCCAGGAGCTCGGCCGCCTGGGCGGGCTGGCCCGCGCCCGGAAGCTGGACCCTGCCGAGCGGCGCCGCATCGCGTCGCTGGGCGGCCTGACCCGTTCCCTGTCCCGCCACGCCGCACGGCGCATCGAACAGAACTTCCGGTACCTGGCGGCCGCCTCAGACCTGCGCCGGGCGTCCCTGAGGACCCATGCCCGCTGACGCCGCCCTCACGGAGGAGATGGTCGCCCTCGTGGACGCGCTCGAGGCCGCCGGGGTCCAACCCGTGCTCGTCGGCGGGATGGCGCTCGTGGTCCTCGGCTCCCAGCGGGTCACCCAGGACTTCGACTTCGTGGTACCACGGCCGGCGCCCTCGTCCAGGATCCTCGTCGAGGCCATGTACCGCCGCAAGCTGGAACTCGTCACGAAGCTCAGCCCGCAAGGAGAGGTCATCCGCACGGTAGACAATCCCCGGATTGCCTCCCTGAAGATCGATTCGGAGCGTCCGCAGTCCGTTTCCTTCTTCGCCCGGAAGACGGGCCTCCGCGTCGACCTCCTTTTCGACTTCCCCCTGCCAGCCCGGGACATCGCCGGCCACGCCACGACGGTCGGCTTTCCCTCAGGCCATGTCCGCATCGCCTCAGCCCCCGACCTCCTCAGGCTCAAGGAGATCGCACACGCCGACCGTAAATCCGCCTCCGATGCCTCGGACCTGGAGTTCCTGCGGACGCTGGTGAAGCGCGGCCGCTGACCGGATGACATCTCCCGCCGTGGATACCGTCGTCTTCGATCTCGGGAACGTCCTGATCCCGTGGGACCCGCGGCACCTCTACCGCAAGCTGTTCCAAGGGGACGAGGCGCGGGTCGAATGGTTCCTCCGCGAGATCTGCACCGCCGAGTGGAACGAGACGCACGACTCCGGCCGGGAGTTCGCCGACGGCGTCGCCGAGCTCGTGGGGAGGCACCCGGAGCACGCGGACGCGATCCGGGCCTATAACGAGCGCTGGGATGAGATGCTCGGCGAGCCCATCGCCCCGAACGTGGCCCTCATCGGGGAACTCCAGGCCGCCGGCCGGGGCGTCTACGGCCTCACGAACTGGCCCGCGGAGAAGTTCCCGGTGGCTTTGGGCCGGTGCCCGTTCCTCGAGCGCTTCGACGGCATCGTCGTCTCCGGCCGGGAAGGTGTCCGGAAGCCTTCACCGGAGATCTTCCGGCTCCTCATGGGCCGGTACGGGGTGGTCCCGGAACGCTCGGCCTTTGTCGACGACGTCGAGCGCAACGTCGAGGCCGCCCGGGCGCTGGGGTTCCACGGGATCCGGTACGAGTCGCCGGAATCGTTGCGGGAGGCGCTCACCCGCCTTGGACTTCCCTAGCCCTACATCAGGTCGGCCATGAGCCGGATCCAGCACGCCACGGGATGCACCCAGACCTCCTTGTAGGTCCAGGTCGCCTGGACCGGCCAATAGGGCACGTCGCGGTCGCCGCGCGTCTGGAATCCGACGGGCAGGGAACCTTCGTGGTTGCCGAAGAGCGGAGCGTATAAAGGCGGGAAGTCGGACCCCAAGCCATACATCGCGCTCTGCGCAAACGGGTTAAATCCCACGATCCATTCCGCCTGCCGCTCGGCCAGCGCGGCCGCTTCGGGATCGTCGAGCAGGCGGCCAGCCGCCGCGAGGGCCTGCGCCTGCGGCAGGAGGACCCCGAAGTGCCCGCGGTAGTTCGTCCAGACCGGGAATCGCCGGAGATAATGGCCCTTCCCCAGCGGGATGCCGTTCCGCACCTGGGCCCGGAAGGACTCCCGCAGTCCCGGCGGGACGGTCGATGCCTCGTCTTCGCGGTAGATCGACGCGGGCAGGACGCCCCAGGGGCAGTTGAGCCGGGCCGCGGTCTTCAGGTACCGCGTGTAACGGGCCACCGCCGAACGCCACTCGGTCCGGTCGGGATGGCCGGGTAGGGCCTCGCACAGCCGGACGAGCGCCTGGATCGGGCCCTGATCCCGTCCCCGGTGGCAGTAATGCAGGAGGCGGTCCCGGGCCGGGCTCGTGTAGAAGAACCCGTCGAGGGGAATCTTCCAGTCCGGCCGGGTGCGTTCCTGGCAGGCCAGGATCGTGCGGGCGCACCTGGTCGCGAGGGCGGCGTACTTCGCCTCCCGCGTCACCTGCCAGAGGTCCACCGACGCCAGGGCCGCGATGGACGCGACCTCGAGCTCGACGTGGTCCGAGTCGAAGGTCACGCGCCAGCGCTGGAAGGGACCCGCGGCGGGCCGGGCGGCCATCCCGGCGCGGGCGAACTCCCAGTCCTCGGCTGCCATCCTGCGGCAACGGGCCGCCAGCCGCGGATCCGACCTGGCGAGCACCCGCGCCGCGATCGCCTCGGCCGCGGCGGCGGTGAAGTTGTTCATCGGAGTGTTGCGGGCCTCGACGGTGACGTCGTCGTTGGTGCCGATGATCCCGTCCGTCCAGCGGGAGTTCACGGAGCCCTGGTTGCGGAACCCGTCGTGGAAGCTCGTCTTCAGGATCCAGTCGATGCCCCAGCGTGCTTCCCGCACGAGCCGCCGCCCGAGCCCCGGATGCTTGCGCCGCGCCGTCAGCCGCTCGGCCATGGAGAACAGAGCGTACACGATCTCGGCCGTGTTCCCGAGCCCCTGGGTCAGGTCCCCGGCATCGTGCCAGCCGCCGTTGATCACGATCCGCTTGCCTCCGTGGACGACGGTCCAATCCTTGTGGCAGACGCCGTGGACGCCGGGAACGGACGTTCCACACCGCTCGGCGCGGAAGAACCGGAGCGCCTTCTCGATCGAGGGCCGCCAGGCGTCGGGGCCGATCCGGAACTCGTGCGTGCGCGCCCGGCCGGCGACTAGGATGTAGGTGCCGGGCCGCCGGACCTCGGAGAAGTCCATGACTTCGAACCTCCCGAGCGCGGCCCTGACCGGCCGGGTCGCCTTCGAAAGCACGGTCTTCCCGGTGGCCCGATCGATGAGCTTGAAGGTGCGCGCCCCGACTCCGGAGGCGAGGGCGCACTTGGCGGCCCCGGGCCGGTAGCCGGCGTGGCTGCAGGCAATGCGCCCGGGCCAGACCTCCCAGCCCTCGATGTAGTCGGGCTCGACCTGCTCGAGCTCGAGGCGGTCCAGGTCGAAGGTCAGGGTCGTGGCGGCTCCCGGCTCGTGGCCGGACATTAGCCCGGAGATCTCCAGCCGGGTCACCCGGTCCCGGGCCACGTTGCCGATCTCCCAGACGACGTGGTTCCATTCGCGGTCCTTGAGGTCGACCGTGGTCTCGCCCTCCTGCCCGAACGCGGCGGGGAGCTTCTCCGCGCCGTCGTTGTGGAGGCACAGGCCCAGCGCGACGACGCCGTGGCCCCGGCAGTCGGGGCGAATCCAGAGCGAGAGCCGGTTGAAGCGGCGCCAGTCCTCGCCGTCGAAGCGCCTGCGGACCCCGGCGCCACCCCAGCCGCGGCCGTTGGCGGGGCCGGGGCCTTCCAGTCGGGAGGGCAGTCGCATCCTGAGCGCCTTACGGCCCCCGCGGGAGCGGTTCCGCGCGAAGGCGATCGTAGCGACCGCCCGGTCGCGATCGCCGATCCGGGGTTTGACCCGGGCGTCCGCGACCTCGGGGGCGCCCGTCGTGAAGGCGGTCCAGTGCGCGGGGGTGGTCATATCGTCGAGCAGCCGGCTGGCCAGCACCTTCTTGTGCAGCCACCGATTGGCGGCGGAGTCCGCGGCGGGATCAATCATGTATTCGCCAAGTCGAAGAACTCCTCACAGAAGACGCGGAGGTTCGAGAGGAAGACCGGGGTGACCAGGGCGTTGTAGAACTCGACCACGAGGCCGCCGCCGGGCGCCAGCTCCCGCTTCATCCAGCGCAGGTACTCGCGGACCTCGTCCCCCGTCCCGTGGGCGAAGATGCTCTGGGTCGGCAGGCAGCCCCAGAGCGTCAGCCGGCTGCCGAACTCGCGCTTCACCGCCACGAGGTCCATGCACTCGACCTGCGCCGGGTTGATCGCGCTCACTCCCACGTCGATGAGGTCGGGCAGGAGGCCGGTCAGGTTCCCGTCGCTGTGGTAGAGAACGGGGACACCGGGCTTGAGGTCGCGCGCCACCTTCACTACGGAGACATGGAACGGCTTGATCGCCTCGCGGTAGAGGGCGGGGCCGATGATTAGGCCCTGCTGCGTCGCGATGTCGTCGCCGATGCGCAGGACGTCCACCCCGGCCTCGATGAGCCGTTTCGCCTGGAACCGGCGCCGTTCGGCGTGGTACTCGAAGAGCCGGGCGACGAATGAAGGCCGCTCGTGGAAGTCCGCGAACAGGGCCTCCATCCCCCGCATCCGGTACGCATTCTCGAGGATCGTCTGCGACATCTGGCCGATGACCGTGTACCCCTCCGCCTTCGCCCGACGCACCTCCTCGTCGAGGTGCGCGTGCCGGCGCGGGTCGGTCATGTCCGGCCACGGGTAGGCGTCCAGACCGGGGATCGTGTCGATGCCGGCCAGCGGATGCCAGGTCTTTTTGCCAGCCACGTACCCCTCGGCCGTGAAGACCTCGGTCTCCCCGATCCCGAAGTCGGTGACGGCGGCGGCGTCGGCGGGCAGCCCCGGCAGGTACGGCAGGTAGGTCGCCCGGTCCACGACCTCCCTGAACGACACGTACCGGAAGTCGCCCTCGAAGTAGCAGGCGCGCCGGTCCGGGTCGAGGTTCAGCGAGTCGAGGACCTTGACGAAGGCGTCGGCCGGGGGATGGAACGTGCAGAACGGAATCCGGTCAGGCTCCTCGTGTGCAAGCGCCTTCCTGACTCGCTCGCGATCCCGGTAGATCATTCAGTCCCAGGCGCCGGGGGCGGGGAGCCAGACCAGAGAATGGACGAGGGAGACCGACCTAAGCACGGCCTCCGGCCCCGACCGGCTATCGTCCCGCTTGATAGATCGCGGGCCGATACCGCGGGGGCGGAACCGGCTTGCCAGCCTGTTTGGCGGCCGCGATCCAGGCCGCCATCGCCCGCTTGACCTCAACAAGGGCCTGCTCGGCGGTCGCGCCGAAGGCGGAACAGGCGTCAAGGTCCGGGATATCCGCGATGTACCCGCCATCCTCGTCACTGTAGAAGATGTTGATGTGGTAGTCGCTCACTCGTCGCCGCCTTCCATGATCAGATTATACCGCTCAACGAGCCGGAGCACTTGCCTGATCTGATACGGTTTCGCTTCCCCGTCCACCTCCTGCAAGTTCACGAGTTCTCGCACCTGGGGATGTGCGTAGATGTGATGGCTCCCGTCCTGCCTCGCGGACCGGAATCCGAATCCTTCCACGAGGTTGCAGAAGTCGGCGAAACGCACGTTGCGGACGTCACCGCGAACCAGGCGCGCAAGAAGCGCTTTGCGATTCACGACCGGCTCGAGGGCTGTGCGTCGAGGACCAGAACCCAGTCATCCTTCTCGCCGGACGTGGGGGCCTCGAAGCTCAGCGAGCCGGTCTTCTTGAACCGCCCGGCTTCCTTCCACTGCCCGGTCCGGGGATCGAACCACGAGGCGATCACCTCCGAGCCGGTGAGGACATCCAGCCCGCGCATCGTGACGGTGCCGCCCTCGGGCAGGTACGCGAGCATGAAGCTCCCGTCGGCCGCCCGGGCCGCCGTGCGGCGTTGGTTCCCCTCGCCCTTGTACGAGGCCATCAGCGACTGGCCCGGGACGAGCTTCCACCACGGCCGAGTCTCGAAGAGCTTCCGCATTAGCCCCATCTGCGCCGCGCCCTCGTACGCGCAGGCGGTGCGCCAGTGCTGGAACGCGAGCTCCTTCCATCCCCCGCCGCCGCGCGGGAAGGGGCCGTCGGCGTCCTTGAAGAAGCAGAAGAGGTCGAGTGCGCCGTATCCGTGGCCGGCCGCTCCCGCGAGCATGGCCGTGTACGCCTGCGTGCGGACCTTGTGCGAGTCGATCGGGAGCCTGCCGCCCACGGGGTGGTTCTCGTAACTCGGCTCGATGTCGACCGTGGGCTTGGCCGGGGAGAGCGCGCGATCCACGCTCACGAAGGCGTAGTTGTCGGACTCCCACGTGTGGCCGGACTGGATCGTGTTGAAGTCGAGCCAGTCGGCGCCGTGGTACCACTCCGAGGAGGAAGTCACCCAGTCGCCGTGGTAGCTGACGAGGTGGCGGCCTCCGCTGCCCTCCTTGAGGCCCCGGGCCATCGCCTGCCAGACCGCGTCGGCCTGCGCCGGCGCCGAGTCGCCCCCGGGCAGCCACATGACCGCGCGGTCGCGATAGCGATTGCCCAGGAACGCGCCGAAGGTCCTGGCGTTCGCCTCGTCGAAACAGCACTCCCGGCCGCCCGGGACGTGCCAGGACTTGGCGGTCACGAGCGCCATGACCAGCCCGAGCGCGTTGGCGCGGGCGACGACCTCGTCCACGTGCCGGAAGAAGTCCTCGTTGGGGCGGTTGGGGTCGCGATCCTGGAAGGGCACGGCGCCGATCAGGGACGTGTTGCCGTCCGGGTCCGTCTCCCCCAGCCCCCGGATCACGTAAGCCTGGATGACCGTGAACCCCTTGGCGGCCCGGTCCTGGAGGTACTCGTCCAGTTCCTTCATGGTTGCGCGCTTGAACAGGAGCCAGCACGTGTCGGCGAGGTAGAACCACGGCCGGCCGTCCTGGTCGGTGAAGAACCGCCCGTCCGCGCTGATCTTGATCCGAGTTGGTGTCATGGCAGGGGTATTGTACGCACTTGCCGCCCACTCAGGGCGGAGGCAGGCTCCCGGATTCTTCAACTCCCGGCAGAATCCGGCAATCCGAAGGGCGTCCCTGAAGAGCTATAGGCGCCCACGAACGCGAGTGTCGGAAAGCCCCGTACCGACTCGAAGCGGATGCGCAGGCTCCGGACGCGACGCCTCGTGACCGGCCGCGGACGGCACGTCCGCCGTCGCGCGCCCGTTCGCCGCCAGGTTCCGTGCGAACCGCGCCCGCAGCGCGTTCCCGAAGTCGCGCATCCTCGCGGTGTCCGCCTCGTGAATCAGGCCTCGCGGGGCGGGAGGCAGGTTGAGCAGGAAACAGGCGTTGCCACCCACCGCGCCGTCGTAGATGCGCTGAACCTCGTCCAGGGACTTCACCCGCCCGTCTTCCTCGGGATGGTAGAACCAGCCCGGCCGGATCGAGGCCGCTTCGTCCGGAAGGCTGTCGCGCATCTGCGTACTATCTGACCATCAATCCGGCGCCGTCGAGGAGGATCGCGCCGCGGATGGGCTTCGCGGAATTCACGAGGAACAGGAGGTTCAGGGCATGGCCCATGGCCCTCAGGTTTTCGGGCTTGTCGGTGACGAATGCTACCGTCTTCCACTCGCCGGGCTTGAGGTCCGAAAGCAGGACCTTCCCCAGATGCATCCACCAGTTCGCGGGACTCTGCATCACGACATCGATGAAGGCGGCGGGATCGTCGCACCCGAACCCGGGGGATACGCTGACGTCGAATACGGCGCCACGGATGTTCTTCTTGTCGAGCCGGTCCGCCCCGGGGAGCTCGCGGATGCTCAGCAGGTCGCGCTTCTTGTCGCCCTGGGGGGTATCCCCGTCCAGGGCAATCCGTGCAACCCGTTCGTTGGGCCGGATGCTGTCGTCGAAGGTCAGGGGCCATTGGGAATACACGAACCCGGGTATCTTCTCTTCCTCGAACTCCCAGAAGACACGGGGCCTGGGCACCGACGACTTGAAGACCACCTCCCGGGCCGCCGTCGCCTTGCCGGAGCGGACTTCGACCGTGACGGCCCCGGGCCGGCCGGCCTTGACGCGGAAATGCCCCGCCGCCTCGGAGAGCCGGACGGTCCCGCGATCGGACCGGGCGGCACCCTTGACGCGTATCTTTCCGTCCGCAAGCGGGAGGGCATAGGGCGCTTCTTCCTCCCCGTTCCGGACGTAGGCCCACGCATCCACCCAGTCACCGGCGTAGGTGTCCGGCGGGAACCAGAGGTTCATCCGGGGCTCCCGGGGTTCGGGTGGCTTCGTCTCCTCGAGAGGGAGCGGCTGTCCCTCCCCGGGGAGGACCCAGACGACGATGGAAGCGGGCGGAACGACCGCCTTGAAGGACCTTGCCGCCTTGAAGGGCCGGATGACGGGTCCCGTGTTCCAGACGAGGTGATCGGCGTTCTCTTCCAGCAGGAAGAACTCCCGGCGGGTGAACCGGACCTCCTGCGCCCGGGAGGCCGGGGTGAAGCCGTCGAGGCGCACGTTCACCCTCAGCTCTTCCCCGGCGGACTGGTTGATGACCATGATCCGGAGACCGTCTGCGGACCGGGTCGCGTAGGCGGCGGCATGGTCCGATTCCTCGAGGGTCGAGGCCACGAGGGAGTCGCCCATCGCCCGGCTCCAGAGCCAGAAGGGCCAGTAGATACTGCGGCGCACGTTCCCGGACTTGGCCTGGGACACCAGGCCGAAGACGTCCCACTGCATGGCAAAAGCGGCGCCGTGCCGGAACATCTCCCCCACCCAACCGGCATGCCAGAGGGCCCCGCGATTGTCCCCCCAGCCCATGCTCCACTCGGAATAATCGATCTCGATCTTCCCCTCCCGGTCGGGCCGGACCCTGCGGATCGTGGCCCTCGCCTCCTCCATGGTCCTCCGGACCTCGTCCAGCTTGGCGAAGAGCTCGTCGTCGGGCATCGACCCCGGCCCCGTGCCGATACCGGCGGGGTAGGCGTGAATGGAGAAGAAATCGAGCTGGTCGCCGCAGAGCTTGAGCACATCCTCGAGCCAGTCCATGGTGCCGACCTTGATCGTGGGGTCCACGGCCTTCATGGCCTTGGCGAACTCCTCGAAGCGGTGCGCGTAGATCTCGCCGTTCAGGACACTGCCATCAGGCAGGAAGTGCCCGCACTCCCACGATCCGCCCAGCTCGTTGCCGATCTCCCAGTACCTGACCCCATACCCCATCTTCTTGTTCGCCCAGCGCACCCACTCGGCAGCGTCCCGGGGGGAACCCGTGGCCACGTTCACGATGACGAGGGGCTCGTCGCCGACCTCCCGGATGAAGTCGTGCATGGTCCTGACGTCCACGTTGCCGTGCCACTCGGTGGAGAGCATCCGTGGCTTCTCGTTGGGCTTCACATCCACCAGGAAACCCGGGGCGTAATCCGAGTAGTCGATGTCCCACGTGCCCCAAGGCGCCGACCAGTCCGAATAGGGCTTGGGATGGAGCCGGGAATAGTCCACCTTGTTGCCGTGCCGCACCCCGTTGCCGTTCCAGAAGGTCCCGTTCCCCCAGCTTCCGCCGGGCAACCGCAGGAGGATGGGGCCGAGATCCCTGATCCACCCCCGCAGGATCCCGTCATCGTAGGTCTTCTTCTCGTACCATCCCGCGACATTGCTGCCCAGCAACCGGTGGCGGTCCATGGTGCGCAGCACCTTGGAGCCATCCACGCGAAGGCTGGCGGCCTGGGCCGGGGCAAGCAGCAGGAAGGCCGCCAGCGCGGCCGCGATGGTCCCGATCATGCAATTGCCTCCTTCATGGCACGAGCACGGCCTGCCGACGACACCACACCCACCGCGGCGCGATCGGGGCGGAATGGTCGGCCCTTCATGCTGGCGATCCCAGGCGGCATGTCCGCCATCATCGCATGTCCCGGCGCAACACGCCGTGCCATTACTGGACCGTGACCCTGAAGCAGGCGCACCCCGTCGTCTGCACACCGGCCACGGGGACCGTCCACCTCAGCCAGCGCGTCCCCGCGACCGGGTTGCCCGCCGTGAAAGACGCAGCCGCCGGGACCGCGGGCGAGGCCGTGGTCGCGTAGGCGACGGTCACGGGCACGCCATCGGTGTTGCCGCAATCGAGCGCCGCCGCCGATCCCTCCGGCAGGAACGTCAGCCCCATGGGCACGGCGTCGTTGACGACGAAGGTGAACCCGGACGCGGAGGAATAGTTACTCCAGCAGATCCGGAACTGCACCGTGTCGCCCGTGGCCGCGATCGAGAACGGCGGCCGCTTCTCGAGCTTGATGTCCGCCCCCACGACGAGGATGCTCGCGATCCCGGTGATAGAGCCGTCCGCCGTGTCCACGGCGATGAGCGCCTGGCTGCCCAGGTCGCTCATCGACATGTTCAGGAAGATTCTGACGCCGTCGTCGTACGGCGCCGACCCGCACCCCCAGCTCGAGTCCCACGTGTAGTTGTAGCCGTCCATGGCCGAGTTCTCGATCTTCGACGCGGGATCCGTCGAGGTGAAAGTCGTCGTACCGCAGTAGTCGGCCTTCGTCCCGCCCCCGGAGTCGATCACGACCACCGTGATCCAGAACGACTGGCCCGTGAACACGACCCCCGGAGCGATGATGTCGTAGTGCACGCCCGTCTTCACGAACGGGGCCGTGAAGAACTTCTCCGTGTACTTCCACTGCTGGTACTGGGCGATCAACTCCGTGGCGGGGCCGCCGGATTGCGTGATCCGGTAGTTCCGGCGGGCCCCCGGCGCCAGGTCGCTCAGCTTCCCGAACAGGATGCACTGGTCCACGCCGTCCGTCGTGTAGGCGGCGGAGTAGCCGTCGTTCGACACCGCCCGGACCCCCACGCCCGTCTTGGGCACGAACACGTGGAAGAACCCGAGCGCGGTCGAGCACCCCCAGTCGCTCCACGCCTGCCCGTGCCAGAACTCGCCGCCCGACTGGTTGCCGTTGGCCGCGTGGATTATGGACCCGCCCGCCCAGGCCGAGTCGAGGCCGCTCCCGATGCGGACCTGGATCGGGCCGCCGGAGACCAGCTCGACCTTCCAGCCGACCGCCGTCGTGGTGCCCAGGAGGGTGGCCGTGTCGTAGTTCTGGCCGTAGACGTGGGGGTTTCCCGGCACCGCGAGGCCGGCGGTCACGTTGTCCGTGGTCACGAGCTCCCAGTCGCCCGAGAAGCCGGCCAGGGAGGCGGGCCAGTCGGCACCCGCCGAGACGGCGCTCACGGGCACGTACTTCCAGAGCCGGTAGGTGGCGTTGGCGGCCCCCGTGTTGCCGACGATGATGTTCACGGGGATGTCGTAGCCCGTGGTCGCCCGCGCGATCCCGTAGAAGCTCGCCGGGGTCGTCGAGGACACGAGGTTCCCGTTCTCCCGGTTCGGCACGTAGCCCCCGTGGTCGTTGTAGGACCCGAAGATGCCGCTCGGCATGCCGAAGGTCATATCCCCCTGGTAGACGTGCAACTGGGCGACGGAAGAGACGATCCGCCAGTCAAAGAGGTCGGAGGCGGCCGTCGCCGTCGTGCCGTCGAGCGGGATCCAGAAGCTCTCGGGGTCCACTGTGCCGGTCTGCACGTAGTCCCAGCCGAGCGTGCCCGGATTCCACCGGAAGAGATGGACGACGGTCGCGAGCGCGGGGTCGACCACGTTCGCGTCGTTCATCGCCGTGTTCAGGATCAGGAGCCGGTCGCCGTGCCCCGCCGTCGCCAGGGCCCCCTCGTCCGGGCGCATGGTCGTGTAGTGCATGAACCCCCGGTAGTTCAGGCTCGTGGACGGCAGGAACGTGAAGGCGTCCTGCCGCTCGTTCACGATCTCGCTCTCCATGATCCAGAGCAGGGGACAGTTCGACGTGACCTTGTAGAGGAAGGTCCAGTCGTACGCCGGCTTCGTGCCGCCGGCGTGAGGATCGTAGATCCCGGGCTGGTACCGGGCAGGGACGCGCTCGACCTTGCAGCCCGCGCGGCTGAATCCCCCGTCCGCGAACCCCCCGACACAGCTCCCGACCAGGGCGTTGATCGACGCGCTCTTCCCCCCCGCCAGCGCCACACCTGCGCTGCCCACGTACTCGAGCTTGCGCAGCTCGAAGTCCGCGGCCATGTTGAGCGGGAAGAACGAGATGAAGAAGCCGGGACCGCTCCCGTCGTCGCATTCGGCCGCATACCCCACATAGGAGAAGTACGTCGTGCGCAGGAGCACGGGGGCGACATGGGTGAACACCGCGGGCTTCCCCGAGTGGCCGGTGCCGTTCACGATGCCCGCGCGCCCGAGCTCGAGGAGGCTGATCCGGTTGATGACCGTCGAGCCGGCGGTCATCGTCGGGCGGATGCGGGCCTTCCACCGCACCGTCAGCGTCATCCCGGGGGGCATGTCCAGGTTCCAGGTCAGCATCGTGGACGCCGCCCCGGCGCGTCCCGGCGAGGCCGCCGCGCACCCGGTCGGCGTCATTGTCCACCCGGCGCAGGGATCCTCGAAGCCCATGCCCGGGCCCCAGGGATCGAGCCCGGCCGGCACCGTGTCCCACACGTTGACGTCCCACCAGGTCTCCGTGGGGGACATGTTCTTGATGAAGATCTCGTAGACGATCTCGTCGTCCGGCAGGCCCAGCCGCCCGGCGAACAGGATGTCGTTGCTGCCGATCTTCCAGAACAGGAAGCGCTGGATCACCGTGCGCGGCTGGTTCGAGGACCGGCCGGGCGCGCACCCGGCCGGATCCCACGCCAGGTGCGCCGCGTTCGCGAGCATTGCCCCCTCGGGCGCGCCGACGTCCCCCGAGCCCGGCTCGAAGGCCTCGCCGTTCCCCCAGTCCACGGTGGCGGTGAACGAGACCGACTGCGTCGCGCCGCCGGTCGTGGCCAGCGATCCGCTGGTCCAGCGCAGGCGGATCGGCGGCCCCGGGTCGGGGTCCCAGCCGGGATCGGGCGCCGGCGTGCCGTACGAGGACACGTGCATGTACGCGGGCAGGCTGTCCGTGACCCGGATCCAGTTCAGCGTCCCGGTGCCCGGGCGCCCGTAGTAGATCGTGTACTCCACCGGGTCGCCCGGGGCCGCCGCGGTCCGGTCCGCAGTCTTCACCATATACCGGATCGTCTTCGGGACGGCCGCGACCACGCGGGACCACGGGGCGACGCAGCCGCAGCTGTCGCTGATCCCTCCGGGGAGGTTGATGTCCCGGAGCGGGTCGTAGCCCGGCCCGAGCTCCACCACCGCCCCATCGGCGGGACACGGTGCGATGTCCGCGTACACGTACAGGGACACGAAACAGCCGCATCCTTTGCTGCCAGCCCCTGGCGCCTGGCAGGGGTCGCCGGCCCAGGCGATGGACCCGGCCCACGTCCAGGCGGGATACGGCGACCCTCCCACGGTCCAGACCCCGGCGTACGTCATCGCAAGGATCCCGGAATCGGTCGCGTTGCAGAGCAGTCGGAACGAGACCCCGGTCAGGTCCGACGCGGTGGCCGTGCCGTAGTTCAGGATCGTCACGCCCGTGACCGGGTTGTTCGAACACCCGGCGCAGGCCGTGTCGTCACACTCGAAGACCGTGAACGCCGCGGCCGGCGCGGCCACCCAGTTCGGGAACAGCGTATCGCCCGAGAAGGCGGCATCGTCCAGCGGCGCGACATCCAGCACGCAGTCGGCGGCCCCGTGCTGGGCCCACAGGATCGCGACCGCAAAGACCAGCCCGGCGAGCCGCCGGGCGGTCCCGGCGCCGCCGGCCAGTAACGTGTGAATCCGGTGGATGTGCTTCAAGGCATAGCCTTGGGGACCCCGGAGGAGATGGACGCGCAGACTGGCCCGGAGGGGCCCCCGGAGACCGCGCCGGGACGCGGTCGGCGCGCTATTCGAGCGTCAGTTAATGACAATGCGGTAGCAGGCGCAGCCCGAGGTCTCGACGCCCGCCATCGGTACCGTCCACTTCAGCCACCGCGACCCCGCCACCGGATTGCCGGTCGTGAACGACGCCGCCGGCGGCTGCGCCGCCGACGCCTGCGTCGAGTACGCCACCGTCACCGCCACCCCGTCCGTCGTCCCGCAGTTGAACGCCGCCGTGCCCGCCTCCGGCACGAACGTCGTCCCCATCGGCACCGCGTCCGTGATCACGAACGTGAACGCCGACGCCGACGAGTAGTTGCTCCAGCAGACCTTGAACTGCACCGTGTCCGCCGACGCCGCCAGCACCAGCCGCGGCGACTTCGTCAGCTCCACGTCCGCGCCGACGACCATGATCGTCGCCAGTCCCGTGATCGTCCCGTCCGCGGTGTCGCCGGCCACCATGGTCTGGAGGCCCAGCTTGGTGAAGATCACGTTGACGAAGATGTGGACGCCGTCGTCGTACGGCGCCGAGCCGCACCCGCCGCCGCTGCTGTCCCAGGTGTAGTTGTAGGCGTCCATGTTCGAGCCCTGGATCTTGGCCAGCGGATCCGTCGACGTAAAGCTCGAGGTGCCGCAGTAGTCGGTCTTCGTCTGCCCGCTCGTCCCCTGCACGACCACGATCGTGATCCAGAAGCTCTCGCCCGTGAACACCGTGGGCGGCACCTGGATGTCGTAGAAGACGCCGCGCTGGAGGAACGGCGCCGTATAGAACTTCTCCCCGATGTTGCTCGCGATGTACTGGGCGATCACGTCGCCGGGGTTACCCCCGGCCTGGACCTGGATCCTCCAGTTCAGGGTGACCGGCGCCGTCGTGTTCGTGACGCTCCGGAACGCGATGCACTGGTCCACGTCCGTCGTTGTGTAGGTCGCGGACGCCGCGAGGCCGGCCGTGTTCAGCCCCGAGGAGAGGTTGACCCCGCAGTTGACCTTCGGCACGAAGACGTCGACATCCGTGATCGCGTACCCCCCGGAGTTGTGCGCGCTCTGGTATGTCGTGATCCAGTACTGCAGGCCGGTCTGCTGACCCGCCGTCGCCGCGTCGCTCGCGTGGAGCATGGATCCGCCCGAGTACTGGTCCACGATCGCGCGGCCGCAGTAGGCCTGACCCTTGCCCGTGGTGAACGTCGCCTTGTAGAGCCGGTACCGGACCGCGAAGCACCCGGTCGTGTAGTTGTCGCCGTAGATCTCCGGATTGTTGACGCCGAATAATCCCGCCGGCACGGTGCCGGAACACAGCACGGGCGTCCAGGTCCCCGAGTAGCCGACGAGGTCGGAGGATATGTTCTTCGGGTTCGGCGACTTGGCCGTCGGGTCGAGCGGCACGTACCGCCGGACCTCGTAGTTGAGCGCCGCGGCCCCGACGTTCTGGAAGACGGCGACGTCCGACGTGCCGGGCAGGTTGCCGCAGAAGAGATAGAAGGTCGCGGGGTTTCCGAAGTTCACGAGCCCGCCGTTCTCCCGGTTCGGGGCGAGCGTCCCCAGGTCGTTGTAGGCGCCGCCCACCCCGATGCCGATCCACCCCTTCTGGATGATGAGCTTCGTGTTCGACGAGATGACCCGGTAGTGGCTGGCGGCCGTCGGGTTGAAGTCCCACTGGCTCCCGTTCCAGACATCCTGCGTCTTGGTGAACTCCCAGTCGAGCAGGGCCGGATTCCACGCGAAGATGAAGATCGTGGTCGGCTGCGCGTCGTCCGTGTTGACGCAGTAGAGGTCGTCCACGATCGTCATGTCCGTCACGTGCGTCCGAAGGTAGGAATAGGCGATGAACCCGCAGAACGACAGCGATGTCGCCCCCGCGAACGTGTTCGCGTCCTGGTTACCCCCGGCGAGGCACATGGACAGCTCCCAGATCATGGGCGCGTTCGAGACCATCTTGTGCAGGAAGTTGAACGAGAGCGCGGGCTGGGCCCCGGCTACGAACTCGTTGGGGATGTACCGCGCCGGCGACCGCTCGACCTTGCACCCCATCTCCCAGTCGATCGGCGGCCCGCCCGTGCACGTCCCCGCGAAGACGTCGATCTTGGGGCTGACCCCGCCCACGGCGGCGAAGCCCGCGCACGTGACGTCGCAGGGCGCCGCCGCACAGCACCACTTCTTGTAAAGCTGGAAGTCGCAGGCCTTGTTCAGCGGGTAGAACGAGATGAAGTAAGTCTGGTTGACGCACCCCTTGAACGACCCGTTGTCGCCGGCCGCCCATCCGACGTAGCTCACGAACGTGGTGCGGAGCACTACGCTGGCCTGGTGCGTGAACGACCGCAGGCTCTGCGCCGACCCCGTGCCCCCCACGACCCCCGTCCGCCCGGCCGCGAGGATCGACGCCTGGTCGATCATGATGGTCCCGACCGTCGTCGACTGCCGCACCTTGCCCTTCCACCGCACCGTGAGCGTGAACCCCGGCGGCAGGTCCAACTGCCACGTCAGGATCGTGTTCTTCGCCCCCGTCACCACCTTCCCCGGGCTCGCCGCCGCGCACCCCGACGGCGTCATCGTCCAGCCCGTGCACGGGTCCTCGATCCCCTGGTCCTGGCTCCACGAGTCGAGCTGGGCGGGCACCGTATCCCAGATGTTGACCTTCCACCACGTCTTCGACGACGAGATGTTCTTCACGAACAGGGAGTAGATGATCTCGTCGTCCGGCTGGCCGATCCGGGGGGCGAAGAGGATGTCCTGGTCCCCCAGCAGCCAGAAGTAGTACCGCTTCACTACCGTCGACACCGTGTTCGAGGTCCGCCCCGCCGGACAGCCGCCCGCCGGGTCCCAGGACGTGTGCACGCTGTTGAACAGCCATTGGCCCTCCTGCGCCGCCGCGTCGCCCGACCCGGGCTCGAAGGCCTCCCCGTTCCCCCAGTCGATCGTCGCCGCGAAGACGATCATGCCCGTCGCACCCCCCGTCGTCGTGAACGGCCCGGGGATGGTCCAGCGCAGGCGCGTCGGCGGCCCGGGGTCGGGGTCGTACCCGGGGTCGGGCACCGACCCCACGCCGGCCAGCCAGTGCATGAACGCCGGCAGGGTGTCCATGATCCACATGTTGGAGACGGGTCCCGCGCTCGGCTTGCCGTAGAAGATCGTATAGAGGAGGGTGTCCCCCGGCGCCGCCACGTCCAGGTTCACGCTCTTCATCGAGTACCGGATCGTCTTCGGCGCGGGGTCCGACGTCGGACCCCAGTTGCCGGCCGACCCGCAGGAATCGAACACGCCCCCCGGCCAGGCCGGGTTCACGGTATCGTTGAACCCGAGCCCCAGCTCCACCGTCTCGCCGTCGCCCGGGCACGGCCCGATGTCCACGTAGGTCATGATGTTCGGGTAGCACGAACAGCCCCACGAGGGACCGTCGCAGACGTTCAACATCACCAGGGGCCCGCCGCCCCAAGTCCACGCCGGGAAGACCTGGGCCCCGATGGTCCAGTTGCCGGCCCAGGTCATCGTCTGCACCGCGATGTTGGTCTTCGACCCGCAGACGACGTCGAAGTAGACGTACCGGATGTCGCCCGTCGGGCTACCCGAGGCGGTGCCGTAGTTCAGGATCGTGAGCCCGACGATCTGGTCGGTCGTGCACCACGTGCAGATCGTGGCGTCGCAGTCGTCGAGCGTGAAGACCGCGGCAGGCGCCTGGAGCCAGTTGGGGAACAGGGTGTCGATGTCGCTGAACGGGGGCACGGACGACGCGTAGGCGTCGTTGAAGTAGTTGGCCCGCGCCGCGCCAGCCATGACCAGCCAGCACGCCGCCAGGACCGCCGCCCGGACACGCTTCACCAACTCGATCTCCTCGTCTGCCCCCCCAGTCGTCATGGTAATAGCCCGGGACCGGCGGAGCTCCCGCGAACCGCCAGCCCGAGAAATCATAACCCGCGGCATGCGCAGGAACACGCGCGGGTCATGGCACTTTCATGCCGAACGATGGTACTTTTCTACGGAAGTTCCCTTCCCGTCAGGCGGAGCGGCGCCGCACGAAATCGCCAGGAGTGACACCGTGGACCCGGCGATACGCCCTCACGAAGTACGACGGGGTCCCAATGTGTGGCGCTTCCCGACTACGGCGGGGTGATCCTTCCGTCCGTGTCCCAGAGGGCCTCCCAGGTCTGGCCGTCCTTCCACAGGAAGACGTGGCCCTTGATGAGCCGGCAGTTCCTGTCGATGCCCGCGATTGCCTCCATCTCGGCCGCGCTCAGGGGCGGGGTTGTCACGCACCGCAGGTTCTCGAGGCCGTGGGCCAGGCTGGTGGTGAAGGGGATGGGCACATGGCCCCGCTGCGCCCCCCACTTCACGCACAGCGTCGCCGGGTGGATCCCATGCGCCGCCGCGATCCTCCTCACGACGGGGTCCTCGACGTCGACCGTGTCGTCCGGCGTCCTGTCCCGCTCCGGCCGCGCTGGCGAGCCGACGGGGGAATAGCCCACCGGGACCATCCCGCTGGCCGTCACGAAGTCGAAGAGCTCCTGCTGCTGGAAGTGCGGGTGCAGTTCCATCTCCTCACAGGCGGGCCTGATCCGGGCGTCCCGGAGCACCAGCCTGAGTTTCGGCACGGTCATGTTCGAAGTGCCGGCGTGCCTTGTCATCCCCATGCCCACCAGCCGCTCCATCGCCCCCCAGGTTTCCATGTACTCCTCGTGGAGATACGCCCGGGCGTCGGGGCTCCGGGCGTCGACGGAGCAACCCGCGGAGTGGGTGTTCGGGAACGGCCAGTGGACGAGGCACATGTCGAGGTAGTCGAGTCCGAGGTCCCTGAGCGACCTCGCGCACGAGAGCATGACGTTCCGCTTCCCGTGCATGTCGTTCCAGACTTTCGAGGTTATCCAGAGATCCTCGCGCCGCACGACGCCGTCGCGGACGGCCTCGCGGATGGCGGCCCCGACCTCGGCCTCGTTGCCGTATACCGACGCGCAGTCGATGTGCCGGTAGCCCGCGCGGATGGCGGCGCGAACCGCGGATCCCACGGCGGCGGGCGACGCGTGGTCGGACCCGAATGTCCCCAGCCCGACCCCGGGCATCCTGGCCCCGGTGTAGAGGGTCCGGAACGGGACCTGGCCGGGGTCCACGCCGTCGCCGGGCTTCATGCCGCCCCCTTCCCGGCCGGGGCCAGTTCCTCGTCGAAGGCGACGGCGACCTTGCCGCACTTCCCGCCCGCCATGAGGGCGTAGGCGTCTCCGGCCCGGCCCAGCGGGAACCGGTGCGTCACGAGGGCGTCGGGGTGCAGCTCCCACGCCGCCAGCCGCTCCGCCAGCTCCTCCATCAGCCAGGTGCTGGTCACCCAGCTCCCGTATATCCTCTTCTGGTCGTGGATGATGTCCGGACTGGGCTGGAAGGACACCGTCCCCCCCTCGCCGATGAAGCATATCCGGCCCCACCTCCGCGCCGCCTGGATGCAGAGGAGGCGCGCCTGGTCGTTGGCGGAGCAGTCGACGGTCCGCTCGCAGCCCGCCCCGCCCGTGATCTTCCTGACCTCGCCGACGGTGTCCGGGCCGGACACGAGGACGTGGCGGGCGAGGCCCAGCCGCCGCGCGAGGTCGAGGCGCTCGGGGACCACGTCGGCGCCTATCAGCATCCGCGCCCCCATCGCCTTGGCGAGCATCAGGGTCGCGAGCCCCACCGGCCCGAGACCCGTCACCAGCACCGCATCGTCGCCCGACACGCCGACCTTCCGCAGGCCCTCGTACGCCGTCCCGAAGCCGCACGCGACCTGCGCGCCGTCGGTGTAGGTCAGGAACCCGGGAAGGGCGACCAGGTCCTTCTCCTCCGCGAGCATGTACTCCGCCATCCCGCCGTCCCTCTGCCACCCGTAGGCTCGGCGGAACTCCGGGCTCGTGCAACTGATCATGTAGCCGCGCCGGCAGTCGTAGCACACCCCGCACCCCGAGATGTGGTAGACGATGACCCGGTCGCCCTCCTTGAACCGGCGCATCCCCGGGCCGGCACGGACGATCTGCCCGCACGGCTCGTGGCCCGCGATCACCCCCCGGTACCCCTCCGGCCCCTTGCCCAGGTGCTCGCGGTATATCGCGCGGATGTCGCTCCCGCAGATCGTGGACGACTTGATCCTGATGAGCACTTCGCCATGCCCGGGTTCGGGCACGTCGTATTCCCTGATCACGACGGCGCTGTTCCCGGGCAGAACGGCACCCTTCATCTTCCGCGGGATATCCATTGTCCTCCTCCTCGTCCGAATTGATTCGATCCTATCAAGTCGAGTTGGGCCGCCCGCCCCCGCCTCCCGGCCTCCACCTCCCCACCAGCTCGTCGGCGAGGACGCCGAGCAGGATGACCGCCCCCATCACCGCGAAGTTGAGGGAGCTGGGAATGCCCAGAAGGTTGACCAGGTTCTGAAGCACCTGCAGGATCGCGGTGCCGATCACGATACCGGTCACGGAGCCCTCGCCGCCGCGCAGGGTACAGCCGCCCAGGACGGCCGCGGCAATGCCGTACAACTCGTAGAAGTTGCCGTGGGAGGCGGGAGAGATCGAGTTGGTGTAGAACGCGATCAGGATTCCCGAAACGCCCGCCAGCGCACCGGAGACCACGTACGCGCCCATGATCACGCGCGCCGTGGGAACGCCCGAATAACGCGCCGCCTCTTCGTTGCGCCCGGTCGCCAGGAGCCAGCGCCCGTACACCGAGCGGTTCAGGAGGACACCCGTTACGGCCGCCACCGCCAGCAGCAGGACGAAGGACATCGGCACGCCCAGTACGTCGCCGGCGGCCAGCGCCCGCAGGGGCCCGAAGTTCCCGCTCCCGAAGCCCTTGGTCTCATCGTTCGCCAGGAACCGTGCCGCGCCGCGGTACACGAGGAGGCCGCACAGCGTCACGATGAACGGCTGTAGCCGCATCCGCACCACCAGCCAGCCGTGCAGCCAGCCCAGCGCGGCCGGCCCCGCCAGCGCCGCCGCCACCGCGACCGCCCAGCCCCAGTTCCACTCGCGCAGGGCCATCGCCAGCAGAACGCCCTGGAGCGCGAACAACGAGCCCACCGAAAGGTCGATCCCCCCCGTGATGATCGCCGCCCCGAGCCCGATGCTGAAGATGCCGAACAGCCCGGTCAGGCGGGCCATGTTCTGAAGATTGTCCACCCCCAGGAACCGCGGGTTGAGCGCCGCGGTCGCCGCGCACAGCACGGCGAGCAGAAGCGCGAGGGCCAACTCCTTGCGGCTCATCCCGCGCTCCCCACCGCCAGTCGCATCACCGCCTCCTCCCCGAACGCGTCGCGCCCCAGGACTCCCGCGAGCCGTCCCTCGTGCATCACCGCAACCCGGTCGCTGACCCCCAGCACCTCCTCCATGTCGGAGCTGATCATCAGTATTCCGACGCCTCCTTCCACCAGATCCCGCATGAGGGAATAGATCTCGGCCTTCGCCCCCACGTCAACCCCCCGCGTCGGCTCGTCCAGGATCAGTACCCGGGGAGGGGGGGAAAGCCACTTGCCGACCGCGACCTTCTGCTGGTTGCCGCCGCTCAGGCTTTGAACCGGAGCCTCCACCGAGGGCGTCCGGATCGCGAGCGCCGCGCACCGACCGCGGGCGAAATCCTTCTCCGGCTTCGCCCGGATCAGCCCAATCCTCGTGAACTGCCCGAGGCAGGCAAGCGTCAGGTTCTCCCGCACCGTCATTTCCACGACGAGCCCCGCGGTGTGCCGGTCCTCGGGAACGAGCGCGATCCCCGCCGCGATCGCGTCACGGGGGAAGCGAACCGCGACCGGCCGGCCGTCCACGAGGATGTCCCCCGCGAGCGGAGGATCGATCCCGAACAGCGCCTGCGCCAGCTCCGAGCGCCCCGCCCCCACGAGCCCCGCGAGTCCCAGGATCTCCCCGGCGGCCACCTCGAAGCTCACCGCGCACTGCGGCCGGGCCCGGACCACCAACCCCCGCACCTCGAGCGCCGGGGCCCGCTCCGGCAGGGCCGCCCGCGCGGGAGCCCGGGCCAGCTCCCGCCCGACCATGAGCCGGACCATCCGGTCGTGAGAGATCTCCTGGCGCGCCAGCTCGCCCGCGTTGCGTCCGTCCCGCAGGACCACCACCCGGTCCGCGCACGCCCCGACCTCCCCGAGCCGGTGCGAGATCAGGATCACGCCCGCTCCTTGCGCCTTCAGGTCGCGTACCACCGCAAGCAGCCGGTCCGTCTCCGCCGGAGTGAGCCGGCTGGTGGGCTCGTCCATGATGATCAGGCGGGCATGCCTCGAAAGGACCTTGGCGATCTCGACCATCTGCCGCTGGGCGAGCGAAAGGTCCCTGAGCGGCACGCCGGGGGAAGCCGCGATCCCCAGGCGCGCCAGCGGTTCCCGCGCCGCCGAAAGCATCGCCGCGCGATCCAGGAGCCGCAACGGACCGCCGCGCACCGGCTCGCGTCCCAGCAGGATGTTCCCCGGCGCGTCCAGGTTGTCCAGTACCGTCAACTCCTGGTGGATGAACCCGATTCCCAGCGCGATCGAGGCGCGCGCGGACCGGATCTCGACCGGCCGGCCGTCGATGACAATCGAGCCCGCGTCGGGCTGGTGGACACCGCCCAAGAGGTTCATGAGCGTGGACTTGCCCGCCCCGTTTTCCCCGACCAGTCCCACCACCTCTCCGGCCTTGACCGTAAGGTTCACGCCGTCGAGGGCCAGAACGCCGGGAAACCGCTTGGTTACCCCACGGACCTCAAGAAGGGGATGGTCCGCCCCGCCAGGGATCATCTGCCACGGAGAACTTTGAGGCGCGCCGCGAACTCGTCCACGCCATCCTTCGAGATCGCGAGCGTGGGGACGATGATCTTCCGGCTCGCGGGTATCGCGGACTTGTCGCCCTGCAAGACTTTCGCCATGAGGTGCACGGCCCGGTAGCCGAACTCGTACGGTTGCTGAACGACCGTGGCGAAGATCGCGCCGGACCGGACTCCTTCCAGCGTCTCCTCCTCCTCGTCGAAGCACACGATTCCGATCCTGCCCGTTTTTCCCGACTCCTTGACCGCGTTCAGGATCGCCGGGCCGTTGTAGCTCCAGAGCCCGACCAGGCAGGCCAAGCCGGGGTACTTCACCAGCGCGTCGAGCACGTTCGCCTTGGCCCGAACCCGGTCCGTTTCGTCGGTCCGCACGTCCACGATCCGCACCGCGCTCCCCTTAATCGCCTGCTTGATCCCCTCCAACCGCTCCCGCGCGTTCTGCGCGTCCAGCGTGCCCACGAACACCATGATCCTTCCGCCCCGCGGCAGGAACCGCTTGATGAGGTCCCCCGCCTGCCGCCCCGCGGCCACGTTGTCCGTGCCGATGTAGCACGCGCGATCGCTCTGAGGCGCATCGCTATCCTGGGTCACCAGCAACGCCTTCCTGGCCACCTCGTTGAGCAGGAGCGTCTGGTTGGCCGGATCCACGGGGCTGATCGCGACGCCCCGGATACCCTTCGCCAGCAGGTCATCCAGGATCCGCTTCTGCGTCGCCGCCGAGCCGTCCGACGGAATCTGGAACTCCAGCCCCACTCCGGGCAGTTCAGACACCGCCTTGTTGCACCCCGCCCGGGCGATCGTCCAGAAGTCCGACGCGTTGTTGGTCACGAAGGCGACGTTGAGCTTATCCCCGCCCGCTTTTCCGCACCCCGCGCCCAGCACCGCCACCGCGGCCGCGCACGCCAGCATTCCTCGCTTCAATCTCATCGGTCACCCCTCCCTTTCCTTGAAAGTCCTGCGGCCTCGTTCCTCGCCCAAGGTTCCATGGTACCAAGGCGCTTCCACAACATCGCTCCGCACTACGCCCCCCATTGCCCTCACGAACGCGCGCGAAATGCCCGAGGCGTGCCCCCGGCCTCACTCGCCCGGCACGGACACCTCCGTCGGGATGCCGGGCTCCAGGATGACGCGGCGGGTGACTCCGCCGACGCGCACCGCCTGATCCCGCCGCTCCTTCGCGGTGAGGACGGCGCGCGCCAGGCGCCCGGCTTCCCAATCAAGGTCCACCAGGACACCGCCGCGCGCGCGCAGGCCGCGGACCGAACCCGAAGGCCACGCCGGGGGAAGCGCCGGCAACAGGTGTATGACGAAACCGCCCCGGCCGTCCAGCGCGTGGCTCTGGACCAGCATCTCCAGGATCCCCGCCGCCCCGCCGAAGTTGCCGTCAATCTGGAATGGCGGATGGGCATCAAACAGGTTGGGGTAGCTCCGCTCAGGCTGCAGCAGCATCGCCAGGAGCCGGTGGGAACGCTCGCCGTCGTGCAGGCGAGCCCAGAAGTTGACCTTCCAGGCCAGGCTCCAGCCCGTGCCCGCGTCACCGCGCAGCTCGAGGGACTTTCGCGCCGCGGCGGCGAGATCCGGGGTCGCGAGGAGCGTGATCTGCGCGCTGGGATGCAGGGCGAACAGGTGGGAGACATGGCGGTGACCCCGTTCGGGCGCCTCGAGGTCCCAGTCCTCCTGCCATTCCTGGAGCTGGCCCGCCTTCCCTATCGCAAGCGGCGCCAGCCTCGCCCGCGCGTCCAGAACCTTCGCCCGGAACGCGACGTCGCGCTCCAGCACGCGCGAAGCCCCGGCGACCGCGTCGAAGAGGTCCCGAAGGATGCTCATGTCCATGGACGGCCCCGCGCACAGCGCCGTGTCGGCCTGGCCGGGGATCGCGTTCTCCGGCGAAAGCGACGGGCAGGTGACCAGGAACCCCGTTCGGGGGTCCTTGACGAGCGTGTCCAGAAAGAACTCGGCCGCGCCCTTGAGTACGGGATAATCGCGAGCCAGCGCCGTCCGGTCGCCGCCGTAAAGCCAGCGCTGCCACAGGTGCAGACAGAGCCAGGCGCCCCCCATGGGCCACAGGCCCCACCGGGCCCCGTCAATCGGCCCGCTGGCCCGCCACACGTCGGTGTTGTGATGCGCCACCCAGCCCCGGGCGCCGTAGAGCGCAACGGCCGTGTGTCTCCCCGCCTCCGCCAGATCGTGCACCATCGCCGCCAAGGGCTCCACGCATTCCGGAAGGTCCGCGGGTTCGGCGAGCCAGTAGTTCATCTCGGTGTTGATGTTGATCGTGTACTTCGCGCCCCACGGCGGATCGAGGCCGTCCACCCACAGCCCCTGGAGCCCCGCGGGCTGGCCGCCGGGCCGCGAGCTCGCGATCATGAGATAGCGGGCGAACTGCACGTACAGCGCGGCCAGCGCGGGGTCGTCCCCGGAGTGCTCGCGCCGGGAGGCCGTCGGCTTGTCCGGGCCCGTCTCCCCGCCGAGGCGGATCGCGAACCGCCGGAACAGCGCCCGGTAGTCCGCGCGATGACGAGCGCGCAGATCGTCCGCGCCGAAGCGCCCGGCGGCTGCGAGGGTCTCCCCGTTGAGCCGCGCCGGATCCGCCGTGACGTCCCTGAACGACCGGTACGACGTCGCCATCGCGACGAGGATGACGGCCGACGAGGCGCCCCTGATGCCCAGGCGGGCGCCGCGGGCCTCGACGGTCCCGCCCTCCGCGCGCACGGCGATCCGCGCCTCCCACGCGAGCGCGTCCGCGACTCCCTCGCGGCTTTCGTTCCGGCCCCCCATGATCAGCCCGCCCGGCACGGCCCGCTCGCCGTGCTCGACGTGCGGAGTGTCGAGGAACAGGCTGCAATCGAGACTGCCCGGCCCCACCGCCCGCAGGACCACCACCAGCACCCCGTCCGGCGCGCTGGCGAAGCATTCCCGGGTGAAGCGCGTGCCGTTCAGGTCGTAGCTGATCCTGACGGCCGCCTCGTCCAGGTCGAGCTCGCGGCGGTAGCCGGTCGCGGCCGCGTGTCCGGGGAACTCGATATGGAGGTTGCCCAGCGTCTCATAGGGCATCTGGCGCAAAGGCCGGGACATGAACCGGGCGTCCGCCAGCTCCCCCGCCTCGCGGTTCCTTCCCGCGAAGATCAACTCCCTGATGCGGGCCAGCGTCGCGCGTCCCTCCGGGTTGACCTGGTCGTAGGGGCCGCCGGCAAAGAGCGAGCTCTCGCACAGGACCAGCCGCTCCTCCTCCGTACCGCCGCACACCAGCGCCCCCAGCCGGCCGTTCCCGACCGGATAGCCCTCCGTGATCGGATCGCGCGCCGGCTGGTCCGACCAGATCGTCAGTGCGATCGCCGCTGCCCCTCCCATCAGGCCGGTCATTCTCCGCAGTGAACCCGTCTCGTCACCATCACGCGGTCCAGGTCCGAAGTGAGGGTCTCGAGAAAGATGCGCCCGTCCCACGCGCCGGAGGTGACGAGGCCCAGCGCCAGACTGAACACGCGCGCCGACCCCCGTGCGTCCCGTCCTCCGCTTCCGCCGGCATCATCCTGGGAATCGCAGCGCCAAGTCCTCCTGGTCATTCTCGCCGCACTCTATCGCGACGGCTCGTCGTGTTCTTGATAGTCGAACCAGTCGAAATCCGCGGGTCTCTTGCAGGGCGAGCCGTTGCCGCTGGCGTACATGGCGAGATAGACGCCCGTGAAGCCCCCCGCGACTTCCGTCGAGAGGTAGCGGGTCTCGCCCTGGCCCAGACATTTCAAGCCGCCTTCCGCGGCGCCATAGAGGAAGCGGTACCGTTCCCGGTCCGCGTCGATGGCCAGGATAATTCGCGACGTGGTCCCCGCGGACAAGGGTTCACAGGCCACTTCGGCATGGAGGCTGCCGATCCGGCGGCGCAGGACCACGCAGTCCATGGTTCCGCGGCGGGTGACGAAGATCTCGTAGTGGTGGGTCTCGTTCATCCTGGCCACCAGACCGGCCTCCTCGTTCTCGGTCTCCGGGCTGAATTCAAGGCATGCCGCCGCGCGCAGCGAGAAATGACGCTGGCGCCGGCCCACCCAGGCCGGGGAGGCGATGTCACCGAGGCCGTGCGCGGAGCCCCGCAGGCGGAGATGGCTTGGGCGCTCCGCAAGCGAGTAGCATGCGGGATCCGGGTTGCGAAGGAAGTTCCATTGGGGACCCAGCGTGAGTGAATCAAAATCGTCGCGCGCGGCCGCCGCTGGCCCCGGCGCGGGCTCCAGGGACGATTCCATCTCCAGCTCGATTCTGCCCTGCTGGCCGATGACCGGGAAACCGTCCTCGGCCCAAGTGACCGGGCTCAGGAAGGTTTCGCGCCCCAGGTGATAGCAGGGCGGATACCCCACCGGGCGGACCCCGAGGAACACCGCAGACCATTCGCCCGACTCGGCTTCGACCAGGTCGGCATGTCCCAAGACCTGAATCGGACTCCGGAAACTCCGGTGCGTCAGGATGGGGTTGCGCGGGCAGGGCGTAAACGGCCCCCAAGGGCTCGTGCTCCGGGCGATCGTCACCATGTGCCCATACTCCGTGCCGCCTTCGGCGATCATGAGGTAATACCACTCACGTCGGCGGTAGAGATGGGGGGCTTCAGGATACTGGCCCCCGGTACCCGGCCACACCACCTTCGGCTCGGTCAGCAACGCGCCGGTCTTCACATCGATGCGGCTCTGCAACGCCCCATCCCGAGAGGTCGTGTAGTAAACGCTCCCGTCGTCGTCGAAGAAGAGTGACGGGTCGATACCCTCCTGCCTAACCATGACCGGCTCGGACCAGGGACCAGCCGGGTGGTTCGCGGTGACGATGAAGTTCCCTCCGGCGCTCACGTTGGTCGTGGTCATGTAGAACAGACCCCGGTGGTGCCGGATCGTGGGCGCAAAGACGCCCTGGGAGGCGCCAGCCTTCCTGAGGGGCAGCTGGCTTTCCCGGGTCAGGCAGTGCCCGAGCTGGTCCCAATGCACCAGGTCGCGGCTGTGGAAGACGGGGACCCCGGGAAAGTACTCGAAGCTGCTGGTGACGAGGTAGAAGTCCCGCCCCACCCGGCAGACGCTGGGGTCGGGATGGAACCCGGACAGGACGGGATTCCGGTACTTCATCGCACCATCAAGCCGACGCGATCCAGAGCGATCGAACCGATCACGGGCGATTTCGACCTGATGGTAATCCAGAGATCGAACGCCTTGGGCATGGCCTTGATGTGCCCGGGGTCGGCGGTGAGGAGCGTTTCGGTCTTCCACTCCCCGCGCGTGAGGTCCGACAGCCTTATCCGTCCCAGCGGCATCCACCAGTTGATGGGGCTCTGCATCACGGCTTCGATGTAGGCGTCCGGATCGCCGGTCGCGAAATCGGGAGCCAGACGGATGTCGAACACGGCCCCCCGGATGTTCTTCCGGTCGAGCTTGTCTTCTCCAGGGAAGTCCGAGACCACCAGGAGCTCGCGCAGCCGGTCACTGTCCGGAATCCCGCCATCCAGGGTGATCTTGCACACCTGCTGATTGGGGCGGACGCTGGCGTCATATTCGACTTTCCACTGCGATCGCACCGACGCGGGCAGCGTCGGTCCCTCGAAGTCCCAGAGGATCCGGGGTTTCGGCACTGAAGGCTTGAACACCACGTTCCGGCTCACCTTCCATTTCCCGGATTGGACCTCCACCGTGGCGGACCCGGGGCGGTCGCCCTTGATGAAGAATCTCCCGACCGACTGCGGGAGCCCGATGGTCCGCCGGTCGGCCGTCACCGGCCCCTGGAGGCTGATGCGCCCGTCCTCCAGCGGAAGCGGATACGGGGCGTCCTCATCGCCGTTGCGCGCAAACACCCAGGCTTCCACCTGGTCTCCGGCGTACAGCTCCGGCGGAATCCACAGCGCCAGGTTCGGCGTCCGCGGAGCGGGATCACTGGTCTCCGCCACCGCGGGCTCCTGCCCCGCGGCGGGGATCGCGTACACGATGATCGACGACGGCGGGACCGACGCCCGGAAGGACGCTCCGGCCTTGAACGCCCTGACGGCCGGGCCGGTATTCCAGATCTCCGCGGGCCGCTTCTTCCCTTCGGGCTTCTCCGGCTCGCGGTCCAGCCAGAAGAACTCCCGGGGGGTGAACCGGAACTCCCGGCCGGCCGGACCGGGCGTGAAGCCCCGCAGATTCACGTCGAGATCGACCGGGTCCCATGTCGACTGGTTGATGACCATGATCGAAAGACCCCGGTCCGACCGGGTGGCGTACACCGCGGCGTTCTTCGCGCCCGTGAGTTCCGAAGCCACCAGCGTGTCGCCCATGGCCCGGCTCCACAGCCAGAACGGCCAGTAGATGCTCCGGCGCATGCTCCCGGGCTCCGCCTCCGCCACCATGGCGAAGACATCCCACTGCATGGCAAAGGCCGCTCCGTGCCGGAACATTTCTCCCACCCATCCGGCGTGCCAGAGGGCCCCGCGCATGTCCGCCCAGCCCATGTTCCACTCGGAAAAGTTGATCTCGATCTTCCCCTCCCGGTCGGGCCGGACCCGGCGGATGATGGCTTTGGCTTCATCCATGGTCCTCCGGACCTCGTCCAGCTTGGAGAAGAGTTCATCGTCGGGCATCGCGCCCGGCCCCGTGCCGATCCCGGCGGGGTAGGCGTGGATGGAGAAGAAATCGAGCTGATCGCCGCACTGCTTCAACACCTCTTCCAGCCAGTCCATGCACCCCACCTTGATGGTCGGATCCACGGCCTTCATGGCCCGGGCGAATTCCTCGTACCGGCGGGCGAAGATGTTCCCGTTGAGTTCCGTGCCGTCCGGCAGGAAGTGGCCGGCTTCCCACGACCCCCCTTGTTCGTTCCCGACCTCCCAGTATCGAACGTTGTATCCCATCTTCTTGTTCGCCCAGCGCACCCACTCGGCCGCGTCGCGGGGGGATCCCGTGCCGGCGTTCACGATGACGAACGGCTCATCGCCGAGGTCGCGGATGAATTCGTGCATCGTCTTGACGTCCACGTGACCGTGCCACTTGGTCGAGAGCATCCTGGGCCTCTCGTTGGGTTTGACGTCCACCAGGAAACCCGGTGCCCAGTCCGAGTAGTCGATGTTCCAGGTGCCCCACGGGGCCGACCACGCGGAATACGGCTTGGGGTTGAACCGGGAGTAGTCCACGTCGTCGCCGTGCCGCACGCCGTTCCCGTTCCAGAACGTGCCGTCCCCCCAGCTTCCTCCGGGCAGGCGGATCAGAATCGGGCCCAGGTCCCTGATCCAACCCCGCAGCACCGGGTTGTCGTACGTCTTCTTGAAGTACCACCCCGCGACGTTGGTGCCCAGCAGGCGCCGACGATCCATGGTGCGAAGCTCCTTGGAAGCGTCCACCGTCAGCGTCCCGGCCCCCGCCGACTGCGAGGCGATCATCAGGACGAGTCCGGCCCACCGCCATCTGTTCATCATCGTGTCTCCCTTCTATCCGACGATCACATCAATCTCGGCCGCCGACGCCCGGTCACTGTCGCCTACGGTCCGCAGCGCCGTCATCCTGAAATATCGGGCGGACACGGGCGCGGCCAGCCTCACGATCTGCTGCGTCCGGCTGTTGACGATGTTGTCAAACCCCACCCGATCCGCGGCCACAACCCAGTTCGTTCCGTCAAGGCTGACCTCGAATCTGGCCTGCATGACGATGCCGCCGTCCCAGCCGTCCTGGCGCGGCGTGTACGAGAATCCGCGCACCGCCACGGTCTCGCCCAGGTCCACCGCGAGATGGTGCGGCCCGGGGTCGGTGCCGTCGCGGTGCCGGGTCTCCCAGAACGTCCCGGGATCGTCGTCGATCGCGCGCTCGGCCCGGCCGCCGGCGTCATCCTGGGAATCGCAACTCAGGATCTTCCATTTCCCCTTCGCCGGTCCGTACTCGACGCGGCTCGCCACCGGCCCGCTGCCGGCGATCTCCCCGCCCGGGGTCAACGGGAAGGAAGCCGCCTGCATGACGCCGCCCCGGGGCAGCGGGATCGTGTTCGTGTACCGCGCCGAGGCATCCGTCGGATCGGTGCCGTCCAGGGTGTAACGCGCGTATGCTCCCGCCGGCGGTGTGATCGTCACGAGGCCCCCGAGGTCGCGGGCGATCTTCGGTCCGGCCAGGATCGCGGGAGCCAGATACAGGCCGAGGCCCGTCAACGCGGGCCGGAGACGGAATCGCGTGAAATGGACCCTGACGCCGGAGAGGGTGGCATCGGCGAAGCGGACCAACCGTTTGTGACCGATGACGGTCCCGCCGGCGACCCGTGACCACCCCCCCTCCGTGAGGATCTCCACGTCGAAGGTCTCGACGCGCTGGCCCGAGGCGATGTACTCCTGAAGCGAGAGGCAGTTGGCCCGGACCGGGGCCGGCCATTCCGCGGTGATCGTGACCGTGGTCGCGCCGTCCGTCGTGGTCCAGAACGTGCCGGGATCGCCGTCCAGCAGCGATGTCGGGTCGCCCACCGAAGCGCCGCCGGTCACCTCCGCGGTCAGCCGGGCTCCCGCCGCGAGATCCCGACCGAACGTCTGCTTGAGGACCCCGCCGAACTGCGCGAGCCGGGCGACATCCCGCTCATGGAACAGGCCCCTCCGGTCCGGCGGAATGTTGAGGAGGAACTGGCCGTTTCCGCCGACCGAACCGTAGTAGACGTCCAGCAACTCGCCGAGCGGGCGGACGCGGTCGTCCTCGTTCTCATGGTAGAACCAGCCCGGGCGGATGGACGTGTTCACCTGGCTGGGGTACCACGCCAGCCTCGCCCGATCTCCCCGACTTCGCATCAGCGCCTGCCGGCTGCCCAGGTCGTCCCCGTGGATGTCCCGCAGATAACCTCCCAGCGTCTCGTCGGAGCGCTCCCACGCCCGTCCGTCGCCGGGCATCGGGATGACGCTCCACTCACTGACCCGGGCGTGTCCCGCCTCGTTCCCGCACCAGCGGACATCCGGTCCCCGGACGCTGATCGTCGCGGATGGTGCGAGTTCCCGGATCAGCCGCCAGTACGCGCGCCAGTCGTACTCCTGCTTCCTGCCATTGGGTCCCTCCGCGCAGGCGCCGTCGAACCAGACTTCCTCGAATCCGGGATAGGTCGTCAACACCTCCCGGAGCTGGTTCAGGAAATACCGGTTGTACCGGGGGGAATCACCGTAACTCCGCTCGTGCCGGTCCCACGGCGAGAGATAGACGCCGTAGCGCAGGCCTTGCGTACGGCACGCCGCGACGAATTCCCCCAGCACGTCGCCCCGGCCGCCCTTCCAGGGGCTGCTCCTTACGCAGTGTTCGGTGTACCGGGTGGGCCACAGGCAGAATCCGTCGTGGTGCTTGGCCGTGAGGATCATGCGCGTGATGCCGGCCGACTTCGCCGCGCGGGCCCACTGCCCGGCATCGAGGGCGGCCGGGTTGAACAGCGCGGGATCCTCCGATCCGTCCCCCCATTCGCGGTTCGTGAAGGTGTTCATCCCGAAATGCACGAAGGCCGAGATCTCGTCGCGCTGCCACGCGAGCTGGCGGGCGGTCGGCCGCACCTGCGCCGCCTTGGCCAGCACGGCCTCCTCTGAATCGTCGGCGTCCAGCCGGGTCATGGCGTCCGGTCCGGTGCGGCGAGCTTCCGGAACCCGTCGGCGAGTTCCGGATCGTTGAACCGGAGGATCTTCCGGTTGAAGTACCCGCCGGCGTCCCAGAGCATCGGGCACATGCCCAGCCGCAAGGCCCTCCCGGCGATCGTCAGGTTGTAGGTCCGCACGCTGACCGGGTCCTTGTTCTTCGCCGCCCCGCCGTACTCGCCCACGATCACCGGAATGCCCTGCGTGAGGAACCGCTCGTGCAGTTTCTTGAAGTTGTCGTCGAGTTCCTTGAGGTCTTCCCTCGTCCCCCAGGTGGATCTGGCCTTGCCCCACGACGCGTCCTTCTCAAGAATGGCGAACGTGGAGGGCGTGTAGTAGTGCACCGAGACGATGGACATCTTCGCCGGGTCCGTCGGCATGCGGAATTCGGGGTCGGTCGTCCGGTCGATGTCGGTTGAATGCCCCGCGATGAGGAGCGGCCGGACGCCGTTCATGCCACCGGAGGTGCGGGTCAGGTCCACAAAGGCCTGGTTGATCCGGTTGAGGATGGCGTACGCCTGCCGCTTGCCCTCCGCCTGTCCGGGCTTGTAGGGATCCCAGAGCTTCGGGAAGTTCCCCTCCTCGTTGAGCGACTCGAAGACGAGATTCGTTGACCGGTCCCGGCAGTGCCCGGCGATCTGGGACCACATCCGGGTGTACCGGCGCATGGTGCCGGGCTCGTCCGTCTGGAAGTGCTCCCACCAGCCGCCGTCCCAGTGGATATTGACGACGGCGACCATGCCTTCATCCAGCACGTCATCGACCACCCGGCCGACGCGCTCGAGGAGCCGGGTATCAATCGTGAAGTTTTCGCCCATCAGGTTCGACCAGGCCACGGGAATCCGGACCGACCCGAACCCGGCCTCCCGGATCGCATGGACCAGTTCACGCGTCGTCACCGGATTGCCCCAGGCGGTTTCGTAGTCGCGGACCCGGCCGCCCTTGATCCAGTCGCCGCAGGCCTCCAGCGTGTTGCCGAGGTTCCAGCCCAGCCCCATCCGGCGGACAAAGACCATGGCAGGGGTCTCGGATGCCGGCGCCGCGCCCGCCCCCCTCGAGATCATCACGAGGCTTCCGGTCAGGCCGGCGAGAATGGCAGCGGCGCGAAGCCGGGACGGCAATGTCATCGGCACACTATATCAATTGCGGGAAGATGAATGACCGGGCCGGACCGGTCACCCACCGACGGCATTCCGCCCGCCGAGTACTCACACGCGACCGCAACCGCTTCCACTCGCGACCCGCAATCGCCGCAGACATGGAACCGGGAGGGGATGCGCTTCCCCCGAATGACGACCGGCTCGCCCGCCTCGGGCCAGCCGTCCGCGGTCCACCGGAGGCGGCGCACGTGCAGTGTCGGCTGACCGTCGTGGTACGCATCGTAGGCGTGATAGACCAGGAAATCCTGTCCGGCGTCGGAGAGCACGGCGCAGTGTCCGGGGCCCCGCCACCGTTCATCGCCACCCAGGATCAGGTCGCCGCCGCCCTCCATCATGCCTTTCCCCCGACGGTCCAGATAGGGTCCCGCCGGGAATCGCGACCGGCCCGCGCGGATCTCGTAGGTGCTCTCCGCGCCGCGGCAGCACTGGCCCGTGGACGCGAAGAGGTAGTAGAAGCCCGCGTGCTCCACGATGAAGGGCGCCTCGATGTCGGTGGAGGGGCGGCGCGCGATCGCCGTCAACGCCACGGGATGGCCTTCAGGTTTCCCCGTGGCGGCATCGAGCGGAACCACCTTGATCCCACTCCAGTAGGAGCCGAACGCGAGCCACCAGCGCCCGGCGCGATCGCACACCGCCTGCGGATCGATCGCGTCATAGTCATCGCCCGGCCGCGAGGCGATCACTTCGCCTTCATCCCGCCACCCGTAGTCCGGCGCGTCCGGATCGAGCGTGGCATTGGACGCCAGACCGATGCACGAGCGGTTGCTCCCGAACGTCGAGGCGGCATAGTACAGGTGGAACCGGCCGTTCCGCCGGCTGATATCCGGCGCCCACAGCGCCCCCACCCCAGGCACGGCCGCGCTCACCCACGACGGCGTGGCCGCGAAGACCCGGCCGACGCGTTCCCAATGGACCAGGTCGGTCGAGCGGCGGATCGGGAGGCCGTCCCCGGTGGAGAAGACGTAGTACCGGCCCCGGTCCGCAATGATGCAGGGATCATGGACGCCCCGGGTGTCGGGATCCACCCCAGTTGGCCCATGACGACGTCCGCGCGGAGCTGTGCAATAACGCAACCGCATCCCCTGGCGGTTCGATTCCTTCCCCCGCCACCGGGGGTAGTCCTTCGACAGCAGCTTGGCCGGGCGGTCCGTGAACCACGCGTAGCCATCGCGGCGCTCGGACTCGATTTCGTCCACGGAGTGGCGCACGACCCCGTCGCGGCCGCAGAAGACCGGACGGTCGGTCCCGATCTCGTAGAACCGCGCCCATCGGCCGTCTGGAAGCCGCGCCTTCCGGAGCCAGGCCACCGCGGCTTCGACCGCCCCGGTCACCCCGGGCGACGGCGGTTCCCCCATCAGAAACCGCACGATGCGGACGCTCTCGGCGCTCGCGAGCGCGGCCGGCTCGTACGAGCGGCCGGGAGCGGGGGCAAAAGTCCTCTCGTCGTGTTGCTGGCACCACGCCGTCCTCGTCCCCGCGACCACGATCTGGCACCGGAGGATGCATTCGACGCCCCGGTGGACGGCGGCGCCCGCGGCTTCGCGGCGGCCCGCATCCACGCACCCTCCGCCGTCCCGCGCCGCGTCGCGCAGGCCTTCGAGGGCGTTGACCATGGCGTCGTCGTTGAACGTGATCCGGTCGCGGTAGCCGCCGGCCAACGGGAAGATCTGGGGCCAGCCGCCGCTCGGGTACTGCGCCGTGAGGATCCAGGCGAGGCCCCGGCGAACAGCCTGCCCGTACGCCGTCCCCCCGCCCGCCGCGGCAAACCTCATCAGGAATCGCATCTGGTCCGCCGTCGCCCCGTTGTCGATCGTCGCAAGGCCCGGCGCGGCGCCCGGCGGCCTCGGACCCGCCGTCATGTCGATGTTCTTCGGCCACCCCCCGGACGGCGTCTGGTACGAGAGCACATTGGCCGCGATCCGCGCCGCTTCCGGCGTCCGGTACCAGCCTGCGGGCCGTCCGGCGTCAAGCCGCGGATGGCCGGCCGACGCCACGCCGGCGGCCAGGGCGGCCGCCAGTGCCGACGCTACCATCCGGCGCACATCCCGACCGAGTCGATGAAGAGGTTCCGGTCCTCTCCCGCGATGATCGCGTCGTTGATGAACTCGATCGCCATCCGGTGACGGCCCGGTTCCAGTGTCACCGGACCGCCGCCGCACCTTCCTGATCCGACCAGCTCGGTCGTCGACAGCTCCCGGCCGTCCACCGAGAACCTCAGCTTCGCGTACTCGCCCCCGGCCGGGGTCGAGTTCCCGGTCACGAGGATCCCGTAGGCGCCCGCGCGCGCGCACTCGAACCCGGCCTCGACCCGGCCCGCGCTCCTCAGCGCGATCCCGCTTCCCGACACCGACGAGTACGGGCTCTCGCCGGTCAGCCGGAAGGCACCGAGCGGCAGGGCCTCGCAGACGCCGCGCCCCGACGGCGCCGGAAACCCGGCCTCCAGGCCGGCCAGGAGCGCGGTCGCGTACCTCCGTCCCCGCACGGCGTTGTCCCCGTCCCGGTCCCAGTTCATCCCGTCCAGGACCACGGTGGTATCCCCCGTCTTCATCGCCACGACGGCCCCGGGAGAGACCAGGACCTCGCTCCCGGGCGGATACCGGAGCCGCGGCCCGACCTCGACCGGGCCCAGCGCCAGCTCGCGCCCGCCGCCCCATTCCGACCCGTTGACGAATGCGATCTCCAGGGCGTTCTCGCCGGCCGCGAACCCGGCGACGAACTCGTATCCCTGCGGCGCGGCCGCATCCACGGTCAGTCCGCCCTGGATCACGCCGTTCACGCAGAACAGCACGGCCGGGAACACGCCGTCCCGCGCGGTTCCCGACGCCGCCACCGTCACCGGGTACAGCCCGGGCTCGCCCACCCGGACCCGCACCACCGCGTTCCCGCGCCGGTTGAACCAGGCCTCGCTCCGGTTCCCCGCGGTCCGCGGTTCTCCGCCGCTCAGGCTGAACACGCCCGCCGGATAGGACCTGCCGCCGGACCGGCCGCGCCGGGAGGGAACGAACACGCGGTCCGCGGCGTCCATGACGGGGGAGATGTTCCTCTCCCAGCCCGCGGGACGGGTGGTGTAGGTGACGTCCTCGCGCGACACGCCGTCCAGCAGGGCGCTCTCACGCGCGCGCAACGCCGTCGCGACCCGGGTCTCCCGCATCTCGAGTTCGGACGCGCCGAGCGCCTTCCCGAGCGCCCGGAACGCCTCCGCCCCGGGCCGGTGCCAGTAGATCCGGCCGCCGCCCGAGCGAACGAACCCGGCCACGGCCTCCCGCGATCCCGTGATGCCCTCCCCGCCGCCCTCGAGAATGAGGAGCCCTACGCCGGCCAGGCCGGAGGGGCGCAGGGACCCCGCGGCCCTCTCGAACTCGACCCCGACCGACGACAGCCTGGCCGCGAACGCGTCGTCGTCGCCGAGCAGGAGCGTGCGGTCCCGCCGCGGCGGCCGCCACCTGGCGAGGTATGCGACCGCATTGGCCAGCAGCCGGCGCGCCGCCGGCTCGGTCCCGTACTTCCCCCCGACCAGCGCCTGCACGAGCACGAGGCGGCCCTTCCCGGCCGGAAACTCCACCACGGCAGCCTGGTCGAGCGAGCTCGGCCCGCCCGACACCACGATCGCCCGCCCGCCGGCGCTCTCCGGTCTGACCACCTGCCGCCGCGCCACGTAGAGGTCGCCGCGCCAGAACGCGAGGTCCCCGGCTCCGATCCCCTCCAGCAACGGGTGCCGCGGGTTCAGCGGGAACGTCATGGTCGACCCGTGCTCGACGAGCCTGAGTCCCATGCCGAGCGGCCCCAGCGTCTCCTGCTCGAGCACGACCGCGCGGCCCCCGGACCGGAGAAAGCCCGTAAACGCGGCCGTATCGAACGCCGTCCCTCCGATCACGGGAACCCCGCCGCCCGAGTCCTTCCCAAGCGCATTCGGCGCCACGACCAGGACCGTCCGCGCCGAGTCCACGCCGGCCAGACCGTCCAGCGACTTCACCGAACCCGGCCACGTACCGGCGGGATCGTAGGTGACGAGGCGCGTTCCGGCCGGCGCCGCCAGCTCCGTCTTCGGCTCCACCCCCAGGGAACACGCCGCGCGATGGACCTCATCACCGTCGGCGAGCAGGACCGCCTCCAGCGCGAAGACCTTGCGTCCCTTGACCGGCGGCGCCTCCACCGCCAGGCTCACCGGCCGGTAGCCGGCCGGCTCCAGGACCAGCGTCGCGGACGCGACCGTCTTCCCCGCGCGCAGGAGACGCAGCTCCAGGGAGAGGGTCTTCGCCGAATCGTTGAAGACGTCGAACTCGAGAGTCGCCTTCTCCCCCGCGAACACGCGGTTGTCCCGGGTCCTAAGGTACGCCGCCACCCGCCGGTAGAACTCCTTCTGCTCATCGTAACCGCGCCGCTTGCCTGGCCGGCCGCCAAAGTCGAACGCCGACCACGGGCACATGGCCGAGACTCCCGACCGCCGGTACGCCAGCGTCTGGTCCGTCCACGCCCGCACCCGCGCCCGGTCCGTGTGCTCGCCCCGGTTCAGGTACGCCTCGTCCCCGAAGAAGACCGACCCGGCGGAGTAGTCCCGTATGGGGACCCACAGGTACTCGCCGATGTAGAGCGGCTTCTTCCGTTCCCAGAGGAACCCCGTGCTCCTTTGGCCCAGCATCCCGCCGCCCGCCTCGGTCTGGACCCGGCTCCCCAGCCAGTCGCAGATCACCGGGTACGCGTGCTGGTTCGGCAGTTCCCACGGATAGTGCAGGCCGATGACGTCGTAGGAACCTCCCGGATCGAGATCGGCCTCGAACGTGACCGGGTGGTGCGGGTCGATCCCCTTCACGAACCGCCCGAGCTCCGCGAGTTTCTTCTCCAGGTCGGGGCAGGTCCTCGCGTTCCCCATGAACATGATCTCGTTGCCCAGGCTCCATAGCGCGAGGCAGGCATGGTTCCGGTCCCGGCGCACGAGTTCCGCCAGGTGCGTCCGGTAGTTCTCCCAGAACCCGTGGTCGCTGTACGCGTAGGATCCGGTGTCCGTGTATACCGCGGCCTCGTCCACGATCATGACTCCGACCTCGTCGGCGATATCGAGCCAGCGCGCGGGCCATGGCTCGGTATGAAGCCGGAACGTGCAAACGTTGCCCGCCCTCATCGTCTCCAGATTCCTGCGTATCTCCTCGTCGCTCTGGGGTTGCGTTACCGGCCACGTGCTCGAAGCCAGCAAGTGGCGCTTGACCCCGTTCAGGTAGAAGTCCGGCCCTTCCGTCCATATCTCCTTGAATCCGAACCGGATCGTCTGGGCGTCGACGAGGTCCCCGCCCCGGCGGAGGGAGATCCCGAGGTGGTAGAGATGCGGGGCCTCCGGCGACCAGCAGCGGGCGTCCGGGAACGCCTTCGCGATCGTCCACTCCCCGCCGGGACCCACCCGTCCGGCGTCGAGCCGGAGCCTCTCCTTCCCGCCGTCGAGGACGACGGCATCGACCATCAGGCCGTCGCCGCCGCCGCCGTCCACCCGGCCGGTCACCGTGATCGTCCCCTTCCTCGTCGAGGTGACGATCACGAGATCGCGGTCCACGAGCCGGACCGGCGGCCGGATCCGGAGCAGGATGTCCCCGAACGGTCCCGCCGGGTTCTTGTATCCGCCCACGGGCGCGAGGAACTTCCCCTTCGATGACTCCTTCCTCGAGAACACCACGCCGTGATCCCGGCACCGGATCCCGATCCGGTGCCTGCCGCCCGGCTTCACCAACCCTGTGATCTCGACCTCGAACGGCGAGAAGCCTTCCAGCCGGAAGCCGGCGAGCACTCCGTCAACATAGACGTGGGGATCGTATTTGGCCCCCCGGACGTCCACGAAGAACCGGCACCCGGGCGACTTGTCCGGGATCTCGACCTCGCGGCGCAGCCACAGGTACTTGCCCGGGGCCTCGGTCCCGAGCCACACGGTCCCGGGAACCGTGAACTCCTTCCAGCCTTCCGCCGGGACGTTGTCGGACTTCGCCGGTACCACGACGTGCTCCCACTTCCCGTTGAGGGAGATATCCTCCCGGACACCGTCGCTCCCCCTCGCCCCCCCGTTCACACCCAGCGCGAAAATGATCGCCAGCAGGGAGAGTCCGCCTTGTCTTGCCAATATCGAGGCCCCCGTTCTTGCGGGAGCGAAGCTCTTGCCCGACCCGGGGCCGCCTCGGTCAGGGGACAAGGTGGAGCCGAATGATGGTGACCGACCACGGGGGCAGGGCGCGGGCAAACCGGGGCCCGGCCGACGAAAAGGGGGAGGTGGCCGGGGCGACGCGGTCCGGGACCTCGAACGAATTCTCGTCGGCGGGGGAAGCGGAGGTGAGCACGGTGACCGTGCCCGGCGCCGGGACCGGGGTGACGCCCTGGAGCGTCCATGCGGCGTCCACCGTGACGGAGGACGTGTTGACGGCCTTGACGATCAACTCGCGCCGGTCCCTGGTGAGTCCCGCGACGGCGTATACGGATTGCGGGACTTCCCGGACCACGTCCTGCACGAGCGCGCCGTCGAGGTAACAACGGATCCGCGGACCGGCCAGCTCGATCCGGACGTCGTACCACCGGCCGGTCTCGATCGAGCCGGGGACGCGGGGATTGCCGGTGACCTGCTCGATCCCGTGCCGGGTGTTGCCCCAGCCGCCGAGGTTCCACCACCGGTGCTGGGAGTGGTCTGCGGCCTGGAACAGGATCAGGAATCCCTCTTTCCCCCCGGTCTTTCGCGCCTTCATCGAGATCGTGCCGTCGCCGAGTTGACCGATCTTCGACACGGCCATGGCCGGGGTCCCGCCTCCGGTCTGGCGGAGGAGTCCGTCAGCAACCGACCAGGTGCCACCGGCGGTCGTCCATGCATCGAGACCGGCGCCGGCAGCCAGGTGTTCCCTGCCGTCGGGCGTCACGTAGGAAACGTCCTTGAACTCCGCCTGCGTTTCCCACGTGCCGACGCCAAACCAGCCGCTGGGAGCGGGAGGGGGCAGGTCCGGCTGGCGGATCGCGACGGGACAGTTGCTCTCGGGCCGGTTCGAGGCGAACAGCGCCTGCACGTGGTACGACGGCGTGCCGTAGGCTCTCGCATGATCGAAGACGATCGCGTTCGGGTTCCAGGCTCTCCAGGCGGGATGCACCAGCAGCGGGGCGTACGACGCCATCGTGACGAGGTCTGAATTGGCCTCGATTCCGGTCATGAGGGCAGCCTCCGCGACCGCCGCCGCAAGGTTGCCGTGGCCACACCCGCTGGTCACCGCGTACTCGCCGAAATAGACCTTCGGGCCGGTGCGGGGCCGGGCGTCGTACGAGCCGGCGCGCGCGAGGCATCCGTCCACGTCCATGTAGGCGTGCTCGTCGTCGAGGTCGCGCGGGCGGCTGTCCGGGACGCCGTTCCAGACGTTCGCGATCAATTGAATGTCCGGATACCGCTTCTTGAGCGCGTCGTGGAAGAGCGCGTAGCGCTCGTTGTACTCGGGCCCGCCGTTCTCGTTGCCGATCTCGATCAAGTTCAGCGGGAACGGCTTCGGGTGGCCCGCCGCCGCCCGCCTGGCTCCCCACGGCGAGTCGGCGGGACTGCGGGCGTACTCGACGAGATCGAGGGCGTCCTGCACCCATTCGCCCATCTCCTGCATGGGGACCGCAAACCCGTGCCCCATGCCGGCGTTGATGACGTACAGCGGCTGCGCGTCGAGATCCTCGCACCACTGCAGGAACTCGTGGAATCCGAACCCGCCGGTGGTCCGGTAGCCCCAGAGATTCCCGACGCCGCGCCGGGACACCGGATCGCCGATCGAGTCCTTCCAGCGCAGGGCGTTGGCCCGGTTCCAGCCCTCGACGAAGCACCCGCCGGGGAACCTGACGAATGCCGGGCGCATCGCGGCGATCAGCCCGGCGAGATCGGGGCGCAGTCCATGGCCCTTCCACGTGTCCACGGGCACGAGCGAGACATGGTCGAGCCGGACCTCGCCGGCTCCCGTACCGGCGATGACCAGGCGCCCGTCATCCGCGTCTCCCGACGGGACGAGCCGCGATTCCGTCCGCGACCACGCGGTGCCGGCCGCGGGGAGCCGCGCGCGAGCGAGCACGGTGCCGCCGGCGGCTTCAAGCCGCGCCTCCAGGGGCTTGACCGGGCTGTCCGCCTGCTGGAAGAGGGAAAGTATCAGCGGCCGACCGGCCCGGATCGCGAGCCCGCCGGCGTACGCGGGCTGTCCATCCCGCGCGGGCCGGCCGAACCCGGCGTTGGCCACTCCGTCGCCCGCGGACCGGAGCACCAGCCGCAGCGCTGCCGGATTACGATCGTTCAGCGGCCGGGACCGGTCGAGCGCTGCCACAGCCTTGCCGACCGGGGTCCAGCCCGGCATGGCGTTCGCGTCGTCCTCGAACGACCGGTTCTGGAGCATCTCGGCGAGGAGTCCCCCGTCACCCGCGCGGTTGATTTCCTCGAAGAAGACTCCCCAGAGAAGCGGGCTGACCGCCGGCCCGGGCCGGTCGGCCCTGATCGTCAGGGTTGCGGTGTGGTGGACGGACGCCATGCCGGCCGTCGCTACGGCCGTTCCCAGGAGAACGAGCCATCCCATCCTGCCCATTGTACGGGTCGCCCGGGCGTGCACGCGACCGGCCTCACCGCCTCAGCTCGATGAAGAACACGTCGTTTTCCCGCAGGGCGATCTCCGTCCGGAATCCGCCGTCGCTCCCCACGGTCACGTCCCGCTGGACAACCGGCTCGTCGGCGGTCGCCTGTTCCAGGACCCGGCGCTGGTCCGCGTCCGGCGTCCCGGGCATGCCCAGCCGGCGATAGGCGTCGAACAGGTCGTTGGCGGCGTACCCAACCCGGTGGATGGTCAGCCGGTAGCGGCCGGCCGGAACGCCGGCGATGTCCACGCGCACCGGTCCGCGTTCCTTCGCCACCAGGTCCTCTCGGAAGAACACCTGGTCGGGCTCGGTCAGCTGATCCTGCGGCAGGGAACGCTCTTCGCAGTGGCGTACCAGCGCCTCGATCAGGCCGCCCCATTTGTCGATCGACCGCGGCGGCGTTACGTTCCCCTTGTAGAAGAAGATCGTCTTGTCGCCACTGGCCAGCGCCCCGGGCATGAACCCCAGCTCCACGAACGGGCGCATACCGGCGTTGCGGATGGAATCGTAGAGAGCGTCCAGCCTCTCCCAGCGGTAGAACGGGGTTCCTTCCGCGTCCTCATGGTAGATCTCCATGTCGTCGTCCAGCAATCCGTGGAAGCGGACGTATTCGAACCCGCACTCCCGATGGATGAACTCGATCTGGCGACGCCAGTCCTCGCGCAGGTTGAGCGCCGCGTGGCAGGCGCCCACGCACCGGCGCCAGGCGCTGTCCTTCGGCCCCTTGATGCTCCGGCAATCCGCTCGTATCGTTCTCAAAATGCCATTTCCCTCCTCAGTGGTCGCCATGACATGCACCGCGGAGTGCAACGCCAGCCCCGGACATCCTAACCCGCGGTATGCGCCGGACTACGCGCGGGTTGTGGCACTTTCATGCCAAGCGATGGTACTTTTCCACGAAGGCGCCTCTCCCGTCAGGCGGAGCGGCCCTGGACCAGCTCCCCGGGAGTGACGCCGTGGACCCGGCGATATGCCCTCACGAAGTACGACGGATCCCTGAACCCGCACTCGAAGGCGGCCCGTTTCACCGACACTGATCCGGACGCCATCAGGTGCCGGGCCCGGTCGAGCCGCATCCGGATCACGGCCGCATGCAGCGAGCCGCCCGTCTCGGCCCGGTAACGCTCCTCGAGCGCGCGCACGCTCATCCCAAGCGCCTTCGCAATGTCGGTGTTGATCCAGCGACCGGACAACCGGTGCTCGATCAGCCAGCGTACGCGGTCCGCCAGCGGAGAGCCGGCCTCCCGCACCACGCCGCGCGGCACCCCCGAACGCGCTTCGGCAGCGGCACTCAGGAGCATGGAGGAGAGGAGGGCGTGCGCAAGGTACGGACGCAACGCGCGAGGCCGGCTGTTGAGCTGGACAAGCTGGCGCACCGTCGCCATTGCGGACGGCGAAAGACCGGATACCTTCCCTTCGAGCAGGTTGAGCATCTTCAGCCACGGCTCGCGGCGGGAGAGGGGGAAATGCATGTTCACGACGGTGGCCCCGCCCGCGCTCTCCATCGAGTGCGCGGCCAGCGAGGGAAGAAGCACCGCCCTGCCCGTCCCGACCTCGATCGGGGCCCTCCCGCGTACCGACAGAGTCACCTTGCCCGCCATCACCGCGTAGAACTCGAAGAGCCCGGGCGGATGGCGGTGGACGGGAAAGCTGTGCCCCTCCCGGAGGCGCTTGTATTCGACCAGGAGGACGCGCCAGGGCCACCATCCTCCCTTCCGCCTGGAGGAGTTCGGGACAGGCATCCTGGCGGTGCCGAATCCCCTGCACTCCGGGATGACGCTGACCCACACCGGCATCGCGTCCGCCCCGGTATTCGCCTTCGGCCTCATGCTCCTTGACGCCATATCCGCCCTATCTTAGCTCCGCTTCCGCCACCTCCGCTCCTGCCCGGGGAGGGCCCCCTCGGGCGCGAATCGCTGGTTCAGCTTCATGGCATGCCCGACAGGAACCGGTCCCAGAGGGCGCCGATGATCATGGGGCGGAAGTAGTCGCCGCCGCACTCGACATGGTTCCAGACCATGCCGCACCGGTCCTTGCGATCGTGGATGTTCCGGACCACCTGGAGGGCGCGCGAGCGCCGCCCCATGAGATCGAGCTGGAGCGCGTAGGCGTATTCCATCCCGGTCCAGGGCTCGTACTGCTGGAACCCGACCCGGCGGCGGTCCGGGTACCCGCCGTTCACGTAGCACCAGCCGGTCTCGCCCGGGGTCTCGTATGACTTCATGTACGAGCGGTCCACGCGCTTTCGGTTGAGCCGCCAGACGGCGTCGAGGTGCGAAACGACCATGGGGTCCGGCAGGATCCCGCCCAGCCCGAGCAGCCGGCAGTACCAGTCCCCGGCCAGCGCGTCGATCAGGCACCCGGGGTCCCGCTTCCCGCCGTCGGCGGCGAGGATGAAGTACGTGCCGTTCCAGAGCTTCGCGATCGTGGCGCGCCGCGCGCGGTCGAAGTCGGCCTCGTACCCGGCCGCGACCCCAACCTTCCCGAGATCGCGCGCCATCCTCGCCGCCGCCTTGAGCGCCCCCATCCACAGGGTCGCGGTGTAGATCGCGGTCCCCTTGAACCCCCACGAGTCGAAGGTCTGGGCCGCCGGCGCCACCTCCGGGAGCCCGTCGCCGTCCCGGTCCATCGCGCGGGCGCAGCCAACGGCCTTCTCGACCGCGGGCCACATCTCGCGCATGAACGAGCGGTCCTCCCAGAGCACGGCGTCCCGGAAGACCATGAGCACGAACTGCGTGTTCAGGTCCTGCCGGTGGTACGTGTCGATGCGCTCGAAGGTTCCGGGAAAGAAGTGCGGGATCCAGCCGTCGGACTTCCGCTGGAACTTGCGCGTGAGCCTGAGGCCCGACTTCTCGAGCATGGGAAGGAGTTTCACGTAGAGCCAGGAGCCGTAGAACGAGACGTCCGTGGTCTGGAGGCCGCAACACGAACACGACCCCTCCCAGACGCCGAACCGGCCCTTCGCGTCGTACCAGCTCTGCTTCACGAAGGCGAAGAGCTGGGCCGAGTAGGCCTCCTTCATGACCGCCGGGAGCCGGCTCCCGAAGATGCCCTTCCGGAACCGCCCCGACGCCGCCTTGAGCGCCCGGGGGGGCCCGTAGCTACGACTTGATCCCGAGGAGGCAGAAGTTCCGGTCATCCGGGCCGGCGGGACTTCGCGTGAAGTCCCGAAAGAGCTGGAGCTTCCCGAACCCCGCCTCCTGGTAGAGGGCGAGGGCCTCGCCCTGGGAGTACCATCGCCCCTCGGGCGACCGACGGTGCAGCTCGGTGGCCACGACCTTCCCGTCCTTGAGCACCTCGAACCGCTCCTCCGTGTGCCAGCACCGGGTCGCCGGCTCGCGCCATTCCCGGGTGAAAGCCCGGATAACCGCGCCATCCTCCGGTCGCGGCTTTTCGAAATGCACCTGCCACCCCGTGTCCAGCGGCTCGCCCTCCCGCCAGTCGAAGGAGAACATCGTGATGAACGCCCCCCCCGGGACCAGGTGCGACTGGATGCGCCGGAGGGCGCCCAACGCCCCGGCCGGTCCGCAGACGAGCTGCAGGACGCTGGACGGCCCCAGGATCGTCCCGTACCGTCTCGGCAGATCGAGCGTCTCGAGCGACTGCTCGAAGAGGGCGGGAGACTTCCCCTTCGCCGCCGCGGCCGTCCGGCAGATCGCCAGCATGTCGGGGGCGTTGTCCACGCCGTCGATATCGATCCCTTCGTCGAGGAAGTCCAGCAGGATCCTGCCGGTCCCGCACCCGAGGTCCAGCGCGGGTTGGCCGTATTCCCGGACCAGCTCCAGGAACAACTGGGCATCGTCCCACCGGTAGCGGGTGTCGCGATGCAGGTCCCACGTGGACGCCGTCAGGCCCGAGTATGGATGGGAAGGCGTCGCGGCGTCACCCACGGCGGTTGAAGTCGTGCGGCACTGCGTCACCCGTCTCCAGGAAGAACGTGAGCATCCGCTCCTTCATCGCCGCGACGACGCCCGCAACCGCCGGGTCGCCGGCCAGGTTCCTCGTCTCTCCCGGGTCCGCGCGGAGATCGTACAGCTCGTCGGGCTCGTAGAGACGCCGGACGAACTTGAAGTCCCGGTTCCGGCACATGACCGCCTTCGAGTGCTCGGGCATGCTCGCCTGCAGGGCCACCCGGGGCCAGTAGAGATTTTCCTCCGTGTACGGCTCCGGCGCCCCCACCTCGGCGCAGTGGGTCTCCCCCTCCAGACGTCCGCCCTCGCAGAAGACCGCGTCCCGGTGCTCGCGCTCCCCCGCCAGGAGGGGCAGGAGCGACCGGCCGAAGTGCGTGTGCCCCGGCGCGACTCCCGAGAACGCCTCGACCGTGGCCGGCATGTCGACCAGCTCCACCAGCGCGTCCCGGACCCCCGGAGTTACGGCGGTCCCCTTCGGCGGCTTCACGATCAGGGGCACCCGGGTCAGGCAGTCCTCGAACGTGTTCTGGGTCTTCTCCACCAGCCCGTAATCGCCGGTGAAGTCGCCGTGATCCGAGAACATGAGGAACGCGGTGTCGTCCCAGATCCCGGCCGACTTCATCGCCTCGGCCAGCATCCCGATCTGGTGGTCGAGCCGCGTGCACATGCCGTAGTAGGTGGCGCGCAGCTCGGTCCAGCGGTCCTCGGTCCAGCCCCGGAGCCGCTGCCGTTCGGCGATGCCGCGCAGCAGGCTCGGCTTGCCCGTCCAGTCCGCGGGAGTTGGCACCCGCGGCGGCACCTTCGCCCGGTCGATCATCGAGTACCAGGGGTCCTCGACCGCGTAGGGGGGATGAGGGTTCCCGAGCGGGAGGTAGAGGCACAGGGGCCGGTCCTTGGGCGGATGCTTCACGAGGTCGATGGCGCCCATGATATTGGCGTGCTCCCAGTCCTCGTACGGCCCGGTGGCGGGGTCGTGCTCCAGCCGGCCCAGGCAGAACGAGAACCAGTTGTCGCCCCCGGGGTCCCCGCGCCAGTCGTTCCACTCATGCGGGTTCTTCCTCGGAGGCGGCACGCTCGGGCTGTACTTCACATCGCAGAACGCGCCGTACCCGCCCTCGCCCGGCACGAGGTCGTTCTTGCCCGCCCAGAAGACGAAGTAGCCGCTTTCCTTGAGCGTCTTCAGCAGGACCGGCTCGTGCGGTCGCAGCATGTGGTACATCGTCCGGTGCCCGTTCACGTGCGGATACCATCCGGTCATGAAGGAGCAGCGGCTGGGCGTGCACACGGGGTTCTGACAGAAGGCGTAGCGGAAGGAGACGGCCTCGGTCCGGACCATCCCGTCCAGCACCGGTGTGACCGCCCCGGGGTTTCCCATGTGCCCGAGCACGTCACCGCGCCACTGGTCCGGGTTGAACATGACGATGTGCGGCCGATTCGGCATGAGGCCCTATTCTAGTGCAACGCGCCCGGCGGCGCCGCGAAGGGGCCGGCCTCCAGGCCGGACCCACGGGACCGGGCTATCGCCACCAGCGCGCGGGAGAGCGCCTCCTGGTCGCGGCCGGATCCGGCGGCGGCCTTCGAAGCCCACTCCGGCGGCAGGGCCGACGCGCCCCGGAACGCGCCGGCCAGCGCGCCCGCCATCGACGCGATCGTGTCCGTGTCTCGCCCGAAGTTGGCGCCCATGATCACGGACTCCCGGGGATCACCTCCCGCCAGCATGAAGAGCGCCAGTGCCACGGGGACGGTCTCCCGCGAATCCGCGGCCGCGACGCGGGGCAGCATGAGCTCGTCGTAGAACCGGGCGCGGAACGCGGCGTATTCGCCGGTCTCGCGCGCCAGCCGCACGGTGGCAGCCGTCGAGGCCCGCATGACGCCGGATACGTCCGGCGGGAGGTGCGCGACCGCCTGCCCGAGGACGGACTCGACCGTCGCGTCCGCGGCCATGGCGGCGGCGACCGCGGCGGCCATCATCGCGGCGGCGTCGCGGCAGAAGTTGTGGTGGATCAGGCTCGCGGCCGCGAACGCCTCGCGGTACGCGCGGCCGGGGTCCGCGGCGTTGATGATCCCCAGGGGCGAGATGCACATGGCCGAGCTGGAGCTGGCCATGTTGCCGTTGCCCGCCTCGTCGGGCGGCACTCCTTCCGCCCGGACCTTCCAGAAGGCGTTCATCACCGGGGTCCAGAAGAGGCCCCGCTTGATGAACAGGTCTTCCTGTCTGAGCCATTCGTCAGCCCAGGCCGCTGCGGTGACTCTGCCGCCCGTCCGGAGAATCGCATCGCACAGAAGGTGCTTGAGGGCGGAGTCGTCGGTGCCGGAGCCTGAGAAGTCCGTGATCCGGCCGAACGCGGCCTCGATCTCCTTGTAGGTCTTGTTCTCGGCCGGGCGTCCCATCGCGTCGCCGATCAGCCCTCCGAGCAGGCACCCCAGCGTCCGGTCGTGGAGCTGGGCTAGGTCTTGGGTCGATCGTTCGGGTGTCACCGCAGCTCGGATTGTACATGGCCACACCGATCCCGGGAGCAAAACGCGCTCCCGGACGGTTATTCCTCCATATCCAGTTGGGAGAGGTGCAGACAACCATGGGCAAGATCGTGACGGTCGACGAGGAGCTCTGTATCGGCTGCGGCGCGTGCGCGGCAATGTGCCCGAAGAAGATTCTCTACGTCCACGAGAAGACCGGCAAGTGCAAAGTGACCGACGAGAACCAGTGCGACCGGCGGCGGGGCTGCGAAGGCGCCTGTCCGGTCGAAGCGATCAAGGTGACCGGCAAGGGCGGGTGAGATACGCAACTATGCAACTACGTCCCCTAAAAGGGGGACTGTCACCCCCCTCCCATTCGGGTCAGTGCCAGTCTTTGTACTTGGGGTCCTTCTCCCGGGGTTGCTTGGACCAGTCCCAGATGACCCAGCCCTGCCGGTAATGGAGCAGGTGGAGGTAGCCGAGCGCCTTGAGCCGGTTGAGCACCACCACCGCCTGGTCGCAGTGCGAGCTCTCGCAGTAGACGATGATCACGGCGTCCTTCGGCAACCGCGCCTTCGCCGCGGCGTACCCCTTCTCGAAGTCGGACGAGGGCACGTCGATCGCACCCGGGATGTGCCCCATCTCCCATGCCTGCCGCGAGCGCGCGTCGACGAAGATCGCCTTCCCGCCGGCGAGGAACGCGGCGGCGTCGTCGATCGTCACGACCTCGAACCCGGTATCCGGGCCTTCGTCGACCACCACGTCTTCGGGGACTTCGGGCAGGTAGCTCTCGTCGGCTAGCCCGGTCGAGCTCGACCGGGCGGCAGTCACGGGAGTCGCCGCGGCGTACGTTGTCGCGGAGCCCCCCCCCTTCACGGCCGGGGCGGCTTGCACCCCGGGCGCCAGGAGGATCAGGAACAAGGCCAGCCAGCGTCCGTTCATTGATGCCATGATAGACCTTCCCATCAAGTCCCCGTGTACCTCGCCAGGCAGGACACGATCTCGCCCACGTACAGGCGGTGGTAATCCTTGCGGGGATAGAAGACGTCGAGTTTCGGATCGACGAAATGCGCGGGATCGAAGTCCTGCCAGTATAGCTTGCGGCATACGTAGACCATGCGGGCCTCCTTGAAGTAGACCCCGCCCTTCGGGCACTGCAACGCCGTCAGCCCGGCCGCCTCGGCCTTGTCCATGTCCCGGCCCGAATGCCGGCCGCAGATCTTGAGCGCCGTCCGGTGCTCCTCCTCGAAGAACGACAGCGTGAACATGGGCTCCCGCTCCATGAACGCGAAGGTGTGCCGCTGGGGCCGGATGACGCACATGGCGACCTCGCGCTCCCAGAGGATTCCCAGGCCTCCCCAGCTCGCGGTCAGCATGTTGAACGAGTCCAGGGTGCCGGCGGTCACGAGCATCCAGTCCTTGTCGATGAGCTTGAAGACGTTGTCGGTCCGCGATTCCAGGCTGACGGTCCTGAATCCGTACGTCATGGCCCGCATTCCGGGTTCAGCCCACCAGCAGCTTTCCCTGCGACTTGGCGACCATGATGCCCCAGCTTCCCTTGTCCTTCTTCGGAACGAACAGGTGGGTGCAGAAGAACCGGGTGTAGACGGTCGAGCCGGTCGAGACCAGCATCGCGATCGCGCCCAGGGGTCCCAGGATCTTGCCGGTGAGATCGGACTTCCAGAACACCACGGCGAGCACCACCGCCGTCGCGTCGCACATGAGATGGACCATCATGTACTGGATGGAATTCGTGATCTGCAGCGCGTAGTGGGTCACTTCGCCCCTGGGTACCTTGTGGCTGAACTGCCCCTGGAGGTGGATCTCGACGGTGTCGGCGGAGACGATCATGCTCAGCGCCCGGCCGCGCCGCCGGTGTTCGTACCAGAGGGTGAGGGCCGAGCAGGCGAGCGCCGTCGCGGACGCCCCCAGCACGAACGAGTCGGGCTTCTGGGTCAGCAGGGAGACGACGGCGAGGACCAGGAGGTAGCCGCCCCAGACGAGCGGCTGGAGCCCGTAGGTCTCCTGCACTTCGTTGCCCTGATCGGATTCCATGGAAGCCATCATACCCCCCCTTCTATCGCTTTCCCCATCGCGCGACCCTCCGGACCAGGGCCTCGCCCTCGTCCCGGGTGGCCACGCCGGCCAGGTCCAGCCAGACGCCCTCGGGGCGCAGCGCCTGCATCACGGCGTCGAGCTCGCCGGGATGCACGTCGAGGACCTGGACCCCCTTGCCCGCATCCTGAACGCGGCGCAGGAGGTCCAGCCACCGCGTGACCGGGCCCTTCCCCGCGCCGCACACCCACTGGATCGCGTCGAGCTCCGGGATGGCCAGCAGGCTGTCGAGATGCCGGATCGCGTCGGGCCCATCGAGGTGATAGACCGAAGAGCCCGTGTGCCGGCATTCCTCCCGGATCCCGGGCAGGAAGACGTCGTCGAACATGGGCCTGGAGATCATGCAGGAGAAGTCGTTCGACGGGACGTACTGCCGCCGGGCCGTCACGTACCGGTGCCAGCTCGAGATCGGCTGGGCGGCCGCCTCGAGCCTCGCGCAGTAATGGTCGAACACCCGGCAGTACGTCTCGTTCACCCGGACCAGGAACGCCTTGATCTTCTCCGGCGCTTCGATCATGTCCACGGCCAGCACCTCGGGGTCCCGGAACGCCGCGATCGCGTCGCCGCCGGGATGCAGGTCCGTTATCCCGGTGTAGAAGACGCCGCGGCCCCTCGCCAGCAGGGCGCCGGTCAGCTCCTCCATCTTCTTCCAGTACGGGTTCGCGGTCGAGAACTCGAGCTTCCCCGCGTCCTCCCACCGCGGGAGGCACGGAACGGACCATGACGAGTGCTCGCTGAACTCGAGCTCGGCCCCGAAGAAGGCGCTGAACACCTCGGGGCCGAGGTTCGGGTGGGTGACGGGGAGGGCGTCGCCGAGGTAATCGGCGTTCATGGCGGCCGCGTACGCCCGGTCCGCCATCCACTCCGCGTCCATCCACCGGTCGCGGACCGTCTTCCAGGGCCGGGGCGCGGGCCACGGCACCTGCTGCTCCCGGGGCCACACCGTACACCAGACCACGGGCCGGTCCAGGATCGCGCGGTCGAGGCACGCGTCCACGCGCTCGATCCGCTTCCGCCAGTCCGGGATCCGGTCGATGGGCATGATCTCCCGGGCGGGCGACGGGGCCTTCACGCCGCTCCCGGGAGCCCGTTCACCGCCGGGCGGGGGGATACTCGCTCCCGAGGAGGTACAGTGGCTCGCAGTCCTCGTCGATGGCGGGAAACCGGCCGATGGGGTCGTGAAACCGGTTATCCGTGCGGTCGTCGTTCACCATTGACACCTCGCCCAGCAGGACCCGGCCGGTTCCCTTCTCCCCCCGGAACTCGTGGTACTGCCCCGCGGGCAGCGTGATGCTCTCCCCGGGCCGGACGGCCACCGTGTCGCCCGCGTCCACGGTGAAGTTCCTGCCATCCATGGCCAACCTGACCGGAGAGCCGTCGAACCCGCCCGCGGCCGTGGAGTTGTAGAGCCGCACGAGCAGCCGGCCGCCGCCCCGGTTGATGATGTCCTCCATCTTGCTCCAGTGGAAGTGGAACGGGGTGACCTGCTCCTCCTGGACGATCATGATCTTCTCCGCATACGGCTTCGCGCCCTTCCCCGCTCCGGCCCCGCCGTTCCGCAGGGTAAACAGGAGCAGCCCCACCTTCGCGAAATCCCCGCCGCCGAAGTCGGTGATGTCCCAGCCCAGCATGCTGTCCCGGATCCCGTCGTACTCGGGCCCCCTGGTCTTCCAGTCCCCGGGCCCCCAGAACGCGAACGGGGGGAGCGGAAACCGCCTCTCCTCGAGAAATCCCACAGCCTCGCGCATGAGCCCGTTGATCTCCGACCTCTTCATCTTGGGGCCATACTTAACATATTAACATTCTCCGCCGGTGTCCCCCGACATTCAGTACGCCCCCAGTTCCCGCGCGAGCCGGACGAACTCCCGGAACTGATCGAGGCTCACCGAGTCCGGCACGCTGTGGTCGGAGCCGATCACGTAGCCCCCGTGCTCCTTCATGACCGGGATGACCGTCCGCATCTCGGCCTCGAGGTCGCCGGGCCGGCCGTAGAGCACGGCGTTGAGGCCGCCGTGGAACCCGAGCCGGTCGCCGAACCTGCGCTTGAGCTCCACGGGGTTCATGCCCGCCTTGACCTCGAGGGGGTTGAGCATGTCGACGCCGAGCTCGATGAGGTCGGGGACCAGCGGACGGACGTCTCCGCACGAGTGCAGCCGGACCTTGAGGCCCCGCGCGTGCGCCCATTCCGCCGCGCGCCGGTGCACGGGCTTGAGCAGGTTCCGGTACATGGCCAGCGAGAAGAACTGGTTCTCCTTGTATCCCATGTCGTCGGGCCAGGAGATCTCGTCGAACCGGTACCCCGCGTCGAGGACGAGCTGGTAGTTCCCCATGTCCACGTCCAGGTGGTGGTTCCAGAGGTCCACGATCCATTCGGGGTCCGTTACGAGCGCCTCCAGCGTCCGCTCCGTGCCCACCATCCACGAGTGGGTGACGTCGAACCCGAACCAGAAGCCGGCCGAGATCCACGCCCCCTGCCCGCGCCAAGTCTTGAAGTTCCTCTTCAGCGATTCCCAGTCGATGCGGTCGCGTCCCGGCGCCATCCGTTCCCGCGCCTTCCGCCACTCGTCGGGTCCGGTGATGGTGAAGTCCAGGAACTCCGGCACGCCGCCGTGTTTCTTCCAGTCCTTGAGCGTGGCCCCCCACGACGTCCGGTGGATCCGGTACTCGTCCGTCTCCTCGACCGTCGAGGAGGGGAAGCGGGGGCCGTTGTCGGCATGGATGGTCTCGAACCGGTCAAGCCCGAAGAAGTCGACGTAGGTCGAGCCTTCGGGCAGGCCTTCCCGCCTCCAGCGCGCCAGCGTGCTTCCCCACGGCGAGTCCGTGACGGGCACCCAGTCGGCTTCCTGGTGCGCGTACATCCGGGTCATCCGCTCGAACGTGTTCATCCCCACGGATTATCGCAGGGAACGCGGGCCCGGTGCCGGGCGGGCGCCTGCGCCCCGCCGGCCTCCTCCGCCTTCGTGGCCGGGATGAGCTACCATGGTGACATGACGGACTCGTCGACGGCGCACGCCAAGCCGCGGGAGGTCATCCTCATGGTGGCCGACATCAGCGGATACACTCATTTCATGGTCAGCAACCGGGATACCCTGGGCCACGCCCACGTCGTCATCAGCGAACTCATCAAGACGATCATCCGGGAGATCAGGATCCCGCTCCAGGTCTCCAAGCTGGAGGGGGATGCCGTGTTCCTCTATGCGATGAAGGCGGGCGGCGGCATGCCGTGGGAGGAGCGCAAGAAGCGGATTCGCGGCAAGCTCTTCTCGTTCTTCAAGGCGTTCCGCGCCCGGGCGCTCGAGCTCCAGCATTCCGGCGCCTGCGCGTGCGGAGCCTGCGCGAACGCGGACCGGCTGCGGCTCAAGGCGGTCGTGCACAGCGGATCGGCCATCCGCGCCAAGCTGGGGCGTTACGAGGAGCTGACGGGCGTCGACGTGATCGTCCTCCACCGCCTCCTCAAGAACTCGCTCAAGTCCCACGAATACATCCTCTTCACGGAGGGGGCTTACCGGGACCTGGGCTACCTCCCGGGGGAGCTGGCCGTCGTGGACGGCACCGAGCATTACGACGACGTCGGCGACGTCAAGGTGAAGGTCAACTACCCCTACGGCGCTCCCCCGGACGAAGCGGCGGACACCGCCCCCCTGCCGATCGACGAGGCGGACCGGAAGCGCTACTCGTCCAGGTTCTACCGGATCAAGAACATGATCCCCAAGATGATCACGATGTACGCGCTCAAGTGGGGGCTCCGCAAGGAGCCCGAGTACCGCAACCTGCCCAAGATCGACTAGCGCCTGGAGGCTCCGACCTCTACCGGCCCACGCCGGGCTCGAGACGGCCGCGCAGGTCCGGCAGACGGGGCGGACCGAATGACACGTTCATCTCCTGCTCGAGGGTGAGTTCGTCGCCCGAGAATACCAGCCTGATCGTGTCGACGAAGCTGGAGTCCAGGTGGGCGATCCTGGCGGTGAAGGTGTCCGGCGCGGTCCAACCTCCGCTGACCGCGACGGGTTCCTCCAGCCCGCCTTCCCCCGGCAGGTGGCCCCGGATCCACGTGCCGCCGCCGCACCGGATCGTCCGTTCCCGGCCGCCGAGGAGGAGGTCCAGCGGAGTCGCGCCGCCCTTCCGCGGCCCGACCCCGATCCGCCCGATCCCGCGCGGATTGTCGGGGAACCGGAAGCGCCGACCGACGAGGTTGGCGGCCGGCTTGGAGACGGACGCGACCGGGCGCAGGGTCAGCCCCGCGAGCACCCTCCCCAGCGCCCTGACGCCTTTCGGGTCGGACTTGAGCGGCCCGGGCTCCAGGGCCGGGAGCAGCTTGTCCCAGGCCAGTTGCATCACCTTCCCCATGTCCGGAGTGCCCGACGTCACGGCGAGAACGGCGTCCTGGTCGCGCATGACGATGCAGAACTGGCCGAACGCCCCGTCCCCGCGGAATGCGCCGTGCCGGGCCATCCAGAACTGGTAGCCGTAACCCTGGTTCCAGTCGTTGTTGGGGTCGTCGCCGTTCGGCACCTGCCTCGAGGTCGCGGCCTCGATCCAGCTCCGGGGCACGAGCTGCTTCCCCTGCCACTCGCCCCCCTGGAGAAGGAGCTGGCCGAACCTGGCGATCTCGGGGGTCCGCAGGTGGAGGCCGAAGCCGCCGGCCGTGGTCCCGTCCCCGACCTTCCACCAGATCACCTCGCGGATCCCGAGCGGCTCGAACAGCCGGGGTTTGAGGTAATCCGCGATCGGCATCCCCGTCGTCCGCTCTACCAGCGCCGCGAGCATGCCGCTGGCCGGCGTGTTGTAGACGAAGTGCTTGCCCGGAGCGAAGGGAACGGGTTGCGCCAGGAACGTCGTCTTCCACGTCTTGGCCCATTGGTCGTTTGGCGGCTCGGGATCGTGGCCCGTGGTCATCGTGAGCAGGTGGCGGACCGTCATCGCCTTCAGGTTGGCCGGCGGGTCGGCCGGCGCGTCCGCAGCGAAGTGCGGCAGGATGGGTTCGTCGAGGCCGAACCGGCCCTCGGATATGGCCAGCCCGACCGCCATCGAGGTAAAGCTCTTGGTCAGCGACCAGAGCTGGTGCGGCGTGTCGGCGTCGTACGGCGCCCAGGCGCCCTCGGCCACCACCCGGCCGTGGCGCACGAGGACGAAACCGTGGAGGGAATCCACCTCCGCGTCCAGGCCCCTGACGAACTCCAGCAGGCGCGACGGCGATACGCCGTTCGCCTCAAGCTCCCCGCGCGGCAGTTCCACGTTCATGTCAGCTCCTTTGGCCGCCCCTTCGCACCGCGTCCCCGGCATGGCGTACGCGGCCATGAACGCCAGCACCAGGCCACGGAGCGGGCGGGCCTTCACGGTCTTCATGCCCGGCGATTATACGCCCCGGGCAGGCGAGCCACGCATGACGCATGGCTCTAGGGGGCCGGCAGCGGCCCCGGCGCGTCCCCGTCCAGCTCGAGCGTGACGACCGTCACCGGGGCGGTCCGCGCGGAGACGGGCACCGTGAGCGCCAGCCCGCCTGCGTCCGCCACGCAGGTCCCCGCGGCCCCCGACAGGACCCGGCAGGACACGACCATCCGGCCCGGCAGGGCCGGCACCCGCAGGGCACCCGACTCGGGCCAGCGCAGGACGAAGAGGTAGACCCGCCGGCCCCGGTGCGTGCTCCCATATGCGCCGTCCACGGGCTGGAATGGGCCGGGGCGCGTCCCGTAGACCGCCTCCCCGTTCGCCCCCAGCCACCTCCCGATCTCGCGCAGGCGCGCGATGTGCGCAGCCGGAATGACCCCGTCCCGGTCCGGCCCGACGTTGAGCAGGACGTTCCCGCCCCGGCACACGACGTTCACGAGCGTCCCGACGACGTACTCGAGGCTCAGGAGGTTCTGGCGTTCGGTGAATCCCCAGGCGGTGTCGTTCAGGTTCAGGCACTTCTCCCACGGCCGGGGGACGATCGGGCCCTTGACCGCGTGGCTCCCCTCGTCGCACTGGAAGTCCCCGGTCCACCCCGACCGCGGGTTGATCACCACCTTCGGCTGGAGCCGCCGGACCATGGTGTTGAGCTTCACCGGCTCCCAGAACCAGGCCGCGTCCGCGTCGGTCCCCGTGTGCGCCAGCCACCCGCCGTCGTACCAGAGGATGTCGATCGGGCCGTACCGGCTCATGAGCTCCTCGACCTGCGCGTACCCCTGCGCCTTGAGCAGGGCGGCACTATCGGCCAGCTCCCGAGGCTTGAAGTACCCGGGGAACCGCCAGTCCAGGGGGGAGTAGTAGAGCCCGACGCGCAGCCCGGCCGCCCGGCACGCCTCGACGTACGCCTTCACGAAGTCCCGCTTCGCCGCGGTCGCCATCGAGGTGAAGTGGCGGTAGCTCCCGGGGGAATCCCAGAGCGCGAAACCGTCGTGGTGCCGGGCGACCATGACCATGTACTTCATCCCGGCGTCCTTCGCCGTCGCGGCCCACGCGCCCGCGTCGAACTTCCCGGGATGGAACTCCCCCGCCAGCTTCGCGTACTCCTCGGCCGGGATCTTCTCCTGGTGCATGACCCACTCCCCCCGGGCCGGAATGGCGTAGAGCCCCCAGTGGATGAACATCCCGAACTTGGCGTCCTGCCACCAGGCCATGTCCGCCTCGGAAAGCCTCAACCCGTCGGCCTTCACCCCGTCCAGGCTCTTGAAGACCACGCTGCTCTTCTCGAGCGACTTCAGCTCGTCGCCGGTCATCGCCCCCCCGCCCGCCGGAGCCGCCCCGGCGAACACGCCGAAATCCCAGGCGTCGAGCCACCGGATCTCGACCCGGCCGTCCTGGACGCGCAGCGGGAGCCAGACGTACCGGGACTCGGGCAGGTCCCTGGCGTTCCAGCGGTCCGCCATGAAGATGAACGCGCCGGGCCGGCCGGGCACCGGGACCACGTACGTGCTCTGGGATTCGAACGTCAGCGTCCGTTGCGCCTCGGTCCCGACGCACGGGTTCCCGGCGACCGTCCACGGCCCCAGCATCGAGTCCGCCACGGCGACCTCGGCCTCGTTGGGCTTCCACCCGGTGCAGTGGGAGGAGACGAGGTAGTAGTGCCCGTCGTGCTTGAAGACCGCGGGGGCCTCCCGGAACCTCCCCTCGAAGGCGCGGACGAACCGCCCCGCCGGCCGCCGGTAGTCGTCGGACAGGACCGAGACGTGCGTGGTCGCGTTCCCCTCGGACGAATACACGAGGTACGCGGTCCCGTCGTCGTCGGCCCAGGCGGTCATGTCCCGGCTCTCGGCGTCGTCCGGCCGGAGGCTCCCCAGGTACTCGAACGGCCCGGTGGGCGTCGGGCTCACGGCCACCCCGGCCCGGGCGTCCTTGTAGTCGGGCGAATCGATGTGCATCCACATCACGAAGGTACCCGACTTCGCGTTGAACAGCACTTTGGGGCGTTCGACCACCCGGCCGGGCGCGAGGTCGTGGCCGGGAGCGCGCAGCGCGCCGAGCACGGTCCCCTCGTCGTGCCAGGTGGCGAGGTCCCGGGACGAATAGCAGCGGACCCAGGAGACCCGGCCGGCGCCGGTCCCGTTCCAGTCGTCCGGGCTCTTGTCCTCGCCGTACCAGTAGTAAACACCGCCGTGGAGCAGGAGGCCGCCACCGTGGGCCTGGATGGGCCGTCCCGCGTCGTCTCGCCAGATCCCGCCGGGTTGGTAGGGCATATGGGCGTCTATTGTGGGGCGGCAGGCGGCCTCCCGGCAACCGGCCACCACAAGCGCGCCAAGCACGAACCCGCCGAGGGTCATCGGGGCATCACGACCCTGTTCCGGCCTCTCCTATCGGCCCTGCTTCTCGATCCCGTAGAGGTACCCGTACAGGGCGGTCTTGCCGCGCATAGTCTGCTGCGGGGTGAATTCCGAATGGGCCCAGACCCACCGGGTATTGAAGTAGCACTCGGCGCGGGGCCAAGCCTCGAAGGCTGGATACCCCTTCACGGCCATCCAGCGGGGCCGGGCCATGATCATCCCCCCATTGCGCCCCCAATCGTCCATGTTCAGGTACGGCGTGTGGCCGGGGTGCAGGCCGGGGGTGCCGTCGTTGCGCCCCGACGTGTAGCAGTTCTCGACGCTGCGTATCTTCGCCAGCGGCGTCGTCGCCGTCGTCATCTGGATCATGTTCAGCGAGTTCCGGCCCAGCCCCCAGTCCGCCTCCATGACGAGCGCGGCCAGGAACCGCGCCTTCGCCCTGGGGTCGTCCGTGATCCGGTGCGCGATCAGCGTGCGCTGGACGTTCTGGGCGGTGTAGAAATAGCCCTCCTCCTGGTTCGTCGACCGCCGGGAGGGGCGCCGGTCGGCGTACGCGACCTCCTTCTCGACGGCGTTGTGGAGGATGGATTTCCTCATGCGCTCCCGCAGCTCCGGAAACCGGCTCTTCCGGGGGGAGAGCAGGTACCCGGCCGTCGCCCAGAGCTGGCCCGCGTGCCGCTGGACGACGTCGGCCGTGTTGTCCGTGACCACGCTCAGTTCGTTGACGACATCCTCGTACTTCGCCTCCCCCGTGAGGTTGAAGAGGAACGCGGCGGCCGTCATCTTGAAATCCGCCCCCCGCATCGTCGGGCCGCCCTCGCCCTGGGCGAGCTCGAGCTCCTGGTCCGGCTGCCGGCTCGCATAGTTCCAGGCCGTCACCGCGTGGGCCAGGTACTCCTTCTTCAGGGCTTCCTGCCCGCCGATCCGGAAACAGTCCGAGAGCATAGCCGCGTTCGCCGCGTTGGCCCAGGCCGCGACCGTCGTGTTGGCCGCCTGGTAGAAGACGTGCTCCTTGGTGGGGTTCGTGAGCCCGTGGCTGTACCCTTCCCCGTCCCGGAGCCGGAGCCAGAAGTCCACCTCGTTGCGGGCCTCGTCGAGCAGGTCCGGGATGCCGTTGCCGCTCTCCGCGATACTGCAGTCGTCGTCGCCCAGCGCCCCGTCGGTCAGGATGTAGGGCAGGAGCATGTCGTAGATGCTCGAGACGTGCCCCAGGTGCCGGTCCCAGTCGAGGGCGTCGGAGTGACCGCCAAACGCGTTCGGGTTCTCCGGCCTCCCCGGCTTGACGTACGGCTCCCAGGCGTGGGGCGGGTCCCACTTGTCGCCATGGGCGAACGTTTTCCATTCGGGATGATACGGATGCATGGTCGTGATCAGGACCCTGCATTCGGGCGGCAGCTTCCCCGGAATGAACGGGGGCTGGCGCGGGATCGGCCGGATGTCCGGCCGCTCGACCTCGCCGATGCGCATGTAGTAGTAGCCGCGGACGGTGACCTTGAAGGGGATCGCGTAGATGGTCGCTCCGATCGCGAAGTCCTGGCTGCACCCGATCCCCTCGACCGCAATCCGGTACGTTCCCGGACCGCCGGTGACGTCCGCGGTCCAGACGTCCGATGCCGTGAAGTCGTTCTTGTTGAGGTCCTCACCCCGCTTCTTCCACAACTTGACCGTCCCGGCTTCGCGCTTCGCGCCGGACCCGGCATCTACCAGGAAGACCTTCGCGCCCTCGAACGCGGCGTAGTCCCGCGCTCCCCCGTCGCCGAGCCAGGCGTATAGATCGGCGGAGTGGAGCGGCACGTCGGCCGGGTAACCCACGAGGTTGACGTGGAGGGCTTCGGAGCGAGTCGAGAAACTGTCGAAGACGAACTCCGTTGACGACTTCGCGGGATCGACCTTCGGGCCGATCACGAGCCGGTAGCGCCTCCCCTCGCGCAGGGGCGACGGGAGCTTGAGGTAAAGCGTGTGCCCCATCGGGGTCTCGTAGTGCCAGTCCCGGGCATCGTGATCCCAAGTCAACTGAGCCATCCCGCTGATCTTGGACCTACGGAAGACCTGCACCGGGTGCTTGCCGTTGGCGCCGTAGGCCGGATCGTCGGCGCAAACGACGGTCCAGTTCGCAGTCTCCGCCGCGGCGGCGACATCGAGGGGGCCGTAAGCCACGACCCAGTTGTCCGCCGCGTCGTTCTCGGCTCCCCCCAGGGCGACCGGGCCTTCGCCGTCGTCCTTGAACTTAACCTCGCCCTCGAGGAACGAAGCCGTCAAGTGGTCCCGGTCCAGGACGGCCACGCCCGAGAGCTTCGCGGCGGACACGGGCTGGCTACTCATGAGGAACAACGGCAGGAAGGCGGCAAGACGTGTCATTGAGGGCCATGACGGACCATACCCCCGGCGGCGGCGCGGCGTCAAGCCGGGCCACCAACGACGCAATCCGGCCCGTCAGCGCTTCCGGATCAGGTGACCGGGGCGCTTGCAGCCCCGAAGCCGGGAGACCATCCAGACCGAGACCGACTTCCGGAGCGCGAGCCACGAGTGCGTCTCACCCATCCTGGTGATGACGGTGTCCCCCGGTCCCAGGTCCCGGGACACCCCTTCGGTCCTGACCCGGACCTTCCCGGAGACGATGACCACGGTCTCGACGGCGTCGTGGTAGTGCGTCTCGACGCAGTTACCCCTGGCCTGGCGGGACACGCCCCAATCGGACAGGTCCGCCCACTGGGGAATCCGCCTCGGCCGGCCAGCCTTGAGGATTGGCATTACCTCACGATCTCCTTTCCGGCGATCTCGGCCGGGTTCACGAACCGTTTCTTCTCCGCCGACCGGTACGCGGCCTCGACGACCGCCATGACCTTGAGATCCTCCCGGCCCGCGAACGGGTACCGCGGGCCGCCGTCGAGCGACTTCAGGAATGCGCGCATCGACTCCCCAAACGCGTCGTTGAACCACTCGCCCTTGACGTGCGTGACCGTCCGCTTCCCTCCAGCCGGATCAAACGAGATCTCCTTGCTGTCGAAGGTCAATGACCCCTTCGTCCCCTGCACCACGATCTCCTCCCGCGTATGCGCCCGGGGCCTTGGACCCGCGTATGACCAGTTGTTGACGATGAGTCCCTTGAGGCCGGACGCGTATTCGAGGGCGATCACGGCGATGTTCTCCGCCCGGATGAATGGCTTGGAGGGATCCTTGACCAGCGTGGCAGATACCCGGCGGGGCATGCCGAACCAGTGGTGCATGAGGCCGATGTGGTGGACGGCCATCCCAGCGAGGATCCAGCGGTACCGGCTACCCCAGTGTGGGTGCTTCGTGAACCACAGGGACCCGCGGTTCTCGATCTGGAACCAGAACGGGCGGCCGAACCGGCGCCGGTCGCGCAGGATCCTCTCCGCGACCACGAACCCGGGCACGAACGAGGAATTGTGGTTCACGGCGTACGGGATGCCCGCCTTCTCCGCGATCCGGACCAGGTCCAGGGCCCCGGCGAAGCATTCGTCCGACGGCTTCTGGCAGAAGAGGGCCTTGCCCGCCCAGGCGATCGCGGTCACCACCGGCCTGCGGAGCTCGAGGTAGTGCGGAATCGCGAGATCCACGACGTCCAGCCCCGGCGTCGCCAGGAACTCGGCGAGGTCCGTGGTCAGCCGCGGCACCCCGAACTCCCTCCGGATGCGGTCGAAGATGGCAGGATTGACGTCGTGCCCCACGACCACCCGGAATCCGCGGGCGCGGTACGCGGCAAGGTGGTTCAGGGCGATCCCGCCCAATCCGATGATCCCGATTCCCCGCTTCTTCATCGGAGGCATCTTCCCGTCACGAGCGCACCGGAGCGGGCCGTCAACCCTAGAGCTGCGGCAGGACGGCCGGTTCGTCGGAGGGCTCGAAGGTGATGAGCACCTGTTTCTGCACTCTGCCGCCCTCGTCCTCGAAGTGGCGCTGGATGAACCGGATACCCTCGGGGCTCGCCCCAGCCTCCCAGCGGGCGCCCACGGCGAATCCGTAGGTCATCCCCTTCGACGGAATGCCCCACTGAACCATCTCGCGCAGGAGCTGGAGCCGGGCCTCGAAGGTGTCCATCCGCCCCGGCTCGTCGGCGGTCACGCGGACCACCTTGAGCGGCATCCGCTGCGGCTTGGGGCTTCCGGGAATCCGGAGTCCGAACGAGAGGTGGTCGCCGATGCGCGGCTTCCACGTCAGGTAGAGCCGGGCGCCCGTCTTCGACAGCTCGATCAGGCCGCCCAGGAACCGGCGGTCCTTGTCCCGGGCGCCGGGGCCCGCGACGGCGATCCAGCCCTTGATGCGGGCCGGGCGCGATCCGGTGTCGGTCATGACGCCTTCCTTCTTTTCGCGGGGACGGCCGGCTTGGCCTCCCGGCGGGGGGCTACTCCGCTTTTGGGGGTTTGGACCCCGCCGCGACGGCAGCCGCCACATCCGGATCGTCCGGAACGTTCCTCGTGAGCGGCATCAACTCGTAGGACTCGATCGCGGGCTTTCCGTTCTCGCCGAACTTGAGCACCAGCTTGCCCAGGTACTGCCCGTCCGCGGCCGCCTGCACGATGATCGTGCCGGCCTCGCGCCCCGGATCGGTCAGGAAGGTCTGCGAGTGCGCCCCCACGATCACGTCGAGCCCGGGGACCTCCGCCGCCAGCCGGCGGTCCTCCTCGACGCCCGCGTGGGACAGCACGACCAGGAGATCCGCGTCCTTGCGGTAGCGTTCCACGAAGCCCCTGATCAGCGGACGGGGGTCCGTGAACTTGATGTAGTGCCCCCCGTCCTTGAAACGCTCCTCGGGGGTGAATCCGACGGCGTCCGGATGCATGTACCCGATCACGGCGACCTTGCGCTTGCCGGCGTTAAGCAGGATGCTGCCGCGCGCGAGGTCGATGCAGACCTCCTTCTCGCAGATCTTGACGTTGGCCGACACCCAGGGCAGGCCCTTGCCGTCGACGAGCCCGCGCAGGAATTTGAGCCCGTTGACGAACTCGGCCTCGCCTATCGTGACCGCGTCGTAGCCCATGAGCCTGTACGCCGCCACGACCTTGCGGGTCCTAGCCTCGTCGGGGGACGTCGGGAAGAAGTCCCCGCCCTCGACCAGGATCGACGCCGGCGCCGCCGCGCGCTCGCGCCTGATCAGCGTCATGCGCTTGGCCAGCCCACCCATGTCGATCGCGGGCGCGGGACCCGTGAGGCCGTTCGTGTTGTTCGTGAACAGGATCGTCAGGGTGTCCGCGACCACCGGCGCCGCCTTCGCCTCGGCGACGAGCTCGTCGAGCAGGGAGGCCAACTGGGCCTCGCGCTCGTCGGGAAACCCGGTCCACGCCGCCTTGAGCACCCCGTTCTTGCTGATCACCATGATCTGGGGCACGTGTGCAATCTCGTCCTGGACGACCTTGTAGCGCTCCCCGATGCGGTAACCGTTCCGGTCCATGAGCACGGGGAGCGTGAACCCGTACTCCTTCAGGAAGGCGCGCACCGAGTCCTCGTCCTCGCCGCCCACGAAGACGCAGTAGGTCGCGACGCCCGCCCGGCCCGCCACGATCTTGGTGAGCTTCGGAATCTCCTTCTTGCACGGAACGCACTGCGTATGGAAGAAGCTCATGACCACAACCTGGTCCTTCGCGAGGAGGTCCTTGAGGGTGACCACGCTGCCCTTCCCGGTGCCCGCCACTCCGAGCTGGGGGCACATGAACGCGGGGGCGACCTTCCCGACCTTCATCGTGGGGCGGTTGGAAGCGGCCCGGCCGGAGCCGGGCAGGAAGAAAGCGAGAAAAACCGCGAGCGGAAGGAGTTTGTTCATCAGGCCTCTATCGTATCTGGACGGCCATCCGCTTGGCAAGGTCGCGCACTCCGACCTTGAGGTCAGCGACGGTCTTCCCCTCGGCGGAATCCCCGAAGACCACCCGCCCGGTCTCGACGTCCACGACGCGGACGTTGAGGAAGTAGGAATCGAGAAGCTGGCCGAAGCTCCCGACCACCATGCGCTGGACGTTGAGCAGCTTGCCGAGCTTGACCGCGCACTCCTCGGAGCTGCACCCGGTCTGCTGGAACGCCTGCTCGGCGAGGACCTTGTCCATGTTGGCCTTCTCGATCACGTTGAACGCGTGCGTCTTCACGAGCTCGCCGCGCAGCAGGTCGGCGATGACGGCCGAGTTCCCCGCGGACACGTTCTCGGCGCGCAGGTCCGCGACCGCGAGGTTGAGCTGCTTGGCGCCCTTGGCGGGCGCGGGAACGGGCGCGGCCGCCGCGACGGGCTCTTCCGCCCGGGCCGCCGGGGTTTCCTCGGCCGCGCCAGGCGCCGGCGCCACGAGGGCCTCGCCGAAGCGGCAGGACAGCGCCAGCCGGTGGTTCATGCCCGCCGCGTGGACAGCGAGACCGTAGTCGAGGCCCAGGCGCTGCCAGAGCGCCGACAACCCCATCGTGATCTCGCCGGAATCCCCGGGTCCCCAGCCGGCGCGGAGGGCCAGAAACGTCGCGGCCCAGTACTCGACACCCAGCCCGATCCGGGCGTCCCGGTCGGTCACCTTCGAGAACTCGAGCCCGCCCGCGAGCCTCGCCGGCTCGTGGCGGTAGCCCAGCCCGGCGCGGATCTCGGTCGGCATCATCACGCCCGCGATCCCGGCCGCGGTGTCCGCCGCCCCGAGAGCCGCGCCGGCGTTGCGGATGGCCACGCCGGCCACCGCGCCCGCCCAGGAAGCCTGGAGCCCAAGGTCGGCCGCCATGCCGGACGCGTGGTACTTGAGGATGCTCACGTCGACGAGCCGGACCGCGATCCCCGCGCGCAGCCACCGCCACCGGTACGCGGCCAGCAGTCCGGTGCCAGCGCTGGACTGGTCCAGAGGCTCGCCCGAGGGATCGCCAAACTCGTTCACGCCGTCGAGGCTGAGACCGTAGCGCGCCATCATGAGCCCGACCGTCCAGTCGGGGGTGAGCTGCCACGCCCCCCCGACGGCGAACAGGTTCGTGTCCCCCAGGATCTTCCCCCCGACGAGGGCGCCTTCTCCCCGGGAGCTCATGAGCCCGAGCAGGGCGGGGTTGCTCCAGGCCCGGAGCACGTCGCCGCCGAGCCCCGACACCCCGCTCATCCCATACTGGCGGACGCTGACCGGCATGCTGAGCTCGATCGCCCCCGGCTGGTCGACCAGCGGCAGCCCCAAGGCGCCCGCGGTCGAGGCGGCGAGCCCCAGGGCGGCCGCCGCGGCCGGGAGGAGACGGCGGCGCGCCGTCACTTGGACTTCCCCGTCACGACGAACGGCGCGCGGTCGGAGCTGTTCGACCCGCTTCCCGTCAGGATGGCGACGTAACCGCCCGGCCCGATCCGGCGCTTGGCCACTGAGAAACCGTCCCACACGTATTCCGTGTTGCCCGCCCCCTCGAGGGCCACGACCTTGGACCAGAACAGGTTACCCGCGCGGTCGAAGACCTCGATCTTGGTCTCTTTCGTCGCCTTGAGCGGCTTCACGATGAACCGGATGAACGAGCCGGCCTCCGCCAGGTCCATGAGGTTGGGGGCGGCGACGAGGTTGCTCGTGCCGGCCACCTGGGTCAGGTCCTGCGTGAACGCGTACCCGTCCAGATGGGCGATCTCGGTCGCCGCGAACCCGGTGGTGTAGGCGACCGCGACGGTGTAGTCCAGCCGGTTGCTGATCGCGACCCCGCCGACAACGGGGCCAGTCCCGCCCGCGCTGACGTCCCCGACGCTCCAGAGCCCCTCGAGTCCGAAGTTATGGACGCGGATCGTGCCGACGCCTCCCGTAATCAGGATCGGGAGAGTCGGATGCATCGCGATCCCGCAGGGAAAGTCGCTGAAGGTCGTCATCCCCATCCCGTTGAACACGTCCGCGCTCTCGGAGTACGTGCCGTTCGAGGTGTCGATCGCGGCCACCCGGCCGGAGAGGGGCAGGCCGCTGCCGTTGTCGCGCAGGTGCAATCCGAACACCCGCCCCTGTCCCGCCACCAGCCGGGCGATCCAGGACCGGCTCACGGTATCCGTGGTCCGCTGGGAGAAACGAACTACACCGCCGGTCCGGTTGACGGCCATGACCCAGGGACTCGGGATCGAGGCGGCCAATACCGCCCCGCCGATGTACGCGGCATCCGCGGCAACGGCCACCGCGAAGGCCTGCGTATCGTAGGAATCCTGGAAGCGGTAGGCGTTGCGCCCGAGCTGGGTCACCCCCGACCCGTTGTCCCGGTACTGGATGACCACGGCCGACATCGGCGGACCGCTGTCGTACCCCACCACCCAGATCGAGCCGTCATCGGAAGCCACCGCCACGTCGCATACGTATGTCATGTTGGGAACGACCGTCCAGACCCGCGACCCGTCCGCGCCGATCCGGGCGAGATACTGCCCCCCCGTCACCCCGCCGGCCACGTAGGCGATGTCGCCGAAGGTCGCGGCTCCCCGGGGCACGTTGTCCATGCAGGTGGCGTCATACACGTTGGACCACCGCGTCTGGGTCAGCGGCACATCGTGGCGCTGAACGAAGAAGTCGCTGCCGCCGCATCCCCCGACCGATCCCGCCACGAAGAAACTCCCGTCAGTGTAGCTCGCGACGCATTTCCCGAAGCTGGGTGGGGTCGGGTACGCATACGCCCCCGCCGACCCGGAAGGCTGCGGCATGGCCGCGGCCCACGAAGCAGCGATCAAGGAACACAGGAGGACGATCGTTCGCATGCGATACATCATACGCGAAATCTTACTGCGCCGGGGTCGCGGCCGGAGTCACCGGCGCCTGGGGAGCGGCTCCCTCCGGGGCCGACTCCTCAGCGCCGGCTTCGGCTTTTGGGGAGGCAGCCGCCGGCGCCGGCGCGGGCGCCATGGCCCCTCCGCCGGTCACCTCGAGCTCGAGCTTGTAGGCCGAGAGCCCGACGACGCCGACCTTGAGCGGCGCGAAGTTCGCGGCCTCGATGCGGTCCGCGAGCCCCGTCGAATCGCCCGCGAACGTGATGCTCAGGAGCGACCGGCGGCCGACGAGGTACAGGGACTGCACGTCCCGGACGCCCTCGATCCCGGCGAGCACGTTCGTCAGGATCTTGAGCTTCTTGTAGTCGACGCCGTCGACGATCACGTTGAGGCCCGTGCCCTTCCGGGCGTCGCGCTTCCAGCCCGCGATGATCGAGTCGATGAACTCGCTCGCCATCTTCTCGCCCGCGGCCATGAGCGCCTTCGACGCCGCCGACTCGTCCGTGATGTCCACGGCCCGGGTCGAGAGCCCCGGCAGGGCCGCGATCACTTCCGCCGTGTCGGCGCGCACCGCGCGCCCGGTCAGGTTCGCCGTGGCGGAGATGAGCCCGCCGAGGACGGGGCTCTTGAAGTAGCTCGCCCGCGCCTCGCCCACGATGATCAGGTCCGCCGCGACCTCGAGCCCGGCCGCCGCAGCGGCGGCGGTATCGCCCTTGAGGGCCGCCTTCAGCTTCTCGCCGTCCCGGATCTTGTCGGCCTGGTCCTTCTCCACGAGCTTGAACAGGTAGTTGTTCAGGAACCGCTTCATCGCCGCGTTCTCGGACACGGACGAGCTCACGCGCTCTTCCCCGTGCTTCTCGGGGATGATGATCATGACCCGGAGCTTGTCGCGGTTCTTGTTCCACTTGATCCAGTCGTCCTTGTCGTCCTGGGATTCGTCGACCGTGCCGCGCTCGAACGCCGAGTTCGGCATCGCCGCGAGCTGCTCCATCGGGTGCACGTCGACGGGCGCCTGCCCCGGCTGGCTCGCCGCGACCACGCCGTCGTAGACGGCCAGGTCGGTCTTGCCGTCCGCGGCCGCATCCACGCGGTAGACGGTCCCCTTCACGGCCGCGACGACGCTGGGCGTCTGCGTGGTCATCTCGGAATCGCCCGTGAGCTTCGCGACCGTGAACCAGAGGCGGCCGGACACGACCTTGAAGACGCCCTTGACCCCGCCCATGGGCGTACGTTGCAGCGTCGCCAGCGTGAACTTGGTCGAGGGTCCGAGCCGGATGACCGTCCCGTTCTCGAGCTTGAGCTCGCACTTCGTGTTCTGGAGGGTCAGGATCGTCTCGCCTTCGAGCAGGGCCTGCCCCAGCGTCACGTTCGCGATCGCGCCGCCCTTGCCCTGGTGCCGGGCCATCCCTTTCAGGAAGGTCACCGTGGCCTTGTAGCTGTCCGCGCTCCCGGCCATTCCGGCCGCCATCATCGCGCACAGCACGAGGCCCCCCAGGCCGACCCGCCGGGCCACCACGGCCGCCATCCTCGTCCATCCGCCCACGATCATTGCCTTGCTCACGGTTGCGTCCCTTCCGCCGTCAGCACCGCTTCGATGCGGTACGCGGCCACCTCTTTGATGTCCATCGGCGGCTTCCGCCTGCCCTCGAGCTGGGCCGCCAGCGTCTGCGCGTTGCCCCCGGCCAGGTCGATGTCATACACCGCCGCCCCGGCCGCAAAACTCCGGACCGTCACGTTCCGGACCCCGTCAGCCGCCTTCAGGGCGGCCACGATCGTCTGCAACATGGCGAAATCCCTGATCCCGGAAAGCGCGAGCTGGACCTCGGCGCCTTCCCAGAGCGCGGGCGCCAGCTTCTGCGCCATCTCCGTCCCCGACGCCTCGGCCAGATTCGCCAGGCACCGGATCGAGGCGCTCTCGGCCAGGAGGTCCATGCCGGACCCTTCGCGGGAATCCGCCAGCACCACCTGCCCCGACGACGTCTTGACCGCCTTGAGGTTCAGCCGGCCGCGGTAGGTCAGCATCCCGGCCATCGCCGCCTCGTCCGCGCCGGTCAGCTTGGCGGTCTTCACGGTCCCCACCAGCGCGATTTCGGCGCCAAACCGCTTTCCCAGGTCCGCCGCCGCCGCCGCGTCCCCGCCGATCGCCCGGACCGCCTGCTCCTGCGACCGGATCTCGGCGAGTTGCTCGAGGTCCACTACCTTGTAGCCTGCGTCCAGGAGGGCCTTCACGAGCCCCGTCTCCACCGTCCGGCTCTCCGACTTGTTTCCATCCACAGTCTCGTCAATCAGGACCATGACCCGCGGGTTCCCGACCTTCTTCGTCCTGATCAGCAACCCCAGCCCGTCCAGGTCCTTCCGAACGTCCCCGAACTTGACCTTCGCGCGGATCTTGACGGTATAAAGCCCGTCCGTCTCCGCCTCCGACACGATGTCCCACGCCTTGAGGTACCCCGCGGACTTGGCGAAAACCTGGTCCTCGATGAGCCTGGCCTGGGACACGACCATCTGGCCGGTGACCAGCACCCCCACGGCCTTCTCGACCGCGTTGCGCTGGGCCATCGCGAGGGCCTGGTCGTGGGTGTTCAGCTTGTTGCCGGGAATGACGTTCGCCGAGCCTTCCGCCTCGACGGTAACGACATCTTCCCCCGGTGCCTCCGCGGTCTGGGAGGGGCGCGCAGGCGCCCCTCCGCAGCCCGCCAGGAGGAACACGGATACGGTCGCGGCGGCAAGCGCCGCCACGCGGAGCTTCATCACTTCAGGCGAACCCCCAGCTCCTGCTCCACGGCCTTCTTGTTGATGCGGACCGTGACGACGCACCCGTCGTCGTTCGTCCACTCGATCTTGGTCACCTCGGCGCCCTTGACCATGTTGTTGACGGACGCCGTGATCTTCGAGCTCGTTTCCATGGCCTTCTCGATCGTGATGCCGCCCTCGATCGTGACGCCCTTGAGTTTCGCGACAAGCTGGTACTGGGCATCCACGATTGCCGCGTTCCGGGACGTGGCCTTGCGCTGGGTAGCCGTCGGAAGCGCCGGGTCGGCCGCGCCGATCCCCATCGCCTCGATGAAGTCCCCGCTCTGCGTGGGCGCGTCGATGGTCGAGCGCAGTTCGCCGTTGTTGAGCGCGACCGACTTGGGGCCGCAACCGGCCATCGTGGCCGTAAGCATCATGGCTGATGCCAGATACGCTGCATATTTCATCTGTTCCTCCTTGGTGGAAGCTCCGGTCTAGATGCTACAGGATTTACCCCGGGCACTCAAACCGCCGTCCGTATTCCGGACGACGGCTCAAGCTTGCGCGCGATAACCAGGGGCTTTCGGTGACAGCGATCACATGCGCCGCCCACGCGCGTGTTGAAGGGTTTACGGAGGCCGGAGTTGTGCTTCCCGTCACACGCGAATGATTTCGTCGCGGCGGGGGCCGATCGACACGATCGAGACCGTAACCCCCATGAGCGACTGCAGGGTCTCGATGTACCCCTTCGCGTTGGCGGGCAGGTCCGCCCAGCGCCGGATCCCGCTTGTCGGGGATTTCCAGCCCGGGAGCATCCGGTAGACGGGCTCGCACTCCGCCACGACCTCGGTCCGGGTCGGAAACTCGGTCAGTTCCTGACCCCGGTACCGGTACGCGACGCAGACGGGCACCTCGTCGAGATGGTCCAGGATGTCGAGCTTCGTCACCGCCACCTCGGTCAACCCGTTCACGTCCACGGCGCGGCGCACCACCACGGCATCGAACCAGCCGCAACGACGCGCCCGGCCCGTCGTCGCCCCGTATTCGCGCCCGACCATCCGCAGGCGCTCCTGCTCCTCGGCCGGCAGCTCCGTGGGCAGGGGCCCCGCGCCCACCCGCGTCGTGTAAGCCTTGACGACCCCGACCACCCGGACGATGGCCCGGGGCGGAATGCCCGACCCCGCCGAAGAGCCCCCGGCGGTCGGGTGCGAAGCGGACACGTAGGGGTAGGTCCCGAAATCGACGTCCAGGAGCGTGCCCTGGGCCCCCTCCAGCAGGATCCTCTTCCCCGCCTTGAGCTCGTCGCGCAGGTACGGAATCGTGTTTCGGACGAGCCCCTTGAGCCGGGGCCAGTAGGCCCGGTAGGGACCGAGGACCTCCTCCATGGACATCTCCGGGGCGTGGTAGTACTCGCGGAAGAAGGCGTTCTTCTCCTCGAGGTTCCGCCGCACCTTCTCCGTGAAATCCGCCTCGTCGGCCAGGTCGCCCACCTTGATCCCGACGCGCCCGTACTTGTCCGAGTACGTCGGGCCGATGCCCTGGTGGGTGGTCCCGATCTTGTCCGAGCCCCGCTTGGCCTCCCGCGCCTCGTCCAGCCGCTTGTGGTACGGCAGGGTCACGTGCGCGAGGTCGCTCAGCAGGAGCCTCGACTCGACGTCGATCCCGCGGGCCTTGAACGTGTCGATCTCCTCCACGAGCCGGGCGGGGTCCACGACGACCCCGTTGCCGATTACGTTCATCTTGCCCGGGTAGAGCATGCCGGAGGGGATCAGGTGCAGGACGTACGTCTCCGCCCCGACCACGACCGTGTGCCCGGCGTTGGAGCCCCCCTGGTAGCGGACTACGACGTCGGCCTCCGCGGTCAGGACGTCGATGACCTTGCCCTTGCCCTCATCGCCCCACTGGGCGCCGACGACGAGCGTGGCCGGCACGGCTAGACCGTCACCACGCGGAGATTCGCAAGCTCCGCGAGCCGGGACAGCTCCCGCGCGACCTGATCCGAGACGGGATTGTCGACGTTGAAGATCGAGAAGGCCCGCTGGCCCGGCGTCGGGCGGCAGACGTGGAGCCCAGCGATGTTGATGTGGTGGGTTCCTAGGATCGTTCCGACCTTGCCCACGATGCCCGGGCGGTCGTCGTTCTGAAATGTGATCATTACGCCCTCCGGCAGGATGTCCAGGTGCAGCCCGTCCACCCCCACCACGTGCGGCTCGTCCTTGCCGATCACGGTCCCGTCCATGTACCTGGTCTCGGTCGCCGTGGCGATCGTGATGCGCACGAGCGAGCTGAACTCCCCCGGCTCCGTGTTCGTCCCCTCGTTGACCGCGATCCCCCGCTCCTTGGCGAGCGGCAGGGCATTGACGACGTTGACCCGGTCCTGGAGGGCCACCGAGAGCACGCCCTGAACCGCCGCGGCCGTGACGCCCGCGAACTTGCGGCCCGCGATCTCCCCCCGGTACTCGACGATGATCCGCTTCGGCACGCCGGACGTGAGCTGGACCAGAAAACGTCCCATCCGCTCCGCCAGGGCGATGTACGGCCCGACGACGCCCATCGCCTCCGGCGAGGTGGCCGGCGCGTTCACCGCGTTGCGGACGATCTTGGAGACCAGATAGTCCCGGATCTGCTCGGCGATCACGACCGAGACGTTGACCTGGGCCTCCGCCGTCGACGCGCCCAGGTGGGGCGTGACCACGACCTGGTCCAGCTTCAGCAGGGGGGACGTCGCCGGCAGCGGCTCGGTCTCGAACACGTCGAGGGCGGCGCCCGCGACCTGGCCGCGCTGGATCGCGTCCGCCAGTGCCGCCTCGTCGATCAGCCCCCCCCGCGCGCAGTTCACGATCCGCACTCCCGGCTTCATGAGCTTGAGCTCGGCGGCTCCGATCAGGTGCCGGGTTTCCGTCGTCTTGGGGGCGTGCAGGCTGATGAGGTCGGCGCGCTTGAGCAGGGCCTTGAGGTCGATGAGCTCGACGCCGAGATCGCGGGCCCGCTCCACCGTGATCAGGGGATCGCTGCCGAGGACGGACATCCCGAACGCCCTCGCCCGCTTCGCGACCTCGCCGCCGATGCGGCCCAGCCCCACCACTCCGAGCACCTTGCCGTAGAGCTCGTGGCCGACGAACTTCGACCGCTTCCACTCGCCCGACTTCAGGGACGCGTGGGCCGCCGGGATGTTCCGCATGAGGGCCATCAGGAGCGCGAGCGCGTGCTCGGCCGCCGCGATCGTGTTGCCCTGCGGCGCGTTCATGACCAGGATCCCGCGCCGGGTGGCGGCGGGCACGTCCACGTTGTCCACGCCCACGCCGGCCCGCCCCACGACCTTGAGACGGCCGCCGTCGGGCATGACGTCCGCCGTGACCTTGGTTTCGCTGCGGACGACGAGGGCGTCGGAGGCGGCCAGCGCCTTCTTGAGCTCCGGGCCCGCGAGCTTGAGCCGGACGTCCACCTCGAATCCGGCAGTGCGCCTCAGGATCTCGAGCCCCTCCTCGGCCACGGGGTCGGTGACGAGGACGCGGAACCGGGTGCGACCGGCCTTATCGCGGGGAGCCGGAGAGCGGTCAGGCATGCGGGGCGTCCCCGGCCAGAAATACGGCTTCCGCCGCCGCGACCCCGGCCCCGGGCGTGCATGCCCAGCCGAGCCGCCGAAGCACCATCTCGATGGCGGCGATAGTTCCCAGCACGTCGACTTCGTCAACGTAGCCCACGTGCCCGATCCGGAAGATGCGGCCCTTCAGCTTGCCCTGGCCGCCCACGATGGAGATTCCCCAGTCGTCGCGCAGGCGCTTGACCACGGCCTTGGCGTCCGGCCCCTTCTCGCAATCGACGGCGGTCAACACGTTGCTGGCCCCGGGGCCGACCAGGAGCTTGAGGTTCATCGCCTGGACCGCCGCCCGCACGGCGTTCCCCAGCCTCGCCTGGCGCGCCCACCCCTTCTCGAGCCCTTCGCGCTCGATCGCGCGGATCGACTCCCTGAGCTGGAGGATCAGCGACACCGGCGGGGTGAACGGGGTGTCCGGCAGGTCCTCGGCCTCGAGCGCCTTGAGCGCCTTCTGGAGCGACAGGTAGTACCGCGGGATCTTCGCCCCCGCGAGGCGCTCGCGCGCCTTCGCGGAGAGCGCGACCAGGCCCAGCCCCGGGGGCACCATGAGCGCCTTCTGCGACCCGATTGCGAGGGCATCGACGTGCCATGCGTCCATATGAAACGGCAGGGCCCCGATGCCGCTCACGCCGTCGACGACCAGGATGGCGCGCGACCGCGCAACAGCCTCGCCGATGCCCTGGATGTCGTTCTCGACCCCCGTCGACGTCTCGCTCAGGATCGTGAATACGCCCGCGTAGGTATCGTGGCGCTTGAGCTTCGTCTCCAGCTCCTTCACGTTCACGGGCTCGCCCCAGGCCGACTCGATCCGGTGCACGAGCAGCCCGTACGCCTCGCAGATCTCGGCCCACCGCTGGCTGAAATTCCCGCAGACGGTGACGAGCACTTCCTCGCCCGGCGAGAAGAGGCTGACGACGCAGGCTTCCATCGCGCCCGTCCCCGAGGTCGCCAGGGGCATGACGGGGCCGGTGGTGTCGAGAATACGCCGGAGCCCCGCGAGCGCCTCCTGGAGCGCCAGGCGGAACTCGCGGGTACGGTGGTGGGGCCCGGGCGCCGCCGCGGCGATCAGGGTTTCCGGCGGTATTTCCACCGGGCCCGGGGCCATGATCCTGCGTTTCAGGGTCGCCATGCCGCCGAACACGCTAGCATAACTTCCCCCACCAGCGCCAGCGACCCCGACACGAGCACGAGGTCGCCGTCCTCACCGAAGTCCCTGCGCGCCGCCGCGAGCGCCCCCGCCACGTCCCCGCACGTCTCCGCTTGGCCGCCGGCCTCGCGCACGATCGCCACGAGCTCGGCGGGCGCGACGGCTCGCGCATGCGCGAGGGCGGGACACCAGATCCGGTTCGCGAGGGGCACGAGCGCGCGGGCGACCGCCGCGTGATCCTTGCCCTTCAACTGCGCGAAGATGAGCCCGCGCCGAGGACGGCTCCCCCAGAACTCGCGGATCGCCGCCGCCAGCGCCTCCGCCGACGCGCCGTTGTGGGCGCCGTCCACGAGGAGCCCCGGACGCAGCAACTGGAGGCGGCCCGGCCACCGGACTGACGCCAGCCCTTGCCGGATCGAATCGTCGGAGACGGCCAGGGGGACGTTCATCGCCGCCCCCACGGCGACCAGGGCGTTCACGACCTGGTGGCGACCCACGAGAGGCACCGCAAGATCCCGGATGATCCCGCGCGGCGTGCGGGCGTCGAACCGGCATCCCGACACGTCGCACCGGGCCGGCGAGGCCTCGGCCACCTCCCGGCCCACGAGCGTCGGCGGGGCACCCGCCTCCCGGCAGGCCGCGTCGATCACGGCCTGGACGCCGGGGGCCTGCGGCGCGCAGGTAACCGGCTGGGGGACGCGGATCACGCCCGCCTTCTCCGCCGCGATCGCCTCCACGGTGCTCCCCAACTGGTCCATGTGGTCGAGCGAGACGGACGTGAAGACCACGCCCGCCGCGTCGACGGCGTTTACGGCGTCCAGCCGGCCGCCCATCCCCGCCTCGAGTACCGCCGCCTTCACGCCCCGCCGGGCGAAGCCGACGAGGGCCATCGCCGTCAGCACCTCGAAGGTAGTAGGGACCCGGTCGGAGCCCTCGGCCTCGAGGGCGGCCACCGGGCCCGCGACCGCCGCCGCCAGCGCCGCGAATTCCTCCTCCGTGACGTCGGCGCCTCCGATCCGGATGCGCTCCGTCCAGCTCGCGAGGTGCGGCGAGGTGTAGAGGCCGACCGGCGGGGCGGCGACATCGAGAATCGACGCCAGCATCGCCGCCGTCGAGCCCTTCCCCTTGGTCCCGACCACGACGAGGCACGGATACCCGTCCTGCGGCCGCCCGATGCGCTCCAGGAGCGCCTTCATCCGGTCCGGGCCGAACGTCTTGGTGTCGTACCGGTAGCCGGTCAGCCGCTCGTAGTCGGCGAGGCGTTCGAGGAATGCGACGGCGTTGGCGTAGGTCAAAGGCTTCGGCTCCCTCCCTGGGGACGGGGCGTCAGTAAATCGGGAACGCTTTCGCGAGTTTGACGACCTTGGCGCGGATCGCCCGCCGGAGGCGGGGCTCGCCGGGACGCTTGAGGATCTCGGCGATCCACTCGGCGACCTGGCGCACCTCGGTCTCCCCCAGGCCGCGGGTCGTGACCGCGGGCGACCCCAGTCTTATGCCCGATGTCACCTGCGGCGGACGCTGATCGTACGGGATCACCTGCATGTTGACGACGAGGTTGGCTTCCTCCAGCAGCGTCGCCGCATCCTTGCCCGTGAGCCCCTGGGCCGTGAGGTCCACGACCATGAGGTGGTTCTCGGTCTTGCCGCCGACGACCCGGAGCCCGCGCGAGGCGAGCGTCGCGGCCATGACCGAGGCGTTGCGGAGAATGCAGGCCTGGTAGCGCCGGAACGGCGCCGCCTGGGCTTCCTTGAACGCGACGGCCTTGGCCGCGATTATGTGCATGAGCGGGCCGCCCTGCGTCCCCGGCAGGACCGCCCGGTCGATCGCGGCCGCGTGCTCGCCGCCGCACAGGATCAGCCCCCCGCGGGGTCCCCGCAGGGTCTTGTGGGTGGTCGTCGTCACGATCGTCGAGTGCGGCAGCGGGTCCGGATGGAGCTTCGCCACCACCAAGCCGGCGATGTGCGCGATATCGGACATCAAGACCGCCCCGACCCGCTTCGCGATGGCGCCGAACCGGGCGAAGTCGAGCTGGAACATGTACGAGGAGAACCCGGCGATGATCATCTTCGGCTTGTGCTGGTCCGCGAGCCGCTCGACCTCCGCGTAGTCGATGCGCCCGGATTCCCGGTCCACGCCGTAGGACACTATGTTGAACCAGCGGCCGGAGTAGTTGAGCCGCTGGCCGTGCGTCAGGTGCCCGCCGCAGTCGAGCCCCATCCCGAGCACGGTGTCGCCCGGCTTCAGGAACGCGAGATACACGGCGAAGTTCGCCTGCGCGCCCGCGTGCGGCTGGACGTTGGCGTGATCGCACCCGAACAGCCGCTTCGCCCGGTCGATGGCCAGCGTCTCGACCGCGTCGCACCAGCGCGTCCCGTGGTAATACCGCCGGCCCGGATACCCTTCCGCGTACTTGTTCGTGAGGACGGTCCCCGCCGCCTCCAGCACGGCCGGGCTGGCGTAGTTCTCCGACGGGATGAGGACCAGGGATTCCTGCTGCCGCCGGAGCTCGGACCGGATGTAGCCGGCGAGTTTCGGATCCTGGACTCCCAACTGGGTCAGCGCGAGCGAGTCGATGCGAATGGCGCTCATGGCGGCCCCTATGATACCATCCCGACCGGCTAAAACCTTGGGAGAGCGAGGCTCCGCTGAAGGGTCCGGTGCGCGAAGATGAAGACCACCAGCGGCGGCAGGACCGCGATCATGATCGCCGCCGCGAGCATGGGGGTCGCCGCCCACGTGTTCATGTTGAAGAGCATGACGGGCAGGGTCCAGTGCGCGCGCTGCTGGCACACGATCAGCGCCCACATGAAGTTCGCGTAGGACCACAGCAGGGCGTAGAGTCCCACGACCGCGAGCATCGGGGCGGCCAGCGGGATTCCGACGAACCAGAAAAGTCGCCACTCGGAGGCGCCCTCGAGCGTCGCCTCCTCGTAGTACGACCGCGGGATCGCGTCGAAGTAGCTCTTGAGCAGGTAGATGTAGTACCCGTTCACCGCCGTCGGCAGGACCAGCGCCCACAGGGAGTTCAGCAGTCCGAGGTTCCGCAAGAGCAGGAAGTTCGGGACGGCCATCGCCTCGATCGGGAACGCGGCCAACGCCAGGAAGAACACGAGGCTCATCTGGATGGGCCCCAACCCGAACCGCGAGAGCACGTATGCCGCCCCCGCGTTGACCGCGACGGACAGGACCGTGAATACGATCGCGAAAAGCGCCGTGTTGAGCAGGGACGAGGTGGCATCGGTCATGAGGCTCCACACCCGGCGGTAGTTCTTGAACAGCACCTCCCTCGTGTATTCGAACCGGTGATTCGCCCAGTCGAGCCGGTCGATCTCGGGCTGGGGCCAGGGCACGGCGTCGAAGCCCGGAACGGGAACGCCCCAGGCCTCGGCCGCCCTCTCCGGCGTCCCGTACTTCTCCCGCAGGAACTGGCGCCACCAGGCGTCCGCCCCGCGCGCCATGATGACCTCCGCCGGAGCCTCCCGGGAAAACGCATCCCAGTCGGCGTAGGCCGTCGCACTCGCGAGATCCCGGGCGTTCGCGGGCAGGCGCACCGACTCCGGCGGCGCGCCGTACCGGGCCTGCACCGCCTCGCCGCTCCCGTGCCGACCCCTGAGGAACTTCTGGAACGACTGCTCGAGCCCGGGCGTCACCTTCAACTCGAGCAGGTAGGGAGACACGACGGTGCGCACGAAGGTCTCCCAGTATCGCCGGGCCGGGCCCGGGGCCGGCACCGTCTCCGACAACGTTACGTCCGACCATGCGGGGTATGTCCCGCCGAGCGCGGCGTTCAGCCGGGCGAGGTCGCCGCCGATCTCGGGCTGGACCCGGAGCCAACCTCGCCACGCGGCATCGCCGAGGAGTGGCAAGCAACGCTCGCGCTTCACCGTGGTCTTGAGGAAGGCGATGTACTCGGCCAGCCACGGATCGGCCGCCGGGAACCCCGACCGGTCCCCGAGCGACGCGAGACCGGGGACCTTGACGGACGGGAACGAGATGAACGTGGTCCCGAACTTCGCGTTCACCCTCTCGATCGTCCCGTAGGTCGCCTTGAGGTACCGCTTCCAGTCGAGCTCGGTTAATCCCGTGAACGCCGCGAAATCGTTGGCCGAGCATCCGCGGTAGTAGAACCATCCCGTGAACAGGGGCCTGAAGTGCGTCCACGGCAGCAACCTGAGGCAGTCGATCCCGTCCGCGGCACGCTTCCGCCATGCCCCTTTCAGCTCGGGAACGGCCGGCAGGGCCAGGATCGTCCCCGCCGCGTCGGTCTGGACCCCGTACAACTCGTCGAATCCGGTCATCGACCCCCAGTAGTCGTACCGGGTGGCCAGGTAGTGGATGTAGAACCGGCCCGGGTTGCGCAGGTGGCGCAGGTCCGGCCACTTGCGCCCCGCCCAGAAATCGTCTACGTCGCCGAAGGAGAGCGCGAGCGTCATCACGAAGGGCACGAGGACCATGGCGGCCAGCACGAGGGTGACGGGGTAGACGATCGCCTGCACCACCTTCTCGTGGATGGCGGCCCGGCGGAACGGGAGCATGAGCGGCACTGCGCTACTCCCTCGTAACCTGGAGCTGGCCCGATCGCACGCCGCGCATCTGGTAGATCGAGAACACGAGGATGATCGCCACGAGCAGCCACACCTCGGCCATCGCGTATCCGAACCGGATCGACACGTACGCCCGGGTGAAGATGTCGACCCCTACGATGTAGGTCGCGTTGTCGGGTCCCCCGCCCGTGAGCAGGAACACCTGCTCTGCCGTCCGCGTGGCCGTGATCGCCCACCCCACGAGGTTGATCCCGACGAGCGGCTTGATGTGCGGCCACGTCACGTGCCGGAACCGCTCCGCCAGCCCCGCGCCCGACAGCTCGGCTTCCTCGTAGAGCGCCTCCGGAATCGCGGACAGGCCGGCGAGGTACGTCAGCCCCGCCACTCCCAGCGTCGCCCACGCGGGGGGCAGGACGACCGCCAGCATGGCCGTGGACGGCTCCGCCAGCCACTTGCGCTCCGCGAACCCGAGGAAGTGCACGAGCGTGTTGAACGGCCCCCCGATATCGAACATCTGCTGCCAGAGGATGGCGATTACGACCGCCGAGGCCACCGCGGGCATGAAGAACGCGGTCCGCACGTACGTCAACCCGAACGGGAACGACGAGAGGGCAAGCGAGAGGATGAACGGGGCGACGAACCCGAGCAGGAACGACAGGGACAGGAAATAGACCGTGTTCAGGAAGACCGTGAGCGTCGTGGGCGTCACGATGACGTCCAGGTAGTTCCGCATTCCCGTGAACGCGCCGCCGCCGCGGAGGACATGGTCGGACAGGCTCATCTTGAACCCGAGGAGGAGCGGGATCACGCCGAAGATTATGGCCAGAATGGCGGCCGGCGCGAACAGAACGAGGCCGATATCCCAGTGGCGCACGCCCCCCGCCGACGCCGTCGAGCGGGACAACATGCTGAACTCGTCCCGCAGCGCCGCCACGAGCCGCCACAGCCCGAACCCGAGCAGCGCCGCGAATCCCGCCAGGACGATCCAGCCGATCGCGGTCCACTTCGAGGACGTGCGCCGGGTCTTGAGGTGGATCTCCTCCTCGAAGGATTGCTGGGCGTCGGCGAGCGCCGGCCCGGGCTCGAGGGTGCCCTGGAGGACCTTCGTGAGCCGCTCTCCCAGCCGGATCGCGAGCTCCTCGAACTCCGGGTCCGGCGGCATGGGCCGCGCGCGGGCGGTGACCTGCGAGAGCACGCCGGCCCAGTGGGGGGGGAACGACGCCAACGCCGGGTGCTTGGGGTACCGCGGCAGGAAGTCCGTGCGCACCCATCCCGCGCGCTGGCCCAGGAGGGCCAGCCACTCGGTCTCGATGTGGCTGCCGGCGTACGTCGCGTCGGTGTAGAACCCGAACGCCAGACTGCGGCGGACGCCGTCGCGGATGTACGAGGGCAGTACGAGCACCTGGCCCCCAACCGTGTAACCCAGGATCGACCCCGCCATGACGCCCGGAACCGGCCCGAGGAACGGCTTGAGCGGCTGGAGCGCCGCGAAGTCCCTGATCTCGCCCGCCGTTCCGCCGAGATGATCGTCCAGGTCCGCGAGCGACACGAGGGCCAGTCCGACCTTGCCGGCGGCGAATTCCTTCCGGAGGGTCAGCGCGTCGGGCGCGACATAGAGGACCGTGGCGCCGCCGGCCCGCAGCGCCGCCCCCAGGGTCGCGATGGCCTCCGCCGCCGCCTTTGCGGGCTCGGAGTCGAGGGTCGCCTCGATCCCGTGCTTGCCGACGATCACCGGGTCCTGGCCGGTCTCGCGCGCGAGCGCGAGCCAGAGGTACGCGAGCGGACGTCCGGCGACGACGCCGAGGCCGGCCCGCCGGCCCGGAACGTTGAGCTTCGCGGCCACGTCCGCGATTCCGGCGAAGGTCCGCGGCATGCTCGTCTCGGTCATCCCGAGGCTCAGCAGAGCCTCGCGGTTCCCCGCGAGGACCGCGTGCTGCGCCAGGCTCACGATCCCCCACGTCTTGTCCTCGAACTTGAGCCCCTCGACGAGCGACTCCGGCCAGCGGTCACGCTCGTCCCAGTTTCCGCAGAGGTCGTCGATCGGCTGGATGAGCCCCTCGCGCGCGTACCGGGCGAGGTCCGGGAAGTCGAGGTAGGCCAGGTCCGGTCCCGCGGTCGCCGCCAGGCTCATGACCTGGGCCGCCCCCCAGGCTTGGCCGGGAAGCCAGAGCCGGTCGAACTCCTGGACGTCGGCTTCGGGATGCGCGGCGAGGAACTTGTCGAAGGCCGCCCGCTCCGACTCCCCGTGAATGTGCCCGACACCCTTCCAGGGCACGAGGCCGAGCTGGGCACTCAGGACGATCCTGCGTTCGGCGCGAGCCGCGGGCGCCAGCAGGCACGCGAACAGAAAGAGCGACGAAACGACCCGAATCATGCGACGCATGTATTCGCCTAGTGTACAGCCCCGGGGCCGTGGAGTGCGCGCGGCCTGGGGCGGGCCGACTACCGCCGCATCGGCGGCAACGTCCGGCGCAGGCCAACCCGAGGTCGTTACGCCTTGTCCCCCAGGTCCCGGATCATGGCGTCCAGCTCGGCCAGCTCCGCCACCGGCAGATCCGCGCCCCCCCGCGCCGAGGGCCAGCGGCCGGACTCAACGTCCCGCCGGTATCCTGCGAGGGCCCGGCGGAACTCGAGGCGACCCCGGCCCCAGGCCTTGGCAAACGGGGGCGGCGAGGCGGTCAGCCCTACGAGGTCGTGGAACACGAGGACCTGCCCGTCGCAGAACGGGCCGGCCCCGATGCCGACGGTCGGCACCGCGCAGTCCCTGGTCACGCGGCGCGCGAGCTCGGAGGGCACCGACTCGAGGACGATCGCGAACACCCCCGCCCGCTCGAGGGCCCGGGCGCCCCGCCAGATGCCCGCGGCCGATGCCGCGTCCCGCCCCTGGGACCGGGGCCCGCCCAACAGCCGCAGGCGCTGGGGCATGAGCCCGACGTGGCCCATGACCGGAATCCCCGCCGCCACGAGCGCGGCCACCGTGCCCGCAACCTCGGGGCCGCCCTCGAGCTTGACCGCCTCCGCCCCCTCCTTCAGGAAACGACCCGCGTTCCGGATGGCCTCCTCCGTCCCCGGCTGGTACGAAAGGAACGGCATGTCCGCGATGAGCAGGGCCCGCGACATCCCCCGTCGCACCGCGCGCACGTGGTGGACCATCTCGTCCATCGTCACGGGGATCGTGGACTCGTAGCCGAGCACGACGTTCCCCACCGAATCGCCGACGAGGACGAGGTCGACGCCCGCCTCGTCGAGGAGCGCCGCGGTCGGGGCGTCGTAGGCGGTCACGCATGTGAGCGCCTTCCCGCCCTTGCGGGCCCGGACGCCGGGCACGGTCATCTTCGTCGCGAAAGCCATCACGTCCTAGGGTCCCGCGTCAAGGGCATCACAGTCAAGGCGCCCCGGGAATCCAGCGGAGCTTCGCCTCGCGTGCCGCCCTGGTCTCGTCGGGATGGCGTATTCGCGTCTTCTCGGGAGCCCGGCGCACGGCCTCGGGGTCCCGATCGGCCAGCGCCGCGATCTCGCGCATGGCCGCGACGAAGGAGTCGAGCGTCTCGCGGCTCTCGGTTTCCGTCGGCTCGATCATCATCGCTTCCTTGACGATGAGCGGGAAGTACACGGTGGGGGGATGGAATCCCCGGTCGATCAGGGCCTTGGCGATGTCGATCGCCTGCACGCCGCGGGCCGCCTGCCGCGACGCGGAGGCGACGCACTCGTGCATGCAGATCCGGTCGTACGGAAAATCGAAGACGTCCCGCAGTTTCACGCGGACGTAGTTCGCGTTCAGGACCGCGTGCTCGCTCACCTTCGCCAGGCCCTCGCGGCCGAGCAGGAGGAGGTAGGCGTAGGCCCTCAGCAGGATCCCGAAGTTGCCGTAGAACGGCGCGATGTAGCCGATGGTGTCGGGCCGGTCGTAGTCGAGGAAGAACGAGCCGTCCGTTCGGCGCACCACCCGCGAGACCGGCAGGAACGGCTCCAGCTTCGCGCCGCACCCGACGGGCCCCGCGCCGGGGCCACCCCCGCCGTGCGGCGTGGCAAGGGTCTTGTGCAGGTTCAGGTGCACGACGTCGAAACCGATATCGCCGGGCCGCACGCGGCCGATGATCGCATTCATGTTCGCCCCGTCGCAGTACATGAGCGCATCGCGCTCATGCGCGATGTGCGCGATCTCGGCAATCCGCGATTCGAAAATGCCCAGCGTGTTGGGGCACGTCAGCATGACCGCCGCGGTTTCGTCGTTCAGCGCCGCCCGGAACTTCCCTAGGTCCATGACGCCCCGCGCGTCCGTCTGGATCGTCCGCGTCTCGTACCCCGCGATCGCAGCGCTGGACGGGTTGGTCCCGTGGGAGGAATCCGGCACGAGGACGTGCGTCCGCTTGCGCCCCTTCGCGCGATGGTAGGCGGCCACGAGCATGATCCCCGTGAGCTCCCCGTGAGCCCCCGCCATCGGCTGGCTCGTGAACGCCCGCATCCCCGTGATCTCGCAGAGTAGCCGCTCGAGGCTGTGAATGACCTCCAGGGCCCCCTGCGTCAGCAGGCACCCCTGCTCGAGCTGGGGCAGTAGCGGGTGAAGGTCCCGGAATCCCTCCAGCCCCGCCACCACCTCGGTAAACTTCGGGTTGTACTTCATCGTGCACGAGCCCAGGGGGTAGAAGTTCGTGTCGACCGAGAAGTTCTCCTGCGACAGCCGCGTGTAGTGCCGCACCACGTCGAGCTCGGACACTTCCGGCAGGGCGGCCGGCTCGACGCGCCGCCACCGGGCGTCGAGCACGGGTGCCGCCGGCACGTCCGGCCGCGGCAGCGCGACGCCGTGTCGACCGGGCGCGCCGCGCTCGAAGATCAGGCGCACAGGACGGCCTCCAGGCTGTGCGCGAACTTGACGATCTCCTCCCGGGTCCTCTTCTCCGTCACCGCGACGAGAAGCCCGTGGCTCTGCCCCGGGTAGTAGCGCCCGAGCGGGAATCCGGCCACGAAGCCCTTGCGGATCATCCGGCCGACGACCTCGTCGGCGGGGCGGGGCAGGATGGCCGTGAACTCGTTGAACGTCGGCAGGGCCCGGTCCACGAGGACCCCGGGGATCCTTCCGAGCACGTCCTTCGCGAACTCCGCCTTGTCCCGGATCAGCCCGGCCAGATCGACCAGACCCTGGCGCCCCATGAGCGAGAGGTAGATCACGGACCTAAGGGCGCACAGGGACTCGTTGGAACAGATGTTCGAGGTCGCCTTCTCCCGCCGGATGTGCTGCTCCCTGGCCTGGAGGGTCAGGACGTAGCACCGGCGGCCGTTCCGGTCCACGGTCTCGCCCACGACCCTGCCGGGCATCTTGCGCATGTGCTCCCGGCGGACGGCCATGAATCCGAGGTACGGACCGCCGAACGACAGCGGCAGGCCCAGGCTCTGACCCTCGCCCGTCGCGATGTCCACCCCCACCTCTCCCGGAGTCTTGAGGAGCCCGAGGGCGACGGGGTACACGGACTGGATGACCAGGATGCCCCGGCGGTGCGCTTCCGCCACGATGTCCGAGTGGTCGTCGACCGAGCCGAAGAAGTTGGGATTCTGAAGGATGACGGCGGCCGTCCGGTCGTCGAGTTTCGCGAACAGCTTGCCCCGGTCGCTCTGGCCGTGCGTCGTCGCAACCTCCTCGAATCCGAGCGAGAGGTTGCGCGTGTACGTGTGCAGGATCGTCCGGTAGATGGGACTGACGCCGCTGTCCATGACGATCCGGGAACGTCCCGTGATCCGCGCCGCCATCATCGCGGCCTCGTAGAGCGCGGTGCCCCCGTCGTAGAGCGACGCGTTGGACACGTCCATCCCCGTCAGGGCGCATATCGCGCTCTGGTACTCGAACATGGCCTGCAGGGTCCCCTGCGCGCATTCGGGCTGGTAGGGGGTGTAAGCCGTGACGAACTCGGCGCGCGAGGCGAGCGCGTCGACCGCCGCCGGGATGTAGTGGTCGTAGAAACCGCCCCCGACGAATGGCACGAGGTTCGTGGCGTTGCGCCCCGCAACCTCCCGAAGGGAGGCCCGGACCTCCATCTCCGAGCGGCCTGCCGGCAGGTCGAAGGACTTTGGCGCGAGCTCCGGCCCGATGTCCGCGAAAAGCGCGTCCATATCCGCCACGCCGACGGCCGCCAACATCTCGCGGACGTCCGTTCCGGTGTGCGGCAGGTAGTCCATGCGCCCTAGTGTTTCTGCGCCGTGCAGTGGGCGGCGTAGGCCGCCTCGTCGAGAAGGCCGGCGAACGCCTTCGCCGCTTCCTCCGGATTCGCCGCCTCGATCTCGATCATCCACCCCTCTCCGTAGGGGTCGCGCGTGACCGTCTCGGGTGAGCCCGCGAGCGCGCCGTTCACGGCGTGCACGGTGCCCGACACCGGCGCGTAGAGGTCGAAGGCGGCCTTGACGGTCTCGATCGCGCCGAAGGATTGCCCGCCCCTGGCGGCGGTGCCGGCGGCCGGCAGATCCACGAAGACGACGTCCTTGATCTCGGCGACCGCGAAGGCGCTCAACCCCACGCGCACGCGCGCCCCGTCGAGCTTCGCCCATTCGTGGCTCTTGGCGTACCGGAGCCCCGCGGGAACGCTCATGGATGACCTCCCGCGAGGCCGGGACTACGGTAGAACGGCAGCTTGCTGCGAACCACCGGGAGCGCCCGCCCCCGAACGACAACCCCGAGCCCGGCCGGCACTTCCCCGCCGCCCCGGACGTAGCCGATTCCGATCCCGAGCTTCAGACACGGAGAGAACGTTCCGCTCACCACGATTCCCACCTCCTGGTTGCCGTCCGTCAGCGCCTGATCTTTCCGCGGGATCCCGGGCCCCGCGCACGTGAACGCGACCTGCTGTTTCCGGGGACCTTTCGCCTTCAACTCCAGCAACGCCTCCCGCCCGATAAAGTTGCCCTTTTCCGGTCTCACGGCCCAACCCAGCCCGGCTTCCCAGGGCGATGTCTCCTCGTCGATCTCGTGCCCGTAGAGGGAGTAGCCCGCCTCGAGCCGCAGTCCGTCCCGCGCGCCCAGCCCGCAGGACACCGCCGGCAGGCCCTTCCCCGCGGCCAGCAGGGCATCCCACACGGCCACCGCACGCGCCGACGGCGGATACAGCTCGAACCCGTCCTCACCCGTGTACCCCGTGCGCGACACGAGCATCGTCTCGCCCGCGATCGCGAACTCGGCCATGGCAGATCGCGGGAGTGCGGCCGTGGCCGGCGTCAGAGCGGCAAGCAGGGCCGGCGCCTTCAACCCCTGCAGCGCGATCATGGCCAGATCGGCGGAGCGATCCACCAACTCGACGGAAGCGCCGTCGGCGTGCGCGCGGAAGTGCCCCATGATCTTCTCCCGATTCCCGGCGTTCATTACAACGAGGTACCCGTCCGCACGGCGGAAGACGATGAGATCGTCGAGCACGCCCCCGGCCTCGTTGAGCGCCAGCGTGTACTGGCCCTGGCCGGGGGCGATCCGCGCGAGATCGTTCGTGAGGACGCGCTGGAGGAACGCCTCGGCGCCTGCGCCGCGCACGTCGAGCCGGCCCATGTGGCTGACGTCGAACAGCCCGGCGCGCTCGCGGACGGCCATGTGTTCCTCGACGATCCCCGAGTACATCACGGGCATCTCCCAGCCCGCGAACCCGACGAGCTTCGCACCGTGGGCGCGATGCCATTCGGCGAGCGGCGTGTGACGCAGGTTGATCGTGGTCGCGTCCATCGACGGGACACATTGTACGCCACGCACGGAAACGGCCGGGGGGGTTAGTCCAGGAGGAGTTGGCGGGCGCAGATGACGACATTCCGAAGCAGGAGGGCCGCGGTCACGGGCCCCACCCCGCCCGGCACCGGCGTGATCGCGGCAGCCCGCGCGGCCACGCTCGCGAAATCCACATCACCCGTGAGCGTGTCGGTCCCGTCAGGCGCCGCTATGACGTTGGTACCCACGTCGACGACGACCACGCCATCCTTGACCATGTCCCCGGTCACCAGACCCGCACTGCCCGCGGCGACGACGAGGAGGTCCGCCCGGCGCGTGTGCGCGGCGAGGTCGGCGGTCGCCGTGTGGCAGATCGTGATCGTGGGCGCTTGTCTGTCCTTGAGGAGCAGGAGCGCGAGCGCGCGTCCGACCGCAGGGCTCCGCCCCACGATTACGAGGTCCCGGCCCGCGAGCGGCGCACCCGAAGCCTTAAGCATCTCGAGCGCCGCGGCCGCCGTGCAGGGCACCTGCGCCGGGGCTCCGAGGGCGAGCAGGCCGAGCGCGGCCGGATCCATGCCCTCGACGTCGTGCGAGGCACCGATCCGGAGGCGAGCGGCCAGCTCGTCCACGGTCTTCGGCCAGGGCTGGTGGAGGAGGATGCCCGTCACCTCCGGATCCTCCTTGAGAACGCGGATCGTCTCGAGCAGCGTCACTTGCGTCGGGTTCTCCAGTGGACACGCGCGGTAGCCGATCCCGACCTTCCCGCAGGACCGGCTCTGGGACTCCGCGTAGGAGATCGCGCCGCCGTCCCCGTCCGGATAGACGAAGGCGAGCGTGGGATGGATCGCCTTTGCCTTGAGCGCGTCGACCTCCCGCACGACGACCTCCCGGATCGCCTGCGCCATCGCCGAGCCCTTGAGGAGCTTCGGTTCCCCCACCGTCAACTCGCGGGGAACCGGGCGAGCGACTGGCCGGCGACCGGCCCCTCCGTCACCGGACCTCCCCGCGCGTCCTCGCGATTTCGACGGCGGAAGTGGCTCCGGGCATGAACGGCGGCGCCAGCTTCGTGATCCGCACGCGCGCGCGACGCACCTTCGGCAGGCGGATGAGCGCCACGGCGAGGGTGTCCGCGAGCGCTTCTAGGGTCCGGAAGGGACGGCCCTCCATCAGCGCCTTCGTCCGCGCGAACGCGGACCGGTAATCGAGGGTCTCGGAGAGCCGGTCACGCCAGCGCGGAGGCGAGAGGATGTCGAGCGCGAGATCGACCCGGAACGGACCGCCGAGCTTCCGCTCCTCGGCCAGAACGCCGTGCCGCCCGCGAAACCGCAATCCCTCGAGCAGGATGACAGTTACTTCGGAGGCGCGATCGACCGGCACGGGGAAGAAGGGTCCCGTCAGGCGGCCGGGACGGCGCCTTTCGCCAGCTCGACGAGCTTCGCGAACGCGGCCGGGTCGTGGATGGCGATCTCCGAAAGCTGCTTGCGATCCAGCTCGATCTTCGCCAGCTTCAACCCGTGAACGAACACATGGTACGGCAGGCCGTGCTCGCGCGCGCCCGCGTTGATCCGCTCGATCCAGAGACGGCGCATGTCGCGCTTCTTGTTCCGGCGGTCGCGCCAGGCGAAGTTCCCGGCGCGCTGAACGTGCGTGAGCGCGGTCGCGTAGCGCTTGCTCCGCGCGCCGTACGCGCCCTTAGCAAGCTTGAGGATCTTCTTGTGCCACTTGCGGGTGGTCTTGCCCGGCTTTACGCGCGGCATGGCGGCCTCCTACCTCGACCCGTAGGGCAGCAGGCGCTCGACGTGCACGGCGTCCTGCTTGGGCAGGTACACGGCGTGGTTGAACCCCCGCTTGTTCTTCTCGGACTTCTGGTGCATGTTGTGCCGGCGTCCGACCTTGGCGTACTTGACCCGCCCGCTGGCCGTGAACCGGTACCGCTTCATGGCTGCACGATTGCTCTTGAGCTTCGGCACGACTGTTCTCCTTCTTCTCGTCAGGCCTTGGGCTTGGCGGCCTTCGGGGTCATGATGATGGACTTGTACTTGGGCTCGCTCTCGTCCCGGTATTCGACGACGCCGACCTTGCCCAGATCGCGCACGCAGTTCTCGAGGACGCGCATGCCGAGGTCCGCGTGATCCGCCTCGCGACCGCGGAAGGTGATCACGAGCTTCACCTTGTCCCCCTTCGTGAGGAACTCTTCCGCGTGCCGCAGTTTCACCTGGAAGTCATGCGGCGCGATCTTCACGTGGAACTTGACCTCCTTGATCTTCACCACGTGCTGGCGGCGACGGGCCGCCTGCTCGTGCTTCTGCTGCGTATACCGGAACTTCCCGAAATCCATCAGACGCGCCACCGGCGGATCCGCCTCGGGCGCGACTTCAACCAGGTCCATCCGGACTTCCTCGGCGCGATGCAGCGCGTCCTCGAGGAGAACGATGCCCAGCGGCTCGCCCTTGGCCCCCACCAGACGCAGGCGTGGCGCCGTCAACTCCCGGTTGATCCGGTAATGGCGCTCGTTGCCTGGCATCAGGAAGCCGGAGCCCCGGATTCCGCTTGGCTACGCGTCAAGAACCCTGGGGCTCCTTCGATTCGGGGTATACGTTCACTCGGCCGATCGTAGCATGCCACCGCGGCCGGACTCAAGGGGCGGGCCGAGCCCGCCTTCGGCGCCGCTCCTGCGGCGCCGCGCCCCGGGGGCCTCACAGGCGCTCGATCAGGGCGTCGCCGAAGGCGGCCGTCCCGACCTGCCGGGCGCCGGCCATCTGCCGGGCCAGGTCGTAGGTCGCGATCCGCTCGCCGATCGTGCGATCCAGGGCCGCCGTCAGACGGGCGGCCGCTTCCCCCCAGCCCAGGTGCTCCAGCATCATGGCTCCGGACAGGATGACCGCGCAGGGGTTGACCATATCCCGATCGGCGTACTTGGGCGCGGTTCCGTGGGTAGCCTCGAAGACCGCCGCCTCGTCCCCGATGTTCGCCCCCGGCGCCAGCCCCAGCCCGCCCACCTGGGCGGCGGCGGCGTCCGAAAGGTAGTCCCCGTTGAGGTTGGGCGTGACGATGACCTCGAACTCGTCCGGCCGGAGCAGGAGGTGCTGGAAGGTGATGTCCGCGATCCGGTCGTTGACCAGGATCTTCCCATCGGCCGACGCCCCCGCGGGCGTCCCGCCCGACCCCACGGCCTCCTCGGTCACGGTCGAGGCCCCGAACTCATCCTTCGCCACGTCGTACGCCCACTGCCGGAACGCGCCCTCCGTGTACTTCATGATGTTGCCCTTGTGCATGATCGTGACCCGCGTCCGCCCGTGCGCCGCCGCGTACTTGAGCGCCATGCGCATCAGCCGCTTCGTCCCGAACGGCGAGATCGGCTTCACCCCCACGCCCGAGTCCGGCCGGATGGTAGCCCCAAGCTCGCGTTTCACGAACTCGATGAACTTCTTCGCCTCCGGGCTCCCGGCGGGCCACTCGATACCGGCGTAGACGTCCTCCGTGTTCTCCCGGAAGATGACGATGTCGAGCCGCTGGGGCTCCTTCATCGGGGAGGGCACCCCATTGAACCAGCGAACGGGCCGCACGCAGGCGTAGAGATCGAGGGCCTGCCGCAGCGTCACGTTGAGGCTGCGGATCCCGCCGCCGATCGGCGTCGTGAGCGGGCCCTTGATCGCGACGTGCCAGCGGCGGATGGCCTCGAGTGTCTCGTCGGGCAGCCAGGTACCCGTCGCCTTGAAGGCCTTCTCCCCCGCGAGCACCTCGAGCCACGCGATCGAACGCCTGCCCGCGTAGGCCTTCTCGACGGCGGCCGAGAGCACGCGGCTCGACGCGCGCCAGATATCGCGGCCGGTGCCGTCGCCCTCGATGAACGGGATCACGGGGCGGTCGGGCACGACGAGGCGCCCGTCGCGAATCGTGATCGGCTGTCCGTCGGAGGGAACCGGGAGGCTCACGGGCTTTGGGCGAACTATTACTGCGCGCCGGCCCGGTGCGTGGAGACGCCGACGAGCATGCGCGCCTGCGCCTCTGCGGACACCCCGAGGAGCTGGTAAACGGGAATCGGCTGGGCCTTGCCCTTCACCATGATCGGATCGAGCTCCTTGACCTGCACATGATCCTTGACCTGCTCGAGTGTCGAAGCGCTGATCAGGATCTTGCAGTGGGCCTCCTTGGTCGCGGACTCGAGACGGGCGGCGGTGTTGACGTTATCGCCAATGACCGTGAACTCCATCCGGTTGGGCGACCCCATGTTCCCCGCCACGACTTCGCCCGTGTTCACGCCTATACCGATCTCGAACGGCGTCTTCCCCTCGTTGACCCACTTTACCTTGAGGGCCTCGTGCTTGATGTGCATGGTCCACGCCGTGGAAACCGCCCGCAGGGCGTGATCCGACTGGTCCATCGGGGAGCCGAAGACGGCCATGACCGCGTCCCCGACGAACTTGTCGAGAGTGCCGTCGTGGGCCAGCACGACCTCGACCATCTCGGTCAGGTACTCGTTCAGGATCTCGACGACCTCGTGGGCGGTGAGCTTCTCGGACATCGAGGTGAAACCCCGGACGTCCGAGAACAGCACAGTCGCCACCCGGCGGGCGCCGCCCAGTTCGGGCGGGTTGTTCAACACCGTGGTGAGCACGTGCGGCGAGACGTAGCGGGCGAACGTCGCCCGGACCTTCTGCTTCTCACGCATCTCGACCGAGGCCCGGTACGTCGTGACCACGAGGAAGTTCGCCCCGATCGCGGCCAGCGGGTAGACGAAGTTCAGGAAAATCGCCTGCGAGGCGAAGAGCCAGACGGAGAGCACGAGCAGGCCGACCGCGGCCCCGGCGGCCACGAGGAGGGACAGCCAGATCCGGGCCCGGATCGCCACCGAGCTGACCAGCACGCCCAATCCCAGAATGAGGCCGAGCGTGAAAATATCCCAAGGCTCCCTTATGAACCGCTTGTTCAGGATGGTGTCGATCACGTTCGCGTGGATCTCGACCCCGGGCATCTGCCCCGCCATCCGGTCCTCGGCGAGGGGGGTCCAGGAGAACGGGACATGGAAGGTGTCGTGCAGGTCGATCGCCGTGGCGCCGACGAACACGATCGCGTCCTTGAAGACCTGCGGGTCGGTCATCCCCTTGTAGACCTGGTAGTAGGGAATGGTCTTGAAGGTCTTGGCGCCCCCGCAGTAGTTGATGAGCATCATCTCCCTGCTGTCGAGGGGGATCACCCGGTCGGGCCCGAACTCCATCCGGCCGAGCTCGGTGTTGATCTCGCCCCGGCCCACGCCCAGGTACTTGCGCAGGGCCTCGGCGGCGAGGGAGTAGTACCGCTCCTCGTGGATCTTCTTGTAGAGCTGGGCACGGCGCACGAAGGCGTCGGAGTCCTGGGGCGTATTGACGAGCCCCGGCTCCAGGATCGCGTTACGGAGGATCTTGATCGGCAGCTTGAGCTCGTCGGACTCGAACGCGCGATCCACGACGTGAACGAGTTCCGCGCCGAGGATGACGCACCCGGCCTTCCGGCAGGCCGCCGCGAGCGCAGGGTCCTCGAGCGGATGCTTCGTGTCCTCCTCGGTGAAGAGCACGTCGAACACGATCACCTTCGGCTTGCCCTTCATGATCTGGTTGATCACCTTCCCGTGCGTGCTCCGGGGCCAGGGCCACCGGCCGGAGGACTCGGTCATCTCGTCGAACGACTCGTTGTCGATCGCGACGATGACGACGGGCGCCGTCGCGGGAATCTCGCCGCGCAGGTAGAAGAGGAGGTCGAGGCTCCGCAGGCTCACGCCTTCCCCGAGGTCCGCGACCGCGGCCAGGATGGTGAACGCCGTGATCGCATACCCGATCCAGCGCGCCTTCCGGGTATTGGACCACCTGCGCCAGAACTGGAGCTTCTCCGGAATCTTCACGCGCGCACCTGGCCCTGTCCGTACACGAGGTACTTGTACGAGGTCAGCTCCTTGAGGCCCATGGGACCCCGCGCGTGCAGGCGGCCCGTCGAGATGCCGATCTCGGCGCCGAACCCGAACTCCCCGCCGTCCGTGAACCGCGTCGAGGCGTTGTGGTAGACGACGGCCGAGTCCACCTGGTCCATGAACCGCTTGACGGCCCGCCGGTCCTCGGACACGATCGCCTCGGACAGGTGGGACGAGTAGTTGTTGATGTGCTCGATGGCTGCGTCCACGCCGTCCACTACTTTAACCGAAAGGATGAGGTCCAGGTACTCGGTCCGAAAATCCTCGTCCGTGGCCGGTTTCATCGATGCCACAAGGTTCCGCGCGGCCTCGTCCCCCCGCAGTTCGACGCCGGCGGCCGCCAGGCGCTGGGCGGCGGCGGGCAGGAACGCTGCCGCCGCGTCCCGGTGCACGAGCAGGCATTCCATGGCGTTGCAGACGCCGGGCCGCGACACCTTCGCGTTGAAGACGATGTCCTCGGCCATCCGGAGGTTCGCGGACCGGTCCACGAAGACGTGGCAGAGCCCCTTCCCGTGGCCGATGACAGGCACGGTCGCCTGCTCCCGGATCCGGCGGATCATCTCCTCGCTGCCGCGGGGAATGACGAGGTCAACGAATCCGTCCAGCCGCACCAGCTCGCTGACGGCGGCGTGGTCCGTCGTGTCCAGGAACTGGACCGCCTCCCCGGGCAGGCCCGCCTGGCCCAGGGACTTCGCCAGAAGCGCCGCGAGCAGGCGGTTGCTGTTCAGGGACTCGGAACCACCCTTGAGCACGACCGCGTTCCCGGCCTTGAGGCACAGGACGGAGGCGTCCACGGTCACATTGGGCCGGGACTCGTAGATGATCGCGATGACGCCGATCGGCACCCGCTGCCGCACGATGCGCAGCCCGTTGGGGCGGGGCCACCGCCCCGTGACCTCGCCGATCGGATCGGACGAGGCGACGACCTCGCGCACGGAGGCCGCCAGCGCCAGCAGGCGCCCCTCGGTGAGCGTCAGCCGGTCGATCAGGGCGGGCCGCTCCCCCGCCTTCCGCGCCGCCTCGACGTCGAGCCGGTTCTCGGCCAGGATCGCAGCCTGCTCGCGCTCGAGCGCGCCGGCAAGGAATTCCAGGGCCTGGTTCTTCTGGGCGGTCGGCACGGACGCCAGGCGCAGGGCGCCCTGCCGCGCCGCCTGCGCCTGGGCGCCGACCTGCGCCTTCAGTGACGCCGACCCGGTCCCCATCTTCGCGCTGGTAGCCATCCGGGTATTATATCCGGCGAGAGACACTCCGGGAGGTATACGCCATGATCAGGAAGCTCCTGCACACCCGCTACCGCGTCGAGGACCTCGAGCGCACCGTGGCCTTCTACCGGGACGCGCTGGGCCTGACCCTCACGCGCCGGTCCACCTCGGGCCGGGGATCCGAACTCGCCTTCTTCAAGGCCCCCGACAGCGACGAGGAGATCGAGATCTGCCGCTTCCCCGCCTCGGGCCCCGTCACGGTCGGTCCGGATCTGACGCATCTCGCCTTCCTCGTGGACGACCTGGACGCGATCGCAGGACGGCTGAAGGCCCAGGGCTTCGCGTTCTCGGAGGGACCGCACGGGACCAAGGGCCAGGGCCGCATGGCGTTCGTGGACGCGCCGGAAGGCTACGAGATCGAACTTATCGAGAGGTAGAGGATTTCGCTTCGGCGAGGGATTTCTGCGCGGCGTCGAGGAGGTCCCGCTCGCTCATGTCCCGGGGCGAGAGATCCGCGACGCCGTATGACATCGTCACCTTGAGCGCATGCGCCGGCTTCGTCCGGATGTCGAGCCGGTCGAGCCGCTGCCGGATCCGGTCGATCCCGATAACCGCGTCATACGCGGTCGTGTGAGGAAAGACGATCGCGAACTCGTCGCCACCGTACCGCCCCGCGATGTCCTCGGCCCGCAGGCACCCCTTGAGCGTGGCGCCCACGCCCCCGAGGACCTCGTCCCCGACCCGGTGGCCGAACGTGTCGTTGATCTGGTGCATGCCGTCGACGTCGCAGAGCGCGAGCGAGAGCGGAAATTTGTAGCGGAGCGCGCTGTGCACGGCCTCGGTCAGGCGGTCGAGCAGGAGCCCGCGGGACAGCAGGGTCGTGAGCCGGTCGTGCGTCTCGAGCAGGCGCAGCTCCTCGCGCGCCAGTTTCAGTTCCGTGATGTCGGTCATGTAGACCGTGAACCGCCCCGGCTCTCGCACGATGCGCTGGGCCCAGACGCGGTCGCCATGCGCCTCCTCGCGATCCACGAACCGGGAGCCGCGGGTCATGCCCGCCGCCGCCGTGAGGATGCCCGCGACGAGGGGATGGGAGGCCCCGCGCGCGCGAAGACCCGGGAACACGATCTCGGCCGCGCCGTTCGTGTGCTCGACGGCCCCGCCCGCGACCACCCGGATCACGGGGTACGGCGCATCGTCATGCGCAGTCCCCGGCGCCCGGGGCGCTTTCGCCCGCGGGGCGTTCGGCTTCCGCCCTCCCTCAACCATGGCACTTCAGTATGATGGAAACTCCGGTGGCGCTCAAACTCGTCGTTTTCGACCTGGACGGCACCCTGGCGTCGACGGGGGCCGACCTCGCGGACGCGGTCAACGAACTGCGGGCGGGCCTGGGCCTGCGCCGCAAGCCCCCCGCCGCCATCGCCGCATGCGTCGGCCAGGGCGCCCGGCACCTGCTCCGCCACACGCTGCCGGAAGTCCTCGGACCCGACCCCGCGGGGATGCCGGCGCTCTACCGCCGGTTCCTGCGGCTATACGGCCGCCGGTGCCTTCGGCGCACCCGGCTCTACCCGGGAGTCCGGCGCGCCCTGGCCGCCTTGCGGGGCCCCACGCTGGTCGTCCTCACCAACAAGCCGGGGCGTCTAAGCCGCCGGATCCTGAAGGGGCTCGGCGTCGCGGGGCGGTTCCGGGCCGTGGTCGGCGGCGACGAGATGCGGAAGCGCAAGCCGCACCCGGCCGCGATCCTCGATCTCATGCGGCGCTTCCGCGCCCGTCCGTCCGAAACCGTCGTCGTCGGGGACAGCCGGTTCGACATGGAGGCCGGAAGAAGGGCTCATGCCCTCCTGTGCGGCGTGACTTGGGGCTTCGGGCGGCGCCGGGAGCTGGCCCGGTGGCGGCCCGACGCCATGGTCACCCGGGCCGCGAACCTTCCCGCCGCCCTCCGGCGGCTCGGTCGCTAGCGCCTCCCCGCTACTCGAGGTACTGCATCCGGCGGGTCATCCCGCCGTCCACGACCAGGTGGGCGCCCGTGATGAATCCCGCCTCGGCGGAGCAGAGGAACAGCGCCGCGGACGCGATGTCCTCCGGCCGGCCCGCCCGTCCGGCCGGATGCTGGGCGTCGTCCGCCTCAGACACGGTCGTGCGCCGGCTGTCGTAGCGCCACCGGTCCGTAACGATCCAGCCCGGCAGGATCGCGTTCACGCGCACCCGTCCCGACAGGGTGACCGCCAGCGCGTGGGTCAGCGCGAGCAGGCCACCCTTGGAGGCCGAATACGGTTCCGTATCCGCCTCCGACTGGAGCGCGCGCGTCGACGCGATCAGCGCGATGACGCCCCTGGTCTTCGCGAGGTGGGGTGCCGCGAGCTGGGACGCCAGATAGGCCCCCCGCAGGTTCACGGCCAGGACCCGGTCCCACTGACCGACCGGCCGGGTCGCGAGCGGCGCGGAGGAGCCGATCCCGGCGTTGTTGACGAGCACGTCCAGTCGGCCGCCCCACCGGACCGCGTCATGCACCAGACGCCGGACATCGGCCGGCTTGCCGACATCCGCCTTCACGAACCGGACGCGGCAGCCCTTCAGCACGAGTTCACCAGCCCGCCGGGTTCCCGCCCGGCCGTCGACGTCCGCCAGGACGACGGACGCCCCCGCGGCGGCGAAGGACGCGGCCAGGCAGGCCCCGATCCCCTGCGCCGCCCCCGTGACGAGGACGACCCGGCCCGCGAACCGGCCTTCCATCGAAACACTAGCGGCCATTACATAATCCAACCACTGCCGCCAAAGGCCGTTGGGTCTTCACAACGGCCTTTAGAGCCGGACTTCGCGTCCCGTCTTCGCGGACTGGTAGATGCCATCCAGGATCCGCGTGACCATGAGCGCCTGCTCGCCCGGAACGGGCGCCTTGCCGCCGGTCCGGATAGCGTGCACGAGCGCCTGGACCTCGGCGGTGTGGCTCTCGAGGTTCGGCACCTGCGCCGGGCTCACGTCGAGGAGCGTCTTCTGCTCCTCCTTGAACATGCGCAGCGGCGAGGTCGAGGCGCCGCCGTCAGTGCCCATGAGCGAGACGTTCCACACATCGTGCTCGATGTGCGCGGCCCACGAGGCCTCGAGCGTCAGCGTGGCCCCGTTCCGGAACCTGACCATTCCGGCCGCCATGTCCTCGACCGTGTAGGTCTTGGGGTCCCAGGCACCCCAGGGCGCGAAGATGTTCTTCCGCTTCCCGAAGACGCAGTAGGCGTTACCGGTGACGGAGACGGGCTCGGGATGCCCCATGAGCCAGAGCGCGAGGTCGAGCTGGTGGACGCCGATGTCGATCAGCGGCCCGCCGCCGGACATGTCCTTGCGGGTGAAGGCGCCCCAGCCCGGAATCCCGCGGCGGCGGAGGGCCTGCACGCGGACGTAGTAGATTTTCCCGAGCTCGCCCGCGACGACGAACTTCTTGAGCGCCTGGTTCCCCGGGATGAACCGGCAGTTGAGCCCGATGTCCAGCATGCGCCGCGCCTTTTTCGCCGCCGCGCACATGATCGCGCCCTCGCGGGCGTTCATGGCGATGGGCTTCTCGCAGAGGACGTGGCAGCCGGCCTGGAGCGCCGCGACCGTGGGCGCCATGTGGAAGGCGTTGGGCGTGGCGACGGATACGAGGTCGAGCTTCTGCTCCTTGAACATCTTCCGGTAGTCGGTATAGACGTTGGGGATGTTCCACTTCTGCGCCGTGGAGCGCGCCGCCTCTTCCCGGACGTCGCAGGCCGCGACGACCTCCACGCCTTCCGACTCCTTGTAGCCCTGGAGGTGCGTCTGCGCGATGCCCCCGGTACCGATGATGCCCACTCGCAGTGTCTTCACGTGTCAGTCCTCCTCGCGGGGGGGCGTCTCCGCTCCCCCCAAGTCGTCGTCGCCGCCGGCGGGCTCGCCGCCCAACCCGGCCATGTTGTCGTCCCCGGCTTCGGCCGGCGGCTCATCCCCGCCGAAATCCTCGCCGCCGCCGAAATCCCCGCCGCCTCCGAAATCGCCGCCCCCCCCGAACCCGCCGTCGGGTGGCGCCTCGCCACCGCCGTCAAACTCGCTCTCGGAGGCGCTCTTGCGGGTGGCCCCGCCGATCCGGAAGGTGCCCAGCAACTGCTTGAGGGGCCCGCCCGAGCACTTGGGACACTTCACCGGCACGGGCTCGGTCAGCCCAAGGATCTCCTCGAACCGGTGGTGGCAGGCCTGGCACTCGAACTCCTTGATAGGCACGTTCGGCTACGCAGGATAGGCCCGCGCCGGGCCTCCGGTCAAGTCGGTTCGAGGACGAACCATGGGGGCCGAAACGGACCCCTCCCCTATCGCAGGCGGGCGGCCGCGCGCTGCATCCGGAGGCCGAACCGGGCCAGCCGGTCCTCGAACGGACGCTTCGGCGCCTTCGCCAGCCGGCCCTCGGCCCGGAGCCAGCGGATATGGCGGCGCGTCCCCTCCTCGACATCGATGACGGGGTCGAACTCGGGGATGTCACGGCGAATCTTGTCGATCGAGTAGGCCCCGTGCGTGAACGCTATCTCCCGGAGGAACCCGGTCGCGGACTCCGGCGCGCCCCGCACGATGACGTCGGTCGGCACGTGCACGATCTTCGGCCTGCGTCCGACGGCCCGGCCCACCGCCTCGACGTAGGCGTTCCAGTCCATGATGTCGCGTCCGCAGACCTGGTACACCTGCCCGCGCACGTGGGCCTTCCCCAGCGCGCCGACGAAGCCCTTCGCCGCGTCGTCGCAGTAGCACGACTGCCAGAGCGTGGTGCCGTCGCCGTGCACGACCACCGGCCTGCCGGCCCTGATCCGGTTCACGAGCTCGCAGTCCGTGTCCCAGTCGGTCAGGAAGGTCCCGAGCACCCAGCCGCCCCCGGGCCCATACGTGTGCGACGGCCGGAAGATCGTGACCGGAAAGCGTTTCTGCCGCCACATCGCGAGCAGGAACCGCTCGCCGTCGGCCTTCCCCCGCCCGTATCCCGACACGGGATGGTACGGCTCGGTCTCGTCGCAGATGACCTGGCGCGTCGGCACGCCGACCGCGCACACGGTCGAACAGTGGATGAAATGCCGCACCCGCTCGTGGAACGCCCGGAACGCCGACGCCGCATCTTCGCGCGAGAACGAGATCATGTCGACGACGGCGTCGAACGAGAGCGCGCGCATCGCGGCCTCGAAGAGCCGGCGGTCCTGCCGGTCGCCGATGATCTCGGCGACGCCCTGGAGGCCGAGCGGGTGCCGGCCGCGGTGGAAGACCGTGACGCGATGACCCTTCCGCCGGAGTTCGCGGACGATCGCGCCGCTGATGAGCCCGGTGCCGCCGATCACGAGGGTGTTCATGCGACGGATTATAGCGAACCCGGACGGGTTCGTTGTCGAAGCGGATGCGGGAATATCAGGGCTTCGATAACGGACCTTCGACGGCCTTCAGCAGGGCCGCGGCCGACATGCCCGCCACGCGCACGCGTTTGCGCCGCATGCCGGCGCCGGCCACGATCTCGACGGCGCCGCGCTTCACCCCGAGGAAGTCCGCGAGCACGTCGACCAGCTCCTCGTTCGCCCGTCCCTTTTCGGGGGCGCTGCGGACCGCGACCTTCAGGGCGTCGGCCTGGACGCCGCGTACTCCGGGCTTGGCGCTCCGCGGCGCGGCATAGACCGTGAACTCGACTCCGCCGGCCCCCGGACGGACCGGCAGGGCGCCGCTCACAGCGCCTCCTTCAGGATGCCCTCGAGTTCCTGCGGCGTCAGCTCCACCGGGTTCGTCTTCATGCTCCCGCTGGTCGCGCCCGCCACGACGCGGGACAGATCCTCCAGCTTCAGGCCGAAGGACCCGAAGCCGCGGATCCTGAACCGGCCGCAGAACCCGGCGATGGGAGCACCCAGCGCCTCCTCGGCGCGCTCGTACCCGCGCAGCGCCTCCTGCCTCCCCCGGCCCTCCCGGAGCGCGGCAAGATTGGCCCCGGTAACCAGCGGCAGGAGCACGGCGCAGATGTGGCCGTGCGGCACGGGGGCGTGGGCGCTCACGGGCGAGGCGAGCCCGTGGACGGCGCCCAGTCCGGCGTTGGAGAGGCAGATCCCCGAGAGCAGGGCGGCGTACGCCATCTCGACCCTGGCCTCCAGCCCGTACCCGTTCTCGACCGCGCGCTGGAGGGATCGCCCCACCGCCTCGATCCCGGATACCGCGAGGGCGTCCGTGACGGCCGTCGCGTGCAGGGAGGTCAGCGACTCGACGAGTTGGGTCAGCGCGTCCATCCCGCACGCCGTCGTGATCTCGGACGACGCCCCCATGGAGAGCTCGGGATCCACGAGGGCCACGGCGGGCACCAGCCGGGGGTCCCGGAAGCTCTTCTTGAAGGGCCCGCGGGTCAGCGAGTATCCGTTGATGACGGCGTTCTTCGTGGCCTCGCTCCCGGTCCCCGCCGTGGTCGGCACCGCGATAAGGGGCAGGGGGGCTCGCGCCATGGTCTTCCCCGTCCCGACCCCTTCGAGGTAGTCCAGGAGGGAGCCCTCGTTCGGAATCATGCCGGCGGCGGACTTCGCGAGGTCGATCACGCTCCCCCCGCCGACCGCGATGACGAAATCGCAGCCCGCCGATCGCCCCATGGCGGATGCCTTGTCGACGGACTCCACGTCGGGCTCATGGCGGACCGTGACATGGACGCTTGCGACACCGTGCGATTGCAGCACCGCCTCGATCTTGCCCAGCGTCCCGCCCCGCCTAACCGACGCCGACCCGGTGACCAGCAATGCCCGCTTGCCGAAGGCTCCGGCGACCTCTCCAAGATGCCTGAGGACGCCCGGCCCGAACAGGACCCGGGACGGGACCCGCAACTCCGCCGGGAAGACCGGTTCGGCCACTACCAGCCCCCCGAGTCCCCGGGAAAGACGTTCACGTGGCGGACGCCGGTCCGGGGCTCGGCCATCCAGTCCTTGACCGTGTCCCGCCAGGCGAGGTAGTGCGCGGTCTTCTGGTGCGCGACGAAGTCGTCCTTCGTGCGGTAGGCCTCGTAGAGGAGGAACCGGGTCGGGTCGTCCTCGGCGCGGAGAACGTCGAACCGGGCGTTCCCGGACTCGCCCCGCGTGGCCTCCGCGTTGGCCAGCGTGGCCTGGACAAACTCCTCCACGTTCCCGGGCTTGACCTTGATCGTCACCGACACGATGTACATCCGATTCCCTCCCCGGCTCCAGTGCCTGCCGGGCTTCAGTATAGCCCCGCACTTGGTACAATTGAGGTCAAGGTGCCCCAAGAGGGGCCACGATATTCCTCGGTAGCTCAATGGTGGAGCACCCGGCTGTTAACCGGGGGGTTGCTGGTTCGAGCCCAGCCCGAGGAGCGCCTTCTTCATGAACAATCCGGATCTCCGCCGGCAATGGCAGAATCTCGCCCCGCTCTGGATCCGGGAGGTCCGGGAGGGCCGCAATGCGGTCCGAGCCGGCCTGCTCGATCGGGCCATGATCGAGGCCTGTGGCGACGTCCGGGGACTGCGCATCGTCGACACGGGATGCGGGGAGGGCCGGTTCTCGAGGATGCTCGCGGCGCGGGACGCCGGATATGTCCTCGGCCTCGACCTCTGCGAGCCCCTCGTCGAAGCCGCCCGGGCCCTCGCGACGGGGCGCGACGAGTACCGGGTCGCGGACGTTCAGGAGATGCCCGGCATCGCCGACAACCAGTTCGATCTGGCAGTGTCCTACCTCAGCCAGTGCGACCTGCCCGAGGTCGATGCGAACAACCGGGAGGTCTTCCGGATCCTGAAGCCGGGCGGACGATTCGCCATCGCCAACATCCACCCCATGCGCTCGGCTTTCGGCGGATGGCTCAAGGCCGACGACGGGAAGAAGCTGCACGTCATCCTGGATCGATACTTCGAGGAGAACGAGCGCACGTGGACGATGATGGGCGTCGAGTTCACGAACTTCCACCGCTCCCTGATGACGACCGTCACCGGGTTCCTCGCCGCCGGATTCGTGTTCGAGGGCCTCGTGGAACCGACGGCCACGCCGGAGGACATCGCCCGATTCCCCGAGCTCGGCGAGGAAGCGCGGGTCCCGAACTTCATCCTCTACGAACTGGCCAAGCCCGCCTGAGCCTGCGGTCCCCCCTGAGACGCGGGACGCGAGGTTGACATCGTGATGCAAGCATCATATGCTTTGATGCATGAGGACCACGCTCACGATCCCCGATGATCTCGCGCGGCAGGTGAAGCAACAGGCCGCAGCCACCCGCCGGACCGTGGGGCAGGTGGTGGCGGACGCGATCCGGATGTCTCTTGCAGTACGCGCCAAGACCGCCTCCGTTTCCCCCTTCAAGATGCGGACCTTCAAGGGAACGGGCGTCCGGCCGGGCATCAACCTGGACAAGACCTCGGAGCTGCTCGAGATCGGGGACAAGCACCACGGATCTTCCTGACGTCAACGTTCTCGTTTACGCCCACCGTGCCGACGCGGAAAGGCACGCCGAGTACCGCGAGTGGCTCGCCACGACGGCCGGGGGAGCGGCCCCGTTCGGGATCTCGGACCTCGCCCTTGCCGGCTACGTCAGGATCGTGACGAACCGCTCGATCTTCCCGATGCCCACCCCGGCCGACTCCGCCCTCGAGGACGCCGAGGCGCTCCGCAACCGTCCCAACGCGGTCCTGATCGCTCCCGGTCCGCGCCACTGGGCCATCTTCCGCGACCTGGTATCCCGCACGCGCCTCCGCGGGCCCGGGATCACGGACGCATGGTTCGCGGCGCTGGCCATCGAGTCGGGTTCGACCTGGGTGACCGCCGATCGGGACTACGGCAGGTTCCCCGGCCTTCGCTGGCGGCACCCGCTCGACACGGAACCGCGTTGACGACCCCCGGAACGTCGGAAGGCCAAGCCACCCCTCCTGATCAGCCCGCTCGCGGGGTTCAGCGCGGCATGCGGCCGAGGAGGCCGCGGAACCAGCGGTGTAGCCCATGCGGGAAGGTCCCGGGCGCCGCGTACATGAGGATGCACTCCCGGGATACGACCGCGATCCCGCGTTCCTCGCACACCCGGACCGCCTCCTTCGAGGCCGAGCCCGGCTGGAGCCAGATCCGCCTGATCCCGGCGTCGGCCGCCTCGCGCACGAGCCGCTCGGTCACGTTCGGATGAGTGACCAGGATCAGTCCCCCGACCTGGCCGGCCACCTCCTTCACCGAACGGACGCACGGAAGGCCCTGAATCTCGTCGGTCTGGTGGTGCACGAGCCGGACGTCCCAGCCGCGCTGGGTCATCTCCTTGCGGATGGCATGCCCGAACCCGTCCCCCCGGCGGCGCACCCCCGCCAGGGCCAGCGTCTTCTGGGCCATGAAATCCTCGATTACCGCCCGGCTCGTCATGGCGTCTATTGTATGCCCTCCATCCTTGACAACACCCGCCGCACCTGCGAATCTCCATGCATCCGATAACGACAGGAGCCCAACCGATGAAACTGAAAGTCTCGATCGCGTCATACAGCTTCCACGGCCTCCACGGAGCCAAGTCCATGGACGTCTTCGGTTACATGGAGACCATCCGTCACCGCTACCACGTGCGTGGCGCCGACATCTGGAACGGCATGATCCCCACCCTCGAGCCCGAATTCCTGGCCCGGATCAAGAACGGACTCGAGGAGCGCGACCTCAAGCTCGCGAACCTCTGCGTCGACGGCCCCATCCTGTGGGATGACGACGCCGCGAAGCGCGAGGCCAACTACAAGCAGATGCTCGAGTGGCTCAAGGCCTCGATCTTCCTCAAGGCGAAGACGATCCGGATCGACGCGGGCGGCCGGGACAAGACCTGGTCCAACGAACAGTTCGACCTCATCGTCAAGCGCTACCAGGAATACGCGAAGTTCGCGCATGACAACGGCTTCCTCGTCGGACCCGAGAACCACTGGGGCACCGAGAACGAGCCCGACAACATGAAGAAGCTCTGCGAGGCCGTGAACCACCCCGGGTTCGGCGTGCTCGTCCACTTCAAGAACACGGGCGAGGAGAAGTTCGCCAAGTGGGCCATGCACTCGCACATCTCCTACGACGTCTGCGAGAAGGAACTCGAGCCCAAGATGAAGATCCTCAAGGACGCCAACTACAAGGGCTACTGGAGCGTCGAGCACCACTCGGCCAAGAACGAGTACGACAACGTCTCGATCCAGCTCGCGCGGATCCGGATGCAGCTCGCGGCGTGGGACGGCCCCGCCGCCTGACCCTGAAGGCGGGCCGCCGTGAAGCGGCGGTCCGCCGGCTGTCCCGTCAGCCGGTGTAGAACTCGACGACCAGGTCGAGGGCGTCCTCGCCCACGATCCTGGCCGCGCCGTCGAGGCAGACGAGGGCCGGGTGCCCATCGGGCAGGATCTCGTACTTGCGCCTGACGCTCCCGATGATGAAGTCAAGCCCCGCCGGCATGGCCCGCGTCAGGAACGCGTTCTCGATCGCGCCCTTGACCGGCGTGCCGTCCGCCTTCTTCGACGGCAGCATGTGGCTGAAGTTGCTGAGCCCCACGCTGACATGGGCGCCCGCGAACGCGGGGTCGGAATGGATCGCCTTGATCGACCCCAGGATCCGGCCCAGCATCCCCTCGATGTCGCTCGCGATGGGCCCGATGCCGGGATCGAAGATGAGCTGATCGTTCCGGATGCCGAGCCCGGAGGCCTTGATCGCCGCGACCATTTCGCGCGCCGTCGCGACGGTCTCCCCGGTCGTCCGGTTCGGCTTCCCCGCCCCGCCTTCCATCCGCTCGGAGACGAGCAGGATCGGCATGAACGGGCGAATCTTGTAGAGATCGAGCATCCCCATGCGCAGGGACGAGACCGAGTTCAGGACCGGCATCTTCCCGCCGGCGCGTGCCGGATCGTAGGCTTCGAGCGCGGCCTTGGCCAGCTCGGGATCCGGGGTATCGATGGACAGGGGCTTCGCCGTGACCGACTGGACGCGCCGGATCATGTCGGCCATGAAGGCCGCGGGCCGCCGCCCGACATTGACGTCGATCCAGGCCGCGCCGCCCTCGTCCTGGGCCTTCGCAAGCGCGATGATGCCGTCGAGATCGTTGGCGTCGTATAGCTTCTTCGTGGACGGTATGGAGTCGTTGATCGACTCCCCGATGATCGTCAGTCCCGGAATCGCCATTATCCTGACCTCCTTGGCGGCCGGCATCGCCGGACCGGCCGTAACCGCTTTAGGATTGTAGTGGACTCCGGGGGGCCGTGACCACCCCCGCGCACTCGCCGGACGAATGAGGGATAATCCCCCCATGGCTAACACACTACGCTGGGGCATTCTTTCGACGGGTCGCATCGCGGGCGTCTTCGCCCGCGGGCTCAAGGAATCGCAAACAGGCACCCTCGTGGCCGTCGGCAGCAGGACGGCCGCGGCGGCGGAGAAGTTCGGGAACGAGTTCGGCGTGCCCGCCGGACACCGGCACGCGAGCTACGAGGCCCTCCTCGCGGACGGCGACGTTGAGGCCGTCTACATAGCCCCTCCTCATACCCTTCACGCCGAGTGGGCGATCAAGACCGCCGAGGCCGGCAAGCACGTCCTCTGCGAGAAGCCGCTGACGATCAACTACGCGTCCGCGATGGCCGTCGTCGAGGCCGCCCGCCGACACAGCGTCCTCCTCATGGAAGCCTTCATGTACCGCTCCCACCCCCAGACCGCGCACCTCGTCCGGGTCATCAAGGAAGGCGTCATCGGCGAGGTCCGATCGATCCAGGCCTCCTTCAGCTTCCAGTCGGGGTACAGCCCGCAAGGGCGGCTCTGGAACCCCGCCCTCGGCGGGGGCGGCATCCTCGACGTCGGCTGCTACCCCGTCTCGATCGCCCGCCTCATCGCCGGGGCGGCGATGAGCCGCGACTTCGTCGATCCGGTGAAGGTGACCGGGTGCGCCCGGCTGAGCCCGGACGGCATCGACGAGGTCGCGGTCGGGTGCCTCGAGTTCCCCGGCGGGATCGTGGCCGAGGTCGCGACCGGTGTGGGCCTCAATATGGAGAACGTCGTCCGCGTGTACGGGACTTTAGGTTGGCTCCTGCTGCCCTCCCCGTGGGGCATGAAGGGCGCCGGCGCGTACAAGATGATCCTGCACCGGCAGGGCGCGGAGAAGCCCGAGGAGATCACGGGGCGCGCGGACCGCAGCAGCTACGCCTACGAGGCCGACGCGGTCGCCGAAGGCGTCGAGCGCCGGCGCGCGGCGCCCCCGGCCATGACGCCCGAGGACACGCTGGGCAACCTGCGCGCCTGCGACCGGTGGCGCGAAGCCATCGGCGTCGCCTATCCCGCCGAGAAGCCCGAGAACATGACGCTGCCCGTCGATCAGCGGCCGCTCGCGGTCCGCAAGGAGGCCCCGATGACCTATGGCCAGCTACCCGGAATCGACAAGAAGATCTCGCGCCTCGTGCTCGGCGTCATGGGCCATGGCCCGACCGCGATGGCGCTGGCAGACGAATTCTTCGCCCAGGGCGGCAACTGCTTCGATACCGCCTACATCTACGGCGGGGGGGCGTCGGACAAGACGTTGGGCTCCTGGATCAAGCTCCGCGGCGTCCGGGAGCAGGTCGTGGTTCTCGCCAAGGGCGCGCACACGCCCCACTGCAACCCGAAGGCCCTGTCGAAGCAGCTCCTGGAGACGCTCGAGCGGCTCCAGACCGGGTACACGGACCTCTACGTCATGCACCGGGACAACCCCGAAGTGCCCGTCGGGGAATTCGTGGACGTCCTCAACGAACACGTGAAGGCGGGCCGCATCCGGGTGTTCGGCGGCTCGAACTGGACCATGGAGCGGCTCGACGCGGCGAATGCCTACGCGAAGTCCAAGGGACTCCAGGGGTTCGGCGTGCTGTCGAACAACTTCAGCCTCGCCCGCATGGTCGAGGCGCCGTGGGACGGCTGCCTCGCCTGCTCGGAGCCCGCATGGCGGCCGTGGCTGGAAGAGACGAAGACCCCGGTCTTCTCGTGGTCCAGCCAGGGCCGGGGGTTCTTCGCTCGCGGCAAGGCGGACGACCGCTCCGACAAGGAGATGGTGCGCTGCTGGTACGCGGACGACAACTTCAAGAGGCTGGAAAGGGCGAAGGAGCTGGCGGTCAAGCGCGGCGTGGAGCCGGTGAACATCGCCGCCGCCTACGTGCTCAACCAGCCCACGCCGATGTGGGCCCTGGTCGGGCCGGCGAACATGGGAGAGCTGTCATCCTGCACCTCGGCGCTCTCGATCAAGCTATCGGCGCAGGAACTGCGCTGGCTGAACCTAGAGGATTGATGCGGTGGAGTACCGGACGCTCGGGCGCACCGGACTCCGGGTCTCCCGGCTCGGGTTCGGCGGCGCGCCCGCCGGCCTGCGCCGGTACCTGACCGCCGACGACCGGGACAGCCCCGCCTTCCGCCGCGCCCTGATCGCGGCCATACGCGCCGCCGCGGCGCGCGGCGTCACGTATTTCGACACCGCCCCCGGCTACGGCGAGGGGCTGGCGGAGGGCATGTTCGGCGAAGCGCTCGAAGGGATCCGGGAGAAGGTCGTACTGGCGACGAAGTTCTTCTTCCGCGAGCCCTGGGACCCGGCCGCGGCCACCGCCGCGCTCCGGGAGAGCCTCGACCGGCTCAAGACCCCGGCCGTGGACATCCTCCAGTATCACGGCGACTCCTTCGACGACGCGCGTTCCGACCGGATCCTGGCCTCCGGCGTGCTCGACTGGATGGAGGAGATGCGAAGGCGCGGCCACACGCGGTTCCTCGGCATCACGGCCGAGGCGCCGTCGGGCGGGCTCGAGCGGCTCCTGAAGACCGGGCGGTTCGATGTCGGGCTGTTCGCCTACAGCCTCATCTACCAGTGCGTCTGCGACTACCAGCGCGAGCCGTTCGGGATCATTCCCTACGCGCGGTCGCTCGGCATGGGGTGCGCCGTGATGCGGCCGCTCACGAGCGGATTCCTCCAGAAGCTCCTGGCCGCCGAGTTCCCGGACCTTCCGGCCGACCGGGTGTCGCGGATGGCGCTCAAGTTCGTGCTCTCGACCCCGGAGGTCGACGTCGCCGTGGCCGGCATGATCTCGGAGGCCGAGGTCGATGCGAACGTGAGGCTCGCGGACGACCCGGCGGACCGGTACGACCTCCGGGCGCTTCACCATCGCTATGTCTGAGCTGCCGAAACCCCTTTTCGATGCCTACGGCCACGTCGCGCTCCCCCGCTTCCTCTCCGGCGAGGAGTTCCTGCGCGTCATGGACCGGAACGGCGTGCACGAGGCCCTGGTCTGCACCGCCGAGACCTGCCCCGACCTCGGCGAGCTCGCGCGCACGGCGGCGCGCTGGCCCGGCCGGTTCCGGGTCGCCGGGCTACCGACCGGCGCGACCCCCGAGGAGCGGCTCGCGAGCGTGCGCGAACAGCTCGCGGCCGGTTTCTTCGGCATCCGGATCGGCGAGGGGACGGTCGCCCAGGAGCCCGCGCTCCTCGACGTGCTCGGCCGCGAGGGCGCGGTCCCGCTCGTAGTGGGATCCGATGGCCTCGCGGTGGCGGCTCCCAACCTGCTCGAGTTCCTCGACCGGTACCCGGACGCGCTCGTGCTCGCCCCGCACTTCGCCTCCGGCGGCACCCCCGAGATGTTCTCCCGGATGCCCGGGATCGACCGGCTGTTCCGCCACCCCCGGTTCGTCGTCATCTTCTCCCGGCACGGCATGTTCCGGCGCTCGGAGATCATCGACTGGGCCTGCGCCGTGATCGCGCGCACGGGCTGGGAGCGCGTCTGCTGGGGCAGCGAGTACCCGGTCGCCCTGTACCGCGACGAGAGCTACGCCTCGACCGCGCTCTGGATCGACGGGACGGGGCTGAACCCGACGGAAGAGGAGCGGCAGGCCTATCTCTCGGACAACGCCCGCCGGCTGATCTTCGCCCGGCCGGTCCGGCCGGCGAAGCCCCTGGACGAGCGCTGGAGCCGGCCGGACCTCAAGTCCCACGCCCCGGTCTGGCTATTTCCCACGGGCATGATCGACCTGCCCGAAGAGGTCAACCGCCGGCTCGTCGAGGCCTACCTCGCCCTCGGCGGGGACCAGACCGGTTCCTACCGCGAGTTCGTCGCCCGCACGATCGCGGAGGCCGCGACCCGCCTGGAGCCGTGAATGCTAGAATCGGGCTCATGAACCGCACCGCACTCGCCGTCCTGTCCATACTCCTCGTCCATCCGGCTTGCGCCGCCAAGAACCCCGACCCGTCGCAGGCCTGCGTCGAGTGCCATGCGGTCGCGACCCCCGGCATCATCGAGCAGTGGAAGGCAAGCGGGCACGCGAAGGCCAGGGTGGGCTGCCTGGCCTGCCACGCGGCCTCGGCGGGAGAGCCCGACGCATTCGAGCACAACGGCGGGACCATCGCCACGATCGTGACACCGCGCGACTGCGCCCGGTGCCACGCCCGCGAGACCGCGGAGTTCGAAGCCAGCCACCATGCCGCGGCCGGTAACATCCTGGCCTCGCTCGACAACCGGCTGGCCGAGATCGTCGAGGGCGCGCGGCTAACCTTCAACCCGCACAGCGCCACCCCCGGCCGGCCGGAGATCACGTCGGTCAACGGCATGGCGAGCGTCTCGAGCGGCTGCCGCCAGTGCCACGGCGGCAAGGTTGGCCTGCTCACGACCGACGGCAAGACGGTGACGGCGGACGACTTCAAGCCAGGTCCCGACGGGCGGCCCACCGCCGCCGACGTGCTCAGGAGTCTCGCCCGGGGCGACGACGGCCGGCCGAAGTTCGACTCCGCGACGTGGCCCAACACCGGGATCGGGCGGATCAACCTCGACGGCTCCCGCGGCTCCTGCTCCGCGTGCCACAGCCGCCATGACTTCTCGGCCCGGCGCGCGCGCCAGCCCGAGAACTGCGGCAAGTGCCACCTCGGGCCGGACCATCCGCAGAAGGAGATCTACGACGAGTCCAAACACGGGGTCGCCTTCCGGGACCTGCGCGAGAAGATGCACCTTGACGCGAAGAGCTGGGTGCTGGGCAAGGACTACACCCAGGCCCCGACCTGCGCGACCTGCCACATGTCCGGGAACGCGAACAACAACGGCCGCGTGACGCACGATCCCGGCGAGCGGATCTCGTGGACGAACCGGCCACCGCTGAGCCTGGCGATGGACACGGACACCGCGCACCGGGTCGTGACCGAGACCGATCCGGTCAAGCGCAAGGCGCTCATCGTGGACACCTGGCAGCAGAAGCGGGACCGGATGCGGGAAGTCTGCTCGAACTGCCACTCGCCCGGCTGGATCGACGGGTTCTACCGCCAGTACGACGACCTCATCGTTCTTTTCAACGAGAAGTTCTCGAAGGCCGGGTCGGAGATCATGGCCGCCCTGCGCGAGGCGAAGCTCCTGACCCCCGCGGAATTCGACGAGCCGATCGAGTGGACCTGGTACTACCTATGGCACCACGAGGGGCGGCGGGCCCGCCACGGCGCCTCCATGATGGCGCCGGACTACACCCACTGGCACGGGATGTACGAGGTCGCGGACCGGTTCTACGTCCACCTCATCCCGGAGGCCCGGGAGCTCGCGAAGGGGAACGCGAAGGTCAACGCCGTCATCGACGCCATCCTCGCCCGCCCCGAGCACGCATGGGGCCAGCCCGCCGCGCCGAAGAAGTAGCAGCAACGGACCGCCGCAAGCGCGCTACGATGACGACGTGAGGCACGTCAAGCCGCCTGGAGCGTTCCAGACCCACGACGCAGTCATGAAACGGCGCGCCCGGGCATTCCGCGAGGATGCCGACGAGCGCATGAAGCGGCTCCGCCGAATGACGATGGCAGAGTCGGCCCGGGCCATGGAGGCGCTCTGCAGCTTCCCCTGGCCTCGCAGGAAGAAACCCGCACCTCCCATTCCATTCCCTCGTTTCGTCACGGATGACCCTATCCCGCAGTCTCAACTGGATGATTGGGCTCGGTCTCTCAAGGTCGAGCGTGGCCGCGGCCTGGTAATCTCCCGCTGGAAGAAGCTCTTGAGGATGAAATACCGCGCGTAGGAGACCATCTCAGTCACACCAACTGCTGGCGAAGTCGTCCGACACGATGACTCCGACAACTCCTCCCAGGACAGCGCCGACCACCATTGGCGTGGTAAGCGTCTTGTGCGTCGCGGTGTCTTCTGACGCAAACGTTGCGGCCGCTCCAACAATGAACCCGAGGAACCCTCCGCAAACCACCCCCACGCATCCGCCACCGCCATCGAGGAGTATCCTGCACGCGTTCCACGGCCGGCGGTACTCGGTGCTTGGCGTGGCCGAAACCGCCATGAGAGTCGTGGTCGCGGCCGTCGTCGACACGGTGCTGGATGCCGTCCGGGATTCCATCGATGGCACCGGAATACCCGACGCTGCGGCGCTACTGCGTGTATCAGGCGGAGGGAACGCCGACGGCACGGGCTCCTGCCCGTTCAGGTCGGACGGGTCAGCGCCCAAGGCTCCCGCGGATACGCAGGTCAAACTGACCACCAAGGCGAGGACGAACTCGGCCCGGCGCGAGCGTCCCGTTCGGCCCTTGTCCACTCCCGGCGCCCTCACCTGGACACTCCCGCAAGACTCTCCACCTTGAGCTGTACGGAACGCGCCAACCGGTCGAAGTCCGAGTCCGCGTGCACGAGGACGGCCCCGTTTGCCAGCGCCGTATGCGCGATCACGAGATCCATGGACTTTACCTTGAGCGACCGGATCGCCGGACTCGCAGCCCACCGGGCCGCCCCCACCCAGTCCACGGGAAGGCTGTTCAGGTTCATGAGGTAATCCAGCAGCTCGTCGAACTCTCCGGGATCCGGCACCCCTCGCAGGAGCTCGAACGCGACGGGTGTGCAGGTGGCCGCCTCATGCCGCTCGACGATGCCCTGAACCAGGTCCCTCACCCGCGGGACGGCATGCGCGCCGAGCGCTCGAATCCAGACAGACGTGTCGAGAAGGCGGACCGCGGTCATGCGCGCGAGCGCATCAGCTCATCGTGTGTCCACGCGATCCGGAACTTACCGAGCCGCTTCGCTAATTCGCGGTGCTTGCTCTCCTGGAGGACATTCCGCAGGCCCCGCTCGATCACATCGCGTTGCGTCCGGGCCCGCGTCGCCTTCATGGCATCCTTGAGGAGCTTCTCGTCCACGTGAGTCGTGATCTTCACAGTTGCGGACCTCCAATCGTATGGCTACGCCTACCATACTCCTCGTATGGACACGCGGCAAGTCCCCGCGCGGGAACGCAAGCGACTCCCCCCCGGTCAGCCCAGGGGCTCGGGGATGCTCCGGACCGAGACCGGGTACCGGAGGCGGAGTTCGGGCGGACGCGGGAGGCAGGCCCTGGCCAATCAGGGGGCTACGGCAGGAGTCGCAGAGCGCACGCGGGAGAGCCACTCCCTGAGTTCCGGGTTCTCCGGATTCAGTTCCAGCGACCGCTGGTAGGCATCGTACGCCTCGATCGTGTCGCCGTCGGCGTAGAGGGAGCTGCCGAGCAGCGACCAGCCCTGCCAGAAGTTCGGCACCAACCGCAGAAGGTCCTCGGTCAGCGAGACGCATCGCGCGAAGGAACCGCGGTCGTACGTGCCACGCGCTTCGTCGTAGAGGCGGTTGACCTCCGACTCTTCGAGGGACGGTGTCGACGCCTGCTGCGGCGCCACGACCGCCTCCTCGCCGAACAGGAGATCCATCAGCCTGAGGCCCACCGCAAACCGGGTTTCGCGGAACGACGTCTGCGGATCATTTGACTTGTTCAGCAGCACGCCCAGGTCCGCGGTCAGGCCAATGCCGCGGCCGAGAGACCACGTAGCCGAACCGGCGAGGCTTGCGAGATCGGAGCGTTCAAGGTCGCCCTCATCCGTTGCGATCCGGCCCACGGAGCTCCGCCGCTGGTACCTCACCACGCCTTCCAGTCGCACCGGCCAGCGGGAAAACGTTCGCCAACCAGACACCCGCGCGCCCAAGGCGTGATACGAGAAGAAATCACCCCATTCGCCGGATTGGCTGGCCAGCCCGTTGCCGACGGTGTCGCCGGCTTCTGCCGCGACTCGCATGCCCGCCGCGTCGCCCTTCGAAAAGGACACCCCGATCGCTCCCCAACCGGTGCGGTCAGACCTCCTGGACAGGTCCCCGGGGGCCTCGCCGTTCGTGACGACCAGATAGTGGGGATACGAACGCGCCTCAGCCGACGCCTCGAGAAAGGCCCCCAGGCCATCGCCCGATGCAAGAGGTGTCATCAGCTCGAGCCCAATCCGCGCGGCATCATGGTCGAGCACCGGCTGATCGTCGGCCCCCAGGATGCGCGGGAACGCGAAGTGCGAGTATCCGAGCGTCACATTCGCGCTGGTGGCTCCTGATCCCCACCGCATTCGTGCCATCGCATGGTGCGACACCGTGTCGCCTTCGCGCACCTGGTCGTACCGCTCCCACTCGGCCTGGTACCGGAGTCCCGCCTTGAACACGGGACCATTGACGAGGCCAAGGCCCGCCCCGGGCTGAATGAGCGTGAACGTGTCCGCCCGCGGACGGGCGGCCGTGGGCGTCTCATCGGGGATCGTGCCGGGGTTGCTGTTCACCCCCTGGGAGAAGTCCAGGAATGGCACGAGCGGGATCGGGCTCGCCCCCGCGACGGCTGATCCCCCAGCCGTCGCGAGGATCATGAAGGCGAAGAGGCGCCGCTTACAGGTCATGGCGCCACCTCGCACCCGTTGACCGGCGGCGGCGGGGCGGGCGGCAACGGTGCTTCCCGGGCAGACACCGCCGCCCGATCCATCAGCCCCGTGTAGCCCTGCATCCCGGCTCCACCCCATTGGTCCCGCTCGGCCTCGCGCGGCGTGAGGGTGACGACCGGACCGCGTTCCCCCTTCGGGACAGCTAGCGCACCCACGACCTCGCGCACCACGGGCTTGAAGGACAGCACCTCGCGGCTTTTGGCGGACCCTTCGGTGTCGGCGGGGGCCTCCGGCCCACTGGTCGCGTCCTTGAGTTCACGGGCACGGTCCGGCGGAACCTCGACGGGCCTGCCCACCGACCCATCCGGGTGGACGGTCGCCATTTGACCCTCTCTCACCTCGACACCGTGCGCGCCCTGGGCGTCCGAGAGCACCACCACGTGGTCGACCCCCGGATCGTTCTCGTCGAACACAATCACGCTGGTCCCGTCGAACGCAAAGTCGGTCCCCTTGATTGCCGCAATCGCCCCCGCCGAAACCATGTAGTAGGATTCACCAGACTTCAGGGGTTTGACGACTGAACGTATCAACCCGGCCACAAGGCGGATCACCCGGTGGCTGACGCCCTTCTGCCGGCTGGTGTCCGGCACCTCGAGCTTGAAGGTCGTCAGCCGGCTGACATAAATGCGGCTGCCGTCAGCGAACTCGACCGTCGCCCTGCCGCTGATGGTCTTCAGCTCGTCTCCGTAGTGAAGCGGGAAGGGCGCGACCACCTGCGTCCACGCGGCAGTCTCCGCCGACCTCAGACGCACGAGACCAGTCGCGCGGATGATCGTGGCCGGCGCCCGCGCCGCCCCCCAACCGTCGGCCGCCGCCCCCCCGACGAGAACGGCGGCGAGTCCGACCAGCGCGAGCCGGTGCCGCTTCATTCCGACCCCCCCCGCGCGCGGTAACCAAGCGACAGCCGGTGACTCGTGGTCAGGTACCCAACCGGCTGGTACGCGTAGTCCACCTCCACGTTGCGCAGCCGCACCCCTACGCCCGCCGTGACGCCGGTCAGGCCCTTGACCCCCGAATTGGCCGGCGACCACTTGTACCCCGCGCGCAGTGCCAGTTTCCGGCTCAGGAATGCCTCGGCGCCGCCCGAGATCCATCTCTCGCGATCCACCAGGCCCTGGACGCCGTCCGCAGCGACTCGGAGGTGAGCCATCGGCGAGGACGTCCAACTGAACCGGAAGAGCCCAGGCAGGGCGTACCCGTCGCTGTGCGTGCTCACGTGCTGGACAGCCATCCCGACGGCCGTCCCGGGCGCCAGCTGGTAGATGACACCCGCGCTCAGACCGAGGAACCGGTTGGCGGTCGTCGTGGAGACGAACTCCCCCGCAATCCCGACCCCCCCCATGTCCCCGAACCACGCGGGATGCCGCCAGCCCCATCCCGCGAGCGCGCCAATGTCGACAGGACTCCGCCAACCGGTCCGCACGCCCTGCTCGTCAAAGGCATCGAAGCCGCCGTACGTCATGGCCGTCAGGCTGAGGGACGCGCTCCCGACCCCGACCGGCCCCCCCACGGCCGCGTAGCGGAGGCCGAGCCCTTCGCCCGCCGCATCGTACATCAGGACGCCCCCCGCGCGGTCCACGCGGGAGAGGCCCGCGGGATTCCACGAGCCCGCCGACGCGTCGTCGGCGACCGCCCCGAAGGCTTCGCCCATCCCGGCCGCCCGCCCACCGACTCCACGCAGGAGGAACGTCCCGGCCACGTTGTCAGCCCCCACGACTTCTTCCGACCCCGCCGTCACCGCCCCGACCCGTCCGGCCGCGAGCATGGCGGAGACGGCGATCACGGCCCAGCGCGCGGTCATCGTGAAACCTCCAGCCTCGTGATCGGGAAGACCTGATCCGGATGCGCCGGGCACTTGGCCGTGATCTTGAGCAGGTAGACCCCGGGCGGCCACTGGCGCAGCCCCGAGAGGTCGAGGAGCCCGTCTCCGGCGCTCACGTTGTTGAACGTCGCGTGATAGTACGGCCGGAAGTCGGCCGTGAATGCATCGAGGACCACCTCGGTCGCACAGCCGAACTTGAGCTTGAGCGCGATCCGGGCTTTGTCGCCGCCCTTGACCGGGTTCGGGAAGACCGCCGCCTCAGTGCCGGGCGCCGCCTGATCCAGCACCCTCTGGGCGACCGATTGGCCCGGCGCGACCGAGAGCGATCCGGCGATAGCGGCGAACAATGGGGCGCCGCCCACGGAGTCGATGCCCGTGGCGGAAACGCTAAAGCTGATCCGGCCGGCCGCAGCCGAGTTGCCGCTCCAGACGAATACCTGCGCGGCTCCCGGCGCGAGCGTGACCGGCCCGGACGGGACGGGCCCGTTCATCTCTTTCAAGTTCCCTCCGCCGTTCACGACCAGCAACGTCGCTGCCACGCTGTTCGCGGACGCAGTACCGGTGTTGCTGACCGTCACCCACGCCTGCCAGGCATCCCCGACTCGCGGATTTCCCGGCACGAAAGCGATGCCGACGGAGAGTGCCGCCGCACCGCAACCGCCCCCCGTCGTCGTGAACCCGACTACCGGGGCGAACGATCCCGACGTAGCACATGCGCTACCTGCGACGGCATACCCGGTGTTGGACACGCTCGTCGACGCGCAGACCGCCCCCACATTGCCCGTCACCGTGAAGGAGAGCTGCGCGCCCGGCAGGAAGGCCAGCCCCACGCTGGACCACACATACCGGGTCCCGCTTCCCGTCCCCGCCACCGTCGGCGGCCCGAATCCGGCCGGCTGGGCGGTCATGCCGTTCACCAGGATGGGCGACACCGTGTCCACGACCGTCAGCCGGTCGATCGTCGCGGCGCCCGTGTTCGTCACGACGATGGTGTAGATCACCCCGGATCCGGACGGTCCACCGCCCACCTGTGTGTTTACCACCGAGATCGCGCTCCCGGGCGGCTCGACCACGTTCCCGACGGCGTTCGAGAATCCGCGCATCTCCCCGCACGCCCCCGCATCCCGCACGGTCATGTAGGCGGCGCCCGAGACTGCCGTAGTCGCGCATACGTATCCCATCTCCCCGGTCACCGTGATGGTCAGGGTCTGCGCCGGCGCCAGGTTCACCCCCGCGGCGCTCCAGACGTACCGCGTCCCGGATCCGGCCGCGCTCGTCACGACGGGCGCCGCAAACGGAGGCGGCTGTGCCGTCACGGCGTTGCTGAGGACCGGCGAAAGCGTGTCCACGATCGTGAGCCCATCGATCACAACGCCTCCCGTGTTGGTCACGTGGATCATGTACTCTACCGGCGCCCCAACCCCGCCCCCTCCCGTCTGCGTCTTCATGACGCTTGCGGACATCACCGGCAGGGCCAGCGTGAAGCCGGTCACATTCGATCCCAACACCGTGGCCGTGCATGACGCCACCGTGGCCAGGTACGCCGTGTTCGAAACCGTCGCCTGGAAGCACACCGTCCCGAGAGTGCCGTCGAGCTGGAACGTGGCGGCCGACCCCGGCGCGAAGGGAACCGCATTCGCCCAGCTATAGATCGTCCCCGAAGACGACTGCGCGACCGGCTGTGCCGAGAACCCCGCGGGCGAGGACACTACCACTCCCGTGATCATCGGCGAGAGCGTGTCCACGACCACGATGCTCTCGACGGTCGCCGACCCCGTATTCGTCACCAGGATCTGGTATTGGACGGGCCCTCCCACCACCGGGGAGGCGGGAGTCTGCATCTTGACGATCGTCAACCCGACAACCAGCGGGGCCACGACCATCCCGGCCGCCTGAGACGCGAGCGCGGTCGCCGAGCACGACGTCATCGCGATCACGAACGCGGTGTTCGACACGGCCGTGCTCCCGCACACATCACCAACCCCTCCGGTGATCGTGAACGTGAAGATCTGCCCGGGGGCGAAGGTCAACCCGCTCGCGCTCCACACGAACAGGCTCCCCGTCCCGGCCACGCTCGACACCAGCGGCGCTGGGAATCCACTCGGCTCGTCCGTTGTCGCGCTCATGATCACCGGAGCGATGGAATCCGCGATCAGCAGGTCCGTGATCGTCGCCGCCCCGATGTTGGCTACGACAATCCGGTAGGTCACCCGCCCACCCACCGCCGGATTCGCGGGCGTCTGGGTGTTCGCAACCGCCACGTTCATTCCATACGCCTCCACCTTGGCGTCCGGCGTGAGGGTGGTCCACCGATCCCCGTAGATGGTTGCCGAGGCCCGGTTTGCAATCGTGGTCCATCCGGGGACGGCACTCGAGACGTTGGCCCTGTAGGTGATGAAGCCGGAATGGCCGGGATACACGTCTCCCACCACCCACCGCATCACGAGTGGCGGACCGGTGGCATTGGGCGGCTCCCCCGCCGTCCACGGCCCAGCCATGGACGTGGCGTATGCGGACGAGACGATCGGGTTGTCGCCCCAATAGACACGGCTCGGGGAGGAGTAGAGCGTATCGGCAGGCAACGTGTCCGTGATCGTGAGGCCCGTGATCGTCGCTGTCCCGTAGTTGCTCCAGGAGATCGTGCAGGTCAGCGCCGATCCCGCACACACGGGCCCCGCCGGCGCCACCCGCTCACTGAGCATGAACAGTTGCTGGCCCACTTTCCGAATACGATGATTCAGCCAGTCCGCGACATAGAGGTTCCCCGACAAATCCAGCATCACGCCGGTCGTCTGGTTCATTTCCGCAGACGCCGCCGGTCCGCCGTCTCCGGAGAAACCCGCGGTACCCGCGCCTGCAATAGTCGCGATATTCCTGGCCGCATCCACCCTGCGCACGCGATGATTGTTCCGGTCGGCGATGTAGAGATTGCCGGACGCATCGCACACGAGACTGAAAGGACCGTACAGTTGCGCAGAAGTCGCGGGTCCGCCATCTCCAAAGAATCCCGAAACGCCGGTACCTGCGTAGGTTGTGATCATCCCAGAGGTGTCGACCTTGCGAACGCATCCCAGATCAATGTCTCCCACGTAAAGATTGCCGAAACTGTCCATAGCGAGACTGACCGGCGCGTAAAGCTCCGCGGATGTGGCCGGTCCTCCATCACCGGAGTACCCCTGGACCCCGTTGCCAACAACCGTCGTGATGATGCCGCCCGTGTCGACCCTGCGGACAACGTGGTTGTACTGGTCGCTGATATAGACGTTGCCGGTGGGATCCACCAGGACCTGTGACGGCCTCCCCAATTGAGCCGATGTGGCTGGACCTCCATCGCCACCGTACCCCCAAGTCCCATCGCCTGCGAAAGTGGTTATGTTCCCCGCCAAGTCCACCTTCCGCACGCGGCGATTCACGTGATCTGGAATATAGATATTCCCGAAGGAGTCCAGCGCGACCTGGCCAGGAGAATCCATCTGCGCGGAGACTGCGGGGCCGCCGTCACCGAAGTATCCCTTGACTCCACTCCCGGCCACCGTCGTGATCTCGCCATTCAGATCGATCTTCCGTATGCGGTCATTCGCGTAGTCAGAAAAGAACAGGTTACCTGCACCATCGAAACACCCCCCCACAGGTGCTGACAACTGCGCCGCTGTCCCCGCAATGCCATCTCCGTTATACCCCTGCACCCCCGTGCCCGCCACCGTAATGATGTTCATTGGCGCAGGCGGAGCCGTAACGCCAAAACCCGCCGCACTCGACTGCATCACGGTCGTTCCGCATACCGTCCCGGCGGTCACGTGCGAACTATTGGTCACCCAAGTCGAGACACCCACCGATCCGACCGTTCCCGTAATCGTGAACGTGAAGGTCGCACTGGGCACCATGTTCAACCCAGTTCCGCTCCACTCGAACCGTGTGCCGCCCGTCACCGACACCGGGCTCGTCAGGGCGAACCCCGCCGGCTGATCGGCAGAATACGGTGGCGTCACGACCGGCGAAATCGTGTCGACCACGACGAGGCTGTCGATCACCACCGTCCCCGCGTTCTCGACGACGATCCGATACGTCACCGGCACCCCCACTCCCGGGGACGCCGGTGACTGGGCATCAATGACCTGCACCGCCGGCATCTGGATCGTAACCGTGGCCACGGCCACGGCTTCCACCGGTGTCGGCACCCCTCCGCACAGAGCCGTGCCGTTCACGGTCATCGAAAGCGTGACCGGCCCAGACCCCGTCGCAGTGCAGCTGAAGACGAACGTCGTCGCCGTCCCCGGCGCCAGGCTCGCGAGGTCCACAGGAACTGGCCCGCCAGGCACGCTCGCGAGCGCGCCACCCGGCCCCGCGTAAAGCGTCGCTGCTAGACCGGTCACCGCCACCCCTCCCGTGTTCGTCACCGTGAGCTTCACCTGGAACCACTGACCGACCGAAACAGATGCGGGTGCCGACCCACTCGCCACAAGCGTTCCCGGCGCTGCGATCGTCCCCGTCGACGTCGGTTCTGGGCCCGTCTTCACGACCTGGCCCGAGTTCATATCCGTTCCCGTCACCGTCGTGGTCAGCCATACACTCCCCGCTGACGATCCGGTATACGTCCACGTGAATGTGCGCGATGAGCCTCCGGTCAGCGTCACAGGCATCGCGGGCGTCGGACCGGCGGCCAGCGCTGCGCCCCCGCTCCCACTCATGACGAACGGCATGGCCGGCACGTTCACGTTCACCGCCCCCGCCTGACCTGTATTCGTCACCGTTACCGTCACAAGGAAGCCCTGACCCAGGCAGATCACTCCCGCGAACATGTCCGCGACGGCCGCCAGCGCGGCCGGTGTCTGGATTGTTACGGAGCTCGTTGAGCCAGCCGTAGTCACGCACGTGCCCATCCCGCTCGTCGTGAAAGTCACCAGCCCAGCTCCCGTGGCCGTGAGACCGAACACGAACGTCTGCGACGCGCCGACCGTCAATAGGGGCACGCTCGAGGGAACCGGAGGCGAGGGGCGACTGGTGAGCGCCCCTCCGGGGTTCACGTAGATCGTCGCCGTCAGCCCGGTCACATCCGCCACGCCCGTGTTCGTAACCGTTAGCGCAACCGCGCACCACTGCCCCACAGAGACGTTTGGCTGAACCGCCGTGGAGGGCGCCAGCAATCCGCCGGGAGCACCGACCGTGATCCCGTTCGACACCACCGCTCCCGTCGTCACCGTCAGACCCGAGTCCACATCGGTTCCCACCACCGTCGTCGTCCACGCCACCAGCCCCGGCCCCGACCCTGTGTAAGACCATGTGAAAGTCTTGGACGCACCGCCCGCGAGGTCAAGGGGCAGGGAGGGAAAGGGGCCGTCAGCCCACGTCACCCCCCCGCCGCCGCCGAGGAGGAACGGTGCCGCGTCCAGCCCCAGCGCCGTCACCCGACCCGTGTTGGTGACCGTGAGCGTCAGGAGGAAGCCCTGGCCAGTACATACCGCACTCGCCAGCATACTCAGCCCTGCGGCGAGATCAGCACCGGGCATCCCCGCTTCAACCGTCGTGATGGAGGGACTCGATTGCTGCCCGCCGATCGCGTAGATCGTCCCGCCCACTGCGGCGGCAGCCAGAAACTCTCGCTTGGTCGGCATGCGCGTCTTGGTCACCCACGTGTTCGTGTTCGGATCGTAGGCCTCCACCGTGAAGTAGTCCACTCCGGAGGTGTAGCCACCGATCGCGTAGATCGTCCCGCCCACTACGGCGGCAGCCAGCATCCCCCGCGCCGTTGGCATGGGCGCTTTCGTCGCCCACGTGTTCGTATTCGGATCGTACGCCTCCACCGTTGCGCGGTAGAAACTGTTCTGTCCGCCGATCACGTATATCTTGCCACCCACTGCGGCGGCAGCCGGATTAACCCGCGCCGTCGGCATGCCCGCTTTCGTCACCCACGTATCCGTGTTGGGGTCATAGGCTTCCACCGTCGAGAGGGGACCGCCACCGTTGCCTCCGCCGAACGTGTAAATCGTGCCGCCCACCGCGGCGGCAGCCAGATCCCTCCTCGCCGTCGGCATCGGTGCCTTCGTCACCCACGTGTCGGTGTCCGAATCGTACGCTTGCACCGTCGCGCTGCCGCCGGCTCCACCGATCGCGTAGATGATGCTGCCCACCACGGCGCCACCCATGACAGCCCGCGCCGTCGGCATCGGCGCCTTCATCACCCACGTGTTCGTGTTCGGGTCGTAGGCTTCCACCGTCGAGAGCCAGTTGAAGCCGTCGGTTCCGCCGATCGAATAGACCGTGCCACCCACCGCGGCGCCAATCTGCCAGCCCTGCGCTGCCAGCAGCGGCGCCTTCGTCGTCCAGGCGGGATCCGAGGTACTTGCGGTTTGGCCGATGAGGAACGCAACGAGCGCGAGAGCCCAGGAGGGCGAAACCGAGCGTCGCAGTACTCGCATTGCGCTGCCATTATAGCAGCACCGGCAAATGAGTGGCCTTCAGGTCACAGCGCAGGCGGAGCGGCCGGAAACCGCACCGCAGTCAAACGTTGCGATCCGTCTTGTTCAACCGAGCGTTTCCGGGATGCTCCGGACCGAGACCGGGTACCGGAGGCGGAGTTCGGGCGGACGCGGGAGCCGAGCCTTCACCGATGATGCGCCGTGATTGGCGCCGTCGGCCGGAGGCGCGAAGACTACGATGGGGAGCCTGCCGCCGCGGTTCATCCCCGCCGCGGCCTCCGTCGCATTCACCCACTCGACGCCGGGCTTCTTGTAGAACCACTCCGTCCCCACTCTCACGATGAGGTTCGCGTCCTTCGGGAGCTTCAGCTCCAGGAAGCTGGGAACCGTCTTCACCTTGATCTTCCAGCCCAATCCATCGGAATCGTCGCTCCCGCGCCAGTTCATCGCGAGTTGCGCGGAGGACGAGAGCCGGGTCCATGTCTCGCCCGGGGAGAAGTACGGGTCCCGGATGAGGTCCCGGTACATGCCCAGGAACGGCTGGGGCACGCCGACGGCCGGGTTGTTGGGGTCTTCCTGCTCGAGGCCCAGCCGGCCGCCGTCGCGGAACTGGTAGTACGTGATCGCGCGCAGGTAGTCCGGCCGCTTCGTCCTCACCCGGTCGTACCAGGCCCGGAGTTCCTTCGCCTGGAGGAGCGGCCCCTCGACGTCGCCGTCGCAGTTGAACTCGCAGATCTCGAGGGGCTTGCGCACCCCGGCATGCTTCGCGAACGCCTCGTAGATGATCCTCATCTCCTTCCACACCAGGTCCAACCCCTCGTGCTTCCACGGCCCCTTGGTGTCGATCTCGCAGAGGTCGTGCGGCCAGCCCCAGTGCAGCGCCAGGTACTTGTCGATCGACCAGACGTCCGCGGCGGCCAGCATGGGAGCGAGTTCGTCGAAATGGCTCAGCTTCCCCGTCGTCCAGTCCACGGAGCCCCAGCAGCACACGAGGGACAGGTTCGGGGCGACCGACTTCGCGATCCCGGCGAATTTGCAGAAGAACTTCCCCACGGTCGCATAGTCGTACCGCTTGTTGAACGAGAACCAGCTCCCGTCCGCCTCGTGGTTGAGCCGGATGCGGAGCTTGCCGAAGTCCTTGAGCTCGCGCGCGATCCACCGGATGTGCGCGTCGGGCACGCCGCAGTCCATGGTCAGCGTGAGCGTCACGTCCTGCCCGTGCCGGCGAATGTCCCTGATCTGCCGGAACGGCTCCCCTTTCGTCGTGCCCTGCGGCCCGCCCTCGTAGGGGAAATAGTCATCGTAGGGGTACGCCCACGCGAAATCCGCCGAGCGCTTGAACTTCACCGACGCGCGGACAGGCCAACCCTTGTCCAGGGGATAGTAGCAGTACATGAGGTTGATGCTCCGGTGCGGCCTGCCGAGGACGCGCAGGAGGTAGTCCTGGTTCACGTACGCGCCGCGCTCGCTCCCGTCGCCGAGGTCCACGGCGCAGGGGGCAGCGGCCAGGGTCACGCGGGACGGTCCGGTCAGGGATTCCAGCTTCGCCATGTTCAGCCCTCCACTCGGTCGTGTCGCACCCACCTCCGGAGGTTACCAGAATCAGGCCCTGCGGCGCGGCACTAGAAGGGCGCGGCGGACGTTGTTTCATCAGCGAGTTCGTTCACCTTGGCAGGTTGCGGGAACGTGAAGTGGACTCGATCCCGGGGGAAGGGCTACCATGAACCCGGATTCATCAACGCTCAACAGGAGGCCCCCGTGAAAGGCAACGACCGGATCATCGCGAAACTCAACGACCTGCTCTCCGACGAGCTGACCGCCATCAACCAGTACATGGTCCACTCCGAGATGTGCGCCAACTGGCGCTATGTCGACCTCCACAAGGCGGACGAGAAGCGGGCCATCGACGAGATGAAGCACGCCGAGAAGCTCATCGGCCGGATCCTCTTCCTCGAGGGCTCCCCCACGGTCTCGAAGTACGGGAAGATCAACATCGGCGCCGGAGTCGAGACCCAGGTCGCCAACGACCACGCCTCCGAGGATGGCGCCGTCAAGTCGTACAACGACGGAATCAAGCTCGCGGTCGAGACCGGCGACAACGGCACCCGCGAGCTGCTGGAGTCGATCCTCAAGGACGAGGAGTCGCACATCGACTTCCTCGAGTCCCAGGCCGACCAGATCAAGCAGATCGGCATCCAGAACTACCTCGCCCAGCAGATGAAGGGCGAGTAACCCTTAAGCCGCCGGGCGGGAGCGCGTTCAGGCCCCGCCCGGCGGTATCATCGTCTCCATGCAGTCCCTTTGCGTCATCGGCAGCCTGAACACGGACCTGGTCGCGACGGTAGGCTCCCTGCCACGGCCCGGCCAGACGCTGACCGGCAGCGCTTTCCACACCTTTCCCGGCGGCAAGGGCGCGAACCAGGCGGTCGCGCTCGGACGGCTCGGCGCGGACGTCGCCATGGTGGGCAAGGTCGGCGACGACGCGTACGGACGGACCTATCTCGAGGTGCTGGCCCGTGAACACGTGAAGTCCGACGGCGTCGCCGTCGAGCCCGGCGTCTCCTCCGGCATCGCGATAATCGAGGTCGACGCGTCCGGCGAGAACAGCATCGTCATCATCCCGGGCGCGAACGGGACGGTCGATGCCGCGTTCCTCGACGGACGGCAGGACCGGATGCTCCGATGCGATATCTTCCTTCTTCAGCTCGAGATCCCGATGGCCGCGACCCTCCATGCCCTCCGCCTGCTCCGGAACGCCGGAAAGACCGTGATCCTGGACCCCGCCCCCGCCATGACCCTATCCGACGAGCTGCTCGCCCTGCCCGACATCCTCACCCCCAACGAAACCGAGCTAGAAGCGCTCGCCGGGACGAGGGCGGACGGGCCGGAGGACTTGCCCCGGGTCGCCGGGGCGCTGCTCGACCGCGGGGCGAAGTCCGTGGTGGTGAAAGCCGGGAAACACGGGGCCGTCCTGGTCCGGCGGGAGGGGATCCTGAACGTCCCCGGGTTCGCGGTGAACGCGGTCGACACGACCGCGGCCGGCGACTCCTTCAACGCGGGGCTGGCTTACTCGCTGGCCCGCGGCGCCCTGCTCCCCGAGGCCGTCCGGTTCGCGAACGCCGTGGGGGCCCTCTCCACGACCGCCCTGGGCGCCCAGGCCGCCATGCCGGGGCTCCCGGCGGTGGAGCGTCTGCTGGCAGCAGGCTGAGGCTCGGCCCCGAGGGGCCTCCGAATCCTCCCCCGTGGTGTGGCCGGCGCATGCGTCAAGGGGTCCGACTTGAACAGAAAGCCCCGACATGCGACACTGTTCGGCATCATGAAAACGCCGGATGCGGGTCAGACTGTCCCTGAAACCCTCCGCGCCCTGCCGGGCGACGAGGCCAGAGCCATCATGTGGCGGTTCGCGGATCGCGTGGACTTCCAGATGCTGGTCCAGTCCTCGCGGGCGGTGGCCCGTAACGTGGTCGGAAAACTCGTCAAGGACGGCGGACGGCACTCGCACGACTGGACCCCGGGCAAGCAGGCCATGCTCCAGGCATTCGACGACGCCGGCATCACGGCGACGTTCTTCGATCCCGAGTTCGGCGGATTCATCGAGGGGCCCAAGAACCTCGCGACGGCGCTGATCACGTTCGAGCTGGGCTGGGTGGACGCCGGCGCCGCGACCGCGGGCATGGCCGGGAACCTCGGGCTGGCCCCCATCCACGAGCGCGGGACGCCCGCGCAGCGCGAACGGTACATGCGCGGCTCCGTCCCGCCCGCCCCCGGCGAGAACCGCAAGATCATGCGCGGCGCATTCGCCCTGACCGAGCCCCTGCCCTACGTCGGCGTCGAGACGGGGATTCTCAGCGGCCGGGTGAAGGTGGCCGAATGGAAAGAGGGACAGGAACCCCTTCTTCAGGTGGATAAGCGCGGACGCTTCATCACCAACATGGGCTACGCCACGTTCGTCGCCTGCGCCGTGGCCTCCGGCGACCCGAAGTTCAAGGGCTCGTGCATGATCGTGGTCGAGGAAGGCGACCCCGGGGTCTTCGACCGCGGCACCGCCACGCGCAAGCTCGTGCACCAGCTCTCGTCCACGCACGACCCCGTGTTCAGCGTCAAGATTCCGGCCAGCCGGATCATCGGCGGCTACACGGTCAAGGACGGTGTCATCATCCCGAACTTCGACCACGGCGAGGTCATCGACGCCGTGTTCCGCCGCACCCGGGTCACCGTCGGCCTCATGAGCGCCTCGAAGCTGATCTCGGCCGTCGAGCCCGTAATCCGGTACCACCGCCAGCGGTTCCGCGGCGCCGCGGACGTCCCGCCGGGCACCCCCCGGCACGAGCTCGGCCTCCAGCAGCGCGAGGACGCCCTGCACCGCCTCGTCGACATCTGGGCCGCGGGCGAGGCCGGGGCTTCCCTCGGATTCGAGGCGGCCCGGCTCTTCGACGTCCTGGACCCGATCGAGAAGAAGAAGCTCGAGGTACTTGCCGCCCGCGGCATCGCGGGCGGCAGAACCGAGATCAAGGCCCTGGCAGCCGTCGAGAAGGACGCGGCCGAGTTCATCGACCTCGAGCACAGCCCCGAGGGGAAGCGGAACGCGGCCCGGTATGACGCCCTCGAGCAGGACGTCGTCGTCCAGTTCGTCCAACTCGATTCCGTGGCGAACGTCTACTGCCCGGCGACCAAGCTCTTCTGCGGCCATATGGCCACGATGATGCGGGAAGCGGTCGCCCTGGTCGGCGGCTACGGCATCACCGAGGACTGCCCCGGCAACCTCGGAATGAAGTGGATGGACATCCAGCTCGAGGCCACCTACGAGGGCCCCGAGGCCGTCCAGCGCCGGCAGGTGGGGCTCATGATGACGAGCGACCTGTTCCAGCGCCGGTACGGACACATGATGCGCGAGGCCGGCGAGCTCGAAGCCGCGCGGAAGGGCCTGGGCGCGGGGATTCTCCTCTCGACCATGGACCTCCTGCGCTGGACGCTCGGCTATCTCCAGAAGAACTCGGACGCGAAGGGCGCCAAGCTCTGGCACAGCGCCCGGCACGGGGTCGTGTACCCCATGGCGGACGCCCTGACGTGGACGCTGGCCGCGCGCCAGCTCATCCTCGACGTCCGGGAACTCGAACTCAAGGGTCCCGCGAACCCGGCGCTCTCCGACGGGTTGGCGGGGCTCGTCAACTTCATGTCCGATCTCGCCCACGTGCAGGCGGCGCGGACGGCCGGCGAAGTCTCGCGCATCTGCGCCGACCTCGTATACGGCTACGCCCCCGCGGGCGCGCCCGATCTCGCGGCCTTCTCCGCGCTTAGGGGGCGGGTCGAGGCGTCACTGACCGGCTACCGGGCCGCCAAGGACCGGGCCGCGACGGCGCTCACGACCGTCATGATCCCCGAGGCGTTGGACTACTAACCTTCCCGGAGCGAGCCGCATGACCGAACCGGAACGTCAGACCATGGAAGCCGACATCGTGTGCGTCGGGTTCGGCCCGGCCACCGGCGGGTTCCTGACCGCCCTCGCGAAGCGGATGACGAACCCCGACGGCACCCCGGCGCTGCCCAGCCGCGTCGCGCCCGGCATGCCGCCCCAGATCCTGGTCTACGAGCGCGCTGACGACGTCGGCGCCGGGGTCTCGGGCGTCGTCACCCGCGCCCGCGGCATTCGCGCGCATCTTGCCGACGAGGACCTAAAGCAGATTCCGCTGGCGACTCCGGTCCGCCGCGAGACCACGCTCTACCTCCTCGACCCCATCGGAGCGAGCCGGCGGTCGCCGTTGCTCAGGATGGCGGACTCGATCTTCCGCGCCACGCGCGCGATCAACCCGTGGTGGGACGCGGACTCGGTGGCCCTGCCAGTCGACCCCCCGTTCATGAGCAAACACGGCGGCTGGCTCCTCTCGATCGGCCAGTTCAACCAGTGGGTCGCCTCGCAGGTGATGGCGACCGGCGCCGCCCAAATCTGGCCCGGAATGCCGGCGGCGGAGCCGCTGCTCGAGGGCGGCCGCGTGGCGGGCGTGCGGCTCGCCGACCAGGGAGTCGACAAGGACGGGAAGCCGGGGGCGAACTACATGCCCGGCATCGACGTCCGTGCGGACCTGACCGTCGTCGCGGACGGGCCCGTCGGCCGGATCGGGCGCGCGCTCGATGAGCGGCTCGGCCTCCCGGCCAACCGGCACCAGCGCGAGTGGGCGGTCGGGATGAAGTTCGTCGTGAATCTCCCCGATGGATGCGCGCTCAAGCCCGGGGACGTCCTCCACACCTTCGGCTTCCCCGAACCCGAGATCTTCGGCTTCCTCTACGTGTACGAAGGCAAGATCGCCTCCCTCGGCATCTTCGTCCCGTCGTCCTACGGGAGTCCCGTCCGGACGGCCTACCGCTATCTCCAACACTGGATGATGCACCCGCGGCTCTGGCGGCACCTCGAGCGGGGCACGCTGAGATCGTGGGGCGCCAAGTCGCTCCAGGAATCCGGGCTCTCGGGCGAACCCCGCCTCGTGGGCGACGGCTTCGCCCGGATCGGCGAAGGGTCGGGAAGCACGAACATGCTCACCGGCTCCGGGGTCGACGAGGCCTGGACCACGGGGGCCCAGCTCGCCGAGGCCGTCGCCGAACTCCTGAAGGCCGGCACCCCGTTCACGCGCGAGGCGCTCGAGGCCACGTACGTCAAGCGCCGCCGCGCCTCCTGGGTCGAGCGCGGTGCCAGCGCCGCCCGCCGGGCGCGCGACGGGTTCCGCCGGGGGTTCATCTCCGGCATGCTGGGGATGGGGCTCGCCGGGCTGACGGGCGGCCGCCTGTTCATCCCCGCGCGGTCGAAACGTCTGGGCGACCAGGTGGACACCCTGGAATCCTGGTTCGGCGGCCGCATCCCGGCCGCCGAGCTCGCGAGGATGCGATCCGACGCGGCGGCCAAGGGACAGCCCCTCCGCGACGCGCTCATGGAACGGCTCGGGTGGCCCGCGATCCCGCTCGACGGAAAACTCCTGGTCTCCCACCAGGACGCGCTCCTGCTCGGGGGCAAGGTGCAGGCGCCCGCGGGCTGGGCCGACCACGTCACCTTCGTCGACCGGACCGTCTGCGTGCGATGCGATCGCCGGGTCTGCTACGAGCTGTGCTCCGCCCAGGCCATCACCCCCGGGGAGGGAGGCCTGCCCGTCTTCGACCGCGAGAAGTGCGTCCACTGCGGCGCCTGCCTCTGGAACTGCTCCCAGCCGCGACCCGGGAACCCGGAACTCGGTATCATGGAGTTTCGTGCCGGCGCGGGGGGTCTCCATTCGGTGGAGAATTGATGGAGACCCCGCTGCACTTCGTCGAAAACTGACCCAAGGAGGAACCTCTTCGTGAGCGCGACCTACGAGATCGTCGTCTGCGCCGGCATCGTGCCGGACCCGCTCCAGACCCTGGAGCCCGTGACCGGGCTGTCCGGCCCCGCCCTCAAGAACGAGATGATGCTCCCCAACGTGCTCGATCCCTGGGCCGCGTGCGCCCTGTACGAGGGCGCGGCGCTCGTCAAGAAGGCGCCCGGGTCGAAGCTCCGGCTCGTCTCGATGGGCCCCAAGGCCAAGCTGCAGCAGGTGATGATGACGGCCGCCCAGAAGGCCGCGTTCGAACTCGTGCCCGTGGACGGGCCCGCCAACGGGTTCGCGGACGCCTCCGCCGTGGCGGAGGCGATCGCGGCCGCGATTGACACGATCGCCGGCCTCGACCGCACGAAGCTCCTGCTCTTCGGGGGCTGGGAATCCGCGTCCCGCGGCTCCGGCGCCGTGCTCCAGATCGTGGGCGAGCGGCTCGGGATCGTGAACCAGTTCCAGGGAGTCGACGAGCTGGCCATCCAACCCGACGGCTCCTTCAGGGTCCTCGAACGCATCGAGGGCGGCAAGCACCAGGTCTCGACCTGCACCGGCGCCCCGGCCGTGTTCGGCTGGGCGACCGGAAGCCTGCCCGAGCCGCCGAACAACCCCCAGGTGGGCATGGCGAACATGCGGACGGTCCTGCCCGCGCTCCAGAAGGCGAAGGCGGTCGCCCTCGCGGGGGCGCCGGCTTACGCGAGCGTGGCGCTGCCCGCGGGACGCCGGACGACGAAGATCGTCAAGGACGTCCCCGTCGACGAGATCGCACGCGACATCGTCGCGTGGATCTCGGAATAGGAGGCTGCCATGGACACCCTCCTCGTCCTCCTGCACACGGAAGCGGACGGAAGCCTCCCCAAGGCCGCGCGCGAGGCGCTAAGCGCGGGCGCCGAAACGGCGTCGGGCCTCGGAATCGCGGACTGGTCCGTCGGGATCGTCGGGAAGGGCGCCAGGGACGCCGCCGGGACGATCGCGTCCTGCGGCGCGAAGCGGTTCCTGGCCGCCGAGGGCTCCGATCTCGAGACGCCCCGGTACGGCTCGGACGCCGCGGCCGCCGAGACGCTCGCGAAGGCCTCGGGGGCGTCGATCATCCTCGCGCCCGCGACCTCGCGGTGGTGCCGGGTCCTTTCCGGCGTCGCCCACCGGCTCGCCGGCCGGCCCGACGCCCACGTCACCGCCCTCAAGGCCGAGGCGGGGAAGCTGTCGGTCACGCGCTGGTACTACCGCCAGCGGTTCGAGGCCGTGCTCTCGCGCGCCGAGCGGCCGTGGATCATCCTCCTCGACCCCGGGTGCCAGGCGCCCTGGCAGGGCGCACCCGGGACATGCAGCGTCGAAGCCGTCGCGGTCGCCGTCCCCGGGGACGCGAAACGCACGACCGTGACCGGCGTCGCCGCGCCGCCCGCCGCCGAGCAGACCATCCGCCCCGACGCCAAGCTCCTGTTCGTCGCGGGTGCGGGCTGGACGAAGAAGCAGCCGGACGGGCAGACGCACGCGCCCGAGGCCGAGGCGCTCATCCTCTCCTTCATCACGAAGACGCAGGCCTCGCTCGGCGGCTCCAAGTCCATCGTGGACATGAGCGGCGAGGGGCAGACGACGTTCAAGTTCATGACGCACATGAACCAGGTGGGCCAGACCGGCGCCACGCCCCGGCACCCCAAGGGCCTCTCGACGTGCTGCCACGGCGAGGAGCCCCACGTGGTCGGGTGGCGGTTCGTCAACGAACGCCGGGCCGTGAACCTCGACCCCGCCTGCGGCTGGGCGCAAGGCAAGGCCGACGTTCTCTACGTGGCCGACGCCTTCGCCGTGATGGCCAGGGTCAACGAACTGCTGAAGGGATAGCCCGGGCGGAAGACCGCCCGGCCGCCTTACCGCCGTCCCGGCGGCAAGGTCCGGCGAAGGCCCGCCCGTATTCCTTACAGGGTCGCGAGGGCCTCCGACACCATGCGGAGGGATCCGGCCAGCACGACCGAGGAATACTCCTCCTCGCGCGGCCGGACCTCGATCGTGAGCCACCCGCCGTTGGGCTTCTTCCAGAACCCGTACTTGTCCAGCGCCTTGAGGAACCCGGCCACCTGCTCGACCCCCGCGAGGCTCCCCTCCGTGCCGAAGGCCGGATGCTGGTCGCCCCGGGCGGGGTGACCGTCCGCGAGGACGCAGTTAGAAATCTGGGCGTGGAGCACGAAGTTCCGGGCATCCGAGACCGCGTTCACCACGTTCTCCTTGAGCAGGATCAGGTGCGCGAGGTCGAGCGTGAGCCCGACGTTGTCCCGCTTGACCGCCTTCGCCACCTCCACGCCCTCGGCCAGGGGGCCGATCAGCCGCTTCTTGTCCACCTCGCGGTCGTAGAGCTCGAGCGCGACCGAGATGCCGAGCCGGCCGCCCTCCTCCCCCAGCTTCTGAAGCGACTCCACGAGCCGGCCCCTGGCTGCCGCCCGAGCAGGCTCGGCGGACGCCGAGCCTGAGGCCCCTCCCGGGGCCGACCCGGAGGCGACGTCAGGTCCCGACATGACCGTGAACAGCCGGGCGCCGAGGAAGTGGGCTTCCTCCATCTGGCCGCGGAGCCCCGCGAGTGCTTCGGCCCTCGCCGCGCCGTCCTCGGCGTTGAGGTCCCAGCCGTGCCGCATGATCTCGGGGCCGGCGTTGAAGGCGACGCGCAGGCCGCTCGAGGCCAGCAGCACCTTCAGGCGGGCGCGGGTGAGTTCGTCCCGCACATGGCCGAGCTCGACGACCGAAAGCGACGTCTCGGCCGCCAGCGCGGCGACCGTCTCGACGAGGGGACCCTCGCCGCTCATGGTCTGCGGGTAGAGTTGGGGGTGAACGATGCCGATGCGGAGTCCGGTGATGTTTGCCATGTTTGAGCCAACATTGTAGCATTCACACGAAGCGGACGCCTCTACTTCAGAATGCGTCCATCCCCGAGCTCGGGACCATGACCGTCGCGGCGCGCGCCTTTCCGAGCTCGGCCTTCGGTCCGATGGGGGCCACCTGGAACTCGGTCGGCCCGCCATTGATCCCCTTGCACGCGAGGGCGGTCTCCTTGACCGGGGTCTTCGTGAACTTCGCCCACTTGCCGCCCACGGGCCGGAACCATATGTGGTATCCGGACGCCCCGGGCACGGGAGACCACGACACCAGCACCTGGCCGGGGCCGTTCACCTTCGCCGCCACCTTGACGGGCGCGGCGGGGAACGGCGGGGTATCCGGCGGCGTCTCGTAGTCGGCGTCGGCGGGCTCTCCCTCGCGGCCGCTCGGGGACACGGGGACGATCCGGAACCGGTACCGTTCCCCGCCCTTGAGCTTGCCCAGCGTCATCTCGGGCGCCTCGATCGGCGCCTTCGTGAGCCGCCGGTAGGTCTCCGCCCCCGGCGTCAGTACGTCCACCTGGTAGCCCGCCGCTCCGTAGACGGGCGTCCACTTGAGCCCGATCCGCCCCCCCTCCAGGCCCTCGGCCGCCGCATCCTGCACCGCGGGCAGCCGCCGCTCGGCGATGCCGAGCTTGAGCGTGATCCCCGCCCGCCAGGTCGTCCCGAAGTCTCCCATGGGCACCAGCGCGCCGTCGATCGAGACTTGGCCGTACGTGAACCCGGCCCCGCCGACCACGCGGCCGCCGTCGGCCGCCATCCGGTAGCCGCCGCGCACGGTCACGAATCCGAATCCCGTCACCTCGACTCCCGCTCCGCCCCATGTGCCCGACGCGAACTTTCCGCCGTCGGGATCCACGGGCTTCGCCACGTCCGCGAGCGCGGTCACCCGGAGCGAGCCCTTGTCCCAGGCGCGCCAGCCGACCCCCGCGCGCACGGTGACGGGCATCGCGTCGCCCTCGTCCTGGAGGAACGTCATCGGACCCCCGAGGTTCATGCACGACAATCCCGCCGTGAACGCCTCCCCGGACCGGTAGAGGAACCCGAGATCGACGGCCGCCCCCACCGCCGAGTACGAAGCGGGCGTCCCTCCCAAGGGCGCGTACCCGCCGAGAGACCGGTAGATGACCTTGGCGGTGGCGCCGTAGAAGACGCCGCCGAGCCAGCGCTCCTCCGGCGACACCAGCGAGAGCGCGCCGCCCCACGACACGCCGAACATGCCGTCGGCCGCGGTACCCTTCGCCTCCCCCGACCCCGGGGCCGTCGAGTCGAACGGCGGGACGTTGACGTAGGCGGCCGAGACCCCGATCGAGCCCATGCCGCCCAACGGGTAACTGCCCGCCAGGTACTCGTATGAGATGTCCGAGAACCACGCGAGGTGCATGGCCGAGAACTGGGCATTCTCGAGCTGGCCCAGCCCCGCCGGGTTCCACGCGACCGCGGTGACGTCGTCCGCGAGCCCGGTGAAGCTCTCTCCCAGCCCCGCCGGCCGGGCGCCCATGGCGACGCGCAGGAACTCGGCGCCCGACGACCCGCCGCCGGCGCCAATGGCGCCCCGGGCCGCGAGGACGGCCAGCAGGGTGGCGAGCGTGACCCTGACGCGCCTCACTTGATCACGATTACTTTCATCTGCTTGCGGAAGGTCCCGGCCTCGAACTCGACAAGGTACACGCCCGACGCGACGAACCGGCCGTCCGCGGCTTTGCCGTCCCAGCCCGGGGCCCGGCCCGGCGCCGCGAAGAGGTAGGTCCCGATCGGCGGGCCCGCCGGCTGGCTGGAAATCTTCTCCTCGTACACCTTGAGCCCCGAGATCGCGAAGATCCGCAGCGTCACGGGCGCGTCACGGTCCAGCGTGTAGGCGAGGTCGAGAGACTCGCCCCGCACGGGCGCGAACGCGTTGCGGGCGAGGAACGCCGACGAAGTCCTCGGCACCGGGGTCACGGCGCCGCTGACGGCCCCCGTGAGACTCTCCACCCCCGGGGACGAGACCGAGTTGACCCGGTAGATGTACGACGTCCCGTTCGCGGCGCCCAGGTCGGTGAACGCGAGCCCGCCCGTGGCGGTCATCGTGACCCAGGTCCCGCCGCCGTTCGCGCTCCGGTACAGCCGGTAGGTCAGCGGCAGTTGGCACGCGAACGTGGTTCCCGGCGGCGTCCAGACCAGCCCCACGGCACCCGCCCCCGCGGTCGCGACGATCGAGGCGGGAGCATTCGGCGGACCGCAGGCGCTCGCGACCTCGGCCACGGACCACGGGTAGTCGAGGCTCTCGAGGTAGCCTGCCGCCAGCGCCACCGACCGGACGGCGTACCGGTAGTACCGGCCGGCCACGGCGGTCGCGTCCGTCGCGGCGAAGACCGTCGAGCTGACGTACACCGACCCGGACGGCGTCAGCGTGTCGAAGCCACATGATGCGCACGTCGACCGCAGGATCACGTATTGGTCGGTCGGCCCGCCCGGCGTGAATCCCACGACCGTTCTTCCCCACGACACCGCGATGCCCCCGGCGCCCATTGCGGCTTGCACGAACAACGGCGGGTTCACGAGGGAGCCCGAGGGCGTTGTGCCCACTTCGTTCGACGAGTTCCCCGGGTTGCCTCGAGCATCGCGGGCCCGGACGACGTACCAGTAGGGCGTCCCGTTCGCCGCCGTGGCGTCCACGTACAGGGTTGCGAACACGGGGCCGGCGAGGAGCGTCTCGGCGCCGGGCGCGAGCCCGCGGTAGACGTAGTACCCCGAGAGCGGCGTCCACGTTCCCGCGCTCCCGGGCCGCCACGACAGCATCACGGCCAGGTTCCCCGGGAAGGGCGAGAGCCCGAGCGGCGCGGTCGCCGGGGCGTAGGGCACCCCCGACACCTCGGCGCTGGTCGCCGACCAGTGGCCGTACGCGTCCACGGTCACGACCTTGTAGTAGTACGTCGTCCCGTTGACCAGCCCCGTGTTCACGAACGTCGTCGCCGCGGTGGAGCCGACCGCGGGCACGGCCTCGACATTCGGGGCCAGGGAGCGCAGGACCACGAAGGCGTTCTGCGGGAAAGTGGTCGCCACGTAGACGGTCGCCGAGCCCGCGAGGTAGACGGTGGCCCAGCCCAGCGCGAGCGCGCCGTTGCGAAGCTGGACGGTGAGCCGGCCCGGCGGGTTCGGCAGCGTGTAGGGCGTGGCGGACTGCTGGTTCGACAACGGGCCCGGAATGCCCACGGTGTCGATCGCATCCACCCGGTACGTGAGCACGGACCCGTTTGCGAGCGGGGCGTCGCCGTAGCACGAGACCGTGGTCGGGACCGACGCCTGCAGCGTTTGCGCGCCGCCGGACGACGAGCGCCAGATGCGGTAGCCCGCCAGCGGGTTCGACCCCAGGACGGACGGCGGGGACCAGCACAGGTCCACGCGCTGGGACCCCGCCGTGATCGCGTAGATCGTCGGCGCCGCGGGGCCGTTCCCCGGGATCGTCTGCGCCACCGGCGAGAAGCCGCCGGTGTTGGTCGGCGGAGCCAGCCGGTCGTACGGCGCGACGCGGTAGTAGTAGGTGACACCGTTAGACAGCGGCGGCGTCGCGTCCACATAGCCGAGCGCACCCGGGCCGTCCGCGACCCCGACTTGCGCCTCGGCGGAGAACAGAGTCCGGCGGTAGATGAAGTACCCGGACGTGCCCAACGTGCCCCCGGGCGGCGGCGTCCAGGAGAGCGTCGCCCGGGTGTCCCCGGGCAGCGCCGAGAGGCTCATGGGCACACCCAGGACGACGCTGAACCGCTCCGCGGACCGGGTCTCGTGGGGACCGGTCGTCCGGTCACTGTCGATCGCGCCCACCCGGTAGTAGTACGGCGTTCCGTTGGTCACGCCGAGATCGGCGTAGACCGTCGGCGTCAGGGCCGAGGTCAGCCGCACGAGCGCGGCTCCGGGCACGAATCCGGCATAGGTCGCGCGGTAGATTGCGTACGTCGTGATCGGGGTAAAGGTCCCGGCGACCGCCGTCCAGGCGAGCGTCATCCGCCGGTCCGCCGGGGTCAGGGCAACCACGGGCGCGCCCGGCGGCACGAACGGCGCAGCCGCGACCTCGGAACTAGGCACGGATGAATGTCCGGCCGAGTCCGCCGTCCGAAGGACATAGAAATACCGCGTGCCGTCCACGAGCCCCGTGTCGAGGAAGAAGGTCGCCGTGATCGCCGCGCCGTTGACCGGCACTCCCGATTCCGCCCCGGACGCCGCCCCCCGGTAGAGGTTCCACCCCGTGACGGGGTACGTGCTCTGCACGAACGCCGTGGACCAGCCGAGCAGGAGCGAGCCGGGCATCGCGTATGCCGTCACGGCCAGCGGCGCGGTCGGGACGGCGTAGGGCACGCCGGAGACCGGGTTCGACACCGGCCCCTCGACCGGCGGAACCTCGGTGTCGAACGCGGCCACCTTGTACGACCACGTCACGCCGTTCGTGATGGGGAAATCCGCGAAGCAGGACCCCGATAGCAGGGCCGCCCGGAGCGCGTACGGCCCGGCGCCGGACGATCGGTAAACACGGTAGCCCGAGACGGGGAAAGTCCCTGAGGACCCCGGCGGGCCCCAGCACAGGTCGATCTCCTGGCCACCGGCGGCAAGGAACGTGATCGGCGGCGCCCCCGGCGGAGTCGCGGGCCGCCCCAGCGCCTCGGCCGAGAATCCCCCGAGGCTCACAGGAGGCGAGATCCGGTCGAAGACGCGGACCCGGTAGTAGTACATGACCCCGTTCTGCACCGCGGTGTCGGTGTAGGCGACCGTCGCCGCCCCGAAGACCGTCCCCGCCACGCCTTCGGGCAGGGTCAGGGTCCGCCGGTAGACGAGATACCCGCTTACACCCCCGGCGTCCGCCGGGGGGGACCAGCCCAGCACCACGACCCCGTCCCCGGGGGTCGTGGCCAGCCCCAGGGGCGTGCCCAACGGCAGACCATAGGCCTCGTTGGAATAGGTCGACGTGCTCCCGGGGGAGGAGTCCACGGACGCGACCCGGTAGTAGTACGGCACCCCGTTCGTGACCCCCGCGCCGGTGTCGGTGTAGGTCAGCGGCGGCGAGGCCGCGGGACCCGAGACTCCCCGCGGCGGGATGCTGGCCCCGAATCCGGCGAAGGTCCCGCGGAAGACGACGTAGCTCGTGACGGGCGGGAACGGGCTCGTGCACGCCGTCCACGCCAGGACTACCTTGCCGTCACCGGGCGATGCGCCGAGCACGGGAGCCGACGGCGGACCGCCGGCGACCGCCGTGATCGTCGCCGACAACGGGCCCGCCCACCCGAGCTCGTGGATAGCCCGGACCTCGTAGTAGAGCCGCTGGCCCGGCGGCGTCGCGGGGTCCGTCCACGCCGTGGCGTAGGGCCAGGCGACCGTAGTGAAGACGAGGCCGAACGGCCCGCCCGCGCCCGTTCCCCGGTAGACCCGGTACCCCGTGACCCCGAGCCCGCCGGGCCCGGCCTGCGTCCACTGCCACTGGAGGTAGATCTGGTTCGATCCCGGGTTCGCCGTGAGTCCCAGCGGCGCCGCCGCCGGGAACGCGGCGACCTCGTTGGACGGATCGGAGAGGTATGCGGTCGCCGACAGGGGCGCCGTGGTGTTGTCGTCCCGCGTCCGGACCCGGTAGTAGTACACGATCCCGTTCGTCGCCGCCATGTCGGCATAGGCGACGACCCCGGCGCCCTCCCGGGTGTCGCCGATCGTGTCCTGGGTCAGCGCCGAGCTCCCGGCGTACGTCGTCCGGAAGATCGAGTACCCCGAGACCGGCCGGGTGGACGCCGACCCCGGCTGCCAAGTCAGCCCCACGCTGGAAGACGCGAGGACGGCCGTCAGGTTGGAGGGCTTGCCCGGCGCCAGCAGGGTCGGCTGCGGCTGGGCGAGGACCTCGGCCGTGCATCCCGAGAGATGCCCGCCCGAGACCGAGTCGAACGCCGCGATCTTGTAGTAGTACGTCGTGAAGTTGGTGAGGCCGGTGTCGACGAGGTTGAGGGCGCCGCAGCACACGGTCCTGTACGGCACCCCGCCGCACGTGACGCCCGGCGCCAGCGACCGGTAGATCGCGTACCCGGACACCGGGAAGGTCCCCGGCGCGGCGGCGTCCCACGAGACGATGACCTTGGTGTCGCCGGGCAGCGCCCCGGGATTCGGGGGCGTGCCGGGCGGCGTGAACGGCGTGCCCGACACCTCGGGCGAATAGGCGTGCGAGAGGTGCCGGAATATGTCGTAGGTCTGCACGTGGTAGTAGTACGCCTGGCCGTTGACGAGGCCGGGGTCCGTGAACGTCGTCGACCAATACGGGTCGGGGGTGAGCACCTGGAGCCCCGTGATCCCGGGCCACGTGGCGCGCGACACGCGGTAGGCCGTGACCGCCCACGTCGTCGCCGCGGGTATGCTCCACCCGATGACTAGCTGGGTGTCCCCCTCGCGGATCGTGAGCGTCCCCGGGGGCGCGGGGTCCGAATACGGGGTACTCGCGACGTTCGCCCAGTTGCCCTCGAAGAACTTGGACTCCACCGGCGCGACCCGGTAGTAGTAGTACGTCGCGTTCGCCAGCCCGGTGTCCAGGTACGCGAGTGTCGCCGCGCTGCCCGGGCCGAAGACGTTGGCCTGCGGGCACGCGGAACAACTTGCGCGGTAGACGTTGTACCCGGCGACGGGCAGGCTCCCGGCGACCGACGCGTTCCACGAGAGCTTGAGCATCAGGTCGTGCTCGTAGGGCTCCCCCAGGATCGTGAGCCCCGTCGGCGCCGCCGCCGGCACCCGGGGCACCGCGCAGACCTCGGGCGAGAAGCCCGTCCCCTCGTTGACCGGGATGCGGTTATCGAAGGTCCGGACGCGGTAGTAGTAGCTTGTCCCCGGCACGACGGTTGCGTCGGTGTACGCCGTCGCATACTGCCCCACCGTGACCGTCAAGGATGGGACGGACGCCCCCGGCCAGGTCGCCCGGTAGACGACGTACCCCGAGACCCCGAAGGTCGACGGCGGCCCGCACGCCCCGCCGTTGACGAACGGCCAGGCGAGCGCGACCTGGGCGGCCGAAGCGGCCGCAGTCAGGGTCGCGGGCGGACACGGCCGGACGGCGGGCGTGACCGCCGCCGCGTTCCCGCCAAGACCCCAATGGCCCAGCAGGTCGCGCGCCCGCACCGCGTAGAAGTAGGTCGTGCCGTTCACCAGTCCGCCGTCCGCATAGACCGTCGCCGCCGCGTCCCAGACCGTGGCCACCGAGCACGTCGTGCACGCCGCCACGCCCGCCGTGAGCCCGCGGAGCACCTGGTAGGCGCTCACGGGATACGTCGTCGGGGGCGCGCTCCCCCACGCCAGCGCGGCCCCCGCGGGCAGGGACGTGGCCGTCAGCCAGCCGGGCGCCGCCGGCGGGGCAAACGGCGTGCCCGAGACCTCGGCCGACCAGGCGTAGGAGAGGTGCCAGGGCACGTCGTACGTCTGCACGTGGTACCAGTAGGCGGTCCCGTTCACGACGCCCGAATCCGCGAACGTCGTCCCCCACGCCGGGTCGGGGACGAGGGCCGCCGCGCCCGCGATCCCGGGGAAGGTCGCCCGCGACACCCGGTAGGCGGTGACCGCGAACGACGTCGCCGCCGGCTTGGCCCAGCCGAGGACGAGCTGGCCGTTGCCCTCGACGAGGGTGAGCGACCCCGGCGGTGAGGGGTCCTGGTACGGCGTCGCGGTCGCGGCCGCCCAGTCGCCGGTGAACCCGTTCTGCTCCACCGGCACCACGCGGTAGTAGTAGAACCTCATGTTCGTGAGCCCTACGTCGAGGTACGTGGACGCGTCCCCGCCCGAGACCCAGTTCCGGGTCTCGGGGCCGCCCACGGTCGTCGACCGGAAGACGTCGTACCCGAGGACGGTGAACGTCCCCGGCACCGAGGGCACCCACGAGAGCTTGGCCGCGCCGTCGTGCTCGGAGGGCACGGTGGCCATCGCGGTCAGGTTGCCGGGAGAGCCGGCCCGCACGCGCGGCGCCCCCAGCACCTCGGGCGAGAAGGCCGGGACGTCGTACGGGTTGATCATGACCACGCTCTCGTTGGGCGGCAGGGCGGGGTCGTAGGACCGCACGGCGTAGTAGTACACGGCCCCGGCCACGGCCGTCGCGTCGACGTAGGTCGTGGCGGCGGAACCCGGGCTCCAGGCGAGAGGCTGGTAGCCCCCGCCCGAGAACGTGGACCGGTACACGCGGTACCCGGACAACGGCAGCGAGGCCGGGAACGCGCACGCAGCGCCATTCACGATCGGCCACTGGAGCTCTACCTGCGAGGCCGACGAGGTGCCCGCCAGCGCGGCCGGCGGGCACGGCGGAATGGCGGGCGTGATCGAGATCTCGGCCGAGAAGCCCCCGTAGTTCCCCGCCGTGTCCTGGGCCCGCATGGTGTAGAAGTACGTCTTGCCGTTCCCGACGTTGGTCGAATCCTTGTAGAACGTCGCCGAGCCGGTCGTGGTCTTGTGGTACACCTCCTGGGTCGCGGTCGTCGTCCGCCATATTTCGTAGGCCCCGATCGGGTACGTCGTCGGGATCGCGGGATCCCAGACCAGCGACGTCTGCCCGACCCACGCGAACCCGGCCACGGGCCCGGGCACCCCCGGCGGCTGGAACGGGATCGTCCCGACCGTCGTCTGCGCCGGCGCCCCTTCCCCGCCCGCGTTCACGGCGGTCACGCGGTAGTAGTAGCGGATGCCGTTGGTCACCCCGCCGTCGTCGTACACGTACGCCGTCCCGCTGAACAGGAGGACGAACGGCAGCCCCGTGGACTCCGACGACCGGTAGACGTTGTACCGGTCGACCTCCTGCGCCGGGCGCAGGTCCGTCCACTGGAGGTGCACGACCGTGTCACCCGCCTGGTCGGTCAGCCCCCCGGGAGAGCCGGGCTCAACCACGAAGTTCCGCTCGGGCGACCCCGGACTCTCGGCATAGTCGGTGCCCCGCCGGAGATACGCCGCGGCGCGGTAGTAGTAGCGCACGCCGGGGTCGAGCCCGCCGTCCGCGACGGCTGTCGCGGTCTGGCCGACCGTCGCGTTCATGTATCCCGTCAGCGGCACGCCCGCGTAGGAGGTGCGGTAGAGCCGGTAGCCGTCGACCGTCCCGGGCGCGTTCGGCGCGATGGACCATTCGACGTAGAGCGCGCTCCCCGCGGACGGCAGGACGGTCAGCGTCGAGGGCGCGGCCGGCGGCACGAGGATCTTGACCACGGCGGACATCGGTCCCTCCGTGGACCCGCCCTCGGTCGAAAACGCGCTGACCGCGTAGTAATACAGCTTCGCCACCGCTACCCCGGCGTCGAGGTAGACGGTCGCCGCCGGCGACGCCAGGGTCGGCGAAGCGCCCAGCCGCCCGAACGCGCAGGTCACGCAGGTCGACCGGTAGACGTTGTACGCCGCCAGCGGGTAGGCGTTGCCCTGCGACGCCTGCCACCGCAAGGTCACCCCCGACCCGGCGTAGTCGTACGCAGGCGTGAGGCCGGACGGCGGATTGACCGCCGGTCGTCCGGTCGCGAGCGCCGAGAACTGGCCCCGGTGGCCCTGGGCGTCGTAGGCCCGGACCTCGTAGGTGTACAGGGCGGAGTTCGAGAGCGCGCTCTCGACGAATACGGTCGTCGTCGGCGTCGCGATCGTCTGGTACGCCGCGAGCCCGCACGCCGCGCAGCTCGCGCGGAATATCTCGTACCCCGCGATCGTATAGGGAGCGTTGTCCGGCACCGGGTCCCACGCGAGCCGGGCCTGGCCGGATGCGACGAGGAGCGTCACCGAGTTCGGCGGCGACGGCGCCTCATACGGCGTCCCGCAGATCAACGCGCTCTGGGCACTTATCCCCACTGGGTTCGCGCTCGCCACCGTGTAGCAGTAGCAGGTTCCGTTGACGAGCCCGGTCTCGGTCCAGTTGACACCGTTCACCTGGGTCACGAGGATCGTCAGGGGATGCCAGACCGAGTTCCCCAGCAGGTACCCGCCCTCCGGCGGCACGAAGCCCGCGGCCGTGGAGGTCGGCCGGTAGACCACGTAGGTCGTCACCCCATAGGTGTCGACCGGAGAGGGGCCGTTCCACCTGAGGGTGAGCGATTGCCCCCCGGTGTCCACGTTCTGAGGGGACACCGTGAGCCCGGTCGGAGCCGGCGGCGGGTCCAGGATCGCCGTGTAGAGGGCGTCGGGGGTGGCCTCAGCGATCGTGTAGAGGGAGGGACCCGCGTAGGCAACCGCGTCCCACTTGACGTTTTGGATGGCCGACACCGGGGCCGTCGCCGTGAACGTGACGTATACCGTGGATCCCGCGGCGACCACGTTACTCCCGAAATCGATGGCGATCTGTCCGTTCCCCCCCGAGGACGCCTGGGTTACCACCGTCCCCTGCACCGTCCGCGACACCGTGGGCGGGTCCTGGACCGAGGCGAAGAAGAGGTTGCCCCCCGAGATCCCGCCCGGAATCGTGATCTCGAGCTTCGTCAGTGTCGGAGACCCGTCCGCGGAGTTGTCGAGGGTGAACGTGAACGTGCGGGTAACGCCGGGCCGGGCATACCGGGGAGAGACCCCGCCCCGGATCGAAAAGTTGCCCTGCGAGTACGGCACGTCGATGAAGGATTCCTTCCCGTCGTAGGAGTAGATCACGCCCAGGGCCTGGCCGTTTGCATTCCACGCGTCCACCGTGATCGTGCTACCCGCCGGCAGGGTCGTCGGCAGGCTCCCGATTACGTTCTCGCTCACGGTGGACACGTTCCCGCCCGCGGTCTTGTCGAAGTCCAGCATCTTCGTGGCCGAATCGAGCTGGCACCCTAGCGTCGATTGGCAGGCGGGGCACGGGACGCCCTCGATGTCCTGGACCGTTGTTCCGGCTCCGTCGTTAATCTGGTAGGTGATCCGAAGCGCCGGCTGGGCCCATCCCCCCGAGGCACCACAGTACCCGGCTTGGTAGCTGAAATTCGTGGGGTTGGTCAGGACCACCGCCGAGTCGCGCCCCCACGACTCGGGCGTCACGAAGGAAAACGTCGTCCATCGGTCGGCGGTGAGACCGGCCGGATCGGTGATGTCGTTCCCGCAGTCCCGGTCACCCTCGGGCAGGACGTACGCACAGCCCTCCGTGCACCCCGACGCGCCCCCCGGGCAGACGGGGTTCGCGGACGGCTCGGTGGGCGACGCGAGGCTCAGGCTCTTGACCCCCCCCGAGATCCGCAGGAAAAGGCGCGTCGTCGAGGCGGAGGCGGAGCCGGCCACCATGCCCAGGCAGACGAGACACAGGAGAAGTCGCCGCCCCATTGGGTTCATTGTATCATCGCGACTCCGGAGGCCTCTCCCGTCCCGGGCTCCCCTGAACGCCCTGAACGGCGCGCAGGAGGCGCATGGTTTCACCATCCCCGGGCTTGAGCGCCAGCGCCCGGCGGAACGGCTCTCGCGCGGCTACGCGCCGGCCGGCGCTCCATCGGGAGAGCCCGAGGTTGAACCACGCCGAGTGCGCGCCAGGATTCCGCTCCGCGTCGTCACCGAAGGCGCGCGCCGCCTCGTCCCACCGGCCCAGCGCGTACCACGCGCACCCCGCGAGAAACCGGTGACGCCGATCCTCGAGCGCGAAGGCGTCGGCGCGCGCCACGGACGTGAGAGCCGCGAGCGCCTCCCCGCGGTCCAGCGCAAACGCACCTTCCTGGAGCCAGCCTTCAGCCAGCAGGTCCCGCGCGAACGGCCGGCAGAAGACCAGCGCCGCGATCACGGCGGGTATCGCGAACACCATCCGCGGGCGTGGCGCCCCCGTCCGCCGACCCCGGATCGCCTCCCCGCGCCGTCCAAGGAGACCGAGCAGGATCCAGATCTGCATCGAGGACGGAGGAAGATGCAGGGGCCCGTTCACGAGGCCGTCCACGAGCCAGGCGACCAGGCCGGCTCCGGCCGCCGGCCGCGCCCACCCCGCACTCCTGCCGGCCGTGCACGTGGCCGCCACTGCGGCGAGCAGCCACAGGAAGACGCCCAGCCCCACGACTCCGCGTTCCGCGAGCGCCTGCAGGAGATCGTTGTGCGCGTGCAGGGTCGATCGGAGCGGGAGGGACGCGTACCGCGGCGTCGCGAGCAGGGGCGCCTGGTAGAGTCCATAGAGGAGTTTGACGGTCCCCGGGCCCCAGCCGGCGAGAGGCCGATCGCGCGTCATCCGCGCCGTCGACTCCCAGATCAGGAGGCGGCCGGACAGGCCGGACTCTCCGGGATGCAGGAGGGACCGCGCCACTACCGCAACCGATCCGCCGCCGGGATTCCAGGGACCGGGCAGGCTCAGGAGGACGGCGGCCGCGATCCCGGCCCCCGCCCACACCGCAAACCAACGCGCCGCCTGCCCGCGCCGGGCCGGCGAGATCCGGCCGATCCGGGTCCGCGCGCCCCATGCGAAGACTGCCAGCCCAATCGCGGTCCCAAGCCACCCCCCCCGCGCCTGAGTCAGGAGGAGGACGAACCCCAACAGGAGCGCGAGCCCGAACGAGGCGGCACGGAGGGCGCCACCGCATGCGAGTATGCCCGCCAGCGCAACCGGCAGCGCGAGCACGAGCCCGTCGCCGAGGAACAGCGGATTCCCGTAGGTGGCGCCGGGGGCGCCCCCGGCGAACCCCGTCAGCCAGGTGTACGGATCGGCCCCCCAATACTGGGCGACCGCGTAGCATGAGGCCAGCCCGGTCCCGGCTGCGATCGCGCCCAGCACCTTACCCGCCGGGGCCGGCGCCGGGTCCGCAAGAAGGCAGACACAGAGCCCCGCGCCCAGGATGAGGTCCAGGACCTCCGCGGGAGGGCGCGCGCCACCGATCCCGGCGGCCTGCCCCGCGAGCGCGAACACGGCGACGGCGGCGGCGGGCGGAAGCGCGGGCACGCCCTCGAGACGCTGGGCGAGGTCGCGCCATCCCGGCCCCCACCGGACGGCGGTCAGCAGGAACTGGCAGAACGCCAGAATGCAGAAGACATCCCGCTTTACCGGACCGAACGGGCTTTGGCCGCCGGGATAGAACGCGACCGGGAGCAGACCCGCCAATGTGAGCCAGAGCAGGGCCGCAAGACGGCCGGACAGCCGGACGCTGGCCAGCATGCTAGAGTCCGGCGCCTTCCCCGGCCGCACGCCCGCGCATCCTGGACCGGCGCATCTCCTCGAACATCCGGTCGTTGATCACGTTCAAGTCCTCCTGCACCCGGCGGGAGGCCGGGTCCAGCGAGAGCGCGTATCCCATAGCCTGCCGGGCGCGCGTCCAATCCCCCGTCTTCGCGTAGGCCAGGGCGCAGTTCCGGTACACGACCGAGGTCGTGCACCCGTACATGGCTGCCGTCTTGTAGATGTTGGCCGCCTCCTCCCACTTCCCCTGCCCGTAAAGGCAGTCCCCGAGCGTCGCCCACGCCATCCCCGAATGGGGAGCGGCGGCCACTGCGGCCCATCCGAACCGCACGGCCTTCGTGCCCTCCCCCGCCATCAGGGCCGCCCGGCCCTCCTCCACGCAGATGCTCGCCGTCGGGAAGCCCGGGTCCGTCCCGCCGTCGAGGCACTCGGGCACCTGGGCGCCGGTCGCGCGCCGCGAGACGAAGTACACCCAACCGTTCGACCGGGCGTAGGCGAGCGACGTGTGCCGGGAGAAGAACGCCCGCAAGGTGCGCCGGGGCCGCGGGCGATCCCAGACGAGATGGGTCCAGTGCGCGGTGCGGATCACCTCTCCGGGATTCACCAGGATGAACCGCACCCCCCGCTGCTTCAGCCGGACGTAGAGCCGCTCCGGCCCCGGCGACTCGGACGCCCAGCGCATTAGCGGCGTCGGCTCGAACCAGCTCGCGACGATGGCGTAGCGGGGCATCAGGAATCCGCAGACATCCCCCACCGTGAGCGTGCGTCGTCGCGGAGTCGTGGTCCCGAACTTTTCCTGCATCTCGACGGCATCGAGATCGGAATTGAGATGAAGCATGGCATAGTACGCCGTTCGGCCGGCCCGGCCCCGGGCCGCCTCCCAGGGCCGGTCGTTGATGTCCAGGACCAGGGGAATCCACGCAAGTTGGAGCAGAACCGCCGCGGCCGCTATCGCGCGCCCGGCCCGGGTCTCCTCCCGCCGAACGAGGAAGAACGGGAACAGGACGAGGCCCGCCGCCAGGAACCGCCACGCCGGGACGGTCGCAGCCCAGCCGGCCGCGAGCGCGGCTACGAACAACGCCGGGAGCCGCATCCCTGGCGCCCAGGGCCGGAGCACCAGCGCGCAAACGGCCAGTACCGGCACCGGCCCGACGAGGCCCCCCCTGAACCGGGCGATCACGCCACCGGCATCACCGAGGATTTGGACGTTGAGCACCGACAACTGGTTGCGGACGCCGGCCAGTTCATCCGCGTAGGCACGCCGGCTGAACTCCGTCCAGAGCGGGCTGGCGCAGATCCCGCTCAGGAACGGAAAGACGGGGTCGCCCGTCAGCAGCCAGCTCTTGACCTCCCATGGCAGGCACCCCGCCGCCGCCGGCAGGACAAAGGCCGTCCAGACGCCCGGCCCGGCCCCGCGGGCCGCAGCCACGAACAGACAGAGCAGGATTGGCACCGCGAGCCCCTGTGGCTTCGTGGCGGCCCCCCCCCCCGCCGCCCCCCCCCCCCCCACCACCCAGCCGCGGTGAATCGATCCGGCCGGCCAACGGGGGCAGGCCCGCACGACCGCGAGGAGGGCGAGGAGCGTGAATAGCGCGGTGGCGGTGTCCGCGCCGGCGTGGAGCGCGAGCAGGACGAGGAGAGGCGATGTGAGCGCCAGGATGGCCCCGCGGCGGACCGCGGCCCCGTCGAGCCAGCCGCGCGCGACGGACGCCGCCACGACCACCAGCGTGAGCCCGCAGACCAGGTTGAGGGTCCGCGCGAGCTGCTCGCCATGGACAGCGAGGGCGACGAGGTAGTTCATGGACATGAGGAGGGGGAAGTTCGTGGCGAAAGGCTCCACGGCTGCGATCCGGCCCGTCAGAAGCCAGTGCCGCGGCGCGGCGAGATGATACACGAGCGCGTCCCAGAACGCCTCCGGAGCCAACAGGTCAGCCAGACCAAAGAGCGCGATCCACATAGACACGACGATGACCGCCGAACGCCCGCCCCCCGCCCATCCGGTACCTGGCCATCGCCACCTCACCCGCTCCGCCATCGCGGCCAATTGCCGGCTTTCCCAGAGCCCCAGCGTACCGAAGATCGCGTAGACCGTCAGGATGGCCGGCCGCCCGGTCAGCCCGCAGAGCCCGAGTCCGAGGATCGTGGTCCCCAGCATGCCCACTCCGGCCCCCAGCGCGAACGCCGCCCGCTCGAAGCCCCGCGTACGCCGCAAGACCTGGAGCCGCCCGGCGGCCGTACCCGCGCCGGCGAGCACGACCAGGAACGCCGCCGTGTGCGCGGCCAGCAGGGCGAGGGCGGACCAGTCCCACCGCCATGGCGCCTGGAGCCAGACCACGCCCAGCGCCGCGGGCAGGTCCCGCAGCAGGAAGGCGGGAGTCGCATGGCAGGCGAGGACGAGGAAGGCGCAGAGCGCAAAGAACCGCGCCGGCACGGATCCGAACCGGACGTCCCGCCGGATGGCGCTTACGGGAGCGAGACCGGAAACACGTCTCCGGCTTTCGGGGCCCGTTCCATCCACAGCTCAATGAAGCAGGTCTTGCCGAGGGACGCCAGGGCGTTGTTGTCCGGCTTGTAGAAGATCTTGAACGTTCCGCTCACCCCGGCCGAGTTGTTGGCGTAGATCGTGCCGTAGATCATCTTGACGCCGTTAGAATTCAGGTTGCCGGCGACGTAAATGAACCCGTCCCAGAACTCGTTGTTGGTGTAGACATTGTACGGTGGACATGTGTCCCCGTCCTTGTCGTACTTGTTGCAGTCCGCGGGTGGCGGGAGGAGAACGCCGTCCTCGCACGAACCGTTGCCGGCGGTGGTGAGATCGCCGAGCACGATGAGCTTCCCCTGCCCGCATCCACCGGTGAACTTGACGTCGGCCCCATTGTTGATCGCCGTGCACGCGCCCTTGCAAAGGTTAGAGCCGGTGGGAGGCGGGTAGTAGTTCTTGCCGTCACAAGTGTCGTAGAAGATCACGCTCTCGGCTCCCGCCGTCCCCGGCATCGGGCCGCCGGCCGGACCCACATCGACGCAGGCTTTGCCCAAGGTGGTCGGGTTCACGAGCGTCTTCTGTTGATCCGCCTCAAACCGCAGCTGGTCTAGGTCGACGAAGGGCGTGGTACCGAGGCTTTCCACCGACGCGTATTCGAGGTAGCAGACGCCGACGGTCGGAATGCCATCCCCCAGGCAGGGCGTGAGCCCTTTCGCGACGATGCCTCCGCGGGACATGTATACGGGATGATCGTCGGCGTTCGCGGGGTCGACGATGGTATTGGGGCCGCTGGCGTAGGACACGACGGGCCCCCAGTTGATGTCGGCGGACCCCTTGACCTGGATGCCGCCGCCAGAAAACAAGGCCGAGTTCAGCGTGGACTTGATCACGACCGCCTGGACCTTCTTGTGCTCGCCCGTCGGCGTGTAGGTCACGAAGGCCGTGATCGTCCGCTCCGAGGCCTTGTCCCCCATCATGTAGCCCGGCGTCCAGTTGCCTTCCTGGATCTTGATCGTGTAGAGCATCCCCGGGGAGTCCGAGTACACCTTGTTCTGGTCGTATCCGATCACGGACCCCGACGGGATACCGTCCCAGTTTCCGCCCCGCTGGAGCGCGTAGAGCCCCCGGTCGATCGCGGCGTCCGCGGCGTGCAGGAGGTCGAGCCCCTTGGCCTGCCGCACGATCCACTTGCTCTCCCGCGTGAGCACGTCCACGAGCGCCACGAGGAAGACGAGCAGGACCGCCGAGATGATGAGCACGTAGGCGAGTCCCTGTCCGGATTCTCCGTCCTGCGGATGCGGGTTGTTCATACCGTCCTCCTCGATATCATGGGTTGCGGAGCATGGCGCGTTCGACGAGCTGGACGATGATCGGCGAGGGAGCCCGCGCGTAGGGCACCTTCCGGCCCGTGATCCCGACGTCGATCAGGGAGAGATCCTGGAAGCTCGGGTAGACGAAGGACAGCGCATCGATATCCGCGGCAACGAATGTGGTCACGCTGGTCCCGTTCGCCAACGGCTCCAGCATCACGATCCGGCGACTCTCCTGCCAGATCACCCAGCCGCGGCCGCGGCCGTCCGTGAACGCGATCCGGCTGAACATCGGCTCGGTCGCCGCCAACCGGTCGATCACGACGGTACCGGGCCTGGCTTCCCGCAGCGCCTTGCTCACCTTCCCCAGCGTCAGGCGGATGTTGCGCTGGAGGATCATGGTGTCGAAACTCGACTTCCAGTTTTGATAGCCCTTGAGGAACAGTATCGTCATGAACGTGGTGCCGATCCCCAGGAGGGCGACGGCCATCATGAGCTCGATCAGCGTGAACCCCCGCTCCCCCGGCCGGGCGGAATATCGGGCACGACCGGTCCGCCGAACGCTCATGGCAGGCTGAAATCGTGGACGGCGTCGACATCGGGCGGCACCGTCACCTGGGTGGGCGAGGACGAATAGACGTGCGGCACCCCGTCCTTCACCGCGAAGGCATAGATGTAATAGTCGACCAAGCCGGCGACCACCCGCATCGCGTAGGTGCCGTCCGTCAGCGTCACGGTCGAGTAGGTGTAATGCCCCGCCAGGGCCGGGCTCGGCAGGGAGGAGGGGAAAGGATCGACGAACGGGCTCGAGCAGGCCACGACCACGGCCCCCGTCCGCAGCGGCTCTCCCCCGTAGGACACCGTGCCTCTGAGCATGCCGTTGATGGAGAGCACGACGAAGTCCATGGGCGCCTTGCTGTTGTCAATCCGGTATTCCGTCCCTTTCGCCGCGACATAGACGGACCGGGAACCCGGCGTCGACGAATAGTCCGCGCCGACCACGGGCGCCACGGTGTAGGCGTCGGTCGCCACGGGCACGACGCCATATTTGAACCGGCCCGAGTCGTCCGCCGTCACGATCGTCGTCCACTCGCTCTTGGCGCTGCTGATTCGGACGACGGCGTGTGGAAACGGGAGCCCGCCGCCCTTCCAGATCGTGCCGCTGATCGCCGAGGTCTGCAGGAGCACGAGGGTGTGGCGGGCGCCTGCCGGCGGCTCCGCGCTGTACGTCGAGCCGTTGTTCTCGTCAAGGTCGTAGTTCTGGCCGGACACGAGGTTGACGGGCACCGGGTACTCGTCGGTCGAGTAGCCGGTCACGGTCATCCACGCCCGGACGACGAGGTTCTGGGACGATTCCGGCGGAACCCCCGTGAAGGTCGCCACGCCATTCGCATCCACCGTGAGCGTGGCCCCGAGCCCGCTCGTCTTCCCCGTGTAGGACACCCGGACCAGCGCCGGCGTGGTCGGCAGCCCGCAGGAAAAATTAACGCATTCGATCACCCGGACCCTGACTCCGATGTTCGCCACGGTCATGCCGGTCGTCGTGAAGCTCAGGGGTGGCCCCTCCGGATCGGGGTCGACGCAGTTCACGAATCCCGGGCATGCCATCGGGTTACAGGGATTCGGCGGCGGCGGCGGGGCGCTGCCCCACCCCACGTAGTAGACCCCGCCCGCCGCCACCGAGGAATCGACGCAGAGCTGGGCCGTTGCCACCGAGGGCGCGGTCTGATTCTCGACCCGGAGCTGGTACGTCTTGCTGCCCGTATACGGGACCGCCACGTTCGGGATCATGAGCGAACAGGGAGACCCGGCGGTGCAATCCGCCGGCGCGGTCCAGAGCTGGTCGGCGGAAACGCCGTCGCTCACCGAGATCTTGAGCACCTGGCCCAACAACACGTCCTGGACTTTCATGCGAACACTGACCTTCTTGAGCTGGATCGTGTAGAGGTCGATCCCGTTGAGCGTCTGCGCCGTGTCGTTGATCGACACCGTCTGGCCGGCCGCGGCATATAGCCCCTTGTTCCAAGCGGTGTAGGCGCTGTCCTGGTACGCAGGCACGCCGCTGAGCTTTACGGTGTAACTGCCGTTGGGAAGGTTCTTGAGATGGTAGCTCCCCGACGAGTCGGACATGACCGTGTAAATGGCGAGGGTCTGCTCGTTCTGCGCCGTGATGACGAGACCGCTCAGGATGTACGTGGGCGAGCCGCCGACCGGCAGGGGAGCGGGTGCCCCGAGGCCCGTCCCGTCGTCGATTACATGGCCGTTTATCCTTCCACTCGCCGTGCTCGCGACCGAGGTGTTCGCGAGCAGGGAACTGACTCGCACCTGGGCCATCCGGCCGGTCCGCCGGTTGAGCCAGGTTACATCCACCTCGATGAACGCGAGTCCTGGGGCCGAGTTGCCTCCGCCCGGCTCGGGGGTGGCGCAGGACGGACAGGGCTCGGGGTTCTGGATGAGCTTGCCGTTGGCATCTTCCTGCACGAACTTGACGACCACATGGCGCCAGTACTTCACCCCACCCATGAGAATGACCTCAGCCGTCCAGGGATCCTCGAGTGCGTTCGGCTTGATCGCCGGATACGGGATCGCGCTCTTCTTCTGGTAGAGTGGCGTCGCAGGATCGGGATCGTCGGGGTAGTAGTAGTTAGAAAAGCGGTTCTCCAGGACTTTGTAGCCCATGTTCTTCACCACTTCGAGCTGGTCCCGGGCCAGCGCCATGGCGCGCGACTGCTCCTTCGCCATCAGGACGCCCTTCGTGGCCGTCCGGATGGCCGTCGCGATCGCGATCACGGCGATGGTGAAAATGAGGGACATCATCGAGATCTCGATGAAGGTAGTGCCTGATTCCGAGTCCCGCCGCATCGTATTCAGCGTAGCAGGTTCAGCGCGCATGGCGCCATACCTCCATCCGGTCAAGGGCAACCGTACAGCGATCACCCCCGGCCGGGCCGGCCACGCCAAACCCCAGCCGCGCGATTGGCGAGCTCGAGATGTCATCGGGCAGAGGGAACGTTACGAGCATCCACTGCCCCGGGGCGACCGCCCGGCGCGGAGGAATCTCGCGCACCTGCCCCTGCTCGTCCGCCACCTCGAGCGAGATCTCGGCGACCGCCGTGTCGGCCCAGACCCAGACGGACACCGCCTCGACGGGACCGGTTCCCGCGGGCACCGCGATCTCGAGGCGGGCGGGGTCCGCGGACCCCGAGATCCCCGAGAGGACGAGCGCCCGGCGGCCGCCGCGCATGGCCGTCGCGAACGCGGGACCCGGGGCCCCGCCCACGACGACCCCCCCGAATCCGGCGGAGGTCCCGAAGTGCGCGATCAGCACCGGCGTCAATACGGGTGCAGTGCCCCCGAATAGCGACGCGGACGCGCCCACGGCGTCCGCCACCAGCCCGGCTTCGGCGCGGCGCAGGGCCGCGGCCGAAGCCGCGCGCGGCGCCCGTTCCGCGGGACGGGCGCCCGCCCCGGCCGAAGACTCCACCGCGGGCCGGGAGACCCAGAGCGCGAGCGCGGCGACGGCGCCCACCGCCGCCCAGGCGGGCCACCGCCAGGCGGACAGGGCCGGGGCGGGGACCGCGATAGCGCTGCGCAGCCGCCGCGACAGCTCGGCCAGCTCGGCGGTGGACAACCCGTCCGTCTTCCGTCCGTCCGCGAGCGCGGCGCGGACACGGCGGGCCAGCCGGACCTGGCCGGCGCAGTCCGCGCATCCCTCGAGATGCGCCTCGAGCCGCCGCCGGGCCTCGCCGGACAGGGCGCCCTCTACGTGCCGCTCGAGCGCCTCGGGATCGTGCGCGCCGTTCATGACCACGCATCCTTCCCGCCGGCGGCCTCGAGCCGCTCGCGCAGGAGGGCCCGGCCCCGGTGGACCCAGCTCAGCACGGTCCCGATCGGGCGGCCCGTGACCTCCGCGACCTCCCGGCAGTTGAGCCCTTCGAGGTCGTGCAGGAGCAGGGCCCGGCGGTACGGCAGGGGCAGCCGGCCGATCTCGGCCCGCACGCGCGCCGAGAGGTCGCGCGCCTCGGCAACCCGCGCCGGTTCCTGCGCGGGAACCCCCGCCAGCCGGTCGGCCCACGCGGGGGCGGCCTCGTCCTCCCCGCCGAACAGGCTCACGGACCTGAGGCTCAGCCATCCGAGCCAGCTCCGCGCGTGGTCGACCTGGACCCTGGACGCGATCCGGAAGATCCAGGGGCGGAACGGGCGGGTGGCATCGAACCGGTGCCTGGCCCGGTGCGCGCGGAGGAAGGTCTCCTGCACCAGGTCCATGGCGAGCTCCCGGTCCCCGCTCATGTGCCGCAGGTAGCCGAAGAGCCGCCCGGCGTACCGCTGGAAGAGCTCGGCGAACGCCCCCTCGTCCCCGCGGGCGTGGGCCGCCATGAGCTCCTCGTCGGTGCGTTCCGCATGTGACTCATCCACCTGTCCTCCCATAGAGCTAATACGAGCGCCGGGGGCGAAGTATTGCAGCACCCCGGAAGATGAGCGATCGGCCGCCCAAGTGGTTCACGCTGGCTTCATTATGGGGCTTGGGGGCCGGAAACGTCAGAACAGGGGGTAGACGAAGACCAGGGCCTTGGAGCCCGCCACGATGAGCAGCCCGAGCAGGAAGAGGACGGTGACGACGGGGATGAGCCACCAGGCGCGGTAGAGCCACGCGTAGGCCCCCAGGTCGCGGGCCAGCCCAAAGGCGTGCCGGAACCAGCGCCCGACCCCCTTCATGCGACCGTTCCCGGCGGCCAGCCGGGCAGGCGGCTCCGCCGTTCGCCCCGGTACCGCACCGCGAGCAGGGCCAACCCCTGCGGCGGCGCCACAGCGACCGGCGTGTCGGAATCCAGTCGCGCGAGACTGCGCCGGATCCGGGTCGCGGACAGCCTCCCCTGCCCCGCCGCGACGACGGCCGAGGCGATGAGCCGGACCATGTGATGCAGGAAGGACCTGCCCTCGACGTCGAGGAGCAGGAGCTGGCCCCGCGCGGTCAGCCGGCACCGCGCCACGTCCCTGACCGCGCCGCGGGCCCGGCCCTGCGCGGTCGTGAACGCGGAGAAATCCCGGCGCCCCTCGAACAGCCGCGCGGCGTCCCGCATCGCCCCCGCGTCCAGCGGTCCCCGCACCCACCACGCGCACCGGCGGAGCAGGGGCGACCGCGCGCCGCGGAGCAGGATCGCGTACCGGTAGGCGCGGGAGACAGCGTCACGGCGGGCGTCGAATCCTTCGGGAGCGGCGGCGCAGCCGGTGACGGCGATGTCCTCGGGCAGGTGCGCGTTCAGGGCCTCGCGGAGCCGGTCCGGTCCCCGTCCCCATCGGAGCGCGACCCCGGCCACCTGGCCGGCCGCATGGACGCCGGCGTCGGTCCGCCCCGCCGCCCCCACGGGCACGGCGGCCCCGCACGTCTCCCGGCACGCGCGCTCAACCTCGCCCTGGACGGTCCGGCGGCCCGGCTGGGCCTGCCAGCCCGCGAACCCGGTGCCGTCGTATTCGAGAGTCAATCGGTAGGTCGTCGTCGCGGAGGATCCCATGAATGAAGACTGGGCGGCACAGGATTCGAACCTGTGACTTCCATCGTGTGAGGATGGCACTCTCGCCGCTGAGTTAGCCGCCCGAATGCTATCTAGGATACCAAAACCAACCGAGGGACCGATATCAGGCCGGCTTCGTGAGCAACTCCACCTGCTTCTTGAGTTTCGGGATGTCTTCCTCCACGGTCTTCCAGACTTCCTCCGCATCGACATGGAAGTACCCATGCACAAGGCGATTGCGCATCCCGACGACAGCCGGCCAGTCCACATCCGGAGCGCGCAACCTCATGGCTTCGGAGAGCCCGCGAGCCGCCTCCCCAATGATCATGATCTGGTGGATCATGAAAGTCCGAACCAACTCGTCCTTCTGGAAACGCTCTCGCCCAAGCTCCGCGTATTTCTCGATGAGCTTGATGGATTCCAGGATGTCGGACAGGTAATCTCTGTCCGACCTCACAATGCTATGGCCTCGCGGAGCACCTGCTCCCGCTTGGAGGCCCGGAGCTCGCGCTCGGTGACCACGTCCACCTTCCGGCCAAGCACGCGCTCGAGATCGAGACCGAAGCGCACATGGTCCATGAGACTCGGCTGGGCCTGGAACTCCACGAGAAGATCGACATCGCTGTCCGGACGAGCGTCGCCGCGGGCGACGGATCCGAAGACCCGGACGTTCCGGGCACCATGAGCCGCGGCGACACGCAGAATCTCGTCGCGCGCGGGACCGAGCACTTCCACGATACCCATGAGCCGATTATACGCCGGGCTGCACCTGCACGGAGTATCAGTTGATGGTCGCCCGGTAGCAGCCGCAGCCCGTGGCGCCGACCGCCGCGTACTGCACCGTCCACCGGAGCCAACGGGTCCCGGCGGTCGGGTTCCCGCCGGTGAAGGAGGCCGCGGCGGGCATGTTCGGCGTCGTGGCCGTCGAATAGGAGACCGAGAGGGGCAGACCGGTCGTGTTCTTGCAGTCCAGGAGGCCCACCGCAGCCTCGGGCAGGTAGGTCAGACCGGACGGCACCGCATCCGTCATCACGAACGAGAAACCGCTCCCGGAGGAGTAGTTGCTCCAGCAGATCCGGAACTGGACGGTGTCGCCCGAGGCCGCGACCGTGAAGCGCGGCTCCTTCAGGAGTTTGACGTCGGCGCCCACGACCATGCACGCGGCCAACCCGGTGACGGACCCGTCGAACACGTCGGTCGCCACGAGCGTCTGCATCCCGAGCTTGTCCAGCCTCACGTTGAAGAACAGCTTGATGCCGTTGTCGCAGGTCCCGGTGCATCCCGCGCCGACACAGGGGGCGCCGGCGATGTTGGAGTCCCAGGTGTAGTTGTAGGCGTCCATCGCGATGGACTCGACCTTGGCAGCCGGGTCGGTGGAGCTGAAGCTCGTGGTGCCGCAGTAGTCCGTCTTGGTGGCCCCCCCGACCTCGGAGACGATGACCGTGATCCAGAACGACTGGCCCGCGTAGACGACCTGAGGTGCGACGATGGTGTAGTGAACGCCCTGCTGGAGGAACGGCGCCGTCAGGCCCGGGTTCTCCTCGTTCGCGCTGTTGTATATGCACAGGACGTCGCCCGGCGCGCCCGCGGCGAGCCTGGTCATACGGATGTTCCGCTTGCGCGCCGGGGCGACGAACCCGATGAACGCGACACACTGGTCGGGACCGTTCGTCGTGTACGTCTCGGTCCGCCCGTCGTCGGTCTCCATCTTGATGGCCATGCCGGTCTTGGGGCAGAACACGTTGATCGAGTACAACTCCGGGCTGGTGCCGTTCGTCCCGGCCTTGTCCTCGCTCTGGTTCACCCAGAACTCCGCCCCGGTCGGCTTACCGTCGGTCGCGTTGAGGACGGCCCCGCCCCCGTACCCGGTGAAGATCTTGATCCCGTGGAAGATCTGGATCGCCCCTCCGCCCAGGTGCTCCACCCGGTAGACCGTGTTTCCGGGGTTGTCGAACAGCGTTCCGTCGTTCGGGTAGAGGCGCGGGTTCAGGGCCGTCAGCAGTCCCCAGGGCGCGATGTTCGTCCCCTTGAGCATCCACTTGCCCGAGGTCCCGCGGATGTTGGCGGGCAGCGCGGCCGGTCCGACGGTCGTGTCCGGCACGTACACGGACACGCGGTAGGTCGCATCCGCCCCCCCGACGTTGCCCACGTCGGCCCGCGGCGGATTGCAGGAGCCGCACGTCGAACCGTAGAAGGTCTGCCCCGCCAGCCCGACCACGCCCCCCGACTCCCGGGTCGGCATGACGGTGCTGACGTTGTAGCAGGGACACCCGCACCCCAGCGTGGACATCATGTTGTAGCCCTGCCAGACGATCAACTGCGACTGGGACGAGACGCTGCGGTAGGCCCCCTCCTGGGCGTCGGTGGTGCCCAGGAACGTCGCGATGCTCTCCCCGGCGATGTCGTAGGTCGTCACGTAGTCCCACGCCAGCGTCGCGTAGTTGAACTGGAACACGTGCACGGTCGTCGGCACGGTGGTGTCCACCGCGCCGTACGGCGTCTTCCCGGTGTTGATGAAGACCCACGTGGTGCCCTGGGCGGTGCCCACCGTGGAGCCGTACCCGGTCTTCCATCCGTAGTGGATCAGCCCAGTGTACGTGAGCGTCGAGGAGGGGCCGTACATGTGGTAGTCCGAACACTGGGCCCCCACCGCCTGCATGTTCATCCAGGCGACCGGGGCGTTCGACGTGAGCTTGTAGAGGTGCTGGAAGGGATAGGCCGTGGTCAGCAGGCTGTCGTAGATCGCCGGGATGCGCTCGACCTTGCAACCCGCCTGGCTCCCCGGCCCCGAGCCGATGCCCCCGGCGGGGCACTTGCCGCCGCTGCCCGGAAACCCGCCGATGCAGTCCCCGATGAGGCAGCCGATCGACGTCGAGACGCCCCCTCCGATGGCGAACGCGTCGGCGACGTCCTCGAGCGCGCGCAGCTCGAACTGGGTCTTCTTGTTCAGCGGGAAGAAGGTCGTGCGCGACGGCTGCTCGTGGTTCTTCGAGCTCGCGACAAAGTTCAGGTAGCTGACGTAGGTGACCGGCAGGACGATCGGCGCGAGGTGCGCGAAGTTGGCCGGCTGCCCGGACTGGCCCGTCCCGCTCACGATGCCCGTCTTTCCCATCTCGAGCAGGCTCATGACGTTGATCGCCGTGTCGCCCGGCATGGTGCTGGCCTTGACCTGCGCCTTCCACCGCAGCGCGATCGTCGCCCCCGGCGGCATGTCCAGCCGCCACGTCATGATCGTCTTCGTGCCCGGCGTCAGCCGTCCCGGAGACGCCGCCGCGCAGCCGCTCGGCGTCATCGTCCATCCGGTGCACGGGTCGTCGAAGCCGCAGTTGATGCACCACGTGTCCAATTGCGGCGGGACCGTGTCCCAGACGCGCACGTCCCACCACGTCTTCGTTTCCGAGAGATTCTTTATGAAGATCCCGTAGACCATCTCGTCGGGCGATTGCCCGAGCGCCTGCGAGAAGAGCAGGTCGTTGTCGCCGATCAGCCACATCAGGAAGCGCCGAACCACCGTCTGGGCCGGATCGCTGAACCCGCGGGGGCACGCCGCCCCTTCGAACGCGCCGCCGGCGCGGTTCTCTACCCGGGCGCCTTCCGGCGCGGCCACGTCGCCCGAGCCCGGCTCGAAGCCCTCGCCGTTCCCCCAATCCACGGTCACCGCGAAGGTGATCGAGCCCGTCGGCCCCCCTCCGGTCGCCAGCGGTCCGGGAAACGTCCAGCGCAAGACGGGCGGCGGACCCCATTCGGGGTCGTATCCGACGTCGGCCGGCGGAGAGGCGCTGCCCTGGACGAAGTGCGTGTAGGCGGGGAGCGTGTCCAGGATCGTGATCCCCGACAGGTTGCCCGAGCCCGGCCGTCCGTACCAGATCGTGAACCAGATCGTGTCCCCCGGAACCGCGTTGGCCGGCCCCTCCGTGTAGACATAGCGGATCGTGTGCCCCGCCCCGCCCGAGGCCCCCGACGGCGCATGGCAGCCGCTGTTGTCCGTGATCCCGCCCTCCCAGTTCTGGGAGGTGAGCCCAAACCGCACCGAGGCGCCGTCCGCCGGACACTGGGCGACGTCCACGTAGATGCTCATGGTGAGGAATCCCCCGCAGGCCGGATTTCCGCACAGGTCCGGACAGCCCGAGAAGTCCGGGGTGTTCCCGGCCCACGTCCAGGCTGGCGCCGGGCCCGCGTCGGTCGGATAGACGCCCCGGTACGTCAGGGTCAGGAGACCCGAACTCGTCGCCCCGCACTCGAGCTCCACGTACACCCTGGAGAAGTCCGTGTCGACGGCGGTGCCGAAGTTCACGATCGTGATCCCCTGGATGATCTCGGTGCCCGGAACGCCGGGATACAGCCAGAGCTGGTCCGAGGCGACCAGGACCTTGGTCCAGTTGGGGTACAGGTTCATCGGCGAGACCGACCCGTCGTCCCAGCCTTCCTGGAGGCACGCGTCCGCCCGCGCATGCCCCGCGAGCAGGACGAGGACGCCGGCGGCAGCCAGCACCGCCCCGCGCCGGCGACATAGAAGACGTGCCAATCCCCGGATCATCGGATTACGAGATCCCGACTCGAAGAGGACAAGCGGGCGCGGCTTGGCAGCAGGCCGTCCGCGTCGCGCTCCCGGGGAACGTTGATGGCCAACTCACTCCGTATTATACGCCCACGAGCGGCCCGGCACGGACGCCGCCGCCACCGGAATGACCGCCGCACGACGCCAGGCACTGCCGGGAAAGCGGCGGCCAGGGGGCTCCGTTGCATCGCCGTCGCGGGCTGCCCCGGATGGCGCGGGCGCCGCGTCAGGACGTGGTGAGGAACCCCCGGAGCTGGCGGCTTCGCGAGGGATGCCGGAGCTTGCGGAGCGCCTTGGCCTCGATCTGGCGGATGCGCTCGCGCGTGACCTTGAATATCGCGCCGACCTCCTCGAGCGTGTGCGGCCGCGTGTAGGACCCGAGCCCGAACCGGAGCTTGAGGACCTCGGCCTCCCGGTCCTTGAGCGAGTTCAGCACCCGGTTGACCTGTTCGCGGAGGAGCATGTACGCCGCCGCGTTCGCCGGCGAGACGACCTCCTTGTCCTCGATGAAGTCCCCGAGGTGGCTGTCCCGCTCCTCGCCGATGGGCGTCTCGAGCGAGATGGGCTCCTGCGCGATCTTGAGGATCTGGCGCACCTTCTCGGGCGTCGTGTCCATCTTGCCCGCGACCTCCTCGGCCGTCGGTTCCCGCCCGAGCGTCTGGATCAGCTCGCGCGAGGTCTTGATGAGCTTGTTGATCGTCTCGATCATGTGCACGGGGATCCGGATCGTGCGGGCCTGGTCCGCGATCGCGCGCGTGATCGCCTGCCGGATCCACCAGGTCGCGTACGTCGAGAACTTGTAGCCGCGCCAGTACTCGAACTTCTCGGCCGCCCGCATGAGCCCGATGTTGCCCTCCTGGATCAGGTCGAGGAAGGAGAGTCCGCGGTTCGTGTACTTCTTCGCGATCGAGACGACGAGCCGCAGGTTCGCCTCGACCAGCTTCTTGCGGGACTCGAGGGCGTTGTGCTCCCCCTCCTCGAGGTCGCGGACCAAGTGCTCGAGGTCGGCGGCGCGCATCTGCGCCTCGACCTCGATGGTCCGGATCGTACGGGCGGCCTCCGTGGATTCGGTGGCCCGTTGCTGGAGGTACTCGGCCGAGAAGTGTCCGTTGCCCGGGTGCCGCCGCCGGGCGGCCTTCGGGTCCTGGGCCGCGGCGCGGGCGGCGCTCCGGAGCTCCTCGAGGGAGAGGCCGGTCTGCAACTCGATGTCGTGCAGCTTCTCGCGGAGCCGCCGGGCCTGGGTCGCGACCTCCTTGACCTTCGAGATGAGGCGCGCGCGTTCCCTCGGGCTGATGCGGAGCGTGCGGAGGGTCTCGACGATCTGGCGCCTGGTCCGGTCGAGCTCCCGCTGGCGACGGTGCGCTGGGGACAATGTCATGGATGCGTGTCTCTCATGCTCCCTTGGCCGGGCCCCAACCCGGGCCGGCCGGACTTGAAGGGCCTTCAGGCGTTGGCCCGGTTCTTCTTCCAGAGTTCGTAGTGGCGCTCGAGCCAGTCCAGCGCGGCACGGTTGCCCCCGATGTCGCGCCCCGCCTTCTCGCTCTCGATCCACTTGTGGCGCTCGATCTCCTTGAGGATATCCTGCACGCGCCCGATGAATTCCCTGTCCTGCCAATTGGCTGTCATCGCTTCCTCCGTCAAGGTTGCAAGAGTCTAACGCGAGGGGCCGTCCCGGTCAAGCCCGCGAGGCGCCGCGCGCGGGTCAAAATGCGTTTCCCCGTATGGATTCTGCCGTTGCTGGTGGACTCTATGGGCGGGGGGAGGCCGGTTCCGGCTAGCCGCGCCCCCGGACGGCGCGCATTTCGCGCTCGGCTTCCCGCTTCTTGAGGTTCTCCCGCCGGTCGGCATGGCTGCGGCCCTTGGCGACGCCGAGCTCGATCTTGGCCCAGCCGCGGGGGCTGAAGTAGAGGCGCAGCGGCACGAGGGTCATGCCCTTGTGCGCGACCCGGCCCACGAGCCGGTTGAGCTCGGCCTTCCGGACCAGGAGCTTGCGGCGGCGCAGGGGCGGGACCGCGTAAGACGAGGTCTGGTAGGGGTTGATGTGGAGCTGGCAGAGCCACAGCTCGCCGCCCGCCATTTCCGCGTAGGCCTCTTTGAGGTCGGCATGCCCGAGGCGCAGGGACTTGACCTCGGAGCCCGCGAGCGCGATCCCGGCCTCGAACCGCTCGAGGATCTCGAAGTCGTGCCACGCGCGACGGTTCGTCGCGACGACCTTCTCCTGGGATTCGGGTTTGCCGCCGGCTGGCATGCTCCCAGCTTACCCGGCCTACTCCGCCAGCGCCAAATCCAGAAAGCCGCGGGCGGCGTCGACGCGGGCCACGATGACCTTCACCCGCTGGCCCACCCGGAACGTGTGGCCGCTGCGGCCTCCGCGCATCGAGAGGCCGTCCCGGGAGACGTTGAAGTGTTCGGTCCCAAGCTCCTCCCGGGCGACGAGGCCGCCCTGGCCGATCCCGTCCAGCTCCACGAACGCGCCGTAACGCTCGACGCGCGAAACCGTGCCCTCGAAGGTCTCCCCGAGATGCTTCATGAGGTACCGCATGACCATGAGCTTCGTGCACGCCCACTCGCCCTCTTGCGCCCGGCGCTCGAGCGCCGAGATCTGGGACGCGAGATCGCCGAGCGCACGGACCGTGTACCGGCCATCCACGCCACTCGGCCGAAGCATCCGGTGGACGAGCAGGTCCGCGTACCGGCGGATGGGCGAGGTGAAGTGCGTGTACGTCTTGATGGCGAGCCCGAAGTGGCCGAGATTCTCGGCCGAGTAGACTGCGAGCCGCAGAGCCTGGAGGACCTTGCGGTGGACGACGTATTCCTCCCGCTCGCCCTTGAACCGCTCGAGCACCGCCTGGAAGTCCTTGGGGTGCAGGTCCCGGCTGGCGGCCCCCCGCCGGAGCTTGACGCCCATCCCCTTGAGGAACTCCTCCAGCTCCGCGACGTCCTCCATGGCCGGCGGCTCGTGCACGCGCCAGATCCCGCGGCCCGCGAGCGCGAGCATCTCGCCCGTCCATTTGTTCGCAGCGATCATGCACTCCTCGACCAGCCAGTGGGACGGGTCGCCGAGCCGCTGGCGGATCTCGGCGGGCTCGCCGTCAGGCCCCAGGATCACTTTCGTCTCCGGGAAATTGAAGTCCAGAGACCCGTCGGCGAAGCGCCGCTCCCGGAGCTTGGCCGAGATAGCCTGCAATGCGTGGAGGCCCTTGGCTTGAGGATGCCGGCTCCGGGAGTCCTGCATTACCTTCCAGGCGTCCTCGTAGCTGAGCGAGACGGTGGGCCGGACCACGGTCTCCTGGATCTCGCCGCGGAGCACACCTCCGTCGCGGTCGAGATCGAGAAAGACCGAGAGCGCGAGCCGGTCCTGGCCCTCCATGAGGCTGCACAGGTCGGCCGAGAGCCGGGGCGGAAGCATTGGCAGGACGCGGTCGGTGAGGTAGCACGAGACCCCGCGGGCGCGCGCCTCCGCGTCCAGCGCGCTGCCCGGCCGGACGTACCAGGAGACGTCGGCGATATGGACGCCGAGCCGCCCGCCGCCTCCTGCGCCCGGCTCCCAGCTCACGGCGTCGTCATGATCCTTCGCGTCGAAGGGATCGATGACGATGACCTCGAGCCCGCGCAGGTCGCGGCGCAGCGCCGACTCCTCCTTCGGCACCCGGTCGGGGAAGCGCGCGGCTTCCGCCAGGACCGCTGCCGGGAACGCGCGGGGGAGGTCGCGCTCGTAGACGAGTTGTTCGATGACCGAGGCCGGCGCGTCGGGGTCCTCCCAGGAGGCCGCGATCGTGCCGGTCACGAGGCCCGGATTCCTCCCCAGGTCCACGGCCACGAGCGTACCCTCGGCCAGCCCGAGCCGTTGCTCGACTTCGATCGGCGGCAGGAGGTCCTTGTCCTTGGGCACCACCCACGCCCGCTGCCGCGATGCGCGGTAGTGGCCCAGCAGCGTCGTGCACCCCCGCTCGATCACGGCGACCAGGCTCGCCTCCATGACCGGGGGCCCCCGCCGCCGGGAGCGGAACCCCCACGAGGGGGTGCTCAGCTCGGCCTTCACCCGGTCGCCGGGAAACGCCGGGAGCCCCTCGCGGGGCGCGATCGGGAACCGGCGGCCCTCGGCGTCCTCGAGCACGAGCTTCCGGAACCGGCCCCGCGTGATGCGAAGGATGCCGGTGACGGTCTGGCGTTTCGCCGAACGGCCCACGGACTAGGCCGTCGCTAGTTTCGCGATGAGGTCCCCGACCTCGGTCGTGCCCATCCCCATCTTCCCGGCCGCCTGGCTCTTCATGAGCTTTTCCCCGGTGGCCTTCGTGACGGCCGCGTCGATCCGCTTCGCCGCTTGCCGCTCCCCGAGATGGTCGAGCATCATCGCCCCGGACAGGATGGCCGCCATCGGGTTGATGACGTTCTGGTTCGTGTACTTTGGGGCCGACCCGCCGATGGGCTCGAACATCGAGACGCCCTCGGGGTTGATGTTTCCGCCCGCGGCGATACCCATCCCGCCCTGGATGCAGGCCGCAAGGTCGGTGATGATGTCGCCGAAGAGGTTCTCCGTCACGATGACCTCGTAGAACTCGGGATTCTTTACCATCCACATCGTCGTCGCGTCCACGTGGTTGTAGTCGCGCTCGACCTGCGGATACCGGGCCTTCCCCATCTCCTCGAACGCGCGCATCCAGAGGTCGCCGCAGAACGTCAGCACGTTCGTCTTGTGGCAGAGCACGAGCTTCTTCCGCTTGCGCTTCATCGCGATCTCGAAAGCGAACTTGAGCGCGCGGTCCACCTGGTACCGGCCGTACTTCATGATCTGGATCCCGACTTCCTGCGGCGTGCCCTTGGCCTCGACACCGCCCATGCCGGTGTAGGCGCCGCCCGAGTTCTCGCGCACGACCACGAAGTCGATGTCCTCCGGGCGCTTGTTGGCCAGCGGGGTCTCGACGCCGGGGTAGAGCTTGACCGGGCGAAGGTTGATGTACTGGTCGAGGGCGAAGCGCATCTTGAGCAGGATCCCCTGCTCGAGGATGCCGGGCTTCACGTCCGGATGCCCGATCGCGCCGAGGTAGATCGCGTGGAACTTCTTGAACTCCTCGATCGCGGAGTCCGGGAGCGTCTCGCCGGTCCGCAGGTAGCGGTCCCCGCCGAAGTCGAAGGTGGCGGTCTCGAACTTGAAGCCCTCTTTCGCGGCCACGGCGTTGAGGACCTTCATCCCCTCGCGGACGACCTCGGTGCCGGTGCCGTCCCCGGGAACGATCGCGATCTGGTACGTCTTCATGAGCCTGCCCCTTTCTGTGAAAGCCTCTGTTTGACGAACGGCATGAGTCCTCCCGCCTTCACGATCCCCATGACGAACTCCGGCAGCGGACGCGCCGTGTAGGTCGCGCCGCCCCGGATCGCGATCGTACCCGCCGCCGGGTCCACGGTCACTTCTTCCCCGCCATGAAGCGCGTCCACGGCCTCCGGACACTCGAGGGCCGGGAGCCCGATGTTGATCGAATTTCTGAGATATATGCGCGCGAACGACTTCGCAATGACGCACGACACGCCGCACCCCTTGAGGGCCAGCGGCGCGTGCTCGCGCGAGGAACCACACCCGAAGTTGCGTCCCGCCACGACGACGTCCCCCGGCTTCACCTTCTTCGGGAAGTCCGGGTCCACGGGCTCCATGCAGCCCTTGGCGAGCTCCGCCATGTCGGTCGTGACGAGGAACTTGGCTGGGATGATCTGGTCGGTATCCACGTTGTCCTGGAACCGAAACACCTTTCCCATGACTACTTCCCTCCCATGACGGTCTCGTAAGGGCCCGCCACGTCGTCCGGATGCGCCGGATGCCCCTGCACGGCGGTCGCCGCGGCGACAGCCGGGCTCACGAGGTAGACCTCGGATTTCGGGGAGCCCATGCGTCCCACGAAGTTCCGGTTGCTCGTCGAGACGCAGACCTCGCCCTCCGCGAGCACGCCCGTATGCCCCCCGAGGCACGGCCCGCAGGTGGACGTGTTGACCGTCGCGCCCGCGTCCATGAAGATCTCGATGAGCCCCTCCTTCAGCGCCGCCTTCATGACCTCGGGCGTCGCCGGGATCACGATACAGCGCAGGTTCGGGTTGACCTTGCGGCCCTTGAGGATGGCGGCCGCGATCCGGAGATCCTCGAGCCGGCCGTTGGTGCACGACCCGATGAAGACCTGGTCGACGCGAAGCCCTTCCATTTGCCGCACGGGCTTCACCTTGTCCGGAAGCGGGTGGCACGCGACGAGCGGCTCGAGCTTGGCGACGTCGACCTCGACCGTCCGGGCGACCTTGGCGTCCGGGTCGGAGGCGTACACGGTCCACGGCTTCTTCGACCGTGCTTTCACATACTCGATCGCGGTCGCGTCCGGCGCCACGATCCCGCTCTTCGCCCCGGCCTCGATCGCCATGTTACAGAGCGTGAGCCGGGAGTCCACGGTGAGCGCCTCGATCGCGGGCCCCGTATGCTCCATGGCCATGTAGTTGGCGCCGTCGAACCCGACGAGACCGATGGCCTGGAGGATCATGTCCTTGGCGCTGACCCAGCCGGAACGCTTCCCCACATAAGCGAACCGGAGCGTCTCCGGCACCTTGAGCCAGATCTGGCCGGTGGCCATGACCGCGGCGAGGTCCGTGGACCCCACCCCCGTCGAGAAAGCCCCTAGCCCCCCGTACGTGCAGGAGTGGGAATCCGCGCCGATCATGATCTCGCCCGGCACCGTGAGCCCCTTCTGCGGGAGCAGCGTGTGCTCTATTCCCGACTGCCCGATCTCGAAGAAATGCGTGATCGAGTGCTTGCGCGCGAACTCGCGCATGACCTTGACCATCTCCGCGGACTTGATGTCCTTGGCCGGAACGTAGTGCGACGGCACGAGCGCGATCTTCTCGCGGTTCCAGACCCCGAGCCCGTACTTCTCGAGCTCCTTGATCGCGATGGGCGCCGTGATGTCGTTGCCCATGCAGAAATCCACGTTCGCCATGATGAACTCGCCGGGCTCCACGGTCTTCCGGCCGCAGTGCGCGGCGAGGATCTTTTCGGTGATCGTTTGTCCCATGATGTCTTCTCCCTATGATGAAGATTCCGTCGTAGGCGGACTATTCTACCTGCTAGCCGCCCCGCCGGGAAGGTGTTTCCGGCCTACCGCCGCTTCGGCGGCAAGGTCCGGCAGAGGCCGACCCGAGCCCCTTATTGGAAGAGCTTGAGGACCGGCAGGGCCAGTCCGGCCAGCAGGGGGGACGCGACCGTGTCCCGCTCCTCGAAGTACCCGGCGGACTCGTAGCGGCCCGAAGCGTTCAACCCGAGCACTTCCACGGTGCGCGCCTCGGGATCGACGAGCCAGTACTCCTTCACCCCGTTCCGGGCATACAGGTCGCGCTTGACCAGCCGGTCGCGCTCGACTCCTTCCGGCGAGATAGTCTCGACCAGGAGGTCGGGGACCCCGCGAATCCAGTCCTGGATAATCCCGGCGTTTGCCGCTGCCACAAACAGCACGTCGGGCTGGACGACGTCTCCGGAAGGCAGATGGACGTCCATCGGAGCCACGAGCACCCGCCCCAGCCCGCGCTCCATCACGAAGGAACGCAGGCACGCGGCGAGATTGAACGCAACGATCTGGTGCAACGACTTCGGCGATGGCGTCATCAGGATTTCCCCCTCGATCAGCTCGGCCCGGGTTCCCTCGGGAAGCTTGAGGTAGTCGTCAACGGTCCTGCGGGGCCTGGTCTTGAGCTGGCTCATGGCATCTCCATGATACCGCGTCCCCGGCTACTGCCGTGATGCGCTGATGGCCTCTAGTCTCCGCTTGGGGAGGGCACCTTGATCCCCATGGTCACGTAGTGGAACAAGCCCAGCTCGCCCATCGGCGCGATCGCGTAGTCGACCTGGAATCCCAGTTCGCGCGAAGTCCTCGTGAGCACGCCGATCCCGGCGCGAGGTTGGATCGTCTGCGCGGTACCCGCCGCGTACCTGGCTCCCGCCCGGAGGAACAACGTCTGACCGGGGCCCGCGAGCCTCCCGATCCACCATGTCGCCCCGGCTCCCGCCTGCGCGAGCACGCTCGTCTCGAGCGCCCCTTCGCCGCCGATCCCGAACCCCTCGGCGCCCCCGAGGAGGCCGTTCACCCCCTGCGTCAACCATCCCACGCCCGCGGTCACCCGCCCGGCCATCATCCGGCGGGCCCCCGAGCCCAGCGGGCCCGCGCGGACCCACATCGTCGTCGCGGACCCTCTCCCCATGCTCCGGCGCGCCTGCACCCCGGCCTCGGCGCCGATCCCGACGTTCTGGACTTGCGGGAGCCGCTGGACGAGCCCCGCGGCCCGGCCGAACACGGCGACCTGCCAGGACGCGTCGTCGCGAACCGTCCACTGGGCGAGCAGGCGCGCCCCCCACGAACTGGTATCGACGTTCCCCACCTCGCCGTCCCATGTGCCATCGGGCCCCTCCCTCGTGCCGGTGATGCCCGACGGGCTGAACCCGAACCCGTCCGCGGCGAGCCTGAATCCCGGCCCGGCGCCGCCCTGCGCGCCGATGCTCAACCACCGCAGTCCGGAACTCAGCATGATGCTCCCGGCCTCGAGGAAGGTCCCCTGCCGCCACGGGTCCTCGATCGCGACCCCCCCGCTCCCCGCCTCGCGCGCGGTCGAGAGCATGAGCATCTCCTCGCCGAACCCCTCTCCGGGCCCGGTCCCGCGGGCGGCACCCGAGGCCAGCATCCCGAGCAACGCCAGAAGGAAACCGCCGCTCCTCATTCGACCACGAGCTTTCCCGTCTGCCGCTTCCCCCGGTCGTCCGCGACCCAGAGGTACACCCCGGGCGAGACCGGTCCGCCCCCCAGCCCCTTGCCGTCCCATTCCACCGACCCGCCCTTCGACTCGGTCTCCCACACCCGGACCCCGCGGACCGTGTAGAGCCGGAGCGCGGCGCCGGCCGGAATCCCGTCGAACTTGACCGTGCCCCGGACCGCGCGGCCCCGCTGAAAGGGATTTGGAAAGACGCGGACCGGCCCTGAGTACGGCGGCGGAGGCGGGGGCGGCGGCAGGCACGCGCAGTTCTCGCCGGCGACGGCACCGGCGGCGTTGGTGCCGACGTAACCGCTCGCGCCCGGTGTGGCGCCTCCGAGCGCATAGATCGTGCACCCGATCACGGCCGCGGCGAGATCGACCCGGCGGGACGGAAGACTGCTTCCGACGGACCACGCGCCGGTTTGCGGATCGTAAACCTCGACCGTGTCCCTGAGGATCGTGGTCGATCCCCCCACCGCGTAGACGAGGCAGTTCACGGTAGCTACTCCCATTTCCCAGCGCGGCGTCGGTATCCCGGCCTTGATCTCCCACGTGTCCGTCGCCGGATCGTACGCCTCCATCGTGGTGCTCGACCACCCGCCGACGACGTAGATGATGCCGTCGACGACCGCCGCACCGCTTCCCTCGTGATAACCGTGCGTGCCGGCGCGAGGCGTCCAGGTGTCCGTGGCGGGGTCGTACATCTCGACCGTCGTGACCGCCCCGCCTCCGAACGCGTCGGTCGTGCCGCCTATCGCGTAGATCTTTCCGTTGACGGCCGCCACGACGGGGAACGCGCGAGGCGTCGACATGTCCGCCACCCGGACCCACGTGTCGGTGGCGGGATCGTACGTCTCGGCGGATTTGTGCGTGTTCGGAAAATCATACCCGCCGACCACGTAGATCCTGCCGCCGACCGCCGCCGCCGCGGGAGCCGCCCGGTCGACCTTCATGTTCGCCCTGGAAACCCAGGTATCGGTCGCGGGATCGTAGGCTTGCGTGTCGGCACGGCCGTACCCGGTGGGCGGAATCAGCCCGCCCATGACGTAGAGGGTGCCGCCGATGGTCACGGCCGCGAACCGGCCGCGCGACCCCATATCCGCCCGGGAAGACCAGACGGGATCGGTCGCGTACGCCGACTGGCAGAACACGAAACCGAGGCAGAGCAACCCAGCCGTGAACCGGACCATCGCCTCCATGATGCGCCGAGCGGTACGAAGAGGCAACAGAACCGCCGGGGGCCCCCTGCGGTTGCTCCTGCAACCGGGAGGGCCCCCGGCGGCCGGAATCACACCTGGATCAGGGACTTCCCCGTCCGGACCCCGCCGCCGGCGGGGTTCAGGAGCCGGTTGACCGCATTGAGGTAGGCGCGCGCGCTCGCCTGGATGATGTCCGTGTGCGCCCCGCGACCGGGCACCTCGCGGCCCTTCCACCGGAGGCGCACCGAGACCTCGCCCTGCGCGTCCTTGCCGGACGTGACCGCCTGGAGGACGTAGTCCACGAGCTCGGGGGCGACCTTCGTGATCCGGTCGATGGCCTTGTAGGTGGCGTCCACCTGTCCGTCGCCCCGTCCCTTCGCGGTCACGACCCGCTTTCCCTTCCGGAGCCTGACGGTCGCGGCCGGCGTCTTCCTCGAGCCGGACATGGTCTCGAGCGCCTCGAGCGTCCACGCGTCCGCGACGGCGCCCGTCGCCCCCTCGACGACCGTGGCAACGTCCTCGTCGTACACGTGCTTCTTCTTGTCGGCGAGGGCCATGAGCGCCTCGTAGACGCGGGCGAGGTCCGCCTCCGGCACCACGAGCCCGAGTTCCTCGAGCTTCCGGCGGACCATGTGCTTCCCCGAGTGCTTGCCGAGGACGAGCCGGGACTCCGGCACGCCCACGGACTGTGGCGTCATGATCTCGTACGTCGACGCCTCCTTGAGCATTCCGTCCTGGTGGATTCCCGCCTCGTGCGCGAACGCGTTGGCCCCGACGATGGCCTTGTTGGGCTGCACGGGGAAACTCGTGAGCCGGGAGACGAGCCGGCTGGCCCGGTAGAGCTCCTCGGTCCGGACGTTCACCTCGACGCGATAGTGGTTGCGGCGGGTCTTGAGCGCCATCACGGTCTCCTCGAGCGAGGCGTTCCCCGCCCGCTCCCCGATCCCGTTGATCGTGCACTCGACCTGACCCGCCCCGTTCTCGACCCCGGCAAGCGAGTTAGCGACCGCGAGCCCGAGGTCGTTGTGGCAGTGGACCGAGACGACGGCCTGGCGGAGCTTCGGCACGGCGACGAAGAGCTTGCGGATCATGGCCCCGTATTCCGTCGGCGTGGCATAGCCGACCGTGTCGGGGATGTTCACCGTGGTAGCTCCCGCCTCGAGCACGGCCGCCACGACGCGGGCCATGTACTCGAATCCGCTCCGGGCCGCGTCCTCGGGCGAGAACTCGACGTCGGGCGTGTAGCTCCTGGCCATCCGGACCGCCTGGACGGCGAGGTCGAGCACCTGGCCCCTGGTCTTCCGGAGCTTCTTCTGGAGGTGGACGTCGCTCGTGGCGATGAACGTGTGGATGCGCCGCCGCCTCGCAGGCGAAAGGGCCTCCCCCGCCGCCGTGATGTCCGCCTGCATCGTCCGGGCGAGCCCGCAGATGACCGGCCCCGGGCGCGATGTCCCGCCGATCTCGCGCGCGATCGCCTTCACGGACTCGAAATCGCCCTTCGAGCTGATCGGAAAACCGGCCTCGATGACGTCGACGTTGAGCCGCGCGAGCTGGCGCGCGACCTCGAGCTTCTCCGCGGAGTTCATGCTGGCGCCGGGGCACTGCTCCCCGTCGCGAAGCGTCGTATCGAACACTCGGATGGTTCTCATGATGACTGTCTCCTTCGTTGTCAGCGCCCGTGGCCGCTCCGTCCGGAGCGGCCCTGGCGCCGTCAGATCGTGGCTAACGAATGACCCGGGGGGAGGCGGAATGCTGGGGGGGGGCCCCCAGTCGCCGCTCGGCCCACAGCACCGCGCGGGGCGCGACCAGCTCGACCCAGCGGACCCGGGTGAGGAACCGGATCACCAACCCGGTGAGGATGTAGAGGAGGGCGATGCCGAAGAGGAGCTGGGGAAAGGCCCAGATCGTGAAGGCGAACACGAGGATGGTGAGGGCCACCCAGACCGGGCGCGGCTTCGTCGCGCTGGCGCTCTTGAAGGACGAGTACGGGGTGCGGCTGACCATGAGCCAGCCGAGCCCGGCCATCCCGAACGCGATCCAGGGCGCCATCGCCGCGCCCGCCGGCGCCGAGAGCCCGAGCTGGAGGCGCGGGAGCGTCTCCATGAGGATCACGAACGAGGCGAGGGTGCCCGCCGCGGGCGGGCACGGAAGCCCATTGAAGGCGCCGTGCGTATTCTCGATGTTCGCGTTGAACCGGGCGAGCCGGAACGCGACGCAGGTGATGTACCAGACGGACGCCGCGAGCCCCCAGAGCGGGAACGCCTGGAGGCTGTAGGTGTACATCATCCACGCGGGCGTGACCCCGAAGGAGACGAGGTCCGCCATGGAGTCGTACTGGGCCCCGAACGCCGAACACGTGTTCGTCGCGCGCGCGATCCGTCCGTCGAGGAAGTCCATGAACGAGGCCGCGAGGATGAGGACGGCCACCGAGAGCGCCACCGCCCCGCCCCGCTCGAGCATGAACGACATGCCGACGCTCGTGAACACGAGGCTCGCCGTCGTGAACATCATCGGGAGCAGGAATATGCCCCGACCGCGTGGTGCGCTCTTGTGTGTCGCCATGGCTCTTGGCTTCTAGATTAGACCAGCTACCGCCATTTGGCAACCACCGTGACGCCGGCGGTGACCCGCTGGCCGGGCCGCACGAGCAGTTTCGCGGCGCGGGGCAGGCGCAGCCGCACCTGCGACCCGAAGTGAATTATCCCCATCCGTCCGCCCTGGGTCACCGTCTGCCCCGGCGCGATCCAGCACTCGACCTTGCGCGCGATCGCGCCCGACACCTGGAGGATCCCGATCCTCCCCCGCTTCGTCGCTAGCTCCGTCGCGCACCGGGTGTTCCGCGTCCCCGCGACCGGGTCGGACGCGACGAGATACGTTCCCTTCGTGTAGGTGCGGCTCACCACCCTGCCGTCCATGGGCACGCGCTGGACGTGGACGTTGTAGACGGCCATGAAGATCTCGATCGTCTGCGTGGGCCCTTCTCTGTGAAGGGCCATGACGACGCCGTCGGCCGGGCACAGCACCAGGTTCGGGTCCCGCCGGATCGCGCGCTCGGGGTCCCGGAAGAACCACGCGATCGCGGCGGTGACGAGGAGCGCGAATCCCAGGGCCGCGGCGGCGGCGGGATGACCCGTCCACCGCCACACGACCCCCGCCAGGACGGAGGCCGCGAGGGCCACCGCCAGGTACTGGAACGACGCCCGGGCCAGGCCCACAACCCGCTCCGGTACGGCTCTGCGGTTACCTCGCCCGCTCGGGACGCAGGTTCCTGACGATGGCGCCCGCGCGCCACATCTCGGACTCCCGGATCACCTTGAGCTCGCGCTCGAGCTGGGTGCGGTAGTTCGACTTGGCGCCTTCCTTGAGGACGCGCGCGGTCTCCTTGCCGGTTTCCACCGACCGGTAGAGCTTCTCGAACACGGGCCGGGTCGCGGCCCGGAACTTCGGGAACCAGTCGAGGGCTCCCCGTTGGGCGGTCGCCGAGCAGTTCGCGTACATCCAGTCCATGCCGTTCTCCCCGATGAGCGGGTAGAGGCTCTGGGTCGCCTCCTCGACGGTCTCGTTGAACGCCTCGAGCGGCGTGTGGCCGTGGCGGCGCAGGGTCTCGTACTGGGCCAGCCAGAGCCCGTAGATCGCGCCCATGAGCACGCCGCGCTCGCCGGTCAGGTCCGACACGACCTCCTGGTCGAACGTCGTGTTGAACAGGTGCCCGGACCCGATCGAGATGCCGATCGCCTGCGTCCGCTCGCGCGCCTTCCCCGTCGCGTCCTGGAACACGGCGATCGACGCGTTGATGCCCCGTCCCTCCTCGAAGAGCCGGCGCACGGTCGTGCCCGACCCCTTCGGGGCCACCATGATCACGTCCACGTACGGCGGCGGCACCACGCCTGTCTGATCGCGAAACACGATCGAGAATCCGTGCGAGAAGTACAACGCCCCGCCCGGCTTGAGGTGCGGCTTGATCCGGGGCCACATGGCCTTCTGCCCGGAATCCGAGAGCAGGTACATGAGGATCGTCCCGCGCCGCGCCGCCTCTTCGATCGTGAAGAGGGACTTGCCCGGCTTCCAGCCCTCGGAGACCGCGCGCTTCCAGCTCGGCTTCCACGCCTCGCCGATGATGACCTTGAGGCCGTTGTCGCGCATGTTGAGCGACTGGCCGCGCCCCTGCACGCCGTACCCGAGCACCGCGATCGTCTCGTTCTTGAGTATCTTCCGGACCTTCGCGAGCGGATAGTCCCTCCGCTCCACCACCTTCTCCACGGTCCGGCCGATCCTGATCGTCTTCATTGCGATTTCCCCTCTCTGGGCGCCCTGATGAGCGCGACTTTGCCTGTGCGAACCATTTCCTTGATGCCGAACTGCCTCATGAGATCCACGAACGCCTCGATCTTCTCCGTGGCCCCCGTCAGCTCGACGGTGACGGACTTCGCGGCCACGTCCACGATCTTGGCGCGGAACACGTCCACGAGCTGGATGAGCTCCGCGCGCGCGTGCCCCTCGGCGGCCACCCGCACGAGGAAGAGCTCCCGCTCGACGAAACGCTCGGCCGTCAGGTCGTTGACCTTGATCACGTCCACGAGCTTGTTGAGCTGCTTCGCGATCTGCTCGATGGTCGCGTCCTCCCCGGAGGACACGATCGTCATCCGCGACACCGTCGGATCCTCGGTCTCCCCGACGGCGAGGCTCTCGATGTTGAACCCGCGGGAGGCGAAAAGCCCCGAGACGCGGGCCAGGACGCCGGGCTTGTTCTCGACAAGAACCGAAATCGTGTGGCGCATGGTCCCTGATTCTACCGCAAGAGCTCGGCCCGCGTCCCCGTCCAGTCCGCGTCGAGGGAGTCCAGCAGGCTTTCCGACGAAGGCGCCAGCGCCGCCGAACAGCCCTTGAGCAGGCCCAGATCCAGCCGCTGTTCCTCGTCGTTTCCCGCCCCCCAGCCGGCGAACGACACGACCTCGCGCACCTTGAGGTGCGCGGCGAGCGTCAGCAGCCGGTCGTACCCGGCGAGCGGCTCCTCCGCCGGCGGCCGGCCGAGTTCGGGGTAGCCGCCCGAACTCGGCATGAAGACGATGCGCGCGGCGCCGAATGCGCGGACCCACCCGGTCAGGGGCCGCTTGCGCCAATCCGGACACCGGTAGTCTCGGTCCCGGACGCAGACCCGCGCCGCCGCAGGCAGAACGGTCCGGTACGCGTCGAGGTGGGCGTCGATCCACCAGCAGTTGAACATCACGCAATCGAGACGCGCGATCCTGGCCTGCCACCACCCGATCCATTCCCGCATCTGCACCGCGAACCGCCGGTTGCACCAGCCAAGAACGGCGTCGTCCGGCTCGTCGCGGAGCTCCCGTCCCGTCTCGGCGCGGAACGCCGCGCGCGTCGCGCCGTTGAACCTGACCGGCGAACTCTCGGTGGGATGGAAGACGACGCCGTCCCACGCCGGCGTCTCGGCGATCACCTCCTCGAACACGGTCGTCAGGTAACGCTGAACCACCGGCTCCTCGAGGCACAGGAGATCGTCGGCCGCCCGCTTCCCCTCCCGGTCCACGGCGGCCAGCTCCGGGTGGCGCGCGACCATCCCGGCCGCGTGGCCGTCGGTCGTGAACACGGCGTACATGGACAGCCCCCGGGCATGCCCCGCGGCGACGAGCGTGTTCAGGAACCCGGGCTCCCGCGCCGCGCTCGCCCGGGGGTCGCGGAACTCCGGGTACTCGCGGCTCCGGTACGCGAGCGTGTACCCGTTGACGAGGAGCCAGACCTGCGAGTGGCCGTAGAGCTTGAGCCGGTCGAACCACGCTTCCCACTGGGCGAGCGTCCAGAGGCTCAGGGGCTGCCCGACTTGGAAGTCCCCCTGGCCGAGGAAGTGATAGTACCCGGTCCGGTGGAACGGCCCCGCGCCCCGCCGCGCGGCCAGCCTGAGGAATTGTTCCCTGATCGGCCTCGGAGATTCCGTCACGATGTCATTGTATCCGCCCGATCTGGACGGCGAGATCGTCGTAAGCCCGGGTGCCCGGCGCCAGGCGCTGCGCGAGCGCGACCCATTCCCTGGCCTCGGGGAGCCGGCCGAGGGTCGCCGTGACGCCCGCGAGCGCGGCGGCCGTCTGGGCCGACCGGGGGTCCTGGCGCCAGGCCTCCTCGGCGTACGCCAGCGCGATCGCGGGCTTGCCCATGCGCAGGAGCACGAGCGCGATGTCGGCCCGCAGCCGCGGGGTGTCGGACCCGGCGGCCAGCGCCCGTCCGTACGCGCCCAGGGCCTGGGGAAACCGCCCCAGGAGCGCGAGCGCCTCGCCCTCGCGCGCGGCGACGGACCCCACGCCGCGCAGAGCCAAGGGCGGCGACGCGTAGACCGCGAGCGCTTCCGCCGGGTGACCAGCGTAGAGCGCGGCGTCCGCGGCCCGCAGGGCGAGCGCCTCGTAGACGGGAAGGGCGGGAAGCGGCCGGGGGGCGTGCCGCGCCGTGACCCGGTAGAGCGTGTACTCGTGCGTCTGCCACACCGCCTCGGTCCGCTCCGCGAACAGGCGCCTCCATTCCCGCCACGCGGTGGCGGGCGCGTCGAAGAACCCCGGGATGTCCGCGTACTGCACCGCGCCCGTGCCCGTGGAGAGCAGCCACGAGATCCCCAGCTGGCGCAGGCGCTTCGCCTGACCCTCGGCCGTCCGCCCCTCGCGCAGGATCCGGGTCACGTGTGCGACCCCGAAGTGGAAGTCCGCGACGCACTCGCGCCGGGCGTAGTAGGTGTTGAAGTGGCAGAGCCAGAGCACCCGGTCTGCGACCCCCGTCCGCTCGTTCAACGCCTCGACCGCGTACGCCGAGTACGGCGGCGGCGCGAGCACCCGCCGCAGAGTCGCGGCCGGCGAGGCGAGGCCCAGCGGGATCGTGGCGGGCGTGTAGAACTCCCACTGGATCGCCGCCGCGTAGAGGAAACCGGCGGCGAGCGCGGCCTCGAACCCGACACGCGCGAGGGCGTGCAGGGCACGCCTTCCCGCCAGCCACTCCGCCGCCGGGCCCGCCACCGCAACGCCCAGCCACGGAAGCGCGGGCAGGAAGAACCGGGCGTCGGGACAGAGCACGAACCAGCCGGCCAGGTACCCGAGCGCCGCGCGGCGAACTATACCGCGGCCCGTCGTTCCGCCCGGGATCGCGAGGAGCGGGGCAAGGCCGGCCACGAGCGGCACCAGGGGGCCGTTGATCGATCCGAAGTTCGCGAGGAGGGCCTCGCATCGCTCGGGCAGGCCGGCGGCGAGAGCCGTCGACCACCGGGCGCCCTCGAACCCGGGCAGCATCTGCCCCGACCACGCCGTCGTGGTGCCGAACCACCCCCCGAGAAACGGCTGGACCGGGTTGGCCGTGAACAGCCAGTTCTTCGCGAGCCAGGGGGCCAGCGGCAGCGCGGCCGCGACGGCCCAGCCGGCCGCCGCCCGGGGACCGCAACGGCCTCGCCACGCCGCCGCCAGCGCCCCGGCCACGACCAGCACTCCCACGTACTTGGCCCCCATCGCGCATCCCGCGAGGAATCCGCTCACGACGAGGGCGGGCCGTGAGCCGGTCTCGTGCCACCGGACGAGCGCGAGCAGGGAGAGCGTCGCGAACAGCGCGAAAACGAGATCGATATACGCCCGCGTCGTCAGGTTCAGGAAGGTCGGCGACGCGGCACAGAGGAGCACCGCGATCCACGCCGGGGCGCCCGCCCGGCGCGCGAGCGCGCCTGCGGCGAGCAGCCACGCGAGGCCCGCCGAGAAGTTCAGGAACCGGACGGCGGACTCGCCGCCGGCGGCCAGCCCCAAGGCCCAGAGCATCTCGACCAGGGCCGGAAACGACGCGCAGTAGTGATGCCAGACATCGAAGACACGGTGCCGGAGGAGATAGAACGACGGGAGGCGAAGATGGTACGTCAGCGCGTCCCACCCCAGCTCGAGGTTGAAGAGGTTGAGGACGACGACGAGCCCCGCGAAAACGGCCACCGCCCGCAGGACGGGAGAGAGCGGCGTCCACGCGTCCCGGCGGAGTGCGCGTCCCGCCGAAGCGGCGCCGCGGCACAGCCTCGGGGCGTCGACGGCGGCCACCGCCCCCAGGAGGAGGCACGAGAGCCAGCGGGGCGGCGCGACAAGGAGGCCCGCGAGCCCCGCGCCGAGTATCGCGGTTCCCGCGATCCCGGCCCCCAGCCCGAGCGCGACGGGGGCACCCTCGCCGCGGTCGCGCCACCGGCACCACCCCGCCGTGCGCGCACCGAGGCGTAGAGCGACCGCGAGGCCGCCGGCGGCCACGAGGGCGGCGACGAGGAACGCGCCCCAATTCGCGGCCAGCACGGCCGCGGAGAAATCGCGCCACGGCAGGTTCGCCGGGGCAGCATCCAGCAGGGCGGCGGGCCGGGGATGGAACCGCCCTATCCACCAGACGAGCACCCACGCGTTCCAGACGGCGAGGGACAGGGCGAACGCGGGGGTCACGTGGAGATCAGGGAATCCCCAGGTCGCGCAACAACCGGGGATAGGCTGGCTCGGCGGGGTCGAGCGCGGCGGCGCGGCGCGCGAGCCGGCGGGCGTCATCCAGCCGCCCGCGCTCGGCGAGCAGGATCGCCATGAGCGCCGAGGCGTAGGCCGACCGGGGGTGCATGGCGAAGGCCCGGGCGACGTGTAGGGCCGCGTCACCCCCCCGGCCCGTGGCGTAGAGGGCGCGCGCGAGCCCGAGGTGGAGCTCGGGGTCGTCCACGCCCCGGCGGGCGGCCTCCGCGTACGCCGGAATCGCCGCATCCGCGTCGCGGAGCACGAGGTGCGCCTTCGCCCGGAGCATCCACGGCGTCCCCGTCGCGTCCAGCCATGCGGGAACGCTGCGCAGCAACGCGAGCGCCGAGCGCGCGTCACCCCGGTCGAGCGCCCGCCGGGCAGAGAGGCACGCGAGCACGTCGAGCGGCGGAGCCGACGGGAGGAACCGGGGGGCGTGGCTGCGGCCTATCCGGTACAGGACAAGACCGTCGGTCTGGCGGACTGCCTCGGCGCGCGTCGCGAGGAACCCCCGCCACGCAGCCCACGCCGTCGCCGGCGCGTCGAAGTAGCCCGGGACGTGCGCATACTCGGCGCAGACCGACCCGGACGCCAGTACCCATCCGATCCCGAGCTGGCGCACGCGCCGCGCGATCCCGGCCTCCGTTCGCCCTTCCGCCACGATCCGGGTCACGTGCGCGGTACCGTAGTGGACGTCGGCGAGCGCCTCCCGCTCGAGGTAGTAGGTATGGACCAGGCAGACGGCGAGGATCCGGCCATCTGCGGGCACGACCGCCTGCACGGCGCGGGCGGTGTAGGCGAAGAACGGGGCGGGCCGCAGGCCAAGCTCGAGCTTGTCCTCCCGCGTCTCGAACCCGAGCGGCATCGCGAACGGTGCATCGGTCCTCCACTGGTAGCCGGCCGCGTAGAGCGCGGCGCATGCGAGCCCGGCCTCGAGGACGACCCGCAGGGCCGCCGCCGGCCTCCCCCGTGCGGCCAGGCCCCGCAGCGCGACCGATGCGAGGACGCACAGGGGCACGATGACAGGAGCCATGAACCGGAGGTCCGGGCAGAGCACGATCCAGCCAAGCAGGAACGCGACGAGCCCGCGGCGAAGGCCGGACGCGGAACCCGCGGGGAACCTCGTGACGAGGAGCAGTGGCAGGAGGGCGGCGACGGCCGGCGCCAGCGGCCCGTCGAAATGCCCGTCATGGAAAAACAGGGCAAGAGCCCGCTCGGTCAGGGAGCGAGGCAGGACGCCCCCCTCGGGAGGGACGCCCTCGAACGGGAGTGTGACATCGGCCGACCGGGCGGCCGGCATCCCCCACAGCCCGCTCAGGAGCGGGTAGACGGGATTGCCGCGAAGGTCCCAGCTCCGGGCAAGCCACGGCAGAACCGGAAGGACCGCGAGCCCGAGCCACCAACCGACGCCGCGCGACCGGCGCCGGCTCCCGAAGTCGCCGGCCGCCGCCACCACCACGGCGACCGCCAGCAGGACCGCCGAGTACTTGCACGCCATCGCGCAGCCGGTGCAGAGCCCGGAGAACGCCGCCGCACGGGAGGATCCCGCTCTACGCCACTCGAGCCAGCCCATCCACCCCCCCGCGGCGAACAGGACGACGTAGAGGTCCACGTAGGCGCGGGTGGCCAGGAGCAGGAAGAGCGGCGAGGCTACGACCACGGCCACCGGCCACCCGCCGGGCACGCCAAGCTCATGGGCGACGCGTCGCGTCGCGGCCAGGACCAGGAGCGCGGTCGCCGCGGTCAGGAGCCGCACGAGCATGTCCCCCGCCGCGAGTCGCGCGCCGGTGAAGAGCATCTCGGCCAGCGCGGGGAACATCCCCGTCGGGTAGTGCCAGACGTCGAAGACCTTGTGCCGGATCCCGTACATCTCGGGGACACGCAGGTGGTAGGTCATGGCGTCCCACCCGGTCTCGATGCCGAAGACATGCGCCGCCGTGACGAGCGCCGCGAGGCCCAGGCACCAGCGGACGGGCGCGCTAACGCCACGCGCCGCCTCGCGCATGGACGCCCCGGCCTCGGCCCACCATCCCCACGCGCGCGGCCGGCGGGTGATATCCGCAAGCCCCCAGGCCGCGAGCCCAAGGACGCTCCAGGGCGCGGGTGGCGCCACGAGGAGGCCGCAGAGCCCGGCGCCCAGGACCGCGGACCCCGCGAGACCGAATCCGAGGATGTGGGCCTCCAGCAGGCGGGATCCGCCGGCGGTCCGGGGACCGGATCCTCGCCGGGTCCGCCTCGACTGACCCAACCACCGCCAGGCCGCCTCGCCCGATGACCGGAGGACGGCGAGCAGGCCGGGCAGGGCGGCGACGGCCGAGAGCAGGACCGCCCAGTTCAGGAGGAGGGCGCCCCCGGACCACGGGCGCTGGAGGAAGAACCGGCGGAAGCCGTCGGCCCATACCGCGGGACCCTCGTGATACTTCGCCACCCAGAAGACGGTGACGACCGCCGCCCAGATGACGACGAGCCACGCAAGCGCGGGTCGCCCGGGATTCCGCCTCCCGGCGGAACCCTGAAGGCTAGCCATGCGACGGGGAGCCGCGAGGACGCGGCTCCTTCGTGGTTTCGCCGGAGGCGAAACCCCGCGCCCTAGACGGCAACCAGGGCAATGCCGGCACGGTCGGCACGGCGGACGACCTCGGGCCGGTCGAGCAGGATCGTGCGGCCGGCCTCGACCGCCATCGCCGTCGCCCTGGCGCGCCGCAGGCAGTCCACGGTCGCGACGCCGACGACCGGCACGTCGAACCGGAAGTCCTGGCGGGGCTTCGCCACCTTCACGACCACGAGCTTCCCCCTGGCGATGCGGCCGCCACGCAGGACCGCCTCATCCGTGCCCTCGAGCGCCTCGACGGCGACCACCGCCAGGTCCCGGACGCACACGGTCTGCCCGATGTCGAGCCCGGCGATCCGCTGGGCCATCCCGCGGCCGAACTCGATGTCCTTCCATTCCTCCGGCGTCGGCGCGCGCCTGGTCAGCGTGCCCCTTTCGGGGATCAGGGACTTGAGGTACGGCATCGCGGACACCAGCGTGATGCCCGCGGCCTTCAGCCGGAGCGCCGCGGCCGTCAGAAGGGTGTCCGCGCGCCGGTCGAGCAGGCCGCTGAAGATCCGGGATGTCAGCGAGTCCATCCGGGGCTTGCGGTAGATGTGCGTGTGGCGCACGTACCCGGCCATGAGCGCCTCGCGGACGCCGGCCGCGCGGAGGAACTCGATCATCTTCCCGTACTCCCCCACGCTGCCGCAGAACGACTTCGCGGCGCGGCGGAGCAGGCGGGGATCGGTCTCCCCCCGGAACCCGACGACGCAGACGGCATGACCGGCCTTCGTGAGCGCCTCGAGCAGGTGCCGTGGGAAGTCGCCCCCGCCCGCGAACAGTCCCAGCATGCGGCCCGAGGGGCCGTTCACAGCTCGGCCTCGCCCGCCGAGCCCCCCGCCTCGACCTCGACGCCCCGCGTGAGGCCGCGTTTCGATCCCTCGACGAACCGGATCAGCCGCTGGACGTGCTCGTTGCCCCCGAGCTCGGCCCGCAGCCGCGCGAGCGCCTCCGAGGTGTTGAGCCCCGACCAGAAGAGGATGCGGAAGGCGCCCTTGATCACCTTCTGCTGTTCCATCGTAAACCCGCAGCGCCGGAGGCCCAACCGGTTGAGCCCGTAGATGCGCAGGGGCTCGCCGGTCGCCATGGCGAACGGCACGACGTCCATGCGCACGCCGCAGTTGCCGCCCACGATGGCGTACGCGCCGATCCGGACGAACTGGTGGAACGCGCTGAGCCCCCCGAGGTAGACGTGGTCCTCGACGACCACGTGGCCCGAGACGCCGGCATAATTGGTGATGGTCACGTCGCTCCCGATCCGGCAGTCGTGGGCGATATGGGCCATCGCCATGATGTAGTTGTCGTCCCCGATGACCGTCTCCCCCTCGGGGGAGGTGGATCGGTGGACGGTCACGTATTCCCGGAAGGTGTTCCCGTTCCCGATGCGCACGTAGCTGCGCGCCCCCGCGTACTTCTTGTCCTGGGGCGGCGCGCCGATCACGACCCCGACCCCGACGTAGCAGGACTTTCCCAGCGTCGTCCATCCGTCGAGCACGGCGTGCGGCTCCAGGATGCACCCGTCGCCGACCTCCGCGTGCTCGCCCACGACGCAGAACGGCCCGACGCGGACGCCCTTCCCGAGCTTGGCGCCGGGATGGACGACCGCGGTCGGGTGGACCGCGGGAGCCCCCGCGTCAGACAGTGACGGCCTCGTCGGCGACGAACGCCGACATCTCGGCCTCGGTCACCACCTCGCCGTTCACGACGGCCTTGCCGACCATCTTGACGAGCTTGTGCCGCCAGTGCGCGAAGTCCACCTCGAGCCTGAGCTGGTCTCCCGGCAGGACGGGCTTCCGCCACCGCACGTTCTCGATCCCGCCGAAGTACATGAGCTTGCCCAGCATCTCGGGCTTGCTCTTGAAGAGCAGGACCCCGCCCGTCTGGGCCAGCGCCTCGACGATGAGCACGCCGGGCATCACGGGACGTCCGGGGAAGTGGCCCTGGAAGAAGGCCTCGTTGATGCTTACATTCTTGATTCCCACGATCCGCTTGCCGAGCTCGATCTCGACGATCCGGTCCACGAGCAGGAACGGGAACCGGTGCGGGATCAGGGTCATGATCTCTCTGACGTCAATCACGGTTGGTTTACTCCTCCTTTCGAACAAGACCGGACAGCACCCGGTGCAGGACCTCGGCGTGGGCCGCGTGGCCCGTCCCTTCCGCCGTGATGCCGGCCCGGATCGGCAGGCCGGCCAGCGCCAGGTCCCCGATCAGGTCCAGCAGCTTGTGCCGGACCGGCTCCAGCGGCGCGCGCATCGCGTTGACCGGAACGCCCTCCGACGATAGCACGAGAACCGATCCGATGTTGCCCCCGCGCCCGAGCCCGGCTGCCAGGAGCGCCGCAATCTCGGCCTCAAAGCAGAACGTCCGAGCCGGCGCGACCAGGCGCGGGTCGTCACGGCCCGGCGCGAAGCTCACGGTGGCGCCCGCGAGCGTGCCGCCGCCCCGGAACCGGAACGTGTACGAGCACGCGGGGGCGGGCTCCACCCGGAAGGCCCAGCCTTCCCCCAAGCCGCCCACGACCTCGAGGGGCGCGGGCGCCTCCAGGACGACGCGGGGCGCGTCCAGCGCGGCCACCCCCGCGGCCTGGATCATTTCCAGGAACAGCGCGGCACTGCCGTCCGCAGCCGGGACCTCGGGGCCTTCGACCTCGAGCAGGGCATTGTCGACGCCCGCGAGCACGCAGGCGGCGAGCACGTGTTCCACGACCCGGACCTCGGCGGGACCCTTCCCCAGCGCCGTGCACCGGGGCACGGACCGCAGGTTTTCGATCCGGGCGGGGATGTCGTCGCACTCTGGGCGATCCACGCGCCGGAAGACGTAACCGGTGCCGGCCGCCGCGGGGACAATAGTCACGGACCCGGGCTCCCCCGCCTGCAGCCCCAGGCCGCGCAGGGTGCTCGTTCGGGCCGCCAGCGTGGTCTGGCGACCGGTCTCAGGCATCCGTCTTGTCCGCCGCCCCGGCCTCCAGGGCCCGGATCCGGCGCTCGAGGTCGCGCACCCGGGCCACCAGTTTCGGCAGGCGCGCCACTTCGGCGTTCAGCCTGATCGCCTCGCCGGCCGGCCGGGCCGGGTTGCCGAAGATCTTCTCGCCCGGCTTCACGTCGCGGTGAACGCCCGACTTGGCGCCGAGCTGGGCGCCGTCGCCGAGCGTCAGGTGCGGCGCCACGCCCACCTGGCCGCCGAACATGACCCCCTTGCCCACCGTCACGCTCCCGCCGAACCCCACCTGACCCGCGAGAAGGGCGCCCTCGCCGATCACGCAGTTGTGGGCGACGTGGACCTGGTCGTCCAGCTTCGCGCCGCGCCGGATGACCGTTTCGCCTACGGTCGCCCGGTCCACGGTCGTCGCCGCCCCGATCTCGACGTCGTCCTCGATCACGACCCTTCCGATCTGGGGGATCTTGACGGGCACGCCGGGCACGGGCAGGAACCCGAATCCGTCACCGGCGATCACGCAGCCGGAATGGACGATGACGCGGTCGCCGATGGAGGTCCGGGCGCCGACGGCGGTGAAGGGATCGAGGCGGCAGCCCTTTCCGATCCGGCTACCCCACCCGACGAACACGAGGGGACCGACGACCGTGCCCTCACCCACCTCGACGCCCGCCTCGATCACGGCATGCGGGCCGACGCGGGCGCCGGCCGCGATCCGGGCGGTGGGGTGCACCGCCGCGGTCGCGTGCACGGGATCGGGCCAGCTCAACGGCGCCTCGGGAGCGAAGGCCGCCAGGAGGCGGGGCAGGGCCGCCATCGGCTGGGGGTGGACGATCGCGTCCTTGCCCGCCCGGTCCCGGCCCGGTCCGAGCAGGACCGCGGACGCCCCGCAGGCGGCGAGTTTCGGCAGGAACCGGTCGTCGGTGACGAACGTGATGGTCCCCGGGCCCGCGTCCTCGACCGCCGCCACGCCGGTGACGACAAGGTCCCCCCGCCCGTCCACCGCGCCGCCCGTCAGGGCGGCCAGCTCGGCCAGGGTCGGCATCGCCGGGCTATTTCTTCTTGGGCGAGGACTCTTTCGCGGTCCGGCGCAGGGACGCGAGGACGGGGTCCGTCAGGTCCACGGCGCCCTTCTCGACGTAGAGGAAGAGATCCTTCCGAACCACGAACGAGTATCCGCCGTCGGCCCCGATCGTCTCGAGCGCCTTGCGCACGTCGGCCTCGAGCCGCTTGATCATGCCTTCCTCGCGATCCTGGAGCTTCTTGCTCTCGCCCTCCTGCCACTCCGAGAACTCCCCGCGCTTCTTCTCGAAGTCGGCCATCTTCTCCTTTTTCTTCGCCTCGGAGAGCATCCCGCCGCCCTGCTGGATCTCCTGCGCCATCTTGTTGAGCGCCATCACCCGGCGCTGGTACTCCTCGCCGAACGCCTTCCGGTCGCGCTCGAGGTCCTTGCGGGCGTCCCGAAATCCCTCGAACTCCTCGAGGATTCTCGGCACGTCGATGTAGCCGATCTTGTCCGGCTTGGCCGCCGCCACGCCGGGCGCGAGCAGTCCCGCCGCGAGCATGCAGGCCGCGATTGTGCCTGTTCCGAACCCCGTTCCCCTGTTCATATCTGCCTCCTTGTCGATCATGCCGGGTCGAATCGCCGAGAAATCCACGATACCGTGGCTGACGCGGCCCTTTCAACCGGCCGCATCAATCCATGCAGCCAGCGTGTCCGCGCCCACCGCGCCGTCGCGCAGGACACGCGGCGGCCACACGGTGAGATCGACGACGGTCGACGGCACGCTGCCCGACGGGCCCGGCACCGCCAGCACCGCCTCGCCCCACCGCGCCACCGCCTCCGCCGCGTCCGGCCACGGCGCCTCGCCGGAGATGTTGGCGCTCGTGGTCGCCAGCGGCCCGCCCACGAGCTCCACGAGCCGCCGCGGCACCGGATGCGCGGGCACCCGGACACCCACCGTCCCTTCGCGACCGACGCCCTCGGGCCACGGGCCTCCGGGACCGGCGCCGGCGAGGGGCAGCACGGCCGTCAGGGACCCCGGCCAGGCGAGCCGGAGCAGGGCCCGGACCCTGGGGACAAGTGGCCCGGTCACCACCTCGGCTGCCGCGGCATCCGCGACGAAGAGCGTGAGCGGCCGGCCTTGATCGCGGCCCTTGAGGGCGAAAATCGCGCGGACTGCATCGGCCGAGTTCGCGAGGCATCCGAGCCCGGTCACCGTGTCGGTCGGGAACGCCACCACGCCGCCCGCCCGGAGGCGGGCCGCGGCGGCCAACAGAGGGTCAGATTCGCGGTGGATCCGCTAGCACTCCGAGTAGCCGCAGGAGTGGCACTTCTTGCAGCCCTCCTCCAGCGCCAGCGTCGCGTTGCCGCAGGTCGGGCACAGGTCGCGGGCCGATCCGGACTTCATCGTGCCCGCCGGCCGCTCCCCGACGGCGGTCCCGGTCCCGCCCGCCTTCGTCCCGAGGTAGTCGAAGATCACGCGCGCCACGCCGTCCCCGAGGGACCGCACGCGTTCCGGGCCGTAACCCGTCGACCGGCTCCCACCGATGCCTTCCAGCTGCATCGCGATCCGGAGCAGGCGCTCGCGCGCCGGCAGAACCGCCTGGGTCCGCAGGGCGAACGAGATCAGCCGGCCGATCGCCTCGGCGTCCGCGATGATGTCGCTCCCCGACTTGCCGACCGTGACAAAGACCTCGAGCGGCTCGCCGGAATCGTCCTCGTTGATCGTGACGAACGCGCTCCCGACCGGGGTCCGGATCACGGACGTCGTGCCCCTGACCTTGTGCGGCCGGGGTTTCACCCCTCCCCGTCCGCCTGCGGGCGACGCCACCGGGGTGGCGCCCGCCGTCGCCGCACCCGGTGCGGCCTCGGCTTCCTTCACACCCGCCGTAAGGACCTGGACGCCCTTGCACCCGTCGCGGTAGACCGTGATGCCGAGGCAGCCGAGATCGTAGGCCTTGAGGTAGGCCTTCCGCACGTCTTCCATGGTGGCGTTGTTCGGCAGGTTGATCGTCTTCGAGACCCCGTTGTCCGTGTGCTTCTGGAACGCCCCCTGGTGCTGGACATGCCAGTCCGGCGCCACCTCGTGGGCGATCGGGAAGGCGTGCTGGATCTCCTCGGGCACGCCGTCCACGCCGCGAACCGCTCCGTGCTTGAGGATCTCCTCGCGCAGCTCGGGCGTCAGCCACCCGCCGTTCTTCGCGACCTCCTCGAAGATCGGATTAACGAACGTGAGCCGCCGCTCCCCCGCGACGTGCTGGAACGCGAGAGCGAAGATCGGCTCGATCCCGGACGAGCACCCGGCGATGATCGAGATCGTGCCCGTCGGGGCGATCGTGGTCACCGTCGAGTTCCGCAGGGGCCGGCCGGACTTGTAGATGCTGTTGGGCCAGTTCGGGAACGTCCCCCGTTCCTTCGCCAGCAGGTGCGACGCCTCATGCCCCGCGTCGTTGATGAACTTCATGACCTTGCCGCCCAGGTCGACCGCCTCCGTGCTGTCGTACGGGGTCCCGAGCAGCATGAGCATGTCGGCCCAGCCCATGACGCCCAGCCCGACGCGCCGGTTGTCCTTCACGCACTTGTCGATCTCGGCCAGCGGGTACGGGTTCGCCTCGATCACGTCGTCCAGGAAACGGATACAGAGGTGCACGGTCTGCCGCAGGGCATCCCAGTTCACCGTCGCCCGCTTGCCCTCCCCCGCAACGAACCGCGCGAGATTGATCGACCCGAGGTTGCAAGCCTCGTTAGGATACAGGGGCTGCTCGCCGCAGGGATTCGTCGCCTCGACGACGCACAGGTCGGGCGTCGGATTCGCGGGCCCCGCATTGACCCGGTCTATGAACACGAGACCGGGATCGCCCGTCTCCCACGCGCACCGTACGATCTGGTCGAAGACCTCCCGGGCCCGCAGGCGCTTCACGACCTGGCGATTGTTCGGCGCGATGAGGTCGTACTCCTTGTCGTCGGCGAGGGCCTTCATGAACGGATCCGTGATCGCCACGGAAATATTGAAGTTCGCGATCTGGCGGTCGACGAGGCTCCGCTTGACGCGCTCGCGCATGTTCTCGGGAACCACCGGCTCGACGAGCTTGTAGAGGATTTCGTTGTTCTCGTCGAGATCGCGCTTGCAGTGGATGAATTCCAGGATGTCCGGGTGGTCGACCCGGAGGATTCCCATGTTGGCGCCGCGCCGCGTCCCGCCCTGCTTCACGGCTTCCGTCGCCGCGTTGAAGACGCGCAGGAAGCTCACGGGCCCGCTGGCCCGGCCTCCCGTCGATTTCACCTCGGCGTCCTTGGGCCGCAGACGAGAGAACGAGAACCCGGTCCCGCCGCCGCTCTGATGGATCTGCGCCGCGTGGTGCACGGACCGGAAGATGCCCTCGATCGAGTCCTCGACCGGCAGGACGTAGCAGGCCGAGTACTGGAGGCCGTTGTCCTTGCCCGCGTTCATCAGCGTCGGGCTGTTCGGCATGAACCGGTTGGTCACCATGAGGTTGCAGAACGCCTCGGCCACCTCGTTGACGGCCTCCGGAGCCCGCCCCCACTTCGCTTCGACCCTGGCGATGGCCCGGGCGACCCGCATGAACAGCTCTTCCGGTGTCTCGACTACCTGGCCGTTCTTCCTGAGGAGGTACCGTTCCCCGAGAACCCGCTTGGCCGAATCAGACCCTTCCCACACCGCCTGTTGGGCGGCCCCACGCTCCGCTTGACCCATGATCCGCTCCTCCCGTTGAGGACGATTGCTGTTCTATTTTCCCCCCGCCCATCGTCTGCCCACGCTCATTCCCTGACGCGTGACCTCCAGCTTGCGTAATCCAGCCGTTGCGTGAGGAGCCTCGGGCGATTCGGGACCGATATTTACCAAATATTGCGCTTGCGGGACGATTGAAGCACAACCTGTGGGGCTTTGTCAAGGCGGACGGCCGAGGACAGGGGCCGTCCGATCCGACACCCCGAGGGGGCGTCGGTCGGCCGGGTCTTGGTCCGGTTCCGCTATCATGTGAGTCGTCCGCATGAAACTCCTCCGTCCAACTCTCCTCGTCCTCGTCGCGGTCTCGCTGATCGCGGGGATCGAAACGATCGCTTCGCCGGCTGCCGCGGCACCGCGCGCGATCCCGGCGCCGAAGCCGCGGAAACCCGTGCCTGAATTCGTACGCGGCGAGGTCATCGAGATCGCCTGCTACCTCCAGGACAGCCGCAATCGCGGGGACGAGCATTCGGCCTGCGCGCAAGAGGGCATTCTCGCGGGCGGACCGGTCGGCATCCTGACCAGTGACGGCACGCTGTACCTCGTGCTCGGCCGGTCCAGCAAGCCCGCGAACGACATGCTGGCGCAGTACGCGGGCAGAAAGGTCAAGGTCACGGGGAAGAAGGTCCGGCGAGCGAAGATGCTCGCGATCGTCTGCGAAAAGGTCGAGGAGCTTCCGGCCGAGAAGCCGAAAGCAAGGACGTCCACGAGGAAGTAGGGGCCGTTTCGGAGCCTCAACGGCCCCTGGAAGCAGTGGATGAATTACGGGATGGCTTCTAAGGGACCGTCAGCGCCGCGACTTGGGGCGAACGACCTCGCGTTCGAGGGGATCGAGCAGGTGCAGGGCGATCAGCATCGCCACCCAGGTCACCCCGGCTCCCGAGTAGAACCCGCACCCGACCGCCAGCCCGATCGCGCCGGTGGCCCACAGACTCGCCGCCGTCGTGAGCCCGTGGATGGAGGAACCCATGTGCACGATGGTGCCGGCCCCGAGGAACCCGAGCCCAACCACGATGTTGGCCGCGATCCGCGTCGGATCGACGGCCCCTCCCGGCGTCCTGAACTCCTCCCCCATGTAGATCGAGGTCAGCGTGATCAGCGCCGACCCCAACCCCACGAGCAGGTGCGTGCGCAGTCCCGCGGGCTTGTTCCGCAGGCTCCGTTCGAGCCCGACCGTCCCGCTCATCACGATGGCGACGAGCAGACGCACGACGACCGTCTGGTGGTCCATGCCCCCCAGTGTAGGCCCTCGCGCGCCTCCGGCGCAACGGCGCCCGCCTGCTATAATCCCCGCGTATCATCAACCCAGCGTCGGGAGGAGCCCCATGGAGACCGTGCACGAGACCTCGATTCCGGGACTCAAGCTCGTGGCCCGCGGCAAGGTCCGCGACATATACGAGGCGGACCGCGACCACCTCCTGCTCGTGGCCACGGACCGGCTCTCGGCCTTCGATGTCGTCATGCCCGATCCCATCCCGGGCAAGGGCGCGGTCCTTACCGCCCTCTCGAACTTCTGGTTCGAGCGCACGCAGGGCATCCTCCCCAACCATATGGCCGACGGCCGGCCGTGGGCGACGCACCCCGACAACGCGGCCTACCAGACCCTCAAGGGCCGCGCCGTCCTCGTGCACAAGGCCGAGCCGGTCCTGATCGAAGCCGTCGTCCGGGGCTATCTATCGGGCTCAGGCTGGGGAGAATACCAGCGGACCGGCTCGATCTGCGGCCTCAGGCTACCCGCCGGGTTGACCGAGTCGGCCAGGCTCCCGGAGGCGGTGTTCACCCCTTCCACCAAGGCCCCGCAGGGCGAGCACGACGAGAATGTGAGCTTCGAAACGGCCGCGAACCGCGTCGGGGTCGAGCTGGCAACGAGGGTCCGCGACACCGCCCTGCGCCTCTATACACTCGCCTCGGCCTACGCGCGCGAGCGCGGGATCATCATCGCGGACACGAAGTTCGAGTTCGGGATCAAGGACGGGAACCTCATCGTGATCGACGAGATGTTGACGCCGGACTCGTCGCGTTTCTGGCCCGTCGACGGCTGGAAGCCGGGTGGCCCCCAGGCGAGCTTCGACAAGCAGTTCGTCAGGGACTACCTGCTCTCCATCAACTACAACAAGAAGCCGCCCGCGCCAACGCTGCCCGCGGAGATCATCCAGAAAACCGCCGAGAAGTACAAGGATGCTCTGTCCCGGCTGGCCCCGGGCCACGAAGCCCTGGGCTGGCTGTAGCCGGCTAGGCTTTCTCGCCGGCGAGGAGCTTGAGCTTTCTGACCCCGTCCATCTCGCCCATGACCACGACGATCTGGCCGGGCACCAGGCTCGTCGAGGCGGGCGGATTGAACGTGTAGTCGCCGGTCTTCTCACGGATCGCGACGACGAGCAGGCCGGTCACATCGGGAATCCGCGCATCCTTCAGGGTCCTGCCCGCCAGCTTCGACCCCTCGTTCACCTCGGCCTCCTCCACGCGGAACACGCCCTGGCCTGAGCGCAACATGACGTCGAGGAACGTGACGACCGCGGGGCGCAGGGCCTCTGACGCCATCCGCATCCCCCCGATGAAGTTGGGCGAGACGACGGAGTTCGCGCCGGCCTTCCGAAGCTTGTCGGCCGAGTGGTCCTCGACGTACCGGGCCACGATGCGCAGGCCGGGATTCAGTCCGCGCGCGGTGAGGACGACGAAGAGGTTGTCCTGGTCGTTCGTGAGGCAGGCCACGAGCCGCGACGCGCGCTCGATCCCGGCCTCCTTGAGGCACTCCTCGCGGGTTGCGTCGCCCTCGACGACGAGGTGTCCCGCGTCGCGGAGCTTCGCGGCCACGTCCGGCTTGCCCTCGACCACGATGTACGGGGACTTCGTCTTCTGAAGCTCCCCGAGCACGTGCGCGCCGGTGCGGCCCGCGCCGCACACGATGGTGTGGTACTTGATCTTCGCCGCGGTCCGCTTCATCCTCCACCTCCCCCAGACTTCACCCAGGCCGCCCTCGGCCACGAACTCGGTCAGAATAGAAAGCCCGTACACGACGATGGACATGCCTAACAGCAGAAGTCCCATCGTGAAGACCCGGCCCGCCGCGGTCAGCGGGTGCACTTCCCCATACCCAGTCGTTGTGAGCGTGATGGCGACCATCCAGAGGCTGTCGAAGAAAGTCCATCCTTCGACGGCCATGTAGCCGGCGACCCCCAGCGAGATCGCGAACACGATCACCCCGACCGCGGTCAACACCCGTCGTTGCAGCATGCTTGAGGCAGGCTAGCACACCACACCCTCCCTCGCCAACCCGGACCCGGACGGGCCCGGCGTCGAAGACGCCGGGGCCGCGGGGGCCCTTCGACGTCGACCTCGCGTGCGCGATACAATAGTCCCTCGAACGGGTAGGTGCCGGAGCGGCCAATCGGAGCAGACTGTAAATCTGCCGGGCGTACGCCCTACGGAGGTTCAAATCCTCCCCTGCCCATGGTTTTCTCGATACCTATGGCATCATGAGCTGGCTGGACCGGCTGGAGCGTCGCTTCGGCCGACTGGGTATTCCCGATCTCATCACCTACGTGATCGCCGGCCGGGCGATCGCGTTCGTGGTCGCGCTCGCGCACCCCGAGTACCCGGCGTTTCTGATCCTCGACCCCGACGCGGTGGGTCGCGGCGAGGTCTGGCGGCTGGTGACGTATCTCCTCACCCCACCCCAGCTCCTCCCCGGGTTCTTCGGCGGCTGGCTGGGCGTGCTGCTTCAGCTCTACTTCACGTGGATCGTCGGCCGGGCGCTCGAGGGGGCATGGGGGGCGTTCCGGTTCACGCTCTACTACGCGATCGGGGGTGGCGCGACCGCGGTGGCGGCCCTCCTCATCAACGGGAGCCCGGCCACGCCCGACTTCCTCGACCTCTCGCTCTTCCTCGCCTTCGCCACCGTCTTCCCCGAGATGCCGATCCTGCTGTTCCTCATCCTGCCCGTCAAGGTCAAGTGGCTTGGATGGCTCAGCGCCGCCGGACTCGCGTGGTCGTTCCTGGTGTCCGGCATGGCGAACCGCCTCGCCATCCTCGTCGCGTTCTCGAACTACCTCCTGTTCTTCAGTGCCGAGATCATGGGGTGGATGGGCCTGCGGCGCCGCGACGGGGTGCCCGTCCCCTTCCCGAGGGCGACCGCCTCGGCCATCCCGGGCGTATCCGTCCCGGCATCGCCCATCCATCGCTGCGCGTCATGCGGCCGGACCGAGCGGGACGACGTCTCGCTCGAGTTCCGCTGGTGCGCGTGCGAGCGGTGCGGCCCCGACGGGAAGGAATGGTGCATGGATCACCTCAAGACCCATCGCGGCGATCCGGCAGCGGAGGCTTGACACCCCCCCACCGGGGGTCGGAAGATGAATCACTCCAATGATTGAACGCTCGAAGACCCTGGCTCTCCGCTCCGCGCTTCGCGCCATCGACGAGCTGACGGCCCTCCTGACCTCGACGCGGGCCCGGATCGCGCACGCGGATCTCGGGCTGGTGGAGGCCGCGGCGCGGCCGGCCGACGACATGGTGGCCAAGATCAGGCTCCTCATCTGGCTCAGGTACGGTGTCGACGTCCTGGTCCCCGTCACGCTCTACCTGCTGGCCATCGAGGGCCTTCAGCTCGTCGCTCCCACCCGGCAGCACGACAACCTGGGCGCCTACCTCGTCTCCCTCTGGCCGAACTGGACGCTGGCCGGCATCGGGCTCGTGATCAACGGAGCGTACCAGCTCATGCTCCAGCGCCGTGCATCGCTGCGTCCCATCGCCTACGCGCAGGTGTGGATGGACATCTTCCTCTTCGCGATCATGGTTTACACCACCGGCGGCATCAGCAGTCCGTTCGCCTTCCTGTTCACGGTCCCCATCCTCGCCGCCAGCCTTCTGCTGTCGTTCCGGGCCGCGCTCCAGGCCGCGGCCACCTCCACCGTCCTGCTCGCCGCGGTGGGGTGGCTCCAGTACCACGCATGGATCCCCAGCGAGCGCTACTTCGAGGCCTACCGGGACCTCCTGCGCTCCCCCACGTACCTGATCGCCATGATCACGCTCAACGGAGTCATGTACTTCCTCATCGCCTTCGTGAGCGGAGCGCTCAGCCGCACCGTTCACGAGCACGAGCGCACGCTCCAGCGCCGCGCCAACGAGGCCACGATGCTCTACGAGGTGAGCAACAGCCTCCAGTCGACGACGCGCCTCGACGACGTCCTGGTCCAGATCATGGACACCGTCATCCACCGCCTCGGCATCGACCACGCGCTCATGTACCTCATGAACGACACAGTGGACGGGCTGGACCTCAAGGTCGAGCGCTTCAACGCCAGGATCACGGATCCGCCGTACGGGAACATGCGCGTGCACTTCGAGCTAAAGCGCGAAGCGGGTCTGACGGCGATCTGCGCCCTGGAGAAGGAGACCTTTAATGTCACGGATCCGCTCAACCACCCGCTCATCAACCGGGACCTCGCGATCAAGCTCGGGATCAACCCCTTCGCCGTCGCGCCCATGATGGCGCGCGGCCAGGTGATCGGCGTCATCGGCGTGGACCGGCGGTTTCAGAACGGCATCATCACGCACGCCGAGGCCCAGATTCTCTCCGTCGTCGCCAACCAGGCCGGCCTCACGATTCAGAACGCCAAGCTCTACGAGCGCGGCCGCACCTAGGGGACGTGCTTTAGATTTTAAGATTCTCCGAGAATCTTAAAATCTAAAGCACGTCCCCTCAACGTCCCCTCAAGCGGAGGCTTGCGGGCGGGGGGCCGGGACCGGGAGCTTGAGGTGGGGCACGATCTTCAGCCGCGCCGACTTCGCCTTCCGGTCCTCGGGGTGCAGGGCGTGCTCGAGCACGTCGTCCATGTGCTTGACCGACACGATCCGGAGGACGTCCCTGAGCTCCTTGGGCACGTCCTCGAGGTCCTTCTCGTTGCGTTCGGGGATGAGGACGGTCTTGCAGCCCGCGCGGTGCGCCGCCAGGAGCTTCTCCTTGAGGCCGCCGATCGGCAGGACGTTCCCACGCAGCGTGATCTCGCCCGTCATCGCGACCTTGCGGTGCACGGGCCGGCCGGTCAGCGCCGAAATGAGCGCCACCGCCATCGTGATCCCGGCCGAAGGCCCGTCCTTGGGAGTGGCCCCCTCGGGGATGTGGATGTGGATGTCGAGCCGCTTGTTGAAGTCGGCGGGAATCCCGAGCTTCTGGGCGCGCGACCGCGCGTACGTGAACGCGGCCTGCGCGGATTCCTTCATGACGTCGCCCAGCTTGCCCGTGAGGAGGACCCCGCCGCGGCCCTTGAGGAGCGCGCACTCGATCGATAGCGTCTCGCCCCCGACCTCGGTCCACGCGAGCCCCGTGGCCACGCCGACCTCGTCCCGGCCCATCTTCTCCCCGGCCGGGAACGGCGGAATGCCCAGGTACTTGCCGATGTTCCGCGGGGTGACGACGACGCCCCGTCCGCGGCCGTTCTTCTCCACCAGCTCGCGCGCCACCTTGCGGCAGATCGTGGCGATGGAGCGCTCGAGGTTGCGCACCCCCGCCTCCTTCGTGTACTCGTCCAGCATGACGCCGTAGCCGGGCTTCGAGATCCGCACCTGGTCGGACTTGAACCCGTGCTCCCGCAGCTGCTTGGGGAGCAGGAACTGGCGGGCGATCTTCTCCTTCTCGATGTCCAGGTAGCCCGGCAGGCGCAGGATCTCAAGCCGGTCCTGCAACGGGTACGGGATGCCGTACAGCGTGTTCGCCGTCGTGATGAACAGGACCTCGGACAGGTCGAAGTCGACCTCCAGGTAGTGGTCGTTGAAGGCCTTGTTCTGCTCCGGGTCCAGGACCTCGAGCAGGGCCGCCGACGGATCGCCGCGGAAGTCCGTGCTCATCTTGTCGACCTCGTCGAGCAGGAACACGGGATTCTTCGATCCGGCGCGCCGCATGCCCTGGATGATCTTGCCCGGCAACGCGCCGATGTACGTCCGCCGGTGGCCCCTGATCTCGGCTTCGTCGCGCACGCCGCCCAGCGACACCCGCACGAACTTCCGGCCCAGCGCCCGCGCCACGGACATGCCCAACGAGGTCTTGCCGACGCCCGGCGGCCCCACGAAACAGAGGATCGGGCTCTTGCCCTTCTCCTGCTTCTGGCGGAGCTGGAGGATGCGGACGGCCAGGAATTCGAGAATGCGCTCCTTGACCTTGCCGAGCCCGTAGTGGTCGTCGTTGAGGATCTTCTCCGCCACGCGGATCTCGAGCTGGTCGGGCGTCCGGATCGCCCACGGCACCCCGATGAGCCAGTCCACGTAGGTCCGCACGACCGTGGCCTCGGCCGAAACGGAGGACATCTTGAGCAGGCGGTCGACCTCCTTGGTCGCGCGCGTCTCCGCCTCCTCCGACATCTTCGCTTCCTTGATCCGCCGGCGCAGCTCCGCGGCCTCCTCCTCGGTGTCGTCCTTGTGCCCGAGCTCCTTCTGGATGGCCTTCATCTGTTCGGACAGGTACCACTCGCGCTGGGACCGTTCCATCTGCTTGCGAACGCGATTCTGGATCTTGCGCTCGAGCTCCAGGATCTCGAGCTCGCGCGCCAGGACGGTGGAGAGGCGCTCGAGCCGGCCGTCCACGGTTTCCATTGCCAGGATCTGCTGGCGCTCCTCGACCTTGAGCGGCATGTAGGTGGCGACCGCAAAGGTGAACCTGCCCGGCGCGTCCAGGCCGGTCACGGACGAGACGACCTCCTGCGGGATCCGGCGCGAGAGCTTCGCGTACTCGTCGAACTGCTTCTGCACCGCGCGCCAGAGCGCGGCCAGCTTGGGATCGTCGGACGGCGCGTCCTCGATCGGCTCCACCTCGACCTCGTAGAAGCCGTCGCGCAGGATGAAGTGCTTGAGCCGGACGCGGTGGAGCCCCTCGGCGCCCACGCGCAGGGCCTTCTCCGTCGACTTCAGGACCTTCAGGATCTCGGCGACGCACCCGACCTCGTAGACGTCCTGCGGCCCCGGCTCGTCCACGGCGGGATCCCGCTGGGCCACGAGCACGATCCGGTTCGGCTCGCCCTTCATCGCCGACTCGACCGCTTTCATCGAGATCGGCCGCGCGACATTCAGGGGCACGATCATGGCGGGGAACACCACCACGTCCCTCAAGGGGACCAGCGGGTACCGCTGGAGCGGCGGTTTCTCTTCGACCATCTTGGGTCTCCCTCAGGCCTTCGGGGGCTCCGCGTTGAGGGCCTGAACCTTCTTCGGCACGAAGACCTCGTCCACGATCCCGTACTCGCGCGCCTCGGACGCGCTCATGAAGAAGTCCCGGTCCGTGTCCTTGCGGACTTTCTCCATGGACTGGCCCGTGTGCAGGACGAAGATCTCGTTGATCCGGTCGCGCATTCTCAATATTTCGCGGGCCTGGATGTCGATGTCCGTCGCCTGCCCCTGGACGCCGCCGAGCGGCTGGTGGATCAGGATCCGGGAATGCTGGAGCGCGTACCGCCGCCCCTTGGTCCCGGCGCACAGCAGGAGGGCCGCCATCGACGCCGCCTGCCCGACGCATATCGTGGAGACGGGCGCGCGGACGTACTGGATGGTGTCGTAGATCGCGAGCCCCGCCGTCACCACGCCTCCCGGCGAGTTGATGTAAAGGTTGATCGGCTTCTCGGGATCCTCGCCGTCCAGGAACAGGAGCTGGGCCACGATCAGGTTAGCGACGTCATCGTCCACGGGCGTGCCCACGAAAACGATGCGATCCTTCAGAAGCCGGGAATAAATGTCGTACGCTCTCTCGCCCCGGCCCGTCTGCTCCACCACCATCGGAATCAGTCCCATCAGCGTGCCCTCCTTCGCCGTCGACTCTCCTGCCATATGCCCCTCGCTTTGTTCTGAACCACCCCGGAATCCCCCGGGTTCCCTCCGGCCCGTCACAGGCAGATCGCGCGTTCCGTGACGTTCGCGGCCCCGATGACGAAATCCAGCGTCCGGTCCTGGCGGAGCCGCGCCCGCAGGCGATCCCACCGCCCGTCCCGCTTGAGCGTCGCCACCGTCGCGTCCGTGATCTCACCCTCCCGGTCGCCCTTCCGGATCTCCCGGTCGAGCTCCTCGTCGGACACCTCGATCGCCTCCTTGCGGGCGATCGCCTCCAATACAAACGCTTCGCGCACCGCGCGGATTGCCGCCGGCTTGAACATGTTCTTGAAGCCGTCCGGGTTCGTCCTGAGCTGGTCGAGGCGTTGGACCCCGCCGCGCGCGAGCTGTTCGGCCCCCCGCACGGCCATCATCCGGGTCTCCTCCTCGACCAGGCTCGGCGCCACCTGCGCGGGCGCGAACCGGAGCAGGCGGTCCACGACGGTCGCCTTGAGCCGCTCCCGGATCTCGTGTTCCTTCTCGGCCGCGAGCTTCGACCGGATCTCGGCGCGCAGGACCTCCATCGACGCGAACCCGCCCACGGTCCTGGCGAAGTCCTCGCCGAGGTCGGGTGGCTTGCCCACCTTGACCTCCTTGAGGGATACCGCCAGCTTCGCCGTCTTGCCGGCCACCGCCGCGTTCGCGTGGTCCTTCGGGTACTCGAGGTCCATCAGGAACGCGTCCCCCGCCGACCGGCCGACGAGCGCCTGCTCGAGATCCCGCATGGCCTCGCCCGATCCGATGAACACGACGACGTCCTTGACGGACCCACCCTCGAACGGCTGGCCGTCCACGGTGCCCTCGTAGTCGATCACGGCGAGGTCTCCCCACCGGGCGGGGCGCTCCGCGGCCGCGTACGTGGCATACCGGCGCCGCAGGCTCTCGACGACGGCATCGATGTCCTCGGGCCGGATCTCGACGGTTTCGCGAACGAACGAGAGGCCCGTGTAGGAGCCCAGGACGATCTGCGGCGCGAGCTCGATCGTGAGCAGGAAGACCATGCCCTGCTCGGAGCGCTGGACGTTCGACACCGAGGGGTTCACGACCGGCTCCAGCTTCGTCTCCTCGAGGACGGTGCGCGCCGCGTGCCCGATCGCGTGCTCGAGCGCCTCCTCCTCGATCTGCTTGCCGAACTTCCCTTCCAGAACCTGGGGCGGCACCTTGCCCTTGCGGAACCCCGGCAGGTGTGCCTGCTCGGCGACCCCCCGGGTGGCCCACTCCCGGGCGTGGCTCCACTCGTGCCCGTCGAGCTCGACGCGGAAAACCTGCTTGCAGGATTGCTCCTCGGTCCGGCTGTATTTCATAGGCGCTAATTATATCCCTTCGACGCGGGGACTTGCACCGGGCCGAGCCCATAGCCAAGGGCGAGGAGCTCGGAGAGGTGCAGGAGGCGCGGGGCGTGGGCCAGGCCCCGGAGCGACGCCTGCATCTGAAGGTAGCACCCGGGATTCGCGGTCACGACCGCGTCCGCGCCCAACCGCGCCGCGTGGGCGGCCTTGCGGGCCCCCAGTTCGCCGGCAAACGCAGGCTCGAGGATGTTGTAGACCCCCGCGCTGCCGCAGCAGAGCTCCTGCTCGGGCAGCTCGACCAGCGTGATCCCGGGGATGGCCCGGAGGAGCGCCCGCGGTTCGGCGTGGATCTTCTGCGCGTGCCCGAGGTGGCACGCCGACTGGTATGCCACCGTGAGCTTGACCTCGTGCGTCGGGGGCCGCCCGGGGAGCAGCGCCGCCGCCACCTCGCTGAAGTCGCGCACCTTCGCCGCGAACCCGGCCGCGGCGGGGTCGTCCGGGAGGAGGCGTCCGTAGTCCTTGAGGGTCGCGCCGCACCCGCCCGCATTCGCGACGATGGTGTCCAGGGCGTGCCCCGCGAAGGTCCGGATCATGCGCCGGGCGAGCCGCTCCGCCAGATCCCGCTCGCCCTCGTGCACGGCGAGCGCGCCGCAGCAGGTCTGGGCGCGGGGGACGACGACCTCGGCCCCGAGTTCCCGCAGTATCTCGATCATGAGCCGGTTGAGATCGGGGAAGAAACCTTCCATCACGCAGCCGAGGATGAACCCCACGCGCATGCGCCGCTCGCCCCGGGCGGGCAGGACCCCGGCCAGGCCGCCCCCGAACGGCGCGGGAATGCGCGCGGGAAGGAGCGCCGTCGACCGGCGCATCCACGGAACCGGCGCGTAGCGGGCGAGCCGGAGTGCGGCGTTCCGCAGCCCGAGCCGTTCCGCGACCCAGAGCGGGGTCAGCATGAGCCGGAGCGAGCGCGCGCTCGGCAGGATGTTGCGGAAGAACCACCTCCATATCCAATCCCGCGTCGCCGCGGTCGGGATCGCGGGATGCCCCACCCCTCCCTGCACGAGCCAGGCGCGGGTGTCCTCGATGAGGTCCCGGTACCGGACGCCCGACGGACACGCCGTCTCGCACGCGAAACAGGTGAGACACCGGTCGAGGTGCAGGACGAGGCGGGGCGTCGGATCGGCCCGGCCCTCCTGCATCGCGCGGATGAAGTAGATGCGCCCGCGCGGCGAATCCGGCTCCTCTCCGCGCAGGGCGTAGGTCGGGCACGTCGTCAGGCAGAACCCGCAATGGATGCAGGCCCGCAGCCGGGCGGCGTCCACGATTCGCCGTGACGCGCTCATACGGCTGATCGCCTCACGCTCTACGTCCCCCGCCCAGGCACCCGCCGGGGTCGAGGTCCAGCCGGACGCGCTCGGCCAGGGCGCGCGTGCCCGCGGACAGGCCCGGCTCGGCGGCCGGGCCCACGAGGCAGCCCCGTTCCTGCGCGGCCCAGCCCCCGAGTCCCACCGCCAGAACGTGCAGGCGCCCCAGGAGGTCCTTGGCCTCCACCGGCGCCAGCTCGCGGCCCGGCGCGACGCGGATCACGCCGTTTCCGGCGTTCGCCACGAGGGGCCCCTCGACCGCTTCGAGGACGGCGCCCAGCCGGCTCCTCGGCACGCTGACCCGCGCCACGAACCCCGGGCGCTCCCACGGTCCCCTGGTCCAGTCCGCGAGGAAGACCCGGACCGAGGCCCCGCGCAGCTCCGTCACCTGGCCGCCGCCCCGGAGGACCCCGAGGAGCGCCTCGCGCCCGGCGGCGACGCTCTCGCGCAGGCCTTCGATCCCCGCCGCGACCGTGTACTCGCCCCACCGGCCCTTGAGCTCGACGAATGACGGATACAGCCCGGCCCCGAGCACGGCCGCCACCGCGCCGGCCGCCGCCGCGGGCGACCCGAACGCGGCCGTCGCCGCGAACGCGTCCTCGGGCAGGGGCGTCACCCGCAACGTGGCCTCGGTGAGAATCCCGAGGCGCCCCCCCGAGCCCACGAAGAGCCGCGTGAGATCGTAGCCCGCGACGTTCTTGACGACGCGTCCGCCGGGCCGGACCACGGACCCGTCCGCCAGGACGGCTTCGATGCCGAGGACGTGGTCGCGCGGCATCCCGGCTCCGAGCCGGCGCGGCCCCGCCAGCCCCCTCGCCAGTAGTCCGCCCACCGTCTGGCGTTCGGGCCAGGGAAAGTCCCACGGCACCTCCTGCCCCGCCGTCGCCAGCAGGGACTGGAGCGCGGCGAGGGTCATGCCGGCCTGGACCCGGACCACGAGCTCCTTCGGCTCGTGGAAGACCGTCCTCGCCAGCGCCGTCGTCCGCAGGAGGACATCGGGCGCGTGCAGGGGCGTCCCGCAGTCGAGGAAGCACCCCCCGCCGCACGCGAGCACGGTTTGACCCGCCCCGGCCGCGGCCTTGAGCACCTGGGCCGCCTCGGCCGCCGAGGCGGGCGTCTCAATACGGCCGGCGCGGAGGCGCGCTGGGTCAACCGGCATGCGAGCCCCCGACCTCCCGGGCGCGCCAGCCGCCCACGGGCACCACCTTGCCCGGATTCGCCAGCCCTTGGGGATCGAAGAGCCGCTTCACGCGCATCATGAGGTCCAGGTCCGCGTCGCCGTACAGGTCGGGCAGGAACTCGGATTTCTCCAGCCCGACCCCGTGCTCGCCCGTCACCGTCCCGCCCAGCTCGATGGCCTTTCGTACGATCGCGTGAGTAGCGATCTTCTGCGCCGCCACCTGCCCGGGGACCGCGTCGTCGAAGAGCACGAGCGGGTGCATGTTCCCGTCCCCGGCGTGGCACAGGTTCGCGATGCCGAGCCCCGACGAGCGTTCGATCTCCTCGATGGCCTTCGCCATCTCGGGCATGCGGTTGCGGGGCACGACGACGTCCTGCGTGCAGTAGACGGCCGAGATCCGGCCGATGGCCGCCGCGGCCCGCTTGCGGCCGAGCCAGAGCGCCGTGCGTTCCTCCTCGTTCCGCGCCAGCCGGACCTCCCCCGCTCCCTCGCTCCGGCAAAGGCGCTCTACCTCGCCGGCCACCCGGTCCAGCCCCTCGCGGAGACCGTCCACTTCGACGATCAGGACCGCCCCGGCATCCCGAGGGAGGCCGACGTGAAAGGCGTCCTCGACCGCCTTGATGATCTTGCGGTCCATCATCTCGAGGGCCGCCGGCACGATCCCGGCCGCGATCACGGCCGAGACGGCGCGGGTGGCGCTCTCGAAGTCCGGGAACGCGGCGAGCAGGGTCCTCCAGGCGGGCCACGGCCGGGTCAGCCGGACGGTGGCCGTCGTCACGATCCCGAGCGTCCCCTCGGACCCCGTGAAGAGCCCCCGGAGGTCGAGCCCGGGCGCGTCCTCGGCCGCCCCCCCGAACGTCACGGTCTCGCCGTCCGGCAGGACGACCTCGAGCCCGAGGACGTGGTTGGTCGTGACCCCGGACTTGAGCGTGTGGGGACCGCCCGAGTTGGCGGCGATGTTGCCCCCGATCGTGCAGGCCTGCTGACTCCCGGGGTCGGGGGCGAAGAGCAGGCCGGACGGTTCGGCCGCGCGCGTGAGATGGAGGTTGACGACGCCGGCCTCGACCACGGCGTAGCCGTCCGCCGGATTCAGCTCCAGAATCCGCCGCAGCCGGGAGAGCACGATCAGGGCCCCGCCGCGGGCGGCGCACGCCCCCCCCGCGAGTCCGGTGCCCGTCCCCCACGGAAGGAAAGGCATCCCCGCCGCCGCGAGGGCGCGCACCACCGGGGCGACCTCGCCGGCCGCGCGCGGGATGATCACGAGGTCGGGGTGGCCCTTGAACGGCAGCGCGTCGCTTTCGTACGCGAGGCGGGACTCGGGAGCCGTCAGGACACCGTCCGGCCCCGTGATCCCGCGGAGCGTCTGCAGGAGCGAATCGTCGATGGTCATCCGGCGGGGTATTGTACCAACCCCGCCGGACGGGGAGTTATTGGACCTCGACCCGGGGCGCCGGGCCCGACGGCGGCTCTTCCTCGAGCGGCCGCATGAGGGCTTTCGCGGCGGAGGCTTCCGAGCGGTTCGCGGACAGGTTCACGAACTCGCTCACGATCACGCCGATGGCGGCCATCGAGACGCCGACCGTGAAGCCCCGGTACTCCTTGTAGGCGAGCCGGATGGTCCGCGGCGCGGTCTTGGAACGCCCGTCTTCATAGCCGATGAACGCGACGACCGTTCCGGACAGGACCATGACGTCGCGGATCAGCGTCGACGCGAGCCGCGTGTTGGCGGCGCGGCGCTGGTAGACGCCGTGGTTGTAGAAGGCGCCCGCCAGCTCCTTGGCCTGGGCACCCTCGCCCGGGCCGGGCATCTGGACCGTCGGGCGGGCCGAGGCCGCCGCCGTCGCCGCCGCCGTGGCCGCCGTCGTGGCGGACTTACCGATGCTCTCCAGCGACTTCTGCATGAGGTCCAGCCGCCCCTCGATCGTGTCGAGGCGCATCCAGAGCTGGCTGGCGGTCACCTTGACGGGCGCCGCCGCGCGCTTCTTGGGGGCGGCCGCCGGAGCAGCCGCGGTGGTCGCCGTGGCATCCGCCGCGACCGCCTGGGCCGCCAGGGCCAACGTCATAATCGAACCAAGAATCATGGCTTTGTGCATCGTGTCCTCCCGGATCATAGGATTCCCCCCCTGCTTCCATTGTAGCCCGTATCCCGATCCTTGACAGTGGCTTGGGGGAAGCCTGAAGATATGGCCTCACCAGATGTCTACAGCGACGAAACAGAACGCCAGCCGGGTCCTCGCCGGGCTTCCCCCCTGGCTTACGGCGATGGTCGTGCACAGCGAGTCCTTCCGGTTCGAGGCGCTCACGCTCCTCGAGGCGGCGAACGCCCGGCTGGCCGAGATCGAGGCGAAGCCGCCCGCCGACGGCGCTGCGGCCGCGATCGCGGTCGGGGCCCCCCTGCACGGCATCGTGAAGGCGCTGCTGGCCGCCCGCGGTGTGAAGTCGTACTCCGCGCGGGCCTCCCTGGAGATGCTCGCCCGGCTCTACGCTGAGGAGCTTCCCCCCACCCAGATCGAGGCGCTCGTCGCGCTCCAAGGGCTCAAGCTCCAGGGCCCGGCGGCCATCGCCGCCGCCCGCGTCTTCACCGACGCCGCTACGCGCCTACTGACCCGGGGCGCGTAGTCCTGAGCGAGTCTCCGAGTCGAAGGGCAACGCGGCTCCTGACCCGGGGAGCCTGACCGGACCAGACGGGCCCAACCGCGCCATCACGCGCAAGTCCCCGAATCGCTTCACGAGCCGGTAGTGCGCGGCCACGTAGGCCGCCTCCTCGGGGTGCTCGGCCGCAAACGGCACGTCGAACCCGGCCTCCGTCACGAGCGCGACGGCCGGGCGCTCGCGGTCGAGCGCGGCCAGCACGACATCCCGCTCTCCCCTGGTCGCGGTGAGCGCAGCCAGCGGGTACGGCCGCAACCCGGCGCGGTCTGCAAGGAACGGCACATGCGCCCACGAGATCGCGGCGACATAGACCCGGCCTCCCGGCGGACAGCCGGCCCGGACGGCCGCCACCGCGCCATCGAGATCCCGGCGCGCTCTTTCTGGCAACTGGACGCCACCGAGCCGGGGTAGCGAACCGGCACTAGCCCCGGTCCGCAGGTCCCCGAGGCAGCGCGCGCCCTTGGCCGCGAAGTCGCCCGCGTGCGCCGACAGCGCGACCAGCCCCGCGACCCCAATCGCGGCCGCCCCGCCGAGCGCCGCCCGCCGCCCCCCCGACCCCGTCCCCCGAGCCGAGTCGATCGCGAGGACGAGCAGCCCCGCCGTCGCCGCGATCGCGTTCACCTGCTGGCCCGCGGGCCGGATGACCACCGGCACGAGCGCGAGTGAGGCGAACGCGAGCCAGCCCGCGACCCGCCCCCGCCGCAGAGGCGCCACCGGCCCCGCCAGCAGCCACGCCGCGACCCCGGAGCAGAGGAGGCCGGGCCCCCAGTAGCTCGCGAGCGAGTACCAGGCTCCCCTATCGAACCACGCATCGGAGGCCGAGACCCACCAGACCGGCCGGGGCGCCGGCCACGCGCCCTGCCCCAGGAGTCGCGCCGCCCCGTGGCCGCCTCCCAGCAGGCCGCGCAAGGCCTCCCCCGTCCCGGTCCCGTACATGACCAGGAGCAGTCCGAGGACCGTCGCGCCGGCGGTGGACGTCCAGACGCCGAGGGAGCCTGCGGCCCTTCGCCAGCCGTCGTGCCATCCGTCCACGATCGCGGCGACCGCGCACGCGGCCGCGGCCGCCATCCCGTACTCGGGGCTGAACAGCCACGCCGCGGCCGTCAGGGCTCCCGCCAGGATCGGCGCCGTCCGGCCTCCCCGTCCCCAGACCGCCAGCGCCGCCATCGGCAATGCCAGCCGCAGCGCGTTCGGCATCCCGTACTGGATCCCGGCCACGGACGAGAACGCGAGCAGGCTCCAGACGCCCGCGGCCACCGCCAGCCCCGTCCCCGCGAGCGCGCGCAGGACCAGGATCTGGACGGCCAGCCCCACCGCCTGCGCGACTAGGAAATGCCACCGGAGCGCGGCTAGGCTGACGCCGGCCAGCTTCATCCACCACCAGACCGAGTGGAGGTACAGGGGGCCGTAGTCGATCGCGACGTCCACGCCCGGCCGGTCCCCGGCGAGGAACGACTGCACGAACAGGAGCTTTGACCCCTCGTGGAATCCGTCGATCGGCCGCCGGAGGAGGCACGAGTCAAAGACCCAGACGACCGCCAGACCCAGCGCCGCGGCGACGTGCCACGGCCGGATGACCCCGCCGGCCGATGCGGACTCCGCCACGGGGGGCGCAGAGGCATACCAACGGCGGTCGAACCAGGGCAGGCCGGCAGCCGCCAGCGCGAGAACCGCCGACGCGGTGAGCCAGCCGGGAGCGTTCGCGAGCGCGAGGATGGTCGCGAGCACCGCGCATGCGGCCGCCGCCTCGAGGTGAATCCCGCCGGCAGGGCGCTTCTCCCCCCACGCGGCCAGCCGGCGCCAGAAGAACGCGGCATCCCACCCGCCCACCGGCCCCGCCGCCAGCATGAGTGCGTACCAGAAGAAATCCTGCTGTTTCGGGTACCCCAACGGCACGCAGGCGTTGATGATTCCATCCGGCGGCAGCCCGGGGACGAACGTGATCGGCCCGCTTCGGCCGAGAAACAGGACGGCCATCCATCCGGCCCAGGCCCCGAGCGCGGGCACGAGGGCCCTCGGCCGCCGCGCCTCCGTCGTCGTCATGCCCCCCACGATACCGGAACCCGACCCTTGCGCGACGGGCCCCGTCCGCGTATTCTGGACATGTCCGCAGATTCCGAAAGGAGGACCCCCCATATGCACACGGTTGCACGGCTCCAGGGCGCGGGTCTCTCCCTGCTTTCCCGCCGGTAGAACCCGCACCCTCTCGTTCGAATCGCCGTCAAACCTTGGAGGGTGTCGATTCATGCCAAAGTCGATACGGGTCCGGAGGTGGTTCTCGACCTCCGGCGAAGAAGCTACGGAACTCAGGGAGAAATGGATTCCCGGGATCGAGGCCAACGAGGAGGAGCCCGGGTGGGACCCCGAGCGGAATCCCTCGGCCATCGTCGAGATTGCCCGCGAGCGCGTCCAACTCGATGTCCTGGGGCCGCTCAAGAGCGGCAAGGAGGCCACGGTCTACGTCTGCCGGGCGTCCGGCACCACGGGCGTCCGGCTCGTGGCCGCCAAGCTCTTCCGCGACCTCACCACGCGCGGATTCCGCAACGACGCCGTCTATCGGGCCGGCCGCAACTTCGGGCGCGAGCGGCTGAACCGGGCCTACAACAAGGGCCTGCTCGACCCCGGGTTGCGGCTCTCGCTCTGGGTCGGCGCCGAGTTCGAGGCCCTGCACCGGCTCCACCGCGTCGGGGCCGACGTCCCGCGCCCCCTGCTCGTCTCGAGCCGGTGGATGCTCATGGACTTCGTCGGCAACGACCAGGGGCCCGCGCCCATGCTCGCGCGCGTGAAGCTGACGGCAGAGGAGGCCGCCGCCACGTTCGAGCGGATCATGCGGAATATGCGGCTGTTCCTGTCCTGCGACATCATCCACGGCGACCTCTCGGCTTTCAACGTCCTGTGGTGGCAGGGCGCGCCGCGGATCATCGATTTCCCGCAGGCCGTGGACCCGCGGACGAATCCCAACTCCTTCGACCTCCTGACCCGGGATGCCCGGATCATCGGGACGTATTTCTCCCGCTACGGCGTCGGTTCTGACTCCGTCCTGCGTGTGATGTCCGACTGGGAGGACTACCTCCGCGGCCGGCTGGCTAAACCCACACCCCGGGAATCGTGAGCTTGCACGAAGGACAGGCGCCGATGGCGATGCGGTTGGAGAGGACCGTGAAGCCCCGCCGCTCGACGAGGACGGCACCGCACCCGGGGCAGAACGTGTGCTCCCACCGCCCCGTCTCGCCGGGCAGGTTCCCGGCGTAGACGAACTTCAACCCCGCGGCCTTACCCGCCTCGCAGGCCCGCAGGAGCGTGGAGGGAGGCGTGGCCTCCTGATCCGCCATCCGGAACGTAGGCCGGAACGCGGTCACGTGCCAGGGGATGTCCGTCGACACCGAGGCCAGGAACCCGGCCATGGCCTTGAGCTCGTCGTCGGTGTCGTTCACCCCCGGGACCACGAGGGTCACGACCTCCAGCCACTTCCCCCTCGCATGCACCGCCCGGATCGTCTCCAGCACGGCCTCGAGCCCGCCGGTGGTCATGGCCCGGTGGCGTTTCGCGTCGAACCCCTTGAGGTCGATCTTCCAGAAGTCCACGAAGGGCGCGAGGAAATCGATCACCTCCGGCGTCCCGTGGCCGTTGGACACGATCGCGCCCCGCACCCCGTCCTTCCGCGCCGCGCCCATGACCGCCGCCGCCCACTCCGCCGTGATCATGGGCTCGTTGTACGTGCTCGTGATGACGGGCGACGCCGAGCTCTGGCACAGCTCTGCGATCTCCTCGGGCGTCACGTCCTGGATCCTGCCACCCGCCCCGGAGTCCTTGATGATCTGGGAGGTTTCCCAGTTCTGGCACCAGAGACACCGGAAAGAACACCCCAGCATCCCGAACGAGAGCGTGCGCGCCCCGGGCAGCACGTGGAAGAACGGTTTCTTCTCGATGGGGTCGAGCTGGATACCGGAGACGTAACCGAACGGGACCCGGAGTTCCCCGCCCTTGTTGAACCGGACCCGGCAGGCGCCCTCATGGCCGTCCTGGATCGTGCACCGGTGCGCGCAGGCGACGCATCGCACCGTTAGCCCCTTGGTCCTGGCGAACAGCTCCCCCGTCTTCGTGCGTTCGGCGAGGAGATCCCGGACGTCCGTCGGACGCTTCAGCCCGCGGCGGGCGCCGCCGGGGCCGCGGGCTTCGGAGCACTCTTCCTGGCGCGAGCTTCGGCTTCCTTCGCCGCGCCCTTGGGATGAATCCGCGCGTGGTATTCGCTCGAGACGAGCAGGTCCTGGAGGTTCAGGATGTCCCGGCCCTTGCGGACGGTGTCCGCCAGCTCGAACCGGTGGTCCATCTTGATGGCGTCGAACGGGCAGAACTCGGCGCACAGCCCGCAGTTCATGCACACGTTGGCCTCGATCGAGAACTCCTCCGGCCGGTTCCGGGTCTTGCCGTCCTCGCCCTTCGCCTGGAGGATCCAGATGCACTGGGGCGGGCAGGCCTTGGCGCAGATTCCGCAGGCCGTGCACCGCGGCTCCCCCGTGGTCTCCTCGTAGATCAGGACCGGCAGGACGCGGAACCGCTCCGGGATCGGCAGCCGCTCCTCCGGATACTGGACCGTGAACACGCCCGTGGCGCCGGACCCGTGGGTCTCCGTCCCCGGGAGCCCGGCGGCGCGGCGCGCGCCCTGCCAGAACCCGTTGAACAGCCGCCCGAACGTGACCCCCATGCCGCGGACGAGGAAGAAGCCCCACGGGCGCATCAGCGGTCCGTCTCCCCGAGCACGATGTCGATCGAGCCCAGGATCGCCATGACGTCGGCGACCAGGTGCCCGCGGCACATCTCGTCGAACGCGGAAAGGTTGATGAACGACGGCGCGCGCACATGGTAGCGGTAGGGCGACCCTTCGCCGTCGGAGACGAGGTAGAAGCCCAGCTCCCCCTTCGGGTTCTCGCACCGCGAGTAGACCTCGCCCGCGGGCGGCCGCAGCAGGTACTGGTTCTTCTCGATTACGGGCCCCTCGGGGATTCCGGCGAGGGCCTGGTCCAGGATCTTGAGCGACTCCCGGATCTCGCCCAGCCGGACCAGGAACCGGGCGTACGCGTCCCCGCCGGGCGCGGTCACGACGTCGAACTTGAACCGGTCGTATATCGAGTACGGCTCGGCCTTCCGGATATCGTAGGCGACGCCAGAGGCGCGCAGCACCGGACCTGAAGCAGAGTGCGCGATGGCCCGGTCCCGCGGGAGCACGCCGATCCCGCGCAGCCGGGACCCGACTATCTCGCTCTTCGTCAGGTACTTGTCGAGGGTGTCCACCGCGCGCGGCAGGCGCTCGGAGACGAGCGTCCGGGCGGCCGGCAGGAAGCCCTCGGGCAGGTCCGCGGCGACGCCCGAGAACCGCATGTAGTTGCACATCATCCGGGAGCCCGCCGCCATTTCGAACAGGTCGAGCACGAGCTCCCGCTCCTCGATCGCGTACAGGGACGGGGTAAACCATGCCCCGATGTCGTTGAGCAGGAACCCGATCGACCAGAGGTGGTTCACGACCCGGGTCAGCTCGGCCATGATCACGCGGATGTACTCCGCCCGCTCTGGCACCTTGATCCCCGCCAGCCGCTCGACCGCGATCGCGTAGGCGAGGTTGTTCGCCATCGAGGTCAGGTAGTCGAGCCGGTCCGTGTACGGGAAGTTCATGATCCACGTGTTCCGCTCGCCGATCTTCTCGTGGTTGCGGTGCAGGTAGCCCATGACGGGCTCGAGCTTGACGATCCGCTCGCCCTCGAGAAGCGCGCGGACCTGGAAGACGCCGTGCGTCGAGGGGTGCTGGGGGCCGAGGCTTACGGGCAGGTGGCGGTCGTCGGCATTGCCCGAGTCCGCGGGCACCGCATCGTCCGCGGGTAACGTCGAGGGATCGAATCCGTCGGGATAGATCACGTTCCGGCCCCAGCGGACGCGCGTCTCGCCCGGCCGGACCCGGCCTTCCTTCCACCGGCTCGAGAACATCTTCCGCGGCTCCTCGTAGTAGGCTTCACACCAGTCCTTGCGGAGCGGATGCCCCGCGAAACCCTCCCAGAGCAGGATGCGCTTGAGATTCGGATGGCCCGTGAACTTCACCCCCAGCAGGTCCCACGCCTCGCGCTCCTGCATGTCGGCGCCCGGCCAGACGGCGGACACCGAGGGCACCTCGGACTGTTCCCGGTCAGTCCTGACCTTGACCGCGAGCTGGCCTCCGGTCTGATCCGTCCGATAGAGGTGGCACGCGACCTCGAGCGTCCCTTCGTAGTCCGCGGCGGTGAGATTCGCGAGGAAGTCGTAGCCCATCTCGCCGCGGAGCACGCGCGCCGCCTGGCCCCACACGCTGCGGTCCACGACGAGCGCGTGGCCCGCCGCCTGCACGTGGTCGGCGCCCACGCGCGCTGCCAGCTTCATGCCGGCGTCCTTGAGGGCCGCATCGGACGCCTCGAGGGACGAGAGCGGGCCGGCCTTCGGCGCGGGCTTCAGCACCGGCTTGAGCTTCATCTCGACGAGACGCTGCGCCTCGCCCTTCCCCGCCGCGGCCCGGATGTCGGGGATTTGCCGCCGGTCCACGAGATCGGGCCCGAGCGCGGGCACCTCCACCTCGGGCCGCCGGCGCCGCTTCCACGCGCCCACGAAGGACTCTTCGTCGATCTTCTTCTGGAGCTCCATAAGGCCGTTGAGCAGGGCCTGGGGCGTCGGGGGACAGCCGCGCACCCAGACGTCCACGGGCAGGAACTCGTCGACCCCGGAGACGACGTTGTAGCCCTCCTTGAAGGGCCCGCCGCCGTTCGCGCACGCGCCCATCGAGAGCACGTACTTGGGTTCCGCCATCTGGTCCCAGAGCCGGACGATCATGGGAATCATCTTCTTCGTGACCGTGCCCGACACGATCATGAGGTCCGCCTGCCGCGGCGACGGCCGGAAGAGCTCGGCGCCAAAGCGGGCGATATCGAACCGGGACGCCGCGGTGCATATCATCTCGATCGCGCAGCAGGCCAGCCCGAACTGGAGCGGCCAGAGGGAGGACCGGCGGCCCCAGCTCGTGACCGGATCCACGGTCGCGATGAGGTCGTTCCACCGGGTTACGACGACGTGCCGGCGAACTTCCTCATCCAGCGCATCGGCCGCGGGGATCGGGGGCTCGGGCATGAGAGGCATTATCGGCTACCCCCACCCCCGAGGTCCAGCCACCCCGGGAGGCGTGCTAACGGCGGCGGGTGACGACGTAGTCGGCCAGCGCCGCCAGCGGCTCCGCCGCCGCCGGGGGCACGCCCCGCAGGGAGGCCCGGGCCCGCGCCACGTAGGTCCCGGCCAGCTCCATGGCGCAGGCCAAACCGCCACGTTCCCGGACGAGAATCCCGACCTTCCGCGCCCCGCCATTCGACAGCGACGGGGGCGTCAGCAGTCCGAGGAGCCGCCGCCGCTCCTCGCCGTGCAGGAGGCGTCGCAGGGACAGCACCGGCATCGTGAACCGGCCGTCCACCATGTCGCGGCCCACGGGCTTTCCCATTTCGCTCTTCCCGGCCGTGAAGTCCAGGGCGTCGTCCACGAGCTGGAACGCCATCCCAAACGCCTCCCCGTAGCGGCGCAGCGAGGCGCGGACTGCCGGGGAGGCGCCACCCAGGATCGCGCCCGACTCGCAGGCCGCGGCCATGAGCGCCCCCGTCTTCTTCCCGATGATACGGAGATACTGCGGCTCCGGCAGATCGGCCCGGTACGCCATGCCCGTTTCCTCGATCTCGCCGTCGCACGAGAGCTTGGCCGCCCGGAGGAGGACGCGCGAGACGTCCACGGGAAACCTCCCCGCGAGCTCGGAGAAGTTCCACGCGAGGAGGAAGTCGCCCATGAGCACGGCGCGGTGGGTCCCCCACCGGGAGTGCAGGGACGGGAGACCGCGGCGCGTCGACGCGCTGTCGACGATGTCGTCATGGATGAGGCTGGCGGTGTGCAGCATCTCGGTGGCTGCGGCGAGCCACGCCGCATCCCCGCTCCGGCGGCCGCCACCGGCCCTCGACGCGAAGAGCACGAGGGCGCCCCGGACCCGCTTGCCCGGCCCCCGGAGCAGGTGAAGGGCCATCGGACGGATCATCGGGGCGGTCCGGCGCGCGACGTCGTCCATAATGGCTTCCATGCGCGCAAGCTCCGGCCGGATCGGCCGGTAGAGCGCCTCGAGGCCGTCGTTACCGTCGCGCTGGCGTGCCTTGACCTCCGGCAGCGCCAAGGACCTCAGGGCCACTGCAGTCCCTTGGCCTCGAGTTCCGCGATCTTCTTGAGCGCGTCCTCCAGGTGCCGCCCCGGCCGGCGCCCGTGGAGGGGCTTGAACGAATCCGCGATGGCCTTGTACGACATGAGCGCGTGCTCGAGGTCGTCGCGGCCCGTCTTCAGCCCCTTCTTCCATCCTCGCGCCTCGTGCTCCTGGCCCGTCTTCCAGATCTGGTCCTCGGCCTGGTCTACCCACCGGCTGTGGGGGAGGTAGTAGAAGTCGCCCACGGTCTGCCACCAGACCACGGCTTCCTTGTACATGTCCTCCTCCATGAGATGCTCGTACTCGTTCCCGGACATCCTCTTGGCGTCGCGGAGCCCGGCCAATTCCTTCTTCTTCGTCTCGGGCTCGAGGTACCAGCGGTAGTACTTCTCTCCTTCGCGGAACTCGCGCTTGGCGCGGCGGACGACTTCCATCCGCGCCATCTGGAACGCGATCAGGGCCGTGACTACCACGGTCACCGTGTTCTTGAACCAGCTCGACCGCATCCAGGCGGGGAGGTTCATGGCTTTGCGCGCTCCTTCCGGTCCGTTCGCGTACCCGTCAGTCGAGGTAGTAGCGGAGGATGAAGAGGCCGCCGGTCAGGTCCTTGAACGAGATCTCGGTGCCGCTCGCCTTCGCCGAGTCCATCGACAACGTCACGGGGTTGAAGAAGGGCACCGTCTGGCTCAGGAAGTTGATCACCAGCCCGAGCTTGGCCTCGATCGAAAGCGACTTCGTGCCCGGCAGGAAGTACTCGGTCCCCAGCCCGGCGAAGAGCTGGAATCCGGACGTCTTGTCGGTCCCGACCTTCTGGGACCCGAATCCGAGGCCGGCCAGCATGAAGAAGTCCACGGGCTCCCGGCTCTTGAGCTTCTGCTGGAACCAGGCCGTCAGCCCGAAGTTCGTCGAGTCGAAGTCGCCGGTCATGAGGTCCAGGTTGACCGCCGCGCCGAGGGCGCTCTGGGTGTTCAGGCTGTAGGTCGCCTCCAGGGTGCCGAGGTTCATCCCGAGCCCGACCCGGCCCTCGCCCTGATTCTGTGCCGGCGCCGCCACCGCGACACCCGTCAGCGCGACCACCGCAACCGCCAGTCCGATCGTACGAAGTGCTTTCATTACAGGTCCTCCCCCATGTTCAAGTGTGGCGCCATTATCCCTGCCGGGCGCCCGGCCTGTCAATGCGCTCGCGGACGCGAGCGTTGGCGTTCCACCAGACGGTGAAACGCCATGCGCCTGAGGATGCAGGAGTCGGGCTTTCACCGGACGGTGAAACCCGGCGCCCTACACGTCGCGGCGGCCTTCCAGCGCCCGCGCCAGCGTCACCTGGTCCGCGTACTCGAGGTCGCCGCCGACCGGCAGGCCGCGCGCGATGCGCGTGACCCGCACCCCCAGCGGCTTGATCAGTTTGGAAAGGTACATGCACGTGGCCTCGCCTTCGAGGTCCGGGTTTGTCCCGAGGATGACCTCGCGGACCGTCCCGTCGCGGAGCCGCTCCAGCAACTCCCGGATCCGCAGATCCTCCGGGCCGATCCCCTCGAGCGGCGAGATCACTCCATCCAGAACGTGGTAGCGGCCCCGATATTCCCCGGACCGCTCGAACGCGAGCACGTCCGAGGGCTGTTCCACCACGCACAGGAGCGAGTCGTCCCGCCGGGGGTCCGCACAGATGCCGCAGGGGTCCTGCTCCGTGATCGAAAAGCACCGGGAGCAGGCGCGGATGTTCCTTCGGCAATCCACCATCGCCACCGCCAGCGCCTGCACTTCAGGCTCCGACACCCGGAGGAGGTGGAACGCGAGGCGCTGGGCGGTCTTCCGCCCGATCCCGGGCATCTTCTCGAGCTCGGCCAGGAGGCGGTCGAAGGTCGCCGAGAAGCCGCTCACGGCCGGCGTCTGGCCGCCGTCATCCGGTCCCGCTCCTTCTCCAGCCTCTTCTGGTCGGGCCAGCGGTACAGCGGGAGCTGGTAGTACCCGAGGAGCTCCCACCCGATCCGGTCCCGCAGGTACGCGAAGTCGAAGCCCAGGATCCCGCCGAGGTGCGTGTTGACGATCCACGGCCGGTCCACCTCCACTTCGGGAAGGGTGAGGACCTCGACCTTGAAGTGCCGGCCCAGCACCGCGAGGTCGGCGCCGCCGAACGCCGTCCAGATCGTGTCCGGAGCCGGGTTGGGCTTCGTGGTGAAGTTCGGGTTCCGCAACATGGGCAGGATCAGGGGGAAGGCCTTCTTGATCCCGTACAACGCCCCCGCCGACAACGAGAGCGGGCCCAGGCCGTGGCTCAGCACCATGTAGACGTCGTGGACGATGGACTGTTTGGTCTGCTTCTGGGCCGTGACCGTCGACACCTTGACCACGCCGCCTGTAAATGGCACCTCGAGTCCGCCGAGGTAGCCGATCGCGGCCGCGGGACGCCCACCGCGCTCGGACAGGAACGCCCACTTGAGATCGGCCCCGATGAAGAGCGTCGAGATCGGCGCGATCGAGAGGCCCCGCTCGTCGTAGAGCGTGCCGATGTACCACATGAGGAAGACCTCGGCGTTCTCCCCCGTCGGACCCTTGTAGTGCGCGGCGTAGGCGCTTGGACACACGATGAGGGAGGCCTTCTGGTGCAGTTCCTCGTACGGCACCGGCGGCGGGGCGGGCTTCGCAGGTGCCGCGGCCGCCGTGCGCGTGAACGAGGGCCGGGGCGCGACGGGTTGCTGCTGGCCGGGGATCGCGGAGCCCTGGACCGTCGAGGACGGAGCCGAGGGCAGGACGAGCGTGCCCGAGAGGGCCGCGCCCTGGATCGCGGTGCCGGACACGGCGGCGCCTGACAGGGATGTCGAGAAGGCCAGGGGCGCCCTCGCGGTCGTCGTGGCCGAAACCGGCACGGCGGACGGGAGCCCGGAACCGGCGGGGGCCGTCGCGGAGATTCCGGGTGACGGCATTCCCGGCGACGCCGGGATGGAGAACCGCTCTGGCCCGGCGGGCGCCGCCGCCGACCGCGCGGCGACGGTCCAAGCCGCCAGCACACAGACCGGCACGAAGCGGCGGGTCCGCGTCACTTCGGCGGCGGAGGGCGCTTGCGATCGACGACGCGCGCCTGGAAGAGATCCAGGGTGGACTTGACCAGCGGCTCCCGCTCCACCCAGTCGGGATCGGGCGGGGCAGGCGCCTCCGGCGCGGCGGCTTTCGGATCCACGGCGGAAGCCGCCCCGGCCGGCCGGAGCCCCGGCGGCGGCGCGACGACGGCAGCCCGGACCGCGAGCGAGATCGCGCGCCCCGCGACGGACGAGAGGGCGGCTTCGACCGTCGAGCGCATCTCCCCTCCCTCCAGCCCCTGCCGGTGGAACGCCGAGGCGGTCTCGAGGATCACGGTATCCCCCTCCGCGCCGAGGCAGCGCACACCCCGCAGGTAGGCGACCACGGTCGGCGCGTCGCCCTTCAGCCGTTCCAGCACCTCCGCCCACCTCGCGCCGAACGCGTCCGGCTGGATGGAGACACCCGAAGCGGGCGCTCCCGCCGACGAGGCCGGCGGCAGTGGCGCGGATGCCTGGAAGGGCCTGGTGGGCGCGACCGCGGGCCCCGCGGGCTGGAACACGCTCCGGGGCGCCGGGCCCGCCGGGGCCTTGAGGACCGCCCCCCCGCCCGCCAGGGCCGCGTTCACCCGCTGCAGTGCCTCCTCGACCTCCGGCCACGACACCGCCCGCTCGCGGCGGAGCAGCCGGGCCATCGCCAGCTCGGCCGCGATCCGCGGATGCGCGATCTGGCGGGCCGAGAGCTCCTCCGCCGCCCGCCGCACGTGCGCGAGCAGGGCCGCGAGCTCCTCCTCCGTGAACCAGCCGGCGCGCTCGGGGTCGGCGAGCAGCCCCGCCGAGGCCATCGGCGTCACCTGCGCCCCGAGCTTGCGCATCAGGGCGTCGCGCAACTCCTCCTGCACCTCGCCTAGGAGCTCGTCCAGGCCGCGCCCCGACTCCAGCAGGCTGTCGAGCAGGGCGAGCCCCTCCTTCACGTCGCGCTCCTTAAGGACCCCGAGGAAGCGTTCAACCCACTCGCTCTCGACCAGGCCCAGCAGCTCGCGCACGGAGGCCACCGTCACCCGCTCGACCGCGAAGGCCGCCGACTGCTCGAGCAGCATCTGCGCGTCCCGCATCGCGCCGCGCGCCGACTTGGCGATCATGACGAGCGCCGGCTCGTCGGCCTTGATCCCCTCCGCCTCCGCGATCCGCTTCAGGGTCGCCGTCACGGTGGCCAGCCCGAGCTGGTGAAAATCGAACCGCTGGCACCGGGAGTGGATCGTCGGCAGGATGTCGGAGGCATTCGTCGTGGCGAGGATGAAGAGCACGTGCGCCGGCGGCTCCTCGAGCGTCTTGAGGAAGGCGTTGCCCGCGGCGCCCGTCAGCATGTGCGCCTCGTCCAGGATGAAGACCTTGCGGCGACCACGCGCCGGCGAGAGGCGTACGACCTCCCGGAGGTCCCGGATCTCGTCGATCCCCCGGTTCGAGGCCGCGTCGATCTCGATCACGTCCAGGCAGCGGCCCGCGAGGATGTCCCGGCACATGGCGCATTCGCCGCACGGCGTGGCACTCATCCCCTTCTCGCAGTTCACGGCCCGCGCCAGGATGCGCGCGCACGTCGTCTTGCCCGTACCCCGGGGACCCGCGAACAGGTACGCGTGCCCAAGCTTCCCCTGCGTTAGCTCGTTCGTGAGCGTCCGGATCACGTGGGGCTGGCCGACCACGTCCTCGAACTTCGCCGGCCGCCACTTGAGCGCGAACGCGCGATGTTCAGCCATCAGGTCCGCTTCCGTGAGGCCGACATCATGCGTTCCCCCACGAGCCGGATGCCCTCGAGCGTGAGGTCGGGGATGGTCTCGCGGATATACCGGCAGTGCGGGGCCACGATGCCCGCCGTCCCGCCCGTGGCCACGACCGGGGGGCGCTCGCCCAGCTCGCGGAACATCCGCTCGAGCAGTCCGTCCACGAGCGCGGCCGCCCCGAAGACGAGGCCGGAGCGCAGGCTCTCAAGCGTCGTGCGCCCGATGGCCTCGGCGGGGCGGTGCAGGGCCACGCGCGGCAGTTTGGCCGTCCGCCGGGCGAGCGCCTCCGCCGCCAGGTCCAGCCCGGGCGCGATGGCGCCGCCGAGATAGACCCGATGGCGGTCGAGCACGTCCAGCGTCACCGCGGTCCCGAAGTCCACGACGATGACGGGAGCGCCGAACCGCTCCATAGCGGCGGCAGCGTTTACCAGCCGGTCCGCCCCGACGTCCGACGGGGGCTGGTAGCCGATCCGGAAGCCGAACGGGGACTCCGAGTCGATGAGCACGGGGCGGCGGCGCACGACCAGGGCGGCCGCCGCCGCGAACGCGTCCTCGACGGCCGGCACCACGGAGGCGATGGCGCACGCGCGCACGGTGGATGCCGCGCGGCCTAGTACGGCCCGGAGGGCAGCCTCGTGCTCGTCGGGTGTCCGGCGGGCGTCCGTGGATACCCGCCACGACCGCACGAGCCGGCTCCCCCGGAAGAGCCCGAGGGTGACGTTCGTATTGCCGATATCGAGGGCCAGTAGCATGGTCCGCATATTATATGCCCACTTCAGCGCAGGATCGTGACTTCGCCCGCGTTGAGCCGCACGACGGAACCGGATAACAGACGGACCAGCAGGGCCCCGTCGTCGTCCAGTCCCGTCACGGTGCCCTCCAGGACGCGGGCATGATCCCGGGCCCGGATGATCGATCCCGCCATGGGCATGAGCCCGCCGGCCTCGGCGACGAGCGACCCCGGCCCCTCGCTCCGGAGGACCGCGTACCGGCGGTCGAGTTCCTCCAGCACCCGGCACAGTAGCGCCGCCCGGTCAACTCGGGCTCCCAGAGTCGCCCGCACCGAGGTCGCGGTTGCGCGCAGGGGCGCCGGGAACTCGCTCTGCGCCAGGTTCACGTTGAGCCCGATGCCGACCACGGCGTGGCGGATCACGGTTCCCTCCGCCTCAAGTTCGGCCAGCACCCCCCCGAGCTTGAGGGCGCCCAGGACGAGGTCGTTGGGCCACTTCAGGGCGACCGGGAGATCGTGCAGGGCGCGGATCGCCCGCGCCGCCGCGACCGCCCCCAGGAACGTGAGCGCCTGGGCCTCCGCGACGGTGCACTCCGGCCGCAGGACGATCGAGCACCAGATCCCCGCTCCTGCGGGAGAGTGCCACGCGCGCTGGAGGCGGCCCCGGCCAGCCCACTGAGCCTCGGCGGCGACTACCAGCCCGTCCGGGCACCCCCGAGCGGCCAGGTGCAGGGCGACGTCGTTCGTGGAGGATGCGCGCCGGAGCGAGACGACCGTCGACCCCACGACCCGCGTCCGAAGGCCCGCCCGAATCCGGGGAGCCGTGAGTGCATCCCGCGGCGCCGCGGTCCGCCCCCATCGCGTTCCCAGTGCCGAGGGAACGGCACGAACCCAGTCGGTGGCGGCGACGGCCGGCATCCTGCCGGGCTCAGTACGTGATCGTGACGCCGGCGTTGACGACGAACAGCTCGTAGTTGTTCTTCAGGAACTGCTCGAACTTGTTGTTCGACCGGTCCACCCGGACCGACATCCCGGCCGTCGCGCTCAGCCATTTCACGAACGGGTACCAGCCCCGGAGGTCCACGGACATCTCCTGGTCCCGCTGTTTCCCGTCGAGGTAGGCGCCGCCCGAATCCTGGCGGAATCGGTAAGGGTACCCCCGCACGAGGCCGCCGACCGAGAGCCTTACGCGGGGCTTCAGCGCCCGGGCGACCGGCAGCGCCCAGAGGATCGACGGCGAGACCGAGACCGACCAGAACTGGAAATAGTGCGGCAGGAAGGCATGCAGGACCTGGGCGGGGTCATAGATCGAGTCGTTGGACAGGTTCAGCAGTCCCCCCGCGTCCAGCCCGATCACGAAGTCGCCGAACCCGGCCGCCACCCCGGCGGAGAGCCGGTGCATCTGGTCGAAGCGCTTGCGGTCCGAGATCAGGCCCTGATCCGTCCGCGGATACCGGTCCCGGTACCGGCGCGCGCCGACGTCATAGGAGGCCTGGGCCCGGATCTTCTCCCCCAGCCACTGGACGGCGTCCAGGGACAACTCGGCCCCCTGGTAGTCTTTGGGCTTCTTCTCGCGGCCCGCTATCGCCGTAACCGCGGCGGGATTCGTCTTCTCGAGGAGCGCCTGCCCGCGGGCCGCGAGCGAGGCATAGTTCGGATATCGCCGGTCGTAGCCACGCAGGCTGACGCTCAATGGCGCCGGACGGTCGCCGTCGCGCCGGTCGAGGCTCACGACGGCCCGGCCGCCCACGTCGCGGTAGTTGTAGAGGCCCTTCCGGAAGTTCTCGTTCCGGGACTCCCGCGTAAACGCATAAGCGCCCTCGGCAGCCACCTTGCCCGACAACGCCGCGCCGAACCGGTGCTTGTATCCGAGCGAGAGCGCGTGCACCTGCTTCATCTGGTAGAAGATGGCCTCCTCCACGACCTTGTCGTAGAGCGAACCGTCGAAGATGTAGATGGGCAGGATCGTGTCGCCGGAGGCCAGCCGGTAGGCGGGCAGGACGAGCACGCTTCCGACCGCGCCTCCCGTGGTCTTGCCGTGGCGAACGGCCGCGACGGCGCCCCGGAGGTCCGCCTGCAGGACCGGCACGAACCCCTTTTCGGCGGCGCCGGCGTCTCCCTCGGCGGCCACCGTCAGGATGACGAGCAGGACCCCGGTGAGCCGACGATACGTCCGCATCAGAAGCCCAGCCCCGGCGCGCCCCCGGGCTCGCCGAACCCGGGTCCCGCCTGCATGACGGAGGAGTCGCGGAACATGTTCGGCTCGACCAGGAGATCCGCCAGCCACGTGACCCCGACGTAGGGGTCGAACCACTCGTACTCGACCTCGAGGTTCATCTGGCCCAGGAGCGAATCCCATTCCCAGCCGCTGCCGGCCGAGCCGAGATACACGCCGGGATCCTGCTCATTCCCGTTGTCGTCAACGATGAACGACGAGATCGTGAGGGTCGGAGTGTCGGGCGACGCCGGGTCGCCGTACCACGTGCGCTCGAACGTCCTGAACGTGCCGACATCCGTCGCGAGCGCCGCGGTCTCGCGCACGCCCAGCCCGAACCACGCGTTGCCCAGCGCCGGCCGGCCGTCCACGACCCCGTCCTCGGGGATGCCCGTCGAGTTGAAGTCCGGATCGTGCAGGTACATCGGCGGCATCCACCACATGTTGCCCGAGGTCGTCGCGCCATTGAGGAACCAGGCCGTCGGCGTGGCGTCGTTCGGAATCCCCTGGAAGTTGACGCATCCCGCCGGATAATCCGGCACCGGATTCGCGCCCAGGTACCAGCCGGCATTCAGGTCCCCGTACTCGGTCACGAGGTAGTGCTCGAGCGGCAGGTACGACCAGTTCTCGGTGATCGTCCTCGCGTACTCGAACGCCTGCCCCCATCCGACCTGCGCGCCGCCCATCCCGTAAGACCAGGTCCCCCCGCTGAAAGCCCGCGTCGGGGCTGACCAGATCTCGACCGGATCGGACAGGTACACGTCCTCCGTGAGCTGCTCGCCGTCCTGGTTCATGATCGACCGGTACTCCTGCGTGAGCCAGTAGACCGGATACACGGAAGTGTCGCGGAACGAGATCGAGAGCCCGCGACGCACGTCGTCGAAGCGGTCCGCCGGCAGGTCCGTGTTGAACGTCAGGTCGGTCGTCATCGCCGTCAGACCCGCGCTAGGCCCGCCGTCCCGGAAGTTGAGGACCAGGTACTCGATCGTGTTGGTCGACAGGAGGTAGTTGTACTGCTCCATCTCGACCCGGTTCCCGTGCCGGTCCAGGATGACCTTCCCGAGCTGGAGGTCCGAGGTCCGTTCCATCCAGTCGTAGTAGTTCACGAGCTCGTCGGAGGAGGCGAAATCCGACATCTCGGCGTAGAGGTCGGCGTTCTCATCTTCCGCCGATTCGCCCTCGCCGGACTCCCCCGCACCGGCGGCGGCCTCGGCGGCCTTGGTCCCCGCCCCCTGCCCGCCCTCGCCGGTGGTCCCGGACGTCGTTCCGCCCGCCGGCGGCGCCACGTCGAACTGCCGCTCCATCTCCTCGAGCACAGCGGAGTCGGCGGGGTGCGGCTGGTCGATGGAGCCGTCCGGCCGGAGGCCGGCCGTCTCCCCCTCTCCGATCAGGGCCAGCAAGCGGCCCTGCGGCGAGAGCAGCTCGACGCTGTGTTCCATCGCGTCGCCCTCGTCCCGGACCGTCGCGCTCCGGCCGTCGAACAGGAGGTCGGTCCCCTTCACGGACGCGACCGCGTACGAGGACTGGATCACGAAGACCTCGTTGCCCGAGAACTTGGCGACGAGCGCGCGCACTTTACCCGCGAGCAGCCGGGTAAACACGCCCTTCTTCTTCCCCTGGACGGGTGCCATGATCTCGAGCGAAGCGTTCTCGACCAGCCGGAGGAGGTGGCCGTCCGTGAATCTCAGCTCGACCTTGCCGCCCAGGCAGGCCACGCGGTCGGCCTCGACGAGCGGCATCCCGGCGGTCGCCTGCGCCGGCGCGCCCCTGGCGCCGTGCGACACCCGCACGAGCCCGCTGACCCGGCTGACCTCGGCCAGCGGCGCCGCCGCCGCGGCCCACGAGGAACCCATCCCCGCCATCGCGAGCAAGACCAGACATGTCCTCATGTGAATCCCCCTCCGTCGTTCCCCATTCCCTGATGCTGCTTCAGCGTACCAGACTCCGCCGGGTCAGTACGACAGCGCGACTCCGGCGGAGAGGGTCAGGACCTCGTAGGCGTAGCGGATGAGCTGCTGGGACCTGTTGTTGGAACGCGCGATACGGGCGTCGGCCCCCGCCGTGAGGCTGAGCCATGACCGCACCGGGTACCAGCCCCGGAGGTTGGCGCCGTATTCCGCGTCGTGCTGGCGGGAATCCGTGTAGCTGCCGTCGAGCCGCTGGGCCGGCCGTTTGTCGAAGGTGCGGGCGAGGAAGGAGAGCCCGGCCCGGACGCGCGGCCGCAGGGCCCCCTCGCCGGGCGCCATCCATTGCCCCCACGGCTCGAGCGACACGCTCGAGAACTGGTAGAACCGGGGGATGAACGCGTGCGACGCCTGGTTCGCGTCGTAGACGCTCATGTTCGAGATGTTCCGGATCCACGAGACCCCCGTGCCCGCGGTGAAGGCCCCGAGCCCTCCGACCGACGTGTCCGCGGACAGCAGGTGCATCTGGTCGCCCCGCTTCGTGGACGCAATCGCGCCCTGGTCCGTCCGCAGGTACCGGTCGGTGTAGGCGCGCATCGAAGTCGCCCAGGACGCCCGCGTCTGGATCAGGGGATTCCACCACCATACGCCCGACAACCCGGGCTCGATCGCGTTGAAGTCCTTGGGATGCTGCTCGCGCCCGCCGATCTCGGCCGCCAACCCCGGGTTGTCCCGCAGGAGCAGGGCCGCGTTCTCGGCCGCAAGAGACCGGAAGTTGGGGTAGCTCCGGTGGTACGCCCGGAGCGAGAACGAGGCCGGCGCCTTCCGCCCCTTCGCCTCGAGATTCCAGGTGGCCGCCGCGCGCCCGCCGAGATCCAGGTAGTCGTACAGCCCCTTGCCGATCGTCTCGCCCCGCGCCTCCTGCGTCAGCGCGTAGGCGGCGTCGAACGAGAGCTTGGCGTCCCATCCGTCCCCGAGGCCCTGCTTCACGCCCAGCGACCCGGAGTGGGTCTGCCGGGACTGGAAGAGCACGACCTCCTCCACCACCCGGTTGAACAGCGAGCCCTCGAAGGCGTAGATGGGCAGGAGCAGGGTCGCGGGGGCGAGACGGTACGCGGGCAGGGCAAATACGCTCCCGACCACGCCACCCGTCCAGTGCGCGCTCGAGACCTTGGAGCCCGCGCCGCGGAGATCGGCTTCCACGATCGGGATGAATCGGGATTCCCGGTGGCCCGGGGCCACGGCCGGATCCGGCGCCGCAGGCGCCTCCGCCCCCGTGGCGGAGATCGGGACCGTCGCGACGACCGTGGACGAGGCCGGGACCCCCGGCAGGATCGCGGGGGCCGCCGTTGTCGAACCGGCCGCCGGCCCGGCGGCCAGGGCCGTCGACGAGACCGGTGGCGTGGCCGGAACGACCGATGGAGTCACCACCGCAGTGGCTGCCGCTGCCGAACACCGGGCGACGAGGAGATGTCCGGCGACGACGAGGTGAACGATCGGGGCGGCCCTCACATCGGCTGCTGGATCACGGGCGCCTGATCCATGGTCGGCGTGGGCGTGCCACCGGTCGTGGACCCGAAGATCTCGGGCGTAATCATGATGTCGATCGTGTGCGCCTCACCCCCGGCGGGATCGGCGAACTCCGATGCCTCCCACTCGAGCTCGAAGTTCACGTGCTCGGGCGCCGCCGCCTCCAGCCCCATTCCTCCGCCAGCAGCGGACGCCAGGGGATCGATCACGGTCCCCTTGTCGGATACGAAGAAGAAGCTCTCGCGCAGGAACGTCTTGTCTCCGTAGATCGTCTCGCCCGTGAACCCCCCGCGGCTGTTCAGGGAGAACGTACGGGAACCGGCACCGAAGTACGCGTTGCCGAAAACGGGCAGCCCGCTCACGACAAAGGTCGGGAACGACGGCGCGTCCATGAGGGGGTCGACCGGATAGAGCCCAGTGGCGGCATCGGGCCCGTTCGACCACAAGGAGGGACTCCCGGCGCCCTGGCTCCCCGTTGGATAGTACGGATACTCCGGCCATGTCGCTGGATCCCCGCCCGGCGCCACGCCGGCATACCAGCCGCCCACGATATAGCCGTGTTGGTCGTGGAGAAAGTGCTCCTTGGGAATCTCGTTGATCCAGAGTCGGGTCTCAGTCGTCTGCCCCCACCCGCCCGGAGCGTTCCCCCCGACGTAGTTGTAGGAGAACGTTGACGTGTTGAAGGAATCCGGGAACTCGTCGGTGAAGATGGCCTGGGGCGTCCCGAACAACGCCTCCCTCCGCACGGTGTCGCCGCGGGGACTCGAAGCCCTGGCCTCCTCCGATACCGGCCAGTAGGGGGGCTCATGGGCGGGATCGGCGAACGTCGCCGCCAGGTTCCGGCGCACGTCCTCGTAGTTCGCGGGCAGCGCCTGGTTGAACTTGAGGTCGTCCTGGTACGAGGAGACGCCCGCGTTCGGCCCCTCCTCGCGCGAATTCAGGACCAGGAACTGGATCGTGTCCGGAGCGGCCAGCCGCACGAACTCCTCCGTCCTGACCCGGTACCCGTGCATGTCGATGAGGGCCGCCCCGAGGGCGACGTCGCCCGCGTGCTCGAGGAAGTCCGCGTATTCGCCCAGCTCGTGGGAGCCCGCGAAGTCCGCGAGATCCGCGCGCAGGGCGTCCCGGTCGATGGAGGTCCCCTCGCCTCCGGCCGGCGGCGTGGTGCCGCCGCCCGTGCCGCCCGCCGGCGGCGTCCCGCCCGCAGGCGTGCCGGACGACGGGGCCGTGACGTCGAACGCGCGCTCGAGCGCGTCGAAGAACGCCGCGTCCACGGCCTTCGGCTCGACCACGGACCCGTCCGCCGAGAACCCGCCGCTCATTCCGTCGCGGATCTCGAGGCGCGACTTGCCGTCCGCGGACGTGAGCTCGAGCGTGTGGACCACGCCGTCACCCTCGGGGCGCACGCTCGCGATGAGCCCGTCGAAGAAGAGATCCGTCCCCTTGACCGAGGCGACGGCGTACGAGGACTGGACCTCGAAGGAGGTGTCGGCCGTCAGGCGGGCGACGATCGCCCGCACCCGTCCCGCAAACAGGCGCGTGAATACGCCCCGCTTGCCGCGCTGGACGGGCCCCATGATCTCGAGCACCGAGTTCTCGACCAGCCGGAGGACATGGCCGTCCGTGAACCGGATCTCGGCCCGGCCGGCCAGGCAGGATACCCGGTCGCCCTCGGCCAGCGGCATCCCGGCCACGGCCTGGTCCTGGGTCGGCGAGCCCGGGTGGGCTATCCGGACGAGTCCCGTTACGCTGCCCATCTGGGCCAGCGGGGTCCCGGCAGCCAGGGCAAACCCCTGGGCCATCATTGCCACCGCGATCACGAGTTGCCTCATCGATTGACCTCCCGCTCCGTCTGACTGTCTTAACCGCTGGGCCAGTCTAGCAGGTCCCCCGCCCGCCCTCGATGACCGGCGTCACGCTCCGGCGGCTGCCCCGCGCACGCCCAGAAAGCGCGCCACGGCCTCGAATGCCGGGCCCGGCGCCAGACAGTACCGCTCGCGCAGGATGCCCGGATGCCCCTGCTCGACGAAGGCGTCCGGCAATGCTAGAACGTGCACGGGCACCCTGATATTCCGCACGGCCAGCAGCTCCAGCACCGCGCTCCCGAACCCGCCCATCCGCACGTGTTCTTCCATCGTCACGATCCGCCCGCACCGGCCGGCCAGCGAGACGATCAGCTCCTCGTCGAGCGGCTTCACGAACCGCGCGTCCACGACGGAAGCCCTGATGCCGCGCTCGGCCGCGAGACGGTCCGCCACGGCCAGCGCCACGCTTACCTGCGTCCCGATCGCGATGAGCGCGACATCGTTGCCCTCGCGCAAGAGTCGCCCCTTTCCCACGGGGAGCGGCTTCGGGAACGGGTCCACGGGCACCCCCAGGATCTGGCCCCGCGGGAACCGGATGGACGACGGGTGGTTGAGCGAGAGCGCCGTCGCCAGCATGTTTACCAGCTCGTTCTCGTCCGACGGCGCCATGACCACGAGGTTCGGGAGGTGGCGCAGGAAGGCGAAGTCGAAGACCCCGTGATGGGTGGGGCCGTCCTCCCCCACGAGCCCGCCGCGGTCCATGGCCAGCACCACGGGGAGGTTCTGGAGGCAGACATCGTGCATGACCTGGTCGTACGCCCGTTGCATGAAGGTGGAGTAGATGGCGACCACGGGCCTCAAGCCTCCGGCGGCCAGCCCGCCCGCGAATCCGACCGCGTGTTCCTCCGCGATACCGACGTCGTGGATCCGGCCCGGGAAGCGTTCCTGGAACTTCTTCAGCATCGTGCCTTCCAGCATCGCCGCGGTCACGGCCACGATCCGGGGGTCTTCCCCCGCCAGCCGGATCAGGGCGTCCGTGAACGCGTCGGACCAGCTCGGCAGCTTGGCCTTCTTCGGCGCGAGCGCGCCCGTCACCACGTCGAACCCCGCCGGCGAGTAGTACGTGATCGGATCGGCCTCCGCGGGGGCGAACCCGTGCCCCTTCTTCGTCACCGCGTGGATGAGCGTGGGTCCCTTGAGGAACCTCGCCTGCCGGAACACCTCGGCCATCAGCGCGATGTCGTTGCCGTCGAACGGACCCAGGTACCGGAACCCGAGCTCCTCGAAGAGGACGCCCGGGCCCCAGATGCTCGTCACGTCGGCTTCGAGCCGCTTGATGAGCTGGGAGACCGCCGGTCCCACCCGCCGGTACCGCTCGAGATACGTCCTCACGCGGTCGCGGAACCGCCCGTACCGGGTGGAGGTGATGATCCTGGTCAGGTACTGGGACATCGCGCCAACGGCCTTCGAGATCGCCATCTCGTTGTCGTTCAGGACGACGATCATGTCCGGCTTCAGGTGCCCTATCTGGTTCGCGGCCTCCATCGACATGCCGTTCGGGAAGGACCCGTCGCCGACGACGGCGATGACCTGGCCGGTCTCGCCCTTGAGGTCCCGCGCCACCGCCAGTCCGAGCGCCGAGGACAGCGCCGTGCCGGCGTGGCCCGTGTGGAACCAGTCGTGCGGGCTCTCAGCCGGCTTCGGGAACCCCGACAGGCCCCCGGTCTTCCGTAGGGTCGGAAAACCGTCCCGCCGGCCCGTCAGGAGCTTGTGGGTGTAGCACTGGTGACCCACGTCCCAGAGGATCCGGTCCCGCGGGCTCTCAAAGACGATGTGCATCGCCATCGTGAGCTCGACGACGCCGAGATTAGACGAGAGATGGCCCTGGTTCGCCGCGACCGTCTTCAGGATCGTCTGCCTGATCTCCTCGGCGAGGGTCGCAAGCTCCGCGGGCGAGAGGCGTAGAAGATCCGCGGGCTGGTTGACGCGGTCCAGGAGTCCCATCAGGAGGCCCTCGTGAGCGTGAATTCAGCGATCCCGGCGAGGACACCCGAGCGGCCGTTGAGCGCGGCCAGCGCGCCCCGGGCCTCGCCGAGCAGGGCCTCCGCGCGGGCCTTGGCGGGGACGAGTCCGGCCACCGACGGGTACGTTGCCTTGCGCCGCGCCGCGTCCGACCCCGCGGCCTTCCCCAGCGCCACCGGATCCCCCTCGACGTTGAGCACATCGTCCACGATCTGGAACAGCAGCCCGAGCGTTTCGCCGTAACTCGACAATGCGGTGCGAACGTCCCCGTTCGCCCCCCCGAAGATGGCGCCGGTCATGACCGACGCCCGGATCAGGGCCCCGGTCTTCTTCCGGTGGATGAAGAGGACTTCAGCTTCGCTGACGTTACGTCCCTCGGCCATCCAGTCGGCCGCCTGCCCCCCGACCATGCCCAGCGAGCTCGCGGCCTCCCCCACGAGGGCCGTCACCTCGGCCACCGCGGCCGGCGCCACCCCCTCGACCTTCGCGTTCTCACCGATGAGTTTGAACGCGTGAGCCAGGAGCGCGTCGCCCGCGAGCAGGCTGAGCGTCTCCCCGAAGACCTTGTGGTTCGTGGGGACACCCCGCCGCAGATCGTCATTGTCCATGCAGGGCAGATCGTCGTGGATGAGCGAATAGGTGTGGATGAGCTCGAGCGCGCAGGCGGAGGGCATGACCGCCTGCGCCGTCGCGCCGCACGCCTCCGCCGCCGCGATCGCGAGCAGGGGCCGGATCCGCTTGCCTCCGGCCATGACGCTGTATGTCATCGCTTCGTGCAACCGGGTCGGCGGCTCGGCGACGGAAGGCAGGAACCGCCTCAGCGATTCCTCCACGGAGGAGCGCCTGGCGTCCAACCAGGCCGAGAGGTCCGTCACCCCTTCGCTTCTTCCTCGGTGGATTCGTCAGGCTCGTCGTCTGCGGCGAGCCCCTCGTCATCGCCGGGGACCTCGGCCGCGCCCTCGGGCAACTCCCGCAGGACCCGCTTCCCGTCCTTCGTCCTGGTCGCGATCTCGACCCGCCGCTGGGCGTCCTCGAGGCGCTTCGTGCACGCCTGGATGAGCTTCACGCCGCGCTCGAAGAACTTGAGCGATTCGTCGAGTTCGAGGTCGCCGGCCTCGAGCTTGTCGACGATGCCGCGCAGCTCGACGAGCGCCTTCTCGAACTTCAGCTCCGGTTCCTTGTCCTTGGGGTTCATGGGAGGTCCTCCATGATCGCACGAGCCGTCGCCCGAACGGAACCCTTCGCCAACCGGATCTCGAGATCCTGTCCTGGCGTCACTTTCGCGGCGTCCTTGACGACCTCGCCGCCCGGCAGCGCGAACGCGATCGCGTACCCGCGGCCCAGGACCGCGAGGGGCGACAGCGCGTGCAGGCGCCCCGTCAGGCCCTTCATGCGCTGGTCGGCCTCCCCCACCCGGCGGGTGACCCCGGCCGCCAGCCGGCTCCCGAGCTGCTCCATAAGCTGGCGCTGGCGCTTGAGCGTCTCGACCGGCGAGGCGCCCCGCAGCCGCGTGGCCAGGTCCCGGAGCCGGCTTTCGAGGTCTTTGAGCAGGTTCCGCGCGGCCGCGTTGAGCCCTTCGGTCGCGTCGTCGAGGTCCTGGGCTTGTGACTCGACGACCGAGCGCAGGCTGCGTTCCATACGCTCCCGGGCCTCGCGAATCTCGCGCGCGAGATCGGACCGCGACGGCGTCACGAACTCGGCCGCCTGCGACGGGGTGGACGCCCGCACGTCCGCGACGAAGTCCGCGATCGTGACGTCGCGCTCGTGCCCGATGCCCGTGACGACCGGCAGTTCGGAGGCCGCGATCGCGCGGCACACGGCCTCGTCGTTGAAGGCCATCAGGTCCTCGATGGACCCGCCCCCCCGGCACAGGGCCAGGAGGTCGAAGCCGCCCATGGCGTTGGCATCCCGAATAGCCTCGACGATCTGGGCCGGCGCGTCATCGCCCTGCACCAGCACCGGGAAGACGACGATGTGCTGGCCCGGGAACCGCCGGCGCGTGACCTTGAGGAAGTCGGTCACCGCCGCCCCCTCGGGAGACGTAACGAGCGCGATGGCGTGCGGGAAGGAAGGGAGGGGGCGCTTGCGTTCGTCGTCGAAGAGCCCTTCCGCGGCGAGCGCCTTCTTGACCGCCTCGATCCGGGCCTGGAGCGCCCCGAGTCCGGCCGGCTCCACGGCCTCCGCGATGATCTGGTACGTGCTCCGCCGCGGGTACGCGGTCGCCCGGCCGAAGACGAGGACCTCCATCCCGTTCTCGAGCTCGAACTTGAGATTGCGATTCGCACCGCGGAACATGGCGACGTCGAGGACGGCGTTCTCGTCCTTGACCTGGAAGTAGAGGTGCCCGCTCGAATGCACTCCCCGGTACCCGGTCACCTCGCCCCGGACGTAGACGGCCGGATGCGCCGTCTCGATCAGGGCCTTGATCTCGGAGGCGAGCTGGGAGACCGTGTAGACGGGAATCCCGTCGCGCGCCTCCGGTTCGGGGGCGTACGCGAACAGCTCTCCGGTCTCCGCCTTCTTCCTGGTCACCGCCCTATCCTCACGGAAGGTCAGTCGCCCGGCTGGTCGACCGTGGTCACCGTGGCGGCTGATTCGGCGTAGGCGGGCGCGGTCTCGAGACCCGAGGACGGCTCCGTGGCCGGCGCGGCCTCGAGCATGATGCCCCTGGTGCGGCGCAGGCCGCGGGTGACCGCCGCGGTCCCCTGGCCCTCGAGCGCGGGCAGGGCCTCGCCGGGCGTCCCGGTGGTCGCGAGCGCCTTGATCGCCTCGTTCCCGAACGGCGGGGTCACCGTGAACTTGAAGTCGTCGGTCGAGGACGGAATCGTGTAGATCACACCCGCCCTGATGCGCCCGGCTCCAGGCGACGACCAGTCGTTCGGGAAGATCGTGTTGAGCTTCCCCTCGGCGTCGACGTAGACGAGCCGGAGCGTGCAGTCCCGGTTCGCGCGCACGTGGACGACGATTTCCTCGCCGCCCTGGTAGGTCGCGGCCTCCCCGCGATCGGTCCACAACTCGACCTTGAGGTCGGATGTCGTCTCGGGCTGGTCCGCGACCACCACGGCTGCCGCCACCGGCTCCTCGGAAGCCGGTGCAGTCGAGACGGCGGGCTCTGTGGCGGCTGGGACGTCGGCCGGCGCAGAAACCGCCGCGGTCACTTCTTCCACATCGATGCCGCGCGTGTGCCGGATCCGGATCGCGGCCAGCTCGGCCGATGCCGACATCCCGAAGACCGCCCGCTCCGGCCGCACGGGATGCCCCCCCGGCTGGTCCAGCCACGCTTCCGCGCGACCGTTCAGGACGCGTCCCCGGACCACGTACCCCTTGTTCCCGCCCGCCCGCAGGGCCGCATACGTGACCACCTTGAACCGGGGATTCGCCTTCAGCCCGAGCTCCACGGCATTCCGGAGCCTGCGGGCCGACGCGCCGCCGAAGCCCGACTCGCCGACGGTGAAGTCCTCGACCGCGACCGTGAGCTTGCGCGACCCCGCGAGTTTCACGAGCTGGGCCGACAGGGATTTCCCGGCCGCCTTCACGGCGGCCGCGTCGGCAGCCATCGCCGCCGGCGGCGCCGCCAGCGCCAGACCCGCGGCGAGCGCCGGCCCGAGGAGGTGGATCACTGCCCCACCGTGCCGGGTGTCACCGCCATCGGCATGTCCGTACCGGCACTGCGCTTATACGGGTGCTGGTTCCCACCCGTCATCCGCGGCACTTCCTTGCCGACGTAGTACGAGAGCTCGTCGAGGCTGACGCTGCCGCTGCGATCGACGTCGGCCCCGCCGAGCAGGCCCTTCAGAAGCGAGAGCGTGAACGCGCCGTGGCCCCTCGTCTCGCCCGGCAGCCTCCACTCGTCCCGCTCCTCGGAAGTCTCGCCCGCCTTGCTCGCCGAGACGATGAACGTCCCCTCGGCCTCCTTCAGCGTCCTGGCCAGGTCCTCTCCCGCCTCGGCGCCGCGCATCGCGACGGTCATCGAGCCCGCGTGGCACGTGTCGACGAAGAGCACGACCTTGGAGACGTGGGTCCGCAGCTTGGTCACCGACTCGTCGAAGTCGCTCCACCGCAAGCCGTGGGACATGAGGTTCTCCGGCGTCGCGTCGTACGGAAGGTAGTAGTAGCTCCCGGTCACGCGGTCCTGGACGCCATGCCCCGCGACGAAGACCATGGCCACGTCGAAATCCGAGGCCTGGCCCAGGAACTTGACGACCGCCTCCAGGATCGTGTCCCGCGTGACCCCCTCGTTCACGAGCACTTTGGTGAACACACGGCCGTAGAGCTTGCCCTCCTGGCCCTTGAAGACCTCGGCTAGCTTCGTGGCGTCGTGGTCCGCGAACTGGAGGCTCATGCCCCCGGTCTTGTACTTCGACACCCCGATCGAGAGCACGTAGAGATCCGGGCGCGCGCCCGCGGGCGCCGCCGGCCCCGACGCTGTCGTGCCCGTCCCCGCCTTGGGCACCTTGTTCCCGCTCAGCCGGCCCCGCAGGCGATCCATGAGCCCGGGACGGGCCGCCGGCGCCACCGCCGCGTTCGCCGCCGCGGGCGCCGCCGCCGTGGTGACAGCCCCCCGGACGACCGGAATCGCGTACTCGGACACGTTCCCGGCCTCGTCCGCCGCCCGGACCGTGATCTTGGTCTCGCCGGGCGCGAGCTTGATCGTCTCCTCGAAGGGCATCTGCGCCTTGGTCTTCTTCTCGACCGAGATTCCGCGCTTCTTGCCCAGACGCTTGCCGTTCACCTCCACCCAGGCCACGGAACGGTCGTCCTGGACGAGCCCCGAGACCACGACCTCGTCGCCCGGCACCGCGCCGCCGGGCAGCGGAGCCGTGATGTCGATGGCGGGGGGATTGCGGTCGGCGGGCGCCGCCGGCCTCGGCCTCGGAGTCGATGCCGGGGCGGGCGTGGCGGCGGCCGGCCGGGAAGGAGCCGGAGCCGCGGCCGGGGCCGGTGTCGAGACCGGCGCGGGCGTGGAAGCGGTCGTCGCGGGAGCCGATGAAGGAGCCGACGGCTCACCCATCCGCCACACCCGGACCGTCCCGTCGAAGCTGACTGACGCGAGGTAGCGCTTCGTCGGGTTGAACGCCACGCCGCTGACGTCACCCGTGTGCCCCGCCAGGCTCTCGGCCAGTCCGCCGTCCGGCATGCTCCAGATCTTGACCGTCTTGTCCTCACCCGAGGACGCGAGGAACCGGCTGTTCGGACTGAAGGCCACGCCCGTGACCCAGTCCGTGTGCCCCGACATCACCTTGAGCGAAGCTCCGGACTCGGGGTCCCACAACCGGACCGTCTTGTCGTAGCTTCCGGACGCGAGCAGCTTGCCGTCCGGGCTGAACGCGACAGACAGGACGGACCCCGTGTGGCCCTCGAGTGTGCGCAGTTCCGCGCCCCCGGGCACGCTCCAGATTTTCACCGAGCGGTCCTCGCTGGCCGAGGCGAGGACCTTCTTCACGGGGCTGAACGCCACGCACCGGACGTCGAGCCGGTGGCCCTTGAGCGTCGCCAGGAGCGATCCATCGTCCGCATTCCAGAGCCGGACGGTCTGGTCGTGCCCGCCGGACGCGACCAGCTTGCCGTCGGGACTGAACGCCACCGCGAGCACGACTCCGTCATGGCCCTTGAGCACGTGCTCGACCGTCCCCTCGGGAAGCTTCCAGAGCCTGACGGTGCCGTCGCCGCTCGCCGACGCCAGGAGCTTCTTCACCGGGCTGAAGGCCACCGCGGTGACCGTGTTGTCGTGGCCCTCGAGCGTGCGCTCGTATCCGCCGCCGACCTTCCAGATCCGGATCGTCTTGTCGTACCCGCCGGTGGCGAGCCACAACCCGTCGGGACTGAACGCGACCGCGTGCACCTCGCCGCTGTGCCCGCGCAGGGTCGCGGCGAGCCCGAACTCCTCCGCCAAAGCCGGCCTGGACGCCACCACCGACGCCACCGCCGCAATCGCCGTCCACCGCGTCCCGATTCCCATCATTCGCCTCCCTGTCAGCGAGCTTCCCGCGCGAGCCGCGTCGCCATCGCCGCCAGCCCGCTCAGCACCTCGTCCATCGACCGGCCGCGCAGGCTGTCGCCGTGCACGACTTCGCCGCTCTCGACGTCCACCGCCTGAATCGTCACTACGTAAACTCCCCCGAGCCGCCCAAAACTCCCGACGACCATGCGCTGAACGTTCAGGAGCTTGCCCAACTGAACCGCCCGCTCCGAATCGGTCGCCCCCGTCTGCTGGAGCGCCTGCTCCGCCATCACCTGCTCCATCCGCGCGCGCTCGAGCAGGCGGAACGCCTTCGTCTTGGCGACTTCGGCCCGCAGCATGTCCGACACCCCCGCCGCGTCGTCCGCCCCCACGTTCTGGGGCGCCAGGTTCGCGACGGCCAGGTTCAGCACCGGCCGGGGCCCGCCGGTCGCCGCCGCCGTGCCCGGCACGATCGTGAGCGTGCAACGGCTCGCGGCGCGGGAGGTATCCGGGAGCCGCCCGATTCCTGCCATCGCCCCGCGAAAGACCTCGCTCCCCGCGGTCCCGAGCGACCGGAAGGCACCTTTGGCGACCGCCGCCTGGAGCTCGGCGACGGGCTCCGTGGTCGCGACCGCCTCCACGACCTCGCTGCCGAACGGGGGCCGCGCCCGGAACTTGAACGTCGCCCCCGCCCACGGAAGCGTGAACAGGGCGCCACCCTTGATCTGGTTGGCGGCCTGGAACTTGTTCGGGAACAGGAGGTCCACGTTCCCCTCGGCGTCGGCGTGGAAGAGGTAGACGTAGCAGTCGCGGGTCGCCTGCACGTTGAACACGATCTCGTCGCCCTCGCGGTAGGTCGCGGACTCGCCCCGGTCCGGCCACGTCTTGACCGCCAGGGCGCCGGGCGCCGGCGTGCCCGTGCCCGCCGCGCGGCCGAAGGCTTCCATCACGCCCTCGGCGGTCTCCCGGTTCGTCGGCTGGACCTCGATGCCGGCCGGCAGGTCGGCGGCGGGCATCATCGCCGTAGCGGCGCCGATCCCCGTCCCCTCGCCCGCCTTCACGATCTGGAACGACACCTGGAGCCCGTCCGCTTTCTGCCAGTAGCTGATCGTGAGCAGGGCGTCCGGCTTCGGCAGGAGCTTGCCCGCCGCCTCGGCGCTCGTCCGGACCGCCTCGAGCGAGAGCTGCGCGCTCCGGATCTGGGCCGTGAAGACCTTGTTGGGAATGACGCGGAACGGCGGGGCGCGGCGCATGAGCTCTTCCTCCGTGAGCTGGACGAGCCAGGAGGCGACAGGCGAGCCGAAGGTCGTGTCCTGCCACGTGGCGGACGCGACCGCGACCGTGACCGGCCCGGCCCCGACGGCCTCGGCCAGCGCCTCGACCGCGCTCGCGAGCCCCATCGGGCCCGCCTGCGCGCCCCGGAGCTCCTCGACCGCCTTCGTGAGCTGGTCGATCTGGCCGATCTGGCCGACCCGGTCCGCCATCCCGGCGGCGTTCGCGGCACCCCTGGCCGCGGCCAGTTTCGTCAGGGCGTCCTGGAACTTCCGCTCCGCGCGGTCGGGGAAGCCCTTCCGCTTGTCCTCGGTCGCGTCCTTGACGAGCGCCTGCGCCTCCGCGAGCGCGGCCTGCAGCTCGGTATTTCGCTTCTCCCACTCCGCGGCCTGCGCCTTCGCCTTCTCGGCCGCCGCGACGATGGCCCGGTCCACGTCGGCCTCCGCGATCGATCCGCGGCCGTAGACGATGTAATATTCCACGGCGCCCGTCGCCTTGACGCCCCACATCTCGATGTACCACTCGTCGATCTTGAACTTGGAGACCAGCGCGCTGGTCGCGATCTCCTGCATCCCCCGCTGGGCGACGGTCGGATCGACCGTTCCGCTCGCCAGTCCGTAGGAAGCCGAGAGCTTCTGCCAGCGCTCCGAGATCTGGGAACCCACGTAGGCGGCGACCCGGGACCGCGCGTGTTTCTCGGCCGCGTCCCTGGCGCCTTGCTGGGCGGCGTCCTTGGTGGACAACCCCACGAAAATCACCCGGCCGTTCTGGACCTCGGTCTCCTTCACGGTCCAGGCCGGCGCGCCCCCCTCGGGCATCGTCCGGACCAGCGCCGCGCTGGAGAATGCCGCGGTAGCTGGGACGTCCGGTCGCACGGCACCGCCCCCGCACGAAACGGCGAGGGCCGCGGTCGCCACGAGCGCGATCGACGCGGCCCTCACCGGACTACCTGAGTTCAACTTCTTCTCAATGAGCCGGAACGGGTGTGGTCCCGCCGGGAGCCGGCGCCGGGGCCGCCCCTTCCGGACCCGCCGAGCCGAAGCCGGCCGCCTTGGCCGCCTCGAACATGCTCATCGCGGTCTGGTACTGGGTCCGCATCTTCGCGTCCTTGGCCGCGTCCATGCGTTCCTTCGCCTTCGCCGCCTCGCCGGTCATCATCGACGCGTAGGCCTCGTCGATCGCCTTCGTGGGCACGTTGGCCAGCCCGTAGACCATCCAGTACTCCTCGCCGCTCGGCCGGGCCCAGCGCTCGATGTACCACTCCGTCACGCGGACCTTGCTCGCCACGCCGGCGGTCATGATCTCCTCGAAGCCGCGCCGCGCGACCGTGGCGTCCACGACGTCGCTCGACAGCCCCGCGGACAGCGTGAGCTTCTGGAGCTTCTCCGAGAACGCGCTCCCGAGATACGCCACGACCCGCGCCCGCGCGTTCTTCTCCGCGCCGTCGCGCGCGCCCTGCTGGGTCGCCTGCTTGTCGGAGAGCCCGACGAACCACAGGAACCCGTCCTTCTCGGCCGGCTCCTTGACGATCCAGTCCGGCGCCACCGCCGGGATCGTCGAGATCACCTTGTCCGTCGTCGGGGCGGCGGTCGCCGCGCTCCCGACGCCCTGGGGCTGCGCGCCGCCGCATCCGGCCATCACGGCGCCCGCCAACAGGACCATAACAACGCCCATCGACTTGTGCATCGATATCCTCCCTTGCATGACTCTCATCCTCGATCCCAATCGAGTGAGGTTATTCTAGACCAAGGGACGGCTCCGGGGTCAAATGGCGGGAACGGTCCCCCGGCAACGGTTTCCGGACGAAAAAGAACGTGCGCGGGGGGAGATTTGAACTCCCACGAGCTTGCGCCCACTAGGTCCTGAGCCTAGCGTGTCTGCCATTCCACCACCCGCGCGCGTTAAGGGGAGGGACGGTCTTTGGATCATTGGATTCTTCCCGGGACCGACTGATCCCGGGGCCGTCCCCAACCCACCGATTCTACCGCAATGGCCTCTTACGGAGCATTCCGGCATGCCCTGCGCGTGCGAAGCAGTCCTCGAACCCCAGCCTCAGCCGAGAATCCAATGATCCAAAGACCGTCCCTGATCTTCCGCGCCTGGCGCCTCGAACCGGCGGGCTAACCCTCGGTGGCCCGGAGGAGTCACGCCGTGGTCTGGTATTCGATCTTTCGCGCGTCCGTGACGCGCTTCGAGGCGTCCATGACTTCCACGGACACGAGGTTGCCGCCGGCGTCGTAGTCCAGGATCACGCCCTGCTTGTCCTCGTCGCTTTCCGCCACGAGCACGTTGTCCATCAGAATCACGCTGAGGGTGTCAGTGCGCTGATCGTACGTGACTTTCATCGTTAGGGCCTCCAGTACTTCTCTATCTTACCTGTTCGGTACGCCGTCACGACTTCCGGCGGGCGGCAGTCGGTGTCCACGAACACGCGAAGCAGATACGGCTTTCCCGCCGTGGCGACCCTGGATTGCAGCACATCCCGTCCCGCACGCACCGTCCAGCGCTGACCGGGAGCCGCCAGGACCTCCCCCAGCTCGTCCTCACGAATGCCGCGTCGCCGCATCTCGAAGAGCGCATGTGGCGTCACTACAAACCGGTCAACCGGCTCAGCCATGGCTACGCCGACACCGCGACGAGCTTGAGGCCCCGATGACTCATTCAATCACCAGCTTTCCTCGCTGTTTGGTCCCCTTGTTCTCCACAGCCCACCAGTAGACTCCTGGGGCCACGCGCCTCCCGGCTCTATTCCTGCCGTCCCACTCGTACAAGTCCGTCCCGGGCTTATCTTCCCACACGAACCACCTGAGCGACAACGGACCGGAGGACTGGATGGTGACAAGGAATGATGGCGCTCGCGTCCTTCGTCAAACTCGCGAGTGCTCGCTGACCCCCCCGTGCCTTCTCAAGCAGCAGCCTGCCCCGCCCAGGCCACTTACTCATAGACCTGCCCGCTCGTCTTCGCCTCGTGATAGAGGTTGTTGGGCACATCGTTCCAGTAGGCGTATTTTTCCCGGCTCACGACCACGAGGTCCACGGGAACCAGATGACGGCGCGCAAGCGGCTGCAAGACGGCACGCAAACGGACCATCTCTTCCACCCGATCCCGAACTTCCGGCTCGACCACGAGGTAGTCAATGTCGCTCTTCGGCCCGGCGGTACCACGGGCGCGCGAGCCGAACAGTATCACCTGTGAACCCGGCGGAGCACTCCTGGCGAGGAGCTCCGCCGCCTCACGGATCAACGAGTCGTCAACCACCGATGGTCCCCCTGTCACGCGCGTGTGCATACATAGTACCTCTATCGCATCGGCTCCCGCGTAGGGGGAGGGACGGTCTTGGGATCATTGGCCTCTTACGGAGCATTCCGGCATGCCCTGCGCGTGCGAAGCAGTCCTCGAACCCCAGCCTCAGCCGAGAATCCAATGATCCAAAGACCGTCCCTGATCTTCCTCATGATGGAGGGGAACCACGCCCGACTCAACGGCTATACTATGCCCATGGGACTGACCGAGTACATCGGGATGGCTATGGCACGCGCCCGGTTCAAGCTGCTGAAGAGCGGCATTATCCTCGGGACGATCCCCGGCTGCCAGGGGGTCTGGGCCGAGGGCCGGTCGCTCGACGCCTGCCGAAACGAGCTTCAGGAGGTACTCGAAGACTGGATCGTCCTCAAGCTCCGGGATGGAGATCACCTGCCCAAGTTCGGCAAGCAGACCCTGAAGATCCCGTCCGCCGTACATGCCTGAACCCGTATCCCGGCGGGAGCTCATCCGCCGGTTCAGGCAACTCGGGTTCACCGGTCCGCTCGAAGGCGCCAAGCATGCCTTCATGACCAAGGGCGAACTCAAGGTCCGGATGCCCAATCCCCACCGGGGCGACATCGACATCTCCCTGCTCAAGGAGATCCTGCGCCAGGCGAACCTCGCCTGGACCGACTGGGAGTCCGCCGCCTGACCGCGGGCGAGAACGGGGAGCCGTCCCCCCACTACCTTTCATGCCTAGCGCAGTCAAAACAGGGGCAGGATCCCAGATTCCGAATAACGTCCCTCTACTTCGTCGAGGCGGGACGCGCACCGACACTTCCTGAGTCCGGCTCGAACATACCCCGTATGATAGGTAGCCATGGCGTTACCGGTAGCCGTGTTGACCGTTCGCCGAGCGCGGATTCGGGCCGAGATCGCGGACACCCACCTCGCAAAGATGCTGGGGCTCATGTTCCGCCGGCGCCTGGCCCGGAACGCGGGGCTGCTCCTGTGCTTCCGCTGGACGGCCAATCACGGCATCCACATGCTCAACGTCAGGTTCCCGCTCGACGTCCTCTTCCTCGGGGCCGACGGCCGGATCGTGCATATTCATCGCGCGGTCCCGGGCGAGTGGGGATTCAGCGCCGGGCAGCCGATCCGGTACGTCCTCGAGGTTAACGCCGGGTTCTGCCGGCTTCACGGCATCCGGGCCGGCGACCGCTGCGCGCTCCCGGCGGCCTTGGCCCGGCGAAATACCTCGTTCCCGGGATAGAGGTCGGCGGCGGCCCGGTAGACCGCCAGGGCCTCGCGGTCCCGATGGAGCTGATGCAGCACGGTCCCGAGGTTCAGATACGCGCCCTCGTAGACACACCGGCCCGTCATGACCTCCCGCACGTGTGGCAAGGTCTCCCGCCACCTGCCCTCTTGCGCGAGAAGCTCCGCCAACCGCTGGTGGAAGCAGAGCACGGTCGGGGCGGCGGCCACGACACCGGTCAACAACTCGATCTGGAACGAATTGGATGCGCGCATGTCCGGATCGACGTACTCCTCGGTCCCCGGAAGGTACTGAATCGGCCGGGGCGGAACCGGCGAATGGGGCGTGATCCGGTAAACCACCCACCGCCCGTTCTGCTCGTCCAGCCGGAGGTCGCAGAATACCTCGTCCACGGACGCCGTCCACCACGCCGCCCATAGCCGGATCTGGTCGATGGTCAGCCCCTGCCCCATCAGCCTCCGGTACGTCGCGTTGCGCATGGATGCGACCTGGTTGAGCGCGACGTGGGTGACGCCGATCTGCCGGATCCGCGCCCCGATCTCGGTGACGGTCCGGGACCTCCGGACGATCGCGGCGAGGCAATCGCGATCAGTTGCGTCCTGCGCGATCGCGGGGCACCCCGCGCCCAGATACGCGCTTCGCACGTCCCCGACCACAAGCACGCGGTCGCCCTGTCGGGCCGCCCGGGCCAGAAACTCCCCCGCCCGCCAGTAGGATCCGAGCGTCCGCGCGTGAAACGCGGCGGGGGGTTCCAACCCAAGGGCGCACGGGAGGACCGGCTTGGGGACCGGGCCGGCGGATTGCACGAGCGCGAGGGTTGGCACGAACCCGAGCCACGCGATCCCGGCCAGCGCGGCCGTGCCCGGGGAGCGCCACCGCCCGGCGCCTGCGAGCGCCGCCGCGAGACCCTCGGCCGCCGGACCGCACAGGAGCAGGAGCGCGGGGGCCATGTACCGGACGTCCGGCCAGACCGCCGCCCAGACGACGCCGCTCGAGATCGCGACGAGCCAAGGGGCCCACGCGCCGGGCCGTCGGGCGCCCGGTCGCCGGAGACACAACGGCAGGCCCACCAGCAGGAGCGGAAACTCGCGCGTCACGTGCCCCAGCACGGTCCCCGCGACCGCCCAGGGGGTGGCGGCATGCTCGGGCCGCAGCCATAGCCGTTCGAAGATGTAGTTCCCGTAGGCCGCGTCCCATCCCGTCCCGCCGAAGCCGAACGGGAACGCCGGATTACCCGTTAGCCACCACGTACGGGCCACCAGGGGCCCCGCCGCAGCGAGCGCCCCGGCGAACGAGAGGAGAACGAACCAGCCCAGTCCGGCGCGGGCCGCCACGGCGGCCAGGAGGATTCCGCCCCCGAAGACGGCCGTCGACTGCTTCGCGGCCACCGCCCACCCCAGCGCGACGCCGCACAGGAGCCACGCCCCGCCCCGCCGCCGCGGCGCGTCCCGGCCGGCCTCCCAGGCCAGGTACCCGAGGAATGCGAACCCGGCCGCCGGGAGGTCGGGCTTGAACCAGGGCACGTAGATCGAGATCCCGCCGGAGGCCAGCAGAATCACGCCGCCCGCCGCCGCCGCTTCGTCACCCGACCGGCGCCGGAGCCAGCCCCACATGAGGCACACGATCGCGGCGAAGACAACCGCATTCAGCGTGTGCGGACCGACGACGCCGCCCAGGAGCGACAGGATCTGCTCCACCAACAGCGGCCAGCGGTACTGCATGTGGGGCGCGTCCGTGATCCGGTGGAGCGCGCGGAACCAGCCGGGCGCGGCCACATGGTAGGCGAGCGCGTCCTCCGTGTTCTCGGGCACGGCGGAGAGCAGGAGCAGAACAGCGGCGAGCGACACCCCGAGCGCGAGAATGCCGCGGCCGGCGACGGGAGCCTGCCAGCGGGACGGATGGAGCCGGGCCGCCCCGGCGCACGCGCTACCGGCCAGGATGACGGCCACCGACCACTCGACAGCCGGGTAGAGGAGGCCGGCCAAACCGAGCCCCGTGGCCGCGGTCGCGACCAGGGCCAGCCCGGCGAGCACGCGGGCGCCGGTCCGAACGGCGGGAGGCAGGGCCGCGTCACCCCGGATCCAGCCCAGGCTCAGGCGCCCGGCGGCGTGGCATCCGAGCCACAAGACCGCTCCGGCGAACGCGGCGCCTGTCACCTCGATCCAGTGGCGGCCGAAGACCGCTATTCCCGGCCATTGGGCGGCTTCCCAGGTCGCGCGCCACGCCGCGGCCAGGATGGCGTGGAACGGGACGCCGCGCCACGCGATCACGGCCGTGGCCACGAGGGTCCACCCGACCGCGAATCCGATTCCCCGGCGCCCGGTCACGTCAGTAGAGGCCATGGGATTGCCAGTCTACCGCGTCCCGGACCGGGCTGTCGGGTCAGGCCTTCGGAAATTCCTCCACCGGCATGATGCCGGACTCGAGCCACGCGTACCGGCCGTCGAGTACCCGGCGCGCGAGCCGGTAGTGGGCACGGTCGTCGTGGTGCCAGAATCCATGGAACCCCGCCGTGATCCGACGGCGCGCGAGCAGGCAGAAGTCGTCGGCGAGCTCGACCGCCTCGGGGCGGCTCTCGTCCCCGGCCAGGTGCCGGGCATACGCGCACGCGCACTCCATGGCGAAGAGGTCCACGGCGATGTCGACGCCGCGCGCGAGGAGCGCCTGCCGCTTCTCGAGCGCCGGACCGTTGAGGATCATGAGGTGGAACAGCGCGCGCGCGAGCCGATTCGACCGGCGGCGCACCCAGCGCAGGTGCCGCCCCAGCCTCCCCCAGCCCGCATACGGGCCCAGGATCCCGTGCGGGAGCCACCGGGCCGGGTACCAGCCGGCGTAGAACACGCCGGCCTTCACCGCGTCGCGGACCAGCCGGCCGAGCCCCGCGGCCTTTGGATTCACGATCGACCCCGCGGCCCGCATGTGCTTGTCCAGCGCCTCCCGGATGATGAACAGCCGCATGATCTCGCTCGATCCCTCGATGATGCGGTTGATCCGGTGGTCCCGGAGCATGCGCTCGACCGGGTAGGACACCTCGCCGCGCGCCTTCAGGGACGCCTCGGTCTCGTAGCCCCTGCCTCCCCGGATCTGCATCGCGTCGTCCATGATCCGCGACCCCTCCTCGCTGCAGAAGAGCTTGGCCATCGCGGCCTCGAGCCGGATATCGGCCGTGTGCCGGTCCGCGAGGGCGGACGCCCAGGAGGTAACCGCCTCCATCGCGAAGGTGGTGGCGGCCATCGACGCGATCTTCTGGGCGACGGCGTCATGGTGGCCGATCGGCGCGCCCCACTGGACCCGGTGCGCGGCCCACCGCCGCGTCATCGCCACCGCCGCCTTGGCGCCCGCCGTGCTCGCCGCCGGGAGCGTGAGCCGCCCGGTGTTGAGCGTAGTGAGCGCGAGCTTGAGCCCCTGCCCCTCCCCGAGGATGATGTTCTCCTTCGGAACCCGCAGGTCCTTGAACCGGATCAGCCCGTTCTGGATCGCACGGATGCCCATGAACCGGCACCGCCCCAGGATCTCGAACCCCGGCGTCTTCGTGTCCACGATGAACGCCGTTATCTGCTTCCTCATCTTGCCCCGGATCTCGCGGTCGGGCGTGCGGGCCATGACGACGATGACGTCGGCGACCAGCCCGTTCGTGCACCAGAGCTTCTCGCCGTTGAGTAGATAGGCGGCGCCGTTCTCGACCGGGGTCGCCGTGGTCGCGACCCGGGCGGGGTCGGAGCCCACTTCCGGCTCGGTCAACGCGAATGCCGAGATCGCGCCCTGGGCGAACAGCGGGAACCACTTGGCTTTCTGCTCCTCGGTCCCGAAGAGCTTCAGGGGCTGGGGCACCCCGATCGACTGGTGGGCCGAAAGCCAGACCGCCGTGGAGCCGCAGTGGCTGGCGATGAGCCCGATGGCCCGGTTGTAGTTCACCTGCGAGAGCCCGAGCCCGCCATAGCTCTTGGGGATCTTCATCGCGAACATCCCCATCCCGGCAAGACCCTTGATCACGGCCTCGGGAAGGTCCTGGGCCCGGTCGATCGCGTCGGCGTCGACGTTCGCGGCGAGGAACTCCCGCAGCGTCGCGAGCAGGGCGTCGCCCTCCCGCCGGTCCTCCTCGGATTGGGCCGGCCACGGCCACACGAGCGATTCGTCGACGCGCCCCATGAAGAGCTCCGCCGCGAAGCTCGGCTGAGTCCACTCCGTCTGTCGCGCCGCCTCGGTCACCTCCAGCGCATCGGCCTTGCCCCGGCTCATCCTGCTCGTGTCAATCATGCTCATGACCGCACCCCCTTCAGGCGCCGTTCTTCTTCCCGCAGGAGCCGGCGCAGTGTCTTGCCGATGATGTTCTTGGGCAGGAACGCGCGGTACTCGAACTCCTGCGGAATCTCGAACTTCGCCAGCGACTTCGCGCACCACTCGACGAGATCGGCATGCGTCGGCCGATCCCCCTTCGGCACGATGTAGGCCTTGATCCGCTCCCCCTCCGCCTGGTCCGGGAGCCCGACCACGACGACGTCCGCGACGCCCGGATGCCGGAGCAGGACCTCCTCGACGTTGCGGGGGTACACGTTCTCGCCGCGCGTCTTGATCATGTCCTTCTTGCGCTCGACGATGCGGAAGAAGCCGTCGCGATCCATGACGGCCAGGTCGCCCGTATACAGCCAGCCTCGCCGGAGGGCTATCCGGGTCTCGGCCGGGTTATTCCAGTAGCCGCGCATGACCTGGGGACCGCGGACGATGAGCTCGCCGATCCGCCCCGGGGCCAGCTCCCGGCGTCCGGTGGCCTGGTCCACGACTTTCGCGTCCGTGTCGGGGAACGGCACCCCGATGGTGCCGGTCCGGCACCCGCCGTAGATCGGGCAGCAGTGTGTGACCGGCGAGGCTTCGGTCAGCCCGTAGCCCTCGACGACGCGCCCCCCCGTGAGCCCCTCGAAGGTCTCCTGCACCTCGCGGTATAGCGGGCCCGCGCCGCTGATGCACGCGCGGATGGACGTGAGACAGGCCTTGCCGGCCCGGGTCGACCGGTTGATCGCGCTGTACATTAGTTCGACGCCGGGGAATATCGTGCAGTGGTACTTGCATATGGCGTCCAGGACCTGGTCCACATGAAACTTCGGCAGCAGGATCATGGTGCACGCGGAGGAGATCGCCAGGTTCATGCACACGGTCATGCCGTAGACGTGGAAGAAGGGCAGGACGCCGAGGAAGATGTCCCCGCCGGGGCCGGGCTTGAGATCGTGCATCCAGGCCCGGCACTGGAGCGCGTTCGCGGCGAGGTTCGCGTGGCTGAGCATCGCGCCCTTGAGGCTCCCGGTCGTCCCGCTCGTGTACTGGATGAGCGCGATGTCCGCGCTCCGGGGCGCGGCGGACAGGTTGCTCCCGTCCATGTCGCGAATTAGCTCCGTGAGCCGCACCCGGCCGGGCCCCCGGAGGCGGTCGCCGGGCTCGCCGTGCCACCGCTGCACCAACGGGATCAGCCACCGCATGGGAAGCGGGGCCCAGTCCCCCACGCGCGTGAGGATCACGGTCTTGACGACGCCCTCCGCGACCAGGGAGCCCCAGATCGGCTCGAACCGCGGCAACGCGACGAGCAGCCGCGCGTCCGCGTCCCGGAGCTGGGCCGCTACCTCGGGCGCCGCGAGCAGGGGGTTGAGCTGGACCACGATCCCGCGCGCCTTGAGAATGCCGTAGTAGGCCGCGATCATCTGGGGGCAGTTCGGGAGCATGAGCGCGACCCGGTCGCCCGGGCGGAACCCGAGAACGGGCAGCGCCCGCGCGAACCGGTTGGCGAGCGCGTTGAGGTCCCGGTACGAGAGCCGCGCACCGAAATACACGGTCGCGGTCTGGTCAGGGAAGTTCACGGCCGCGTGCTCGAGGAACCGCGTGAGCGGCTCGGCGGGGTATCGCAGCGATGCAGGCACGCCGGGATCGTACCGGGCCGCCCACCGGGTCTTCATGACGTCCCCGAGTCCGGCGCCGGCCCCCCCACCCCGGGCGCCCGTGATTCACCTTCCCGAATGGGGCCACCCCGGTCGGGCGGGAAACCCGTGCCATAAACCATGGCCAGGTCGAGAAGCCCCGCGCTGGCGACAACGCCCTCGAGCAGGCACCGCCGGCTCTCGTCGAGGAGGGCCGCGAAGAGCCGCTGCTCGATCTCGGCGGAGGTGGTCCCGGGATCCGGCTTCCCCGTCCAGCCCGCGATCACGTCCCCGTTGACCGCCCACTTGCCGTCACGGCCCTTCGTGAACGCCCTGGCCAGATCCTCGCGCCCGATCCACGCCGGGGCGGGCAGGCGGTCCCCGTATGCGGCCTGGAGATGGCGGACGACCTCGCGCATGACGTCCACGCCGACCTCGGCCACGAGCCGGACCGGCCCCATCGGGAACCCGAAGGCCGTCGCGGCGCCGTCGACGCGGGAGGCGGGGACGCCCTCCCCGACCATTCGGGCGGCTTCGAGGGCGTAGGCGACGAGGACCCGGTTGACTAGGAACCCGGGGGTGTCCTTGACGACTACGGGCGTCTTGTCCATCGCGAGCGCGAGCCGCACGACGGCGGCCACGGCCTCCGGCGAGGACCGCGACCCCGGGATGACCTCGACGAGCGGCATGACCTCGGCCGGCATGAAGAAATGCATCCCCACGAGCCGTTCGGGGTGCGCCATGCCGGTTGCCAGGTCGTCGATGGACAGGCTTGACGTGTTGGTCGCGATCACTGCCGCAGCAGGCAGGATCGCCTCGAGCTCCACATATATCCTGCGCTTGAGCTCGAGGGATTCCTGCACCGCCTCGATCACGACGCCCGCGTTCCGGAACCCCCCGTAGTCCGTGCCGGGACTCAGGAGTTGGAACCGCTTGAGCCCTGAGACCCGCTCGATCTGCCGGCGCTTGATCCGCTTCGCTTCGTAGTCCCAGACCTTCCTGAGCACCGGCCCCAGCTTCTTCGCGGAGGTGCCCTTGAGCGGCACGCGCACGCCCGCATGGTCCGCGAGCGCGACCGCGATCCCCGATCCCATGAGCCCCGTACCCACCAGCCCGACGGTCTCGACCGCAGCCCCGGGAATCGTCCCCGCCTGCTTCGCCGCGTCCTTGCCGAGGAAGAAGAGCCGGATCAGGTTCTGCGCCACCCGCGTCGAGACCGTGTCGCCAAGCGCCCCGGCTTCCGCCGCGAGCCACCGGTCCCGGCTGCCGCCCCAGTGTCCTATAACGAGCCGGATGACTCGCAGAGGCGCCGGGTACCGGCCGTGGGTCTTCTTCATCACTTCGGCCCGGACGCGCATTGCCAGGAGATGCCGGAGGCCCGGCAGGTGCAGGAGCCGCATCCAGGCGGGGAGCGTCTTCCGCCGTGCGGCCAGCACCTCCCGGTGGAGCGCCGCATCCCCGAGCTTCGCGGCAAGTGCTTCGGCCACCTCGGGGAGCTGCTCCGGAAAGCAATAGTCGTCCGCCAGCCCCAGCTTGAGCGCTTGCCGGCCGCTCCAGCTCCGGGACGACAGGATTCCCTCCAGCCCGCGCATGAGCCCGATGAGCTGGGGCAGGCGGCGGGTACCGCCGAACCCGGGCACGATCCCGAACCGGAGTTCGGGCAACCCGAGCTTCGTGGAGGGGTCCGACGAGACGGCGCGGCCGTGGCACGCAAGCGCGAGCTCGAGTCCGCCGCCGAGACAGGCGCCATTGACCGCCGCGACCACGGGTTTCGGGAAGTCCTCGATCGTGTTCATGAGCGCTTGGCCCAAGCGCGCCGCCGCGAGCCCCCGTTCCCGGGCGTCAGGCGCCACTGCGATGGCCCCCAACTCGTTGAGGTCCGCGCCCGCGATGAACCCCGTGGACTTCCCCGACCGGATGACCACGGCACCGACCGCCGGATCGGTCGCGAGTGCGCCGAGAACGCCGGCGAGCTCCGCGAGCAGCTCGGCCCCCAGCGTGTTGACCTTCGCTCCGGGGTCGTCCAGGATCAGGTGCGCGACCCGGCCATTGAGCTCGATCCGCGTCCTGGTCATTGTGTCCAGGCCGTCCGCTCGAGGGCGAACGCCGCTCCCTGGCCGCCGCCCACGCAGAGGGTGGCCAGCCCGCTTTCCACGTTACGCTCCTTGAGCTCGTGCGCGAGCGTCAGGAGCAGTCGCGCGCCCGTGCTTCCCACCGGGTGGCCGAGCGCGATCGCGCCGCCGTTCACATTCAGCATCGCCGGGTTCACGGGCCCGGGGGCCTTCGGCAGCCCGAGCCGGTCGGAAGAGAGACGATCCGAGTCGAAGAAGCGCAGGCACGCGAGCACCTGGGCGGCGAAGGCCTCGTTGATCTCGACGACCCCGAAGTCCGACATTCGCCGCCCGGTCCGCGCCAGCAGCTTCGCCGTGCTCACGACCGGCCCCAGCCCCATCCGCCTGGGCTCCAGCCCCGCGTACGCGTCGCCCACGATCCGGGCCAGCGGCTTGATCCCCCACGCCGCGGCCCGGTCCCGGGTCGTGATGATGAGTGCGGCCGCACCGTCCGTGATCTGGCTCGAGTTCCCCGCTGTGACCGTCCCGTGGTGCCGGTCGAAGACGGGGTGGAGATCGCCGAGCGGCCGCGCCGTCGCCTCGTCGCGGATGCCGTTGTCCGCCTCGATCGCCTCGAACCCCGGGGGGGCGTAGAGGGGCGCAATCTCGCGGCCGAACCGGCCGCGGGATACCGCGGTGGCGGCCTTGCGGTGCGACGCGAGCGCGAAGTCGTCCTGCTGAATCCGCGTGATCCCGAGCTCCCGGGCCAGCAGCTCCGCCGTTTGGCCCATGATCATGCCGCAGGTCGGGTCCGTGAGCCCCTCGAGGATGCCGATCCTGGGGTTCAGCATGCCAAGCCGGAAGCTCGCGAAAACGGCGAGCCTCTGGGGTAGCGTCTTCGCCTTCGAGAGCCGGTTGAAGAACTCGGTGAACTCGGGGTTGTATATGAGCGGCGCGTTGGACAGCGACTCGGTTCCGCCCGCGACCACGACCTCGGCGCGCCCGGACTCGATCATCTGAATCGCATTGGAAACAGCCTGCATGGAGGAGGAACAGTTGCGCTGAACGGTGTAGGCGGGGATCGAGAGCGGGAGTCCGGCGTTGATCGCGGCGACCCGGGCGACGTTGGTGGCGTCGATGGGCTGGGCGACGCACCCCAGGATAACCTCGTCCACCTCGGCCGGAGGCACGGGGACCTTGCGGAACAACGAAACGAGGACCTGCCGGCCGAGCTCCTGCGCCGTCAGCCCCTTGGCCGCCGTCCCCGCCTTGACGAAGGGGGTCCGGACGCCGTCCAGGATGACGATTTCAGCCATGCCGTCCCCCTTTCCCCTTCCTGATAGAACAACTCCCAACGAGCCCTCTTAGTGCCGTTCCCGGAGGGGACGTGCTTTAGATTTTAAGATTCTCGGTCGAACGCCACCCCCTTTTCAGCCTCAATTCGCCGGCCCCGCTCAATTCCCTGCGATACCGCCCCGGAAGTGACCCCCAGGAGCCTCGCCACCGCCACCCCCTGCATCCCAAGGTCCTCGACCAGCCACTTGCACGCCAATGCCCTCCCCATCGCCACCGCCGGCTTCTTGCCGGGTCGCTGGATCGCTTCGACGGGCACGCCCGCCACCCTCGCCGCCGCTTGGAGGACCGCCTGGGGATTCACCCGCTTCCCCGCCCGCGTCCGCCGCCTTTCCGCCGCCTCCACTTTCGCCACGACCTTCGCGATGAAGTCGCCGCCTCCCAGGATCCGCGGATCGTGCGCCTCCCGATCGCCCGATGCCGCGTGCCCCCCATCCGCCATCACCCCTCTCAGGTGCGCGTCGCCGAAGGTAAGCTCCGGATGCCGGCCCTTCCCGATGCCTTCCGCCAGAAACGCTTCATACTGACTGCGCGCCCGATTCCGGTCCTTCGAGAATTCCGCGAGTACCTCGTCCGTATCCTGCCACGCGACCGGCAGACGCCCCATCAGCGCCTTGTGCCCCGTCCACGGATACCGCGCGAGCCCCTCGAGCGACGACACCAGCCCGGCCCGCAGGGGGTTCAAGTGAATGTACCGGACCAGCTCCAGGAGATAGCTCTCCCGATCGCATAGCATCGACTTGTACCGGTTCTGGAAGATGTGCCCGGCGCGGCGATACTTGCGGTTGAACCGCGCCGCGTACCGAAACAGGAGCCGGTGCATTAGCTGCGCCAGCGGGATGGTCCCGGTCTGGATAAGTAGATGTACGTGGTTGGTCATGAGCGACCAGGCCAGGCACCGCGCCCCCGTACGCTTCAGCTCCCGCTCGAGCAGGGCAAGGAAGAAGATGTGGTCGGAACGATCCTCGAAGAGGGGCGCCCGAGCGATCCCCCGCACCATCACATGGTGCAGAGCTCCCGGGTAATCGAGACGCGGCTGCCGGGGCATCTCACCCGCCATTCTCCCCGATCCGCTCCCGCCGGGCAACTCTCTTGCTTGAGCGCGTCCCCATCTTCTGTGCAGTGGTCAGTAGTGTCCCAACGTTAAGTGAACAACGACAACTGATTTGGGGCCTCGGCC
>CAKKQC010000020.1 GCA_919901855.1 bacterium | reverse complement strand
GCGCCGGGATGGGCCTCGGCCAGATCTGGACGTTCACGGTTACGGGGATCGTGGGTATGGTCTGCATCGACAATACCTCCGTGTCCAACACCGCCTTCGTCGCGGGTCTGGGCGTGTGCTCGACGACGGTGATGACGACGAACAACACTGGATTCCTCGTCAACGCGCCGGTGCTTTCGTTCACCGCGACGAAGTCCATCGTCGCCGGGAGCGGGACGGGTATCGGGTCGCCGGTGACGTACCGGATCGTGGTCGCCAACACGGGTGAGGCCACGATCTCGGACCTGACCATCGTCGACACGATCTCGGCCGTGGTCACCGGTGTGACTCCCATGCAGCCGGGCGGGTGGGTCGCGCCGGTCGTGACGAGCGTGGCCTCGGGGACCCGGTACGTGTGGAGCGCGACGGGGCTGACCTTCAGCCCCGGCACGAACCTGACCTTCGAGCTCGCGGGGAACTATGGGCTGGTCTGCGCGAGCACGGCGGTGTCCAACACGGCCTACGTGTTCGCCCTGTCGTGCAACGAGGCCCGGGTCTTCTCGAACGTGGTCGGCGCCGTCGTCTTGCCGGCGGTGCAGGGCCTGACTATCGCGAAGACCCAGAACCCGCTCGCGCCGGGCGTAGGCAGCGCCGTCACCTACCAGATCGTGGTCACGAACACGGGGGCGGCGACGATCACGAACCTGGTGCTGGTGGACACGGTGGCGGCGGAGATGACGGGCGGGGTGCAGACGACGCCGGCCGGGTTCACGGCGCAGTTCGTGACCCAGAACGTCTCGGGCACGGTCTTCAGCTGGATCAACTCCGCGCCGTTCCTGCCGGGGACTTCGGCCACGTTCGCCATCGACGGAGTCGTGGGTCTGATCTGCTTCGAGACGACGGTGTCGAACACGGCCTACCTGACCGCGTCGACGGCCTGCACGACGACTCGGATGATCTCGAACGGGACCAGCTTCGCGATCCCGGCGCCGGCGATGTCGCTCTCGGTGGTGAAGACGCAGACAGGCGGGAACGGGGTTGGGGCGCCGGTCCAATACCAGATCGTGATCACGAACATCGGGGCGGCGACCGTGGACAGCCTCACCATCGTGGACACGGTCTCGCCGGTCGTGACCGGTATTGCGACGACCCAGCCGGGCTTCGGGGCGCCGGTGGTGGCCAGTGTGGCCTCGGGGACGCGATACCTGTGGTCGGCCGCGGGGCTGAACTTCCTGCCGATGCAGGTGATCACGATCACGATCGACGGGACCATGGGCCTCGTGTGCGCGAACACGGCGGTGTCGAACACGGCGTTCGTGATTGCCCGGGACATCAGCAACTGCGGTGAGATTACGTTGCAGTCCAACGTGGTCGGGAGTGTGGTGTCAAAGCCCGTCCAGAGCCTGACGATCGTGAAGACGCAGGTGCCGGCGGCGCCGATCGTCGGGGCGGCGGTGACGTACCAGATCGTGGTGACGAACACGGGGGCGATGACGATCGACTCGATGGTGGTC
>CAKKQC010000019.1 GCA_919901855.1 bacterium | reverse complement strand
CGCGCATTCCGGCCGCTGCGCCCGCGCCGCCCGTCCTGCGGGCGCCGGCGGTGCCGCCGAGGCCGGCGGCGGCCATGCCGCAGGCTCCCGTGCCGGCCGTGCGGCCCGCGGTCGCCTCGGAGATGACCGCGATGCCCGCGGTGGCGCCACCGCGACCGAAGACCGTCCTTACGCCGGATCAGCGGGCGAAACGCATGATCAGCATGGCGCAATCCGCGATGCGGCAGGGCTCGTTCGACGAGGCTCTCGACTTCCTGAATCAGGCGCAACTGCTCGTGCCCGACGACGCGAGTATCAAGGACAGCATTCAGGCGGTCATGGCGGAGTTCATGGCGAAATCGGCGGGCAAGCGACAGGCGGGCCTTCCACCGGCGGCGCGCAGTGCCCCGGCGGCCGCCGCCGCGCCCGCCCCGGCGGCGCCCGTGGCGGGACCGCCCGTGCGGGCGGCCGAGCCGCCGCCTCCCCCCGCCGAGACCGCGGAAGCGGTCGAAAAGCGCATTCGCGCCCAGTTGGAGCGTGAGTATCAGGCGCGTGCGGACCGTGCAGCGCCGGTGTCCCACGAGGCTACCCGGGAGCAGATTCTGGCCAAGGCGGGCCCCGAGGAGCCGGGTGGACCGGCGTTCCCCCTGGCCTTGGGCCTGCCGGCGGCCTCGTCCGAGGACCCGTTGACGGAGACGATGGCCGAGGTTTATCTTAGTCAGGGTCACCTCGAAGAGGCCTTGAGCGTGTACGAGTCGGTGCTCAAGCGCGAGCCGGGACGCGCGGACCTCAGGCAAAAGGTGGCCGAAATGAGGGCCCGGTTGGCCCTGCCCGAGATGCCGAGCGCGGCGCCGGAACCCCCGGCACGGCCCTCGGCACCGGCACCGGCGGCGCCGCCGAGGCTGGAACCGGCGGCCGTCGTGGCGGCGCCGGAGCCCGTGCGGGCGAGGCCGCGAGTTTCGTATGTCTGATGTCTGATTAGGCTCGAGGGTGGCGGGAACGCCGCTCGAAGGCCAGGTTGAGGTGACCAGATGAGCTACGAGCAGTTCTACAACCTCCGCGAACAGCCGTTCTCCAACGCGCCGGACAGCCGTTTCTTCTTCGAGAGCGACCAGCATGCGGAGGCCATGGTGCGCCTCATGCACGCGATCGACACGATGAAGGGGCTAACGGTCATGCTGGGGGATTCGGGGACCGGCAAGACCCTCCTCGCGTGGAAGGTGAACGAGAAGCTCTTCGCCCAGCCGGACAAGTACAAATCCGCCCTCATGGTGATCGTGCACAGCGAGGTCACGCCGGACTGGTTCCTGCGCAAGGTGGCGACCCAGTTCGATATCGAGAAGCCCGGGGACGACAAGAAGACGCTCATCGGCCAGCTATACGAGCGGCTTCTGACGTTCCACCAGGAGGGCAAGAAGGCGGTCGTGCTCGTGGACGAGGCCAACATGATCCAGTCCAAGTCCATGTTCGAGGAGTTCCGCGGCCTGCTCAACTTCGAGGAGCCCGGCAAGAAGCTCCTGTCTATCGTGCTCATCGGCCTGCCCGAGCTGGAGAAGAACATGGCCGTGGACCCGCCGCTCGTCCAGCGGATCGCCCTCCGGTTCAGTCTCAAGTATCTGACCCTGCCGTCGACGGGCGCCTACATCCGCCACCGCATCCGGATCGCGGGCGGGGCGGACAACCTCCTGACCGAGAACGCGCTCGTCGAAGTCTTCCAGTTCAGCAAGGGGATCCCCCGGCTGATCAACACGATCTGCGACAATGCCCTGCTCGAGGGATACCTCACCCGGAAGAGCCAGCTCGACGCCGAGATCGTGCGTACCGTCGCGACGGACCTCGGCCTCAAGAAGAGCGATTAGGGGCCTTCCTGGCCCCTAACCCTGAGCGACCGAGCGAAGCGAGGGAGTCGAAGGGTTGGGGGGTACAATCACCTGAGCACATGGCACAACAGGCGCCCCATATAGTCACCGGTCAGGCGGGGGAGGATCTCGCCGTGCGCTGGCTGGAACGGCACGGGTTCCGGATCGAGGCGCGGAACTGGCGGAAGCGGACGGGCGAGCTCGACGTGATCGCCTGGGAAGGTTCCACCCTGGTGTTCGTCGAGGTCAAGACGCGGCGCGGCACCACTTTCGGTTCGGGGGCGGAATCCGTGGACGCCCGGAAGCAGCGCCGGATGCTCAGAGCCGCGGACGCCTACCTTCAACGGTACGCCTCCCGTCCCCCCGTTTGCCGTTTCGACGTGGTCGTCGTGGCGGTCGGCGACGCGGGGGATCCGTCCGTATCCCATCTGCCCGACGCCTTCCGGCCCGGGTGGGCGTGATGCGGGCGCCCCGAGACGTGCTCGCCGTGCTCCGGGATGTCCGGCGCGGCCGTCTCTCGGCCCGCGCCGCCCTCGGTCGTCTTCGATGGCTCCCGTTCGAGGATATGGGATTCGCCCGCCTCGATTTCCACCGCGAGCTTCGCACGCGCTCCCCCGAGGTCGTGTTCTGCGAAGGCAAGAGCCTTGGCCAATCCGAAGCCGTGATCCGGTCCCTCGTGCGCCGTTCGGGGCGCGCGCTCGCGACCAGGGCGCCGGAAGCGCTGGCGGACCGCCTGCGCGGCGCCGGTCTGCGCGTGGCATACGACCGGGACTCGCGCGTGCTCGTGGCCGGCAAGGCCGTCCCGGCTCCCGCGCATGGTCTGGTCGGCGTGCTCTGCGCGGGCACGAGCGACATCCCGGTGGCGGAGGAAGCAGCGCGGACGGCCGAGTTCCTGGGCGTCCGGGTGCAGCGGCACTACGACGCGGGCGTCGCCGGCCTGCACCGCCTGTTCGCGGCGCGGAAGCTCCTGGGGGCGGCGGACGCCCTCGTCGTCGCGGCCGGCATGGAAGGAGCGCTGCCGAGCGTGGTCGGGGGACTCACGGACCGGCCGGTGGTGGCGGTGCCGACGAGCGTCGGCTACGGCGCGAGCTACCGGGGACTGGCCGCCCTGCTCGCGATGATGAACGCGTGCGCGCCGGGGATCGCAGTGGTCAACATCGACAACGGATTCGGAGCCGGGTATTATGCCGCCATGATCGCGCGAAGGACCCGCAGCCGGTGAGAATCCTCTACCTCGACTGCTCGTCGGGCGTGAGCGGCGACATGGTCCTCGGCGCGCTGCTCGACCTCGGCGAAGCGATCGCGTCCAGCCGAGGCGGCCTTGCCGCCGCGGTCGCCCGCGACCTGCGGAGGCTGCGCCTGCCCGCGTGGTCCTGGCGAGTCCATCGCGTGCGGCGCCGTGGATTCGCGGCGCTCCGCGTCGACGTGCGGCCGAAGGCGACGGGAACGCACGGGGCTCCGAGTCTCGTCGCGAGCCTCGAGCGCCGCGCGCGGTCGGCGGGCCTGTCATCCGGCGTCGCGGCGACCGGCGCGCGCATCGTCGCCCGGATCCTGCGCGCAGAATCGGCGGTGCATGGACGCCGGGTCGCGCACGTCCACCTGCACGAGCTCGAGGATGTGGACACCGCCGTGGACGTCTTCGGCAGTCTGCTCGTCCTGCACCGGTTGGGTGTCGAGCGCGTCTTTGCCTCGCCGGTGACCGTCGGCTCCGGCCGCGTCGGCACTGCGCACGGCGACCTGCCTGTGCCGGCCCCGGCCACGGCGGAGTTGCTGCGCGGCCGGACGGTCCGGTTCGGCTTGGGGAGGGGGGAACTCGCGACGCCCACTGGTGCGGCCCTGGTCGCGGGTCTGGCCGAACCGGGCCTTCCGCCCCCCATGCTGGTCGACCGGATCGGGTGTGGGGCGGGCGCGCGCGATCCGGTGGACCGTCCGAATATCCTGCGGGCGTTCCTGGGGACGACGGATGCGCCGGGCACGGCGCCGGAGGAGGAACTCCGCCAGCTGGACGCCGTCGTCGACGACATGAGTCCCCAGCTCGTCCAGGCCGTGCTCGAGCGCGTGTACCGGGACGGCGCGCTCGAAGCCTGGACCACCGCCGTCTCGATGAAACGGAACCGTCCGGGGGTCGCGCTCACCGTGCTGGCTCCCGCGGACCGCCTCGACGCCATGGTACGGGCGGTGCTGGAGGAGACGGGCACGCTGGGGGTGCGGATCACCCGGCCGGAGCGGGTCCGGCTGGTGCGGCGGGAGGTCCGGCTCGGGACGCGGTGGGGGGCGCTCACCTTCAAGGTCGCCGGCGAGGGGGCCAGCTTTCACGCGATACCGGAATGGCGGGAGGTGCGGCGTCTGGCCGCCCGCCACGGGGTCCCCGCGCGGCTGGTATTGGAGGAGGCCCGGGGTCTCTGGGCCAGGCTGGGGGGACCCAAGCGGTAGGCCGGCATTGCGTTACCGGCCCCACGTGTGGTATAGGAGATGCAGGTGCCTGGGGGGATCGGCAAAAACCCCTGTGGATCAATGATGCAAGGGCTACCCCCAAGGGGGTGGCCTGTCTTGACTGATAGCCACTCCTCCTATAGACTGTATCCTCTTGGCCAGCGCCCATGTAGCTCAGTGGTAGAGCGCATCCTTGGTAAGGATGAGATCACCGGTTCGATCCCGGTCATGGGCTGTCCGTCGAGGACAAGGGACTTTCTTAGGGACGTTCATACGCAGGACCTGACACTCACACAAAGGAGTCCGTCGCATGTCAAAGGCAAAATTCGACCGCTCGAAGCCGCACGTGAACATCGGCACGATTGGACACGTGGACCACGGGAAGACCACGCTGACGTCCGCGATCACGAAGGTACTGCATACGAAGTTCGCGGGCGTCGCCGTCCGCGAGTTTGATTCGATCGACAACGCGCCCGAAGAGAAGGAGCGCGGGATCACGATCGCGATCACGCACGTCGAATACGAGACGGCCAATCGGCACTACGCCCACATCGACTGCCCGGGCCATGCCGACTACATCAAGAACATGATCACGGGCGCGGCGCAGATGGACGGCGCGATTCTCGTGGTGTCGGCGCCGGACGGGCCGATGCCCCAGACGCGCGAGCACATCCTGCTCGCCCGCCAGGTCGGCGTGCCGGCCATGGTCGTGTTCCTCAACAAGATGGACGCGTCGGATCCCGAGCTCATCGAGCTCGTCGAGGAAGAGCTGCGCGACCTCCTGAAGAAGTACGGGTTCCCGGGCGACAAGATTCCAATCGTGCGCGGGTCGGCGCTGAACGCGATGAAGTGCGGGTGCGGCAAGACCGAGTGCGCAAACTGCGGCCCGATCCTCAAGCTCATGGAGACCGTGGACGAGTTCATCCCGACGCCGGTGCGCGACGTCGACAAGCCGTTCCTCATGGCGGTCGAGGACGTGTTCACGATCACGGGTCGCGGCACGGTCGTGACCGGGCGCGTCGAGCGCGGCAAGCTCAAGGTCAACGAGGAAGTCGAGATCGTGGGTCTCCGGCCGACGCGGAAGACGGTCGTGACCGGAATCGAGATGTTCCGGAAGCTCCTGGACGACGCGCAGGCCGGCGACAACGTCGGCGCCCTGTTGCGCGGGATTGAAAAGGACGACGTGCAGCGCGGCCAGGTGGTTGCGAAGCCGGGCTCGATCACGCCCCACAAGAAGTTCAAGGGTGAGGTCGTCTTCCTGACGAAGGAAGAGGGTGGTCGCCACACCCCGTTCTTCAAGGGCTATCGTCCGCAGTTCTACATGCGGACGACGGACGTTACCGGGACGATTACGCTTCCGGCGGGCGTGGAAATGATCATGCCCGGCGACAACGTGACGGTGGAAGTCGAGTTGATCACGCCGATCGCGATGGAGAAGGGGCAGCGCTTCGCCATCCGCGAGGGCGGTCACACCGTTGGCGCGGGCGTCATCTCGGAAGTCGTCGAGTAAGCGGCGGGTAGGGGAGGAACGGCGGACATGCGGGAAGTGGTGCATCTGGCCTGTGGCGAGTGCAAGCGCCGGAACTACACCACGACCAAGGACCGGAAGAAGCAGTCGGGGCGGATCGAATTGAAGAAGTTCTGCCCGTTCTGCCGGAAAGCTGTCGCGCACCGGGAGGCGAAGTAGGCCTGTTGATGCAGTAGGCCTGTAGCTCAATTGGCAGAGCACCGGTCTCCAAAACCGGGGGTTGCAGGTTCGAAGCCTGTCAGGCCTGGGGCTTGGTAGCGGTCCGGCGTCGCCGGGCCGGAATGATTCGGGGAGGGTTGGATCAGCGTGGGAGTGCGTGAGTGGTTCGAGCGGGCGAAGGCATTCGTGGCCGAGGTCGGCCAGGAAGTGCGCCGGGTTACGTGGCCGACGTCGCGGGAAATTGCCGGGGCGACGGCGGTCGTGATCGCGGCCACGGCGGCGCTGGCGCTGTTGCTGGCCTTCTACGACCTGCTGATCTCGAATGTGCTCTTGGTCATCCTGAGATAACGGGGATAGGGGATCCGATGCCGATGGAGTGGTTCGTGGTCAATACATATTCGGGGTTCGAGCAGAAGGTGAAGGACCACCTCGCCAAGCGCGTCGACGAGGCGGGCCTGAACGAGCACGTCTCGCAGGTGCTCATCCCGACCGAGGAGGTCGCCGAAATTCGTGAGGGGAAGAAGAAGATCACTCAGCGCAAGTTCTTCCCGGGATACATCCTGGTCCAGATGGACATGACCGACGAGCTGTGGCACGTTATCCGGAACACGCCCCGCGTGACCGGGTTCCTTGGCGGCGACCGCCCCGTGGCGCTCGCCGAGACCGAGGTGGAGACGATTTTCGAGCAGATTGGCAAGGCGAAGTCGCGTCCGCGTCCGAAGACCCAGTTCGAGGAAGGGGAGCCGGTCAAGATCACGAGCGGCCCCTTCGTGAATTTCCAGGGCGTCATCGAGGAAGTGAACCCCCAGCGCGGCAAGGTCCGCATTACGGTGTCGATCTTCGGCCGCCAGACCCCGCTCGAGGTTGACTTCGAGCAGATCGAGAAGACCTGATGGCTCCGAAGAAGCAGATCGCCATGGTGAAGCTCCAGATTCGCGCGGGAGGGGCGACTCCGGCCCCCCCGGTCGGCCCGGCCCTGGGCCAGCACGGCGTGAACATCATGGAGTTCTGCAAGCAGTTCAACGCGGCGACGGGCAGCCAGGAAGGGCTCATCATCCCGGTGGTGCTCACGGTATACGCGGACCGGAGCTTCACCTTCATTACGAAGACGCCCCCGGTGGCCGTCCTGCTCAAGCGGGCCGCGGGGATCGCCAAGGCGTCCGCGGAACCGAACCGGACGAAGGTCGGCCAGGTGACGCGGGAGCAGGTGGTGGAGATCGCCAAGTCGAAGATGCAGGACCTCAACTCGGGGACGCTCGAGGCCGCCATCTCGCAGGTCGAGGGGACGGCCCGGAGCATGGGGTTGGAGGTGTCGGCATGAGTAAGCGCTTCGAAGCGGTGGTGACGTCCGTGGACCGGACCAAGCGGTACGCGGTGCCCGAGGCTGTCGCGATCGTGAAGAAGTGCGCGACGGCGAAGTTCGACGAGACGGTGGAACTCACCGTCCGGCTCGGTATCGATCCCAAGCAGAGCGACCAGGCTGTTAGGACCGCCGCGGTCCTCCCACACGGGAGCGGAACGACGCGCAAGGTGCTCGTACTGGCGAAGGGGGAGAAGGAGAAGGAGGCCCAGGCGGCCGGCGCGGACTACGTCGGTGCCGAGGACCTCATCGAGAAGATCTCGAAGGGTTGGCTGGATTTCGACGTCGTCATCGCCACGCCGGACCTCATGCGGGCTGCGAGTCCCCTGGGCAAGGTGCTGGGCCCCAGGGGCCTCATGCCCAACCCGAAGTCCGGCACGGTCACCATGGACGTCGGCCGGATCGTGAAGGAGAGCAAGGCGGGCCGGCTCGAGCTTCGGAACGACAGCTACGGCATCATCCACGCGGCGGTCGGCAAGGCCTCGTTCCCCGCGGAGCACCTCGTCGCGAACGCGGGCGCGGTGATGGAGGTCCTGATGCGGATGCGTCCGCCGGCCGCCAAGGGGGCGTACGTTCGGCGGGTGTTCCTTTCATCGACGATGGGTCCCGGCGTGGAAGTGGACGCGAACGCGTTCGCGCCGCAGGAGGTTTGACGTCATGGCGTCGAGCGTGTCCGTGGGCAAGGCGAAGCGGGCGGAGATGATCCAGGGTCTGCGGGAGCGGATCCGGGGCGCGTCGGGAATGGTCTTCCTCGATGCCCAGCGGCTGGACAGCACGGAGACGACGGAGCTCCGGAAGGCCATCCGGCCGACCGCGGCGAGCCTCAAGGTCGTCAAGAACCGGCTCATGAAGCTCGCGTGCGAGGCGGAGCAGGTGCCGGGCTGCGGCGACTGGCTGAAGATGAACACGGCGGTGGCGTTCCTCGCGGACGATCCGGTGGCGGGTCTGAAGGCGCTCACGACGTTCGCGTCCGAGCACGAGAAGCTCTCCCTCAAGGGCGGGCTTCTCGACCGGCGCCCGTTGGACGTGGCGGAGCTCAAGGCGCTGGCGGCCCTGCCGGGCCGTCGCGAGTTGCTGACCATGGCGGCGGGCACGATGAAGGCGCCCTTCTCGCGTGCGGCGCGGGACTTCACGAGTATGCTGACGAAACTGGCATTGTTGATGAAGGAAGCGGCCAAGAAGGCGCCGAAGGCTTAAAAGGAGGATCCATCAATGAGCAAGCTGAATCCGACCGAAGTGCTCGAGGACATGAAGGGCTGGACGCTGCTCCAGTTCAACGAGTTCATCAAGGCCTTCGAGGCCGAGTTCCAGGTTTCCGCGGCGGCCGCGATGGTGGCGGCACCGGCGGCGGGCGGTGGGGCTGCGGCGGCGGGTGCGAAGGAAGCCCCGTCCACGGTGAACGTCGTGCTGGCGGCCGCGGGCGACAAGAAGATCGCGGTCATCAAGGTGGTGCGCGAGGTCACGGGGCTCGGGCTGAAGGAAGCCAAGGAGCTCGTCGACGGCGCGCCGAAGCCGGTCAAGGAAGGCGTGACCCCCGAGGAAGGCGAGGCCATCAAGGCCAAGTTCGCGGAGAGCGGCGCGACGATCGAGATCAAGTAACCAGCGGAGGCAAGAAGAACTCATGGCGATAGCCAAGGCGGTGCGTCGGGTCAACCTGGGTCATTTCCAGGAGGTGATGGAGGTGCCCAACCTCCTCGCCGTTCAGCGCGAGTCCTTCGAAGCGTTCCTGCAGCGCGACAAGCTGCCCGAAGAACGCGCCGACACCGGCCTGCAGGCGGTCTTTCGTGGTTCTTTTCCGATCTTCGACATGTCCGAGGATTCCTACCTCGAGTTCGTCAGCTACTCGCTGGGCGCGCCGAAGTACCCCGAGGATGCCTGCCGGGAGCGGGGGATGACGTTCGCGGCGCCGCTCAAGGCGACCCTGCGGCTGGTCGTGCGCGAGCGCGACAAGACGGGTGGCGCCCACGCCCCACGCATCGTGAAGGAGATCAAGGAGCAGGAAGTCTTCCTCTGCGAGCTTCCGCTCATGACCCGGCACGGGACGTTCATCATCAACGGGGCCGAGCGGGTCGTCGTGAGCCAGTTGCACCGCTCCCCGGGGCTCGTGTTCGAGGAGGACGACGAGAAGAGCGCGGCCAGCGGCCGCAAGATGTACGTGGCCCGCATGATCCCCTACCGGGGCATCTGGCTCGAGTTCGAGTTCGACCTCAACGGGCACGCGTATGCCCGGATCGACCGTCGCAAGAAGGTCCTGGCCACCACGCTCCTGCGCGCGATCGGGTACACGTCCGCCGAGGAGATGATGCGGCTCTTCTACTCCGTCGAGGACGTGCCGGTCGACGATCTGCGCCGGCTCAAGGGGCGCATAACGGCCACGGCGCTCGTGGACCCGAATACCGGCGAGATCCTGGCCGAGGCCAACAGCAAGATTCTCGATGTCGATGCGGCTAGCGGCGAGATCCTCCTGCGGGTGGACGAAGGCGAGACCCGGGAAGCCGGGGCCACCTACCGCAAGCTCAAGACGCGCGAGAAGGACCGGGACCGCGAAGTCCTGTGCCGGGCGGTCATGCTCAAGGGCCGTATGCCGAGCGTGCGCGTCCTCGTCCTGGACCATCCCGAGGACGGCTTCTCGATCTGCGACACGCTGCGGAGCGACAAGGCCCGGACCGAGGAAGAGGCGCTGCGCGAGATCCACCAGAAGCTCTCGCCGACGTCTCCCGCCACGGCCCAGAGCACGCGGACGCTGCTCGAGAACCTCTTCTTCAATCCGCGGAAGTACGACCTGGCGGCGGTCGGGCGCTACAAGCTCAACAGGAAGCTCGGGCGCGAGGTGCCGCTGACGGTCCGAACGCTCACGCGCGAGGACATCGCCGAATCGCTCAAGCGCCTCTTCCGGATGTCCAACGGTGGCGAGGGCACCAAGGACGACATCGACCACCTCGGGAACCGTCGCGTGCGCTCGATCGGGGAGCTGCTCGAGAACCAGTTCCGGATCGGGTTTGCCCGCGTCGAGAAGGTCGTGCGGGCGAGCATGGGCCTGGTGGATCTCACGACGGTCCTGCCGAACGTGCTCCTGAACACGAAGCCGCTTTCGGCGGCGGTCAAGAGCTTCTTCGCGAGCAGCCAGCTCTGCCAGTTCATGGACCAGACGAACCCGCTCGCGGAGATCACGCACAAGCGGCGGCTCTCCGCCCTCGGGCCGGGGGGGCTGTCCCGCGAGCGCGCGGGCTTCGAGGTCCGCGACGTGCATCATTCGCACTACGGGCGCGTCTGCCCGATCGAGACCCCGGAAGGTCCGAACATCGGGCTCATCTCCTCGCTCGCGACCTATGCCCGGATCAACGAGCTGGGCTTCCTGGAGTCGCCGGTCCGGAAGGTAGAAAGTGCCCGTGTCGTCGACGAGGTCAAGTACCTCAACGCCGACGAGGAGGATCGCGTCGTCATCGCCCAGGCCAACACGGTCATGGACAAGGACGGCCGGATCGCCGAGGCGCAGGTGCTCGCGCGCTTCCGCGGGGACATCCAGGTGGTGTCGCCGGAAGCCGTGGACTACATGGACGTCTCTCCGAAACAGCTCGTGAGTGCGGCCACCGCCCTGATCCCGTTCCTCGAGCACGACGATGCCAACCGTGCCCTGATGGGATCGAACATGCAGCGCCAGGCGGTGCCTCTCGTCCGGACCCATCCGCCGCTCATCGGCACCGGGATGGAATCCGTGGTGGCCCGCGATTCCGGCATGGCCGTCCTCGCGCGGCGGGGTGGGACCGTAGCCGCGGTGGATGCCCGGCGGATCGTCGTGTACGCCGACGCCGTCAAGGAGAAGGACGGCCGGGTGACCGATCCGGGCGGTGTGGATATTTACAAACTCATCAAGTACCGGCGCTCGAACCAGAATACGTGCCTGACCCAGAAGCCCGTGGTCCTCAAGGGTACCCGGGTCAAGGCGGGCGACGTGCTCGGCGACGGGCCGGCGATGTCGGGCGGGGAGCTGGCCCTGGGGGCCGACGTCCTCGTCGCGTTCCTGCCCTGGCGCGGGTACAACTTCGAGGACGCCGTGCTCGTCAGCGAGCGCATCCTCAAGGACGACATCCTGAGCTCGGTGCATATCGAGGAGTTCGAGGCCGAGGCCTGCGAGACGAAGCTGGGGCCCGAGGAGATCACGCGGGACGTGCCCAACGTGAGCGAGGAAGCCCTCGCCAACGTCGACGAGACCGGCGTGACCCGCGTGGGGGCGGATGTTCTGCCCGGGGACATCCTCGTCAGCCGCGTGGCGCCGAAGGGCGACACCGAGCAGACGCCCGAGGAAAAGCTTCTGCGCGCGATCTTCGGCGAGAAGGCCGAAGACGTGCGGGACACCTCCCTGCGGGTGCCGCCCGGGGTGGACGGCAAGATCCTGTCGACCCGGATCTTTGCCCGGAAGAACCGCGAGGAGCGGCTCAAGGCGAAGGAGCAGTCCGAGATCAAGCGCATCGAGGCGGACCAGCAGGCCGCCGTCGACGCGTGCCGGAAACGCCATGAGGAGGAGCTGGCCGAACGGGAGGCCGCGCTTGCGACCGCCGTCAAGGCCGCGGACGGCGCCAGGGGAGCCGCCCTCAAGGAGGCCCACCGTGAGGCGGCTGTCCGGATGAAGCAATTGCTCGCCGAGGAGATCGAGTCCATCGAGCGCGAGACAAATGACGAGATCGAGCGCATCAAGAAGGGCGACGAACTGCTGCAGAACGTGCTCAAGCTGGCGAAGGTCTATGTGGCCAAGAAGCGCCGCCTCATGGTCGGCGACAAGGTGGCCGGCCGGCACGGGAACAAGGGAGTCGTGTCCAAGATCCTGCCGGAAGAGGACATGCCCTACCTGCCGGATGGCACGCCCGTCGACATGGTGCTCAACCCGCTCGGCGTGCCCTCCCGGATGAACGTCGGCCAGATCTACGAGATCCACATGGGCTGGGCCGCCCACGTGCTGGGCCGCTACGTCTCGTGCCCCGTGTTCGATGGGGCCTCCGAAGAGGTGATCCAGAAGATGCTGCAAGAGGCAGGCCTGCCCGAAAACGGGAAGGTCGTCCTGCACGACGGCCGGACCGGCGAGACCTTCGACGAGCCCGTGACCGTCGGGTACCTCTACATGATGAAACTCGCGCACCTGGTCGAGACCAAGATCCACGCCCGGTCGACGGGCCCCTACTCCCTCGTCACCCAGCAACCGCTGGGCGGCAAGGCGCAGTTCGGCGGCCAGCGGTTCGGCGAGATGGAAGTCTGGGCTCTCGAGGCCTACGGGGCGGCGCACGCCCTCCAGGAGCTCCTGACGGTCAAGAGCGACGACGTCTCCGGGCGCGCCCGCGTATACGAGGCGCTCGTGAAGGGCCAGAACGTCCCCGAGTCGGGCGTGCCCGAGTCGTTCAACGTCCTGATCAAGGAGCTTCAGAGCCTGGCGATCAACGTCGAGCTGTTGCGTGAGGTGAAGCGGGGCGGCAAGAACGGCAAGGACGAGAAGCCGGCGCGCGAAGAAGCACAGGAGGTGCGGTAACCATGGCGAAGGAACGCGTCCCCGGCTCGGCCAAGTACACGCCCGTCGGCAAGGAAGGCGGCCCGTTCACGGCGATCCGCGTCACCTTGGCGTCCCCGGACGTCATCCGGGCCTGGTCGCGCGGCGAGGTAAAGAAGCCCGAGACGATCAACTACCGGACTTTCAAGCCGGAGCGCGACGGCCTCTTCTGCGAGCGGATTTTCGGCCCCGTCAAGAGCTGGGAGTGCAGCTGCGGGAAGTACAAGAAGCTCAAGCACAAGGACATCATCTGCGACCGGTGCGGCGTCGAAGTCGTCGACTCCAAGGTCCGCCGGGAGCGCATGGGGCACATCGAGCTGGCGGCGCCGGTGGCGCACATCTGGTACGTCAAGGGAGTGCCGAGCCGCATGGCCGCGCTCCTCGGTATCTCGAGCCGCGATCTCGAGAAGGTCATCTACTACGAGCAGTTCATCGTCCTGGACCCGGGGAAGACGGGGCTCAAGCGCCTCCAGCTCCTTTCCGAGGCCGAGTACCGCAAGGTCCAGCAGGACCCGCACGGCCGGACGCTGAAGGCCCGCATCGGCGCGGAGGCGATTCGCGACCTCCTGCGCGAGCTCGATCTGGCCGCCCTGTCCAAGGTGGTCCGCAAGGACTTCGAGGAATCCGGGTCGGTCCAGCGCAAGAAGGAGCTCTCTAAGCAGTTGCGCGTCGTCGAAGCGTTCCGCCGCTCGGGCAACCACCCCGACTGGATGGTGCTCGAGTCCCTGCCGGTCCTGCCGCCCGATCTGCGGCCCCTGGTGCCCCTGGACGGCGGCCGGTTCGCGACCTCCGACCTGAACGACCTCTACCGGCGCGTCATCAACCGCAACAACCGGTTGCGCCGGCTCATGGAGATCAAGGCGCCCGAGATCATCATCCAGAACGAGAAGCGCATGCTGCAGGAATCCGTGGACGCGCTGTTCGATAACGGGCGCGGCGGACACGTCGTGAAGGGCGCGGGTAACCGGCCGTTCAAGTCCCTGTCCGACATGCTCAAGGGCAAGCAGGGGCGCTTCCGCCAGAACCTGCTCGGCAAGCGCGTGGACTACTCCGGCCGTTCGGTCATCGTCGTCGGGCCGGACCTGCGCCTGCACGAATGCGGCCTGCCCAAGGAGATGGCCCTCGAGCTCTTCAAGCCGTTCATCATCCGCAAGCTCGAGGAGCGCGGCTACGTGCATACGATCAAGAGTGCGAAGAAGCTCGTCGAGCGGAGCAGCCCGGAAGTCTGGGACGTGCTCGAAGAGGTCATCGAGGAGCACCCGGTCCTTCTGAACCGCGCGCCGACCCTGCACCGGCTCGGGATCCAGGCGTTCCAGCCCATCCTTGTCGAGGGCAAGGCGATCAAGATCAACCCGCTCGTCTGTTCGGCGTTCAACGCCGACTTCGACGGCGACCAGATGGCGGTCCACGTGCCGCTGTCGGTGGAGGCGCAGCTCGAGGCGAGGATCCTGATGATGTCGACGAACAACATCCTGTCGCCGTCGAACGGGCGTCCGATCCTGTCCGCCACGCAGGACACCGTGCTCGGCGTCTACTACCTCACGGGCGTCCGTAAGGGCGTGACCGGTGAGGGGAAGACCTTCCCGAACCTCGACGAGGTGGAGCGCGCCTATCAGGGAGGCTGGGTCAACCTGCACGCGCGGATCAAGGTCCGGCACGCGGGGAAGACCATCGATACGACCGTCGGGCTCGTGATCTTCAACATTACGCTTCCGGAGGAAGTGCGGTTCAAGGAGGTCGAGGACCATCAGGGGAGCCGGCGCAACCTGACCAACCGGCAGATGGGCAAGAAGGAGCTCACCGAACTCGTGGCCGTCTGCTACCGCGAGTACGGAAGCGCCCTCACCATCCGCCTGCTGGATTCCGTGAAGCGAATCGGGTTCGAGTTCGCGACCGTGGGCGGGATCACGGTGTCCCTCGAGGACATGAAGGTGCCCGGAGAGAAGTCCAAGGTCGTCGAGAAGACCCGCGAGGAGGTGCGCCAGATCAACCTCCAGTACCAGAAGAACGTGATCACGGACGGCGAGCGCTACAACCGGGTCATCGACCTCTGGACGCAGGCCACGACGAAGGTGTCGGAAGCGATGATGAAGCGGCTCGAGGAGGACAAGGACCGGTTCAACCCCATCTATATGATGGCGAAGTCCGGCGCCCGCGGCAAGGAAGACCAGGTGCGCCAGCTGGCCGGGATGCGCGGGCTCATGGCCCGGCCCGCCCAGCGGATCACGGGCAGCATGGGCGAGATCATCGAGCATCCGATCACGTCCAACTTCCGCGAGGGGCTGAACGTGCTCGAGTACTTCATCTCCACGCACGGCGCCCGGAAGGGCTTGGCGGACACCGCCCTCAAGACGGCGGACGCCGGGTACCTGACGCGCCGGATTGTCGACGTGGCCCAGGACGTCAAGGTCATGGAAGAGGATTGCGGCACGATCCAGGGCATCATCGTGTCGGCGATGCGCGAGGGGGCGGACACCATCGAGCCCCTGCGCGAGCGGATCGCGGGGCGCGTAGCCCTCGACCCGATCGCGGATATCCTGACGGACGAGGTTATCGTCCGCGCGGGCGACGAGATCACGGACGAGGCGTCGGCCCGGATCGAGGACCTCGGGATCGAGCGGGTCCGGATCCGGTCGGTGCTGACCTGCGAGTCCCGCGGCGGCGTGTGCGTGAAGTGCTATGGCCGCGACCTGGCGACCGGGCGCATGGTGTCCATCGGCGAGGCCGTCGGCGTCATCGCCGGGCAGTCGATCGGCGAGCCCGGAACCCAGTTGACCCTGCGGACGTTCCACGTGGGCGGCGCGGCCTCCCGCGTGGTCGAGACGTCCCGGATCGACAGCCGGAGCGACGGCACGCTTCGGTACGGCAACCTGCGCATCCTCAAGAACGGCGCGGGGGAGACCGTGGTCATCAACCGCAACGCCGAGATCAGCATCTTCGACGAGGTCGGGCGCGAGCGCGAGACCCACGTGATTCCCTACGGCGCCGTGCTGCGCAAGCACAACGGCGAGGGCGTCAAGAAGGGCGATCTGCTGGCGGTGTGGGACCCGTATTCCGTGCCGATCTTTTCGGAGATGGGCGGGAAGACGAAGTTCCACGATGTCGAGAAGGACATCACGATGCAGGAGGAAGTCGACAAGACCACGGGCCGCGTGGAACGCCGGATCATCGACAGCAAGGACGAGCACCGGCATCCGCAGATCTTCGTGGTCGACAGCGCCGACTCCCCGCAGGCGAGCTACACCATTCCGGTGGGCGCCTACCTCCAGGTGCACGACGGCCAGGCGGTCAAGGTCGGCGACATCGTCGCCAAACTGCCGCGCCAGACGACCCGGACGGGCGACATCACGGGCGGTCTGCCGCGCGTGGCCGAGCTGTTCGAGGCTCGGCGTCCGCGCAACTACGCGATCATCTCCGAGATCGACGGGACGGTGCGGTTCATGGGTCTCGAGAAGGGCTCCCGCAAGATCACGGTGGAGGCGAAGTCCGGCCTCAAGCGCGAGTACCTGGTGCCCCTGGGCCGGCATCTCGACGTCCGCGACTCGGACACAATCACGGCGGGAGAACCGCTGACGGATGGGCTCATCGATCCGCACGACATCCTGCGGGTCAAGGGCGAGAATGCCGTGCAGGAGTACCTGCTGAACAAGATTCAGGAGGTCTACCGGTTGCAGGGCGTCATCGTGAACGACAAGCATATCGAGGCCATCGTGCGCCAGATGCTCCGGAAGGTGCTCGTGCTCGACCCGGGATCGACCGAATTCCTGGCCGGTCAGCAGATTGACCGGGTGCGGTTCAAGGAGGAAAATGCGCGGGTCTTTGCGAAGGGCGGCAAGCCCGCCACCGCGCGGCCCGTCCTCCTGGGCATCACGAAGGCGTCGCTGTCGACCGAGAGCTTCGTCTCGGCGGCCTCCTTCCAGGAGACGACGCGGGTGCTCGCCGAGGCCGCGGTGAACGGCCAGGTGGACAAGCTGTCGGGCCTCAAGGAGAACGTCATCATGGGACACCTGATCTCCGCCGGAACGGGGATCTTCAGGGAGGAGGACATCGTGCTCGAGCTTCCGAAGGAACTGGAGACGCCGCTCATGCCCGAGGTGATCGCGGCGCAGAATCTTGCGTCCATGGGCGCCGAACCCGAGGCGTCCGAGACGGTGGCGGCCTCCTGATGCCCACCATCTCGCAGCTTATCCGTCATCCGCGGACCATGAAGGGCGGGCACTCGCGCTCGCCGGCCCTCCAATCCGCCCCGTTCAAGCGGGGCGTGTGCCTGGTCGTGAAGACCGTGACGCCCAAGAAGCCGAACTCGGCCCTCCGGAAGGTCGCCCGGGTGCGCATGAGCAACGGCATCGAGGTGACGGCCTACATCCCCGGGATCGGCCACAACCTCCAGGAACACTCGATCGTCCTCGTGCGCGGGGGCCGCGTTCCCGACCTGCCGGGCGTGCGCTACCACATCGTCCGCGGCGTCCTCGACGCCCAGGGCGTGACGGATCGCCGGCGCAGCCGGTCCCGGTACGGCGCCAAGCGGCCCAAGAAGTCCGCCGAAGGAGCCGCCTGATGCCTCGCCACGGACGGGCTCCCCGGCGCGACGTGGATCCCGACACCCGCTACCAGAGCAAGCTGGTGTCCAAGATCGTGAACTGCATCATGAAGGACGGCGAGCGCGCCACGGCGGAAGGGGTCGTCTACGGTGCCATGGACACGCTCGAAAAGCGGGGGCTATCGGCGATCAACGTCCTCAAGACCGCGATCGAGAACGTCAAACCCGTGCTCGAGGTGCGCGCCCGCCGCGTCGGTGGCGCGAACTACCAGGTGCCCATCGAGGTCCGGCCCGAGCGCCGGCTGGCCCTGGCCATTCGCTGGATACTGACGGCGACGGAGGCGCGCACCGAGCGGAGCCTCATCGAGCGTCTGGCGGGTGAGCTGGGCGAGGCGGCGGCCGGGACCGGCGCGGCCATGAAGAAGCGGGACGAAGTACACAAGATGGCCGAAGCCAACCGCGCCTTCGCGCACTATCGCTGGTAGAGCGGGCGAAGGAGCAACCCCAAGTGGCACGAGCGACCGAACTATCACGTATCCGGAACATCGGTATCTGCGCGCACATCGACGCGGGCAAGACGACGACGACCGAGCGCATCCTGTTCTACACCGGCCGTATCCACAAGCTCGGGAACGTCGACGACGGCAACACGCAGATGGACTGGATGGACCAGGAACGCGAGCGGGGGATCACGATCACGGCTGCCGCGACCACGACCTTCTGGCTCGACCACCAGATCAACATCGTTGACACGCCCGGGCACGTGGACTTCACGGTCGAGGTCGAGCGCAGCCTCCGCGTACTCGACGGTGCGGTCGTCGTGTTCGACGCCTCCGCGGGTGTCGAGCCGCAGTCGGAGACGGTGTGGCGCCAGGCGGACAAGTACTCCGTGCCGAGGATCGCCTACGCGAACAAGATGGACCGGGTTGGTGCGGACTTCGACATGACCATCGCATCCATGATCGACAAGCTCGCGGCCAAGACGTGTCCCATCCAGGTGGCCTGGGGCGCCGAGGACAAGTTCCTCGGCGTCGTCGACCTGATCCGCATGAAGGCCCTGCTGTGGCACGACGACACCAAGGGCAAGGACTACGAGGTCCTCGACATTCCGCCCGAGCTCGCCGAAAAGTCGGCCAAGGCGCGGGAGAAGATGCTCGAGGCGTGCGTCGAGTTCGACGACGCCGTCATGCACAAGTTTCTCGAGGGGCACCCGATCTCGGAAGACGAAATCCACGCGTGCCTGCGGCGCGGCACCGTGTCGGGCAAGATCGTGCCCTGCCTGTGCGGCTCGTCGTTCCGGAACCGCGGCGTCCAGCCGCTCCTGGACGCCGTGGTCCGGTACCTGCCCTCGCCGGCGGAGCTGAAGCCGGTAAGGGGGACGAGCCCGAAGGACAACAGCGAGATGTTCCGGAAGCCGGACAACGCGGAGCCGTTCTGTGGCCTGGCTTTCAAGATCGCGGTCGACCCGTTCGTGGGGAAGCTGACCTTCGTGCGCGCCTACTCGGGGGTGCTGGCCTCGGGCTCGTACGTGTACAACGCGACTCGCGGGATCCGCGAGCGCGTCGGCCGCCTGCTGGTCATGCACGCGAACAAGCGGGACGAGGTGGACCAGGCCGAGACCGGTGACATCGTGGGCGTGGTCGGATTCAAGGACACGAAGACGGGGGACACGCTCTGTCCCGAGACCGACCCGATCCTGCTCGAGGTTCCGGTCTTCCCGGAGCCGGTCATCTCCCTGGCCATCGAGCCCAAGACGCGCGAGGACCAGGAGCGGATGGGCATGGCGCTGGGCCGGCTGTGCGACGAGGACCCCACGCTCAAGGTCAAGGTGGACTCCGAGACGTCCCAGACCATCATCGCCGGGATGGGCGAGCTTCACCTCGACATCATCGTCGACCGCCTCAAGCGGGAGTTCAACGTCCAGACCAATACCGGCCGGCCGCAGGTCGCCTACAAGGAGACCATCCGGCAGATCGCCGAAACCCGGGTCAAATACATCAAACAGACGGGGGGCCGGGGCCAGTACGGGGACGTCTCGATCCGGCTGGAGCCCCTGGAGTCCGGAAAAGGCTACGAATTCGTTACAGAGATCGTCGGCGGGTCCGTCCCCCGGGAGTTCTGGCCCGCCGTGGACAAGGGGATCAAGGAGGCCAAGGAGGGGGGGGTCATCGCCGGGTACCCGGTGGTGGATTTCCGCGCCGTGCTGTATGATGGTTCTTTCCACGAGGTCGACTCGTCGGAAATGGCCTTCAAGATCGCGGCCTCCATGGCGTTCAAAGAGGCTGTTATGAAGGCTCGACCCGTTCTGACGGAGCCGGTGATGGATCTCGAAGTCGTGGTCCCCGAGGACTTTGTCGGGGACGTCATCGGAGATCTGAACTCCAGACGGGGTCAGGTGCAGGGGATGACCTTCCGGGGCAACGCACGCGTGGTGCGCGCGCTGGTTCCGTTGGGCGAGATGTTCGGGTACGTGACTTCCCTGCGCTCGATGACACAGGGACGCGGCAACTCTTCGATGGAGTTCAAACTCTACGAGGACGTGCCGAAAGCGGTCGCGGAACCGATTATGGCGAAGTTTAGAGGCAACAGAGGAGAAGGCAGGTAACGTAAGGTGCAGCGCATTCGGATCAAACTGAAGGCCTTCGATCACCGGCTGCTGGATCAGTCCGCGGCCGAGATCGTCGAGACCGTGAAGCGCATGGGGGCATCCGTCTCCGGACCCATCCCCCTGCCCACGCGCATCGAGCGGTTCACCGTGCTGCGTTCCCCCCACATCGACAAGCGGTCGCGGGAGCAGTTCGAGATCCGCACGCACAGGCGCCTCCTCGATATCCTGGAGCCCACCACGAAGACCGTCGACGCCCTCATGAAGCTGGAACTCCCGGCGGGCGTCGGCGTCGAGATCAAGCTCTGATGCCGCGCGGGGTCGGTCTCCTCGGACAGAAGGTCCAAATGACCCAGGTCTTTGACCGCGAGGGCCGGGCCGTGGGCGCGACCGTGATCCTCGCCGGCCCATGCACCGTGACCCGCGTGCGCACCAAGGAGACGGACGGCTACGATGCCGTGCAGATGGCGTTTCGCGAGGAGCCGAAACCAGAGGTCCGGATGACGAAAGCCGCGATCGGCGTCTTTGCGAAGCTCGGTCTGCCGCCGCACCGGGTGTTGGCCGAGTTCGTCCCGCATCGCACGAAAGAGGGCCCAGGGGATCTCGCCACGGGGTCGAAGCTCACGGTCGAGCTCTTCAAGCCCGGGGATCGTGTCGACGTCCAGGGGACGTCCAAGGGCCACGGTTTTCAGGGCGTGGTGAAGCGGCACGGATTCAAAGGCGGCCCCGACACCCACGGCTCGATGTCGCATCGCGCTCCTGGCTCGATCGGGTCCTCGACCGATCCGGGCCACACCCTCCGGGGCACCCGGATGGGTGGACGCCACGGCAACGCGACGAGCACGTCCCCGAATCTCGAGGTCCTCAAGGTTGACGCGGCCCACGACCTCCTGGTCGTCAAGGGTGCCGTACCGGGGGCGACGGGGTCGTGGGTCCGCATCACGCCGACGGTCAAGCGGAAGGCGCCGTCGTCGCGTCGGCTGTGGGTCGAGGTCCACGATACCGAGGGGGCCAAGACGGCCGCCTCGAAGAAGGGGCCGGCGAAGAAATGACGACCGCCGTCGTTCCCTCCCTGTCGAAGTTCGACGCGGCCGGCGAGCCTGCGGGGACCGTCGTGGCCCCCGCGGTCTTTGCGGTCCACCCCCACGCGCACGCCGTGTACCTTGCCGTGGTTGCCCAGCTCTCGAATGCGCGGGTGGGCACCGCGTCCACGAAGACGAAGGGCGAAGTCAGCGGCGGGGGCAGGAAGCCGTGGCGGCAGAAGCACACGGGTCGCGCCCGGCAGGGGTCGACCCGCGCGCCGCAGTGGCCGGGCGGCGGGATTTCCTTCGGCCCGAGGCCCCGGAAGTACCCGAAGGACCTGCCCCGCGGAATTCGCCGCCTCGCCCTGCGCAGCGTGCTCGCGGCCAAGATGAAGGACGGCCGGGTGGTCGTCGTGAACCGTCCGGTCCTCGACCCGCCGAAAACGAAGACTATCGCCTCCCTGCTGGCCAAGCTGGGCACCGAGGGCGCCGTCGTGTTCGTGGGGGACGGGCGGGACGAGGGGCTCCTGCGGGCCTGCCGGAACCTGCCGCGCGTTCGGGTCGCGATGGCCGCCGATGTCTCCGTCTATGACCTGCTCAACGCCTCCCGGATCATGGTGACGGCCGAGGCGCTCGCGTCCCTCGCGAAGCGGTGCGGTCCGGAGGACGTTCATGCTTCCTGAAGAAATCATCGTGCGTCCCGTGATCACGGAAAAGTCGGCGCGTCTCGCGACGGCCGGCCAGTACGTATTCGTCGTCCACCCGGATGCCAACAAGCCGCAGGTGGCCGAGGCCATCGAGAAGCTGTTCAAGGTGAAAGTCGTATCGGTGCGGACGGTGACCCGGCACGGCAAGGTGAAGCGGCGTGGGGCGCACTACATCACCCGGCCGTCCACGCGTCGCGCGATCGTGACGCTGGCCAAGGGCCTGACGCTCGACGTCACGGCGACGGGTTGAGGGGGGGCACGAAATGCTGAAGATCCGCCGACCCACCACCCCGAGCCAGCGCCATCGGAGCTACCTGGTGCACGAAAACCTGCACGAGGGCCGGCCGATGAAGTCGCTGGTCCGCCGGTTCAAGAATCGCGGCGGGCGAAACGCGCTCGGCCGGATCACGGCTCGGCACCGCGGCGGCGGACACAAGCACCTCTACCGGGTCGTCGACTTCAAGCGCGACAAGCGGGACATCCCCGCGGTCGTCGAGCGGATCGAACGCGACCCGGGCCGGCGGGCTCTGATTGCGCTCCTGCGCTACGCCGATGGCGAGCGGCGGTACGTGCTCGCTCCCGACGGCCTCAAGCCAGGCGACAAGGTCGTCGCGGGGGCCAATGTGGAGGTCAAGGTCGGGAACGCCCTGCCGCTGGAGGCGATTCCGACCGGGATCATGGTTCACAACGTCGAGCTGACGCCCGGTCACGGGGGACAGCTCGCCCGGAGTGCGGGCGCGACCGTCCAGTTGCAGGCCAAGGAAGGCGAGTTCGCCTTCCTCAAGATGCCGTCCGGCGAGGTTCGCCGGGTGAACCTGACCTGCTATGCGACCGTCGGACAGGTGGGGAATCTCGACTGGGAGAACGTATGGATCGGGAGCGCGGGCCGCAAGCGATGGATGGGCCGTCGCCCGCACGTCCGCGGGGCGGCCATGAACCCGGTCGACCACCCGCACGGCGGTGGCGAGGGCAAGGCGGGAGCGGGGCGGCCCCCGGTCTCGCCTTGGGGTCAAAAGGCGAAGGGGCTCAAGACCCGACGCCCCAAGCTTTCGGATAAGTGGATCGTGCAACGGAGGCCTTGAAGAACCATGGGTAGGTCACTGAAGAAGGGCGTGTACGTGGAGGCGAAACTCCTCAAGAAGGTGGAGTCGGCCAAGGCGGCGAACGACAAGCGGGTCCTCAAGACCTGGTCCCGCCGGTCGACGATCACGCCGGACATGGTCGGACTGACCATCGCCGTCTACAACGGGAAGAAGTTCGTGCCCGTCTACGTGACGGAGAACACGGTCGGCCACAAGCTGGGCGAATTCTCGCCTACCCGCGTATTCAAGTCGCACGGCCAGCACACCGAGCGGAGCACGTCGCTGACATGATTGCCCGGGCGCATCTTCATTCCATGCGGCAGTCGGCCCGCAAGGTCCGGATCGTCCTGGACCTCATCCGGGGAAAACCGGTCGAGGAGGCCTACCGCACGCTCGCGTTCACGCGCAAGCAGTCGTCGGAGACCATCCTCAAGCTCCTGCGCAGTGCCGTCAACAACGCGGGTCAGAAGGGCACGACGGACGCGACGGCGCTGTTCGTGAGTCGCACCTACGCCGACGGCGGTTTTCCGTTCAAGAAGTTCGAACCCAAGGCCATGCTCCGGCACGGCATGCAGAAGCGCCGGACGTGTCACGTCACGATCGAGGTGGACGCCGTGGTTGCGGCAAAGAAGGGATCGAAATCATGATCTGTGGAGCGACCGGCTGCGCCGGGAGCGTAGCGGCAGTGCTTGGGACTGCGGACTGGAGTAAATAATGGGACAGAAGGTAAATCCGGTCGGGCTGCGGCTCGGCATCACGCGCAACTGGGCCTCGCGCTGGTTCGCGGACCGCGTGCAGTACCGCACGTACCTGCATGAGGACCTGTCCCTGCGGAAGTTCATCAAGCAGCGCATGTACGCGGCCGGGATTTCGACGATCGACATCGAGCGGACGACCCAGCGCGTCATCATAAACATCCACTCGGCGAAGCCGGGCATGATCATCGGGAAGCGCGGCGTCGAGATCGAGCAGTTGCGCAACGAGCTGCAGGCCCGGACCGGGCGGCAGGTCTTCGTGAACATCCACGAAGTCCGCGTGCCCGAGGTGGACGCCCAGCTCGTGTCCGAGAACATCGCGGCCCAGTTGCAGAAGCGCGTGTCCTACCGGCGCATCGTGAAGAAGGCCGCGCTCCTGTCGATGCGGGGCGGCGCCAAAGGTATCAAGACCCAGCTTTCGGGGCGGCTCGCGGGCGCCGAGATCGCCCGGTACCACCGCGACGTGCTGGGCAAGGTGCCCCTGCACACGCTGCGGGCCGAGATCGACTACGGTCACGCGACGTCGTTCACGAACCACGGGACCATCGGGGTCAAGGTATGGATCTACAAGGGCGACGCCCTCTTCTCGGGGCGCGCCGCCGCGGCCGCGCGCGCCGAGGCCGGGACGCCCGTCGGTGGCCGGGCCACTCGCCCCGCGTCCGCAGCCGCGGCATCGGTAGTGACTCCGTCCATTGCCGCGAAGCCGGGCGGGGTGAGCTGATATGCTCCTGATGCCGAGTCGCGTCAAGCACCGCAAGGACCAGCGGGGCCGCCGGGCGGGAATCTCCCGTGGCGCGATCTCGCTCGCCTTCGGCAGCTTCGGCCTCAAGTCCGAGGAGAACTGCTGGATGACGGCTCGGCAGATCGAGGCGATGCGGGTCTGTCTGGCGCGCGGGCTCAAGAAGGGCGGCAAGCTCTGGATCCGCGTGTTTCCCCACAAGCCGGTTTCGGCGAAGCCGCTGGAGACCCGGATGGGCAAGGGGAAGGGCGCACCGATGTTCTGGGCGGCCGTGGTCAAGAAGGGCCGGATTCTCTGTGAGATCGACGGCGTGCCCCGGGATGCGGCCCGGGAGGCCCTCCGGCAGGCGGGCTTCAAGCTGCCGATTCGCACCCGCGTGGTCGAGCGGATGAGCCTGGAGGAGCTGCGATGAAGGCCCTCAAGCTCGGCGAAGTACGCCGCCTGACCCCGCCGGAGTTGGCCGAGCGGGAACAGAACGTGCGCAGCCAGTTGCTGAAGGCCCGGATCCAGCACAGCCAGCGCCAGTTTCCGAAGACGGGCGATCTGCAGGCTCTTCGGCGGAACCTGGCTCGCATCCTGACCGTCCGCGCGGAGCGCGATCATCCCAAGGAGGCCAAGGCATGAGCGGGGTAGGAACCGTGAACGTCACGGAAGGCATCGTGATCAAGGCGAAGATGACCAGGGCCGTGGTGGTCCGGGTCGAGCGTCTGGTCCAGCACGAGCGCTACAAGAAGTACGTCCTGCGCCGGACGAAGGTGAAGGCGAGCGACGAGCTCAAGTGCCGCGAGGGTGACGTGGTGGCGATCGTACCGACGCGTCCGCAGTCCCGCGACATCCGGTGGCGCGTGGTCAAGATTCTCGGTCGCCGGTCCCTGGGCGGGGAACCGGAGGAGGTGCCGACGGCATGATCCAGCCGATGACGGTACTCGAGGTGGCGGACAACTCCGGGGCGAAGCGGATCATGTGCATCCGCGTCCTCGGCGGCAGCCACCGCAAGTGGGGGTCGCTCGGCGACCTCATCATTGCGTCGGTCAAGCAGGCCCTGCCGGGCGCGGCTGTCAAGGATCACGAGGTGGTGCATGCCGTGATCGTGCGCACGCGCCGCGAAGTCCGGCGGGCGGACGGCAGTTACGTGCGCTTCGACGACAACGGGGCGGTTATCGTGAACGACCAGATGAACCCCCGCGGGACCCGCGTCTTCGGGCCCGTGGCGCGGGAACTGCGCGACCGGAACTTCACGAAGATCATCTCGCTCGCCCCGGACGTGGTGTAGGGACATGGAACACACTCCCGCTTCCCACGTCAGGAAAGGCGACTTCGTGCAGGTACTCGGCGGCAAGGACCGCGGCAAGACCGGCCGGGTACTGCTCGTCTATCCCGATCGCGGCACGGCGGTCGTCGAGAAGATCGCGGTCGTGAAGCGCCACAGCCGGCCGACGCAGAAGAATCCGCAGGGCGGGATCGTGTCGAAGGAGCGGGAAGTCCCGTCCTCGCGCCTCATGGTCGTGTGCATGCGCTGTCACCGGCCGACCCGGCACAAGCGGACCGTACTGGCCACCGGGCAGAAGGTGCGGGTGTGCCGCCACTGCAACGAGCCCCTGGACAAGGTGTAATCATGATTACGGCGAATCTCCTCACCGAGTACCGCACACGAATCCGCGGCGAGTTGAAGACGCAGTTCAAGCTCAAGAACGACATGGCCGCGGCCCGTCTCGTCAAGATCGTGATCAACATGGGCGTGGGCGAGGCGACGCAGAACCCGAAGGAACTGGATGCGGCGGTCGAGCAGCTGGCCAGGATCGCGGGCCAGCGTCCGTCAGTCCGGCGCTCGAAGAAGTCGATCTCGAACTTCAAGATCCGGAAGGGACAGGCTATCGGGTGCATGGTGACCCTGCGGGGGCCGCGGATGTATGAGTTCTTCGAGCGGCTCGTCCGGTTCGCCCTACCGCGGATCCGCGACTTCCGCGGCGTGCCGACGGATTCCTTCGACGGGCGCGGCAACTACACGTTCGGCGTTACGGAACAGATCATTTTCCCCGAGATCGAATATGATAAGATCGATAAAGTCCGCGGGATGGATATCACGATCGTGACCTCGGCCGGCGCGGACGAACCCGCGCGGGCGCTTTTGATCGCGTTGGGGTTCCCCTTCGCGAGGAAGACCTGACCGGGACACCCCGGGGAAACCCTTGGAGGATTAGAAAAGGCATCATGGCGAAGAAGTGTCTGATCGAGAAACAGAAGCGGAAGCCGAAGTTCAAGGTGCGTCAGTACAACCGGTGTCTCCTGTGCGGGCGGCCGCGCGGGTTCCTGACACGGTTCCAGATGTGCCGCATCTGCTTCCGGAACCTGGCGAGCGAGGGGTTCATCCCCGGCGTCACGAAGGCGAGCTGGTAATGCCGTCCACCGATCCCATCGCGGATCTCCTGGCGGCGATCTCCAACGCCTCGCTGGCGCATCTCGACACGGCGCGCGTGACCGATTCGAAACTCCGCCAGGCGGTGCTCAAGGTCCTGCACGCCGAGGGCTTCGTCCGGTCCTACCGGGTGGTCGGGGACCGGGCCGGCCGCCGGGTGCTCGAAGTTCATCTCGCCTTCGGTCCCCGGCGCGAGCGGCTCTTCAACGGGGCCAAGCGCGTGAGCCGGCCGGGCCGGCGCGTCTACGTCGATCTGCCGGGGCTCAAGCCCTATCTCCGGCGCCTCGAGGTATCGATCCTGTCCACGTCCCAGGGCGTTATGAGCGGGGCACAGGCCTTCGCCCGCAATCTCGGCGGCGAACTCCTGTGCCTCGTCTGGTGAGGTAGGCGCCCCGTGTCGCGCATCGGACGGCAGCCCGTCGCGCTCCCGGCGGGCGTCAAGGCCGAGGTCTCCCCGGAGGAGATCCGCATCCAGGGACCCAAGGGCAAGCTCGCCGTGAAGATGATGGCCGGGGTCTCGGTGCGCCAGGAGAACGGGTCGCTCGTGGTGGAGCAGACCGGCGGCACGCGCCTCAAGGAGCGTGAACTCAAGGCCCGCCACGGATTGCTGCGGGCCCTGATCCGGAACATGGTCGAGGGCGTCACGAACGGATATACCCGCCGCCTTGAGTTGATGGGGGCCGGGTTCCGGCCGACGGTTACCGGCAACAAGCTCTCGCTCATGCTCGGGTTTTCGCATCCCGTCGTCCTGAACCTGCCGGAGGGCGTCGCGGTGAAGGCGGAACGCGTCGAATCGGGGACTCGCGGCGAGGAGCGTCACGCGGTGACGCTCACCGGCTGCGACAAGGCGATGTTGGGACAGGTGGCCGCGGAAATGCGGGCGATCCGCAAGGCGGACGTCTACAAGGGCAAGGGCGTGCGCTACGCGGGTGAAGTCGTGCGTAAGAAGGCGGGCAAGGCCGCGGCCACGGCCGCCGGCGGAACGGGCGGCAAGTAATGCGCGCCACCGGTCGCCGGGACCGACGGGAAGTCCGCCATCGCCGCGCGCGCTCCAGGCTCGCAGGCACGCCTGCGCGTCCGCGTCTGGTTGTTTATCGCAGCCTCCGCCACATCTACGTGCAGCTCGTCGACGACGTGGCGGGCAAGACGGTCGCGGCCGCCTCGTCGCAGTCGCCCGAGCTCAAGGGGAACCTGAAGCACGGCGGCAACAAGGACGCGGCCGCGAAGGTCGGCGAGCTCATCGCCCGGCGTGCGGGGGAGAAGGGGATCAAGCAGGCGTGTTTCGACCGCGCCGGGTTCAAGTATCACGGCTGCGTCTCCGCGGTGGCCGAGGCCGCCCGGAAGGCGGGACTGGAGTTCTGAAATCATGAGAATTGATGCGTCGCAGCTCGAGCTCAAGGAAAAGATGATCAGCGTTAAGCGGGTCGCGAAGGTGGTCAAGGGCGGCAAGCGCTTCCACTTCAGCGCGCTCATGTGCGTGGGGGACGGGAAGGGTCACGTCGGGGTCGCCCTCGGCAAGGCCGGGGAAGTCCCCGACGCCATCCAGAAAGCCATCGAGAAGGCCAAGCGGCGCCTGATCAGGGTGCCACTGCGTGGTACTACGATCGCTTCGCCCATGGTCGGGCGTTTCGGGGCCAGCCGGGTCGTCTTCCGTCCGGCGGCGCCCGGGACGGGCCTGATCGCGGGAGGCGGCGTGCGGATCGTCCTCGAGCTGGCGGGGGTCCGGGACATCCTGGCGAAGTGCGTGGGCAACACGAACTCCCACAATTCCGTGCGGGCCACCTTCGACGCGTTCGACAAGCTCAATGTCTGGGCCCAGTCGCGCCGCTTGCGGCGTCAGGCGACGGGCGCGGTCGCCGTCGTGGCGGCCCCGGTTGCCGCAACCGGGGTGCCCGCCAGTCCGGCGGCTCCGCCGGCTCCGCCGGCTCCGCCGACAGGGCCGTCCGCCGTCGAGCCGGCGAAGCCATGAGCGACGAGCGCGGACCGGGATCGCACCCGGGCTCGCTGTCCCCCGCGGCGGGATCGCATCGCCGCGGACGGTACCTCGGCCGCGGCCGCGCCTCGGGTCACGGCAAGACGTCGGGCCGCGGCTTCAAGGGTCAGTTCTCGCGCACGGGGTCCGACCATCGGCCGGGGTTCCTGGGCGGGAACCTGCCGCTCATGCTCCGCATCCCGAAGCGGGGGTTCGTGTCGCCGTTCAAGGTTCGTCTCCGCCTCGTCCAGGTGGGCGATCTCGAGCGGGCTTTCGAGACCGGTGCCGAGGTTACGCCGGCCGCGCTCGTGTCGGCGGGGTTGATCGCCCGCGAACGTCCCGGCGTCAAGATCCTCGGGACCGGCGACCTCAAGAAGGCACTGAAGGTGTCGGCGCACGCGTTCTCGGAGTCCGCGCGCGCCAAGATCACGGCCGCGGGCGGGGCGTGCACGGTCCTGCCGTAAGCATGGAGGCCTAAGTGATCGAAGCCTTCAAGAATCTACTGGCCCTTCCGGATCTCCGGATGCGGCTGGGTATCACCCTGCTGGCCCTCTTCGGGTACCGGCTGGGATGCCACGTGCCGGTGCCCAGCGTGAATGTCCGGGCCCTGCAGGAGTTCCTGAACGCCCAGGGCGGCGGCGTGTTCGGCCTCGTCGACCTCTTCTCGGGCGGCGCGCTCTCGAAGTTCTCGGTCTTCGCGCTGGGCATCATGCCCTACATTTCCATGTCCATCATCATGCAGTTGATGACGACCGTGGTGCCCCAGCTCGAGGCCCTCAACAAGGAGGGCGAGATGGGACGGCGCAAGATCAATCAGTGGACCAGGTATCTCACCGTGATTCTCTGCATCATCCAGGCGAGCGCCACCACGACGTTTCTGCGCAATCTGCCGCCGTCCGCGCAGTTCGGCCCGATCCTGCCGGAGTGGAACATGGGCGTGGCCGCCCTGCTGGTCCTGACGCTGACGACCGGCACCTGCCTCCTGATGTGGATGGGGGAGCAGGTCACCGAGCACGGGATCGGCAACGGGATCTCGCTTCTCATCTTCGCGGGCATCGTGTCCCGGATCCCGTTCGAGATCGGGAGCACGATGAAGATGGTGCAGGTCGGCGAGGTCGGATGGGTCACCCTCGGGATCTTCATCGTGATGATGGTGTCCATGACGGGGCTGGCGGTCGTCACCCAGCAGGCGCATCGCAAGATCCCGGTGCAGTATCCCCAGCGAACCAGGGCGGGATTCCCGGCGATGGGGGGTGTGAGCACCTCCCTGCCGCTCAAGGTGGACTACTCGGGCGTCATCGCCGTCATTTTCGCCTCGTCCCTGCTCATGCTCCCGACGATGATGCTCCGGATGACCGTGAAGGAGAGCGAGGATTCGGCCGTCCAGCGCCTTCTCAGGGCCCTCCTGGACGGCTTCGCGCCCGGCACGGCGATGTACACCCTCGCCTACGGCGCGCTCGTCGTGTTCTTCTGCTACTTCTACACCGCGGTCATCTTCAACCCCGTGGACGTCGCCGAGAACATGAAGAAGTTCGGCGGGTTCGTGCCCGGCATCCGGCCGGGGCCCTCCACGGCCGAGCACATCGACCACGTGCTCACGCGGATCACGCTCCTCGGGGCGGCCGGCGTGGTCATCATCGCGATCGTGCCGGAGCAGATGGCGACCGCCATGCGCATCCCGTTCTACTTCGGGGGCACCACGCTGCTCATCACGGTCGGCGTGGCGCTCGACACGCTCAAGCAGCTCGAGTCCCACCTGCTCATGCACCACTACGAGGGCTTCATGAAGAAGGCCAAGTTGCAGGGAAGGATGCCGTACTGATGATGAACCTCGTCTTCCTGGGTGCCCCGGGGTCGGGGAAGGGCACGTACACGGCGCGGATCACCGAGCGCTTCGCCATCCCCGCGATCTCTACCGGCGACATCCTGCGCCAGGCGGTCCGGTCGGGCTCGGCCCTCGGCAAGGAATGCCAGGCGTTCATGGACGCCGGGAAGCTCGTGCCGGACGAGGTGATGGGCCGCGTCCTGCGCGAACGGCTGGGACAGCCCGACTGCGCGAAGGGGTTCATCCTTGACGGGTATCCGCGAACGGCGGGCCAGGCGGACGAGCTGGACCGCGTGCTGGTCTCTCGGCAGAGCCGGCTGTCTTGCGCGATCCTGATCGACGTTCCCGAGGACGTGATCGTGAAGCGGCTGGGCGGCCGGCGGTCGTGCCCGGCTTGCGGGGCCGTGTTCAACGTGTTCTCCCTCCCGCCGGCTCGCGAGGGTATCTGCGACAAGTGCGGGAAGGCGCTCGTGACGCGGCCGGACGACGCGACCGAGACGGTCAGGAACCGGATGAAGATCTACCGGGAGCAGAGCGAGCCCCTCGCCGGACGCTACCGGGCCGCGGGGCTGTTGAAGTCCGTGGACGGAAACCGCCCGCTGGACGCGGTGGTCGAGGAGATCGCCGGGATCGTCCGGGCTTCGGCGGATGCCGAAGCCCTTCGGCCCGGACGGGCCGACAAGGCCGCCGGTGCATGAACAGGGGGCGGGCGTGATCACGGTCGCTTCAAAGCCCGAGATCGCGAGGATGCGGGAGAGCTGCCACATGGCGGCCCGCGTGCGCGACGAGTTGCGGGAGAGGATTCGGCCGGGCGTCGAGACGCGCGAATTGGACGACTTCGTGGTCGGCCGGCTGAGTCAGCTCGGCGGTCAGCCGGCGTTCAAGGGCTACCGGGGATACCCGGCCAACATCTGCGTGTCCGTGAACGAGGAGGTCGTCCACGGCATCCCCGGACGGCGGGTGCTCAAGGCCGGCGACCTCGTGAGCGTGGATATGGGCGTCCTGTTCGAAGGGTTCTACGCCGACACGGCCGTGTCCGTGGTGGCGGGATCGGCGGACGAGGCCTCCAGCCGCCTCATGGCTGTGACGCTGGAAGCCCTGCGGGCGGGCATCCGCGCGGCGCGGGCGGGCCAGCACGTGTCGGACATTTCGCACGTGGTGCAGGTGACGGCGGAGCGGGCGGGCTACTCGGTCGTCCGCGAGTTCGTCGGGCACGGGATCGGGCGGCGGATGCACGAGGATCCGCAGATTCCGAACTACGGCGATCCAGGACGCGGTCAGGTGCTCGTGGAGGGGCAGACGCTCGCCATCGAGCCGATGGTTAACGAGGGAGTGCCGGGGGTCCGGGTCCTCGAGGACGGGTGGACGGCGGTGACCGCCGACGGCAAACGGAGTGCGCACTTCGAGCACACGATCCTCGTGCGGAAGGGCGAGCCCGAGGTGCTGACGAGTCTGGACGGGGGGGTCTGAGGGGCCATGCCGAAGGAAGAGCCGATCCTGGTGGAAGGAAAGGTGGTCGAAGCCCTGCCGAACGCGATGTTCCGCGTGGAGCTGGACAACGGCCACAAGATCCTGGCCCACGTGTCGGGGAAGATGCGGATGCACTTCATCCGGATTCTGCCCGGCGACCGGGTGACCGTGGAGCTTTCGCCCTACGATCTCACCCGCGGCCGGATCACGTTCCGGCTGTAGCTCAAGGAGGCATAGATGAAAGTCAGGGCAAGCGTGAAACAAATCTGCGCGAAATGCAAGATCGTCCGGCGCAAAGGGGTGGTGCGCGTTATCTGCGCCAACCCCAAGCACAAGCAGCGCCAGGGCTGAAAGGTCAAGGAGGACAGTACGCATGGCACGACTGGCGGGCGTGGAACTCCCGCGCGACAAGCGGATCGATGTGGCGCTCGGATACATCTTCGGAATCGGCCCGACCCTCTCCAGGAAAATCCTGGAGACGTCGCAGGTCAGAGCCGAACGGCGCGTTCGGGAGCTGACGGATGACGAGGTGCACCGGCTGTCGAGCGCGGTGTCCCAGTACCGGGTCGAAGGTGATCTGCGCCGTGAGATCACGGCCAACATCAAGCGCCTGATCGAGATCGGCTCGTATCGGGGGACCCGCCACCAGAAGAACCTGCCGGTTCGCGGCCAGCGGACTCGCACGAACGCCCGGACCCGAAAGGGCCCGCGGAAGACCGTCGGCGTCATGCGCGGCACGGCCCGGTCGGCAACCAAGGCGTCGGCCAACCGCCCGGCGCCGGCATCAGGAGGGAAGTAGAGTGGAAAATGAACAAGTAGTGCCGAAGCCGGAGCCCCCGGTTCCGAAGACGGAACCGACAGCGCCGAAGCCGGCCCCGAAGCCGGAAGCATCCGCCCCGAAAGCGGACGCGCCGGTGGGGGCGCCGGCCGATGCGGCGGCCCGGCGCATGCGCCGGACCGCGCCGGCCCACGCCGTCGTGCACGTGCGCGCGACGTTCAACAACACGATCGTGACGATCACGGATGCCTCGGGCAAGGTGATCGCGTGGTCCTCGGCCGGGTCGGTCGGGTTCAAGGGCGCCCGCAAGGGCACGCCGTTCGCCGCCCAGCTCGCGGCCGAGACCGCGGCCAAGAAGGCGCTGGACTCGGGCGTGAAGGAAGTTTCCATCCTGGTCAAGGGACCGGGCGTGGGCCGGGAAGCGGCGATGCGCGCGATCCAGGCCGCGGGTCTCGAGATCTCCCTGATCAAGGACGTGACCCCGATCCCGCACAACGGCTGTCGGCCGCCGAAGCGGCGGAGGGTGTAGGGTCATGTCACGAATCCTCGGAGCCAAGTGCCGGCTGTGCCGGCGGGAGAGCATGAAACTGTTCCTGAAGGGCGCGCGGTGTGCGACGGCGAAGTGCGCGATCGAGCGGCGCCAGTCGGTGCCCGGAATGCACCAGGAACGGCGGCGGAAGCAGGAAGGCTACGTGATCCAGCTTCGCGAGAAGCAGCGCATGAAGCGCCTTTACGGGGTACTCGAGGGTCCCTTCGTGCGGATCCTCGACCGGGCGGGCCGGGAGGCGGGGAACACGTCCGAGAACCTCCTGCGACTGCTCGAGTGCCGTCTGGACAACGTCGTGACGCGGATGGGCTTCGCGCCCTCCCACGCGGCGGCGCGGGCCCTCGTGGGCCACGGTCACGTCCAGGTCAACGGTCATCGCGTCGACGTCGCGTCGTACGTGGTGCGGGCCGGCGACGAGGTGCGGATCGCCTCCCCGAAGGTGAAGGAGCAGGTCGAAGGGTGGGTCAAGTCCGCCCGCGACCGCGGCGCCATTCCCGGCTGGGTCGAGGTCAGCGACGGCGAGCTCAAGGGAACCGTCCGCATGCTCCCGACCCGCGATGACATCTCGATCCCCGTGGACGAGAACCTGGTGGTCACGTACTACTCGAAGTAACATCTGTCTGGGGTTTCTGGCCCCGGCGTTCCGAGTGAATGGGCGCCGGGCTGAAGGAGGAACAACGATGCGATGGAAAGAGTTCGCGATGCCGACCCGGTCGGAGTTCGATGCGGCGAGCCTGACGCCCACGTACGGCAAGTTCATCATGGAGCCGTTCGAGCGCGGGTACGCCCTGACGGTGGGGAACGCCCTGCGCCGCGCGCTGCTCTCGAGTGTCGAGGGCGCCGCGGTGACGGCCGCCCGGATCGACGGCGTGCACCACGAGTTCGGGACGATTCCCGGGGTCCTCGAGGACGTCATGGACATCCTCCTGAACCTGCGGCAGATGAAGCTGCGCGTGCACGGCGCTCCGCCCAAGACGCTGCGGCTGAGCGTGTCCGGCGAGGTGACGGTGACCGCCGCGCTCCTCGAGCCGAACCCGGAGGTGGAAATCCTGAACCCCGACCAGCATCTGGCTACGCTCACGGAGAAGAGCGCGAAACTCTCCCTCGAGGTGGACATCGACGTGGGTCGCGGTTTCGTGCCGTCCGAGCGGAACAAACGCGCGGAGGCCCCGATCGGCGTGATCCCCCTCGACTCCAGCTTCAGCCCGGTCGCCCGGGTCCGTTACGACGTCGAGAACACGCGGGTGGGACAGGTTACGGACTTCGAACGCCTGATCCTCGAGATCTGGACCGACGGCCGCGTGTCACCCGAGAAGGCTCTTGACGAGGCGGGCTTCCTCCTGCGTGAACACTTCGCCATCCTGGTCAAGGACGGGGGTGAGGTGGCGGGGGCCCAGCAGATCAAGGAGAGCGAGCGGCTGAAGGAGCTCGTCCACAAGGGGCTCGAGGAGCTCGAGCTCTCGGTGCGGGCGCTGAACTCGCTGCACAATGAGAACATCAAGACCATCGGGGACCTGGTTTCCAAGACCGACGAGGACCTGCTCCGGTTCAAGAACTTCGGACGCAAGTCGCTCGAGGAAATCAAGGCCGCCCTGGCCGCGATGGGGTTGTCGCTCGGCATGGATGTCTCCTCCTACCAGGTCTCTTCCGGGGATCCAACAGTCGAGACGGTTCCGGAGCCAGCAGTAGACGAGCCGGCAGCCGCGGCGGAACCGATGGAGCCGAAGGAGCCGGAGAAGCCGTGAAACACCGCCGGTCGCACCGCCGCTTCAACCGGACTACCGAGCATCGTCTCCGGATGCTCCAGCACCTCTCTGAGGGGCTTTTCCGCAACTGGATGATCGTGACGACCGTGGAGAAGGCGAAAGAGGCCCGGGCCTTCGCGGAGCCGCTCATCACGCTGGCGCGCAAGGGAGATCCCCAGTCCCAGCGGCAGGTCCAGCGGACCATCCACGACAAGATGGCGTACAAGGCCCTCTTCGAGAAGCTGGGGCCCCACTTCGCGGAGCGGGCGGGCGGCTATACGCGGATCGTGCGCCTGGGTCGCCGTCCCGGAGACGGGGCCGAAGTCGCCGTCCTCGAGCTCGTCGACCGCGAGAAGCTCGGCCCCCCGCCGGGGAAGCCTGTCATCAAGAAGGCGGCCAAAGAGCAGGCGGGGGCCGCCGCCAAGTAACGGAATCCACTTGAGCCGGATCGAGGCCGTTCGGGGGACGCAGGACCTTCTCCCCGAGGACACGGCCCGCTGGCAGGAAGCCGAACGAAGGATCCGTGATGTCCTGACCCGGTACGGGTTCGGGGAGATCCGGACCCCCGTCTTCGAGCATGCCGAGCTCTTCCGCCGCTCACTCGGGCTGGGCTCCGACGTGGTCGCCAAGGAGATGTACGAGTTCACGGACAAGGGCGACCGTCAGCTCGCCCTGCGGCCGGAAGGTACCGCGTCCGTCGTCCGCGCTTTCATCGAGCACTCCCTCCCCCAGAAGGGCGGTCGCCACAAGCTCTACTACGTGTGTCCCGTTTTCCGGTACGACCGCCCGCAGAAGGGGCGGTTCCGCGAGCACCACCAGGTGGGCGTCGAGGTGTTCGGGAATCCCGCGCCGTCGCAGGACGTCGAAGTCATGGACCTGGGCGACGCGATCCTCGGCGCGCTCGGCGTGAGCGGCTTTGAGCGGCGGATCAACAGCAACGGCGATCCGGCCTGCCGGCCGGCGTACGAAGCCGCCCTGCGCGCTTTCGTCGAGGGGCGGAAGGACCGGTTCTGCAAGGACTGCGCGGGTTACCGGCTCGAGCACAACGTTCTGCGGGTCCTCGACTGCAAAGTCGAGGCGTGCCGCGCCGCTACGGCGGACGCGCCGAAGCTCGTGGACCATCTCTGCGACGCCTGCCGGGCTCACCACGAGACCGTCCTTGCCCATTTGAGGACGCTCGGGCTGGACGTCGTGCCCGACCCGCGGCTGGTGCGGGGCCTCGATTACTACACGCGCACGTGCTTCGAGTATGTGCCGAAGGATGCCGGCCAGCAGGGGACCCTGCTGGGCGGGGGGCGTTACGACGGGCTGGTGGAACTCCTCGGCGGCCCACCGACGCCGGGCGTCGGGTTTGGCATGGGTCTCGAGCGGGTACTCGACGCGGCTCCCCGTGAGCCCGCGGCGCCGTCACTCGCTGCCTTCGTGCTGTCGACGAGCGTCGACGCGTACCCGCGCGCGTTCCGGCTGGCGCAGGCGCTTCGGCGGGCGGGGGTCGCGTGCGAGCTCGGGCAGGAGGGCAAGAGCCTCAACAGCCAGTTGCGGGCGTCGGGTTCTTCCGGCGCCGGCTGGGCCGTGTTTGTCGCGCCGGGAACCGGCTCCGTCGGGCTCAAGAACCTTGCCACGCACGTCCAGGAGGACGTCGCCGAAGGCGAGGTGGCTGGGCGGCTGGCTCCGGCCAAGCCCTGAACCCCGACCCCCCCAAGGGATGCTAGGCTAGTTCCCATGTCGCTGTCCCCCGAATACCGTACCCACACGTGTGGCGAGCTCAGGGGTGCCCAGGCGGGCACCGCGGTCCGCCTGTCCGGCTGGCTGCACAACCGGCGCGACCTGGGCGGGGTACTCTTCCTCGACCTGCGCGACCACTACGGGCTGGTCCAGCTAGTCGTCGCGCCGGGGTCGTCCTGCCACGGGCTACTGAGCCACCTGCCCAAGGAGTCCGTGATCCGGGTGGACGGAGCGGTGGCCCGGCGGGATCCGGCTACGGTCAACGCCGCGATCGAGACCGGCGAGATCGAGGTCCGCGTGGAGGTCTGCGAGGTGCTCAGCCGGGCCGAGGCCCTGCCGTTCAGCGTCTTCCCCGAGCAGGACACGCCCGAAGAACTGCGGCTCCAGTACAGGTACCTGGACCTGCGGCGGCCCAGGATGCACGCGAACGTCATGCTCAGGACGAAGGTCGTGGCCTTCATCCGGGACGAGATGCGGCGGCTGGGCTTCACCGAGCTGGCGACGCCCATCCTCACGAACTCCAGCCCCGAGGGGGCCCGGGACTTCCTCGTGCCGTCCCGGCTTCATCCAGGCCAGTTCTACGCCCTGCCGCAGGCGCCCCAGCAGTTCAAGCAGCTCTTCATGGTCGCGGGCTTCGACCGCTATTTCCAGATCGCGCCGTGCTTTCGGGATGAGGACAGCCGCGCCGACCGAAGCCCCGGGGAGTTCTACCAGCTCGACCTCGAGATGAGCTTCGTGACGCAGGAGGACGTCTTCGCCGTCGTGGAGACCGTCCTGCCGAACGTGTTCGGCGCGTTCGCGGGCTCCCGTGCCGTGACCCCGGCGCCGTTTCCGCGGCTCACGTACGCCGAGGCGATGGTCAAGTTCGGCACCGACAAACCAGACCTCAGGATCCCGATCGAGATGCGCGACGCGACGGAGCTTCTGGCCGGCGTGATTCCATTCTTTGGGGGCAAGCGGGTGCGGGCCCTGCCCGCCCCGGGTGGGGCGTCGAGGCCCCGGTCATTCTTCGACGGCGTCGTCGCGCGGGCCACGCAGGCCGGCGCGGACGGGCTCGGCTACCTCGCGGTGAAGCCCGGTGCCGGCTTGTCCGGTCCGCTCGCGAAGTTCATCCCTGCGGAACTCCACGGGAAGGTGCGCGAGCAGTGCGGGATCGGGGAGGGTGACGCCGCGTTCTTCTACGCCTCGGCCGACGAAGACGCCCTGCACGCGATCGTCGCGCCCCTGCGTCGCCACATCGGGGAAGGGCTGGGGCTCGCGGAGAAGGACGCGTTCCGGTTCTGCTGGATCACGGACTTCCCGATGTACGCGAAGGACCCGGAGACCCGCCAGATCGTGTTCAACCACAACCCCTTCTCGATGCCGCAGGGGGGCATGGATGCGCTCAACGCCGGGGACCCGCTGGCGGTCAAGGCCTGGCAGTACGACATCGTCTGCAACGGCATCGAGCTGTCCTCCGGCGCGATCCGGAACCACCGGTCCGACATCCTGTACCGGGCGTTCGAGATCGCCGGGTACCCGAAGGAGACCGTGGACGAGAAGTTCCCGGCGCTGGCCACCGCGTTCAAGTACGGGCCGCCGCCCCACGGCGGGATCGCGCCGGGCATCGACCGCATCGTCATGCTCCTGACGGGCGAGGAGAACCTGCGGGAAACAATAGCCTTCCCGCTGAATCAGAAGGCGCAGGACCTCCTGATGGGCGCCCCCGGCCGGGTCACCGCCCGCCAGCTCAAGGACCTGCACATCCGGATCGTCGAGGAACCGGAGCCGGGTGCGCCGAAGTGACCGGCAAGGTCCTGTTCCCGTCCGGCCCGGCGCTCGCACTGCTCTTCGGCTACCGCGAGGAGAACCTCCGCCAGCTCGAGGTCTCGCTGGGCGTGCGCGTGATCGCCCACGGGAACGAGGTGAACGTGAAGGGACCGAAGGCGGCGGTCGGCACCGCGCTGCGGGTCCTGGATCGCCTGCGCTCGGCGACCGCGCCGGTCACACCGGAGACGATCCGGGCGCTCGCCGGAGGCCGGGGGCACGTGGCGCCGGTGGCGCGCCCCGGGAGCCCGGCCGACCTGTCGATCCGGACGCCCCGGCAGATCATCCAGCCGCGGGGCGAGCACCAGGCCGAGTACGTCCGCGCGATCCGGGCTTGCGACGTCGTGTTCGGGGTCGGGCCGGCGGGGACCGGAAAGACCTACCTCGCCGTGGGCTGCGCGCTCCAGGCCTACGCCGCCCAGACGGCCGACCGGATCATCCTCGTACGGCCGGTCGTGGAGGCGGGGGAGCGGCTCGGGTTCCTCCCCGGCGACGTCCAGGAGAAGGTCAACCCCTACATGCGACCCCTCTACGACGCGCTCTCGGACATGCTGGAGCCCGTCACGCTGCGCCGGTTGCTGCAGCAGGAAACGATCGAGATAGCGCCGCTCGCGTACATGCGCGGCCGGACGTTGAACAAGGCCTTCATCATCCTGGACGAGGCCCAGAACACGACGACGGAGCAGATGAAGATGTTCCTTACCCGCCTCGGCGTGGGGTCCCGCGTTGTCGTGACCGGCGACGTCACCCAGATCGACCTGCCCAAGGACCTGCCCTCCGGGCTCGTCCACGCCGTGGACCTGCTGGAGAAGGTGGAGGGCCTTTCGATCGTGCGATTCACGCCCGCCGACGTCGTCCGGCACGAACTCGTCCAGCGGATCCTGACGGCGTACGAAGGCGATGGGGGCGCGCGGTATGCGGGGACCGGCGGCCACGCGAAGCCGCGTCCGCGCGGGTGAGCCGCGCGGAGGGAGCCATCGAGGTCTGCGGTTTCGACGGGGACCCGGCTGGCCGTGAGGTCGATCGCGCGGTTCGCGCGGCCCGGCGCATCCTCAGGTGCGAGCGGCTGGGGGTGAGTGTCTGCGCCGTGTCAACCGCCGAGTCCGGGCGGCTGAACCGCGCATGGCGGCGTCACCGGGGTCCCGCCGACGTGCTGTCGTTCGCCGCGCCGGGGGACGAGCCGGGCGGCGAGCTGGGCGAGGTGTACGTCTGCCCCCCGCTCGTCCGCCGCCGGTCGCGGCGCCTGGGCCTGCCGTACCGCCGCTGGCTCGCCGAACTTGTCGTGCACGGCATGCTGCACCTCATGGGGTTCCACCACGGGGATCCGGCGGCGGCGGACCTCATGGGGGCCGTACAGCGGGCGCTCGTGGCGCGGGGTCCGCGTGCATAACGTGGCCGGGGGCTGGATGGAATCCCCCGTGTGGCTGATTGCGGGCCTGGTTGCCATCCCCGCGCTGATCTTCGCCAACGCCCTCTTCGTGGCGGCGGAGTTCGCCCTCGTGTCGGTGCGGCGAACCAGGGTCAAGGAGCTGGTGGCGCAGGGGGTGCGTGGGGCGCGTCGCCTCGACGCCATGGTGGCGGAGCTGGACCGCTACATCGCCGCCACCCAGCTCGGGATCACGCTCGCGTCCATCGGGCTTGGGTGGCTCGGCGAGCCTGCGCTGGCGGGATTGATGCTTCCCATCCTGGGCGTGTTCGGTCCCGTGCTCTCGGGCATCGCGGCGCATTCCATTGCGTTCGCCCTTTCCTTCCTCCTGATCTCGTTTCTGCACGTCGTGCTGGGGGAACTGGCTCCCAAGACCGTGGCCCTCCAGGTGCCGGATCGCGTCGGCCTGTGGGTGGTGCGCCCGCTCATGCTCTTCGAGCGGGTGTTTCGCCCCTTCATCTGGCTGCTCAACCGCGCGGGTGCGATGGTCGTCGGGCTCTTCGGATTCAGCGTGACCGGCGGGATCAGCGGACAGGTCCACTCCCTGAATGAGCTGGGTCTTCTGGTGAAGGCGTCCGAGGAGGGTGGGGTGCTCGAGCGCCAGGAGCGCGAGATGATGCAGGGCATTCTCGCGATCGGGGACCTCACCGTGCGCCAGGTGATGACGCCGCGGGAGGACATCGTGAGCGTGCGGCAGGGGGACAGCGTGGACAGGATCCTGCAGGCGGCGCTCGAGAGCGGATATTCCCGCCTGCCCGTGATCGGGAGCGGTCCAGACGACGTGGTGGGCGTCCTGCACACGAAGGATCTGCTCCACCTCCTGGCCGAGGGCGAGCGGGATCTCGTCGTGTTCCAGGACGTCATGCGACAGCCCCAGTTCGTGCGGACGGGCACCCGGGTGCTGGACCTCCTGCGGGACTTCCAGCGCGGGGAACAGCACGTCGCCTTCGTCATCGACGACTTCGGGGAGCTGGCCGGGCTGGTCACGATCGAGGACCTGCTGGAGGAGATCGTGGGCGAGATCCGGGACGAGTTCGACCTTACGGAACGCCTGATGAAGCTCGACCGGGAGGGCAACTACCTCGCCTCGGGGCGGGCGGAGGCGCGGGCCTGCCTGCACCTCCTCGGGGTGGCAACCCCGGTGTGGGCCGGCGGATCGCTGGGCGAGTTCCTGCGCACCCAGGCCGGCCACCCCCTGGCGGCGGGCGAGCGCGTGCCGCACGCCGGGCTGATCTTCGCCGTGCTCGAGGTCGATCCTGCCGGCCTGCCCCTCCGGGTCAGGATCGAGAAGACCGGCCGCGCCGGGTAAAGCCCGCGTGTTACAATGCGCCCCATGAGACTTATCGCCGCCTTGGGGCTGACCATGGGTCTGTCGGCCCTGGTTCCGGCCGGGACGGGCGCCGCGGAGCCCGCCGCTGCGGCTGGACCCCGGATCACGGTTGACGAGGTGGACTACCAGTTCGGCCAGGTACCGCAGGATCGTGCGGTGGAGCACGTGTTCAAGGTCCTGAATACGGGCACGAAGCCGCTCGTGATCACCCGCGTCTCGACCTCCTGCGGGTGCACGGCCGCCATGATGGAATCTTCCGTGATCGATCCCGGGCAGACCGGCCGCCTCCGCGTCTCGTTCAACCCCCATGGCCAGAAGCAATCCGTGACCCGCACCGTCACGATCCACTCGAACGATCCGGAGCGGCCGACCCTGCCGATCAAGATCTCGGCCCAGGTGGCCGTGCCGGGGGAGTCGACCAAGGCGCCGGCGCCCGTGAAGCGGGCGCATCCGCCCGAGGCCAAGCTGGAGTTGAAGGCGGCCTGCCTCAAGTGCCACGGGCCGGGATCGCCGTCCCAGAAGGGCGCGAAGCTCTTCGCATCGGCCTGCTCGGCCTGTCACGGCGCCTCGGGCCAGGGGATCGCGATCGACCGGGAGATCATCGGTCCTCCCCTGCGGCTGGTCTCGACGACCGTGAAGACGCCGGCCGGCATCACGCAGGTGATCGCGGCGGGGACCGGTCATCCCCGGATGCCGGGCTACGCGAAAGCCTACGGCGGACCGCTCACCGACGCCCAGGTCGCCTCCCTCGTCGACCTGATCATCAAGGGCTTCCCGGCCAGGTAGCGCGCCCCTGAGCCATACAGGCCGCCTCCTCCTCGCCTGCGGGTGGGTCCTCTGGGCCCCGCCGGGCTTCGCCGCGTCCGAGCCCGACCTCCCGCTTGCGACCGACGAAGCCCCGGCGGCTGAGCCTGCCCCGGTCCAACCTGCCGCGGCTCCTGCACCGGCAACGGTGACGCCGAAAGCTCCGACTGCCACGAAGCCGGTGGCAACGTCGAAGACGACGCCGATGACCGCGACAACCACCGGGAAGCCGGCGAATCAGCCCGTGGCGCGAGTGGCAGCGGATCGCGCCGGCTCGGCGACCACCGGGGTCCCGTCGGGGACGGACGAGACCTCCGGCATGCCTATCCAGGAGCGGATCGTCCGCTCCATCCAGATCGAGGGGACCGTGAACGTGAAACCCTCGGACATCTCGGCGCGGCTCAAGACCCGGATCGGGACACTGGCCACCCGCGAGGGGCTCCGCGAGGATCTCAGGGCGATCTGGGAGATGGGGTTGTTCGACGACGTCACCGTGGAGATGACGGACGTCGAGGGCGGGGCCCGGGTGACGTTCGTGGTCAAGGAAAGGCCGATCGTGCGGGCGGTCCGGTACGTCGGCGCCCGCGAGTTCGGGGACAAGGATCTCAAGGAGAAGGTCACGGTCAAGGAGGGGGAGTGCTACGATCCCGTGCGCGTGCACGACAGCGAGGACCGCCTCCTGCGCGGGTACCGGGAGAAGGGGTACCCCGACGCGACGGTTCGGAGCGAGCTCGTGCCCGCGGAGAAGGAACGGGGCAAGATGGACCTCGTCATCACCGTGAACGAAGGCAAGAAGATGCACGTGGAGAAGATCCTTTTCACGGGCAACAAGACCTTCCCTGACAGCGCGCTCCGCAAGGTGCTCAAGAACAAGGAAGCGGCCTTTTTTTTCCAGAGCGGACTGTACCTCAAGGACGAGTTGGAGGGGGACAAGGGGCGCCTGCTCGAGTACTACAAGGACGAGGGCTACCAGAAGGCCCGCGTCATCTCGGTGGAGGTCCTGCCGGGCGCCAAGCCCGAGAAGGTGATCCTCAAGTTCACGGTCGTGGAGGGGGTGCCCTACACGGTCAAGTCGATCCGGCTCGACGGGAACGCGATGTTCACGGAGGCCGAGCTGAAGGACAAGCTCGATCTCGAGCCGGGCGCCAAGCTGTCCCAGCGCAGGCTGGACGCCGGGATCGCGGGAATGCGGGAAATGTACACCAGCCGGGGGTACATATACGCCAACATCATCCCCGACTTCGTCTTCGACGACGCCAAGGGGGAGGCCGACGTCGTGCTCCGGTTCCACGAGGGCGACCAGGCCATCGTCGACCGGATCCTGATCCGGGGTAACGAGGAGACGAAGGAGAAGATCATCCTGCGCGAGCTCGAGCCGGGCCTCGAGCCGGGCAAGACCTTCGACACGAAGCTCATCCGGCGCAGCCAGGAGAACATATACAACCTGGGCTTCTTCGAGGACGTCCGGGTCTACACCGAGCCGTCGTTCAAGGCGGGACGCGAGAACCTGATCTTCGAGGTCAAGGAGCGCCAGACGGGAACCGTCAGCCTCGGCGGCGGCTACAGCTCGCAGTACGGCTTCGTGGGCTTCCTCCAGCTCACGAAGGCGAACCTGTTCGGGCTCGGCATCCGGATCAGCGCGGAGTGGGAGATCGGGCAGAAGCGCCGGAACCTCCAGCTCGACTACTTCGACCCCTGGTTCCTCGACACGAAGATTTCGCTGGGGCTGGGCTTCTGGGATACGAACCGGGAGCTCCCGAACACGTTCGAGGACCAGTCCACGGGCGGGTCGATGGAGTTCGGCTACCGGTTCCCGAACAAGCGCTGGAAGGTCGCGCTGGGATACAAATACGAGGTTCACAAGGTCAGCCCGCTGCCGGGACAGACGGAGGCGGATCTCGTCGCCCTCGGGGTGTCCCCGAAGGCCCAGGCCACGAGCTCGCCGAGCATGACGGTGACCTACGACACGCGGGACAACATCTTCGACCCGCTCTCCGGTGTGTGGCAGCGGCTGGTGGGGCAGGTCGCGGGCGGCCCGTGGCCGGGCGCGGGGATGAAGTTCCTGGGCGGCGACACGAAGTTCTACAAGGTCACGTACGACGTGAGCTACTTCCAGCCCTCGCCCGTGAAGCTCCTCCTGCGGCCGAGCCTGGCCCTGCACGGACTCGTGGGCCGCGGGTGGGGATTCGACGGCCAGGACGTGCCCATATTCGAGCGGTTCTTCCTCGGCGGGACCGACTCGATCCGGGGCTACCCGGAACGGGAGCTGGGGCCGAGGGCGGCGGACTCGCAGGGCATCCTGCGGCCGACGGGCGGACGCGCGGAGGTCCAGTTCAACGCCGAGGTCAAGTGGCCCCTCGTCTCGCGCGTCCTCACCATCGCCGCGCCGTTCTACGATGCGGGCTACACGTGGCCGGACTTCCCGATGACGCAGCAGGGCTTCAAGGACCGGTTCAACTCGCTCGCGACGAGCGCGGGGTTCGGCATTCGGCTCACGGTGCCCGGCACGATCATCGTGATCCGGCTCGACTACGGCTGGGGGCTCACGAAAGAGTACAACCCCCCGCCGAACGGCAAGCTCCACTTCAACATCGGCAATATTTTCTAAGCCGTAGAACGCTAGGGTTTTGCAGACGACAACGGAAAGGTGCTTAGGGCTGCATGGGCTGTATCCGGCTCGTGCAGCCCTTGTGTTTGTGGCGGGACGACCGCGAGGCCGTCGGCCAGCTGAGGACACCCGGGGCCACGACGCGTCGGGGGTGTAGGGTTCAATGTAGGGTCCACAGTGTTTACCCGCCGGGGGCGGGGCCTACGCCTTGGGGCGCGCGCGCCCACCCCAACCCCGGGTAAACGACCCCCACGAGCCACGACGGGACACTAACGGTACGTCTGGGGGGTGACGACTGGCCGGGGCGTCGGGAAGCAGCCTACCTTCCGTCATTCCCATTGGATTCTGGATGTGTCGGCAGGTGCGGGGGCTTCGAACGGGGCTGCGATAAGGGCGCGCGATCCGGCGCGGTTGTGGTACCCTCTGAAGAGGAGACACAAGGAATCCATGAGCGTTCAAGTGACGATATCGCTGCCGGATTCGGCATTTTCCGCCATGCGGCGGCGGCCGAAGGATCTCGCGCGCGACATGAAGGTGGCGGCGGCCGCCAAGTGGTTCGAGGCCGGTATGCTGTCGCAGGCCAAGGCGACCGAGCTGGCCGGCCTGAGCCGGGTGGAGTTCCTCGAGGCCCTCAACCGGCTCAAGGTCAGCCCCTTCCAGTATGAGCCGGGGGATCTTGCCAGGGAGATGAATGCGTAAGGGCTGTGACGGGTCGTGAGGCTGCGGTGAGGTTCGTCGGGAGGACTGGAACGCGGTGGCGTCGCTGAAGACGACCAGGTACTTCGAAGAACAGGTTCTGCGGAAGCGCCCCTATCTGCGAAAGGAGTACTGCCAGCGGGCCATTCAGCAGCCATTGCGCAGGGAAGTCCAGCAGGATGGCCGTATTCGGCACTGGACATTCATCTCCGAGATCGGCAAGCATATACGTGTGGTCACGCTGGAGGATGGGGAGACGGTGCACAATGCCTTCGCTGACCGCGACTTCAAGGGGGTGGGACGATGACCTTCAACTACTACGCGGAAACGGATTCGCTCTACATTGATTTGTCGGAGCGAGCCAGCGCAACGACCGTGGATGTCGCCCCCGGAGTCGCCGTGGACTTTGACGAGAATGGACTGATCGTCGGCATCGACATCGACCATGCAAGCAAGATCGTCGACCTTACGCGCATAGAGGCTCAGGCCCTTCCCCAGGGGCTCGTTCCCGCGAAGCCGCTGGCCTAGCGGCCCTTGCGCTGGCGGGCAGGGAAATGAAGGATGCAGGGGAAGTCGGGCGCCGACACGCGGAGGCTCGAGACCGGTACGCCGCCGAGATGGGCGTCGACACCGACGCCGCCCTCGCCGCGCTCGCCCGCCTCCCGCTCTCGATTCACTGTTGGCAGGGCGACGACGTGGGCGGGTTCGAGCGGGCGGGCGCGACGCTCGACGGCGGCGGCGGGCTCGCGGTAACCGGCAACTATCCCGGCCGCGCGCGGACGCCGGACGAGCTCCGGGCCGACCTCGACCGCGCGCTCTCGCTGATCCCGGGTCCGCACCGGGTCAACCTCCACGCCATGTACGGCGAGTTCGGAGGGAAGGCCGTTGACCGTGACGCCATCAGCCCCGAGCATTTCGCGGGCTGGATCGCGTGGGCGAAGGCGAAGAAGTACGGGCTCGACTTCAACGCCACCTGCTTCTCCCACCCGGAGGCGGCCGACGGGTTCACGCTCGCGAACGCCGATCCCAAGATACGTGCCTTCTGGGTCGAGCACGTGCGCCGTTGCCGGACGATCGGGGCCGCGATGGGGCGCGAGCTGGGGAGCGCGTGTGTGCACAACCTCTGGATTCCGGATGGGAGCAAGGATCATCCCGCGGACCGGTTTCAGCGGCGGGCCTGGTTGAAGGAATCACTCGACGCGATCTACGCGGACCGCCAGGACGCGAAGCTCCTGGTCGATGCGATCGAGGGCAAGCTCTTCGGCATCGGCTCCGAGGCCTTCGTTGTGGGGTCGCACGAGTTCTACCTCGCCTACGCGCTCCAGCACGGCCTCCTGCCGACCCTCGACCTAGGGCATTACCATCCGACGGAGTCCGTGGCGGACAAGATCTCGGCCGTCCTCCAATTCTCTCCGAAGGTGCTCCTGCACCTGAGCCGCGGTGTGCGGTGGGACAGCGACCACGTGGTCGTGTTGAACGACGAGATCCGGGCCGTCATGGAGGAAGTCGTACGCGCGCGGGCACTGGACCGCGTCGTGCTCGCGCTCGACTACTTCGACGCGAGTCTCAATCGAGTGGGCGCCTGGGTGACCGGAGCAAGGGCCGTCCAGCAGGGCCTCCTGCTGGCGCTCCTCGAGCCCGGAGCTCGCATTCGTGAGTGCGAGGCCGCTGGCGACATGTTCGGCCGGCTCGCGCTCCTCGAAACGGCCAAAACGATGCCGTTTGGGGCCGTCTGGGACCGCCATTGCGAGCTTCAGGGTGTCCCCGCGGGCCAGGACTGGATTGCGGCCATCCGCACCTACGAACGGGAGATCCTCAGCCGCCGAGGCTGAGCCTCTGCCCGTAAGCGGGGGAGCGCTGCAAAATCGAGCAGGACACCCCTTTCGGGCCACGAAATGAGCCTCCAGCAAGCTTTTCGGTTCCGGGGGGGCCTTGCGGGATGGCCAAACGCGTGGTTCCATTCAACAAGGAGGGCCAGGCCACCTGCCGGGGGAGCCCTCGCAAAACGCGCTGTTCGACGGAGGCGCCTTGATAATGGTTTTCGTAGCTGTTTTACAGAACCGATTGACGGTTGCTACAATTTCTCGAAGGGGAAGGAGTCTCGACCACAGCGCGAGATGGCTACAGAAGTGATCTACACCATCAAGGAAGCCGCCCGGAAGCTCCACCTCCACGAGCAGACGCTCCGGAATTGGGAGCGCGCCGGGATCATCAAGCTTCAGCGCTTCGGGAAGAACCGCTCCCGGCTCTTCCGTCCCGCCGACCTCGAACGGTGCCGGTGGATCCAGCGGTACTCGGGTCGCGGGATCAGCCTGCGCGGGGTCAAGGCCCTGCTCGTCATGAACCGCCAGTTGAACGGAGGGCATACATGATCGACCGGCTCTTCTCCTCGACCTCGATGTCCGTCATCACCAACGCGCTGGCCGCCTCGCGGCTCCAGGCGGAGGTGACGGCGCACAACCTGGCGAACGTGGACACCCCGGGGTTCAAGCGGACCGAGGTCTTGTTCTCCGACCGGCTCGCGGCCGCGCTCCGGGCGCAGGGCGGCGCCCGTGACGCGCTCTCCGGCGCGGTGACGGACCCCAAACACATCGCGATCGGGGACGTCCCGCGGCTCGAGGACGTGCAGGCGGGCACCGTCGTCCGAGCGGAGACGTCGCTGCGGCCGGACGGGAACAACGTGGATCTGGATGCCGAGATGGTCAAACTAACCGAGAACACGGTGCTCTACCAGTCGCTGGCGCAGATCGTGCGCATGCAACTGGCGCAACTGCGCACCGCGATCACAGGAGCGTAACGCATGGAACTGTTCCGCACGATGGCGATCTCGGGATCGGCGCTCACCGCCGAGCGGCTGCGGCTCGACGTGATCGCGAACAACCTCGCGAACGTGAACACGACGCGGACCGCCGAGGGCGGCCCCTACCGCCGGCAGGAAGTCGTGTTCGCGCCGCGGGGCGAGCAGGTGCAGTGGATGTATCCGGGCATCGAATCCGACCCGCCGTTCCGCGGGCGCGGTGTCCGGGTGGTGGGAATCCAGGGGGATCCCTCCGCTTTCAAGCGCGTATACGATCCGGGGCATCCGGACGCGGACGCGACGGGGTATGTTTCGATGCCTAACGTGAACGTGGTGACGGAAATGGTTGATCTCATGGCGGCCACCCGCGCCTACGAGGCGAACGTGGCGGCGATTGGCGCGGCCAAGGCCATGGCGACAAGCGCGCTCGACATCGGGCGCTGAAGGAGGAATAGACAAGATGGAAATCAATCCGATTCGACCGGCCGACCTCGCAGGCGCTCTCGCACCGAGTGCGGTCACGGGTGCGGACGCCGCGCAAAGCGCCGGGTCCGTGAGTTTCAAGTCCCTGCTGGGCGACGCGCTCGCGCAAGTGAACCAGTTGCAGCAGAACGCCGACACGGCGTCCGTGCGGCTGGCCGCCGGCGAGAACGTCGGTATCGACGAAGTCATGCTGGCGATGCAGAAGGCGGAGTTGGCGCTCCAGCTCACGTCCTCGATCCGCAACAAGCTCGTCGAGGCGTACCAGGACGTGACGAGGATGCAGATCTGATGGGGAGCCGGGGGTAACACGCGATGAGCGAGTATCTGCGGCAGATGCTGGAGCGGTTCCGGGAGCTGTGGGGGCGCTTGACGCCCCTGCAGAAGGCGGTCGTGACCGTCGTGCCCGTGGTGCTGTTCGTCGTGCTGGCGTTCCTCCTGGCGGCGGTATCGCGTCCGCCCGAGGCCTACGGCGTCCTTTTCGCGGAACTGCCGCGCGAGGATGCCTCGGCCATCGTCTCGAGGCTCAAGTCCGCGGGGGTGCCGTACCGCCTCAAGGACGACGGGGCCACGATCGAGGTGCCGATCAAGGATGTCTACGATCTTCGGTTGTCCGTCGCGAGCGCGGGGCTCCCCAAGGGGCCCGGTGTCGGGTTCGAGCTGTTCGACAAGACGCAGGTGCTCGGGACGACGGACGCCCAGCAGCGGGTCGCGTGGCAGCGGGCCCTGCAGGGGGAGCTCACGCGCACGATCATGTCCCTCAGCGAGATCCGGAGCGCCAAGGTAAACCTGGCGCTGCCGCAGCCCTCGCTCTACAGCGACAAGGCGCAGGACGCCACGGCGTCCGTGCTCCTCGATCTCAAGCGGGGGTACAAGCTGGAACCCGGCCAGGTCCGGGGCATCATTCACCTCGTCGCCATGGGCGTCGAGGGGCTCAAGCCCCAGAACGTCAAGGTCGTCGACGTCTTCGGCAACGTCCTCTCGGACCTCGTCCGCGACGAACTGCTGGAGGAGGCGAACCCCGAGGCGACGACCAGCCAGCTCTCGCGGCAGGCCAAGCTCGCGCAGGGCCAACTCGCGGTGCAGGCGGCCGTCGAGCGGGACCTCGAGCGCCGGGTCCGGGACATCCTGACCAAGGTGCTCGGCGAGGGCCGGGCCGAGGTCAAGGTGACCGCGGAGCTGAACTTCGACCAGGTCAGGTCCACGAGCAAGAGCTTCGAGCCCGTGGTCGGCCCTGTCGGCATCGCGCGCAGCACCCAGCACAAGACCGAGACCTACACGGGTGTGGGCGGCATCCCGGGCGGCGTTCCCGGCGTCGAGAGCAACATCCCCGGGTACCAGGCGGTCGTGGGCGGCAACCTGTCCTATGCCAAGAACGAGGACACCAGGAACTACGAGATCAACGAGAAGGTCGAGGAAGTGATCAAGGCGCCGGGGGCGATCAAGCGGCTCTCGATCGCGGTCTTCGTGGACAACGTGCAAGTGCAGCAGAAGACCGCGATCGAGCGGGCCGTCGCGGCCGCGGTCGGGCTGGACCCGGTGCGCGGTGACCAGGTGGCCGTCGAGAATTTGCCGTTCGACAAGACCCTCATGGATCAAATCGCGGCCGAGCGGTCGGCTGTCGACCGGAAGGAGCAGGAACAGGTGTGGCTGGACGTGGCGAAATTCGGGACGATCGTGGGGGTGGTGCTGCTGACGCTCGTCTTCGTGCGCGCGCTCGTGCGCCCGAGGATCGTGCGGGAACGCGTGCTGGTGGAAGTCGCCGGCGCGCCCATCGTGGAAGAGGTGGCGCCGGCCGCGCCGCCGCCACCTCCTCCGCCGCCTCCTCCGTCCGAGGAGATCGCGCCGCCGCCGCCCCTGCTCATGGAGCCCGAGCCCACGGCGGCCCTCGAGCGCCAGCGCCGCCAGCAGATCCGCCAGCACGTCACCAGAATGGCCCGGCAGCGGCCCGAAATGATCGCGTCCATCATCAAGCGGTGGATCCTGGAGGAGAAGCGGTGACGGACCCGATGCCCGCCGCGCCCGGGGCCGCAGCGGCCCATGACATATCGGCGGACGCCGATATGTCCGCCGACCTGTTGATGGCGTTGCTGGGCGAAGACGGAGCTATGGCCGCGTTGGCGGCGGAAGGCCCGGCCGATCCGGCCGCGGCCTTCACGGCGGGCAAGAAGGAGATTCGTTCGCGCGTCAAGCAGCTCGCGGCCGAGCGGCCCGAGTTCCTGGCGAAGATCATCACGCATTGGCTCAAAGAAGAACGCTTCAAGGGGAGGTGAGGACACCATGGCTGGGATGAGTGCGGAACAGAAGGCGGCGATCCTGATGGTGGCGCTGGGCCCGGACCTGTCGTCGCAGGTGCTCAAGCACCTGAAGGAAGAGACGGTCGAGCAGTTGACGCTCCAGATCGCGAACATGCGCAAGATCACGCCGGCGGAAAAAGAGATCGTGATGGAGGACTGCTACCAGATGTCGCTGGCCGAGGATGCCCTCGTCCAGGGCGGCGTCGACTACGCCCGGGACCTCCTCGAGAAGAGCGTCGGGTCGCACAAGGCGATCGAGATCCTGAACCGGCTGCAGGGGGCCCTCCAGACCGTCCCGTTCGACTTCATCAAGCGGGCGGATCCCCACCAGCTCCTGACCTTCATCCAGAACGAGGGGCCGCAGACGATTTCCCTGATCCTGGCGCACCTGTCGCCGGACCACGCGGCGAACGTCCTGCGCCAGCTTCCGGCCGAGGTCCAGATCGACGTGACGCGCCGGATCGCGGTCATGGAACGCGCGACCCCGGACGTCATCATGGAGGTCGAGCGCGTCCTCGAGCGCAAGATCTCGAGCGTATTCACGCAGGAGTACGCGGCGGCCGGCGGCGTGCGCGCCGTCGCCGAGATCATGAACCGGATGGACCGCTCGACGGAGAAGGCCGTCATGGAAAAGCTCGAGGAGGAATCCCCCGAGCTGGCCGACGACATCAAGCGGCTGATGTTCGTGTTCGACGACATCATGCTCATCGACGACCGCGCGATCCAGATGGTCCTGCGCGACGTCGATCAGAAGGACATCGTGCTGGCGCTCAAGGGCGCGAGCGACCAGGTCAAGTCCAAGATCCTGAAGAACATGTCCCAGCGCGCCCGGCAGATGGTGCTGGAGGACATGGAGGTCATGGGCCCCGTGCGGCTCAAGAACTCCGAGGAAGCCCAGCAGAAGATCGTCAATGTCATCCGCCGGCTCGAGGAAACGGGTGAAATCACCGTGGCCCGCGGCGGCGAAGCGGAGGTTCTCGTCTGATGGAGGAGAAGAAATCCCGCAAGTCTCCCGTCGTGTCGGGGGGGTCATACCGCCTCGACCGGGAACCCGTGTGGGTTCGGCCCCCGTCCGGCGTCAAGGTCGACCTGGAGGCCGGGGAGACCCAGCGCCTCGAGGACGAGAACCGGGTGGCAGCGGAGTCGGCGGAAGCTGCCGCGGCGGCTGCCGCGGCTGCCGCGATCCCGACCCCCGAGGAGCTGGCGCGGATCGAGGCGGACCGGATCCTGGCCGCGGCGCGTACGGAGGCCGAGGATCTCAAGCGCCAGGGCCGCGAGCAGGGATACGCGGACGGCCTGAAAGAGGGCATGGACCAGGGCCGCGCCGAGGGCCGTGAGGAAGGGCTCAAGGAGCTCAAGGACGCGCTCGAGCGCTGGCTCTCCATGGGGGATGCGCTCGCGGAAGCCTGGAAGGCGCGGTTCGACGGGGTTGAGACGGAGGCGACGGGGGTCGCGGTTGCCGCGGCCGAACAGCTCGTCCAGGGCCATCTCGCCCTCGCGCCCGAGGCCGTCCTCGCGGTCGTCAAGGACTGCCTGCGCCGGGCGGCGGAGGCCGACCTCGTGACCGTGCTCGTGGCCCCCAAGGACGTGGCGCTCGTGCGCGCCCACCGCGACGAGCTTGCCGGGTTGCTCAAGGGGACCGGCCGGTTCGAGATCCTCGAGGAGCCCAAGGTCGAGGCCGGGAGCTGTCTCGTGGAGACCAAGACGCAGGTCATCGACGCGACCCGGGCCACCCGGCTCGAGGGGCTCAAGGACGCCGCGCGGGAGGCCCATTCGTGAGCCTGCAGCTCGAGGAACTCACGAAGCGCGACGGGCTGAAGGCGGCCCTGCGCGAGGCCGAGGTAAGGGTCCGCGGAGCGGACCCCGTGCGCGTGAACGGCCGCGTCATTCAGGCCGTCGGGCTCGTGATCGACGGCTCCGCGCGCGTGTCCGGCCTGGGCGAGATCTGCCGCATCACGACGGGTCGCGGGAAACCCGAGATCCTGGCCGAGGTGGTCGGGTTCCGGGAAGGCCGGGTCCTGCTCATGCCGCTCGCCGACATGGCGGGCGTGGGTCCCGAGAGCGAGATCGTGCCCACCGGCCGTCCGCTCGAAGTCGCCGTGGGCCGCGGCCTGCTGGGCCGGGTGCTGGACGGACTGGGCCGGCCGCAGGACGGCCTCGGTCCCCTGCGGTGGGAAGCGAAGGCGGCCGTGCACCAGGCGCCGCCTGACGCCCTGCGCCGCCGGCGCATCCGCGAGATTCTGCCGACGGGCGTGCGCGCCATCGACGGGCTCATGACGGTGGGCCGGGGCCAGCGCATGGGGATCTTCGCCGGCAGCGGCGTGGGCAAAAGCGTCCTGCTGGGCATGATCGCGCGCTACACGCGCGCGGACGTGAACGTTATCGCGCTCGTCGGCGAGCGGGGCCGCGAGGTCCGGGACTTCATCGAGCGCGACCTCAAGGGCGGGCTCGCGCGCTCGGTCGTGATCGCGGCTACGTCCGACCAGCCCGCGCTCGTGCGCCGGCAGGCGGCCTGGGTCGCGTGCGCGATCGCCGAATACTTCCGGGACCTCGGCTTCGACGTCATGTTCATGATGGACTCGGTCACGCGGTTCGCCCAGGCCCAGCGCGAGATCGGGCTGGCCGTGGGCGAGCCGCCGACGACGCGGGGGTACACGCCCTCGGTCTTCGCGCACCTGCCGCGCCTCCTCGAGCGCGCGGGGACTTCGCCCAAGCGGGGCTCGGTCACGGGGCTCTACACTGTTCTTGTCGAGGCCGACGACATGAACGAGCCGATCGCGGACGCCGTGCGCGCGATCCTGGACGGGCACGTGGTGCTCTCCCGCGACCTCGCGGCGCAGAACCACTACCCGTCGATCGACGTCCTCCAGAGCATCTCGCGCCTCATGATCGATATCGCGCCGAAGGCCCAGCAGGACGCGGCGGGGAAGCTGCGGGAACTGCTCGCGACCTACCGGGACGCCCGGGACCTCGTGAACATCGGCGCCTACGTGAAGGGAAGCAACGGCCGTATCGACTGGGCCCTCGAGCACCTCGAACGGGTGAACGCATACCTCAAGCAGGACATGAACGAGCACACGACCTACGAGGAGACCGCGCGCCGGCTGGTCGAGCTGCTGCCCGCGGCCGGGGCCATCGTGAGCGGGAAGCCCGCGGGCGGGGGCAAGCCATGACCCGGGTGAAGCAATGATCAAGAAGTTCCAGTTCCGCCTCGAGCAGGTGTTGCGCCACCGCGCCAACCTGCTGGAGCTGAAGGAGCGGGCCCTCGCCGAGGTCCAGGCGCAGCTCGTGCGCGAGCGCCAGGTCCTGGGCGGCCTCCTCGAGCTCAAGGCCGAGGTGCTCGCCGAACTGGCGAACCTGCAGGCGGGCGAGTTCGTCCGCGAGGAGCGCGACCTCTACCAGCATTACCTCGACTGGCTCGGTGAGGAGCAGGCACGCGAGGTGCGCGCGATCTCGGACCTCGAGGCGCTCGCGGACGCGAAGCGGGCCGAGCTCGTCGGCGCCCAGCAGGATCACAAGATCGTCGAGCGCCTGAAGGAGCGCCAGCACGGCACCTACCTCCAGGATCTCGCCCGGGCGGAACAGGGCGAGCTCGACGAGGTGGCCGGCACCGCCTTCGCGCGGCTGTTGCGCGAGGCCGGCGACGTGCGGAAGGGGAACGGCTGATGATCACCGGCGCGGGGAGCAATCAGTTGCCGCCGGTCTTCGGGACCCTCCTCGGGATCCAGTCGGCCGCGGCGGAACGGCTCGTCTCGGCCCTGCCCCTGCCCGCGATCCCGGCGTTCCCGGCGGCGACGGGTATGCCGGCGGACGGAAACGGCGGGATGGCGGGGTTCTCCCAGGCCGTGCTCGGCCAGCTCGCATCCCTCCTCGCGCGATCGGGAGGTCCCGAGGTTCCGGCGGCAGTTCAAGCGATGCCGCAGGCCCAGGGCTGGACGGAACCTGCCGTCTCGACCGCACCGACCGTTCCGGCGACGGCTCCGCCATGGATTGCGCCAGGGGCGGCGCCACCCACGGCGCCGCCCCCGGGGTCCGGCCAGGCCGGAACCCCGCTGGCGGATGGGGCGCAACGTCCCGGCCAGCCCGAGATGGACCTGATCGGTTCATCGAGCGGGAAGGCACGTCCCGACGCCATCCCCCTCCCCGCACCCGTACGCGGTGTCCGCCCGGTCGGATCGCTGTTCCGGCTTGGCGAGGCGCTCTCGGCCGTGACGGCGGGCGGGCTGATGGCCAATCCGGCCACGCCGCTACTGCGGCGCGAAGTGCTCCGGGCGATGATGGGAGGCGCTCCGCTTGCCGGGCCTTTGGTGAATGCCGGCGTTCCGGCGGCAGTTCAAGTGCCGCCGACACTCGACGGCTGGTCGGAACCTGCGGCAGTTCCCGCGCTGCCGCAGGCCCAGGGCTGGACGGAACCTGCCGTCGCCACCGCTGTCGCGACGGGAACTGCCGTTTCGACTGCACCGGGTGTTCAGGCGGAAGCCGCAACTCCGCGATCCGGCGGTACCGCATCAACGGGGGAGTCCGGGTTCGACGCCCTCGTGCGGCGCGTCCGGACGATGCCGGTTCCCGAGCTCGTCGCGATGGCGCAGGTGATCATTCAGCAGGCCATCGCACCAGTCCCGGCGGAACCGGGACAGACTGCCCCCGTGCCGGTTCTTCAGGCGCCACTGCTTGCCGCTGCTCCGGCCGGATCCGGTCTCCCCGTGATGGGGGCTGAATCGCCGGAGGCCGCCGCGCTGCCCGCGCAACCCGGTGTTCGGCAGGTGCAGGTTTCCGCGCCTGCCGAGAGCGCCGAGGGGAGGCCGGGGCGGGAGGTGTCCGGGCCCATTTCGGCCGCCCCCCCGACCCATCCCGCGCACTTGCCTGCAACGTCCCCGACCGGCCCAGTCGCGTTTGCCCGTGCGGCATTCCAGGCGGCGGTTCCGGCGGCAGTTCCCGCGCCGCCGCAGGCCCCGGGCCGGACGGAGCCTGCCGATTCGACTGCCACGGAATCCGCCGTCGCGAACGGATCGGCACCCTCCGTCTCGACCCCTTCGGAACCTGCCATCTCGGCCGTACCGGCCTTGCCGGCCGGGATGACCGCCGTATTGCCGGACCTGCCCGCATTCCCCCCCCCGGCGCGAGCGGCAAGTGGAACGCCCGTGGCTGCGGTGCGGGTGCCAGAGATGTCGATGGCTGCACCGTCGGTGTCTGCTACGCCGGTGCCCGCGTTGTCGATGTCCGCGACGGTGATGCCGGGAGCCCTGACGCCCGCTATGGCGACACCCGTTGACCGGGCTGCCATCCAGGCCGGCGCCGCTCCGGCCTCCTTCTCGCCGGCCGGGGATGGGTTGGTGGTCGAGGGCGTCACCGCGGCTGTTCCTGCGGCAGTTCAAGTGCCGTTGACGCCTCAAGGCTGGTCGGAACCTGCCGTCCCGACCGCGATGGCGTCCGTTCTGCCCCAGTGGCATGCCGAGCCTGTGCGGTTCATCGAGGCCGGGTTCGCGGCTCCGGTGCCGGTGAACACGGTGGCTGGCCAGCCGGCGGCGGCCGCGATCGGCGCTCCGGTCGTGCCCGCAAGCGTTTTCTCCGACACCGGGCTTCGTTCAGTCGTTGAAAGGATTTACCCCACGGACGCCGGGCTCCCGCAGGAAACCGCCCCTGCGGTCCCGGGTCCAGTGGGTTCTCCGGTCATCCCGGGCACTCCTGCCGCTCCGGCATCCGCTGGCGGGGCGTCCGTCCTCCCGGAACGGGTTCCCACGCTCCAGGCCGGCATCCCGGCGCCTGCGGCAGTCGCCGAGGCCGCCCCGGCCGTTGCGGTGGCAACCGGCCCCGTGGCCGCGGCGGTGGCCGTCCCGGCGGCGGATCTGGCAGTACCGGCGCCCTCCGGGAACCAGGACTCCGCCATTCAGCCGGCCGGGCCGAACGCCCTGCCGGCCGGCCCGGGAGCCTCGGCTGGCCAGATTGGGGCGACGCCCGCGGCGCCCGGGACCCCCGGGGCCGTGGTCCAACCCGGCCCGGTGGCCGGGAATGCCGTTGCCGGGGGGACGGAAGTACCCGGCGGCGCGCCGGAGGCCCGGCGGCACGACGAGACCCCCGATGCCGGCCTGATCCGGGCCCAGGGGGGGCTTGCGATGGCCGGGGGGGCCTCCCGGCCGGCGGGGGCCCCGGGGACCCCCTCCCCGGCCATGGGTAATCCGGCGCTCCAGGCGGCCCTGACCCAACTGGCGGAGGAGATCCCGAGGACCCCCCCCGGCGGAATCAGGGAAATCGAGCTAAGGTTGAACTCGGAAGAGCTGGGGCGGGTGAGGGTCCGCCTGAAGCTGCTCGACACCGGCGCCGTGGCCATTGAGTTCACGACGCCGACGGAGCGGGCGGCGCAGGTGCTCAGACAGGACCTCCCGCAACTGGCGCAGACACTCGAAGGACGCGGGACGATGCTGGATCACCCGCAAGTGCTCGTGGCGCCGGTCGGACAATTCATGGGGAACGGAAGTTCGGGCCAGTCGCGGCAGGGGCCGCGGTGGTTTGAGCACCGGGCGTCGCGGCGGAATGCCGGGACGCCGGACGGGCTGGAAGGCCTGGCGGCCGTCGGCGCCTACGGGCGGCGGTGGCAGGCCGTGGACCTTCTGGCGTGAGAAAGGAGCAGGGACAATGTCATTGACAGTCGATCCGGTCGGGCTGTACGCGCAGTCGACCGGGAAGGTGACGACGGAAGCCAACGGAAGACTCGGGAAGAGCGACTTCCTGGCGATGCTGGTGGCGCAGATGAAGTACCAGGATCCCCTCAACCCGATGGACAACACGGAGATGATCGCGCAGATGGCCCAGTTCTCGCAGCTCGAGCAGTCGCTCCAGATGTCGGAGGCGTTTACCGGCATGCAGTCGATCTCGATGGTGGGGAAGGTCGTGTCCGCGACCGCCACCGACGGCTCGCTGATCACGGGGCGGGTTACGGGCGTCTCGACCGGTCAGGATCCGGTGTTGACGCTGGAGGACGGCTCTCTTGTCGCGCTAAAGGACGTTCAGCGGGTTACGGATGCGAATACTTACAGCACGATCGACTCGATCTCGATGCTCGGGCGGCGCGTCAGATTCGCGGCGGCCGATGGCACTATCGTGTCGCACCAGGTCGCGTCGGTCTCGACGGGCGCCAACCCGGTCTTGACCCTGGAAGACGGCTCCAAGATTGGCATGTGGGACATCCTGGAGGTCAGTATCTGACATGGTTGAACCACTGAATCCGGCGGGTCTGCCTCCGGTCCAGGGACCGGGGCAACCGGGAGTGGCTCGCGGGACGCGGCCGCAGGCCGCGGTCCCCGGCGCCCCGTCGTTCGCCGAGATCCTCCAGCAGCAGCTCCTGACGACGGCCGAGGGCGTCAAGTTCTCGGCACACGCGCAGGACCGTCTCCGGATGCGTTCGATCAATCTGACGCCGGGCGACATGGCCCAGATCGACGACGGCGTCCGCCGGGCGGCCGCCAAGGGCTCGCAGGAATCCCTGTTGCTCAGCAACAAGGCCGCGTTCGTAGTCAGTATCAGGAACCGCACGGTCATCACGGTGGTGGATCCGGCTCACATGAAGGAAAACGTGTTCACCAACATCGACAGTGCGGTGATTCTATGAACGGTATTGTAGGTATACACGGATCGCACTGGGGTCACCGCTGCCAGGAAGTGAAGTTCGGCTGCCGGCAGGCATTCCTCGGTGAGGCCGTGGGAGTTTCACAAGGCCGGACCCCGTTTCGGGGGGGCCTTGAACCTTTCGCCAGGTACCAGGCGGAAGCTAATCAAGGAGGTCAACCATGGCGCTGGTGAGCAGTCTGTTCACCGCGATCACTGGGATGCGCAACCACCAGACGATGTTGGATGTCATTTCCAACAACGTTGCGAACGTGAACACGATCGGATTCAAGTCCGGGCGTGTCATGTTCAGGGACTTGCTCTCCCAGACGATTGCGGGCGCAAGCGGCTACAACGGCTCGACGAACGTGGGGGGTATGAACCCCGTCCAGTCGGGCACGGGAGTGGCCGTGGCATCAGTCGATACAAGGTTCACTCAGGGAACCCTGCAGACGACGGGGATCGCCACGGACATGGCAATCAACGGAGACGGGTTCTTCATCACGAAGACCGGGACGTCCACCCTCTACACACGGGCGGGCAACTTCCGGTTCGACGGCAACGGGAACCTCGTCGATCCGAGCGGGGGCATCGTCCAGGGGTGGTCGGCAAGCTTGCCGACCTCGACCATTGGAGTGGTCGATACCCTCGGGATTCTCCAGGTCGATTCCACGAAGACGACCGAGATCGGGAACATCAGGATCCCGTCGGGGTCCACGCTTCAGGCGCACGAGACGACGCAGGTCAACCTCGTGGGCAACCTGGACGCGGGGGCGAACGCGGCGAACCTGATCAACTCGGCCGGCGTGGACGGAACCACGCAGCTCACGGCGTACGACTACACGCCGGGGACACCCAACCCCCCCGGGCCGGTGCCGACGGCTCCGACAGAGGGAGCACACCAGTACACGGTGGGGCAGACGCAGATGGCGTTCACCGTGTACGACTCGCTTGGCAACGCGCACCAGATGACGGCGACGCTGACGAACCTCAGCGGGACCCAGATTCCGGAGGCGGCGTTGGGCGAGAACTACGACAACAACACGTGGGCGTGGACGGTTGACACGGACCAAGCCGACACGACCGTGCACCTCGCGCTGGACAACTCGACCTACACGGACCCGATCACGGGGGCGTTCGTGCGGGCGTCTTCCAGCGGGCTCATCCACTTCAACACGAACGGGTCGCTGGACTGGGTTACGTACGCGGACCGGAACGCCGAGCACTTCGGCACCCGGTACGACCAGCTTGCCGCGAACGACCCGAACATTCCGGGGGGGAACGACCTGCCGACGACGGCGATGATGCCGCCGACCGCCGGGTTCGTGAACCTGCCCGAGGGCCCGAACGATACGGTGAACGATCCGCTCCTGGTGCAGAATCCGATCAACACCGCGGCGTTCAACAACGACCTCTGGGCGGACATCGCCGACCTGGATCCGCACAACTCGACGACGATCGGGTTCGAGGGTGCGACGGTTGCGGCAGGAGACTTCAGGGGGGATGCGTCCGCGTCGGTCGCGCCGTTCAGCCAGGACAGCGTCGACACCGTGGCGGGGCTGCCGCTTCTGGACGGTGCCATTGACAATGTGCCGTTCGACAACCCGGGCGTGCCCGTCATGCTCTGGATGAACGAGCCGAATATCGGGGCGATCCCCGGTGCGGGAACCGGCGACAGCGGTTCAATAACGGGCGTGGTTGGTACCGTGGCGCCGGCGACAACGCCGGCCCGGGACGCATTCGAGCTGAACAAGAACTCGATCGTCCTCGTGTACCAGAACGTTCCCGCGGGGTCGCCGGTTCCGCCGGCGTTCGACACCCCGGGCCGGCTGGTGAATCTGGACGTTGCCGGGATGCAGTCTTCGACCCAGGCGTCACCCACGCTTCTGGCGGGGAGCGGGGTCGGGAACACGATCAACTCAGTCCAGCAGTGGTACGTGCAGTCCTTCAATATCGATTGGGGGACGGTGAGCGTGATCACGCAGGCCGACTTCGACCGGGCCGACGATGCCGCCAGCATGGTTTCGGCTAACTGGGCGACCGGCGGACTTCCGACCACGCAGGGCCAGTTGAACGCTCCCGTGCCTCCCGACGGGCCAGCGACCGGGACGAACACGGAGTACGAGGAGGCGCATCTGGTTTCGCTTACGGCCTACTCGACTCCTGTCGGAACGGGCGACGGGGTCATGGACGGAGCGCACCTCGACGGCTCGAACTTCGACGGCACGGATATCACCGTTCCGGGTGGATCGGGTGCCGCCTTCGGCGACCGCGCCTCCGACCTCGAGATGCCCTGGGATCCGCGGGTGGTCCGGACTACATACGGACTGCGCGACGGGCTGACCCAGGACGCGACGGGTACTTGGAATGCGGAGCACACGATCTACACCCCCAAGTTCGCGGCCCGTATGGAGTCGCAGGACGGCTACGGGGAGGGAACCCTCTCTGGCGTCAGCGTGACGACCGACGGGACGGTGATCGGGACGTTCAATACGACGGACGGCAGCACCATTTACCAGGAGCTGGCCCGGATCGCCGTGGCGAACTTCACCAACCCGGCCGGCCTGGCCAAGGCGGGTGACACCCATTGGACGGAGACCTCGAACTCGGGGTCGGCCGTCAAGGGTGAAGCCCTGTCGCAGGGCCGCGGCGCGGTGATCAGCGGAGTGCTGGAGCAGAGCAACGTGGACCTTTCCGAGGAGCTCACGAACATGATCGTGGCTCAGCGGGGCTTCGAGGTGAACGCGCGGCTCGTGACCACCTCCGACCGGATTCTGGACACGCTGGTTAACCTGGCTCGCTAAGGCGGGTGACCAATGACGGGCCCGGGGCGCCTCATACGGCGCCCCGGGCTCCGTCTGTCCGGGGCGGGGGTTCTATCAAGGGTCTGACAACGGATTGCACAGGGGTTGAGAAATAGATGAAGCTGTGGTTGAATGTAGAATGTGGAGACACTCCGGTGATCAAGGTGACCCGGCTGGACAATCGGGAAGTGGTGGTGAATGCCGATCTCGTCGAGTTCGTGGAAGCCACGCCGGAGACGATCATCTCCACGACCACCGGCAAGAAGCTCGTGATTCGGGAGTCAGTGGACGAGGTCATCCGGCGCGCCCTGGAGTACCGGAGGCGCGCGCTACCACTGATCAAGACGGCGGCGAACGCCTCATGACGACTCGAGGGAGGACGTAAGGCAGACATGGATATCGCATCGATCGGCGGTCTGGCCATCTCGTTCGGATCCCTGCTCATCGCCGTGCTGCTCGTGGGCGGCGACGTCAGGGCGTTCTTCCATCTGGACGCCATGTTCATCATCTTCGGCGGCACGATCGGCGCCACGATGTTCTCGTTCCCGATGCCGGTCTTCATCAACGGGTTCACCAGCGTGATGCGCAACGCGTTCTTCAGCCGCGGCGAGGTCGACTATACGGGCACGATCGGCACGCTGGTCAACTTCGCGAGCAAGGCCCGTCGCGAGGGTCTGCTGGGCCTGGAAGAGGACGTCAACCAGCTCGAGGACAAGTTCCTCCAGAAGGGCATGCAGCTCGTGGTCGACGGAACCGACATCGAGCTGGTCCGCCACATCATGGAGACGGACCTCAGCTTCCTGCAGTCGCGGCACAAGCAGGGGGGCGACATCTTCACCGCGATGGGCGGCTACTCTCCGACGCTGGGCATCGTCGGCACCGTCATGGGACTCATCGACCTGCTCGCCCGCGGGCTCGACGACCCGGCGGCGATGGTCAAGGGTATCTCGACCGCGTTCGGCGCGACCCTGCTGGGCATCGGGACGGCGAACCTGGTCTGGCTGCCCCTGGCGGGCAAGCTCAAGGTCCGGAGCGAGGAGGAGATCCTCCTCCGCGAGATGATGATCGAGGGGGTCTGTTCGATCTCCGCGGGAGACAACCCGCGCATCGTGGAAGAGAAGCTCAAGGCGTTCCTGCCGCCCAAGCTGCGGGCGGTGGCCATCGCCGGCGGTGGACGCGACGAGAAGGAAGCGGCTCCTGCCGCTCCCGCCGCTGCGGCGAAGAAGTAGGTTGAATCGTCATGGCGAGGAAGAAGGGCGGCGATCATGGAGGGGGCGGCGGCCACGATGCGGCCGGCGGGATGCGATGGTTGCTGACCTACTCCGACCTCGTCACCCTGCTCCTGATCCTGTTCATCATGCTCTACTCGATGAGCAAGATCGACGCCGCGAAGTTCAAGGAGCTGGCCCAGCTCCTGCGCGCCGCGTTTGGCGGCGTGCTCACGCAGGGCCCGACGTTCCTGCAGGGCAGCGGGGACCAGCTCATTCCGGATCTCGTTCCGAGGCTCGCGGCGGCCGTCGAGGGCGCCGGGGGCGGTCGTGAGGTGGCGAAAGTGTTCCGCAACGAGCGGGGGATCGTCGTGCGCCTCATGACGGACAACGTGTTGTTCGATCCGGCGAGTACGGAGCTCAAGCCCGAGATGAAGTCGATCCTGGACGCCCTGGCGGGGCCCCTGCGCGACGCCGGGCGTCCGGTCGCGGTCGAGGGTCACACGGACGACCTCCGCATGCGCGGGGGTGGCCGGTACGTGAGCAACTGGGAGCTTTCGAGCGAGCGCGCGACCCAGGTGGTCAGGTACCTGATCGAGAAGGGTCGGGTGCCGCCGGCCTCGCTCTCCGCGGCAGGGTACGCCGAGTTTCACCCCGTCGTGCCCAACACTGGGGCAGCTTCCCGCACCCGCAACCGCCGGATCGACATCGTCATCCTCGAGGGCGTGGGCGAGAAGGCGGCTCCTGCGGGAGGGGTTACGGCGGAAGCCGGAACCCCCGCGATCCCTGCGGCTCCATCCGCCTTGCCTGCGGTTCCGTCGGCGTCCGCGCCGCCGGCGCCGCCGGTGCCGGGTCGTGCTGCTCCGCCGCTTCCGGGAGCGCCGCCGGTTCCCTCCGCTCCGCCGCTGCCGGGGGGGAAGTAACCCGTGCCGCCGCCGGTCGCCGCCGCCCAGCAGGTCTCGCCCGAGGAGAAGCGAGCCCGGCGCGTCCTGACCTCGCTGATCACGATCAACAGCATCAGCGCCGTTCTCCTGCTGGCCTCGATCGGGGTCGGCGTCATGCTGATGATGACGAAGCTGAACGTCAGGGCCCCCAAGCCCGTCGAGGACAAGGGGAAGATGCCCGGGCCGGCGATGGTGCTGACGGACCAGGTCTACAACCTGGGCGAGATGAACCACTACGTCAAGGCCGCCATCACGGTGGAGTTGAGCACCGAGGGGCTCGAGGAGAAGGAGCTCGGCGACTTCGTCACCGAGGCGAAGGCGCGCATGCCCTTCATCGAGGACCTCGTCATCAGCGAGATGTCCGGGAAGACCTTCCGGGACGTGAGCACGCCGGAGGGGAAGGAACAGCTCAAGGAAGAGCTGAGGGTGAAGATCAACGCACTGCTGGACCGCGGCCAGGTGAAGGAAGTCATCTTCACGAGTTTCGCGGCCCAATGACCGGCTACCGGGCATGGCGACCCCAGGTTCCCGCGGAGCGCTCTACCGCCTGCTGCAGACGGCGGTCGGGCTCAGCGTCTTCGCCCTCGTCGTCCTCGCGTTCGGTTTCGCGGTCGGGACGGCCTCGGTGATGGCCAAGGTGAATCCCCAGAAGAAGAAGCCGGGCGAGGTGCCCCTGCCGGGACCGACGATCACGATCAGCGATCAGGTGTACAACCTCGGCGAGGCCAATCACTACCTCAAGGCGACGATCCTGCTGGAGCTGAACGCGGACAACCGGTCCGAGAAGCAGAACGCGTCCCTTCTGGAGGAGGTCAAGCGCCGCGAGCCGCAGATCCGCGATCTCATAATCCGGGAGGTGAGCAGCAAGACCTTCCGCGAGGTCAACTCGCCCCAGGGCAAGGAGATGCTCAAGGACGAGCTCCGGCAGAAGATCAACGGTTTGCTGACGCGGGGCGAGTTGAAGCGGATCATGTTCACGTCCTTCGCGGTGCAATGATGGAGGAAACATGGCAGCGATAAACCGGATGGCCATGATGGCCATGATCGTCAGCGCCGTGACCATGGTGCTGTTCGGAGTGATGCTGGGTCTGGGCGGTGTGGCGCTCAACGAGCGGCTGCATCCCAAGAAGCCGCCGAAGGTGCTTCAGCCCCTGCCGGGCCCGCTGGCCGTCATCCGGGACCAGGTCTACAACCTCGCGGAGCCTCTGCGTTTCGTGAAAGCCACGATCGTCTTCGAGCTGGCCACGGAGGGCAAGAGCACGAAGGAAGCCGCGGCGTTCGTCGAGGAGATGAAGAAGCGCGATTCCCAGATCCGGGACATCGTCATCCGGGTCATGAACGGGGTGACCTTCCTGGAGGTCAACTCGCCCCACGGGAAATCGACCCTGAAGGAGACCATCCGGAAGAAAGTAAACGAAGTGCTCGCGCGTGGAGAGATCAAGTCGGTCCTCTTCACGACCTTCGCGATGCAATAGGGCCCAAGGGCATGGCGGACGAGGGACAACTCAGCCAGCAGGAACTCGACGAACTGCTGGGCGCGCTCGGCGAGAAGCCGGGCGGCGCCGCGGCGGGCGACGAAGCCGCGCCGGCGGGCGCGGCCTCCCGCGGGCCGGGGAAGGCGGGGAAGGTCAAGCTCTACGACTTCCGGCGTCCCGACCGGTTCTCCAAGGACCACATCCGCACGCTTGAGATGGTTCACGATTCCTTCGCGCGCTTCCTCCAGGCTTCGTTGTCGACCTACCTGCGCAGCGTGGTCGAGGCGAAGGTGTCCAGCGTCCAGCAGATGACCTACGAGGAGTTCATCTCCTCGCTGTCCAACCCGACGAGCATCAACATCTTCACGATGGAGCCGCTCAAGGGGAATGCCGTCTTCGACGTCAACGCGGAGCTCATGTTCGCCATGATCGACCGGGTCCTGGGCGGTCCCGGGATCGTGCCGAAGAAGATCCGCGAGCTGACCGCGATCGAGATTCCCGTGGCCGAGCGAATTGTCGTGCGCGCGCTGGACAACCTCCGGGAGGCGTGGCAGAAGGTCGCGCCGATCGTGCCGAAGCTCGAGCAGCTCGAGTCCAACCCGCACTTCGTTCAGATCGCCGCGCCGAGCGAGATCGTCGCCCTGATCGCCATGGACATCAAGGTCCGCGACCAGGCCGGGCGCATGCACCTCTGCCTGCCATACGTCCTCCTGGAGCCGATCGTGCCCCGCCTCCTCGCGCGGGAGTGGATCGCGAGCGGGCAGAAGGGAGGGCCGACGTCGGAGAGCCTCCTGAACCTCAAGCGCGGCCTGGGGGACACCAACCTCCGCGTGACGGTCATCCTGGGGCGCACCCGGCTGACCGTGGACGAGCTCATGGGCTTGAAGGCTGGCGACGTGATCCGGCTGGACCGCAATGTCCGGGAGGACCTCGTGCTCGAGGTCGAGGGGCGCGAGAAATACCGGATTCGGCCGTGCATCGTGAACCGGAAGAAGGGGGGGGTCGTGGCCCAGATCATCGTGCCCCCCGAGGATATGTTCTGATGGATCGCACGTTGACCGCAACCAAAGGCGGGGTTGCCCGGAACGCCGCGCTCGCGCTACGATAGGGGGACAGGCATGGCTCTGAACGACGTCATCGCGGCGGGACTGCAGGGGGCTTCGGCCACGGGCTCGGAGCTCCTGGGCAAGCCGGTCGAGATTACCCTCCGGAACACCCAGGCGGGCGGCTGGGATCTGGCTTCGGGCCTCAAGAGCTTCACCCTCGCTTGTCCGGTGTCCTTCGGGCAGGATCTCTCCGGGAGCGGCATCTGGCTTCTCGATGCCCGCCATGGCGCGCTCATCGCGGAGCTCATGCTGGGCAACGATCCCGCGGAACTGCCGGCGGAGCTGGCTCCGGCGCTCAAGGACGCCGCGGCCGAAGCCCTGTCCCAGATGATCGGGGCGATGGGCGAGGGGATGGCGCGGGCGTCGCGGCGCAAGGTGCATGCCGGCGCCGGCGAGCTCGCGATCCTGCCCGGTGACGGCGCGTCGGCCGCTCGCGGCGTGATCGCCGAGGACCGGATCGTGGTGGCCGACTGCGAGCTCAAGGTCGGGGCGCTGCCCCCGTGCCGCCTGGCCGTCGTGCTCGGCGGTTCCCAGGGCGACGTGCTGGGATCCGCGCCGGCCGCGGCCTCTGCCGGCCCCGACCTCGTGCTCGGAGCGGCGCAGGCCGGCGGGGCCTCGGGCGCCCAGCGCGTGCAGCCGGTCCAGTTCGGGACGGTCCAGGCTCCGGCGGCGGCCGAGGCCCAGATGCCGTCGAACCTGGACCTGCTCCTCGACGTGCCTCTCGAGGTGACGGTCGAGCTCGGGCGTGCGACACGCAAAGTGCGCGACGTGCTCGCGCTCGGTCCGGGTTCGATCGTTGAGCTGAACAAGCTGGCGGGCGAGCCCGTCGACATGCTCGTGAACGGGAAGCTGATCGCCAAGGGCGAGGTCGTCGTCATCGACGAGAACTTCGCGGTCAGGATCATCGAGATTCTTTCGCGCGACGAACGTCTTGCGGGAGGGCTGTAACGCCGGTTTCATAGCGAATTGACCCCCATTTACCTGGCCACCTGGCTGCTCCTCGGGCGGTACACCGCCGCCGCGCCGGGGGCCACGGAATTCCTGGGGGACGCGCTTGCCGCACTCGATGATCGCGGCAAGGCGGCCACCCGGGAACCCAGCGGCCTCGCTTTGTTCTTCGGTGTGCTCTGGAAGCTTGCCCTCGTCGTCCTCCTCATCTGGATCACCATCTGGCTCCTTCGCCGTTTCCTCGGCACCGGCCCGGCCGCGCCCGCGTCCGGCGGCCCGATCCGCGTGCTCGCCAGCCGGCACCTCGATGCGCGGCATGCGGTGTGGATCCTCGAGGTCGGGGAACGCATGCTCGTCGTCGGCGGCGGCGGCGGGTCGGTCTCCCTGCTCGCCGAGATCACGTCGCCGGTGGAGCGCGCGGCCGTCCGCGAGACCCTGCGGGACTCAGGGAGCCGGTTCACGTCCTACCTCTCGACCTGGGCGGCCCGGGTGTCCGGCGGGGAGACCCAGGGCCAGCTCAAGGCGGGGAAGGACTTCCTGTCCGAGCGGCTCGAGCGCATGAAGAAGCAGCGCGAGCATCCGCCCGAGGGCCCCTCCGAGGACGGAGGCGCATGACGCTTCGCGGACGGCTGGGCGCGATCGTCCTCGCGGCGTGCTGCGTCGCGGCGTTTCTTCCGGAGCCCGCGCGAGCCGCCGCCGTGCCGTTCCCGAAGATCTCGATCGGGGCCTCGGCCGCCCAGGGCCCGCAGGACGTGTCGGTCACCCTCCAGATCCTGTTCCTGCTGACCGTCCTTTCGCTCGCTCCCGCGATCCTCCTGCTCATGACGCCGTTCACGCGGATCGTGATCGTGCTCTCCTTCCTGCGGCAGGCGCTCGGCACCCAGTCGATTCCGCCGAACCAGGTGCTCGTCGGCCTGGCGCTCTTCATGACGTTCTTCCTCATGCGTCCCGTCGGGGACGAGATCATGAAGACCGCGGTCAAGCCCTACATGGACGGAAAGATCGGCCACGAGGAGGCCCTGGCCCGGGCGGTCCGCCCGGTCCGGAAGTTCATGTTCGCGCAGACGCGGGAGCGGGATCTGGCGCTCTTCATCCGGTTGTCGAAGTCGCCGCGACCGAAGAACCAGGACGGCATCGACACGCTGGTCCTGATCCCGGCCTTCGTGATCTCGGAGCTGAAGACCGCCTTCACGATGGGATTCCAATTGTTCATCCCGTTCCTCGTGATCGACATGGTGGTGGCCAGCACGCTAATGGCCATGGGCATGCTCATGCTGCCGCCCATCACGATCTCCCTCCCGTTCAAGCTGCTGCTCTTCGTGCTCGTGGACGGCTGGAACCTGATCGCCGGATCCCTGGCGGCCAGCTTCCGGCCGTGGTGACGGAGACCGGCCCGTGACTCCCGAAACCGCGGTGGCGCTCGTGCAGCGGGCCCTCCTGCTCGCGCTACTCCTGTCGGCGCCCATGCTCCTGTTCGGGCTCGTCGCGGGCCTCCTGATAAGCGTCCTGCAGGCGGTGACCCAGGTCCAGGAGATGACGCTCACGTTCATTCCCAAGATGATCGCGATCGTGGCCGCCCTCTTCATCTTCGGCCAGTGGATCCTGGTCTCGATGCTGAGCTTCACGCACGAGATCTTCACGCTCCTCCCGCAGGCGATCCGGTGAATGCGCTGTTCGCGGCGTCGCAGGCGGAACTCCTTCGCTACCTCCTGATCGTCGTGCGGGTCTCGCCCCTCATGATGACGGCCCCCATCTGGGGGAGTCCGCTGGTGCCCGCACAGGTCCGGATCTTCATTTCGCTGCTGGTGGCCGGCCTCCTCCTGCCGGTGGTGCGCGGGCCATTGCCGCCCGGACTGGCGGGGTCCGTATTCCCGCTGGCCATAGCCGTGGCCCAGGAGCTCCTCCTGGGCTTCCTGGTGGCGTACCTGGCCCTGCTCATGTTTTCCGCGGCTCAGTTGGCGGGCCAGCTCATCGACATCCAGGTCGGATTCGGGATCGCGAACGTCATCGATCCGCTGTCCTCGGCGCAGGTGACGCTCATTGGCCAGCTCCAGTACTTGGCGGCCCTGCTGGTCTTCCTCCTGCTGGACGGCCACCACCTGCTCCTGAGCGGGCTGGCCGCGACCTTCGGCGCCGCGCCGCTCGGGAGCCCCTTCGCGGCCGGGATGGAGGCGCCCCTGGCTCTCGTGGTGCAGCGCGGTGGCCGCATCCTGTTCGTCCTCGCGGTCCAGATCGCGGCTCCCGCGCTCACCGCCCTCTTCCTCGCGAACTTCGCGCTGGGCCTCGTTTCGCGCATGCTTCCGCAGATGAACATCTTCCTCGTGGGGATGCCGGTCAACATCTTCGTCGGGCTCCTGGCGCTGGCGGCGAGCCTGTCGATATTCACCTCGGTCTGGCGCGGCGCGATGGGCGGGCTCGAAAGCCAGCTCGCCGGGCTGGTCGCCGTGCTCCGGACGCCGGGCGCCCATGGCTGATCCCTCCAAGTCGGAACCGGCGACACCCCGCCGCAAGGAGGAAGCGCGCAAGCGGGGACAGGTGGCCCGCAGCGGCGAGCTGACGGCGGCCCTGGTGCTGCTCGCGATTCTCATCTTCTTCCGGATCGCGGGCGCCGGCTTTCTGGCGAAGGTGGGCGGGGAGGCGGCGTCGTGGTGGGGGCACCTGACCCCGCAGGATCCGACGACGGAAGGGGTGTCCCTGGCCGGCGTGGCGCTCCTCTGGCGGATGGGCGCGATCCTGGGCCCCCTGCTCCTGCTCGTCGCGATCGTGGCGATCGCGGGCAATATCGGGCAGATCGGGGTCCTGTTCACGACCGAGACCCTCACGCCGAACTTCGATCATCTGAATCCGGTGCAGGGCTTCCAGCGCATCTTCTCGCAGCGCACGGCGGTGGAGCTGGTCAAGGGCCTGGTCAAGATCGTGCTCATCAGTTGGGTGGTTTGGGCGTCGGTGCGCGGCGCTTTCGACGCCATCATGCTCATGTCGGTCCAGCCCGTGCCGGCCGCCCTCGCGACCGCCGCCGAGCTGACCTGGCGCGTCGGGCTCCGGGTCGTCATGGTGCTGCTCGCCCTCGCGATTCTGGACTACGCCTACCAGCGCTACGCATGGGAACGCAGCCTGCGAATGAGCCGGCAGGAGATCAAGGACGAGTACCGCCAGCTCGAGGGCGATCCGCTCATCAAGGCCCGCATCCGGCAGCTCCAGCGCGAGGCGTCCCGGCGGCGCATGATCGCGGAGGTGCCCGGCGCGGACGTCGTCATCACGAACCCCGTTCACGTGGCGGTTGCGATCAAGTACGAGCCGGGCGTCTCCAAGGCCCCCGCGATCGTGGCCCGGGGCGCCCGGCTCATGGCCGAGCGGATCAAGACCGTCGCGCGGGAGGCCGGCGTCCCCGTGCACGAGGATCCACCGCTGGCCCGGGCTCTGTACGCCGTGCCCGCGGGCACCGATCTGCCGCCCGCGCTGTACCAGGCCGTGGCGCACGTCCTGGCCCTGGTCTACCACTCGGGCCGGGGGGACAAGGAGGAGCGGGTGCTGGCCGACGTGCTCGAGCGTAGGGCCCGCGAGTCCGCGCGGGCGGCGTTCGGGGGCCCCGGCCTGGGGGCCGCGGAGGTGACCCGTGGCTGACGCGGCCTCGCCCGGCAACCTTCCGTTCCACCGGGCCCTCGCCCGCTACTCGGACCTCCTGCTGGCCGCGGCGGGCCTGCTCGTGCTCGGCATGCTCGTCGTGCCCATCCCGCGCTGGGCGCTGGACCTCCTGCTCATCTTCAACATGGCGCTCGCGATTCTCGTTCTGCTGGTCACCATGTACACGATGCAGCCGCTGGACTTCGCCGTGTTCCCGGCCATGCTGCTCCTGGGGACCCTGTTCCGGTTGGCCCTGAACGTGTCGGCGACCAAGCTCATCCTCCTGCACGGGCACGAGGGGGAGGCGTCCGCGGGGCACGTCATCGAGACTTTCGGCCAGTTCGTCGTGGGAGGCAATTACCTCGTCGGCGCGGTCGTGTTCATCATCCTCATCGTCATCCAGTTCGTGGTCATCACCTCGGGCGCCCAGCGGGTCGCCGAGGTGGCCGCCCGGTTCACGCTGGACGCGATGCCCGGCAAGCAGATGGCCATCGATGCCGACCTCAACTCCGGGTTGTGCACCGAGGACGAGGCGCGGGCGAGGCGCCGGAACATCGAGCGCGAGGCGGACTTCTACGGCGCCATGGACGGTGCCAGCAAGTTCGTGCGCGGCGACGCGATCGCGGCCATCATCATCCTGCTCGTGAACATCATCGGCGGGTTCGTGGTCGGGGTCGTCCAGCGCAACATGCAGTTCGGCGAGGCGCTCGCGCGGTACACGCTGCTCACGATCGGCGAGGGGCTCGTGACCCAGATTCCCGCGCTCGTCCTCTCGACGGCCACCGGGCTGATCGTGACCCGGGCGGCCTCCGAGACCCACCTGGGCCAGGACATGGCCCGCCAGATGCTCGGGCAGGACCGCCCGCTGTGGATCGCGGCGGGCGTGGTCGGCATGTTCGGCCTCGTCCTCGGCGTCGCCGCGGGGCCCGCCGCCTTCCTGCTCTCGTTCATGCTCGCGGGCGGCCTCGGGGCCATGGCTTACGCGCTGGGGGAGAGCCGGAGGGCGGCCGAGGCGGCGGCGCCGGCGGTGGCGGCCTCGGCGGCGGCCGCCAAGGCGGGGCCGCGGGAGCCGGAGAACGTGATCCCCCTTCTTCAAGTAGACCCCGTGGAACTCGAGATCGGCTACGGGCTGATTCCCCTCGTGGAGGAGAAGCAGGGCGGGGACCTGCTCGAGCGGATCGCGACGCTCCGGCGAAGCGCCGCCGTCGAGCTGGGACTCGTGGTGCCCCCGATCCGGGTTCGGGACAACGTCCAGCTCGGCGGGGAAGGGTATGCGGTCAAGATCAAGGGCGTCGAGGTCGCGCGCGGCTCCGTTCGCATGGGGCGCTACCTCGCCATCAACGCGGCCCGCGTCGAGACCCCGGTCGAGGGAGAGCCGGTCAAGGATCCCGCGTTCGGCCTGCCGGCGTACTGGGTCGGGCCCGAGGCGCGGGAGAAGGCGGAGTCGCTGGGGTACACGGTCGTGGACCTGGCGTCCGTGATCGCGACCCATCTTTCGGAAATCGTGCGGTCCCACGCCGACGAGCTGCTCGGCCGGCAGGACGTCCAGCGCCTGCTCGATTCGGTGAAGGGCACCCACCCGGCGGTGGTCGACGAGCTCGTGCCGCACCTGCTCGGGCTGGGGGACATCCAGAAGGTGCTCCAGGGCCTGTTGCGCGAACGGATTCCCATCCGGGACCTCGTGACCATCTTCGAGGCGCTGGCGGACGCGGCGCGCGGGTCCCGGGACATCGACACCCTGGTCGAGGCGGTCCGGCAGTCCCTGCGCCGCCAGATCACGCGCCAGTACGCGGGGGAGACCAACGTGGTCCGCGCGCTGACGCTCGACCCCCGCCTGGAGACCCGCATCATGGAGTCGATCCAGCGGACGGAGCGGGGCGCGGTGCTCGCCCTGGAGCCTCGCGTGGGCCAGCAGCTCTTCGCCGCGCTGTCGCGCGAGATCGAGAAGGTGCTCGCGCAGGGCGTAACGCCGCTCGTGCTCTGCTCGCCCGCCCTCCGGCCGTTTCTGCGCCGCCTGCTGGAGAAGGCCCTGCCCCAGCTCGCGATCGTCTCCTACAACGAGCTGCTGCCCCGGGTCGAGGTCCAGTCCGTCGGGATAGTGAGCGTGCCGGATGCAAATTAGGCGCTACACGGGCGCCGAGCTCGGCGAGGTGCTCCAGCGCATCCAGCGGGAGCTGGGGCCGCACGCGGCCATCATCAACACGCGCAAGGTGCACCAGGGCCTGTTCGGTATCCTGGGGCGACCGGCCGTAGAGGTAACGGTGGCCGTCGACTACGACGGAACGTCGGGGCAGTCCGGCCCCGACGGGAGCGCGGCGGCCGGCGGGGCCGCGGACGCCGGCGACGGCGGACCGGGGACTTGGGGGGCGGCTCCGGCGCCCGCCGAGCCGAGGGCCCGGGTCCTGCCCTCGGCCCTCGCTCGCCGTTCCGGCAGCGCCGGGGGCGGCCCTGCCGGAGGGGTAGCGGAGTCGCGCGGCCGCGCGCGGGGCCGCCCGGCCCCCTCGTTCGCGCGGCCCCCGGAGTCCGAGCCGTACGAGCCCGCGCCTCTCCCGCGCGATCCGCTGCCGCGTGTCGTTAGGGCCTCGGCCGAAGACCCCATGCTCACCGCCCGCCGCGAGCTGAACGAACTGCGCGTCAAGCCCCGCGGGGGAGGCATGGCCGCCCCGATGGGGGAGCCTCCACCGGCTTCCCTGGGGATGTCCGAGGACCTCGAGCGCGTCTACCGGATCCTGGTCCGCAACCAGGTCGAGATGGACATCGCGCGCTCCCTGCTCCGGATCTTCGACGAGCAGCTCTCGTTGCTGGGCGAGGATTGGACCCGGGCCCAGCCCCGCTTCGAGCGCTTCCTCGCCGGCCTCATCCGTGCGACGCCCGGCATTCAGCTCCGCGCGGGCCACCGGCCCCACGTGGCGATGTTCATCGGGCCCACCGGCGTGGGCAAGACCACGACGATCGCCAAGATCGCCTCGCTTTTCTCGCTCGTGGAGCACCGCAAGGTCGCGATCGTGACCGCCGACACGTACCGGATGGCCGCGACGGACCAGATGAAGCGGTACGGTCAGATCCTGGGCATCCCCGTGCACGTCGCGGAATCGGCGGAGGACATGGAGCAGGCCATGATCCGGCTTTCCGGGTACGACCTCGTGCTCGTGGACACGGCGGGGCGGAGTCCCCAGCACAAGGAACACATGAAGCAGATGCGGGACCTCGTGGAGGCGGCCCGGCCGGACGAAATCCATCTCGTCGTGAGCCTGACCACGAAGTACGTGGATGTCCTCCAGATCGTCGCGCGGTTCGGCATCGTGGGCGTGAATCGCGTGATCGTGACCAAGGCGGACGAAACGCGGACCTACGGGCTCATCCTGAACCTGTCGATGAAGTTCAACATGGAAGTGGCGTACCTGACGAACGGGCAGCAGGTCCCCGACGATATCGAGCCGGCGGACCAGGGGAAGCTGGCGAAGCTCGTGCTGGCGGGATATGGTGGCGATAATGGACGACCAGGCCGCCCGGCTTCGTAAGCTCGTCTCCGAGCTCCGCTCGGGGCGCTCGACAGCCCGCATCACACGGACGCTCGTTCCGACGCGGGTCATCGCCGTCACGTCGGGCAAGGGCGGGGTGGGCAAGACTAACGTCACCACCAACCTGGCGCTCGCCCTCGCCCAGCGCAAGCAGCGGGTCCTCATCCTCGACGCGGACCTGGGGCTCGCGAATGTCGACGTCGCGATGGGGATGCTGCCCCGGTACAACCTCTCGCACGTCCTTAGGGGCGAGATGGAGCTCGAGGAGATCATCACGACCGGGCCCCTCGGCGTCTCGATCATCGCCAGCGGGTCCGGCGTGCGCGAGCTCGCCAACCTGTCCGACTCCGCTCGGGCCCGCCTGCTGGAGTCCCTGGCGTCTCTCAAGGCCGACTACGACTTCCTGCTCATCGACACGTCGGCGGGGCTGGGCCGCAACGTCCTCGGGTTCGTGCTGGCGGCCGACGAGGTCCTGGTGGTGACGACGCCCGAGCCGACCGCCTTCGTCGACGCGTACAGTATGATCAAGGTGATCTTCCAGGAGAACCCGCGGGCCCGGGTGAACCTGGTCCTCAACATGGTCCTGAACGAAACGGAGGCGCGCGACGTGGCCGACAAGCTCACGGTGCTGGTTCATCGCCTGCTCGGGGCCGCCATCACGCCGCTCGGGTACGTCCTCCGGGACGACCGCGTCGGCGAGGCCGTTCGCGAGCAGACGCCGCTCCTCATCCTCTACCCGGCGTCTCCCGCGGCGCGGTGCATCCACTCGTTGGCGGCGCACCTCACGAACGGCCGGTTGACCGCCCCCCGGTCCGACCTGCGGGGATTCTTCTCCCGGGTCGTGGACCTCCTGAAACCTTAGATGAACGGCGACGACGTCAAACGCGCGAGCGCGGTCGCCGGGATCGGCGCCTTCGTGCTGACCGTTCTGCTCCTGCTCGCCTTCGCCGAGCCGGGCCGCGCCCTGCTGGCCGCCCTTCTCTCGGGGCTCGCCGTGGGCCTCGGCGTGGGCTTGGCGGGCTCCGTCGCGCTGCTCTCGCGCCCGGTCGTGCGTCCCTCCCCACGCGTGTCGGCGATGGTGGGGGAACCCGCCGAGCCGCTGCCGCCGCCCGACATCGGAGCTTCGCTTGCTGCGGCGCTGGGGGCGCGGCCCCCGGCGGCCAAGGCACCGGAAGGGTTGCCGGCCGGCATCCCGGGGATGCCTCCCTCCGGGGCCGCCACCTCGCCCCATGACACGTCCACGCTCACCGTGGACGACGTGGTCAAGGCCCAGGATCTCCACCAGACGGTTCGGCTGGACCAGCCGGACATGCAGTATGCGCTGGCGGAGCTGACCCCGGAAGAGATACTGAAGGAGCGGGAGGGGATCGACGAGGCCTTCCTGAAAGCGGGCATCGGCCTTGAGGAAATCCCGGGTGCGAGCAACAATGTAGGTGAGGGATTGCCCGGGACGGGGGGAAAGACCTGATGGCGCCCATCGATACCGAAACCGAAGCCGACGCGCAAGCCGAAGTCCAGGAAGGCGAGGAACAGGTCCAGGCGGGACCGGTTCGGAACCTTGACGGCTTCGCGTACCATTATCGCGACAAGCGCGGGGACTGGCTTGTGGTCCAGCCGCCGGCGGGTGACGGCAAACCGGAGGATTCCGAGAAGGTCGAACGCGAGCTGCGCGCCAAGAACCTCGAGAACGTGAATTGGGACTTGGTCCGGAAGGCGCTGAAGGAGCAGTCCGGCAAGGGCGCCTGGATTCTGAACGGCGTCGACCCCGAAGAGGAGGCGCGCCGGGCCGCCGAGCAGGCCGCGCTCGAGGCCGCGATGCCCAAGGAAGTGGACAAGTCCACGTACGTGTTCGTGACCGTGTCCGAGGACCAGACCTCGGCCAAGCTCACGCTCGTGCCGCCGGAGGACCGGCGGATCGAGATCACGATGGACGACGTCCAGAAGGCGCTGACCACGCAGAGCGTCTCGTTCGGCATCCTCGAGGACCGGATGGCGGAGGTCCAGGACATCTGCGACCGCATCCGGGACGGCGACTGGACGGAGCCCGTCGAGATGGAGATCGCCCACGGCGTCGACCCGGTCCACGGGCAGGACGCCCAGTTCGAGCCGCTCTTCGAGCAGATGACCGAGGGCGGGGTTCGCAAACCCATGGGGGAGTCCGCCGATGGCCGTGTCGACTATTTCGCGGTCAAGGACATCGAGAACACCAAGCGCGGGCAGGCGATCGCCCGGCGCATCCCGCCCACGCAGGGCACGTCGGGGAAGTCCGTCCGCGGCGAGGAGATCCCGGCCCGGGACGGTACCGACGCCGCGGTCGAGATCGGCGGCGGGGTCGAGCGGGCCCTGGGGAACGACAACATCTTCGTGGCCGCGATCGACGGCCAGCCCAAGTTCGCGGACGGCAAGCTCACGGTCCAGGCGCTCTACGAGATCGAGGGCGACGTGGACCTCTCGACGGGTTCGATCGATTTCATCGGGACCGTCATCGTCAAGAACAATGTCCAGCCCGGGTTCAAGATCATGGCGGGCGAGGACGTGATCGTCGAAGGCGTCGTGGACGACGCCGAGATCCACGCTGCCGGAAAGGTCACGGTCAAGGGTGGCGTGCTCGGGCAGGGCGGCAAGGCCAAGATCGTGGCCGGCGGGGACGTGACCGCGAAGTACATCCGTAACGCCGCGATCGAGAGCAAGGGGACTCTGACCGCGCACGAGGGCATCCTGCACAGCAAGGTGTCGGCCAAGTCCGTCAAGCTCACGGGCAAGCGCGGCCAGATCGTGGGCGGCGAGATCTTCGCCGAGGTGGACATCATCGCGAGCACGATCGGGTCGAACACGATGGCGACGCCGACCGTCCTGGTCGTCGGCGAGAACCCGGCCCGCCGCGCGGAGATCAACGGGCTGACCGAGCGGGTGAAGGCCATGGAGGAGGAGCTCGACAAGGCGCAGAAGGGTATGGTCGTCCTCAAGGCCCAGCGCGAGCGCACGGGCACGCTGGCGCCGGACAAGAGCGAGATGCTGGCGAAGTTCACGCGTGCCTCCCTCAAGATCAACACGGATCTCAAGCCCCTGCAGGAGCGGCTCCAGCAGATCGTGGCCGAGGACGAGGAGCAGCGGAAGCATCACCAGGCCAAGATCTCGGTGGCGGGCACCATGTACCCCGGCGTCAAGATCACGATCCGGAACGCGAAGAAGCACGTCGTCGAGGAGCTGCGCTACTGCACCCTCACCGAGAAGGGGTCAGACGTCAAAGTCGGGCCCTATAAATAACCCGATGGCGGTCGCGCCGTGAGACCAGTCGAGCTTCAGCCGGCCATCCTCCAGACGCCCAACGTCGAGCGGTCCGGGCAGCAGAACGTCGCGAACCCCCAGACGGCCCAGGCCGCCTTCGCCGCCGAACTCCAGCGGCGGGCGGCCGAGCGCCCCGACCAGGTGCAGGCGGCCGAGGCCCAGCAGGGCGCCCAGTCCGCCGAGGTCAAGCCGGAGGAACACGGGGAAAAGCGCGCGCGCCGGATGCCGCGGAAGAGGCGGACCGCGGCGGCCGGCCCCGGAGTTTCGACGTCCGGAGAAACTCCGACCGCCCCGTCCGGGGCGGCGGGCGGCCGCATCGACGTCGTGATCTGATGGGAGCCTTCGGCTACTTCCAACTGCTGGTCGACGTCGCGTTCTGCTTCCTGATCCTCCTCCTCCTCGTGGGACGATCCTGGCGGCGCGGGACGGGGGCGTCGGCGGACCAGGAGACCTACCGGGAGATGATCTCGACGCTGAGCGCCCTGATCCGGGAGATGAAGGAGGGCGCGGCGGAGATGGACCGCCAGCTCGAATCCCGCCACGCGGAGGTCGCGCAGGCCGTGGCGTCGGCGGACATCCGGCTCCAGCAGCTCGAGGCGGCCATGCTCAAGGCCGCCCCGCTGGATGCCGGCGGCCCGGCGGCTGTCCGGATTCCGGCGGACGACGCCAGCCACCGGGCCGTCCGGCCCGGTGGCTCGCGGCCGGGGCCGCAGCCGGCGCCGCCGCCCCCGGCGGACGAGTCCGGGGAGATGGACGACGACGAGCGGCGGGAGAAGTACCGGCAGGCGCTCGACTTCGCCCGCAAGGGATGGGACGTGGGCGAGATCGTCCGTCACACCAGACTGCCCCGCGGCGAGGTGGAGCTCCTGGTCCGCACCAAAGGCCCGGGAGTCTGACGGTGGGCCTCCTCAACGCCCAGGGATTGCCGGTCCAGCTCATCCTCCAGCCGGACCGCAACGTCGCCGAGCTCACGGCCCAGCTTTCGCCGGGCATGACCCTCCGCGGCCGCGTTACCGAAGTGCTCGGCGACGGCCGCGCGGTCGTCAACTTCCGCGGAATCGCCGTGACGGCGGAGTTGCGCAACGTGGCCCTGACGCGCGGCGAGATCATCACGGTGTCGGTGTCGGACCTGAGCGGTACGCCCGTCCTCCGCCTCCAGCCTCCGGCCGCTCCCGCCGTTTCGATGTCGGTTCCGGTCCAGATGGCCATCGACGCGACGCTGGACCGGCTGGGCCTGCCGCGCGACGGCTTCCATGCGGCAATCGTGCAATTGCTCGAGGCCTATGGGCTTCCCGCCACCCGGGAATCGGCGCTGGCGGTCAAGGACCTCGCCGTGCGCCTGCCGGTCCTGCTGACTTCGGAGGCGATGGCGCCGGCGTCCTCCGCCGGAGCGTTCGGGCCGGGCACCCCCGTCTCGGTCTCGGTCCCGTGGACCTCGGCGGTTCCGAATCTCGCCCCGTTCGCTCCGTCCAGCCTCACGGCGGCGCCGATCGCCCTCATCTGGCAGTCGGTGGCGTCGTTGACCCTTCCGGCGAGCGCCGGGGCTCCGGGCGCACCCACGCTGCCGGCGGGCCCTCAGGCCGCCCCGGCGCCATTCCCGGCCGCCCAGACTAGTGGGTATGTCGTGGGTCGCGTGGTCGCGTCCGGGACCTGGGACGTGTCCGCGGCCGAAGCGGCCGTGCCCTCATCGCCGGCGATCGCGGCGACGGGGCCCGGGACGCCGCCTCCGGCCCTCGGCGCAACGCTCTCGCTGATCGCGGAGACCGCGGCCCGTCTCTCGGCGCAGGTCCCGGCGTCGGCGCCCGCGGCCGTGCAGGGCGCGATACGAGACCTGGCCGCCGTGGCGGCAGCCGCTCGGACTCAGCTCGCGGCGGCGCAGACGCCGGCCCAGTCCCTTCAGGCCGCCGGCCGGCTCGCGGACCAGGTGGCGGCGGCACTGACCAGACTCGAGACCGCTTCGGTGAGCGCGGCCGCCGCGGCCCCGGTTGTGGCCGCCGGGGTCCCCGCGGACGCCGGAATCCCTGGCGGCGGGGCTCCGGCGATGACCCGGGGCGCCGCCGTTCCGTCCGCGCCCGCGGCGCCGGCGCCCGTACCGGTGGCGCCGATGCCCGGGTTGGGGATGCCGGCGACGCCCGCAGCCGTCCCGACACTCGTGCTTGCCGCCGCCGAGCTCGGCGGCCTGCTCGCGGGCGTCGTGCACGAGGCCGCCGCCCGCGCGGCGGCGGATCCATCGCTGGCCTCCGCGCGTCCGCCGGTCGAGTCCGGGCCGCCGGTGTCCACTCCGGCGCCGTTGGCCGCGTCGGACGCCGGGATGCCGCGCGCGCCCGTGGCGGCCGCATCCGTTCCGGCGGAGCCCGCAGGCGTGTCGGCGACGGCCCAGGTGTCCGCACCGGTTCAGCCGGCGGCGGCGTCCGCGCCGACACTTCCCGTGGCACCGGCGGCGCCGGCCCCCGCGGTCCCGCCCCGCGGCGCGACCGCCGGCCAGGTGGAAGGAACGGCGCCGTCCGTGGCGGCAGCCCCCGCGGTGGCGGCGACGAGGGCCACGCCTGCCGCCCCCGCCTCTCCGGCTGACCTCGCGGCTCCGCGGACGGAGCCGTCTCCGACGCGTGCGGCTGGGGGGGGCCTGGGCATGTCGGCGGGCCCGGCGGCCCCCGCTCGACCCGCGATCCCGGCCACGCCAGCCTCGGCGCAAGCCGACGTGTCCCGGACGATGAACGCGATCGCCTCGGCCGCTCGCGCCTTCATCGGCGAGACCCGGGCTGCGGCGGTTCCGATCCAGCCGACCGCTCCGCAGGCTCCGGCGGCTCCGCCGGTCACGCCGGCCGTCGCGGCGCGTGTGCTGGCGGGGGAGACGATCCCGGCGGCAGTTCGAGTGCTGCCGCAAGCCCAGGGCTGGACAGAACCTGCCGTTTCCACCGCACAGTTGTCACCTGCTGTCGCCACGGCCGGGACGGGGCCCGCCGCGGCCAGGCTGGCCGCCCCGGCGCCCGTGGCGCAGGCGCCCGTCGAACCTCAAGCACAGCCGGCCCCGGTGCCGCCACCGTCTCCCGTTCCGCCTCCGGCCACTCCGGTCGTGGTTACAGCGACTCCGGGACAGCCCACTCCCGTGCCGGCGGCGACCGTCGCGGCCGTGCCGGCGCCTGCTCCGGCCTCCGCCTCGCGCGCGTCCGTTTCTGCCGCGCCCGCGGTGGCTCTGGTGCCTCCTCAGGCCCAAGGCCGGACAGAACCCGCCGTCGCCACTGCGGCGGCGGCGATGCCCGAGCCGGTGCCCCTCGGGACCTTTACCGCCGCGCTCGCCGCGCGTCTCGAGGCGACGCCCGTTACCGCTCCCGCGCCGCAGTCCGTCCGGCTTCCCGCCGCGCCTGCACAGGCGGCGCCCGCGGCGGTTCCGGTGGCTCCGCGTCCGCTGCCGCCGCCCGTGGCCGGCGCATCCGACGACTCGACTGCTCCGGCCGTGGCGCCGGCGCCCGTGCCCGTCCGTCCGGTCCCGGTCCGGGTGCCGATCCCGGTCCAGACGCCGGCTCCCATCGCTGCCTCCTCCGTGATCCCAACCTCGATCGGCGTGGACATGATCGAGACGGCCACGTTCATGCAGGCCCGCGGCCTGCCGGCGACGCCGGAGTCCGCGGGTGCCTCCTACGAGTACCTTTACGGGACGCCGCGCCTGCCGCAGGTCCTCGAGCAATTCCAGGCCGCCGCCACTGCCGTGCTCCGCGACGCCTCCACCCCGGGCGCTCGCCCGATCTCCCAGGGCCTCCGGGTCGCCATCGAGCGGCTGGTCTCGCTGGCCCGGCGCATCCAGGTGAGCCCCGAGGGAGGCGAGCTTCACGCCCAGCTCAAGGATGCGATCGAATCCCTCGGGCTCGATCACGAGGTGAAGCTCGCCCGGGCGTCGGACCCCGCCGGGGCGCCGGACCGGCCCGCCCCCGCCGCGCCGGACAGGCGGGCGCCGGATGTCCGGTTGCGGCAGGAGCTGGCCGAGGCCGTCCGGGACACGGTGAAATCCACGGCCATAGAGGTGCAGCAGCGGGCGAGAGAGGCGCAGTCGTTACTGCCAGCCGGCGAGGCGCGGTCGCACCTCTCCGCCCTGCGGGAGGCGGCCTCCGAAATCGTGCAGGTCGTGAGCGCCCAGCAGATCGGCTCCTCTGGCGGGCGCGACCAGATGAACATCATCCAGGTGCAGATTCCGCTCGCGATCGGGGGCGGGATCCAGGGCGGGGATGTGCGCGTGTCGTGGAAGCGCGAGAAGGAAGGTAAGAAGCGCGACCCCCGGGTGCCGGCGCGGATGACGATGGAAGTGGAGACGCGGTCGCTGGGTCCCGTCGGCGTGCACATGCAGATGCTCGGCCAGGCGCTCTCGCTCATCTTCCGGGTCTACGAGGACGGGGTGCGCGAGTTCCTCACCGGGGAGATGCCCGATCTCGTGGCCAAGCTGACGGGGTACAAGTTCACGTTGAACCAGTGCGTGTGTGAGCTCGACGAGCCCCTGCCGGTCCCCGCGGCGGCGGCCCCGATCCCGACGCGCCCCGTGCCGACGACCTCGTCGCTGGATATCAAGGCCTGACCGTGGCGGCCACGCCCCGCCGGGGTCCCCGGTCCGCCATCGCGATGCGATACGATCTCGCCAAGGATCACGCCCCCAAGGTGGTGGCGAAGGGGAAGGGGGAGGTGGCGGAGCGCATCCTCGCGATCGCGCACGAGCACGGCATCCCGGTCCAGGAGGACCCCGAACTGCTCGAGGCGCTCGCGAAGCTCGACGTCCAGCAGGAGATTCCGGCCGAGCTTTACCAGGTCATGGCCGAAGTGCTCACCTTCATTTACCGCGCCAACAAGAAGAGAGCTGCTCAGCTGCCGCACTGACGGGCCCTCGGCTCGCTATGATGCCTCTGAGATGAGCTGGGCCTCCGTCTTCGCGTTCCTCGCCTGGGTCTGGGGGGTGGCCGCCGTGGCCGTCCTCGGACGCGCCGAGTTTGGCGAGGGCGCGCGCGGCGCGGTCGAGGGGCTGCGGCTGGCGGCCACGGGCTGGTGGCCGGTCGGTCCCTGGCTCGTCCCCAACGCCCTCCGCTCCGCCGGGGCCGTCGGGCTGGCCGTGGCCCTGCTCGCCGTGAGCGACGCGTGGGGGAGGCGCCTGCTCGGCTTCTGCGGGATTCGGAAACCCTCCCGGGCGCTCGCCATGACCGCCGCATTCGGCGGGTACGCGGTTCTCTCGCTGGCCGTCTTCGGGTTCGCGTCGACGGGACTCTGCACCCGGGGCGTCGTCGTCGTGCTCGGCGCGGCCGCGGCGCTCGCCTCGCGGCGGCGGATCCCGGCGCTAGCGGCCTGGGGTTGGGGCGGTGTCCGGGAGACCGCCCGGACCTCGCCCGTCCTCCTGGCGGGGCTCGCCGTCCTCGTGGTCGCGAACCTTCCGAGGCTCGTCGTGCCCGAGCACAACGAGGACTGCCTCATGTACCACCTCGCCCTGCCCCAGCAACTGCTCCTGCGCCATCACCTGCCCGAACGCCCCGCCTATTGGGCGTGGGGTCTGCCGCTCCTCGGCGATTTCCCCAATGTATTCGCGGTCGCATTCGGCGTCGATGCGGCAGTGCGGCTGACCGGGCTCGGGCTGGCATGGCTCGGCGTGATGGCCTGCATGCGGTCATTGGCACCCGGGCTGAGCGGCGGTTGGACCGCATTGCTCGGACTCGTACCGCTCCTCGTCCCCGCCGAGAACTGGGTCCTGCTCACGGCGAAGGACGATCTCGCCGTCTGCGGAGCATGGCTCGCGGCCGCCGCGGGAACGATGGAAGCCGGCGTGTGGCGGCGCGGCGGGTGGCGGGGCGGCGCGGGGGCGTGGGCGGCCTGGCTCGGCGGATGCGTCGTGGCGGCCAAGCTCTCGCTCGCGCCAGCCGTCGCCGCCGCCGGGGCGCTGGCGCTCGCACGGACCGGCCGCGGTCCCGGGACGACGGCCGCGTGGGCGGCAGTGGCGGCGCTGCCGCTGGCGCCGTGGTTGCTGCGCGCGTGGTTCCAGTACGGCGACCCCGTGCATCCCTTCGGCGCCGCGGCTCTGCCGGCGTGGTTCGGCGTCAACGGCAACGGGGCGGCCATCCGGGTCGAACTGGGCGGGATCGTGCACGAGGGGTTCGGGCGGCTCGCGTCCTTGCGGGAAGCCGGGGCCCTGCTGCTGCGCGACGGATACCCCGTGATTGCGGCCCTGCCCGTGCTCGTGGCCGGCGCCGGCCCGGCCGGGTGGTGGGGCGTGGCGGCGGCGTCGGCGGGGTCGATGGCGCTCGTGGTGGCCACGCCGGGGGGGCACGCGCAACTGCCGCGGTTCATTCTGCCGGCGTGCGCGCTCATGAACGCGGTGGCCGTCGCGGTTGCCGCGCGGGCGGTCCTGAACCACAGGTCCGCGGCCGCGCGGGCGCGCGCTGCGGAGCCGCAGGCCCGGTTGGGCGGCCGGAAGCGTGGTCCGGCACCGCCCCCGGTGCCAGCCGGACCGCCTCCCCGGTGGCCGGCCCCCGCCGCCGCCGTGGCCCTGACCATCCTCGTCGGTTCTCTCGCCTGCCGGCTTGGTCCGTTCACGACCTGGAACGAGGAGGACCCCGGCCTGCGCGGCCGTGCGTATCTCGCCGGGCGGGTGGACGCGGAGGCGTACCGGCGGTCATTGATGGGGTCCTGGGGTCTTGTCCAACCCGTGGTGGCCGGGCGGTGTGCCGGGGAGCCCCGGGCCTCCGTGCTCGTCGTCGGGGCGAAGTTCCTGTGGGGCATCCCGGCGCGCGTCCTGACGAACGAGATCGGGTTGCGGCCCGCGTGGGACGCGGTCGCGGCCGCCGCCACGCCGGAGCGGGTGGTGGTGCGGTACCGGCAGATGGGCGTCCGGTGGATCGTCTACGACGCGGACTTCGCGAGCTGGGACCGTACGGTGCCGCCCTCGTACCCGTGGACCGACCGCCAGCTCCGGCTCTACACGGAGTTCGCGAAGCGGCATTTCCGGCCGGTGACGTCCACGGCCTGCCGGACGGCGGGGTACGGCATGCACTGGATCTTCGAGGTGACGAGTCGTCCGCAGCTCCCCGCCGCCCGGGTGCCGGTCCTGCCCGGCGCCGATCCCGCCTGGACCGCGGCCGCGCTCGCGATGGGCCGCTCCGACACCGCCTTCGCGGAGGCGGAGTTGCGGCGCCTCTGCCTCCTGCTCCCCGAAGTCACGCAGGCGAAGGCCGCGCTGGGCCAGCTCTACACGGACCTCCGGCGGTACCGGGAAGCGTACCCCCTCGTTCGCGCGGCGACCGAGGAGGGGTTCCTGAACTGCGCCAATCCCATGCTCCTCGACTGGGCGACCGCGGCGATCATGACCGGGAAGACGGAGGAGGGCGACCGCCTGTACGAGCGCGCGCGGGCGGTCTATGACCGCTGGGACGGCGTGATGCATCCCGTGATCCACCCGGTCCGCTGACCTCCGCCAAGCTCCGCGATCTTGCATCCGCCAAGCATTACCGGCGCTCGGTCTGACCGCGTTTCCCAGGGGAGCCGCCACTGGTGCTAGAATTCAGGCATGGGCGGTAACCGTCCGCAACTCATGGCCGACCTGCGCAGGTTGCCGCTGGAAGAGCGGAAGCGGCGCCTACGGGAGATCCTTGACCGTATTCAGCGGGAGGGGCCGACTCCCGAGCTCCGGGGGAAGACCGCGGACGAGATCGTCCAGATGGTGAAACGGACCCGGGAGGAGATCTGGAAGGAGAAGCTTGCGGCTCGTTCTTGACTCCAACGAGTACATCCTCGGCCTCGACAACCTGACTATCGTTCACCCCTCCCGCCTGCTTCGATTCCTCGCGGACAATGCAGAGCGCTTCGATATTTGCGCCAGTCGGGTGATTGTCGAGGAGGTGCGCCGCAACCTTCCCGAGGTGCGTTTCAAGGACTTCTGGGCGGTCATCGCGGTTCTCGACGTGACCGTTCTCGAGGACTGGGATGTTTCATTCAGCCTGAGGGAGAAATACCAGGCCATGGGCCTCAAGACCGGCGATGCGGCGATCGCGGCCTGCGCCGAGGCTGCGGGCGCCGAGGCCGTAATCACGGAGAACCGCGATTTCCACGGCCGGGCCGGCCTGTCCTTTCGCGCCCTGCGCGCCGAGGAGTTCCTGAAGGAGCAGGCCGCGGGTGATTCGTCTGCGTAGCGGACGGAGCTGAAGCCGGAGGATAGGCGGCACCCCCCCGGTCCGCTGAGGCGGTATACTGCAATCGTGAAGTTCAACATCGAGATCGAGCAGGAGACGGACGGGCGCTGGATGGCTGAGATCGGCGATCTGCCGGGGGTCATGGCGTACGGGACGACGCGCAATGCGGCCATCGGCGCCGTCGAGGCCCTCGCGCTTCGGGTCGTGGCCGACCGCATTGAGCACGGGGAAGTCCTTCCCGCGCAGATCGAGATCACCTTCCAGCCAGCGTGAGCGACTGGCCCAGTCAGAAGGCGCGCCGGGTTCTCGCGGCGCTTCTCCGAATCGGGTGGCAACTCAAGCGGCAGACCGACTCCCACAGGATTCTGGCGAGGCCGGGGTGGCCGGCCTTCGTCTTTGCCTTCCACGACGATGTCGAGATTGGTCCGCACATGCTCGCGCGCATCGCCAAGCGGACGGGCCTCAGGCCGGAAGACCTGTAGTTCCGGCAGATTCCATCTTCTTGCGGTGCCATGGATGGAGTGTCATCATGGGGCCACGATGGGCTGCCGGCGGATTCCTCAAGTCGAGGTCAGCGGACCGATGGCGGGCGGAGCTGGCCGGTCGTGTGACGCAATGCGAGGCGCCACAATTGCACTGGCGATGGTCGCGATGGTAGTTGCGGGTTGCCACCGTGCCCAGCAGTCTGGGGAGGGGTCTCTTCCCGCGAGGACCTTTGCGCCGTCGACACGGATCTCTCCAGTCTCGGAAGAGGAACTCGCGCGTTCCAGGGAAGCCGATCGGGACGCTCGAATGGAGGCTTGGGCAAAGAAGCTCGGGGCAACTCGCGTTATCTGGAAGGGCGTCGCCCTCTATGCCATGACGGGGCAGTTGGTGGTCGACTTTCGGCCGGGTACCCCGCAGCCAGTGAGGGACGCAGCGGTTGAGAAGCATGGGTTGACGATCATCAATCGCAGCGAGTTCTTGGATAGCTACTTGACCCAAGTCCCGTCCGGGGCTGACCTTGAGTCCGTAGCCAATACGGTGATGAAGGAGCCGGTTGTCGAGAAGGCCTTCCCCAATATCATCACCAATCCGCCATAGACATGTTGAAGACCCGGCCGCCGGTGTGGGACTGACGAGTCTTCGGAGGGTTTCGACCCCGGATCGCATGCTATCCTAGCTCTCACCATGAACGATGCGTTCCGGAACCGGCGCGGCAGCCTCCATTGCGAGAGCGTGTCGCTGGACCTGCTGGCGCGGCGGCACGGGACGCCGCTTTGGGTCTATTCCGGCGGCGCGATCCGGGGGGCCGTGGCTGAGGTCCGGGAGGCGTTCGCGGCCCATCGTCCCCTGATCTGCTACTCGATGAAGGCCAATTCCTCGCTCGCGATCCTGCGCCTCATGGTTGCCGAGGGGTGCGGCATCGAGGTCGTATCCGGCGGCGAGCTGTTTCGGGCGCTGCGGGCCGGAGCCCATCCCGACCGCATCGTCTTCTCCGGAGTGGGGAAGACGGACGACGAGATCCGGGCGGGCCTGCGGGCCGGGATCCTCATGTTCAACGTCGAGTCGGAACCGGAGCTGGACGCCATCGCCCGCGTGGCGAGGGGGTTGGGCCGCCGTGCGCGAGTGGAATTCCGGATCAACCCGCACGTCGACGCCCACACGCACCGGTACATCACGACGGGCACCCACGAGAACAAATTCGGGATCGACTGGACGATGGCCGAGGCCGTCTACGTGCGGGCCGCACGCCTGCGGTGCCTGGAGGTGGCGGGGATCCACATTCACATCGGGTCGCAGATCACGGACCCGCTGCCGTTCGCCGCGGCGCTCGGCCGGGTCGAGATCCTGCTGGACCGGCTCGAGCGGCGCGGCATCGTGCTTCGCTGGCGCAACATCGGCGGAGGGCTTGGGATCGCGTACCGCCCCGGCCAGCACCGGCTGAATGCCCGGCACGTCGCATCGCTCCTGCATCACCGGCTCGCGGCGCGGCCGATGGGGCTGATCGTGGAACCCGGCCGGTTCCTCGTGGGCGAGGCAGGCGCGCTCGTCACGCGGGTCATCCATGTGAAACGCGGTGTTCGCAAGAACTTCGCGATCGTCGACGCGGGGATGAGCGACCTCATCCGGCCGTGCCTGTACGAGGCGCACCACGAGATCGTGCCGGTCCAACCACGGAGCGGCGCGCCCCGGCGGGTTGACATCGTCGGGCCGATCTGTGAGTCGTCTGACTTCCTCGGGTTGGGCCGACGCCTGCCGCCGCTGCGGGGCGGCGACCTGCTGGCCGTCCTCGGGGCCGGCGCGTACGGCATGGCGATGTCGTCGAACTACAACGGCAGGCGCCGGGCGGCGGAGGTCCTCGTCGAGGGCGGCCGTGCCATGCTCGTGCGCCGCCGTGAAACATATCTGGATCTGGTCCGGAACGACCGGTGAGGGAGGCGTTGTCATGAGGAAGCTGAAGGCCCGGGAGGTGTACCTGGTCGCGAGCGGCGACCTCCGTCTCTCCGCCAACCGCGAGTGCTGGCAGGCGCAGGCCGGGATGGAAGCCGCGCTCGGGGCGGCGGCGAGGGAGTGCGGTTACCGGATCGTGCGCGCGCACCCGTTCAAGGCGAAAGAGGGGCACGGGTTCATCTCCTCACAGCGGGAAGGGCTCTCCGTCTTCGCGGGGCTGGACCCGGACGCGAAGCTGATCGTCGCCGAGGCGGTCTGGCAGTATTCGCACCACGTGCTCCCGGGATTGACCACCCATCGGGGCCCCATTCTGACGGTCGCGAACTGGTCCGGTCAGTGGCCGGGGCTGGTCGGGATGCTCAACCTCAACGGGTCGATGACCGCGGCAGGGGTCAGGTACTCGGCCCTGTGGGCCGAGGATTTTTCCAGCGAGGTCTTCATCGAGCAGTTCGGGACGTGGCTCCGCCGGGGCAAGGTCTCGCATCCCACGCCGCACGTGAAGCCCCTGTCTCGGGTGAAGGTGCCGGCGAAGGCCCGGGCGGTGGGGACGGAGCTGGCGGACGAGCTCAAGCGTACCAAGGCGATCATGGGGATCTTCGACGAGGGCTGCATGGGCATGTTCAACGCCGTGATCCCGGACCGGCTCCTGATGGCGACCGGGGTGTTCAAGGAGCGGCTATCCCAATCCGCGCTCTACTACGCCGCGACGCAAGTGAAGGAGTCGGAGGCCCGCGTTGCGTACCGGTGGCTCGTGAACCGGGGGATGCGGTTCGTGTTCGGGAAGCACGAAGCTGCAGACCTCACGTTGAACCAGGTCCTCTGGCAGTTGCGGATGTACATCGCGGCGGTGCGGATCGCGGACGAGTTCGGGTGCGCGGCGATCGGGATCCAGTACCAGCAGGGGCTCAAGGACCTGCTGCCGGCCTCGGACCTCGCCGAGGGCCTCCTCAACGACCACGTCCGGCCGCCCGTGCGGAGCGCCGACGGGAAGCGCGTGCTCTATGCGGGCCGGGCGCTCCCGCACTTCAACGAGGTGGACGAGTGCGCGGGGCTGGACGCGATCCTGACGAACCGCGTCCAGTCCGCGTTGCGGCAACCGGTCGAGAACACGCTCCACGACGTGCGCTGGGGCGACTGGGACCGGTCGGGAACGACGACCGAGTACGTCTGGGTCCTCGAGATCAGCGGGTCGGTGCCGCCGTCGCACTTCGCCCGGGGATTGCGGGACGCCGTGGGGTGCCGCCAGCCGGCCATGTACTTCCGGCTCGGCGGCGCGACCGTCAAGGGCATCTCGAAGCCCGGGGAGATCGTGTGGAGCCGGGTCTACCTCGAAGACGACCGGCTCAAGATGGACCTGGGCCGGGCGAAGTCGATCGCGCTCCCGCTCGCGGAGACCGAGCGGCGGTGGAACTCGACGACGCCGCAGTGGCCCCTCATGCACGCGGTCCTCTACGGGGTGACCCGCGACCAGTTCATGGCGAAACACAAGGCGAACCACATCCAGGTCGTCTACTCGAACGGCGAGGCCGCGGCGGACCTGACCATGCTGACGAAGGCGTCGATGGCGCGGGCGCTGGGTCTCGAGGTCAACGTCTGCGGGACGCGCAAGGACGGGGGTGCGTGGTGAACAAGCGACTGCGGTTGGTGGCGGGGTGTGGAATCCTGCTGGCGGCCTCCGCGGCCGGGGCCGTTTGCCCGCCCTGGTACATGGGCGCCACGGTCTACAACAGTCCCGCCAACAACGCCGACTCGCTGTACGGCGTGTGCGCGCACCCGTCGGACGGGTCGATCGTGGTGGCGGGTTCCGAAAACCGGACGGACCTGGGTACCGGCAAGGATTGGCGCGTCACTTCGTATGACTCCATGGGCGCCGTCCAGTGGACCCGGTCGGTCGACGGGGCGAACGGCGGCGCCGTCGACGAGGCCTTCGGGGTGGCCATCGGATCGTGGGGCAACTGCGCGGTCGCCGGGTACATGACCAACCCGGCGTCAGGCGAGGACTGGCTGGTCATGAGCTACAGTCCGACCGGGGCGGATCGGTGGCAGTACTTCTACACGCAGGGGCCGGCGTCTGCCACCGAGCGGGCGACCGCCGTCGCGATCGATTCGAACAGCGACGTGATCGCCGCGGGGTACCAGTGCCAGTCCAAGTGCGCGTGGCGGGTCGAGAAGATCAGCGGTGCAGGCGGGACCATGGTCTGGAGCCGGAGCGGAGTGACCACCGGCGGCGTGTCGGGCCGGGCGAACGCGGTCGCGATCGGCCCGGGCGACGACGTTATCGTGGTCGGGAGCGAGGCCGGGACGGGCACAGCGACCGTGGCCTTCGTCCGCCGGTTCAACTCGTCGGGTGGCGATCTCTGGGGGCGCACGATCGACGTGCCCGGGAGCACGGTGGACGAGGCGACCGGAGTGGCCGTGGACGCGGCGGGGAACGTCTATGTCGCGATCAGGGCGAATCCAACGGGACTCATAAGGAAATACGACAGCGCCGGGAACCTGGCCGGCGAGTGGCACTTCCGGGTGCCCACGTTCACGGGCGACGGGCTGCCCGCCGCCATGACCATTGACGCGGCCGGGCTGCCGGTCGCCGCCGGGGTGAGCTCGACCGCGTCGAGCGAGCCGTTGACCGTGAAGTACGACACGGTGGGCACGCCCCTCTGGCTGATCCGCGGCGGGGGCGATCCGGTCAAGGCCGTGGCGGCCGGGCCGGGAGGCGTGCTGACCGTGGCCGGCGAGCGCCTGGATCCGAGTCCGCCGTTCAGCCTGGACTGGTCTTTCTACCGCGTGACCGAGCCCGCGACGTGCCAGGGCAGCGACCTAGTCGTGTCGGCCGCCACGAGTCCCGCCCACCCGCGGCCGGGCGACGTCGTGACGTGCACGTCGACGGTCACGACCTCGCGGACCTGGTCGGGCATGGGGATGTCGCCCTACTATCGCCTCGTCTCCGGCGCGGACCTCGTCTCGAACGCCGCGGGGCCGGTTCCCGACCTGTTCACGGGGGGGTGGGTGACGGGCGTCTCGCAGGTCACGTTCACGGCCGTCCATACGGGGTCTGTTCAGCTCGTCTTCGGGGCGGAGCGGAACGAGACCTGGGGATTCTCCTCCCCGGTCTACATCGCCTCTTTCGGCTCGGAGGTAACGGCGACGGTCCGGGTCATGTCCGATATCGAGTTGGCCGGCGCGATACCCCCGAAGGACAACCAGCTCCAAGTCCGGCAGGTGGTCGTGGACCCCCAGCGGGGCACGAGGGCGTATATCACGGCCAGGGCGTCGGGCCGGCCCGGCGGTGAGGTCACGCTCGCGGTGTTCACGGTGGCCGGAGTGCCGGTGGGCGACCTGGCCGCAATACGGCTCGACGGGAGCGGCGCGGGCGCCATTGAGTTCGACGGCACTATCGCCGGCAAGACGCTGCGGCCCGGAGTCTACTGGATCGTGGCCGGCGGTGCGCTCAGCGACCGGCGGAAGATCGTGATCGCGGGCGGGTCGAAATGAACCGCGCGGTGGTCCACCTCGCGGCCCTCCTCGCGGCCGGGTCCGCGGTCGCCGCCGAGACCGGCGGCACCCTCGAGTTCTCCCGCGTCCCCCTGAGCGTACGCCAGCAGGGCGCGGCCGGGCTCTACGGCTCCTGCGACGTCTTCAAGGCGTTCTCGAACCCCGGACTCCTGGGCCGCCAGCCGAGGGCCTTCGAGGCCGGGGCGGCGAACCAGCTCCAGTTCGGCGGCGACCAGAACCTGTGGGCGGTCGCGGGCGCGTGGGCGGCCCAGCCGAAGGAGCAGGGCTCGTGGGCCGCGGCCGTCATGGCGTCCGGATTCTCGCTCAGTCCGATCGAGGACTTCGACATCGTGGGACAGCCGACGGGACAGAAGATCACGCTGGGCGGCCTGCAGGGCGGATTGGCGGTCGCGTACCAGTGGAATCAGATCGGCGTGGGGGCGTCGGCCCGGTACGCGGGCGAGTCCTACGGGACCACGGTCAAGGTCGACAACCTCGGGAACCGATCGGCCGTGACCGTGGACGGCGGGGCGGTCGTGACGCTCGGCCGGATCGAGGCCGGCGTGTCGTTCCGCCGCGTCGGCGTCACCTCGGCCGTCGGCGCGGGGGCCGCCTACAAGCTCAACGGGCCATTCGAGGGCGCGATCGGCGGTGACTGGACGGCGCCACTCGGGGGCTCCGTCAAGGGTTACGGCGGCGGCGGAGTCACGTGGAAGGCGCACAGGATGCTCGAGGTCCGCGCCGGATACGGCGTCCGGAGGACCGAGGGCGTGCTGTCGGCCGGGTTCACGGTGCCGTGGCGGACCTGGACCTTCGACTATGCGTTCCAGGCCGCGGTGCCGGGGGCGTTCGGCGCCTCGCACCTCGTGGGACTGGGCTGCTCGTTCGGCCCCGAACGGGTCGAGCCGGTCCGGGCGGCGTTCACGATGGAGGCGAAGGAGAAGACGCTCGCCGTCGCGGCGTTCGAGCCCCAGAACGTATCGGCCGGGGACGCCTCCGTGATCTCGGACCTGATCCGCAACGAGCTCGTCCGCGAGGGGACGTTCAACGTCATCGAGAAGGCGAACATGGACAAGGTCCTCGCCGAGCAGGCGTTCCAGCAGACCGGGTGCACGACGAGCGAGTGCGCGGTCAAGCTGGGCAAGCTGCTCAACGTCCGGTTCCTCGTCGTCGGGAGCTTCGGCAAGATCATGGACAGCTTCCTCGTCGGGATGCGCGTGGTGGACATCGAGACGGGACGGATCGTGTACTCCGACGCCGCACAGGGCAAGAGCCTTTCCGAGATCCAGGAGGGCATCCGGGGCCTCGCGCGGAGGCTGGCCGGGGCGGTCAACCGGGTCCGATGAGCCCCGGAGTCCGGTCGGCGGCCGGGCTGGTCAGCGCGTCGTTCGCCGCCCTGTTCCTCGAGCTGCTCCTGATCCGGTACCTGGGCACCGAGATCCCCGTGCTCGCGTACTTCAAGAACTTCCCCCTGCTGGCCGCGTTCATCGGGCTGGGGGTCGGGTGCCTGCTCGCCAGTCGTCCCCGGCTCGCATTCCGGTCGGGAATCGCGTCGCTGGCCGTCCTGCTCACGCTGGTCGTTTACGCGGACCGGTTCGGCTGGCGGGAGATGATCTTTCCCGATCCCAACCTCGACGTCTGGGGACGCTGGCTGATCCAGGGCAGCATCGGGATGGCCTCGCGGGTGGTGGGCAACCTGGTCGCGGTATTCATCCTGCTCGGGCTGGCCGCGTGGGCCTTCGTCTGGCCGGGGCAGGTGATCGGACGGTGGCTGGCGTCGGGGGAGGCCCTGGCGCGGTACTCGCTCGACCTGCTCGGAAGCCTGCTCGGCACGCTCGCGTTCGCGGCGCTCACGTTCGCGTGGACGCCGCCCGAGGTCTGGCTCGTGGTCGCGGCGGCGGCACTGGGCGTCGCCGCGTGGCTCGCGGGGGTGCGGGCGCGCGAGGTCGCGGTGGCGGTCGCGGTTCTGGCGGGCGTCGCCGGGCTGATGAGCCGGCGCCCCGTGGCCCCGGACCGCGAGCTGGTCTGGTCCCCGTACTACCGCATCGACATGTCCATGCGCGAACTCGGCGGCCAGGGGACCCGCGCCACGATCGTCCAGCTCGACGTCAACCACGACTTCCACCAGGCGATGCTCGATCTCTCGGAGCGCGTCGGGTCGAGCACGGCCCCGAACTCGTACGGCCGCCAGTGGTGGCAAGTCTGGCGCCTCGTGTACGACCTGCCGACGTCGTTCCGCCCCAGCCCGCCGTCCGTGCTCGTCGGCGGCGCGGGCTCCGGGAACGACGTGGCGGCGTCCCTGCGGGGTGGCGCGGGGTCGGTCACGGCGGTCGAGATCGATCCCGGCATCCTGTCGCTGGGCCGGCGGCTCCATCCCGAGAAGCCATACGACTCCCCGCAGGTGCATCCGGTCGTGACCGACGTCCGGTCCTTCCTGCGCAGGACCGACGGGCGGTATGACCTCATCGTCTTCGGGCTCGTGGACTCGCACACGGCGCTCTCGTCGTTCTCGACGCTGCGGCTCGACAACTACGTCTACACCGTGGAGGGCATCCGGGACGCCTGGAACCACCTCGCTCCGGGCGGAGTCATGTGCATCTCGTTCTGGGAGGGGCACCGCACCTGGATCGGGGCCAGGTTGTACAACACGATCCGGCAGGCGACCGGGCGCGCGCCCGTGGGCGGCCGGTATGACGGCCGGGTGTATCTACTCTTCGGGCCCGGCATCCGGGACGAGCGGGCGCCCGGCCTCCTCCAGGCGCGCGGGTTCACGCTCATGGCCGACGACGCCCCCGACGTGCCCCCGGCGACCGACGACTGGCCTTTCCTTTACGCGAACCCGCACGGCTGGCCCGTGATCTACACGACGGCCCTGGTCCTGCTCGTCCTAGGCGGGGCCGGGTCTGCCGGATGGGCCATGCGCGGAGTTTCGGCGTCCGCCGAAACTCCGACGTCCGCTCCCGCGGACGCCGGCGCACGGAGCCGCTTCCCTCGACCCGACTGGAACATGGCGGCCCTCGGGGCCGGATTCCTCCTCGTCGAGACCAAGGCGATCGCCGAGATTTCGCTCCTCTTCGGGTCGACGTGGATCGTGAATGCCTTCGTGATGGCGGGGGTGTTCGTGATGGTGCTGGCGGCGAATGCCGCCGTGCGAGCCGGTTCGGGCAAGCGCCTCGACGGCGTCTACATCCTGATCGGCGTCTCGCTCCTGTTCTGGTTCCTGATCCCGCGCGCCAGCCTGAGCGCCCTTGCGTACTGGCCCCGGGCCGCCGTCGGGACCGGGTTGGCGGTGCTGCCCATCGCGTTCGCGGGCATAGCGTTCTCCTCCGAGTTCGGGAGGCGCGCCGATCCGACCCGGGCGTTCGGGTTCAACCTCATCGGCGCGGTGGCGGGGGGGGCGCTGGAGGCGCTGTCGCTCGCGGTCGGGATCCGGGGGCTGTCCCTGCTCGCGCTCGCGTGCTACGCGGCGGCCTGGGGCGCGGGGGGGCCTGATACACGTGGATCGACCAGCCCGGCCGCGCCACCGGGGTGAGGGCGCGGGCCCAGCCGAACCGCTCGAGATCGTTCGTCAGCGTGCCGTCGAGATAGCTCACCGAGATTGCGACCAGCCCCCCGCGCCAGTCCCGCGACTCCGGATTCTCCGCGGAGACGGGGACCCCGTACCATCCGGGGTCGGCGACGCCGAAGTAGATCAGGGGCAGGGACGTGACTCCCCGGTCCCGGCACCAGCGCGCGAGTGCCGGCAGGTCCTGGCCCCAGTCGAGGTTCGAGTCGGCGAGGTACCGCCAGCCCCCCCCGGGCCCACCCGCCAGCTCGTTGAACGAGGCGAGGAAGTGCGGCGCGCAGCGCCCTGCGGTGGTCGCACTCCATAGCCATCCCGCGAGAGCGAGGGCGCGGCGCCACCGGGGCGACGGGAGCCCGGGGCCGACGAGGCTGGCCGCCAGCAGGACGGCGAGGACGACGGCCGGATGGACGTGGCGGAGTCCCACGTGCAGCCGCGAGGCCGCGACCGAGGCGAAGATGGCGAGGAAGGCCAGCGCGAGTCCGAGCTCGCGGATCCCGAAACGGCGGACGGAGAGCCGCCAGCCGACGGCGAGCACCGCGAGGCCGATGAGCCCGAGGGGGACCTTGAGCGCGAAGACGACGGGGAAGTAGGCGGGGAGCCGCCCTTCGCGCACGGCGCCGAGGAAGAAGGCCGGCACGCCCGTCCGCGCGTACCGGGCGACCCAGCCGAGGCCCAGCCGCAGGAAGAGATCCGGCCGTTCGGTGAGACCGATCGGCCACCAGGACCCGGGGCCTCCCCGGCCGTAACCGGGCTCGAAGACTCGGATCTGGAGGGCGTAGATCGCGAAGAGGACGAGCGCGGCGACGAAGAGCGTGCGGGGGGCCGCGCGCAGGAGCCGTTTTAGGGGGGCGACCGTGCGTCCGCGGGCGGCGACGGCGGCGGCCATCGCCACCGTGATCGCGGGAATGAAAGCCAGCGCCGAGAACTTGGTCCCCAGCGCCAGCCCCGCGAGCGCCCCGCCGGTCTCGCGGGGACACCGGTGCCCCGAGCCCTCGAGGAAGGACCAGAGAGTGCGGGCGTACAGGATCAGCCACAAGGTCAGCCAGATATCCGTGGTCGCGAGGCCCCCGTGCGCGAGCGTGTTCGGCTCGACGGCCAGGAGCCACGCCGCCAACGCTCCCGCGCCGTCCCCCCACCACTCCCTGGCCCAGGACGCGACCGCGATCGTGAGGGCCAGTGCCGCGAGCATGGTGGCCAGCCGGGCGGCTAGCAGGAGGCGTCCCGCCCGGCCGGCGTTGGTCCGGTAGAGGACTACCGCCCCCATCCGGTCATCGCCCGCCCCGGCCGGGTCGGCGCCCGCGACCAGGGCGGCGAATCCCGCCACCCGCTTGGCCAGCGGCGGGTGGACGAACATCTGCCGGTCGACCCCGGTCGTCCACAGCGCCATCCCGGCGGCGATATAGGAGGGTTCGTCGAAGGTCGCGCTGTGCGAAACCGCGAACCACACGTGCAGGGAGGCCTGCACCGCGAGGGCTCCGGCCAGCGCGGCGGGGAAGAACGACCGGCGCACGTTCATGCTTCCAGCCAGCATACAATGAAGGTCCCAAGAGGAGGTGACCGAAGATGAAGATCCTCGTGATCCAGGGCTCCCCGCGGCCCCAGGGCAACACCGCCTGCGTGCTCGAAGCCATCCTGGCCCCCGCCCGGTCCGCCGGCCACGCGATCGAGGAAGTCCGCGCGTGCGACCTGCCGCTCCACGGATGCACCGAGTGCTTCGCGTGCCAGGAAGTCATGGATGAACCCGGGTGCAGCCGGCAGGATGCCGTCGGCCCGGTCATCGGCAAGATTCGTGCTGCGGACCTCGTGATCTGGGCGTTTCCCGTCTTCTGCTGGGGCTGGCCGGCCCCGATCAAGTGCGTGCTCGACCGGCTCTACAGCGTCCACAAGTTCAAGGTCGATCCCCACAAGGTCCTGATCGAGGGGAAGAAGATGGCGCTCGTGGTGACGGCCGGGGGCGACGAGTATGACGGCGCGGACGTGGCCGTCATCACCTACGAGAAGTTCGTCGCGTTCGCCCGGTGCAAGTCCCAGGGCCGGTTCGTGGCGGGAAGCCTCGGCGATCCGGAAGCGACGAAGGCCGACGTCGAACTGGCCCGCCGCGCGCGGAAGTTCGGGGAATCCCTCCTGGCATAGGCCTGCCTGCGCGCCGGCTCCTGGTGTTTCTCGGTTTGATCGGGGCAAGGCGTGTCCGTGAGGGCCGGACACGTGGCCAGATTCGCCACCGGGACTGAGAGTGCCTTTGGGCACGATGGGACTTGACATCCAGGGCCGCGGGAGCCTAGGATGCGCGCATAGTGACGAAGATGATGGCACCTGAGAAGGTTCGCAGCGGCGGGTCGGTTCTGGCAATGGCCCTCATCGTCTTTCTCGCCGCGCCATGCAGTGCCCAGGATTGGGCGACTGCCTATGCCGGTCTTTCGCGGACGAGCTACGTCGCGGGAGAGGCCCTCGCGCCGCCGTTCGCGC
>CAKKQC010000018.1:62004-70902 GCA_919901855.1 bacterium | reverse complement strand
TATGTCAGCCCTGCTCGGCTACCTCAACCGGAATTCTTTTCGCGTCACCCCACAGTCCCCCGTCTTCACCAGCCTCAGCGTCGGGATGACCGGCAAAGCCGAGCCGGGCGCGGATGTCCTCATGGAGATCAGTGGTTACGGGTCCCCGCAGGTCATCGCGACCGCGGATGCCAATGGAGTCTTCTCCGCCATGTATGCATTCGATCCGGCCTTGCAGGGATCCACGACGCCGTTGACGTTGACGTTCACGACTCGTATCGGGAGTCAGACCTCGGTGTCTGGCGTGACTCGGTATGTGTTCGTGAGCCTGCCACCGGTGAAGCCGACCGGTCTCGCGACGGAGGTGTTGGATACGAGGATTCGTCTTTCCTGGACTCGCAACACAGAACAGAGCGTCGTGTCCTACAACGTATACAGGAATGGTAACCAAGTACCGTATGCATCCGTTGCTCAATCTGGGTCAGGCTCGCCGAGCTTCCTTGATCTCGCATTGACGGATGGACCGACATACACCTATCAGGTGGAGGCTGTTGACGGAAGAGGGAACAAGAGCGAGAAGTCTGATCCCGTTTCGGCTTCATGTGCGGCGGGAGGAGGATGGGGACCATGAGGGCAATCTGGTTGATCCTGATCTCGGTGGTGGTTGGCATCTCACGGAATGCATGGGCTGAGGGCAGACCGATATCGGCAACTCAGGCATTGGAGGGAGAGAGCGTCCGTGATCATCTTGCAGGAGACTTGAAGAAGCTGGCCCACGGATCGCTGAAGGCCGATCCTTCAGGGGGACCGAGTAGCCGCCTGCGTCTGATGGATGAACTCGTGTCTGCTGGACCGGAGGCGTTGCCGCTTCTTCTGGAAGGGGTTGCGGATCGATCTTCTCCCAAGGACTACCGGCTTTACTGTATGTTCGTCCTGTCCGATCCCGCTCTTTCCCCGTATCTGACTGAATATGGCTTCCGCCAGCTCTCTGAGATAGCTGTGGACACATCTGAGGATACGGACCTCCGGCTTGAAGCGGGAAGTGAGGTTGCAGTCTATCAGCGGGCCATCCCCCAACGTTTTCGTGGTTCTTTGAAGCGGCTTGGCTTGGACTGCCTCAATGATGCAAAAGCTGATCCGGCCAAGACCCACCTACTCTTGGCGCGGTTCAAAGGGGATTCAGAAGTTGAGAGTGTCTTGTTGGATAGGATTCGAAAGGCTTCACCAATCGACAAGAACGGACTTGTGGACACCCTCGGAAAGGTTGGAGGAAAGAAGGCCATCCCTGTGATAGTGGGTATTCTCAACTCCCGTGATACTGGGCGAGGATTTTATAGAACCCGAGGTATCTACGCCTTGGGTGATATTGGCGGCGAGGAAGCCTTTCAGGCGTTGACTAAGCTTCTGTCTGCAGCTCAAGGCTGGCTGGAGCGGGGGCAAATCCTGGAATCCATCGGAAGGACCAAGGCGATTGGCGCGAGGGATCTCCTTCTGGGGTGGCTCCACAAGAACAATGATGAATGCTACGCATCGGTACTGATGGGCTTCAAGGTGCTGGGCGATCCGTCTGTCCTTCCCCTCCTACGGGGGGAACTCCGTCGGCCATGCGATGCGACACGTCGGTACTGGCTGGAACGAACAATCAGGGCAATAGAAGCTCGAGATGAGGGCACGGTCTGGTGAGAATTGCGGGAGAGTACGCATGGCTGCGGTTCGCCGTGACACTGGCATTCTGCATGCCCATGTCGCAATCAGTGATTGCCGAAGCGACGCCGAACACGGAACTCGGCAACGTTCTCTTGCGCGGCACCGATCTCATCGATCCTACTCTCTACCTGCCGGATCTCCCTGCTCTCGGCGGCCATGCGGGAATCGAGGCTGGGTTCGATAGCGGGAATCCCCTTGATCATGGTCAATGGGCCGTAGACCTTCAACCGAAGGCCGACGTGGGTATCTGGAGTCTTCTGTCCGGGTTACTGGTTGTTCCGGGCTGTACCGTGAAGCACAGGAGTTTTTCCGAGTTCACCTTCGTCAATAGGTTTCTGGCTGCGCCTGCGCACACGTATGAGGGGGGATACACGATTCCTGGTCGTCTCGGGAGGCTGTCTGTCGAAGCGAGGAAGGACATTGTGTCGAAGGCGATGAGCCTAGTGGGACAAGACTTTACCGCCGTCCTGTCGAGGTTTACGAAGGACTATGCTGGCCGCAAGTTTCGTTGCGACGGATTTGTTGAGTGGACTTATGAGCAGGCGGGCATAGGGAATGGTGAAGGCATATACACGTCCGCGCAGGAATCCGGGCTGGGGGGGCGTCTCATTGCCGACCCAGTGGTTTATATTCACGGAAGCCCACTGTTGCCCGGCTCTGGATTCCTCCTTGAGGAAGGCGCACCTCCTCAGGTCTACTCCCCGGATGCGCGCTTTTCGAAGATGGGAGATCTCAGAGTAACCGGCCGGGCATCCGATGGTGGGCAGTTGATTGTGGGGGGGCAGGTTCAAGTGTTCGGGAGTGGGACGCGTGAAGTGTCGGTGGGGTATGAAGGTCCATCGGGATTCGTCGAGATGGCAAGAACTGCGCCAACCGGAGAGACAGATGCAGTCATGTTGATCGACCTCACTTGTGCAAACGCAGATATTCCGGTGGATCTTCAGCAGGGCCTACTCCGCACTGTTGACAGAGCCGGGAACGCGGGGCAGCAATCGTTCAACATTCCGTGCAGGGAACGCCACTGGTCCTCGATCGCGATCACACAGCTTCCCGTTGAATACGCAGCGACATATGACGGTAAGTCGGCGATCATTCCGCCTAGTGCAGTCTTCCATTGTGGTAATGCCAGCGTTAGCCTGGTGTTCAACCGGCCGATGCAGTCGGTGGCCGTAACCTTCCACGACGATCGTATGAGTCTGACCGGAAGTGCCGATAGGTTGACATGGACGGGGTCGCTGCGCCTCGAAGGCGCGGGCTCCTCCGAAGCCCTGCCGTTGGCTATATCGGGAACCTGCCGGAGGGATGGTCGTGTTTACCTGGAGTGGCACGTCCTCGGCGGCTGGGAGCGTGGTCCTTTCGACGACGGTGACCGCGACCGACGCCGTAACGGGGGATGCGCTCACGAAGGCCGCGGCGGCCGGGGCGACGGTCAGGACGCCAGCCGGGATGGTGTCGGCGCTGGTGGGGACGCCATCTCCGGCGCTGGCAGGCGGCGTGATCCGCGTGATGATGACCGTGACGAATCAGGGCGGCACGGGGATCTCGGGCCTGTCGGCCACAATCTCGGTGGGCTCCGGCGGCTCAGGGGTGGCACTCGTGAGCGGGCCGTCGCCTGTCGCGCTCCTCGACGGCGGGACGATGACCTCGTTCGTCTGGACGTTCAGCGTGACCGGCGTGGAGGCGGTCAGGTTCACGGCGACGGTGGCCGGGACCGATGCCGTGTCTGGGGCTCCTGTCGTCAGCGTGAACGTATGGACCGCCGCAGTTCTGTCTGCGGGATTGGCCCTCAAGGCCGTGGTGGAGCCTGAGGAGTCTGTCGCGAAGGACGGGGAATCGCTGGTCATACGGGCAACGGTCACCAACACGAGCGGAGCCGAAGTGTCCGGGATCGTGGCCGTCCTGGCGCTGGGAGGGGTGGGGCAGATCGTGGCGGTCTCTGGTCCCACCCCCGCTGGGGCGTTGTCCTTGCCGCCCCTCTCCAGCACTACCTTTACCTGGAGCGTGCGGGCGGGGCGCCCCGGGGGGGCATCGATTGCGGTGGTCGTAACGGGGTTGTCGGGGGGGCTGGATGTATCGACATCTGCGACGACTTCGGTCACGGTTCTGCCGCGGCTGGGCGAGATGGCGGCCGTGTACCCCAACCCGGCGACGGGAGATGCAGCCTTCTTCCAGATGGATCTTGCGGCAGATGTGGAAACCCTGGAGGTTAACGCCTATGACACGGCAGGCCGACGGGTGTTTCAGAAGACGTGGCGGGGCATCCGCGCCTCGGATCCGAGGGTGCTGCTGACGGGGTTGCGGGCATGGGCGCCCGGGGTCTATCGCCTGCGGGGCAGGGCGATGATGGCGGGAGGCGCGGAACTCCGCCTGCCGGTCGTCAAGCTCATGGTGAAGCGATGAGGCGGGCGTGGCTCGGGTCCGCCTTGGCGCTGGCCTTTGTGGGCCTCGCCCTTGCCGACGACATTGGCCTCATCCAGCCGGGTCGTGTGGGGGCGTCCTTCCTGCTGCGGGGAATAGGAGCCCGCCCGGCCGGTCTCGGTGGTGCCTATACGGCGGTTGGCGATGAGCCGTCCGCAGTGGCCTGGAATCCAGGAGAGCTGGGACGAGCCCCCGGGACGGGCTTGGCCATGATGTACGAGAGCCTTGGGGAAGGGATGTGGATGAGTTCCCTCTCTGCGAGCTCGGCGTGGCCGGGCGGTTTCGTGACCGGGGTGGGGCTGACCATGGTGGAATACGGCTCTATCTCCAGCCGGGACGAGACCGGGGTGGTGACCGGCACCGAGTCGCCGGTCGATGTGGCAGCCACGGCAAGCGGGGCCATGCCCCTGAGCATCTGGGCCGGGCATGAGGTCTGGGTAGGGATTCAGGCGGAGGGGATTGGGCTGGCGATGGGTGGTCTTGGAGTGGCTGGAGCAACGGGCGTTCTGGCGAGTCTGGCTCCCGGCGTACACGCGGGGGCAGCGCTCATGCATGTTGGGCCAGCCCTGTCCGGTTCGCGCCTGCCATCTCAGGCTCGCCTGGGGCTGGGCTACTCTGTGAGTCCGCAGCTTCTGATCGCTGGTGACGCCGCATACGGCCTGGGAGACAGGCAGACCTTGGGCGCGGCAGGTGGCGAGATCCGGCCCGTTCCGTGGGCATCCGTGCGGGTCGGGGGTAGCTGGGCGTCCGAAGCCGGCTCCTCGCATGGACGCCTATCCGTCGCAGGCGGAGGAGGCTTTCTGGTGGGCCGGCTCCGTTTTGACTACGCGTACCGGCCATTCGCGAACCTCCCCGCAAGCCATGTCTTCTCGCTCACTCTCGGGGGTGGTGCACCCCGGCCATAGCCGATCGCGCCTGCATTTCGTTGTTGAGTCCAGCAGATCAAGAACTTCAGCCTCCAACGAGAAGTCTAGAGATGAGTTTCTGAACTTCGGCAAGCTGTTGGGGCACAAGACGCCGGCGATGAGGATGAAGTCTGTTCAACTGTTCGTGAGGCCGTGGGGCGGCTGGGGGGGCCAGAGCCCTGTCCCTGCGGCCGATGCGGTAGAATTGCAGAGGTTTCCAGCGCGAGAGTGAGTCAAGAAGCGGGTCACTGAACGGGGAGTGCTATATTTTCCTTTACGGCGGCGTAGCTCAGCCTGGTAGAGCAAGGGGGCATTCCAACGCGGCTGTCGAGTGCCCCACAAGACCGCGTGATCCATGCCGCCAGGAGCTGAGCGTCTCCCGATCCTCTACGCCAGAGCGGGGAACCGCTATAATGCAGTTGGGAATGTCATGAATGGCAAGGTGATGACGATCGGCAACGCCGAGAGGATCATCCGCGAGATGGCGAATCGCATCGTGGAGCGGTTCAGGCCGGAGAAGATCATCCTCTTTGGGTCGTACGCGCGGGGGACCGCCGGGCCGGACAGTGATGCCGACTTCCTGGTGGTCATGCCGGTCGAGGGGTCGCGACGCGAATTGTCCGTCAGGATCGCGACGGAAATCTCCGGGTTGGGCCTTCCGAAAGACGTCGTCGTCGTCACCCCGGAGGAAGTCGAACGCGACAGGAACGCGGTCGGGACACTCATCAAACCGGCCCTGCATGAAGGCCGGGTGCTGTTCGAACGGCATGCCTGAGTCAAACCCGAGGGTGAGACCATGGGTTAGGATGGGCGAGGTGGATTTCGATGTCGCCTCGCACGAAATGCTCCGGGGGGATGAGGCGCCCTTCTCCGCTGTATGCTTCCATGCACAGCAGTGCGTGGAGAAGTACCTGAAAGCCCTCTTGGTCCATCATGCGGTCGACTTCCCGAAGACCCATGATCTGGAGGTCTTGTTCGGGATGGTGCCGAACGCATCCGGGCTGAAGTTGGCGATCGCAGACCTGAATCTGCTCAGCTCCTATGCCGTCGAGGGGCGATACCCGGGGGACTGGGAGCTCCCGAACCGCGAGGAGGCGGACGCCGCGCTCGCGATCGCCCGGACGGCGCGTGACGCGGCGAGGAAGTGCCTGCCCAAGGAGTCCCTGGCCTGAAGGCCGGGCCGACAACAGTCGAGGCAAAGGCAACAAGCAGCACTGATGCCGGGCCGTCCAGGATGACTTCGCAGGAGCATGCCACGATCTGGAGCAAGCATGAGGCCGTGGGGCGGCTGCGGGGGCAGAGCCCTGTCCCTGCGGCCGATGCGGTAGAATTGCAGAGGTTTCCAGCGCGAGAGTGAGTCAAGAAGCGGGTCACTGAACGGGGAGTGCTATATTTTCCTTTACGGCGGCGTAGCTCAGCCTGGTAGAGCAAGCGGTTCATACCCGCTGTGTCGGGGGTTCAAATCCCTCCGCCGCTACGGCTTCTTCGGTCTTTCCTCTTCCACCGCGAGGCGGCCCGTCATCGGGTCGCCGGCAGGCCGGACGACCAGCTGGCGTCGCGGCCCCCGGGGGTCGCCCCGCAGCCCGTAAGCTTCCCGGATCGCGGCGAGCGCGTGCGGCCAGTTTCGCCAGTTCGGGACCTCGAGCCGCACCCGGCTCGCCGGCGAATACGCGGCCAGCGCGCGGGCGGTCGCGACCTGCACTCGGAGCGCGGGGCCCCACGCGGGGAGCTGGTTGCCGGCGTCCCGGTGGACCATGGCGATCGTGAGTCCCATGACGACGGCGACCGACAAGCCCCACGCAATCACGCCGATGTGGAAGGCGCCCGGGATCGGGCGTTGACCGCGCCGGGCTGAAATCCCAATCCAGAGCAGGAGCAGGGCCGCGGGCCAGGTCGCGCACTGGTAGTGCGGGCTGTCCCCGAGCCGGCCCCACGCGCCCACGACCGCCTGCGCGGCCAGGAGGCCGAGGGCGACGATGGCGGCCTGCTCTGTGGAGTCGATGGGACGGCGGCTCCGCCGCGCCTCGAGGAGTCGTTGCACGCTCCAGAGTCCGCCGAGCCAGACGAGGAAGATCGAGAGCCATGTGTACGATACGACCGCGGGGGCGAGCACCCCCAGCGGGCCGGGGAACGGCCGGAAGGGCCACGCATCGCCGAAGTACCGCTCGAACCCCCAGGTCGAGAACCAGAGCCCCGAGGTCGCCGCGTTCACGAGGCCCTGCGCGACCGACCCGGTGGGATCCGCTGGCGGCATCCCGGCGGGGACCGCGACTGCGGCGGTAACCACCTTCGCCAGGTAGGGACCCGTGACGGCGAGAAACGCGGCGGCGAGGCTGCCCACGGTCCACGGGTGCCGCGCCGCCCACGGCCGGTGCGCCCAGGCGAAGTGCGCGACGACCGCGGCGACGAGCGCGACCGCGGTCAGGTGCGTGAGGGGGGCGAGGGCGAGTGCGGCGGCCGCGACCGCGAGGGTCCAGGCGCGCGGCCGGACGCAGAACGAGACGTAGGCCGCCACCGCGACCGCCGCGAGCGGCACCAGCAGGGCCATGTCCCAGAGCTGGTGGCCGTACACCCAGCCGAAGGGAGCGAGAAGCGCGATCGAGCCTCCCCAGGGGGGGAGGGCGGGAACGGCGAGGGCGAGCGCGAAGACCGCCCCCGCCACGAGGAGCCGGGCGACGAGCGTCCGGACGAGGACGAGGTCCTCGAGGTCGGGCCAGCCGCGCAGTAGGAGCGCGTGGACCCAGACGGGCAGGGGTCCGTGCGGCACGCCGCGACTGCCCGTCAGCCCGGTAGCGGGCCAGACGCCCGTGCGGTTCATCTCGAGCGCGAGCCCGATGAACCGGGGCTCGTCGTTGACGAATACGGCGTCGCCGGGGAAGACGGCGCCCAGGGGCACCAGCAGGAGCAGGAGACCCGCGAGGACCCCCAGCGAGCGGCGCCGGTTCCGTCGCCCACCTGCTGGCAAACCCGCGCCCCGGGGGTTCCGGAGCGCCCGCCGAGGCCCTATGCTGTTGGGCGTGAGACTACAGCCTCTTCTCGTCCGCGTCGATGGCCTGGAACCAGGTCTTCGCCCCCGGCGTGTCCGGACCCCGGGCCGCGAAGCTGGTGTTGAAGGCCGCGATCTCGGCGTCCGAGTGCGGCTGGGCGTGGGCCTTCACCCACGCGAGCACGCCCGCGTCGTCGGGAGATGTCCGGACGGCTTCCAGGAAGGCGTCGGCGGCAAGTCCCGTGAACGAGAAGAAGTGCTGGTCCGAGCCGCAGTTGTAGATGTACTCGCCCAGCGAGTTGGCGAGCTTGGCGCGGGCCTTGTCGATGAGCCGCGGCAGCCACACGTATCCGCCGAGCTGGTCGATGGGACGGCGAGGGTAGCTTTTGGTGAGATCCATGTTGCGTTGATTCTCGCTCCTCCGGGCGCGGGAGGCAACCCCGGATGTTGAACCTCGTCATTGGGCCGTATCCGGCGCTGGAGAAGGGGTTGGCGGACCAGCTCCGGGCCATTCGACCTCTGGCACCCGTGGCGGTGCTGGCTCCGAGCCGGCGGCTGCTGGCGCACCTCGAAGTCGCGCTCGCGCGCGACCACGGGCTCGCGTTCGCGAACGTCGAATTCGAGACCTTCCAGTCTTTCGCCCGGCGGATGCTGATCGAGGACGGGGTCCCGGCCGCGTCTTTCGCCGAGAGCCCGGCCGTCGAGGAGCGCATCCTCGAGCGCGCGCTCGACCGGCTGGCCCCCGAACACCCCCTGCGCGCGATCCGGGGAGCCCCGGGTCTCGTGGGGTCGCTCCTCGCCACGATCCGGGACCTCGATGAGGCGGGCGTTCATTCGAACGCGCTCGCGGATCCGGCGCTCGCGGTCGAAGCGACCGTCGGGGTTTCGGCGGACGCCGAAACC
>CAKKQC010000018.1:12357-61994 GCA_919901855.1 bacterium | reverse complement strand
CCCCCCCCCCCGCGGCCGGAGTGGGGCTTCGCCGGACTGGCCGTGATCCGGCCGCTGCTCGAGGCGCTCGAAGCGGAACGCGATCGGCTGGGCCTCCTGAACCGCGCCGGCGTCGTCGCGGCCGCGGCTTCGGGTGCCCCCCGGTCGGAGTGGCTCCGCGCCCACGCCGCGGTCTTCCACTACGGCGCCTACGACCTCACCCAGCACCAGCTCGACTGGCTGGTCGCGCTGGGGGCCGCCGTCGCCACCACGGTATTCTTCCCCGGCCACGCCGGGTCGGATCGACCCGGATCGACAGCGGGGGAGCGTTCGCTCGACCCCTCGTTCCGGTTCGCCGAGCCCGCGCTGAGCGCGATCCGGCAGAAGGCCTCGTCCGAGCGCTGGGTGGTGCAAGTGCGCTCCGGCGGCGCCCGGCCGGAGCCGGTCGCCATCGAAGCGGCGGACCCGGACGAGGAGTTCGAGCTGATCGCGGAGGAGATCCGCAGGCTCGCGGAGCGGGAGGGCGTTCCGCCGTCCTCGATCGTCGTGGTCGCGCGATCCCTCGGAGATCCCGACGGCGCGCTCCGCGCGGCGGGCTCCGCGTTCACGCGCGCCGGGATCCCCTGGGAGACCCCGCAGGGAACGATCCTGTCGACGCTCCCGGCGGGCCGGGGCCTGCTCGCGCTCGCCCGCGCCTTCGCGGGGGAAGCGACACCCCGCGTCGCCGTGGAACTGCTCGCCCAGGACTGGCTCGACGTCTTCCCGCCGGCTGCGCGGGCGCTCTCCAGGGCTTCCGCGCTCGCCGGCCGGCTCCCGCCGTTCGCGGGGTCCGCGGACTGGACCGGGCTCGCCGCGGCGGGCGACCCCGGCTACGACCGGGCCGACATCGCGGTCGCCTCCGGGATGAGCCGGGGGCTCGCCCGGCTCGAGGGGCTGGCGGGGCGGTTCCCGGCCCGGGCCTCGTGGAAGGAGTTCGTCGGCCTGTGGATCGACTCGCTCGAGTCCGTCTGCGCGGATCGGGCTCCCGTCGAGGACGTCATCGAAGCCGGGCTGGAGGCGGTGGAGGAGCTCCGGGCCCTCGATCCCGTCGAGCCGGACGTGACGGCCGCCGTGTTCCACGCGCGCGTCCTGCGCGCGCTCGGGCACGCGGCCCTGCCCCTCCACGACCGGGCGGGCGGGGTCGGCGGCGGCGTCCGGCTCCTCGCGGCCATGGACGCGCGGGGGGTGCGCCCGCGCGTGCTCTTCCTGACTGGCGCCAACGACGGCCTCTTCCCCCGGATCTCGCACGAGGACCCGTTTCTCCGCGACGACGCGCGGCGGGCGCTGAACGACCCCCTGGGGTACAAGATCCAGACCAAGCGCGCGGACGGCGGGGCGGAGGAGCGCCTGCTCTTCCGGCTGCTCGCGGACGCGCCGACGGACCGCCTCTATATCATCTGGCACGCGGCGGACGGCCGGGGCCGCAAGGTTCCGCCGTCGCCGCTGGTCCAGACGATCACGGGTCCCATTGACTCGATCCTGAAGTCCGCGCGGGAACGGGCGGCGGAGCTGAGGTCCGCCGCGTGGGAATCCGCGCTCGGGGCGGCCGACCCCGCGCGGGCGTCCCTTTCGGCGGATGTCGTGCGGCTGCTCGACCTGCCGGTCCTGGGCGATCCCGCCGCGCGCGACGGTTTCCCGGCGGGGTCGCGCCCCGACCGGCTCCGGGTGACCCAGCTACGCGATGTCGCGGCCTGCCCCTTCAAGGTCCATGCCCGCGCCGCGCTCGGAATCGAGCCGCCCCGGTCCCCCCGCCACTGGTGGGAGCCGGAGGCCTGGCGGCTGGGCAACGTCATTCACGCGGCCCTGCACCACGGACTCGAGCGGCTGGTGGCCGATCCCGGGATCGGGGGCCGTGCCGCAGCGGCGGTGGCGGTGCCGGGCGCGCTGGCGGAGGAGATGCCCGCCCTCGGCCGCCTGCCCGTCTTGCGGGGCGCGATCGAGCGCGGCCTGGTTGGGCTGGTGGGGCCCGCGCTCGACGGCGAGATCCGGTGCCTGGCCGAGCTCGGATTGACCCCCGCGCGGTACGAGGAACGCCACGAGAAATCCTGGGTCGCGGGCGGGCTCACGCTCAGCTTCCAGGCGGACCGGCTGGACCGCGGCGCGGGCGGCGCGCATGTCACCGATTACAAGTCGCACGGGGGGCGCGACCGGTTCCCGAAGACGCCCAAGCTCGATCCCGGAATCCTCCAGGTCTCCCTGTACCACGAGCTCCTGGCCGCCGGCGAGGCCCCGCTGCTCTCGGTCCTGCACCTGGGGCTCGGCATGGCCCCGCCGGTCCAGCCCGTCCGGGCGAATGGGCCCGCGGCCGTGACGCTCCGGGACTCGGCGCTCGAGCTCGCGTCCGTCCTCGCGCGGAGCTGGCGCGAGTCCCGGGCCGTCCCTTGGCCGGACGACGCCCTGGGCCGCCCGGCCGCGTGGGAGCCCGGCTGCCGGTACTGCGATTTCCGGACCGCGTGCCGGTCGGACCATGCCCCCACGCTCGCGCGGCTGGAACTGTGCCCGGAGTTGCGCGTCCTGCGTGACGCCCTGCCGGCCACCCGGACCGAGCTCGCGGCCGCGGCCGCCGAGGCGGACGCGGCGGCCGAGGACGATGCCGCATCCGTGGGAGAGGGAGGATGAACGCACCTCTGCTACCCGACGCCGCGGATAGAAGCCGCGTGAGGGCCAGCCTCGCGAGCCTGGCGGTCGAGGCCTCGGCCGGCACGGGCAAGACCTGGCTCCTCGTCGACCGCGCGCTCTGGCTCATCCTGGTGCGCAAGGTCGATGTCGAGCGGATCGTCGCCCTCGCGTTCGGGGAGGAGGCGGCCGCCGAGCTCCGCAGCCGCCTGCGCGTCCAGCTCGAGCGCATCAGGACCGCGCCCACGCGCGACGCGCTGGATTCCGGGGTCCAGGCGCTGGCGCCGGGTGAGCCCCTGGGCGCGCTCCAGTCCACGGCGGCCAAAGCGCTCGAGGCGCTCGACCGGGCCCACCTCTCGACCATTCATTCGTTCGCCTCGACCCTCCTGCGGCTCTTTCCCGCCGAGGCCCGCGTGGACCCCGGGTTCGACGTCGTCGAGGATGCCGGGTTCGCCGACGTGATCCGCGAAGAGTGGAGCCGGTTCGTGGCGGGCGAGCTGGGGGAGTCCGCCCCCGCGCGCGAGCGGTGGCTGGCCGTGCTCGCGCGGGTCAAGCTCGGGGACCTCTTCGAGCTGGCGTCCGCCCTCGCGAACTACGAGACCGACCTGGAAGCCCTGCCCCGGGGACCGGTCTGCAGCCCCGAGAGCCGGCGCTGGCTCCGCGAGGTCGCGGATACCGCGGATGCGGTCCTCGCCGAGGTCCCGGAGTCGCGGCGGAAGGCCACTCAGGCGCTCGCGGGGTTCGCGGCGGCGCTCCGCGAGGCCGCGGACTCGGGCACGGAGGCGCTCCACGGTAGATATGAAGACATCGCGGCCGCCGCGGGGATGAACCGGGGCGACCTGCCCAAGGACGCTTCCCCGAAGACGCTGTCCCGGCTGCGGGAGGTCACGCTTCCCGCGAAAGCCCTTCGGGCCGTGCGGGACGAGGCCACGATCTTCGAGGCGGTCGCCCTCCTGCTCCCGTTCGCCCGTAGAGCCCGCGCGCGGCTCCTCGAGGAGGGCAAGCTCCCGTATTCGGGCCTGCTCGCGCTCGCGCGCGACCTCGTCCGCGGCCACCCCGGGATCCGCCGGGCCCTGGCGGGACGCTTCGACGCGATCCTGCTCGACGAGGCGCAGGACGTGGACCCGATGCAGATCGAGCTCATCCTGTACCTGGCCGCCGACCCCGGGCGCGAGGCGCCCCCCGAATGCCAGGCGGCGGCGTGGCGCGAGCTCCGGCTCGTGCCCGGCAAGCTCTTCGTCGTGGGCGACCCCAAGCAGTCGATCTACGGGTTCCGGGGCGCCGACGTCCGCGCGTTCGCGGCCGCGCTCGACCTCATGGGGGCGCAGGGCGCCGAGCGGCTCGCCCTCACGACGAGCATGCGGAGCTCGCCGCCGGTCCTGGCCGCGGTCAACGCGGTCGGCGCGCACGTCTTCACTCCCTACGCGCCCCTGGAGGAGTTCCCCGGCAGGCCGGGGGGGCCGAGAGCGGCCGGCACGGAAGTGCTCGTGGTCCCGCCCGAAGCCGGGCGGGACCCTGAGGCGGTCGAGGCGGAGGCCGTGGCCCGCCGCGTCGCGGGCCTGCTCGCCTCCGGGCTGGAGCCGCGGGAGATCGCCGTCCTCTTCCGCAAGCGCTCGCCCATGCCCGCGTTCCAGGAGGCGATGCGCCGCTCCGGCATCCCGGTCACGATCGAGGCCGAGCGCCGGTTCTTCCTCCGGCCCGAGATCATGGACCTCGTGAACGTCGTCCGCGTCCTCGCGGACCCCGCGGACGAGGCCGCGCTCCTCGGGGTCCTCCGCGGCCCCTACGCCGGGCTCGACGACGCCGCCGTCGACGCCTGGATGCGGGACGATCGCCGGCGGGTCCCCCGGCCGGACGTCTTCCCGGACCTGCGCCGCCAGCTTCGCGTCCTCCCGCCGCACGAGTGGATGGAGGTCCTGTTCCGGGCCCTGGGGGTCGAGGCCGTGGCTTCCGCCTCGGCGGACGCCTCCGCGCGCGGCGCGGTGCGCGCTTTCCGACGGATGCTGGGGGAGGCCCTCGCGACCCACGGCCTGCCCCGCACCCTCGAGCTGCTGGCGGAGAGCCTCCGGGCGGAGGCGGATACCCGCCGCCGCGGCGCAGCCCCCCTGCGTCCGCCGATGGTGACCGGGGCGGAGACGGACGGCTCCGTCCGGTTCCTGACCGTGCACAACGCGAAGGGCCTCGAGTTCCCGGCGGTCATCCTTGCCGGAATCGACGCCCGGCCCCAGGACGCGCGGTCGACGGACACGACCGTGCTCCGCGACTGGTCCGGCGGAACCCACGGGATCACGCTGAAGGCGATCCGGTCCGAGGAGGCCGCGGCCACGCTCGACGCGTGCCGGCTCAAGGCGCTCCGGGCGCGGTCCGACCGCGAGGAGACCGGCCGGCTCGTCTACGTCGCGCTGACGCGGGCCCGGGACACGCTCGTGATAGTGGATCGCGGGGGCGGCGGGAAGCGCCGGTCCGGCGTGCCCGCGGACACGTTCCGGTCGTTCCTCGCCCCGCTCCTGACGTTCCCGAACGCGCCGATCGAACGCACGGTTTCGAAGTTCGTTCGATCGGGGCGGGCCGGGGGGCCCGATGCCGCGCGGGCCATCGAAGCCCTCCCCGTCCCGCCGCTCCGTCCCCTCCTCTACGCCGAGCCCGAGCTCGTCACGCCCTCTTCCCTCGACGATCGCGCGCGCGCCGGCTCCGACGAGGGTTCCCGGGCCGCCGAAGGCGCCTGGCGCCCGGGTTCCCGCCATGCGCGCGCGTGGCTGGGGGAGCTCTGCCACGAGGTGCTCCGGGGCTGGGACTTCACGGGGCCCGTGGCGCCGCTGGAGCAGTCCGTCGAGCTCGCGGCGGCGCGGCTGGGGGGCCGCCGGGAACTGCCGCCGGCGCTGCGGCAGGAGGCGCTCCGCGTCCTCGGCGCGTTCCTGCGGTCCGACACGGCGGTCCGGCTGGGACGGGCCAGGATCCTGGGCCGCGAGATGCCGCTCGTGGCCCACGTCGGGGGACGCACGCTCTCGGCCCGCGCCGATATCGTGTTCGCCGCCGACGGCGCCATCCGGATCGGCGACTACAAACTGACGGCCGCGTCCGTTCCCGGCGCCGAGGTGGCCCGGACGTACGTCGCACTCGCGGACGCCGTGTTCGGCGAGGCCTGTCAATTCGAGGTCCTGCCAATCGAATGAGGCGGGGGGGGCGGCGACACGCCGGGGGTCCGGGCTTCGTCTAACATGGCAGAAGGGTACGAACGAAGGAGGACTCACGATGAACGGAACGACGATGCGACGGTTCGGGATTGCGCTGGCGGCGGTCCTGTTGATGGCCCCGCTGGCGCTGGCCGCCACGACGGATCCCGCGGGCGCGCCGGGAAGGCCCGGCAAGCTGACGGCGGAACAAAAGGAGAAGCTGAAGAGCCTGCGCGAGGAGCAGAAGAAGGCGATGCAGCCGCTGCGCCGCGCACTCAAGACCCAGGTCGACGAGCTCCGGGTCCTGCTCGACAAGGACGCGTCGGACTCGGCCCTGAACGCGAAGCTCGAGGAAATCCGGAAGACGCGGACGGCGATCCGGGAGCTCGAGGAGAAGTTCATGGCCCAGACCGCCTCGATCCTGCCCGCGCGCCAGCGCGCGGAACAGGTGGTGCGGATGGCGGACCGCATGGGGAAGCCCGGCCGGAAGCCCGGCATGGGGAAGCGTGGCGGCCCCGGTGGTCCCATGGGCGGCCGGCCGGGCGAGCGGCACGGCCCGGAGCGGGAAGGAGACGGCGAGCACGACGAGGACTAGACGCCTCGTCGCGTGTTCATCCGGCCGGGCTGGCGTCGATCGTCAGCCCGGTCTTTCGCTTCCGGGGGGCGTTGTTGCGGCGTCGAAGGCGCTTTGCCTACAATGGCGCAGTGGTCACCCCTTCGACTCGCTTCGCTCGCTCAGGGCTCCCAGGGGTCGCCCGCGCAGGATTCGTTGCGAGCCTGCTCGCCGCCGGCCTCGTCCTCAGCGCCCTGCCTGCGCCCGCCCGTTCCGATGACGCCGCCGTGGTAGCCCTGCCGGCCGGCGTGAAGGCGGTCTGGGACGTCCGCGCGGCCTGGCGCGAGACCACCCCCACGCGGGAGCGCGTCAGCCTCAACGGGCTCTGGCGCTGGCAACCCGCCGAAAACTCCTCCGCCACCGTGCCCGCCACGCGCTGGGGCTGGTTCAAGGTGCCCGGCTGCTGGCCGGGGCTTCGCGATTACATGCAGAACGAGTCGCAGACCGTCTTCGCCCATCCCGGCTGGAAGGACACGCGGTACGCGGAGCTTTCCGCCGCCTGGTACCAGCGCGAGTTCGCCATTCCCGCGGACTGGGCGGGGCGGCGGATCGCGCTCGCGCTGGAGACGCTCAACTCGTTCGCGGCCGTCTACATCGACGGCGTGAAGGCGGGCGAGATCACGTTCCCGGGCGGCGAGCTCGAGCTGCCGTCCGTCTGCGCGCCGGGCGGGACCCACGTCCTGAGCCTCCTCGTGATCGGGATGCCGCTCAAGGCCGTCATGCTGTCGTACGGCGACAGCGCCCGCGCCAAGGAGGTCCGGGGCGACGTCGAGCGCCGGGGGCTGTGCGGCGACGCCTGGCTCGTGTCGACGCCAAGAGCGGCGCGCGTCACCGACGTCCGGGTCGCGACCTCGGTCAGGCGCAGCGAAATCACGTTCGACGTCGCGCTCGCCGGGCTCGACCCGGCCGCGTCGTACCGGCTCTCGGTTCAGGTCACGGCCGGCGGCAAGAAGCTCAAGTCGTTCACCGGCGGCGACTTCACGGCCGCCGATCTCAAGGGCGGCCGGTGGTCGTTCACGGCGGGATGGAAGACGGACCGGATCTGGGACACCGACACGCCCGCGAACCAGGAGGACGCCGCGGTCGTGCTCGAGACCGCGAAGGGCCGCTCCGTCGACGCCGCCTTCCCGGTCCGGTTCGGTTTCCGCGAGTTCTGGATCGAGGGCCGCGAGATGCTGCTCAACGGCACTCCGGTCCACGTCGCCGTGCTCCCCGTGGACAACAACGCCGTCTCCGCGCTCGCCTCGACCTACGGCGCGTGCCGCGAGACCTTCGCCCGGATGCAGGCGGCCGGATACAACGCGGTCTACACGCACAACTACGGCACGGACCCGGGGACCCACCTGGCGTTCCGCGAGATGCTGAGCGCCGCCGACGACGCCGGGATGCTCGTCTTCTTCTCGATGCCGCACTTCGGCAACTACGAGTGGAAGGGCGCGGACGCCGACGCGGCGAACGGGTACACGCGCCACGCCGAGGCGTACGTGCGCGTCGCGCAGAACCACCCCGCGGTCGTGCTCTACGTCATGAGCCACAACGGCTGCGGGTACGAGGAGGACATGAACCCGGACCTCATGGCGAACGAAAATCCGCCGCGGGGGGAGTGGGGCGCGCGGGGGGCGGCCAAGGCCCTGCGGTGCGAGGCGATCGTGCGGGCGCTGGACCCGAGCCGCCTCGTCTACCACCACTCCGCCGGCGACCTGGGTTCCATGGACACGGTCAACTTCTACGGCAACCACATGCCGGCGACCGAGATGGCGGAGTGGATGGAGCCCTGGGCGGCCCGCGGGACCAAGCCCGCCATCCTGATCGAGTTCGGCGCGCCGCTTTCCTGGGACTGGACCATGTACCGCGGGTGGTACCGGGGCGAGCGCGAGTTCGGGAGCGGCAACGTGCCGTGGGAGTTCTGCGTCGCGGAGTGGAACTCCCAGTACCTGGGCGATGCGGGCTTCGCGATCGAGGAGGTCGAGGCGCGCAACCTCGTCTGGGAGGCGGAGCAGTTCCGGACCTCCAAGGGCTGGCACCGCTGGGACTATCCCGCGCACGTGGGCTCGCCGCGGTTCACGGCCTGGCTCCCGATCTTCGCCAGGATCCTCTCGACCCAGCTCCGGGGGATGCGGACCTCCGGGATCTCCGGGTACTGCGTCTGGGACGACGGGCTCTACTGGCACGCGCGGGATGGCGTGGACCGGGACCCCAGGCCGTTGCCGGTCGAGTGGGACAGGCTCCAGCGGCCGGGGTTCAGCCCCGACTTCGCGGACAGCTCCAGGTTCCAGTCGTGGCGGATCACGGACGCGCGCGCGGACTGGGTCCCGACGGTCGCGGGGGACGCCATCGTCCGGAACAACCGGCCCCTTCTCGCGTGGCTGGCGGGGTCGGCGACCGGGTTCGCGAGCGCCGAGCACGTCTACGCGCCTGGCGAGACGGTCGCCAAGCAGCTCATCGTCATCAACGATTCCCGGCGTCGCGTGACCGCCGACTGCTCCTGGAGCCTGGCGTTGCCCCAGCCGGTCGCGGGGACGGCCAGGGTCGCGATCGAGCCGGGGGGCCAGGTCCGGCTGCCCGTCGCGGGCGCGCTTCCGGCCGCGCTGACCGCGGGACGTTACGTGCTCTCGGCCACCGTCGCGTTCTCGACCGGCGAGACCCAGACCGACACGTTCGACCTCGATGTTCTCGCATTCGTGCTCGACCCGCTGGTCAAGGGCCGGGTCGCCGTATTCGACCCCGCGGGGGAGACGGTGAAGCTCCTGGCTGACCTCCACGTCGCGGCCGAGTCCGTGGGCGCGGACGCGAGCCTCAAGAATGTGGACATCCTGGTCATCGGGCGTCACGCCCTCTCGCCCGACGGCCCGGCCCCGGATCTAGCCCGGGTACGCGACGGGCTCAAGGTCGTCGTCTTCGAGCAGACCCAGGCGGCCCTCGAGAAGCGGCTCGGGTTCCGCGCGGTCGAGTACGGGCTGCGCCAGGTCTTCCGCCGGGTCCCGGGGCACGCGGCCCTGGCCGGGCTGGACGAGGCCGTGCTGCACGACTGGCGCGGCTCCGCGACCTCGATTCCGCCCCGGCTCGACTACCGGCTGGAGCCCATGCACGGTCCCACGGTCGACTGGTGCGGGATCCCCGTGAGCAGGGTCTGGCGCTGCGGCACCCGGGGCAACGTGGCGTCGGTCCTGATCGAGAAGCCCGCGCGCGGCGACTTTCTCCCGATCCTGGACGGGGGTTTCAGCCTCCAGTACGCGCCGCTCATGGAGTACCGGGAGGGGAAGGGCCTGGTCGTCTTCTGCCAGATGGACGTGACCGGCAGGTCGGACGCCGATCCCGCGGCCGGCCGGCTGGTCCGGAACATTCTCGGGTACGTGTCCGGCTGGACGCCTTCGCCCCGGCGGACAATCGCATACGCCGGCGAGCCGAGCGGCAGCCGGTGGCTCGAGAGCGCCGGGTTCGCCGTGCGCCGGTACGCGGGGGGCAAGCTCAAGGAAGGCGAGATCCTGGTCGTGGGGCCGGGCGCCCCGAAGAAGGCCGTGCCGCCCGCGGGCTGGCTCGGGGTCGGCGGCCGGCTCGTCGCCGTCGGGCTCGACTGGAAGGACGCGAACGCGATCTATCCGCCGGGCGTCCGGATGAAGTCGGTCGAGCACATCAACGCGGTCTTCGACCCGCCCGCGCCGGACTCCCCGCTCGCCGGGGTGGGGCCCGCGGACGTGCACGACCGCTCCGCCCGGAATATCCCACTCGTGGACCAGGGGCCCCTGGCGGTCGGCGACGGCGTCCTCGCGACCGCGTTCGACGGCCGGGTCGTCTTCGACCAGCTCGCGCCCTGGCAGTTCGAACCCGGGGACGGGCTGGGGCTGCGCCGCACGTACCGCCGCGTCTCGTTCCTGCTCAACCGCCTCCTCGCGAACATGGGAGCCGGGGGCGCGACGCCATTGCTGGAGCGGTTCGGCAAGCCCGCGGGCGCGAAGGAGACCCGGTACCTCTCCGGCCTCTACCTGGACCAGCCCATCGAATGGGACGACCCCTACCGCTTCTTCCGCTGGTAGCGGGTACATGAGGCCCCTGGCTGCGGTCCTCGCCTGTTGGCTTGGCTGGACGGGTCAGGCCGGGGCCGCGCAAACAAGAGTCTGGAACACCTGGTCGGCCTTCCAGGGCGGCACGTCCTACGCGATCACGGTGTCACCCACGGGGTCGGCGGGCCGGGCGTGCCTGGTCCTCGCGCACCAGGCCTTCTACGCGCAGGACCCGACCTCGACGACCGCGAGCTACTGGTCCAACGATCCCCAGCAGGGGCTGGACTGGCGGATCACGAAGTACGACCCCGCCGGGGTCGAGCTCTGGACCGCGTCCTACAACAGCACCGCTTCCGACAACGACACGTGCAGCGGGGTGGGCGTGGATGCCGCGGGGAACGTGATAGCCGTGGGCGAGGAGAACCGGCCGGATCTCGGGCAGGGGCTCAACCTGCGCCTCCGTCGGTATGGGGCTGCGGGCGGGGTCCTCTCGACCGCTGACTACGACGGCGGTTCCAACAACACGGAATCGGCGCTGGCGGTCACGGTCTCGCCCTCGGGTGGGTGCGTCGTGGTCGGGACGGCGTTCGACCCCGCCCAGGGGATGAACTGGCTGGTCAGGAAGTATGACGCGACGGGCAGCCTCCTCTTCGCGAAGGCGTACGACGGGCCGGGAAGCTCGGACGACGTAGCGCATGCCGTGGCGCTCGATCCCCCCGGCGGGTTCGTTGTGGCGGGAGCGCAGTTTGCCGCCGCGACGAATCTCGACTGGATCGTGCAACGCTACGATCCGGACGGTATCGTGACGTGGAGCCGGGTCTACGACTCGCCGGGCCATCTCGACGACGCGGCATACGGGGTCGCGGTCTCCCCGGCGGGGGCCGTGGCCGTGGTCGGGTACGAGAATCGCGCTGACGCCGGCCTCGGGAGGCTCTGGCGGATATGGCTGCTCTCGCCGTCGGGGGTGGATCTCACCGCGTGGTCGACGCCGGGTACCGCCGGCTCGCAGGACACGACCGCGCGGGCAGTGGCCTTCGACGCCTCGGGGAATCTCATCGTGGTCGGATACGAGGATCGCCCCGACCTCGGCCAGGGGCACAACTGGTTCATCCGCAAGTACGACGCCGCGAATGCGCTCCTGTGGGAGGCGCCCTACAACAGCCCGGGGAACGCCGACGACGAGGCGTTGAGCGTTGCCACCGACACGACGGGAAACATCGTCGTGGCCGGCTTCGTGACGCGGCCGGACCTCGTGCAGGCGCAGAACTGGATGGTCCGGAAGTACTCGCCGGCCGGCATCCTTCTCTGGGCGCGCGAGTACAGCTCGAACTCGATCAACGCCGACATTGCGCGCAGCGTCGCCGTGGATGCGGCGGGGAACGTCATGGTGGGGGGGACCGAGCAACGGTTCGACCTGACGCAGGTGATGCCCCTGCCGTTCGCGATCCGGGACCATGCCGTCGCCATGGTAGGGGACCGGGTATACGTCATCGGCGGGTGCCAGCAGGCGAGCGGCGGGTGCGGGGCCGGCGGCCTGCCCCCCTACTCGGTGTCGAGCGTCTGGTTCGCGCCGATCGATCCCACCGGCGACGCCGCCGGGGTCGGGAAGGGCCGGATCGGGCCGTGGACGCGGGCGTTCTACAACTTCGGGGATCCGGGACCGGCGACGGGTCCGTGGGGTCCGCCGGTGCACCCGACGCCGGGCGTGCCCCTGACGCGCCACCAGGCGATCGGCGTCGGGAACCGGATCTACGTCGTGGGCGGGACGACCCAGGACTGCAACGGCCTCCCCCTGCCCGGTGCGGCCCTCACGACGAAGCGCGTGTACTCGGCCGCAGTGGATCCCGTCACCGGCCAGACCGGGCCGTGGGAGGACGAGCTGCCGCTGATCCAGAACGCGACCGACCACGGGCTCGTCCATGCGGCCGGGGCGCTTTACTGCCTCGGCGGCCTCATGGCCGCCAACCTGCCGGACCAGTTCGTCCAGAAGGCCGAGATCGGGCCGGACGGCCACCTCGAGAGCGGCAACGGCATGACGTGGGAGTCGGTGCTCGCCCTGCCGCCGGGCAATCCGGATCCTGCCACGTGCTTCTGCGTGTCCGGCGGGCTCACCTGCGCGGGGTGCGTGCCGTGCTCGATGCCCTGCTGTCTCGCCCTGAACGACGAGCTGGGCTGGGTGAACTTCAGGCCGTTCAGCGTCATGCGCACGATCGCGTTCCTGGGGGGCGACTACGTTCCCAATCCGATGGGCAGTCCGTGCCGCTACTCGGGGGGCATGCGCTGGGGCGTCCTCGACGACTGCAACGGGATCACCGCGTGGCAGGCCGGGTTGGGGTCGGCCGGCGAGCCCGGGGCCGGCGCGGTCGCGTGCGACGGATCGCTCTTGAGCGTCGGCGGTACCGGGTTGGCCGCCACCTTCCAGGTGCTCTACAACCCGGCACCCCTCCGCGGCCTCGTCAGGACCGGGGGGGCCGACCGCGCCGACGTCCGGCCGGCCGACCCGGACGGGTCCGCGCTCTTCATCGGGATCGCGGCGAACGACCGGTTCCCCCTCATAGCCCCGAACGCGCCGCTCGTGGCCAGCCACGGGTTCGTCTACGTGATCGGGGGGGAGATGGGCGGCGTGAGCAGCGGGTGCCAGCGGGTCTACCGGGCGCGGCTGGCCTCGGCGACGTGGTGGGTGGACGCGGGGTCGTGGCTCTCGCCTCCGTACGACCTGGGGACCCAGGCGAAGCTGACCCGGGTCGCGTGGTCCTACAGCAAGACCGGGCCGGGTGCCGACGACGACTGGGCGATGGTGCGATACCGGGTGGCGGGGATCGACGGACGTTGGACGTGCTGGACTCCGCGGACTCCCGAGGAGGGCGCCGCGCCGGCCACGTCCGGGTACTACACCTATGCGTCCGACGTGGCGGCATCCAACCCGTTCTTCCGGATGCCCCTCGCGCCCGACCTGTGCCGGTACCTACAGTTCGAGGTCAGCCTCTACAACAAGGATACGAACGACGCCGGCGCGGCGCCCACGATCCCCCGGTTCGACGAATTCCGGATTTCCTACGAGCCGGCCCCGTCGCCCCCGCCGCTGGCGGGGGACAGCTGTCTGGAGGTCGCCCAGGGCCGGGACGGCAACCGGGTGACGCTCCGGTTCGAGGTGGTTCCCGAGGGCGGGGACGTGACGGCCGAGTACTACAACGTGGCGGGGGAGATCGTGGGGCGGGACCGGTTCTCGTACCTCGCCGGCGGAATCAAGGCGGAGATCATTGCGACCTCGCGCTGGGCCTCGGGTGTCTATGTCGTCGTCCTGCGAGGGGCGTCCCGCACCGGCGTCCCCGGGCTGTACCGCAGTGCGACACGCGAACGATTCAAGACGTGCAAGGGGCGTCTGGTGGTCCGGCGGCCGGGGAAGGCGGGCGGCTAGAGCCGGTCCCGCCCGGGCCCCTCTGCTATATTGGCGCGAGTGAGCCAGCCTCGTGCATTCATCCCGGCCGGGCTTTCAATGGCATGCCTGCTAGCGGGCGTGAGCTCCGTCGACGCCGCCAGCGCCCTCTCGACCACGGTCTACGCGGCTTCCGCCCCGGCGGCGCCGGGGGGCCGGCACGTCGCCCGTGTTCTCCTCCCCGCCGCCCCCCCGTCCGTCCTGATCGAGGCCGTCAAGGCCAAGCTCAAGCCGGGGGAGCTGCGCATCGCCCCCAATGTCCTCGACCAGACGCGCCGCGGCGGCAGGCTCCGGTTCTACGTGCGCGGCACCGCCGGTGGCACCGCGACCCTCACGGTCTACGACGAGGCGGGCGAGCACGCGGGGACGGTCGGGATCGCGCTCGACGCCTATGGCTTCGGCGTCGTCGAGGCGGACGCCGCGTTCATCCCCGGCCGCGAGCTGGGCGCCGGCCGCTACCGCGTCGCCGCGTCCGGCGGCGGCGTCGCCGACATCGCCTCCTTCGTGATCGCACGCAAGGTGACGAAGTAGTGCGAATCGTGCTCGTCCTGGTCGCGTGCGTCGCGGCGGGCCTCGCCGGCGCGTCCGCGCCGACCAGCGGGGCCTTCGTAAACCAGCCCCTGAGCGTCCGGCAGGCCGGCATGGGCGGGATCGTCGAGGGGGCGGGCGACGTCTTGTGCGCCTGGAGCAATCCCGCCGTGCTCGGGTTTCAGGAGAGCCGCGGCGCCGTGGGGCTCGGTGGCGCGTCGCTCTTCGCGGGCGATCAGACCACTTTTGGGCTCGCGGCGAGCTGGATGGTCCTCCCCGGCGTCGCGCTGGCCGGGCTCGTCTCCGGCTACTCCTCGGACACGAAGGTCATCGACGAGACGGGGGAGCCGGCCGGAACCTCGATCGGCCGCAGCGTCTGGGCGGGCGGCCTCGCCTTCGCGTTCCGCGCCGCCGACCCCCTCGCCGCGGGGCTCACGGTCAAGACGGTTTCCGACCGGGCCGGCGACGGCAGCGCGAGCGCCGCCGGGGTCGATGCCGGGATCGAGGCGCTCGTTGACGGCATCCGGGCCGGGCTATCGGTCCGGAACGCCGGCGGGCCCGCGCTCACCGGCTCCGACCCCGTCGTGCGGCCGGACCATCTCGCGAGCGAGACGCGGCTGGGCGCGAGCTGGACCGGCGCGCGCAACCGGCTCACCTGCGGCGCCGGGTACTCGAAGGTGGACGGCCGCGACGGCCGGATCGGGTGCGGGGTGCAGTGGTGGCCCGCGGAGACCTTCGCCGTCCGCGCCGGGTTCTCGGGCCTTCAGCCCGGCCAGCTCCAGGTGACCCTGGGCCTCTCGGCGGTCTTCAGCGGGATGGGAGTCGACTACGCCTACGCCTCCCACCTGCTCGGCGGCTCCCATCGCGTCGCGCTCTCGTACCTGTTCGGAGCGGCCCTGCAGCCGGAGCGCCCGAAGACCGCGGCGTCAGGGGCCGTGCCCTTGGACCTCAAGCCGGCCGCTTCCAAGGCTCCCGTGGCTCCGGCGCTTCCGCCGTCACCGAAGGCGCCGCCCAAGGTGCCGGCGGCGACACCCAAGCCGTTGGCCCCGATGTCCGCCGCCGAGGTCGATGCCGAGTACGCGGCCGCGAAAGCCGCGAACAAGGCCGGCCGCTACGCGGAAGCGAAGACGCGGCTGGAAGCCGTCGTCGCGCGCGACCCCGGCAACTGGAAGTGCTGGGGCCTGCTCGGCAACGCCTACTACGGCCTCAAGGACAAGCCCGCCGCCCTCGCCGCCTACGGCAAGTGCCTGGAGCTCAACCCCAGCAACCCCGACCTCCAGAAGTGGGTGGAGCGCATCCGGAAGGAGTAGCGGGGGAGCGGTCGGCGCTCCAGCGGCGGCGGAATGCGCCGCATCTTCGGTCACGGGCCCGGACTAGTGGGCTCCCTTCGAGCGCTTCCCGAACCACGCCACCTTGTCGATGGCGTAGGCGATCAGGAAGATCCCGAGTACCATGAGGCCCATCAGCAGGACGTACTCCATGATCCCTACCTCCGTTTCCGCCGGCCCGCTTGCGGATCAGCGTCCTGCCCCTTGATCAGGGCCAGCCCGATGGCCGCCAGGATCGCCGAGAGTCCGACGCCAAGAATCGAGAGCAGGAACGGACGGTCGATGCCGGACTGCGGGAACAGAATCGCGACGATGCTCGCGACGAAGATCGTCTTGCCGGCGCCTATAAGGAGACGGGCCATCTCGAGGTTCTGGTCCCGGTTCAGGTTGCGCATCGTCATGGCACTTTCATCCTACCAACTGTCGGGCTTCAACTGCCGAACTGGGGCTGGCGCTGCAACTGCGGCGGGGTGCGCCGGGAACGGTCTCCGAAGGTCCAGCGGGCGCCGATCAGGTTGGTGACTCCCAGGCCCCCTTCGAGCGGCACCACGAGCGTGTAGTCCATGCCCATCCCCTTGTCCGACCGGAACGACACCCCCGCCCGCACCGAGCTCCCCGCCGCCGCGCCGACGCCCTTCGTGAACGCCGTCGCGTACGCCGCGCGCAGGTCGAAGGCCCCCGACACCATCCAGCGAACTCCCGCCTGCGCGTCGGGCCCCGCCGGGCCCGCGAGCGGAACCACCAGGCTCCCCGTCAGGCGGAGCCCTCCGGCGTCCGCAGCTCCCCCGAGGTTCACGGAATCCGCGCCGCCGGCCCCCCTGGGAGTATCGCTCAGCCCCAGCCGGATCGCGGCGCCGGCGTGCCAGGTGTCGAACGCGACCAGCATCCCGGCCGCCGCCTGAATCATCGACGGCCCGCTGCCGCCCCCGTCGCCAAGGCTCCCGTACGATTCCGCGGCGGCCCCGAACGCGATTCCCCCCGCGAGCCGGCCGCGCTGGCAGGACACGGCGAGGTCCGCCCGTCGCGCCACCGGCTCCACGCGCTCCCCGGTCTCGTCCCCGATCTCGTCCACGATCCTGAATCCCCGGGTCGAGACCTGCGACACCACCGCCGCCGCCCCCCAGGCCCAGGCATCCGCCGACCCCGTCACGCCCCCGATCCCCAGCCCCAGCACGTTCTCGGCCGACCCGAACAGGTACTGATCCACCACGCCGACCTCGAGCCGGCGGAGCTGGGTCGAGAGCTGCGCCGGGTTCGCGGCGACGCCCAGCACGTCCGGGTCTCCGTAGATTCCGCCGCTTGCCTGCTGCCGGGCGCTTAGCGGAATCCCCGCCGCCGCCATCCCTGTCCCGGCGGCCGCCGACCCCGCCGTGAGCACGAACAGGAGCAGCGCTGCGAACGGTCGCCCCATCACTTGGTGACCATGACGGGCGCCTTGGCCGAGACCGCCCCGGAGGCCACGATCCAGTACACGCCGGTAGCCAGCCGGTTTCCGGCCACCGTGCCGTCGAACCGGAACGAGCCGTTCCCGGCGGCGTCGAGCCCGACGGCGCCCAACCCGATCGGTCCAAGCGGCCGCCCCGCCTGATCGTGGACGACGAGCGTCACCGCCTTCCCCGGCGAGCCATGCAGGACGACCGTCGCCGTCTTCCCGGGCCGCAGCCGGTTGTTCAGGATCCGGATCGGGGGCGACGAGGGGCCGGGGATGACCAGGATCGCCGTGGACGTGAAGGACGTGGGGTTTCCGTTGACGTAGCCGGCGGCCCACCCGGTCAGGTTGACCGTTCCCTGCGCCAGCACGATGAGGGTCCAGGTGTAGCTCAGGGCGATGCCCGGCCCCAGGTACGCGGACGCGCTCTGCCACGGGTTGGACACAATCGACACGAGGTTGTCGCCGGCGGTGATGGACAGGAAGGGGTTCACGAGCGTCATCGGGTCCCCGCCCGTGTTCGTGATCGAGAGCGTGACGTTCACGGTCATTCCGACGCTCGCCACCGACGGCTCCACCGCCAGCGCCGCCTCGATGTGCGGGAACGCCTGCGCCGCCGGCGCCGCCAGCCCCGCCGCCAGCACGACTCCGAAAAGAGCCCGCCGGCTCCAGTGCATGCTTCTGTCTCCCTGCATGCCGAAATTCTACCAGTTGCGGGTATCGGGCCGGGGCGGCATTGACTTCCAGACGTGGCTCTGGTATTCCAAGTGGCATTGGTCGTCTGATAATGCTGACGAAGGATCGCCCCGCCCCGCGACCGAGCCATGCCCGCTGGATGGCGCCCGCGGTCATGCTCGGATTCCTCGCGGCTTCGCGGGTGGCCGCGGCTGCTCCCGTTCTCGACTGGGCGCAGGGGTGGAGCCGGACCAGTGGCGGGAACGGCTATCTCGGCGCCAGTTTCACGGACGCCGCCGGAACGACGTGGCTCGCGGTGAGTGCCAACGACGACCAGAGGCTCCTGAAGTACACGTCCGCCGGGACGATGGTCCAGAACGCGGTCATGGACGATCCGGAGTGGCCGACGATCTACGCGATCACCGTGGACGGATCCGGTAACTGCTACCTGGCGGGTCAGGCCTACGACGGGATGACGGGCAATTCCGTGCTCTACGTCGCCAAGTACGGATCGGCGGCCGGATCGCCGCTGTGGACGAGGTCGGTGTATGGAGGGGCCGGCGTCACTTTCGAGGCGTCCGCGATCGCGACCGACGGGACCGGCGTGTGGGTGAGCGGTTACCGGGTGAAGAGGGACAACGGCCCTCCGTGGTCCCAGACCGGAACCGGGGCGATCGTGAAGCTGGCGGCGGCGGCGGGAACCGTGCAGTGGTCGCGGACGGCGGGGCCCGACAAGACCTGGTTTGGCCGGATCGGGATCGCGAGCGACGGGGCCGGGAACGCGTTCCTCGCCGGCGACGTGGCCGATCCCGCCTACTTCAGGAACGACGTCCTCGTCACCAAGTTCAACGCGGGGGGGACGGTGCTCTTCAGCCGGACGCTGAACTCGAACGGATGGTCCTACCAGTACGGGAGCGCCGCGGCCTGGTTCGCGGGATCGTTGTACGTGGCCGGAACGTCCTTCTCGGATGTCCTGGTTCTTCTCGTCGACGGGGCGACGGGCGACCTGGTCGCGAGCGGCCTCTATGCCAACGGCGATGGGCACAACGTGCTGGCGATGGCCGTGGACGGCTCGGGCGGCGTCTACGTCGGCGGCTTTGCGTACGCTATCCCCAGCACGTACTGGTTCCTCGCCAGGTTCGACCCGGCGCTCGGCATGGCCGCCGGCTGGCCGGTGACCGTTTCCATGGGCGGGAGCTGGGCGAACACGCTGGGAGTGGGGGCGGACGCGGCCGGGAACGGCTACCTGGTCACCCAGCCTGGGTGGCAGATGTGCGAAACGTCCCGGCCCGTCAGCATCACGCGGTACTCGTCCGGCAGCGGCGTCTCCTGGTCCGGCGGCTATGATGTCCCCGCCGATGAAGATGTGTTCGGCGCCGGCCCCGACGGGAGCGGCAACATCGTCGTGGGCGGCATGAGCGGGAGGGTTCCCCGGCTCCTCAAGTACGACTCGAGCGGAGGACTTCAGTCCGCTTCGCTGGCGGGGCCGGCAACGCACTGTTCCAACTACGGGAGGGGCTTCTTCCAGCAGGGAGCCGACTCATACCTGTCCGTCGCGGGCCTCGACCTGACCTCGACGTTCTACGAGGATGACGTCGAGGTTCTCAAGTACGACTCGGGTGGGGTCCTTACCCGGGAGTTCGTGTTCAAGCCCTTTTCGAGCGTGATACCGGGACCGGTCGCGGTGGACGCCGGGGGCAACGTGTACCTGGCGGCGTCGGCCATGACGGGGACATACTGGGAGCCGGACCTCCTCCTCGTCAAGTTCGATCCCTTGGGCAATGTCGTCTGGAGCCGGACGATCAACTACACGGTGGACGACATCGCGGATGGCGTGGCGGTCGACGGGTCCGGCGGCATCTTCGTTCTCGAGACCACGCCGAACGACGATCCGGCCGACGTCGACAACCGGATCGCGCTCCTCAAGTTCGACTCGTCCGGGAGCCTCCTCTGGACCAAGACGTACGGGAGCGGCCCGGTCAGCTTCTTCGGATTCGACCTCAAGGTGGCCGGCGCCAACGTGTACTTCTGCGGCGCGCAGGTGGACCCGCTCTTTACCGCGCTCAGCGGGTGGGTGTACAAGCTCGACTCGAACGGGACGACCCTGTGGAGCAAGTCGTTCAACGGCGGGCAGAACGCGTACTTCCGGGGTCTCAACGTGGACGGCTTCGGGAACGTCTTCGCCGCCGGGGTGGTCGGAACCGTGGACATGATGAACGGCGTCGTCGGCGATTTCGTGACCGTTTCCTACGACTCCTCGGGCAACCTGCGATGGTCGCCGCAACCCACGTATGACAGCGGCAGCGTGGACGACATCGGGAGGGCCGTCGCCCTGGGCTCCATCTACGTTGCCGGGAGGGGCGGCGGGAACGCCAGGCTGCTCAAATACACGGAAGGCGGGGCCGGATCGGCGCTGTTGAGCGGGGCGCTCGCGGTCACGCCGAACCCGGCCTCGATAGGCGTCACGGTGCAGGTTGTCCTGAGCGTGACGAACACGGGGACCGCGAACGCGACGGGCGTGATGCCGGCCCTCCAGATCAACGCGGGCGGGTCGGCCGTCGCGTACCGGACCGGCCCTTTGCCGGGGGGGCCCGTCACGCTCGCGTCGGGAGGCGGATCGCAGAAGTTCACGTGGACCTACAGCGTGACGGGGGCCGCCGTGATCGAGTTCACGGGGACGGCGTCGGGCACCAACGCCGGGACAGGCGGTGGCATTCTGGTGGCGGCGACCGCGCCGCTCGCCAGCGTGCCCGTCTCCCGGCTCGTCTCGGCCATGGCGGTCTCGCCCGCGACCGGGTACGTGGGTTCGCTCCTGATCGTGACCCTGACCGTTTCGAACACGGGAAGCGCGGACGCGACCCTCGTCGTGCCGTCGCTCGCGGTCGGGCCGGGGGGCGGGCTGGTTTCGTACATCGCCGGCCCGGTGCCAGCGGGGCCGCTCACGATCCTGGCCGGGAGTGCGACCGTGTTCGGCTGGGCGTACGGGATAACGGGCGCCGGGGCCGCGACGTTCACGGCGACGGCGACCGGGGTGGACGCCGTGCTGGGGACGGTGGCCGTGTCCGCCGGCAGGGCGGTCCCGCTCCTGCGGCCGGCCGCGCTTGCCGCGGCCGTGTCGGTCGGTCCCTCGCCCGCGAAGGTGGGGACGCTCGTGAGCGTGGTCCTGACCGTGACGAACACGGGGCAGGTGGCCGCCACGAACGTCTCGGCCACCCTCGCGGTCGGCAGCGGCGCGTCGCTCGTGGACTGGCGGTCCGGCCCCTCGCCTCCGGGCCCGCTTTCGATCCCGGCCGGCGCCTCGTGGACGTTCGGCTGGACCTACAGCGTGACGGGCGCGGGGGTGATCTCGTTAGCCTCCACGGCGACGGGCACGGATTCCGGGCTCGGCGGGGCGATTGCCTCGGGAGCGATCGTGGGGATTCAGGCCGCGGTGCCCGCGAGCCTCGCGGCGGCGATGTCGGTGGTGACCGCCGCGGGCTCCTCGACCGCGTTCGTGGGCGAGTGGTTCGAGGTGCGTTGCACCGTCTCCAACACCGGCGGGTCGACGGCGTCCGGCGTGGGCGTCGCATTGGGGCTGGACCCCGGGACGACGGCGGCGGTGCCGTGGAAGCTCGGCCCCGTGCCCGCAGGGCCCTTGGCCCTCGCCCCCGGCGCAAGCCAGACGTTCGTCTGGACCTACAGCGCATCCGGGCGCGGGTGGACGGACTTCATCGCGACGGCAGCGGGGACCGACGCCCTCTTCGGGGCGACGGTCGCGGGGGCGGTGGCTCCGCTGACCGTGCAGGAGCCCGCGCGCCTGACCGTGCTGTCGTGCGCCGCCGTTCCGGCCACGGTGAGCGTGGGGCAGTTGCAGGCCGTGCAGGCGGTCATCAGGAACGCGGGCGACGTGGCCGCCACGGGCGTCTCGGCCACGATCCTCTGTCCGGGGGTCGTGGCGTGGGCCTCCGGGCCCTCCCCGGCCGGGCCGTTCACGCTGCCTGCCGGGGTGACCGTGACCGTCACGTGGACGTTCACGGGAGCGGCGGCGGGCGCGGGCGTCTACAGCGTGACCGCGACGGGTACGGATTCCGGCACCGCCGCGGCCCTCGCGGCGGCGGCCTCGACCGCGGGACTCGTGCAGACGCCCGCGAACATGGTCGCGGGGATGGCGGCGTGGCCCGGCGTGCTCAAGCAGGGCCAGGTCATCACGGTCACGGTCTTCGTCGCGAATGCCGGAGGGGCATCGGCGTTGGGGGTGACGCCCTCGACGGAGCCGGGACCCCTGCCGGCGGCGGCGGTCGCCAGGCTCTCGGGGCCGTCCCCGGCGGGCCCCTTGACCGTTCCGGGCGGCGGCTGGTCCGCGTTCACCTGGACCTACGAGGCCGTTCAGCCGGCGGTCCTGAGCTTTTCGGCGACCGTCGCCGGGGCCGACGCGAACTCGGGGGCACCGGTTTCGTCGGTGGCCGCCTGCTGGACGGTCACGGTCACGGCCGGCGCCGCGCTCCGGTCCTTCCTCGTCGTGACCCCCACTGCGGTGAAGACGGGCGAGACGGTCGAAGTACGCCTCACGGTCTCGAACACGGGGCTGAACAACGCGACCGGGGTGACGCCCGCGCTCACGTTCGCGGATCCGGGGATGGCGTCCGTGGCGGCGGGTCCGACGCCCGCCGGGGGCGTAACCGTCGCCGGCGGAGCGGCGGTGACGTTCGTCTGGCAGGTGACCGCCCGTCAGGGCGGTACGCTCGCGCTCACGGCGGAGGCGACGGGTACCGACGCGGGCGACTCCGCGTCCGTTTCGACGCAGGCGACGGGGACGGTCGCGATCGCGTCCCGGTTCGAAGATCCCGTGGTCGTCTATCCGAACCCGGTCTCGACCGACCGGCTGAACGTCGCGCTCCGGCTCGACGGGGACGCCGACGAGGTCACGGTGGAGGCGTTCAACGCGTCGTTCGAGTCCGTGTTCCGCGGCACCTGGAAGTCCGTGACGCAGTCCGACGGGGCGGTCGTGATCGACGGCGTCCGCCGGTGGGCCCCGGGGCCCTATGTCATCCGGGTCCGGGTGAAGCTCGCGGACGGCCGTGATCAGAAGATGCCGCTGGCGAAAGTGATGGTGAAACGATGAGAAGGCTCCTGATGATCCCGCTCATGTTCCTGACGCTCGCGCCCGGGTCCGTTCTCGCGGGTCCCCCAGCGAACCCGCCGGGTGAGTCGCAGGCGCGCGACCGCGTGCCGCGCAAGGTGCTTGTGCAACGGCGGCGGGCGGTGCACGAACGGATGGACGCCCTGCGCGGGCAGATCCGGGGGATCGAGGAGGCGATGGGGAAGGCGCGGAACGAGACCGAGCGCCGCCAGTGGCAGGGGCGGCTGGACGACCGGCGGCGGGAGCTCGCGGGGCTCGAGCGGCTCGACCTGCGCCTCGCCCGGGCGATCAGCAAGGGCAGACTGTGAGTACGGCCGGGAGCATCATCGCGGCGGTCCTCATGGGCGCCTCCGTCGCGCGGGGGAGCGTGCTGGCGGAAGCGGTTCGTACCGGCGCGAGCCGGGTCCAGGCGGCCTTCGTATCCGTCGGGGCCGGGGCGCGCCCGGTCGGGATGGGGGAGGCGTTCACGGCGGTGGCCGACGACGCCTCCGCGGTCACGTGGAATCCCGGGGGGCTGGGCCAGATTCACGAACTCCGCGCGGTGGTGGCGCACGATGTCGCCGGGGCGGATGTCGGGCTGAGCTACGCCGCGGTCGCGATCCCGGCGGGCCCGGGCACCGTCGGGCTGGGGATCACGGCGCTCATGTTCGGCAGCTATGACCGGCGCTCGGACGACGGGACGAAACTCGGGACCGATTCCGTCATGGACGTCGCGGGAACGGTGTCCTACGGGTTCGCGAATCCCGGATGGCTCGGCGGCGGCGGCTGGTCCGGCCTCGGCGTCGAGGTCGTGCAGGAGACCGCAGGCGGCTCGTTGGTCGGGTTAAGCGCCGGGTCCGTGCTCCCCGCGGGCGGAGGGCTCACGGTGGCGTGGGCGGCCCAGCACGTGGGACCCGGCCGGGACGGGTTCTCGCTTCCGGCCGTGGTCAAGGCGGGGGCGGCGTACGCCCTGCCCGGCTTCGGGCGGATCGTGGCCGACGCGGGCTACCCGCTCGTGAGCCGCCAGCCGCTCGTGGCGGCCGGCGTCGAGATCGCGCCGCACCGGATGTTCGCGGTCCGGGCCGGGTACAAGTGGCGGGGCGCCCAGCCGGGCCTCCGGGGCCTCACGGGGCTCACGGCCGGGCTGGGGGTCCGGCTCGGCCGGCTCGGGATCGACTACGCGTACCAGCCGTTCGGCGACCTCGTGACCAGCCACCGGTTCGCGCTGGTCTGGGGGACGGGCGGGGCTATTTAGACTTCTTGACGGCCTCCGCCAGCCGGGCCGAGAGGGTGTGGATCGCGGCGGCCACGTCCGCCTGCGAGAGGTTCTGCTCCGCGTCGCTGTAGATGATCTTGCCCGTCTCGACCTTGACCACCCGGATCGTGATCACGTAGCTGCCGAAGAGCTTGCCGACGCTGCCCAGCACCAGGTACTGGACGTTCAGTATCCTTCCCAGCTTGACCGCGCACTCCTGCGTCGTGCAACCGGTCTGCTGGAACGCCTGCTCCTGGAGAACGCGCTCCATGCTCGCCTTCTCCACCACGTCGAACGACCCCACCTTGACCATCTCGGTGCGGAAGAGGTCCGAGATCACGGACGCGTCGGACGCGGACACTTCCTGCGCGTCGAAGTTCGCGACCGCGAGGCCCCGGCCCTTCTCCTCGAAGAAGAACTTCATGACCTCGCCCTCGGTCAGCCGGCGCTCCTTGCCGCCCCGGAACTCGATGGAGACCAGGTGCGTGACCCCCATCCCGCTGCCGAGCGGGAGCGCGACGGCGTAGTCGATGGCCGAGTCCTTGTCCATGTGGAACGTGAGACCCGCGCGCAAGGACGTTCCCAGCGCGGCCGCGCCGGACAGTCCGCCCGGCTGGGTCTTGAGCGCCATCCGCAGGGTCAGGGGGGGGATGACGTTGACCGAGACGCCGCCCGTGTACGCGTCCGTCCACATGTTGCCGGCCTTCGTGCCCGCGGCGCCGGGCACCGTGACCGAGGCCATTCCGGTCACCGTCACGCGCTTGACCGTGAGCGCGCCGCCGTAGTTGAACGCTCCCGGGCTGGCGGGGGAGCCGCCGAGCCGCACGAAGGCGGCCCCGAACTCGAGCCGCTTGAACCGCACGGCGAACCCGGCGTCGAAGAGGAGGGCTGTCGTATCCGAGAGCCAGGAGCCGTAGCTCATCCGCGCGTACCGCACCCCCGCCCCAACCGCGAGCAGGTCCCACTGGTACGCGGCCGCGATCGCCAGGTGCGAGCCCGTCGGCGTGATGGCCGGGCCGCTTTCCTGGCCGTCGAGGTCCACGCGCTTGAACGCGGGGACCGTGAAAAGCGAGAGCAGGCCCGCGGCGCCAAACGACCCGTTGTCGCCCGGCTGGCTGGCCCAGCTTCCGCCGTAGCTGAAGAGGCCCTTGAGGCTCCCGAACTGGGCGCCGCCGCCGATACCGGCATCCCAGGTCCTCGGCTGCCAGCCGAGCAGGGCCGGGTTCGAGAAGATCCTGAAGAAGTCATAGTCGCCGTAGATGCCACCCGCCGCCTGCTCGCGGACACCCACGGGCAGACGGGTGAACGCGAGCCCATCGGCGAGGGCGGGGAGCGAGCTGGCCGCGCGCGCCGGTAGCGCGGCCGGGGCGAGGAGGCCGCAGGCCAGCAGCGCCGCCAGGAGTATCCGGGAGGAGGTCATTGAATATCCGCCGCGTAGGTCACGACCATGACCTGCTTCTTGTCCTGGACGGCGCCGGTGGCCACGACCCAGTACATCCCGGCGAGGAGGGGCCGGAATCCGACCCATGCGTCGAACTGCGCGTAGCCGAATCCGGAGGCGTCCAGCGTCACTGCCCCCAGATCGGCGACGGGCCGGCCGGCGACATCGTAGAGGGTGAGCCGAACCGTCCCGCCGGACGGCGCTCCCCTGGCCACGACGTAGGCGATGGTGCCCGACCCCGTATAGATGACGTTGTTCCGCACCTGGAGGCTCCCGGTCTTCGGCGGCCTCGCGTCGAGCGTGACGACCGTGCCGCCCTCGACGAAGTTCATCGTGTAGTCGTCGTTGTGTCCGCCCGCGACGAAGAGGACCCGGCCGATGGCGCCCATCGCGTGTCCCGCGCGGGCCGTCGCCATCGGGTCGCGGATCGTCCACCGGTCGGCGCCGGGGTCGTAGGACTCGACTTGCGTCTGGTAGCCGCCGAAGTTGCTCCCGCCCCCGGTTACGTAGATCAGCCCGCCCAGCGTGGCTGCGCCCACCCACTGTTTCCGCTTGGACAACGCCGCCTTGGCGGACCACACATGCGCGACCGGGTCGTACGCCTCGACCTGGGATAGGTACTCGGACGTGTCGTTCCAGCCGCCGATCACGTAGACGAGGCCGTTGAGCGCGACGGCCTTCGCCGAGTATCGAGGGGTGGGGATCGGGTACGGGAGGACCGTCCAGGACATGGTCGCGGGATCGTACGCCTCCATGGTGTCGAGCGACCCCGCCGAGTCGTTGGCCCCGCCGACGGCGTAGATCGTCCCCCCGACCGCGGCGGCGGCCACCCCGTACCGGGCGGTCGTCATGGCGGAGCAGCTGATCCAGACGCCGGTCGCGAGGTCGTAGCGCTCGACGCTGGCGAGGTAGGTCGTGCCGCTCCTGCCCCCTATGGCATAGAGCGACCCGTTGAGCGCGACCAGGGCGCAGCCCCGGCGGGCCGACGCCATGGGGGCCCGGACCGTCCATCGGCGGGTGGTGGGGTCGTAGGACTCGAAATCGGCCCGGTCGACGGTGAAGCTCCCGCCCGCGACCCAGAAATTGTCGTTGAGCGTCTCGCCGGCCAGGAGCGACAACCCGGCCTGGGGCATGCTCGACCGCGAGGACCAGGCGATGAGGTCGGTCGCGGCCGCGGACGAGGCGAGGAGGGCCACCGCCGTCGCGACGCGGAAGCGGAGCGGGATCAGCAATGCACGCACGGTAGCTGATGGTACCTCCCGCCGCGGACGGCAGGCAACCTGCCCCGCCGGGCGGCCCGGCCAGGGGGCCATCCGGGCGGCGGTTGTGGTGTGATGGGGAGGTGAAGATCTTCGCGCTCTGCCTGGCCGCCTTCTTCCTGGGGATCATCCTGGACCGGCTCTACGTCGTCTACATGCTCCGGCGGGTCAACCGCCACGTCCACCGGGCCATCGAGGCCGTCGAGCGCGCGAGCCGGGACGCCGCCGCCGCGGACGTGGAGAAGGCGGACCAGGCGAAGCGGGTCGGCCGCAACTGAAGGAAGAGGTCGCGGGCCCTCCCCCTGGGGGGGCTAGCTCCGGCGGGCCGTCGCCGCGTCCTTGCGGCGGGATGTGGCCCGCACCATGTCGCGGTAGGTGCTGATGGCGGCGAAGGCGACGGCGAACACCACCGGGCCCAGGAACAGCCCCAGCGGCCCCATCGCGAAGATCCCGCCCATGATGGCGATGAACATGGCGTACGCCGGCAACCGGGCGCCCTCGCCGATCACGATGGGCTTGACGATGTTGTCGATCGACGAGACGAGGATGATGCCGTACGCGAAGAGGCCCGCCGCGCGCGCGAGGGAGTCCTGCGTGATCCAGAGCCAGAAGCAGGCGGGGATCCAGAGGACGGCGACTCCGATGTACGGGATCAGGGAGGCGAAGAACCCGGCGGTGCCGAAGAGGACGGGGAGGGGGACGCCGAACAGCTTGAACCCGATCCCCACCAGCACGGATTGCGCGAGCGCGGCGATGAACATGCCGTGGACGACCGCGACCGTGGTGTCGCGGACCCGGGACTCCAGCAGGTTGCGGAACGCGGGGGGGAGCGGCACCGCGTTGTTCCAGCCCGCGATCCAGTCCTTCCCGTCCCGCAGGAATATGAACAGGGACAGCATCATGACCGCGAGGTCCAGCGCCAGGATCGGCAGGTTCTCGAGCGCGGCGCTCAGCCACGCGAGGAGCCGCAGCGACACGACGCGCAGCCCGGCCGTGCTGACGTCGCCGATGACCATCTCGATCCGGTGGGTCGCGTCCTTGGCCATCTGCGGGGGCAGGATGGCCCGCGTGGACGCCACGGCCTCGTCGATTCGCCGTTTGAGCTCGCCGCTCTCGACCCGGCCCCTGAGGCCCTCGTAGGCCTTGCCCGCCTCGACCGTGAGCGCAGAGCCCAGGTAGGCGGCGGGCACGACGCCGATCACGGCGACCACGCCGGTGATGAGCAGGGCCGCGAGCCCCTGCTTCCCGCGGGTGAGCCACCGGGCCGGCCCCATCAGCGGCGCGCACGCGATCGCGAGGATCGCGGCGAACGCGAGCGGCTGTATAAGCGGCATGAGGCAGAGGACGAGCAGTCCGCCGATGATGGTGCCCAGCAGCACGGTCCCGCCGATCCGGACGACCTGGCGCACGCGGTTGCCCATCCCGGGGTCGCCGGCGCGGCGGCGGGGGACGCGGCGGGGATGCGGTCGAGCCATGTCTCATCCTCACGCCGCGCGGCAGGGGTGTCAATCGGCGAAACGGCTAGGCACTTGCCACCCCCGCGCTAGGAATTCTCCCGAGTGTCTTCCGTCTCCCTTGGGGCGCATGCTGAAGCCAGTCGAACGGAGGAACCAAATCATGCGCCATCCGGTCCGGACCGTTCTCTTCTTCATGCTGCTGAGTTCGTGCTACGCGCAGGAGCGCGTCTACGTAAGGGGCGGACCGCCGCCCTGGGCGCCCGCGCACGGGGCGCGCCGGGGCGACTTTTACCGTTACCGCTACTACCAGAACGCGCAGGTGTATTACGACGTCGATCGCAACGTCTACTTCTACGTGGAGGTCGGGTCGGGCAACTGGATGATGGCGCCCTCCCTCCCTGCGTACGTCGTCATCCAGAACGACGTCGTGGTGGATCTCGAGATGGTCGCGGACCGGCCGTACCGGTACCACGGGGACGTCGTGAAATCGTATCCGCCTCCGCCGGGCCGCGGCGAAGGAGACGAGAAGCCCGGCAAGGGGCCCAAGGGGAAAAGGGGACGAGGGCACGGCGGGGACTGAGCCTCCCGCCGCTCGCGCGGCCCAGTCGTCCGCCGTCTTCCGGCCGGGCGATAACGCTATGATGCCAACAATGAGCCGCAATCCGAACGCATCACGGGTCCGCCGGGATCTCCGGTACGGGCGGGCGGGGCTGTCGCGCGACCCCCTCGCGGCCCGGGTCGTCATCATGTTGGCGGGACGCCGGCTGGGCCGCGACCAGCTCACCCGGAGATGCGACGTCGCGCCCGCCAAGGTGGGCGCCGTGCTCGACAAGCTCGTCCAGCTCGGAATGGTCGCCTTGCGGCGGGGCCGGCGGCCGCGGTGCGAGGTCGACTGGGCCCGGTTCGCCCCCTGGTTCGCCGGGATGGCGGCGGGCCCGGAGACGCGCGAGGCGGGGGCGTCGGCGCGGCTGCCGGAGCCGAAGCTCGAGATCGAGGTCGGGGAGTGGGGTGGCTGGCATCCCGTCGTGGTCTGGCATTCCGGGGCCGCGAAACCGAAGGCGCCGAAGGTGATCGGGGCCCTGGGCCGGCACCGGGCCTTCCGGGACCTCCTCGAGCGCTTCCTGGTCTGGCTGGCGGAGGACGCCGACCCCGAACGCGTCGCGCGCGGCCGCTTCACCCTCTCCGACCTGGCCCGTTCCTTCGAGTCCGTGCTGTTGCTGGCCGGGCCCAACCTCACGGCGGATCGCAGTTCCCGGTCCCGGACGCTCGTGCCGTTGCTGAAGCAGTGGCACGCCTGGCGCATGGCGGTTCACACCTTGCCCGAGCAGGCGTGGCTCGAAACCTTCGCGGCGCTGAAGCTCCTGGCTCCGTTAGCATCGAAGCGCCAGCGGCCCCGGCGTTGACATACTGACATACTGAATGGTATGACGGTTGCATGAGAACCACGGTGCGTCTGCCGGATGAGCTGATGCGGGTCGCCAAGCGGTTTGCCGCGGATCGGGGGACGACCCTGACGGCCGTGATGTCCGAAAGCCTGCGCCAGCGGATCGGACATGGCGGCGACAAGGGGCGCGCGGCCCGGCCCCGCCCGATGCCGATCTTCCACGGGACAGGAACCCGGCCGGGGATCGATCTCACCAGCACATCATCCCTTCTGGCGCGAACCGAGAAGCGTCACGGTCCTTCCTGACGTCAACGTCCTGATCGGGGCGTTCCGCGATGACGCGACCCACCATGCCGCGTGTCGGGCGTGGCTCGGCCGGGTGGTCGACGGCCCCGCGCCCTTCGGTATTTCCGAGTCGGCGCTGACGGCCTTCGTCCGCATCGTCACCGACACCCGGATCTTCAAACAGCCGACCCCGATGGTCCGGGCGCTCGAGTTCGCGGATTGGCTGAAGGACCAGCCGCGGGCGGTGACGGTGGCGCCGGGACCCCGGCACTGGGACCTCCTCAAGGGATTCTGCCGGCGCCCGGGCATTCACGGGCCGCGCGTCACCGATGCCTGGTTCGCCGCCCTGGCGATCGAACACGGATGCGAGTGGGTCACGCTGGACCGGGACTTCGCGCGATTTCCCGGCCTCCGGGTGTCCTCTCCGGTCGAATAGGTGCGGCGGGGAGGGGGGAACGACGTGAGGGGCGCCCGGAACTTGACGGTCGCGCTGGTGCTTCTCGGGTGTTCCGTCGCGGCGGGAGTGGCGTTCGCGGCTGGTGACACGGGCACTCCCCCCGTGAATCCCCAGCCCGAACGGATCTACATGCAGCTCGGTTCCGCTGCAGCGGAGCCGGCGGCGGACTGCACGGGGTCGACGGCGGAGGGCGTGATGCGCGAGCTCAATGCCGCACTCGGGTCGGGATACCCGGAACAGATCGCCCGCCCCTGGCGCGCCCGCGAACTCGAGGCATTCGTGCTCGCGACGGCCCGGCCCGCCGGCTCGCATGCCTACCGGATTGTGGGATACCACCAGGGCACTTCGACCGGTAGCGTGGAGTCCTTCGCTCCCACGCTCCTCCTGATCGTCAGTCCCGACCTGATCCGGGGTGTTCAGCGGCGGAGCGGGGGGCGGCGGGCCGCGTCCTACCTGCGTTCGGCCGCACTCTCGCTCACATACGAACTCAAGACCTGGCCGGAGGGGGCGGTGTTCGCGCGGGGGACGGTCCATCGCGAGATCTCGGAATCCGCCTCCGTGCCGGTCAACCTCCGGGCGTGGCTCGCGGCCCGCCCCGCACCGTCGGCCCGGATGGCAGGGGATCTTGCCCGGCGACTGGATCACGACCTGAAAGGGAGAAACGGCCCAGGCGCGGCGCCGGCATCCCCGGACGCGACTGGCCAGGTCCCGTTCGCGCGCCGGATCCTGGTGGCCGATCTGGATAACGCCTCGACGAACGTTGAGGCCGCCGGGTTGCTCCGCGCCGCGATCGAGGAGTCCCTTCGCGCGAGGGGGTATACCGTGGTCCCCGATCCCGAACGCATCGAGCGTTTCCGCGCTGCGGGCATCAGCGAGGCCGGCCAGTGGAATGGCTTGTCGACCGAAGCCCGGGTGCGCCTGCTCGATCACGACCTCCTCATGTTGGGCCGGATCGAGCAGTACCGCATCGTGAACATGGGGTTCTACCGGCGTCGCGAAGTGTGCCTGGGGCTCGCGCTCGTGGATGCGAGCGGCGACGTGGTGTGGAAGGGGTCGGGGATGGGGGTACGCGAGGTCATCTTCAACCCGTCGCTCTCGGGGCGCGAGTTTCTCCGTGGTCTGGCCCAGGCCACGGGGGAGAAGATCCTGCACCGGTACCTCAAGTGGGAAGCGAACGAGGCGGTTGCGGCCGCGCTCGCGTCGTTCCCGGCGAAGCCAGCCGAGATCCCGGAGGCTGGCGAGGCATTCGGTGACGAATACGAGGGGGAGAAGGAGGGATACCTCTCCCTCAACTTCGGGAGTCTGTCTCGCTTTGGCGCCACGAGCGAAGTGGGTGGCGTCCGGCTTGACGCGAATCACAACGCGTCGCGGGTCTACCTCCGGGGACGGTCGACGAACCTTGCGGCGGCCATCTGGTCGGCGCGGCGGTCCCTGACCGGCATCACGCTCGACTTGGGCATTCAGGAGGTGTCGCGGCAGGGGCTCCGGTGGATGGGCGCTCCCGCGGCGGGAAGCACCGTGGGCGCCGACTGGACGTTCCGTGGATCCCTCCTGGTCGCCCGGTGCGTTGCTCCGCTGGGCATGCGCCGGTTCAACTTCCTTCCCTACGTGGGCCCCGGGATCGATATCATCGGCGAGGAGGTGTCCCTGAGACGCCCGACAGGCGATACCACGCTCAAGCGCTGGTACGGAGTGGGCCTGTCCGCGAACGCGGGGGTGGACTGGTCGGTGCTGGAAGTGATCGGCCAGCCCTACTGGCTCCGGACCGCTGTTCGCTACGAGGTGCTGACGACCGGGGTCGTCAGGCCGGGCGACCTTTCCCTGGTCGTCGGGTTCGGAGCGCACCTCAACATTCGCGTCCTCAACGACGAGGAAGAGTAGCTTCTGAGCGGGATCGACGGCGTGTTCGAGCGCGGCGGGCGGCTGAGCCGCGAGCTGCCGGACTACACGTACCGGGGCGGCCAGTTGGAGATGGCCCGGGCGGTGGCGGCGGGCCTCAAGTCCGGCGACCGGCGGCTGGTCGAGGCCGGCACGGGCATCGGCAAGTCCCTGGCCTACCTCATCCCGGCCGCGCTCTGGGCCATGGAGAACAAGAAGCAGGTGGTCGTCTCCACCTGCACGAAAGCCCTCCAGGAACAGCTCGTGGAAAAGGACCTGCCCCTGGTCGGCCGGATCATGGCCGCGCTGGGCCACGAAGACTTCCGGTACGCGCTCCTGATGGGGCTCGAGAACTACCTCTGCGTCCAGCGCCTCGACGCGCTGGCCGGCGGGCACGACGAGGGGCTGTTCGCCGCGCCCCGGGACGCCCGGGGGCTCTCGATCGTGAAGGAGAACGCGCTGGAGGGGGGCACGGCCCTGCGGCACAAGGTGGGGGTGGGCGTCGACGACGCCGTCTGGAGCCGGATCTGCGTGGACTCCCTGGTCTGCGACCGGTACCGCAAGTCCGATGCGCCGGGCGCGCCCTGCGGGTTCCGGGCCGACCGGGACCGCGCGAATGCGGCGCACATCCTGGTCATCAACCACTGGCTCCTCATGAACTGGGCCATCCCCCGGGACATCGACGACTCGATGGAGGACGCCGAGCCGCCCCCCGGTGTCCTCCCGTTCGGGGCCGCGATCATCGACGAGGCCCACACGCTGGAGGAGGTCGCCGGCACCTGCCTGGGGCTGGAGGTGACCGAGGACGGTATCGGCAGACTCCTGCACCGTCTGCTCCCGCGGCGGCGGGGTGGACTGCTCAAGGCCGTGGCCGGATCGGGCCACGGCCCCTGGGCGACCGCAGCCACCGACGCCGCGCGGCAGGTCGAGTTCAAGGCCGCCGGGTTCTTCGAGGAGATGCGGACCTGGGTCGAGGGCGCGGCCGCCGAGGGCGAGGCCGGGTCGCGGGAACGCCGGCTGACCGAGCCATTGATCCCCAACATCGACCTGGCCGGCGCCCTCGGCGATCTCGCGGACCGGCTCGACGAGGCGGAAGCGTGCGAAGAGCGGCCGGACCTCGCCCGCGAGGTCCTGGGACTGGCGGCCCGGTGCCGGCAGGAGGCGGAGAGCATCCGGACCATCCTGGGCTGCGGGAAGGACGGCTCGGTCTTCTTCGTGGCCATGAACTTCTCCCGCCAGGTCACGCTCCGCTCCCTGCCGATCGACGTTTCGACCGAGCTCCGGGAGCGGTTCTGGGACCGGCCGTTCCCGTTCATCCTGTGCTCGGCCACGCTCGCGGCCGGGGACTCGTGCTCGCACTTCCGCCGTTGGGTCGGGCTGGCGGACGCGAAGGAGCTGATCATCGAGTCGCCGTTTGACTGGCGGAAACAGGCCCTCGGCTATCTCGCGGCCGACCTGCCCGCCCCGGGAAAGGGCGATGGGCCCTGGGAGGCCGCGAGCGTGGAGCGGGCCATCCAGCTCGCCGCGGCCGCGCCCGGGGGCGTGCTGGTCCTGTTCACGTCCTGGGCGCATCTGGGACAGGCGGTCGAGCCGTTCCGCAGGCGCTTCCAGCCCGCAAGGGCGGTCCTGGCGCAGGGCGACGCCGACCCCACCCTCCTGCTCAACCAGCTCCGCTCCGCGCCCGGCACCATCCTGCTCGGCACGGGCACCTTCTGGCAGGGCATCGACGTCGTGGGGGCCGCGCTCCAGTGCGTGATCGTGACCCGCATCCCGTTCCCGAGCCCCGCGTCTGCATACAACAAAGCCCGGCAGACCTGGCTCCAGGAGCACGAGATCGATCCGTTCCAGGACGACTCCCTCCCGCGCGCGATCATCAAGTTGCGGCAGGCCTTCGGCCGTCTTATCCGTTCCGAGACCGATACCGGCGTCTTCGCCCTCCTCGATTCCCGGATCAACACGAAGAACTACGGCCGCGTGATCATGGCCAAGCTCCCGCCCGCGCGGTTCACGTCCGCTCTTGCCGACGCCGAGCAGGCCCTCCGCGGGGGGTAGGCTGCGACCCGTGTCTGGAGGCTTCCCTGGCGACCTCCGGGGACCAGACTGGTGAAGGCGGGCCCATGCCCGCCAAGGCCATGTTCCCGGGAGTCATGGCCCTTTTCGGGGGAGGGGTCCAGGCCCCCCTTGGGGGGTATAATGCGGAAGCTGTGAGTACAAGGCGGCCCCCGCTCCCCGTCCTCGCGGCGCTCGCGACCGTGCTGGGGGTTCTTGTCGCCGGTATCGCGTCCGCCACCCCGCCGCCCCCGCTGGCTTGGGAACAAACGTACAACAGCCCCGGCAACCTGGACGACCAGGCGAACGGGGTGGCCATCGCCCCCGACGGGAGCATCGTGGTCGTTGGCACCGAGGATCGCACGGACGTCGGGCGCAGCAACGACATACTTATCAGGAAGTACGATTCCGCCGGAAGCCTGCAGTGGACGCGAAGCAGCAACGGACCGGGAAACTTCGGCGACTATGGGCTCGGGAGCGCCATCGATGCCGGCGGGAACATCTTCGTCGTGGCGAATTCCGACCGGTCCGACATTGGGCATTCCTACGACTGGTTGATCATGAAGTGGGATGCCGGGGGGACCCTGCAGTGGAGCGTCACCTGTAACCTCGTCGGAAACAGCTGGGACAACGCCTGCGATATCGCCGTTGACGCGAGCGGGAGTGTCTATGCGGTGGGCATGTCCGCCGTCCCCGGCAGGGACTGGCATGTGATCAAGTTCGCGCCACTGGATGGCGCAATCGTGTGGCACGACGTATACAACTATGGCTCCAACGACTATCCGCAGAGCGTGGCGGTCGATCCGTCAGGGGATATCGTCGTGGCGGGCTACGTGGGCGACTGGAGCGGCGCGGGACTGATCTCGGCGGTCAGGAAGTACACGGCAGGCGGTGACCTGGTCTGGACCATGACGCGGTCGACCGGCAACGAGAACGGCTACGGGGGGGTTGCGGTCGATTCGACGGGGACGATCGCCTGCCTCGGCTCTGAGATACGCGGCGACCTGGGGCAGAGCCGCAACTGGTTTCTCCAGACATACGGCGCCACCGGTGCGACGCAGTGGCTGGCCACCTACAACAGTCCGGCTAACGGCGACGACGGGCTGGAGGGTAACCGCAATGTCGCGGTCGATGCGGAGAACTCCATCGTTGCCGTCGGTTACGAGACGAGGACTGACCTGGGACAGGGTAAGAACTGGCTGGTGCGCAGATACAACCCCGCAGGCGTCCTGCAATGGTCCATGACATACGATGGTGCGGCGCACGGGGACGACACGGCCGGGGGGGTTGCGTACGGCGCCGACGGGTCGATCGTCGTCGTCGGGTACGAGGCCGTGGCCGGCCAAGGCAAGAACTGGGCGGTGAGGAAGTACGCTCCGGTCGTCGTCCCGGACGGCGACCTGGACTGGGGCAGGGCGGTCGACATGCCGACGGACCGGGTCAGTCCCGGCGTCTGCGGTCTGAGCGGAAAGCTCTACGTCGTCGGCGGAGCCGACGCGGCCGTCCTAGGAACGGTGGAGGCCTACGACCCCGCCTCGAACACGTGGACGACGAAGGCGAGCATGCCTACGGCGCGTGTGCGGCTGGTGACGGAAGCAGTCGGCGGGAAGCTGTACGCCATCGGAGGGGGGACGGTGAGCTCGGAAACCCCACCCTATACAACCGTTGTTGAGGCCTACGATCCCGCGACGAACACCTGGACCACCCGGGCGGGCATGCCGACCGCCCGGGATGCCTGCGCGTCAGCGGTCGTGGGGGGCAAGATCTACGTCATCGGCGGCCGGGGGGGGGCGCGGAAGGTCGAGGTATACGACCCTGCCGCGAACACCTGGGCCACCAGGGCGGACGCCCCGGTGGACTTCGTATGCGCGAGCGGGACCGCTGTCAATGGGAAGATGTACCTGTTCGGCGGCTACGTGGCCGGGAACACGCAATACGCGTACGAATACAACCCGGATGCGGGCTCATGGCGGACGCTGACGAACATGCCGACCGCCGGGTCCGACACGGTGGCGGTCGCCCTGAACGACCGGGTGTACGTGATCGGGGGGGACGGACGCAACCCGACGGTCGAGGAGTACGACACGAACGCCAATACGTGGACGACCAAGGCGTCCCTCTACTCCGACCGGATCGACACCTACGGCGCGGTACTGAACGGGAAGATCTACGTTGCCGGCGGTTTCGATTTCGTCACGCCGTACTTCGCGGAGGTGGACGCCGTGACCTACCGGGGCGGCGTGATGGACGTCTCGACGGAGGTGAGCGGCCCGGCCCTGCGGGGCCAGTGGATCACGGTCACGATGACGGTCACCAACGTGGGGGCGGAAGCGGCGCAGAACGTGACGCCCGCACTCGCGACGGGCCCCGGCGTGGGGCTGGTGGGGCCGATCTCGGGGCCGGTCCCACCGGGGCCGGTCACGCTGAATCCCGGGGACGGGGTGACGTTCGCGTGGACGTGTTCCGCGGTGGGCGTCGGCAACGTGACGTTCACGATGACGGTGATGGGAGGCGTGACGGCCTCTTCGACGGCGACCCTGGGCTCCCGGGTGAGTGCGTCGATCTATCCCTGGGGTGGCACCATCACCACGGTGGCGGGCACCGGCAGCAAGGGGTACAACGGCGACGGAATTCCCGCAACGACCGCACAGACCAATGGACCGGAGGGCTTCGCCGTGGATTCGGTCGGCAACCGCTACATCGCCGAGCGGTTCGGCAATCGTGTCAGGAAAGTCTCGGTGGCCAGCGGGCTGATCTCGACCGTGGCCGGGACGGGCACGGGAGCCTACAACAGCGACGGCATTTCCGCGACCGTCGCGAACGTGTCGGGCACCGATGGCGTGGCCCTGGACCCGGCGGGCAATCTCTTCATCGCGGACCGCGACAACAATCGCATCCGGAAGGTGGACGCGACCACCGGGTTGATCTCCACGGTGGCCGGGACGGGAACATATGGCTACAACGGGGACGGGATCCTGGCGACGGCCGCACAGCTCAGGTATCCGAGCGGCATCGCGATATTCTCGGGGAACCTTTACATTACGGACAATGCCAGCCATCGCATCAGGAAGGTGGTCTTGGCGAGCGGGCTGATCTCGACGGTGGCCGGAACGGGCACGGGGGGGTACAACACCGATGGGGTGGCCGCGACCACAGCGCAGCTCAACTGGCCCAACGGGGTCGCCCTGGATGCCGTGGGGAACCTCTACATTGCGGACGGCCAGAACCATCGCGTCCGGAAGGTGGATGCGGTCAGCGGGCTGATCTCGACGGTGGCCGGGACGGGGACGACGGTGTACAACGGCGAGGGGATTCCCGCCACCACTGCGGGGTTGAATGTTCCGTGCGGCATTCATCTGGACCCGGCCGGCAACCTCTATGTGGGGGAGTATTTCGCGAACCGGATTCGGAGGGTGGATGCCGCCACTGGGCTGATCTACATTGCGGCAGGCACCGGAACCGAGGGCTACAACGGCGACGGGATTCCCGCCACCACCGCGCTACTGCATCTGCCTGCCGGAATTGACCAGGACGCATCCGGGAACCTCTACATCACGGATCGTGACGGCCACCGAGTCCGTCGGGTTGCCCCGTCGGCGTGGCTCGCGACGTCTCTCTCGTTGTCGTCCACGGTCGTGAGCCCGGGGCAGTGGATCCAAGCCTGGCTCACGGTCACGAACACGGGGTCGAACGCCGCGACCGGGGTAACGCCGGCGTTGCAGGTGAACACGCCGGCCGGGCTGGTGGTGCTAGGCGGGGCGACGCCTGCGGGGCCGGTCACGCTGAACGGTGGCGCGTCGCAGACGTTTGCTTGGACCCTGTCCGCCACCGCCGGTGGAGTCGCGAGCTTTACCGTCACGGCGGGCGGCATGGACTCCATGCTGGGCTCGCCGATCCTGGGCCGTCGCGTGGCGGGCGTCGTGGTGACGGCCGCGCGGCTGACGGCCAATCTCGTCGTCGCCCCCGGGGCGGCCGGCACGGGCCAGTGGTTCACGGCGAGGCTGACGATCTCGAATACCGGGGCGGCCGCGGCGAACGGCGTGGTGCCGTCCATGGGATTCACTTCGGGTGCCGGTCTCGTCGTGCTCGAGTCCGGGCCGTTGCCTCCGGGACCGGTCACGCTGGGCCCGGGGAGCTCGACGACGTTCACGTGGACGTACAGCGTGTCGGGGAACGGGATGGTCGGCTTCAACGCGACCGCGTCCGGCACGGATGCCGTGATGGCGGTCGCGGTCCAGGGGTCGGCCACCCGGACCTTCGTCGCCACGCAGGACCCGCTCTGGACACCGGAGGCGCCCATGCCGACCGCGCGCCGGGATGCCGGTACCGCGGTCGTGGGCGGCACGGTCTACGTGGTCGGCGGGAACGACGGGGCGGCGGGCTATGCCAGGACGGAGGCGTACGACCCGGCCACGGACTCGTGGGCGACCCTGGCCAGCCTGCCCACGGGGCGGTACGGCCTCGGCGTTGTGGCCGTGGGGGGCACGATCTACGCGATCGGCGGCGGGGCGGGCGGCGGGGCCCTGTCCGTGGTCGAAGCCTACGATCCGGCGACCAACACGTGGACCACGAGAGCGGCCATGCCCACGGCACGAGAGTATCTCGCCACCGTCGTGATCGGGGGCACGATCTACGCGATCGGCGGGGAGAACGGCACCGGCGGCCTGACGATCGTGGAAGCCTACGACACCGCGACGAACACGTGGACGACGAAGGCGGGTATGCCGACGGCGCGCGAGGGGCTGTCCGCGGTCGTGGTCGGGGGCAGGATCTACGCCATCGGCGGCGCCAACGGGGGCGACACCGGCGTCGTGGAGGTGTACGACCCGGCCACCGACAGTTGGACGACGCTGGCCAGCATGCCGACCGCCCGGTCCGGCCTGACCGTGGTCTTCGTGAATGTCACGATCTACGCCATGGGAGGCTCGAACGGCGGCGTCCTGTCCACCGTGGAAGCCTACGACCCGGCCGCGGATGCGTGGACGACGAAGGCGAGCCTCCCGGCTGGGTGCGAGGGGCTCGCGGCCGCCGTGATCGGGAACACGATCTACACGGTCGGCGGATGGGATGGGTCTGCCTTTGTGTCCACCGTGCATGCGGCCTACGTGACGCCGTCATCTCTGGCGCCGCCCCCGTCCGCGCCGCCGGCACCACCGCTCCTGGTGAAGGTCAAGCCGAAGTCGATCCTGATCGGACCCAACGTGCTGGATCGGTCGGACCCCGGGAGCCGGCTCTCGATCGCGGCGCGGGGGAAGGCCGGGGGACGGGTGACCATCGAGATCTTTGACGAGGGCGTCCGGCTGGTACGGACCCTGCACCTCGATCTCGACGGCGACGGGCTCGCGGCCATGGACCTCGACGGCAGGGACGACCACGGCAAGCATCTGGCCTACGGCCTCTATTGGGTGCTCGCCCGGGACGGCGGAGTCAGCGACCGGAAGCAGTTCATGATCGTGTCGAAGAGGAAACGCTGACATGACCGGACGGCGATGGGTCCTCGCGGCGGCGGGAGGCTGGATTATCCTCTCCGCTCCGGCCCTGGCGATGACGGGGGCCCTGTTGCTGAACGCGCCGCTGAGCGTGCGGGAGGCCGGGATGGGTCAGGTGAGCGTGGGTAGCACCGACGTCCTCCGGACCTGGAGTAATCCGGCCCTGCTCGCGGGCCAGTCGACGCGGGGCGCGGTCCAGATGACCGGCGGATCGCTGTTCGGGGGCGACCTCGACGGTCTGGGGGTCGGCGCCGGCTGGCTCGTCAACCAGAGCTGGGCGGTGGGGGCCCTGGCCGTGACGTACACGAGCCGGATGGCCGAGGTCAACGCAAACGGGGACGAGATAGGGACGAGCTTGGACCGCGGGCTGACCGCAGGCGGCGTCGTGGCCGCTTGGCGTGGATCCTGGCTGAGGGCGGGCGTGCTGGTCAAGGGCGTGTCGGACAACCTCGCGGGGGACCGGGCGACGACGGGGGCGGCCGACGTGGGGGCCACGGGCCGGTGGGGCGAGGTCGGGGTCGCGGTAGCAGCCCGCAATCTCGGACCCGGCCTGCGGCCGGCGCAGGGCGACGTCGAGGCCCAGATGTTGCCGGCTGAAGCGCGGCTCGGCCTCGCATACCGGCTGATGCGCCTGCGCGCGCTGGTCGGAGCCGAGTACGTCCAGCCGTTCGACTTTGGCTACCGCGCCGGGCTGGGCGCCGAATGGTGGTACATGAACCGGTTAGGCCTGCGGGCCGGCGCACAGAGGAACCAGGACGGCCGGTTCCAGGTCTCGGCCGGCTTCTCGGTCGTCTATGGCCGCGTCTCGCTGGACTACGCGGCGGTGACCAACGTGATCGGGCTCAACCACCGGATGAGCTTCTCGTACGGGTTCGGCCGGTCGGCGGCCGAGATGGCGGTGGCGCCCCCCGCGCCGGAGGCGACGCCCCAGCCGGCGCCCGCGCCGGCCGTGACGCCGGCCATCCGGATCAATGTCGCCGTTTCGGAGCTCACGCCCCAGGGCGTGTCGGCCAGCGACGCCGCCGTCATCGCGGACATGGTCCGGAACGACCTCGTGTCGAAGCCCGCCTTCAACGTCGTCGAGAAGGCGAACATGGACAAGGTGCTCGCGGAGCAGGCCTTCCAGCAGACGGGCTGCACCAGCGCCGAATGCGCGGTCAAGCTGGGCAAGCTCCTGAACGTGAAGCTCATGGTCGTTGGGAGTTTCGGCAAGCTGATGGACGCCTACGTCCTGAGCCTGAGGGCGGTCGATGTGGAGACCGGGCGGATCGTCTTCTCGGACCAGGCCCAGCAGTTGTCCAGCCAGAGGGAAGTCGCCACCGCCGTCCGCGCGATGGTGGAGAAGTTCGCCAACACCGTCCGGTAGACGGGAAGTCCCTCCGGGGCGGGTAGCGCCGCGCCCTTTCGCCGGAAGGGGGTATGATCCTCGAATGGACGAGAACAAGGGCTCGGCGGGGCAGGTCTTCCGCGGCCTCCTCATGCTTGCGTGTCTTGCCGGCATCGCGTGGTTCGGCTACACGGGCTGGAAGAGCGGCCAGGGGGGCTTCTGGATCTTCGCCATCATCGTCCTGGTCGTCGTCTTCGCGTTCACCCTCTTCTTCTTCCTGGTCCGCATGAAGGTGGCGGCCGCCGAGATCGCGGTGACGCCCCTCAAGGTGCCCGTGGGCGGCGAGGTGAACGTGGTCTGGCGGCAGTCGTTCCGGGGCCAGGTGACCGTGAATCGCGCCGTCGTCCGCCTCGTGTACAAGGAGCGGGCCGTGAGCGGCAGCGGGAAGAGCCAGTCGACCCACATCCACGAGACCGTGGTCCAGGAGATCGAGAAGCCCGGCCGCGACTTCGCGCCGGGGGAGGATCTCGCGGTGGGGGCCCAGTTCCGGATTCCCCCGACGGCCATGCATTCCTTCGACTTCGGGTCCAACCAGCTCACGTGGCGGGTGGAAACCCGCCTCGATCTGGAGCGGTGGCCGGACGACTCGGGCGAGGTCGTGCTCGAAGTCGAGCCCCGGCTCCAGCGCTGACATGGGAAAGAGGATGGTCGAGATCATCCTGGACGGCGCCGCCGCCGGCGCCATCCCGTCCTACGAGCCCGGAGCCACCTTGACCGGCCACGTCAGGTTCACCCCCGACCCCGGCGTCACCGTCGGGGCCGTCTACGTCCGCGTCGACTGGTCGACCCGCGGGAAGGGCAATACGAGTCGCGGCCCCCGCAAGCAGGAGAAGCTGCCGATGCCGGAGGGCGGCCAGGCGGTGGAGGCGGGCCAAACGGTCGAGTGGCCCTTCTCCTGCCGGCTCCCGGAATCCCCGTGGAGCTATGCCGGTCAGTTGATCTCCATCGTGTGGGAGGTCACCGCCACGGTCCAGGTGTCCTGGGAGCTGGACCCCGACGGCGTCTGCGAGTTCACGCTCCGCCCCTCCGTCAAGTAGACCGGGACTTCGGAACGGAGGCCCCCGCGGGGCAATCCCGCTACACCCCGGCCCGTTGTGTATGCATGACGCCGGTGAATGCGCCCGCCGCCAATCTTACGCAGGCGGTGCCCTTTTTCACCGTACGCGATATCGACGCGTCGGTCCGCTTCTATGTAGACGGCCTCGGGTTCTCGATCGAACACCGCTGGGACCCGGACGGCCGGCTCCGGTGGTGCCGGCTGCAACGGGGCGGGGCGGCCCTCATGGTGCAGAACCGGGTGCGGGATGACGGGACCGTGGGGGAGGAGCCGGCCCGGGTCGGCGAGGGCTTCTCCGTCTGCTTCACCTGCAAGGATGCGCTGGCCCTGCACGCCGAGTTCACCGGCCACGGCCTGACTACCGACGAGCCCTTCGTCGGGAATCACATGTGGGTCGTGGGGCTGACCGACCCCGACGGCTACCGCATATACTTCGAGAGCCCGACGGACGTCCCAGAGGAGACCTTCCTCTCCGAGTGGCCCCGCTGAGGAGCCGGGAGTGGTCGTGCCGCCTTCCATAATCTGGGCTTCCCCGCACGAGGGGCCGACCGAATGCAACGGCGGGCCCTCCGGAGCTTGGTATAGTGGGGTCCATGGAACTGAAGCTGTCCACGGGAATCTACGCGGGGGCCGGTGAGACGCCGACCGACTGTTTCATCTTCTCCTTCACGAACGCGGCGCCGGCTTGGGGCCTCCTGCAATCCTACGGGCTGGCCTTCAAGAAGCCGGACAGCGGCGCCCAGGATTTCCAGCCCGCGCAGGATCCGTCCCTCCCCCGGAAGTTCGCCCCCGGCGAACGCGCGAAGGTCGGCATGGACCAGCGGTTGGCGGCGAAAGCGCTGGTCGCGCTCGGGTTGAAGGGCAAGGTGGAAGTGGAAGGGTTCCACGGGGATGCCAGCGGCATGCATTTCACCGGCGTGTCCCTGGTCCTCGATCTCGACAAGTGGGGGAGTTGATCCGGGCCTGACGAGTCTTCGGTCATGCCAGGGGAGGCTGGGCGGTTGAACGAGCAGCGGCGGGACATCCTCGTCGAGGCGGAGGCGCTCGCCGACCCCGGGGGCTGGGTCGTGGACCAGCAGTCGATGGACCAGATGGGGTCCCCGTACCTGCTCGCGCACGGGCTGGGGGTTCCCGTCCGCGACGCCACCGGCATGATCGATGTGCCCGCCCCCGGCTCCTGGCGCGTCTGGGTGCGGACCCGCGACTGGGCCCACACGCGGCAGGCGGGGGAGGCCCCGGGTCGGTTTCAGCTCCTCATCGACGGGGTGCCCCTGTCCACGATCTTCGGCACCGAGGGCGCCGCGTGGCACTGGCAGGACGGCGGACCGGTCACGCTCCCCGCCCGCCGCGCGACGATCGCCCTCCACGACCTCACCGGGTTCGAGGGTCGCGCTGATGCCATCCTCTTTTCCGCCGACCCCGGGTTCGTCCCTCCCGACGCTGGCCCCGCCCTCGACGCCTTCCGTCGCATCGCGCTCGGCCTGCCCCCCGCCCCCGCGGACGCCGGCTCGTTCGACCTCGTGGTCGCGGGCGGCGGCATCCCCGGGATTTGCGCCGCCCTCACCGCCGCCCGCGAGGGCCTCTCCGTCGCCTTCGTCCAGGACCGGCCCGTCCTGGGCGGCAACAATTCATCCGAGGTCCGGGTCTGGCTGGGCGGCGAGACCAACCTGCCCCCGTATCCGGACATCGGCAACGTTGTTCGCGAGCTCGAACAGGCGCGGAAGGCCCACTACGGCCCCTCGAACACGGCCGATCTCTACGAGGACAACGCCAAGCTCGCACTCGTGCGCGCCGAGAAACGGATCACGCTCTTCCTCGGTTACCGCGTGATCTCGGCCGAGACCGGCCCTGCGGGACTTGAGTCGGTCGTAGCGCAGGACATCCGGACCTCCCACCGTGTCCGCCTCGCCGGCAGGCTCTTTGCCGATTGCACCGGCGACGGGGCGCTGGGCGCCCTCGCCGGCGCGGACTTCGAGGCCACGGCTAAGGGCCACATGGGCCCATCGAATCTGTGGCACATCAAGGACACGGGCTCACCTTCGCCGTTTCCGCGGTGTCCGTGGGCCCTCGATCTCGCCCATGCGCCCTTCCCGGGCCGCGACGAGTACGCGGCGCAGTTCACGGACCCCGGGCCCGACGGGCTGGGGGCGTGGTTCTGGGAGTGCGGGTTCGACTGGGACCCGGTCGCGGACGTGGAGCGGATGCGCGACTGGAACCTGCTGGCCATGTACGGCGCCTGGGACGCGCTCAAGAACACGCTCGGCAAGTACCCGAACGGCCGGCTCGCCTGGGCCGCCTGGATCTCGGGCAAGCGCGAGTCCCGCCGCCTCCTGGGCGACGTGATCGTGACCCGGGACGACGTGCGCGCGGGACGCAAGTTCGAAGATGCCTGCTTTCCCTGCACCTGGGGCGTGGACCTGCACCGCCCGCACCCGGCGTTCGCCGCGGGGCTCGAAGGCCGTGAGTTCATATCCGAAGCGCTCATCGAGGAGCTGAAACAGCCCTTCTGGGCTCCGTACCGCGCGCTCTACAGCCGCAACGTCCCCAACTTGTTCATGGCCGGCCGCGACATCAGCGTGACCCACGAGGCCCTGGGCACCGCCCGCGTCATGCGCACCGGCGGGATGATGGGCGAGGTCATCGGGCTCGCAGCCTCCCTCTGCGTCCGCCGCTCGACCTCCCCCCGCGGCGTGTACGAATCCCACCTCCCCGAGCTGGTGGGCCTCCTGACCCGCGGCCCCTCCCGCCCGCGGTAGCCGGTCCGGCGCCGCCCCGGGGTGGTATTATCCGGGGCGTGATGCGGTGCGCCGCCGGATGGGTCGCGTGGATGACATGCGTGGTCGCGGTCGCGTCCGCGGCCGGGGCCGCGCGGACCCTCTCCGTCGAGGAGCTGAAAGCCCTCGCCCTGCGTTCCCCGAACGTGTTCGACACGTTCTTCGAGTACCAGCAGGTGTACCGGGAACGCCAGCCCGTCGTGTTTTTCGAGGGCGGGGCGGTGGTGGGCCCCGCCTACACCATTTCGGTCGACGGGGTCGACACGGAGGCGCATGTTGCGGGAGGCCAGGTGTGCCTGGGGGGCGTGCCATGGAAGTGGCGGGACGAGGCCGGGGTTCGCGTCGGCGTCGACTTCTACTCCACGAACCTGACGCCGAAGGGGAGCCCCATGGAGGACGGCTGGGGTTACCGTACCGTGCTCGCGTACGGCTCGATCTTCGACCGGAGCGCGGGTTGGAGCGGCTCGCTCGGCCTTTTCGTGCGGATGCGTCCGGTGACCCGCCTCGTCGGCGGCCGGCGAGTGTTCTCGAGCACCGAGACCGGGTCGGGGAGTACGGACGGCGCGGGCGTGCGGTACGGGAACGCCTCGGGCCGCAAGACCACGGAGATGGACTCCACGCAGGGCTTCATCCACGGCACCATCCCCGTGGCGGGGCTGACCACGGGCTTCCTGTTCGACCGCGGGGGCGTGAGTCAGCTCAAGGGCCATATGCAGGTGGTCCGGGCCTCGATCTGGGAATCCGCGGGTCCCGAGTTCGCGGCCATCCCCCAGTTCAGGAACTACCAGGTCGGCGTGCAGGCGACGCGCGTCCGCGCCTGGGCGGCGCCCGTCTCCCTCTCGACGGAAGCGACCGGCCGGTACGAGCGGGGCCTCGGGACCGGCTTCGACCACGCCCTGCTCAAGGCGGAGCTGACCCTGTTCGGGGACGGCTCGCGACGTGACCGCGTCGCCGGAGCCGGGGGGGCCGCCGGCGGCTTCCACCTCCGGATCGAGGTGCACGGCTCCTGCTTCAACCGGCCCGAGTTCGGAGACCCCTGGGGCTGGGGGGTCTTCGTGGATGCGATGGCCATCCCCGTGGGATCGGCCGGCATGCACATCGGAATGGGCGGGGGTCGCAACTACTACGAGGACATCGTCACGCTGCCCATCGCCAACGAGACCACCTTCCGGTTCGCGATCGGGTTCGAGCTGTAGCCGGCGGCGCGTCGGAGCGGCCGGGGCGTTCCTGATAGGCCCCACGACAAGACGGGGGACATGCCCCCGTACCTCCCTCGTGGCCGGGGGGGAGGGTAGACTAGCCGTATGAACCCTGGGCTGGCAGTAGCCATGGGCCTTGCGTTGCTGCCCCGCCTCGCGCTCGCTGGCGGCGCACCGGCGGCGCGGTCCGCGTTTGCTGCCCCGGTATGGACCGCGACGTCCACTGCGGCTCCGAGGACCCGTTCGGATGTCGACACAGGGTTCGAGCACCCGGGGGGAACCTACTCCAACGAAGCGTAGGAGCCTGCGCAACTGACCAAGGCCATCTCGATCATTGCCCAGCCATATCCAGTGGAAGTGCCGAAGGCTCCTGTCCCGTCGAGAGCGGTCTGTGAGTTCGTTCGTGCCCAGCACAGGGAAACTTGGGTCATCAATGGCGGGTGGGCGGGCCTGCCTCTGATGATTCTCGTTCTTGCCCGGCCGAAAGTCCTGCCGAGGGGGCTCCGAGAGGACAAGGTGTCGCCTCTGTTCACGATGGTGGGTGCCGAGCTGACGGCCGTTGGCCTCGGTTGGCTGATCGGGACGGTCACGGCTCCTCGATGCGGGGACATTGCGTGGACGGATCTGGACAGGAAATGGTGGGGGGACTGGAAGGCTGCTGATCGGGAATGGCGGGCGTGCGAATCGAAGCGGCTGTGGTACCACCAGCGCTTGCCGATCCTGTCCTTCGCCGCTGGATCGGTCTTGGGATATCTGGCGGGCGGTGGAAGCTTGAAGACCGGTCGGATGACGACCGAGGGGGAGGTCGTCGGCTCGATTGTCGGGATGGTGGTTGGTGCGGGAGTGGCGCTCGCGTGGTGGCTGAGCGATCTCCCGCCGTGCGGTCCGCGCCTGGATCCGGGCCCGAGGCCCGTCTGGATGTCGGGATCGACTGATGGAGGAGTGAGTCAGCCCGGGAGATAGGCCGAAGCAGGGAGGGCGATTACCGGTTTTACTTCATCCTGAGATAGAAAGGGGCACAGGGACAAGGGGCACAGGGACGGTCTTTGGATCATTGGATTCCCGGGAGAATCCAATGATCCAAAGACCGTCCCCGGACTTTCCCTTTCACGACGGGTGCTAGGATAGAGGCATGGAGAACGTGTTGCTCAACGCGAGCGATGCCGAGAAGTACGGCGGCCAGTACATCGCCATCGCCAGCATGGAGGACCGGAAGGTCGTCGCCAGCGGGAAGGACCCCGGCGTGGTGCTGGACGAAGCCAAGAGCCGCGGCACGGTGAACCCCATCCTGGTCTTCGTCCCGGAGAAGGATGCCGTCCTGCTCTTCCCGCTCCGTGCCGACTAAGACCTACCCCTTTCTGGTGCTTGGGGCCGGAGAAATGCCCCGGCCCTACCTCCTCATCAGGGCGTCCAGTCCGACTCCGGGGAAGACCGTTGATGCCCTGGCCCTGATCGACACGGGTGCCGATGAGTGCTCCTTCCCGGTTGAACTGGCCGCGCAGCTGGGGCACACGATCGACAAGGGCAAGCCGAAGACGGTCTTGACGGGGGCGGGTCCGACCACGGTCTATAGCCACTCAGCTTCGATCTCTTTCGACGGGTTTACTGTGGCTGACGCCATCATCGACTTCAATCCCCGTCTCAGGATCCCGCTCTTGGGGGTGAAGAGCTTCCTGTCCAACTTCGTGCTGACCGTCGACTACCCGGCCAAGACGTTCTCGCTCAGCTACTGACCGGAACTTCCGGGCGTTCATTCCGCCACGCTGAATCGTTCAGGTGCGCGCGCCCATGGGGTGATGTTGTGGGGGGTCGGTGAGTGAAGTGCATACCCCCATGACGCGATTCGCCGGGTCGTCGTCGCGATGCCAGCGTTCGAACGCGTTCCACTGGGCGAGACGGTTCTGCCAGGCTTTCGCGGCGTTCATGACCACCATTGCACCGGCTGGGTGGGGCGGGGGAAGGAAGCGATTGGCGATCGAACGATGAATCCGAGCGGGCGGGGGGAATCGAACCCCCGACGTTCAGCTTGGGAAGCTGACATTCTGCCCCTGAATTACGCCCGCACTGACCATATAGTACCACTTCGGTCCCCTCCGCAACCTGACCGTACAATGAGGCTTCGATGAGAAGAGGGATCGCGCTCGCGCTACTGTGCCTGGCCGGCGTGGCGGCCGCCCGCGACGAGGTGGGGCAGCGGGTCGAGAGCCTGCTGGGACGGATGACCCTCGACGAGAAGATCGCGTACCTGGGCGGGGTGAACGGGTATTACATCCGGGGGATGCCCCGGCTCAAGATCCCGCCGATCAAGATGAGCGACGGACCCGTCGGGGTCCGGAGCACGGCGTACCCCGCGGGCATCTGCCTCGCGGCGACGTGGGACCTCGCGATGGCGGCGCGAGTCGGAGCCGCCCTGGGCCGGGACGCCCGGGGCCGCGGAGTGCACATCCTGCTGGGGCCGGCGCTCAACATATACCGCACCCCCCAGTGCGGCCGGAACTTCGAGTACCTGGGCGAGGACCCGTACCTGGCCGGACAGCTCGCGGCCGCGGAGGTGCGGGCGATCCAGGGAGAGGGCGTGCTCGCCTGCGTCAAGCACTTCGCGTGCAACAACCAGGAGAACGACCGGGAGACCGTGGACGCGCAGGTGGACGAGAGGACCATGCGCGAGATCTACCTGCCCGCCTTCCGTGAGGCGATTGTCGCGGGCGGCGCGCAGTGCGTCATGGACGCCTACAACAAGGTCAACGGGGCGTTCTGCGCCGAGAACCCCTTCCTGAACATCCAGGTGCTCCGCAAGGAATGGGGGTTCAAGGGGATCGTCATGTCCGACTGGGGGGGGACCCACGACGGTCTGGCCGCGGCGGCGGGCGGGCTCGACCTCGAGATGCCGTCGGGCAAGCGAATGACCAGGGAACGGATCACGGCCGGTCTCGCGTCCGGCGCCCTGACGACGGACGTGATCGACGACAAGGTCCGGCACATCTTGCGTACGATCATCGCCGCCGGGTTCCTGGACCGGCCGCAGGTCATCGCGGGCATTCCCATGGACGACCCCGTTACCCGGGAGGTGGCGCTGGACGAGGCGCGCGCGGGGATCGTCCTGCTCAAGAACTCCGGGGGCGTCCTGCCGCTCGACCCGGCGAGGATCCGGCGGGTCGCGGTCCTCGGCCCCAACGCCCACCCGGCGGTCTGGGGCGGCGGGGGGAGTTCGTATATGGAACCGGCCCGTAAGGTGAGCGTCCTCGACGGGCTCAGGCAGGTGCCGGGGCTCGAGGTCGAGCACGTGGCGTTTGGTCGGGGACCGGCGGCGGCGACGGCGGCCGCGTCGGCTGCGTCGGCTGCGTCCGCAGC
>CAKKQC010000018.1:0-12347 GCA_919901855.1 bacterium | reverse complement strand
GGGGCCGGGGGGGGGCGTGGGGGGCGGGGTGGGGGGGGGGGGCGGGGGCCGCCGCCGACGCCGCGGTCGTGTGCGTGGGGTTCAACCAGGACCGCGAGGGCGAGGGGTCGGACCGGGATTACGCCTTGCCCCGGTCCCAAGGGGACCTCATCCGGGCGGTCGCGGCGGCCAACCCCCGGACGATCGTCATCCTGTTCGCGGGTGGCGGGGTCGACTGGCGGAACTGGCTCGACCGCGTGCCGGCGCTGGTCCACGCCTGGTATCCGGGGCAGGAGGGCGGCCGGGCAGTGGCGGATATCCTGTTCGGGGTCGTGAATCCCTCGGGCAAGCTGCCGGCGACCTTCGAGCGGCGGCCCGGGGACAACCCCTGCGCGCCGTTCTACGGCAGGGATTGGGACGTCGAGCCGAAGCGGGCCGTGTATGGCGAGGGAATCTTCGTGGGATACCGCGGGTACGACCGGAAGGGCGTGGAGCCGCAGTTCTGCTTCGGCTATGGGGCCTCGTACACGACATTCGAGTACTCGGAGCTGGGGATCGCGCCGGACACCGCCTCGGGGGACTTGGCCGTCAGGGTTTCGTTCACCATCAGGAACACGGGGGGCCGGGAGGGGGCGGAGGCGGCCCAAGTGTACGTGGGGGCGCGCGCTCCGAGCGTGCCGCGGCCGCCGAAGGAACTCAAGGGGTTCGTGAAGGTGGGGCTCAAGCCGGGGGAGGCGAAGCGGATGACGGTGACGCTGGGGCCCGAGGCGTTCGCGTGCTGGGACCCGGGGAAGAAGGCGTGGGTGGTGGAGCCGGGGGCCTACGCGATCATGGTGGGGGCGTCGTCGCGCGACGAGCGGCTGCGGGGCGAGGTGAGAAGATGAAGGCATGGACATGGAGATGAAGGAGTTCCTGGGGAAGACGATCGCGGAGATGGTCGCGATTGCGAGCCCGAGCGGCCGGGAAGAGAAGATGACGGAGTACGTGATCGCCAGGCTGAAGAAGGACGGGCTGAAGGCGAAGCGGGACGCGGACGGGAACGTGTGGGCGGAGGTGGGGGCCGGAAAGAGAAGACTGCACGCGAACGCGCACATGGATACCGTGGTCGCGGGGGATGGATGGAAGGGCGATCCGCTGAAGGCGCGGATAACTGGGGGGCGGGTGTACGGGCTGGGCTCGTCGGACTGCAAGGCGGGGATCGCGGCACTGCTGTGGCTGGCGCCCCGGGTGAAGACCAGGATCCGGGTCGTGTACAGCTTCACCGTGTGCGAGGAGGGCGTGGACCTGCCGAAGCCGAACGGGTCGGAGAAGATGGCGGCGATGGGCGGGGACTGGGCCGTGCTCTGCGAGCCGACGTGCGAGGCCGGGGTGCCCCTGCTCGGGATCGGGACCCAGGGGCATGCGCGGGCGGACGTCAGGTTTCGGGGCGAAGCGGCGCACAGCTCGCGGCCGGAGGACGGCAGGAACGCGATCTACGCGGCGGCGCGGTTCTGCTCGGAGCTGGAGCGGTTGAACGGGCGGTTCGAGGAGTTCGAGGTGGCGCCCGGGGCGGCGGCCCGGGCGACGGTGGCCGCCACGATCATCAGGGGCGGGACTCTCAGCAACGTGATCCCGGACGCGGCGGAGGTGACCGTGAGCCGGCGGCTGGCGCCGGGGGAAACCCGCAAGACGTTCCGGATGGAACTGGACTCGCTGCTCGAGGGCGCGGACGCGGATTACACGGTGGCGTCCGACGGCGACGGGGCGCTGACGCGGCGGGACGGGGACCTGCTGAGGGCGGCGAAGGCGGCGTCGGGGCGGGCCGGGGGGAAGGGCAGGCTGGCGTTCGCCCGCGGCCGGACGGACGCGATCATCTTCGCGCGCCACGACATGGACACGTTGACGGTGGGGCCGGGGGTGATGGGGCAGTGCCACGTGGCGAACGAGTATGTGGACCTTGCCGGGGCGGTGGCGGCCGTGCGCCTGCTCGAGGAGCTGATCGGAAACCTGGCGTAGGGGGAGCGGATTCAGGTCTCCGCGGCCCGTTCGGGGATACCGGGCGCGGGTCCTGTCGGGGGCCTCGTCACCGTTCGCTCGCCATTGCGGCTGAGGCCCAAGCGAGCTGGTGCCATTACAACTGCTGGAAAGCGCCTGCCTGCGGAGCGGGGTCCGAGGACGGACCCCCGGAGTTGCTACCGTCCGCAGCAGCGGATGACGCAACTCCGTCCGCGAGCAGGCGCGGCCAGACCTGTTCTCGCCTGACCAGCGACCCCGCGTGTCGTGCTCGCCCACTTGCGTCCGCAAGTGCGCTGACATTCGGCCCCCTTCTCCCGCGCCCGGTATACAGGTGCCGCGTCGACCTGAATCCACTGCCCTGAGTTCGATCTCCGACAGGACCCGCGCCCGAGAGGCTGACGAGGCCACCGTCGACTGCGGAGGCATGAGAAGATGGGGGCCATGAACAGATACGGAATACTCGTGGCGGGACTCCTGGTGGCAAGAGGGGCGGGGGCGGCGGAGCTGAAGGAGGTCACGATCGTGGATGACAGAACCATCGAGGTCCACATCGTGGACGGGAAGGGGATCTATTCGACGCACGGGAAGCCGGTGGACGAGCACGTGGAGCAGGTGCCCCTGGATCTCAAGAAGGCGGCGAAGACGGGGAGTTGGATGGTGACGGGGGCGGGGGCGTACAAGAAAGGGATCAGGCCGGCGAAGATAGGGAGAAAGACCAAGGGGCGGGATTACGCTATCCCGTTCAAGCCCAAGTGGCACATCGAGTGGACGCTCGAGCACTGGATCGTGATCGTCCTGCCGGAGCCGATGCAGGCCGGAGAGAAATACAAGATAGCGTTCCCGGGGCTGGTGGCGAACGCCCGGGAGACGGAGGTCGTGTTCGATTCCGACCGGGAGAGGTCGGAGGCCGTGCATGTCAACCAGGTCGGTTTCGTCCCGGAGGCGAGGGACAAGTACGCGTACGTCTCGTACTGGGCCGGCGACCTCGGGGGGCTCCCGTTCGACCGGTTCAAGGGGGCCCGGTTCCGGTTGATCGATAAGGCAACCGGGCGGGTCGCGTTCCAGGGCACGCCGGCGCTCCGGAAAGCGGCCGCGGGCAAGCCCGACGGGCTCCAGCCGGGGGAGGGGAACCACCTCCGGGCCGATCTCTGGGAGTGCGACTTCTCGGAGTTCAGGACACCGGGGGAGTACGTGGTCGCCGTGGACGGCGTCGGGCGCTCGTACCCGTTCCGCATCGCAACGGACGTGTACCGCGCCGCGTTCGTGGGCACGATGCGGGGGCTGTACCAGCAGCGGTGCGGGACCCCGCTCGATCCGGCGCTCACGAAGTGGAGCCGGGGGCTCTGCCATCACCCGTCGCTCGCGCCCGTGCACCAGTCCAGGCGCCGGATGATGGAGGGTCACTGCGACGCGTGCAAGGAGGTCGAGGGGACGGACGAGACCCGGCCCGAGGCGTGGGGCGGGTATCACGACGCCGGGGACTGGGACCGCGAAGGCGGGCACCCGGAGGTGCCGATGGTGCTCTGCCTCGCGTACGAGCTCGCGCCGGGGAACTTCCGGGACGGGGAGCTCGCGATCCCGGAGGCGGGCAACGGGCTGCCGGACATCCTGGACGAGGCGCGGTGGTCGCTCGACTACTGGCGGCGGTTGCAGCGGCCCGACGGGGGCGTGTCGCTCGGGCTCTTCCTCGACCACTTCCCGGAGCCGGGGCAGGCGGCGGACGACGACCGCGGGAACTGGTACGTGTACGCCGAGGACCCCGAAGTCTCGTATCAATACGCGGCGGCGGCGTGCCGGTACGCGTTCTGCCTCGGGCTGGCCGGCAAGCCCGCGGATATCCCGATGTGGGTGGAATCCGCCCGGAAGGCGTGGGGCTGGGCGGAGACGCACCAACGCCCCGGGGATGCCCCGAAGATCCGGGACACCCGGATGCACGCGGCAGCAGGGCTGTTCCGCGCGACCGGCGAGGACGTCTTCCACGCGGCGTTTAAGAAGGATCTGCTGGTGACGACGACGGCCACCGGGCTGTGGGAGTACGGAAAGCTGGACCAGAAGTGGGCGGTGTGGGTCTACTGTCGCACGGAGCAGGCGGACCCGGCGCTCAAGAAGATGCTCACGGAGGCGGCGGCGAACTGGGCGCGGCGGGACACGCTCGAGCCGGCGACGAAGCGGGGGTTGAGGTACGGCTACTACATGTGGATCCCGCTGGCGTGGGGGATCACGACCGTGCCGCAGACGCTGCCGCTCGCGATGGCGTACGCGCTCACCGGGGACACGGCGTTCCGGGCGGCGGAGTACACGAACTGCGACATGACGCTGGGGGGGAACCCGCTGAACCTGACGTGGGTGACGCAGTTGGGGAGCCGGTGGCCGGGCGGAGTCTTCCAGCCGGACGGCTGGTACCACGGGCCGGACGGAACCGTCGCGCCGGGGATCGTGCCCGAGGGGCCGCACCGGTTCGACCCGCAGGCCGGTCCGGGGACGGGGCCGTGGGACGCCATGTTCGTCGAGAAATCGGCGTACCCCAAGGCGAAGGACTGGCCGCCGCTCGAGCTCTACTTCGAGGCGCGGACGTGCTTCCCGATGAACGAGTTCGTGGTGGCGCAGATCGCGCAGGCCGCGGCCGCCTACGGCCTCCTCTGCGCCCCGGCGAAGTAGGGATCAGAGTCAGAGGAGGGCCGGGAGGAGGTTGTTCGGGGTCGCTCGGCGTCCAGCGAAAGCTGCCTCGCTGTGGCGCCGACCTCGAGTCACCGTCTTCCGGCCCTCCCTCTGCCCCGATGGGGGTGGATAAGGGGATAATGAGGGAATCGTGGGGGTGGTGAGGTTCAGGCATCCGGACATACTCCAGCGGCTGAGGGGATTCCAGCCGTGGGAGGCGGTCGTGCGCGCGGCCCGGGATGAAGAAGGAAGGATAAGAGCCGAGGGGGTGTCGGGGGCGGCGCGCGGGCTCGTGGCGGCGGGGCTCGCGGCCGAGACCGGACGGCCGGTCGTGGCGATACTGCCGGACCTCGAGAGCGCGAGGGATTTCCACGACGAGGTGGCGTCGTTCCTGCCGCACGACGCCGTGTTCCTTCTGCCGGACCGCGACCTCGCGCCGTACGAACCGGGGCCGGTGTCGCCCCAGCTCGCGTCGCTGCGGCTGGGCGCGCTGCCGCGGCTGCCGGATCTCGAGGCGGGGGTGGTGGTGACGACGGCGACGGCGTTCCAGGAGGCGCTGCCGGCTCCCAACAGATTGAGGGCCGTCGAGATCGACCTGCGGGCCGGGGTCGAGCTGGACCGGGAGGCGTTCCTGCACCGGCTGGTGGCGGCCGGGTACCGGCGGGTGGATCTCGTGGAGCTGGCCGGCGACTTCGCCGCCCGGGGCGCGATCGTGGACGTGCACGCGCCGGGGCTGGGCCGGCCGTTGCGCATCGAGCTCGAGGGGAACACGATCGCGTCGCTGCGGTCCTTCGACGCCGCGTCGCAGCGGTCGCTCGAGACCATCGAGTGCGCGCGGCTGGGGGCGGCGGCGGAGGCCCTGCTCACGCCGGAGGAGCGGCTCGCCCTGCTGGAGCGGCTGCCGGACCCCCTGTCGACGCGGGGGGCGCAGCGGGTGGCCCGTTTAAGGGAGCGGCTCGAGGCGGGCTCGTCTCTCGAGGGCGAGGAGCGGTACCTGCCGTGGCTGCTGGGGACGTGCGTGCGGCTGGACGCGTACCTGCCGCCGCGGTCGATCCGGCTCGTCGTGGAACCTTCGTCGGTCCGCGAGGCGCTCGATCACCGGGTCACCCGGTGCGCGGCCCTGTACGAGGAGCTGCTCCACGCGCGGGAGCCGCTGCCGAGTCCCGCCGAGACCTGCGCCACGCTCGGCGAGGCCTGGGGGTCGATCGAGGCCGCGCCGCGGGTCCTGGTCTCGCAGTTCGGGGGCGCGGTCGGGGGCGAGACGGTCTCGTTCGGCGTGAAGCCGCGGCGATACGGCCTGCGCGAGTTCGAGGCGTTCCTCGCCCACATCCGGGGGTGGGGCGAGGCGAAGGTGAGCGTCGTGATCGCGGTCGAGTCCACGGAGGAGCGGGAGGCGCTCGAGAAGCGGCTCAAGGAAGCGGAAGCGGTCAAGAAGTTCGCGCCGCCGGCGTGGGTCGAGGGGCGGTGGACCGGCGGGGCGGACCTCATCGCGGCCGGGCTCGTGCTCCTGCCCGCGCGCGAGGTGCTGGGCGGGACCGTGCGGCGCGCGGCCTCGAAGCGGCTCCCCAAGGTCATGCGCGACGTCTTCAGCGACCTCGTGCTCGGAGACCCGGTCGTGCACGAGGAGTACGGGATCGGGCTCTACCGGGGCGTGGTGCCGCTCGTGATCGAGGGCGCGCGCCAGGACTTCTTCATGATCGAGTACGCGGGGAACGAGAAGCTCTACCTGCCCGCGGACCAGGTCCACCGGCTCCAGAAGTACCTGGGCACGGGGAAGGTGGTCTCGCTCTCGCACCTGGGCACCGAGGCGTGGGAGCGGACGAAGGCCCGGGTGGCGGCGTCGCTGCGGCTGTTCGCCGAGAAGCTCCTCAAGCTATACGCCGAGCGCCTGGTGGCTAAGGCCACCCCTTACCCCGCCCAGCCGCAGGTCGAAGCCGAGTTCGCGGCCACGTTCCCGTACGAGGAGACTCCCGACCAGGAACGCGCGATCACGGAGGTGGGGAAGGACCTCGCGGAGTCCAAGCCCGTGGACCGGCTCGTCTGCGGCGACGTCGGGTACGGGAAGACCGAGGTCATCCTGCGCGCGGCCTTCCGCGTCGCGATCCAGGGGGGGCAGGTGGCGGTGCTGGTGCCCACGACCATCCTGGCGCAGCAGCACTGGCAGAACTTCCGGACCCGGATGGCGGGGACGCCGGTCACCGTGGACGTGCTGTCGAGGTTCCGGGACCCCAAGGCGCGCCGGGCGACGTTGAAGCTCCTGGAATCCGGCGGGCTGGACATCGTCGTGGGCACCCACCACCTCCTCTCGCAGTCGGTCAAGTTCAAGCGGCTGGGCCTGCTCGTGATCGACGAGGAGCACCGGTTCGGGGTCAAGCAGAAGGAGCGGCTCAAGGAGTTCAAGAAGAACGTCCACGTGCTCACGCTCTCGGCCACGCCGATTCCGCGCACGCTCAACATGGGGCTGGCGGGGCTCCGGGACCTGACCGTCATCGAGACGCCGCCGCCGGGGCGGCTCGCGGTCCTCACGCACGTGCACGAGGAGAACCCGCCGGTCGTGCGGGAGGCGATCCTGCGCGAGCTCGGGCGCGGCGGCCAGGTCTTCTACCTTCACAACCGGGTCCAATCCATCGCCGTGTGCGCCGAGAAGCTCAAGGAACTCGTGCCCGAGGCCCGGCTCGCGGTCGCGCACGGGCAGATGCAGCGGGGGCCGCTGGAGAAGGCCATGACCACGTTCGCGGCGGGTAAGGCGGACGTCCTCGTCTGCACCTCGATCATCGGGGCGGGGCTGGACCTGCCCAACGCCAACACGCTCATCATCGAGCGCGCGGAGATGTTCGGGCTCGCGGACCTCTACCAGCTCCGGGGCCGGGTGGGGCGGAGCCGGCGGCAGGCATACGCGTACTTCTTTTTCTCGCCGCGGGGGGCGCCCACGCTGGACGCCCGGCGGCGGCTGGCGGCCATGCTCGAGTTCGGCGAGCTCGGGAGCGGTTTCCGGCTCGCGCTCCGGGACCTCGAGATCCGGGGGGCCGGGAACCTGCTCGGGGCCCAGCAGCACGGCGCGCTGTACGCCGTGGGGTTCGACCTCTACACCCGGCTGTTGAACTCCGCCGTGCAGGAGCTCAAGGGCGAGGTCACGGTCGAGGAGGTGCCGCCCAAACTGACGCTGGGGCTCGAGGCGTACCTGCCGGACCAGTGGGTGCCCGATTCCCGGTCCAAGCTCGAGGTGTACAAGCGGCTGTCCGCGTGCGCGGGGCTCGACGACCTCGCGGTTCTGCTGGAGGAGCTCCGGGACCGGTACGGGACGCCGCCGCCGCCCGTGCGGCTGCTCGCGGGGCAGGCGCAGGTGCGCATCCTCGGCATCGCCGGGGGCCTCGAGAGCGTGATCCGCCGGGGCCCGACCCTGGCCCTCACGTTCCGCAGCCGCGACGCGCTCGTCCGGGCCATGCCGCCCGTCCAGCGGCGGGGGTGGGAGGCCCGCGACCGCGTGCTCAGCGTGCCCGCGCCGCGCGACCCCGAGGAGCTGCTCGAGCTCCTGCGGGGGCTCCTAGGCGGGTCCGGGGTGCCGGTGGCCGGCGTTGCCGGTCGGGGACGATGAGCCCTTCGACTCGCCAAGCCTCGCTCAGGGCCCGCCACTCGCTTGGCCTTGCGGTGGTCATTGCAGCCGGCTCGCTCGTGGCGGGATGCGGGAAGCACGAGGCCGCGCCCGAAATCCTGGGCGAGGTCAACAACGAGTACGTGACGACCGACGAGTTTCTGCACCAGATCAAGACACGCGGGGGCGCGGACCTCCGGGGGCAGACGCGCGAGGATTTCAAGCAGTGGCTCCTCGCGGAACTAGTGGACCGGAAGCTGCTCCTCCAGGAGGCCCGCCGGTGCTCGATCCGGCCGAACCGCGACGACGTGCGCATCCGGATCAAGGAGATGGGTGCGAGGGGGTGGGAAGACGCCGAGCGCGCGCAGGTGCTCAACGTCGAGGACGATCTCTGGGAGCAGGCGCAGATCGACGGGCTGCTGCGGCGCGAGCTTCCGCCGATCCGGAATCCGTCCGCGCGGGAGGTGAAGGCGTACGTGCAGGCCCACCCCGAGGTGTTCGCGCGTCCCGCCCAGTTTCTGCTTCGTCAGATTGTGGTACACTCGGCGGCGATGGTCGACAAGGCGGAAGCCATGCTCATGGACGGCGAAACCTTCGAGGAGACCGCGGTCCGGCTCGGGGGACGCCAGCGGGTCTCGGCCCTGGGGCCGTCCTGGATGGGCCAGGACGACGTGCCCCCCGAGGTCTGGGCGGCCGCGGTCGGGGCGCGTTGGCGCCGGATCGTCGGCCCCGTCGCGTCCGAGTACGGGTTCCACCTCTTCCGGGTCGAGGGGCGGCGGGAGGCGGGGCCGGTGGAGCCGGAGGTCGCGACGATCCGCGCCCGCAAGCGGATCGTCCAGGAGCGCAGGCAGAAGCTGGTGGAAGCCCTGCTCGCGCGGGTCCGGCGGGGCGCCGTGATCAAGATCGACCGGGCCGCCGTGGCGGCGCTGTGAATACCGGGCGCAGGTTGCTCCTCGCAGGAGTGGCCGCCAGCCTTCCACTGGTGGTCGTGAGCCTTCCCCTCGTGGCGCGCGCCGCGGTGGCGGAGCGGATCGTGGCCCGCGTCAACAAGGACGCGATCACGCTCACGGAGTGGGAGGACGCGGTCCAGTCGGTCCTCATGGGCAAGAAGCCCGCGCCCACCGCCGAGGAGCAGGCCAAGGTCGGCGAGCAGGTGCTCGACCGGCTCATCTCCGAGCGGCTCATCGTGCAGGCGGCCGAGGACGAGGGGCTCAAGGTCACGGACTCCGAGGTGGCGCCGAAGGTGGAGGAGGAGATCGACGCGCTCAGGAGCCGCTTCGCCACCCCGCGCGAGTTCGACGCCCAGATGCGCAAGGAGGGGATCAGCATCGAGGACCTCCGGATCCGCATCAGCACCCGCCTGCGGGAGCAGTACATGTACTTCAAGGAGCTCGGCCGCAAGCAGCGGGAGCTGGAGGCATCGGTGGAGGTCTCGGACGACGAGGTCAAGGCCTACTACGAGACGCACAAGACGACGCCGGAGTGGCAGACCGCCCCCCAGGTCCGGGCCCGGCACATGCTCTTCGCCGTGGACGACACGATGACCGGCGACGCGAGGAAGGCGGCGGTCGCGGCGGCCAGGAAGAAGCTCGTGGCGGCGCAGGCGGCGCTCGTCCGGGGGGAGAAGTTCGAGAACGTCGCGCGGTCGCTCTCCGAGGACTCGGTGACCCGTGAGTCCGGGGGAGACCTCGGGACCTTCGCCCGCGGCGCCTACCACGCCGCTCTCGAGAAGGCGGCGTTCTCGCTGAAGGCCGGCAAGGTCAGCGCGCCCATCGAGACGCCCGCCGGGCTCCACCTCCTGGTGGTCGAGGAGATACTGGCGTCGCGCGCCAGGGGCCTCACCGATACGATGCGGGTCCCCGCGCCGGTCGCGGGCGGCGCCCCCGAGATGCAGGAGATGACCCTCGACAAGTACATCCGGACGGTCCTGAAGAACCAGAAGCTCTCGGCGGCCCTCCAGGCCTGGGTCGACGGGCTCAAGGCGCGCGCGCTCATCACGAAGAGCGTGGAGGCGCCGCAAAAGCCGTGATCGCCGTCTCCCTCGGGGATCCCGCCGGCATCGGTCCCGAGGTCCTCCGGTCCGCCTTCCGCCGCGATCCCGCCCTCGCCCGCCGGTGCATTCTCTTCGGGGACCCCTCCGTCCGGGTGCCTTTGGGGCGGGTCTCGCGGCTCGCCGGGGCGCTGGCGGCCGCATGGCTCGAGGACGCCGCGCGCGCGGTCCTGCGGGGGGAGGCCGGCGCGCTCGTGACCGGGCCCGTCAACAAGGAATCGATCTCGCTCACGGTGCCGGGGTTCCGCGGCCAGACGGAGTTCATCGCGCGCGTCGCGGGCGTCCGGGAGCCCGTCATGATGCTCGCCGGGCCGACCCTGCGAGTCGTCCCCGTCACCCGGCACATGGCGCTGGTGAACGTGCGCCGCGCGCTCTCGACGGGGCTCATCCTCCGCACGATCCTGACCGTGGCAGGGGGCCTCCGGCGCTGGTTCGGGGTCCGCCGGCCGGTCATCGGCGTGTGCGGGCTCAACCCGCACGCCGGGGACGGCGGGATCCTGGGAACCGAGGACCGCACGATCGTCGCGCCGGCGGTGCGGCAGGCGCGCCGCCGGGGGATCCGGGCGGTGGGGCCCCTGCCCGCGGACGCGGCATTTGCGCTCGGGCACCGGGACCGCTACGATGCGGTGGTGGCCATGTATCACGACCAGGCAATGATCCCGATCAAGGCGGTCGAGATGGACCGGGCGGTGAACGCGACGCTGGGGCTGCCGTTCCTCCGGACCTCGCCCGCCCACGGCACCGCGTTCGACATCGCGGGCCGCGGGATCGCGCGACCCGACAGCATGATCGAGGCCCTGCGGATGGCCGTTCGGGCCGCCGGGGAGCGCCCGTGAAGAGCCTCTCGGCGCGGGATCGCTGGCTCCTCCTCGCCTCGCTGGCCGAGGGGCTGCTGCTCGGCTGGGGGCTCGAGACCTGCTTCGGGATCGGCCGGTACCGGATGATCATGGTCCTGGGCGTGGCCGGGGGCCTCGGCGGCGTCTGGGTCGGCCGGCAGGTGCTCGACGCCTGGGGGGCGGGGGCTAAGGTCCGTCTGCGGACCCTACTGGTGGGCGTGGCGCCCGCGGCCGCGGGCTTCGCCATATGGTTTTTCTGGCGCGTCCTCCCCCTGATCCGGGAGGAGATGACGTACAGCCAGTGACGGCCGGCGGGTTCAGGCAAACGCCGGCGCAGGCCCTCCGGATCCTCCAGGCGGAACACCGGTTCAAGTTCAGGAAATCCCTCGGCCAGCACTTCCTCGTGGACCCGCGGGCGCTCGACGGCATCGTGCGGGCGCTGGCGCCCGGAGCGGGCGAGACCGTGGTGGAGGTCGGCCCCGGCGCCGGGTTCCTGACCGAGCGGCTGCTGGAGACCGGTGCGCGCGTGATCGCGGTCGAGGTGGATCCCGTAATGGCGGACCTGCTTGCGCGGCATACCGGTTCGAAGACGAACCTTGGCTCGCAGACGAGCCTTGGCAATCCGCCGGCCCTGACCATCGTCCGCCGCGACATCCTGTCGACGGAGCTGGACGAGCTGCTCGTGCTGGCGGAAGCGAAGACGTGCCGGGTTGTCGGAAACCTCCCATATCAAATCACGAGCCCCGTGCTGTTCAAGTTCCTGGCGGCCAGGGACCGGGTGACGCGGATGGTGTTCACGGTGCAGCGCGAGGTGGGGACGCGGATGGCGGCAGGGCCGGGGTCGAAGGACTACGGGTCGCTGTCGGTGGCGGTGGCGTACGCGGCGCTGTGCGAGTCCCTGTTCGGGATCGCGCCGGCGGCGTTCATCCCGCGCCCGCGCGTCCAGTCCGTGGTGGTCCGGCTGACTCCGCTTCCTCGCCGCCTTGACGCGGGGCGCGAGGCCCGCCTCTTCGCGCTCGTGCGCGCCGCGTTCCAGCAGCGGCGCAAGCAGCTCGTGAACTCGGTTGCCGAAGTTTGCGGCGACAAGGAAGCCGCCCGCGCCCTCCTCGCCGCGGCCGGCATCGCCGAGACCCGCCGCGGCGAAACCCTCAACCTCTCCGAATTCGAGCTCCTCGCCGCGCACTAGCCTGAGTTCCGCAGTTGCGGGAGCGACATGACGGTTTTGCAGGGCTTTTGA
>CAKKQC010000017.1 GCA_919901855.1 bacterium | reverse complement strand
TGCTGGGCAAGGTGGGGATGAACAAGACGGGGTATGTCCGGTATTGCGTTACGGTGTTGTGAACAGATGCCTTCCGGCGGCGCCGGTTTCATGCTCCCGTCTCTTCTTTTCCGCTCCTTCCGGTATAATGCGTTTGGTGGCTACTCGTAGGACCATGCTGACCAGGAGCCTGCGGTCCGGCGTCGCGTTGTGGGCGGCGCTCGTGTTGCTGCCGATCGGGGCGGCCGCCTACTTCACCAAGGGCGGTGTGACCGGGATCGGGGCGCGGCCGCTCGGGATGGGTGGCGCGTTCGTGGCGGTCAGCGACGAGAACAGCTCGGTCTGGTGGAACCCGGCGGGATTGGGTCAGCTCACCCGCGCGGAACTCTCCGGCTCCTACGCCGCGATCTACGACGGCAACGTGACCTACCTGTTCTTCTCGGCGGCGTTTCCCGTCATGGCGGATGCGATCATGGGACTGTCCTGGGAGCGGAAGGACTTCTCCGGATTCCACGGAGACATCGCGAAACTCAAGGAGGACGTCTTCTACGCCACCTTCGCCTCCTCGTTGACCGAGGACCGTACGTTCTTTGGCGGGCTGAACATCAAGTTCTACAACGCGAGCTCGGTGCTGCGGGACGTCGGGGGCAACGGCCTTGGACTCGATTGGGGCGTCCTGTACCGGTTGCCATTGCCGAGGTTCGGCAAGGAGGTCCGGTTCGGGTTCTCGGCGCAGGATCTTTCTACCGAGATCCGCCAGCCGGGTGGGCTGGGGTCGCAGACGATCCCCTCCGTGATCCGGGTGGGCACGGCGTACCAGTTCGAGCGGTGGATCACCCTGGCCCTGGACGCGGAGAACTTCAAGGACCCGACCGTGTCGAAGCCGGCGGCGACGACGCTGCACGCGGGGGTGGAGGGCTGGTTCTTCGAGGGAGCGCTGGGCGTGCGCCTGGGCTATTCGGGATTCTCGACGCTGCCGGGACGGTACTCCGCGGGGCTTTCGTATCGCGCGACCGACTGGGAGGTCGATTACGCGTACATGGGCCATGCGGGCAACCTCGGTAACAACCACCGCGCCTCCTTCGCGATCCGCTTCGGGCGCGTGACGGCCAGCGGCGTCCGTCCGACGTCTCCCCTCGGGTTGAAGGCCAGTCCCAAGGACAGCGAGGTGGAACTCGTCTGGACGCCGAACCCCGAGCCCCAGGTGGGCGCGTACAACATCTACATCTCCACCGCGCCTGGCGGCGAATACCGCAAGATCAACACCGTGGGGCTGTCGTCGGCCCGGATCATCGGCCTCGAGAACGGCCGGACGTACTACTTCGTGGTGACCGCGATCTCGAACACGCAGCCGCCCCTCGAGTCGGAGCGTTCGGCCGAGGTCCCGGCCACCCCGATCGCACCCCAACTGGGGGCCGTCGAGATCACGCAGCAGGCGGCGGAGGGCGAGATCACGGTTTCCTGGCGCGGCTCGGTGGGGGAGAACGTTGCGGGGTATAACGTGTACATCTCAACGATGTCGGGATCGGGACACGTCCGGTACAACTCCCAGCCCTTGAGCTCGACGACGGTGCGCATGGTGCAGTTCCCGGGCCCGAGCGGGGCCCAGCCGGTGGTGGCAGGAGAGCGGTACTACATCTACGTGCGCTCGGTGTCGCGGTCGACCCCGCCGGTCGAGGGGCCGCCGTCGCCGGAGCAGACCTTCATCGCGATACCTCGCCAGTAATCCAGCCGGACAGAGGGGCGACGGCCCGGTCAACGACGCCAAGGGCGTTTCGACCGGGCCGTTCGGCTGTCCGGGGGGGGGCAGGACCGGCTCCCGGAGGCGGACTGACCCCTTGGGGTTTATTGGAGGCATTGGGGCCGGTGTCAGGCCCCGGGACAGGAGGCGGTGTTCACCTGTCCCTTCGATGAACCCTAGCGCGGCCCCCCCCCGGGGCGCCAGGCCCCCCATTGACAGGAACCGCCCTCCGCGATAGGGTTTCGCCAGCACATGATAGTCGGAATGTACACCTCAGCCTCCGGCATGCTCGCCGAAGCCTCGCGCCATGACGCCATCGCGAACAACCTCGCCAACGTCAGCACGACAGGTTTCAAGCGGGACGCGGCGGTCATCCGCGCGCATCCCACCCAGCTCATGCACCGGTTGAACGATTCGCTCATCTCGCTCGGCGGCATCACGTCCGACCTTGCGCCCCAGGTCGGGACGCGGGGGCAGGGCGCGCTCGTGGACGCGATCCTGCCGAACAACACGCAGGGGAGCCTGATGCAGACGGACAACCCGACGGACGTGGCGCTCGAGGGCCAAGGCTACATCATGGTGGACACGGTTCGCGGCCGGCGCTACACGCGCGCGGGCGACTTCGCCGTCGACGGCCGGGGCCGTCTGGTCACGCAGGCCGGCGATCCGGTGCTGACGTCCACGGGCGCCCAGATCATGGTTGGGCGGCGCCGCCTCGATATCGGCGCGGACGGCGGGATCCTGCTGGACGGCGAAGCGGTGGGGACGCTGGGTGTCGTCGAGCCGGACGACACCTCGATGCTGACGAAGGAGGGGGAGAGCCTCCTGGCTCCGGTTCCGGGGGCGCGGTTCCGCGCGTCCGGGTCCAGGGTCATTCAGGGCCACCTCGAGCGGTCGAACGTGAACGCGGTGACCGAGATGGTGGCCATGCTGGAGGCCCTGAGGACGTACGAGGCGAACCAGAGGGCGATCACCGCCCAGGATGAGACGATCAACACGCTCATCACGCAGGTGGGCAGGTTCGGCTGAGGTTTCCTTACAACTGAAGGGTTCGATGGGATGGCTGAGTGATGAAGGCTGGACCCTCCGGGTCGAAGACGACCCGCGGCGAAGCGGACGCTTCGCGGCAGCGAGGGAAGCCCTGGACGTGGGAGCCGCCGACTGACGGAGGCGGCTCCTCAAGCACCCCCCGGACCCCTATTCGACATGACCGGCGACGCGGAGCCCCTTGGGTTCCGTCCGAAACTGTCAAGGAGGTCCCGAGATGATTCAGGCGCTGTACACGGCTGCGTCGGGCATGCTGGCCCAGCAGATGAACGTCGACACGATTTCCAACAATCTGGCGAACGTGTCGACGACGGGCTACAAGAAGACGCGGGTCGACTTCCAGGACCTGCTCTACCACACCATCAAGCCGGCGGGGTCGCCTCCGACCGCTCCGGGCGTCCAGACGCCGGTGCCGATCCAGGTCGGCGAGGGCGTCCGGCCGGTGGCCACGCCCCGGATCTTCTTCCAGGGGGAGATGATCCAGACCGACAGCCCGCTCGACATCGCGATCGAGGGGGAGGGGTTCTTCCAGGTCCTCCAGGCGGACGGTTCGATCGCCTACTCGCGCGACGGGACCTGGAAGCGGGATTCAACGGGACGCGTGGTGACCTCGGACGGCAACCCGCTCGAGCCGGAGATCACGATCCCGCCGGAGGCCACTCAGATCGTGATCGGCCGTGACGGGACCGTCAGCGTGGCGCTGCCCGGCGGCTCCACGAACGAGCAGGTCGGCCAGATCGAGCTTGCGAGGTTCCTGAACCCCGCCGGCCTGCACGCGACGGGGCGGAACCTCTTCTCGACGACCGAGGCCTCCGGGGATCCCCTGACGGGCGTCCCGGGCCAGGAGGGCTTCGGGGCCGTGACCCAGGGGTACCTGGAGCAGTCCAACGTCAAGGTCGTGGAAGAGCTGGTGAACATGATCGTCGCACAGCGCGCCTACGAGATCAACTCGAAGGCCGTGCAGACGAGCGACGACATGCTTCAGGCCGCCAACAACATCCGCCGCTGATGCGGACTGTAGTCGCTCTCGCGGTCGCATTGGCCGGACACGTCACGGCGGTAGTTCCCGCAGCGGTTCCTTCGGCAGCTCCCGTGCTGCCGCAGGCTCAGGGCCGGATGGAACCTGCCGTTTCCATTGCGACGGAGCCCGCCGGCGTTCCGGCGGGGCCGGGTGTCGTGCAGGTGACGTTCAAGCCGCAGGTCGCCATCCGAAGCCACTGGATCCTGCTCGGGGACGTTGCCGAGCTCTCGGGGCTTCCCGAGGCGCGGTTGAAGGAACTCGCGGCCATGCGGATCGCGCATGTGCCCCAGCCCGGAGTCGAGCGGGCGGTGACTCCGGAAGACGTCCGGCGCCGGCTGCGGACCGGCGGGCTCCGGGCGACCGTCGAGTTCGCGGGACCGGTCGAGACGGCCCGGGTGACCGCGGCCATCAAGCCGTTGTCGGGCGACGAGCTCGTGCGGTTCGGGCACGCGTTCCTCGAGAAGAAGGCGGCGCGGCCCGGCGCCGAGGTGCGGATCGAGGATCCGGACGTGCCGCGGACCTTGAACGTGCCGGACACCGGGATCGAGCTGAAGGCCGACGTTTCGGCGCGGCGCCTGGTGGGGCTGGTGCCGGTGATGGTGGAGGCGTGGGCCGACGGCGAGCGCGTGGCGCGCGTGATGCTCTCGTATCGCGTGCATGCCCGCGTGACGGGGGTCCAGGCCGCTCGCTCTCTCGAGCCGGGCACGGTGCTGGCCGAGGCCGACCTGACCGACGCCGAAGCCGATCTGGCGGAAGTGCCGGAGGATGCCGCGACTTCGCGGGACACGCTGGTGGGGCAGCGGGTGCTCCGTCCGATGCAGGCGGGCGCGTGGGTCCGCCGGTCGGCGGTGGCCCAGCCCCTCCAGGTCCGCCGCGGGTCACAGGTCATGCTCGTGGCGCGGATCGGGTCCGTGGAGGCGCGGGCGTCGGCGCAGGCGCGGGAAGAGGGCGGCGCGGGAGACATAATCACGGTCGTTAACCTGAACTCGAAGCGGTCCCTCCGGGCCCGCGTCGTGGGGGCCGGACTGGTCGAAGCGGTGATGCCGTGAACTCGGGCACCCGCATCAAGGAGGCTGGTATGAGGCAGTTGCGCTGGGTCATCGGGGTGGTGGCCGTGTGCATGGCCGCGCGGATGGCGTTCGCCGAGTCGCTGTGGCCGGCCGGCGGAGATTCGCTCTACAAGGACAAGAAGGCGTTCAAGGTCGGGGACGTCCTGACCGTGAACATCGCCGAATCGGCGTCGGCGTCGCACAGGACGGACACCCAGGCGAAGAAGACCTCCTCGTCCGGGATCACGTGGGGGTCCCAGCGTTCCACGCTTCTGCCGTTCCAGGACCTCGGGATCACGGGGAAAGAGAACTTCCAGGGCGGGGGGAAATCGACGCGCGGAGGCGATCTGCATGGGCGCATCACGGTGCGCGTGATCGACGTCCTGCCGAACGGCAACCTCGTCATCAACGGAAACCGCGTCATTACGGTCAACGACGAGAAACAGGTCATGGAGATCACCGGGATCGTGCGTCCGGAGGATGTGACGGCCGAGAACTCGGTGCTGTCCACCCTCGTGGCGGACGCCCAGATCCGGTATACCGGCCGGGGCGCGGTGTCGGAGAAGGCCAAGCTCGGCCTCATCTCCCGCCTGCTCTCGATGCTGTTCGCGTTCTAGGGGGGTGTCATGACGATTCGCCGCTTTGCCTGCTCCGCCCTGCTCCTCGCGGTCGTTTCGACCGGGTTAGCGGCAACCGCCGCAGCCGTGCCCGTCAAGGTCCGCGATGTCGTGGATATCCAGGGGGCCCGGGAGAACCAGCTCATCGGCTACGGCATCGTGGTCGGGCTGCCCGGCACGGGGGATACCGTGATCGGCGCCCGATCGGGCACCATCTTCACCGTGCAGAGCATCATCAACATGCTCAAGCGGTTCGGGATCGTGGTCCCGCCGCAGTACGTTCGCGTCCGCAACGTGGCGGCGGTAATGGTCACCGCCAGTCTGCCGCCGTATCTCAAGGGGGGCAACAAGCTCGATGTCGTGGTCTCGTCCCTGGGGGACGCCCGGAGCCTCCGGGGGGGCAACCTGCTGCAGACGCCCCTCCAGGGCGCGGACGGCACGACCTACGCGGTCGCGCAGGGGCCGATCACGGTCGACGGGGGGCTTCGTGACACCCCGACCACGCCGATGGCGTCGACCAACCGCTACACAACCGCGCGGCTCCCCGGGGGCGGCATAGTGGAGCGCGAGGTGCCGGCCACGGTGTTCACCCAGGGCGAAGTGACCCTGCTCCTCAAGCAGCCGGACTACACCGCCTGCACGCGCATCTCGGACGTCATCAACAAGACGTTCCTCTCGACCGTGGCCAGTCCGCTGGACGCCTCGTCGATCAAGCTCCGGGTGCCCTCGGACTACGGGGAGCACGTGGTCGAGTTCATCAGCGCGGTGACGGGGCTCGAGTACGAGGCGCCCGCCCTCGCGAAGGTCGTGATCAACGAGCGGACGGGGACGATCGTGATGGGGTCGGACGTGCGGGTCAGCTCGGTGGCCGTGGCCCACGGGACGCTGCACCTCATGGTCCGCAGCGAGCGCCAGTCGGTCCTTACCGAGGATGCCGAATCGACGACGGTCCGGACGACGGGCGCGGGGAACCTCATCGCCCTGCCGGAAGGCGCGAACATTGCCGAGGTCGTCGACGCGCTCAACGCGATCGGCGCGACTCCGCACGAGATGGTCGCGGTGCTCCAGATGCTCAGGGCGGCCGGCGCGCTTCAGGCCGAAGTGGTGTCGTTGTAATGGCGGCGGCGGCCGTGGGACAATACCTTCAGGCGCTGAACGGGGTGGCGTGGGAACGCCGCGCCGCGGCGCCGAAGACGGAAGGCGATGCGTTGCACCAGGTGGCGGGGCAGTTCGAGGCCCTCTTCATCTCGGAGCTCTTGAAGTCGATGCGGTCCACGACGCTGGACACGGGCTTCCTGGGCAACGATCGCGCCTCCAAGATGTACCGAGAGATGTACGACGAGGCGTTGTCGGGGAATCTGGCGACGTCGGGGGGATTCGGGATCGGGAGGATGCTCGAAGCGGAGCTGGCCCGGTCCGGGAAGGTCCGGTAGCGACTAAGAACCCGCGGGAAGCGCCCCCGGCGAGGCGCCACAGGACGGAGAGAGCATGAAGAATCGGATCGAGGATGGGACAATCAGGGCCGATCAGGTGGCCGGCGGGGGCATGGTGTGCCCCGGCCGGCCGTTCGTGCGTGGAGGGGCGGCGCGCGTGTTGGCGGCGCTCGCGGCGGTAGCGTGCCTGCTCCTCGCGGGCGGGGGAGCGTACGCGGCCTCCGACGATGCGGACCAGGCGCTGTCCGACGCTCAGAAGCTCCAGAAGGCGGGCAAGACCAAGGACGCCGCGGCGGCCTATGAACGCTTCCTGGCGGGCGCCGGCGACGATGAGCGGGCCCCGTGGGTGCTCGTCCAGCTCGGCGACCTCCACGCGGCCGAGAGCCGGGTGCCCGAGGCCCTGGGGGCCTATGCCCGGGTCGTCAAGAAGTATCCCGATTCGGTCGACGCCCGGCTGGCGCGGTCGCGCATGACGCAGTTGTCGGCCGCGGCCGTGAACGCGGCGAGGGACAAGATGAAGGCGGCGCGGACCGACGACGAGCGGCAGCAGGCCCAGTGGGAGATCGGGACGATCTACGAGTGGGGCAGCGACGTCACGAACGCGGCGCTCACGTTCCGCGAGATCAAGAACACGGCAAGGCAGGAGGCCTGGCGCAAGAAGGCGGAGGCCAAGCTGAGCTCCATGGTGGAAGCCCGGATCGAGGAGGCGGCCAAGGGCCCCCCGGTGCCCGACGAGGACCGCTGGATCGAGATCGCGACCCTGGCGGAGACCGCCGAGATCTGGGGCCGCGCGGCCGAGTTCCACCTCAAGATCGCGGACCTGGTGAAGGAACCGGAGGAGAAGATCAAGTGGCGGCTCAAGGCCGCGGACGACCTGCGGCAGGGCGGGGAGACCGCCAAGGCCCTCGAGAGCTTTCTCGATGTGCTGAAGCTGGGGCCCGCGGGAGCCACGCTGGACGACGCCACCCGGGGGGCCGGATCGGCCTACGAGACCCTCAATCGCTGGGCCGAGGCCATTAAGCTGTATGACGGGTATCTCAAGGCCACCGCGTATGCCGAGACGTCGGCGTGGGCCTGGCTCAAGCTCGCGAACGCGGAACAGCGGACCGGCCAGATCGAGGCGGCCCTCCGCGATTACCACAGCCTGGCGGGCAAGTACGCGAAGAACACGCTCGCGGCGGACGCCCTCCTCGCGGTCGCGAGGATCGCCGAGGACAGCAAGGACTTCGAGGGCGCCAAGAGCCTCTACGCGCGCGTGGACCGGGAATATCCGGACACGCCGGAGGCAACCGAGGCGAAGGTGCGGCTCCTGACCCTCCCGGCCAAGGCGGCCGAGTGGGCGAAGGTGCAGGCCGAGATCTCGAAGATGTCCGACAAGTACTCGCGGCGGGAACGGAAGGAAGAGTGATGGCGGACGATCCGTCGGCCCTTAGAGCAGCGCTGCGGCGGCTCGAGGACGCGCTCGCGGACGCCCGGGTGAGGCTCGGGGCCGAGGCGCGTCCGCCCGCTGCGGTGCTCGATGGGCTGGGCGTGCGGGCGGCGGAGGCGAGGGACGCCCTGCTCCGGCTCACGGAGGCGGCCGGGAGCCTTCCGGAGGCCGAGCGACTCGATTGCCTGAAGGAGGCCTCCGCGGCCCGCGAGCGGCTGGCCGTGGTGGCGAAGCTGGCGGGCGGGGCGGCCTGGTTCCACGCGGTCGTCCGTGAGCTCGACGGCCGGGCCCCGGGGGGTCTTTACGGCCGGGCGGGAGCGGTGGCCTGGGGTGGCGCCGGCGCTACGGTGGAACGGAAGCTATAGCGGACCCCGCCTGAAGCGGGGGAAGGAGTAGTCACGATGGCCTCGACCTTCGGCTCGATCGCGACAATGATGACCTCCCTGCGGGTCCAGTCGCTCGCGCAGCAGATCCTCGCGAACAACATCGCCAACGCGACCACGCGGGGGTACTCCCGGCAGGTCCCGATCCTGGCCGCGCTCGCGCCGCTGTCCATACCGTCGCTGAACTCCTCGTTTGGGCCGGGACAGATCGGGAGCGGCGTCCGGCTGGCCTCCATCGAGCGCGTGCGGGACGAGTTCCTGGATCTCAGGATCCGGAGCGAGTCCGCGGTCATGGGCGAGCAGCAGGCCATCCAGCAGGCGCTGGCCGACATGCAGGTGCTCTTCCCGGAGTTGAACGCGATACCGGGCCAGGGCCTCATGACCGCGGTCCAGACGTTCTTCGACGACTGGAAGGGGCTGGCCGCCGGCACCGTGAGCCGGGGGACCCTCCTTCAGGACGCCGTGGCGATGACCACGCTCTTCCACCAGGCCGATGCGTCGCTGCGGGACCTGGACAACACCCAGGACCTGCGGGTGCGGAGCACGATTACCCAGATCAACGGCCTGCTCGGCCGGATTGCGTCGGCCAACCAGGGGATCATGGCGGCCCAGGCGGCGGGCGGGTCGGCCAACGCGCTCCTGGACAGCCGGGATCAGGCGCTGACGGACCTGTCCAAGCTGATCAAGATCGACACCGTCAGGCTCGGGGACGGGTCGGTGCTGGTCATGACCGGCAATGCGCGGGCGCTCGTCCGTGGCGCGCAGGCGGGCGTCCTGACGCCCCTGTCGATGGTCCACGAGCCGGCGTACGCCGCCATCGGATGGCGGGAGCCGGGCGGGGGCTCCGCGTTGGATATCACGGGGGAGATCCCGGGTGGGGCGCTCAAGGGCCTCATGACGGCGCGCGACCAGGTCGTGGCGGACGAGCGGCTCGAGCTCGACGAGCTGGCGTCCTCCCTGATCGCGCAGGTGAACATCCTGCATATGGGTGGCTACGCGACGGACGGGACCACAACGGGCCTTCCGTTCTTCGCCATCGGCACCGGCCTCGCGCCGCTGGACGCCGGCGACATCGCGGTCAATCCCGCGATCGCGGCCGACGCGAACCTGCTCGCGGCCTCCCGGATCAACGGCGACGGGACGAATACGGAGCAGGCCGCCACCCTCGGCGCCCTGCGCGACCTCGTCATGAACGCCATGGTCCAGAGCCGGGGCGCGATCAACACCGGAGTCGGGATGGTCGATCCGACGAGGGCCATGAACGACATGGGGCATTCGCCGCTCAACGGCGCGTCGCCTCCGTTCCCGCCAATGACCGCGAACGGGGTCGCGGGAGGGTTCCGCGTGTTCCAGACCATCCCGACGGCGTCGGGCACGCTCGTGATCAACGGCGTGAGGATATTGTGGACTACCGCCGACTCGATCGACCAGATCGTGGCCAAGATCAACACGGCGATGGGCGGGACCGTGCGCGCGAGCTTCGAATACAGCTTCCGCGAACGGCTCACGCTCATCGGGAGTGGCCCCTTGACCGTCTACGACGAGCTCGGGAACCTGACGCAGGCGCTGCGGCTCGAGGGCAGGCAGGTCTCGCTCACGGCGGTGAACAATGGATTCGGACCACTCGACCGGACGATCCCGTCGCTGACGGTGGTGGGGCAGGCGGCGCTGGAGTGGCGGACGGTCGCCGCGAACAAGGGACAGGTCACGTTCCAGTGGCAGGCGCCCGCGGGTTCGCCGAACGCCGTAACCTACGCCTGGGACGCCACCCAGGACCTGACCGGGCCGGCGGGGATTCTCGCGGGGATCAACACCGCCCTCACGGGCGCGGGGGCCACCTTCCAGGTGCTGTGGAACCCCGCCACGCAGTCCTTCACGATCCAGGGCCTGAACGCCCTCCCCGCGACGTCCGCAAACCCGCTCTCGCCGGTCACGGTCACGGACACGGAGGGGAACCTGTCCATGCTGTTCAACCTCGAGGCTCAGCCCACGTTCGGCGTCTTCACCGACACCCTGCTCGCCCAGATGCAGGCGGCGCGGGCAAACGCGGACGCCATGCTCGACCAGGCGAAGGCGGCCGTGGGCCAGCTCCAGTTGCAGCAGGACGCGATCGCGAAGGTGGACGTGAACGAGGAACAGGCGCAACTGATGGAGTATACGCGGGCCTACGAGGCGTCCGTGCGGGCCATGGCGGCCCTGGACGAGTGCCTGAACGTGCTGATCAACCGCATGGCGGCGTCGACGTTCGCGGGCTCCTCGACGGCTTCGGTGCTGACCTCCTGAACGGGTATAATACCCACAGGGGGATCGAGGCATTCTGAAGACCGCTATTCTCGTCCTGACCGTGCTCTCCGCCGGCGCACCCGCGCGGGCGGACCTCATCATCAACTCGTTCGAGCCCACGGGGACGCCCTACACGGCCTGGACGTCGCCCCCGACCACGTGCGCGAGGAGCCTGACCTGCGGCGCGACTGGTCCGTGCGTGACCCTCTTCCGGGACACGACGATCGGGCAGGAGGGGACGGCGTCGGGCGTCGTGTGGTTGCAGGAGGACCTCGTATTCGACCCGAATACGGACTGCGTCTCGAATCTTTGCGATGGCCTCCATCCGGTCACGATTCAGACCTTCGCCCCCAAGGACTGGTCCACCGGCTACCTCAAGGTCGTGGTCAGCGGGAGCTTGCCGAAGCCGGGTGTCTCGGTCGACATGGGCTTGAGGGTCAAGGACACCGACGGCCACACGGCCTACGGGCCGCTGGTCACGCTCTCGACGGCGGGAAGCTGGGTAGACGCGCCCGCAGTCCTCGGGGATCTCGCCAGCCAGGGCCTCACCCTCTCCAAGATCGACCAGGTGGCCGTCATCTTCTCGTCGGTCAGCGCCTGCACGTCCGTACTTATCGACAGCCTGCGGTTGACCGTCGGGACGCCGCCGTGCGCACCGAATGCGGTGTCCGCATTCCCGGGCGATACGGCGATCACGCTCAACTGGCAGTATCCGCTCGTGTGCCCGGGCACCTACCCCGTCGCCCAGTACTGCCTCTACCGGGCGACCAGCGCGCTGCCGGGGCCGGTATCATCGCCGATGCCGGTGCCGCTACCGGCGGGTATCACCCGCGTCTGCGGCGTCGGCAGTCCGTACAACGACAAGGGGCTGGACAACGGGACGACGTACTTCTACAAGGTCGCCGCGATCGACACGGATGGGAACGAGGGGCCGCCGGGAGACGTCCTGCCGGAGCAGGACTTCGCGACCCCGACCTGCGGCGGGACGGCGCCGTCGTGCTCGGCGGCGTCGTGGGCGAGCGGGATCCGGATCATGTGGTCGCCGGTCGCCGGCGCGACCGCGTTCCGGATCTACCGCGCCCCCTCCGCCGGGTCCTGCGCGGCGAAGGGGGTGCTGCTCTCGACGCAGCCGGGGGTCTCGGTCTACTGGGACGACACGGCGGTGGTCCTCTCGCAGAACTACTGCTACACGGTGACGGCCGTCGTGGGCGGGTGCGAAGGCCCCTGCTCCAACCAGGCCTGCGTGACCTACGTCGGCGGTGGCGCGCCGCCGTGCAGTCCGCCCGGGCCCATCCTCAGCCTGTCCGCGCTCCCGCGACCGACGCAGGTCCTGCTGACGTGGACGGAGCCGGCGGCCGGGGATGCGCCGATCTCGTACTACAACGTTTTCCGCAGCCTCTCGCCCGGCGGCTCGCAGACGTTGGCGTGGAAGGAGTTCGACACGGGAGCGCCGGTCTACACATGGACCAACACGGCGCTCCCGCCGGTGACGCAGTACTGCTACGAAGTGGTCGCGATCGCGGCGAACCTGTGCTCGAGCACCTCGACGGAGGAGTGCGTGACGACCGGATGCGACCTGTCGCCCCCGTTCAACCTCTCAAGCGTGGGATGGTGCGACCGGGTCCGGCTGTCCTGGAGCGGCGTGCCGGCGTCAACCTACAAGATATGCCGGGCGCCGGCGGGCGGGGCCTGTGGGGCCATCCAGCTCGACGTCATGCCCGGGGTCTCGGTCTACTACGACGACATGACCGCCGCGCCGGGAACCGTTTACGCCTATGTGGTGACGGCGTCCGGCGCGCTGTGCGACAGCGCGTGTTCCACCGAGGTGACGGCCACCTCGAACCTGACGGACCCCTGTCCCCCGACCCCGCCCTGCACGCCGCCGGGAGTCGTGGCTACCCCGACGGGAACGACGGGGACCGGGCACCTGACGGTCGCATGGCCGCGGCCCGTGGTAGGCGGCAGTCCGCTGTCGAAGTACTTCGTCTGGCTGGGGGCGGGGTCTACGGGGACGCTGGCGGGCAAGGTGGTCACGGCAACGGTCTGGGATTCGGATGGCGGGCCGACGTTCACGGTGACGATCACGGGCCTCACGGTGGACTCCACGTACTGCGCCATCATCGAGGTGGCAGACGACGGCCTGCCGTCCTGCACGAACTTCTCCGCCGAGGCCTGTTTCACGACGGCCTGTGTCACGCCTCCGCCACCGGGGACTCTGGGGCTCGCGGCGCGGCCGCCCTCGTCGCTCCTGGTCTCCTGGGCGCCTTCGACTGGTGGTGAGATCCCGATCTCGCGGTACCTGGTCTATCGGGCAACGGCGGCCGGCGGCGCGCAGTCGCTTTCCGGCACGTCGTGGGAGGCGGGCGGGCTGAACCTCTCGTTCACGGCGACCGGTGTTGCGCTCACCCAGGACTGCTGGTACCAGGTGATGGCCGTGGACGAGCAGGGGTGCACGACCTGGTCGGCGGGGCCGCCATCGGGGTTCCACGGGTGCACGCCCCCGGGGCTGATCACGACCGTGGGTGTGAATGCGCGGGCGCCGTCGTCGCTGCTGGTGTCCTGGGCGCCGCCGACGCCGGGCGAACCCGGCGTCGGGCTGTCCCGGTACTACGTCTACCGGTCGACCGGGGCGGGATACGCCCAGACTATCTCCGGCACCGTGTACGACGCCGGCCCGCTGGCGGCGCTCACGATGACGGTGACGGGTCTCAACCTGACGCAGGAGTACTGCTTCCAGGTGATGGCGATCGATCAGGCGGGATGCACGATATGGTCCGATCCGCCGCCGACGACCGGGTGCCGCGTGTGCACGCCGCCGACCCCGGTCGGGCCGACCGCGTTGTCCGGCCTGCCGCCGAACACGATGACCCTGGGATGGACACGGCCCGCCGCGGGTGACACGCCGGTATCCCGCTACCTGATTTTCCGGTCGACGGCATCCGGCGCTCAGCAGGCGTACTTCGGCACGGTCTATGACGACGGGGTGAACACGGCCTACACGTTCACTAATTCCGGAGCGGCGACCACGGGTTCCTGGTGTTATCAGGTCCTTACCGTGGACCAGGGCGGGTGTTCGAACGTCTCCGGCGACTTCTGCTACTCCTGTGCTCCGCCCCAGTGGGGGATTGCGCACGACGGGACCGCGAACATGTCGGCCGCGAAAATGAACTCGACCGATGTATGGGTTTCATGGGATTTCGCGCTCCCCGGAGACACGATGAACCGGGCGGTCACGTGGAATCCCGTCAGCAAGTACTTCGTGTATCGGTCGACGGGCTCGAGCTGCTACGTTCAGCAGGTTTGTGCGACGCTATGGGACGACCAGGTCGCGTTGTCGTTCGCGGTTACGGTGACGGGACTCAGCCCCGACACGGCCTACAGCTTCGAGATCATGGCGGTCAGCCGTAACGGATGTGCGACCCTGTCCCTTGACTGCGGACTAGCCAGGACTAGCGTCTGCCAGCCGCAATGGCTCGGCGTTCTGCCGCCTTGCCCGGTGGCATTCGCGAACATCGTGGCCACCACCCAGATCTCCACGACTGTACTGGTGACCTGGGACTTCGCGCCTCCTGGAGATACAGTCAACCGCACGACGACCGCGAATCCGGTCAGCCGGTACTTTGTCTACCGAACCAAGGGATCAACCTGCGATCTGGAGAATCCGTCGGGGACGATATGGGATGATCAGGTTTCTCTTTCGTTCTCCCTCACGGTGGGAGGATTGGAACCCGCCACCCAGTATCGCTTCGAGATAATCGCGGTGAGCGAGGATGGGTGTTCGACGCGAGCCTGTGACTGCGCGACCGCCAACACCAACGGAGCTTGTTCCTTCACGAAGGCATTGAGCGCGTGGGCCGTGACGGGGCCGACGGGCACGCCTGCCGTCGGACTCCAGTGGGGTTGGACTTCCACCGGCACCGTGGTCGGCTTCGACATCCTCCGGGGGGACTCGTCCTCCGGTGGTTCGGGGGGCAAGGCGGTCATCGGCTCGGCGCCTCCGGGCGCTCTTACCTGGACCGACTCTGGCGTGCAACCCGGGAAGAGCTATTTCTATGTGATCGAGCTGCACGCTACCCAGCCACTGGGGCTCTCTGATTGCACGGTCACGTCGACCGAAGTCGGCGTCTCCCTGCCGGCGCTCAAGCTGGCGGTGTTTCCGAACCCGGCGCAGCCCGCGAAGACGCCGGTGCGGTTCGACGGGCTCCCCGCGGGCTCGGTGGTCGAGCTCTACACGCTGAACGGCGAGCTCGTGCGCAAGAGCCCGACGGGGACGGGGGCGCTGTGGCTCTGGGATGGGAAGAACGACAACGGGACCATGGTCTCGGCGGGCATCTACCTCTGGATCGTGCGCACCGAAGGCAAGGTCACCCGGGGTAAGCTCGTGGTGGGGCAGTGAGCGCCGGTCGCCGGCTCGCCTGCGCCCTGCTGGTCGCCTGCCTCCGGCCGGCCGGATGGGCCCGGGCCACGGGCGCGGGCAGCGCGTCGGGCGAGTTCACGATCATGGCGACTTCCACGCGCGCGGCCGGGATGGGGGAGGCCTTCGTCGGGCTGGCCGACGACATGGGCGCGCTCGAGCACAACCCCGGCGGGCTGGCGCGCAGCCAGGATATGGGATTCAACTACCTCCACGCGTTCTGGCTCCAGTCCATCGGGTTCGACCATCTGGCGGCCGTACTGCCGTTGGGCCGGATGGGCACGGCCGGGATCAGCTTCACGCGGCTGTTCGCGGCCGGCGACGGGATGGGGATCGGCCCCTCGGGCGAGCCGGTATCCACCGGGGCCTACAACGTGGGACAGACCGCCGTGACCGCGGGCTGGGGATATCCCGTGCGGCCGGCGCTCTCGGTGGGCGCCTCGGTCAAGATGGTCAGTCAGGACCTGGCCGTCACCAGCGGCAGCGCGGTCGCCGCGGACGCCGGTCTGCTCTACAGGACCCCGATTCCGCAGCTCACGACCGGGCTCGCGATCTCGAACATCGGTTCCGGGATGAACGGTGCGTCCATGCCCGTCATGCTCAAGCTCGGCACCGGTTACGCGCTCGCGCCCGTGCGCGGCGTGGCGTCCCTCGCGGGCCGTCGCGGCCTATGGGACGTGCCGCTCCTGACCGCGGACGTGATCTTCCCGTTGGCCCCGGTGCAGACGAACTTCATCCGGATCCGGCTCGGGGCCGAGTACATGATCTCGGTGTCGGCGGTCCAGAACGTCTCCGTCCGGCTCGGGTACAAGTTCGGCGAAGAGGGGGCCGGCGGGCTTGCCGGCGCGACCTTCGGCCTCGGGTACCGGATGACGTCCGGCCGGTTCACGCTCGGCGTGGACTACGCCCTCGGGCACTACGGCGATCTCGGCGTGACGCACCGGATATCGTTCTCCTCCAGCTTCCTGCACCTCTCCGAGGTCTCGTACCGCGCGGCCGAGGAGCAGTCGCGGGTGAGCAAGCGCGAGGGGCAGGTCTACCTCGAGTGGCCCGTGTCGACGGAGCCGCAGGTGACCGGCTACAACATCTACATGGGCGAGTCGAAGGACGCGGACTTCGTGAAGGTGAACCGGGATTCCGCCGTCACCGGCACCAGCCTGTCGGTCCGGGGCCTCAAGATCGGCAAGACCTATTTCTTCTTCGTGACCACCGTCGTCGGGGTCGAGCCCGCCATCGAGGGCCGCCCGTTCTTCGAGACGAGCGCGGTGGCGCAGCCCGTACCCTGAAAGGAGACCCCTTGACCATGAACCGTTCCCGCGCGCTCGTACTGCTGCCGGTCCTGGCCGTGCTGGCCGGGTGCGGCTACAAGGACCCCGTGGCGCTCGTGCAGGACTATTTCAACTTCGCGATCCAGGGCAGGTTCGACCGCCAGTACCGCCTGCTCCTGCCGGCTGTGAAGCCGGTCGAGAGCAAGCGCGCGTTCGTCGAACAGCAGGAGGCCTGGGCGGTGCGGCGCAAGCTCACGGCGGCCGAGTGCACGAACAAGCCGGGGCCGGGGCCGCTGTGGCGGGCGATCGTGAAGCTGACGTGGGACACCGGGGGCAAGCGTCCCGAGACCGGGACGCGGGGGATCACGCTGGCCAACCGGTCGGGGCGGTGGTACGTCCTGGACACGCCGGCCGCCCGTGTGGAGGCCAACGAGGCCTACGTGGCGGGGGACCCGGGGCGGGCGACCCGGCTGCTCCAGCGGATCGTCCGGCTGAACCCGATGGATGCGGAAGCCCTGGACCTGCTGGGCTACGTCCTCCGCGACAACATCGCGCTCAAGAACAACCTCGAGCTCGCGGTGGAGGCTCACCGGCGCGCGATCGAGATTGAGCCCCAGAACGCTGACTGGCACCTTTCGCTGGGTAACGACTACCGGCTGATCGGGTGGCGGGAAGGCGCCGTGGAGGAGCTGAAGAAGTCCGCCTCGCTTGCCCCCCGGGCCACGACGTACGTGTGGCTGGGGGCCGCGCTGGCGTCGAGCGGAAGGATCGGACCGGCGCGCGAGGCCTGGCGGCAGGCGATCAAGCTGGAGCCGCAGAACCCGCAGGCGCACGCATATTTGGAGAAGACGAGGTAGGGATTCCGGAGGGGCAGTGACGCGCAGTAGCGCGTCACTGCCATTGGAGTAGGGCATCTTACCCTGCGGCCGTGGCGACAGGAGTCGACGCAGTCCAATGAAATCCCTGCAAGTGTGCGCGGCCGTGGCGCGCAGGAGCGCGCCCGGCCAGAGGTATAATCATTTATGTATGCCGTGCTCGTCAACGAAGTTGACGAGCGACGGCATGCGGCCGTAGCTCATCAGGAAGAGCGGCGGTTTCCTAAACCGCAGGCAGTGGGTTCGAGTCCCTCCGGCCGCGAGGCGTCTTTCGGAAAATGGAATGGAAGGAGAACGACATGCCGATTCTTGCGTGCCGGTGCGAGGAGTGCTCGACCAAGTTCGACTATCTCTCGTTCGGGGCGGCGGACCAGCCCGAGTGCCCGGACTGCCGTAGCCGGAAGGTCGAGCGCCTGTTTGCCCCGTTCGCGGTCGGCGCGGCGACGGTGCCCGCCTCGGCGGATTGCGCGTGCCCCGGGGGCCCCGGGGCGTGTCCGCATCCCTGCTCCCGGGCGCTCGCCGGGGTCTGACGGATTCAAGCGCGGGACGGCTGACCGCCCATGGTGAACCTCGCCAACCTGCTCACGCTCCTTCGGATCATCCTCATTCCGACTTTCGCCACCCTCTTTCTGTACGGGCGTCATTTCGAGGCCTTCGTCGCGTTCGCGGTCGCCGCGTTGACGGACTGGCTCGACGGCTGGGTGGCCCGCGGCCCCGGCCAGCGGACCGAGTTGGGGGCGTTCCTCGATCCCCTCGCGGACAAGGCACTCCTGCTCACTTCCTTCGCGCTGCTGGCGTCGACGCGGGTCGTGCCGCTCTGGGCGCTCGTCCTCGTCTTCACGCGCGAGGTCGTGATCGTGGGCGGCTGGATCGTCGGCCACCTGATCACGCGGAACCGGCGGGTGGAGCCCAGCGGGCTGGGCAAGGCGACGACGGCGATGCAGTTGGCGGCCGTGACCGCGATCCTGTTCAACCATCACACCGTGCTGCCGCACGACCTGGCGCTGAGGGCCCTGGACGCCGCGATGGCGTTGACGGCCATCTCGGGGCTGGACTACCTCTACCGCGGCCTGCGGGACCTCCAGCCGCGCCGCCCTGGGTGAGGCGGCCGGGGCCATGATCCCGCGCCGCCTGGTCCCGGCGGCGGCCTTCCTGATCGTCTGGCAGGCCGGGCTCCTCACCCTCGCGCCGGGGGCGCCGCACGGGGATTCCGGCGAGACGGCGGGGGTAGCCCTGCACCTAGGGATCGCGCACCCGCCCGGCTATCCCTTGCCGACGCTCCTCGGCCACCTCGCCGCGCGCTGGATCCCCGCCGGGTCGGTGGCGTGGCGCGTGAGCCTGCTATCCCTCGCCGCAGCCTCCACCGCCGCGGCCGCGGGCACCATCGCGCTCTTCCGGCTCGCGCCCGGCCTTCCGGCGTGGCTCGTGCTCGCGCTCGGGGTGGCGGGTGGCCTGCCCCTCGAGGTCTGGAACCAGATGACGCTGCCCAAGGGCTCGGTCTACACGGTCACGATCGCGCTGCTCGCGGGGCTGGCGGCCCTTCTCAGCAGTCAGGATGCGACCCCCGGGCGGCGCGGCGCCGCCGGGGGCCTGACGGCAGGACTGGCGGCGTGCGGGCACTACTACATGCTCGTGCCTTTCGCGCCGTTCCTGCTGGCCGAGTTCGTCCGGAGTATCCGGGGCCGGCCGGGCGCGGCGCGGGCGGGTGCGCTCGCGGCCTGCGGAGTGGTGCTGGGAGCCTCCCTGTACCTCTACCTGCCCCTGCGCACTACGGCTGCACACCCGTCCTTCCGGTGGGCGGAGCCCGTGACGTGGGGACGGTTCCAGTGGCTGGTTCTGCGCCGGCAGTACGTGTCCATCGAGAAGCAGGGCCGGGGGAATGGCGGCCTCCTCCTGGCCGGCCGGTTCGCGGACCGGTTCCGGGCGGGGTTCGGCTGGCCGGGAGTCCTGCTCGTGCCCGTGGCCCTCGGGCTCGCGTGGCGCCGGCGGGCGTGGTGGCTGATGGCGGTGGCCGCCGGGGGAGTGGGCGAAATCGCGGCGGCCGCCTTCTACCCCAAGCTGGAACCGGACGCCCTCTGGGTCGCGGACCCCTTCTTCTCGGCGGGATGGTGGGCCGCGGGGCTGTTACTCGCCGGGGGCCTTGCGCTCCTGGCGGAGCAGCCGGGGCGATGGTTGCGAGGGGTTGTTGTCGCTGCCGCGCTGGCGCTCGCGGTCCAGTCCGCCGTGGGCGGATTCAACCGGGTCTCCAAGCGGTGGAACTACTACGCCTCGGACTTCATGGCGAACCTGGCGGACACGATCCCGCGCAACGCCATCCTTTTCGCCGAGGGGGACGCCTACATCGCGCCGCTGCTCCAGGGGCTCTTCGTCGACGACCTGCGGCCGGATGTCCGGCTGATCATCCCGATCTTTTTGCACTTCGACTGGGGGCTGGCCCAGATCCAGATGCAGTATCCGGACCTGAGGATGAAGTCGCTGAAGCCCTGGGGACACATCTGGATCGAGGCCAAAGACATCATGGAGGCGAACCCGGGTCGCCCCTGGTGCTACACGCTCACGACGTCCACGGGCTGGCCGTTCGGCAAGTGGGCTGTTAACGAGGGGCTGGTCTACCAGCTCTGGGTGCACGACAAGCCGTCGATGGCGCACGAGGACGCCGCGGACCGGAGGAATCTGCGCTGGCGGCTCCGGGGCGTGTTCTCGGCGGCGGCCAAGCGGGACCCGTTCGACCGCGTCCAGCGCGACAATTACATCCAGGGCTATTTCGGCCGCGGGATCTGGCGGCACACGCGGCGCGAGGAGGCGCTTGCCATGCGGCTCTTCGAGCGCGCGCGGCGGCTGGGGTCGCCGGAGGCCGCCCTGAACGCGGGGCTGGTGTATTACGGGCTCGGCGACCTCGGGCGGGCCGAGCGGTGCTGGCGGGAAGCCCGGGACGGCGCTCCGGACCGCCCCGAGGCGTGGGTGAACCTGGGGCTGCTCGCCCTGCGCCGGATGCCGCCGCAGGCCGATGAGGCCATCCAACTCGCCGAAGCCGGCCTCGCCCGGGACCGCAAGTTCGCGCGCGCGTACGAGGTCCTCGCGAACGCGTGGTACCTCAAGGGCGACGTGCCGCAGGCCGTTACGCGCCTCCGGGAAGCGATCGCCCTGGAACCCGGCAACCCGATGCTCAAGCGGATGCTGGCCGCGATGCTCAAGCGCGCGGGAGTGTCGACCGCGAGATAGAACCGCAATTGGGGACGTGCTTCAGTAATTAATGAGCCTCGCGTAATACAGTGACACTAGTACGTGAACAAGCCGGTGTGTGC
>CAKKQC010000016.1 GCA_919901855.1 bacterium | reverse complement strand
ACTGTTCACGTCCATCGCAATGACTTCCGTCAGTTTTTCAGCATCCTGCTAGCGCCAGTCGATCACCGGACGCCCGGCGGTCAGTCTATTGACCGCCGGGCGTCTTCGTCTGTAAGCTGGCTGTCAGCATGATATCGATGGGCCGGCTGGTGTCCCTGGTCGCCTGCCTCCTCACCGGAGGCGTGGCGGACTGCTGGATTCTCGGTGTCGTGCCCGATGGCGGCGCGTGCTGCTCCGGGCCGGCGTCCGACTCCGGCGAGCCCGACACGCATCCCTGCTCCGGGGCCCTCTTCTGCGCCTGTTGCGTTCCCGGGCCGGCGACGACAGTCGCTGCGGATTGGGTGCCGCCCGCCATCCCGGCCGCGTTCAGGCTGGCTGCGGAGTTTCAGGCGGCGCCCGAGGTCTACGCAAGCCGCCCGCTCCGTCCTCCCTGCGCCTGACCGTTCCCGCCTGATCGTCGTCTGACCGGATCCACTCTTTCGCGGTGTTGCCATGGGCGGCATCGCCGGACGTCAAGGCGTGGGTGTCACGCAAGGGGTTCCAAATGGTCGTATGCAGGATTCCTTCCCGTATAGTGCCGTGCTGGCTGTGGGGGGCGGCGCTGCTGGCGTCAGTCCCCGCGGCCCGGGCGGCGGATTGCAGCCGGCCCGTCGATTCCGCGGCATGCCTCGAGTGCGCGCTCGCGCACGATCCGCGGATCGCCGCCGCCGAGTCCGACCTGCGGGAGGCCGAAGCGCTCGCACGCTCCGCCGGCCTGTGGGACAACCCGGAGCTGGATGTGGAAGCTCTTCGGGCGTCTTCCGGCGGCGCGGGCGGGAGCCTGACGGCGGGGATCCGGCAGACCCTGCCCCTGTCCGGAAGCCGCCGATGGGCCGGCAAGGCGGCGGGACGCCGGGCCGAGGCGTCACGCGCCCGGCTCCGTCAGGTCCGCTGGGAGGTGTCGGCGGAGACCGTCCTGCGGCTGGTGCGGCTCCGCCAGATCGGGGACGAGGTGCGCCTCGTCGAGCAGGGCAGGGCGCTCTGCGGGCAGGCGCTGGACCGGTTCGGGAAGCTGGCGTTCCTGACCGACGAGCAGGAGGCGGCGCGGCGGGCGTTCGAGTGGAGCCGCGTGGCCCTCATGGTGAGGGCGCAGGGCCTCCGCAGCGAGTCCGAGGACCTGCGCGACGCGCTCACGGCCTCGCTCGGGGGGGCCGCGCCCGCGGTGTGGGACTTCCTCGTGTCCATGCCGGCGGCGTGGCCCGAATGGCCGGCCGCCGTGGGGCCGGTGCCGGCCGTCGCCGCCGCGCGGGCGGAGGCGGAGGCGGCGCGGGCGGAGTGGCGGCGGGCGAGGACGGCCGCGTGGCCGGACCTCTCGATCGGTCCGCTCGTCGAGGCCGGATCGGGGTCGCCGGCGTCGTGGGGCGCGGGGCTGGGATTGGCCCTGCCACTGTTCAACCGCAAACGGGGGGATGTGGCCCGCGCCGCGGCCGGCGTCGACCGCGCCGGCGTGGCGCTGTCGGTGGCCGAGGGGGCGGCGGCGCGTCGCCGTGACCTCCTCGCCCGGCGCTACGTGGAAACCGTCGCGCGGATGCAGGAGGCCGGTCCTGCGGTCCGGGGCGGAGCCGGGGAGCTGGAAGAGTTCCAGGCCCGGTACCTGGCCGGGCGGATCCCGGCGTCGCTCGTCCTCGAGGTGCTTTCGCGCTACCAGGAGGCCGTGGACGGAGTCCACGCTCTCGAGCGGGATGCGTGGTCCGCGCTGTGGGAGGGTTACGCCCTGCAGGGGCTCGACGTGGTGCCGCGGCTGGCCGCGGCGGAGAAGGAGCGGTCATGAAGCGCGCGATCGCCTTCTCGACGGAGCACCCGTGGCCGGTCCTCGTGCTGTCCGCCCTGCTGCTGGGCGTGGGGGTGTGGAGCGCGACTCGCCTGCCTCTCGACGCCGTGCCGGACATCACGGACGTGCAGGTGCAGGTCAGCACGCAGGTCGAGGGCCTGTCCCCGGAACAGATCGAACAACAGGTGACGTTCCCGGTGGAGGCCGCGCTGGCGGGCATCCCGGGAGCCCTGCAGGTGCGGTCGATCACGCGGCCGGGCCTCTCGCAGGTCACGGTCTCGTTCCGCGAGCGGTCGAGCATCCACCTGTGCCGCCAGATGGTGGCCGAGCGTCTGCAGGGGCTCGCGGGGGCCCTGCCCGAAGGCTCCGTGCCCCGGCTCGGGCCCATGGCCACGGGGCTGGGCGAGATCCACTTCTACTCGCTCGAGGCGAAGCGGGTCGCGACGGGCGAGGCGCGGGCGCGCCAGCTCATGGATCTGCGCGAGCTCCAGGACTGGGTGGTCAAGCCCCGGCTCCTGACGGTGCCCGGGGTTGCCGAGGTCAACACGATCGGCGGGTTTGAGCGGCAGGCGCTGGTGAGTCCGGATCCCCGGAAGCTCGCGGCGCGGGGCCTCGCGCTCTCGGATCTCGTGGACGCCTTGCGCCGGTCGAGCCGCAACGTCGGCGGCGGGAGCATCCCGCAGGGCGCCTCGCAGTTCCAGGTCGTGGCGCCCGGCATGCTCCGGGACCTGGACGCGATCCGGCGCGCGCCGGTCCGGCGGGACGAGAGCCTCGCCGCCGTCACCGTCGGCGACGTCGCGGGTGTGTCGTGGGGCGCCGCCCTGCGGCACGGGGTGGGGACCGTGAACGGGGAGGAGGCCGTCGTGTGCACGGCCATGATGCTGGCCGGGGCGAACAGCCGCGACGTCTCGGCGCGCGTGGATGTGAGGCTCCGGGAGATCGCGGGGTCGCTCCCCGACTGGGTGACCCTCAATGTCCTCTACCGGCGGACGGACCTCGTGGACGCGACCCTGACGACGGTGGCGCACAACCTCGCGCTCGGGGCCCTGCTCGTCGTCGCCGTCCTCGTCCTCATGCTCGGGAACTGGCGGGCCGCCCTCATCACGGCCGTCACGATCCCGCTGGCGATGCTGGCGGCCGTCACCCTCATGGTGCCGCTGGGCATCTCCGGCAACCTCATGAGCCTCGGCGCCATCGACTTCGGGATCCTCGTGGACGGGTCCGTCATCGTCCTCGACCAGGTACTGCGGGCCATGGCGGAGCGCCGGAAGCGCCTCCGGCGCGTCCTGACCGGCGCGGAGGTGCGCGCCGTGGTGCGGGACGCCGCAGTCGGCATCCGGTCGGCGGCCGGGTTCGGCCAGCTCATCATCATCGTCGTGATGCTGCCGCTGTTCGGGCTGACCGGGATCGAGGGCCGGACGTTCACCCCGATGGCGGCGACGCTGGCGCTCGCGCTGGGTGCGGCATTCGTCGTCTCGTTCTGCTTCACCCCGGCGCTCGCGTGCGTGGCGCTGTCGCCGTCGGCGACCGACCGTGAGCCGTGGCTCTCGCGGACGGCGCGGGCGGCGTACCTGCCGGTACTGGACTGGGGCCTCGCGAGGCCGGGCCGCCTGCTCGCGGTCGCCGTCCTCCTGGTCGCCGGCGCCGCGGTCCTCTACGGCCGGCTGGGCGCCGTCTTCATGCCCCAGCTCGACGAGGGGAGCATCGGCATCCAGTTCACCCGGCCGGTCACGGTCAGCGTCGCGGAGGCGATCCGGATGCAGGGGATCTCGGAGAAGGTGGTCCTCGGGTTCCCGGAGGTGGACGGCGTCTTCGCGCGGCTCGGCACCGCCGAGATCGCCTTCGACGCGTGCGGGCTGGACATGGCGGACACGACGGTGATGCTCAAGCCCGAAAGGGCGTGGCCGCGGCAGGCGAACGGCCGCAGACGGACGAAGGCCGAGCTGGTGGAGGCGATGGCGAAGCGGCTGGAGGAGCGGGTCAAGGGCCAGGAGGTCATGATGACCCAGCCGATCCAGCTCAGGTTCAACGAACTGCTCGAGGGCACCCGGGCCGACGTCGCGGTCAAGGTATACGGCGACGACCTCGGCCGGATCTCGGCCGTGGCGGAACAGGTGGCCGCCGTGATCGGCAAGGTCCGCGGGGCGGGCGACGTCGAGCTCGAACTCCGCGGGAACGCGCCGATCCTGTCGATCGAGCCGAAGCGGGAGGTGCTGGCCGCGGTCGGCCTGCCCTACGGCGCCGTGCTCGAGGCGGTCGAGACCGGGATTGCGGGGGAGGAGGCCGGCGTCGTCTACGAAGGCGAGCGCCGCTACCCGCTTGTCGTCCGGCTCTCGGACGCGTACCGGGCGGATCTCGACGCCCTCAAGCTTCTGCCCGTCGCCGTCGGGGGCGCCTCCACGCGTCCCCTCGGGTCGCTCGCGGACTTCCGGTTCGCGGACAGCTGTCCGTCGATCCCCCGTGAGCAGGGCAAGCGCCGGGCGGCGGTGCTGGTCAATCCCCGGGGCCGGGACGTCGAGAGCTTCGTGCTCGAGGCACGGGAGGCGGTTCGGAAGGCCGTGAAGCTGCCGGAGGGCTACTATCTCGAGTGGGGCGGCGCGTTCCAGAACCTGCAGGAGGCCCGCGCCCGGCTCGCGGTCCTGACACCGCTGGCCCTCGGGCTGGTCCTGGCCATGATCTACGCCGCGTTCCGGGACGCGGTGCTGACGGGGCTCGTCTTCGCCTGCGTGCCGTTCGCGCTCGTGGGCGGCGTCGCCGCGCTCTGGGGCCGGTCGATGCCGTTCTCGATCTCGGCGGGCGTGGGGTTCATCGCCCTGGCCGGGATCGCGGTCCTGAACGGCGTCGTGCTCGTGAGCACGAGTCTGGGGTTGCGCCGGGCGGGGACGGCCGGCGCCACGGCCGTCCGCCGGGCGGCCCTGTCCCGGATGCGGCCGGTGCTCATGACCGCCCTGGTCGAGGTCTTCGGCTTCCTGCCGATGATGTTCTCGCGGGGGGCGGGGGCCGAGGTGCAGCAGCCGCTGGCGACCGTCGTGGTGGGGGGTGTCACCTCGTCGCTGGTGCTCACCCTGCTCATGCTGCCGGCGTGGCAGGCATGGATCGAGCGGCGCCGCCACGGCGCCCTGCATGGCGCGCCGGCGAAGCCTACAATGATCCGGAACCGGCGTCCCAGGGGAGGTGCGGAGTGAAAACCGTTCTGCATTCGGTCAGCTACGCGGGATTTTGGGGGCAGTTCCGGCTTCCGCTCGAGGAGTTCATCCCGCACGCGGGGTCGCTCGGGTATCAGGGCGTCTCCCTCGTGGCCAAGCGGCCGCACGCCTCGCCACTCGACATGACGCCGGAGCGGATCGCGGGGGTCAAGAAGCTGCTCGCCGACAGCCGGCTCGAGTGCGCGAGCGTGGCGGCCTACACGGACTTCGCGGGCGCCGCCCCCGGGATTCCGCTCAACGAGATGCAGGTCGCGTACATCGAGTCGTGTGCCAAGCTCGCGCACGCGTGGGGGTCCCGGATCGTGCGCGTCTTCACCGCCTACGAGCACGGCGCCCCGGACCTCAAGGTCGTCTGGGGAGCCACGGTGGCGGGACTCCGCGAGTGCGCGGATCGCATTGCGCCGCTCGGCGTCTCGCTCGCGGTCCAGAATCACCACGACCTCGCGGTCTCGACCGAGGCGTTCGTCGAGCTTCTCGCCGAGGTGGGCCGGCCGAACTGCGAAGCCGGGTTCGACGCGTGGTCGCCGGCCCTCCAGGGCCTCTCGGGCGACCAGCTCTACGCGGTGGCCAAGAAGATGGCGCCGCTCACGATCCAGACCACATGCGCGGACTACATCCGGCTCCCGCGCTACCAGTACCACCCGGAGCACACGAACTACGTCCGTCAGGAGCCCGACCTCGTGATGGCGGTGCCCTTCGGCGACGGGTTCATCGACTACGCGTCGTTCTTCAGGGGCCTCCGCGACGGCGGGTTCGACGGCTGGGTCCTCTACGAGATGTGCGAGCGCCTGCGCGGCGGCGGCGGGATGGAGAACCTCGACCGCTGCGCCCGCAAATTCGTGGAGGTGATGACGCAGAGGTTCATGTCCTGACACTTGATTCTGTCGGCGGCGGGTACGATCTCCTGACAGCGTGAGCCGCGGCGGTACAATAGAGTTGTGATCGAGAGAGTCGTCACCACGCATGCCCTTGGCGATCCGGCGGCGGATCGCGCGGACCGGGAGTACTGGCAAACTCGTTCCCCGGCCGAACGCGTTTCTGCGGTCGAGATCCTCCGCCGGGCCCTGCATGGAGACACAGCAAGCCTCCAGAGAGTCGTTCGGGTCATTCAACGCCGAACGCATTGAGCAGTAGGGATTCGGGCTGGCTTGCTTGATACCGCCGGAATCAGTAGTTATACTACTGGTATGAAAACAGCGATATCGCTTCCCGACGCGGTATTCCATGAGGCCGACCGGCTGGCGCGGCATCTCCGGAAATCGCGAAGTGCAGTTTACCGGGAGGCCGTGGCCGAGTACGTTCTCCGACACGATGGTGACGCGGTGACGGAGGCCATGAACCGGGTCGCGGCGCAGGTGGGGGGTCGCGCGGACCCGTTCACTCGGGCGGCCTCGCGCAGGATTCTCGCTCGAACCGAATGGTGATCTCGCAGGGAGACGTTTGCTGGGCCGATCTGCCCGCGCCCGAAGGGTCCGGCCCGGGATTCCGGCGTCCGGTCGTGGTTCTCCAGGGCGACGCGTTGAACCGCAGTCGTCTCGCGACGGTCGTGTGCGTGCCCCTGACGAGTAACCTCAAGTGGGCGGAGGCTCCCGGGAACCTGCTCCTGCCCTCGCGGGTCACCGGCCTGCCGAAGGATTCGGTCGCGAACCTTTCCCAGATTGTGGCGGTCGACCGGGCTTGTCTCACGGGACGGGTCGGTCGCATCTCCCGCGCCCAGCTTGGCCTGTTGTTTGCCGGCCTGGACGTCATCCTGGGCCGATGAGGTCGAGGGTCCATATCCTGACGTCCTGCAACTCCCCGTCCTGACCCCGGGATTCGCATATCATTGAGCCGTGGGTAGACGTGCCCTCCTCGTAGTCTTCGTGGCTGGGATGGCCATTCCCCAGTGGGCACCGGCGGCGCAGACGATCGCGCTCCGGGCGGGCGGATGGACCATCCGCGTCGACCCCGGCACGCTCCGGGTCGAGGCCGTCTCCGACGTCGGGACGTCGGTCCTGGTCTCGGACGGCCAGTCGGGTCTCGGCCCCGCGAAGATCCTCGAACAGGACGGCGCGTCGGCCCACTGGACGCTGGCGTCACGGGGGTTGGACGCCCGGATCCGGATCGAGGGCAACGACATCACGATCGGGCTCAAGTCCGACCGGACGGCCAAGCTGGCGTGGCCCATCGTCGCGCCGGGGAAGAACATCGAGGCGCTCATCCTGCCCCGGGGCGAGGGCAACTGGGTGCCGGTGGACGATGCGGGGTGGCTCCAGGATCTGGCCGGGGACCCCGAGAACGAGTACACGGTCACCGAGGAGTTTTCCCTGCCATGCTGGGGGCTTGCGCTCCGCGGGGGCACCTTCACGTACATCCTGCCGAACCCGTTCAACTGCGCGCTGACGTACACCCGGCGCGACGGCCGTTTTGGACTCCGGATCACGCACGAGTTCACGCGGCTGGACGCGGAGAAGGTCTACGGGCTGATAGTGCGGATCGGCGGGCCATCGCCCGTCGAGCCCGCGCGCCAGTACCGGGCCTGGCTGGTCCAGCAGGGCGGGTTCGTCTCCATGGCGGACAAGATTCGGCAGACGCCACGCGCCGAACGCCTTCCCGGCGCGCTGCAGGCCTACCTGTGGGGCCTCCCGTTCGAGATCGGCGACGTCGAGGATTGGGACGGGTTCATCCGCCGGCTGGCCGGGTTGCCCGAGGCGGCGGCGGACTCGGCCGCCGGGCGCCTGTGGGCCCGGCTGCCTCCCGCCGGGCAGAAGGCCGTCCGGAATCTCCTCGCGGACGAGTGGAAGTACGACTACCTCAAGTCCGAGGTCACCCGAGCCTTCTCCGACCTGATCTCCCAGGGGGTCCTCACGCCGGAGCAAGTGATCGAGGTATTCCCGGGACTGCTGGCTCCCGCGCCGGATTGGGGCGGCGGCATCTCGGTCAGGTTCCTCAAGATGCTCGGTGCGACCGGGATCGATCGCGCGTGCCTGACCCTCGGCGACCTGAACTCCGGTGACGGCAAGCCCGAGGTGGCCAGGGCCGCCGAGGAGATGGGGTACCTTTACGCCCCGTACGACTCCTACGACAGCGTGCACCGCCCGGGCCAGGTGGACACGTCGGACACGGCCCAGTTCGACGCCGAACTCTTCGCGACCGGCGGCATCATGCGCGCGGACGGGTCATTGACGCGCGGATTCGGCGGCAAGGGTCGCTGGCTGAACTCCCGGGCCGCCCGGCCGTGGGTCGAGAAGCGCGTGGGGGGGAAGATGGCGGCCATCCCATTCTCGGCGTGGTTCGTCGACTGCGACGCCGCCGGCCAGTGGTTCGACGACTACAACCCCTCGCATCCGGGGACCCAGGCGCAGGATGTGGCCAACCGGATCGACCGGATGCGCTGGATCGCGCGGACCTACGGATTGCCGGTCGGCTCCGAGGGCGGATCCGCCCTGGCCGCGGTCGCCGTCCACTACGGCCACGGGGTTCTTACCCCCGCGATCGGCGCCTGGGACGATCCGGATCTCGAGAACGACAAGTCGAAGTACAACCTGGGCGGCTGGTGGCCTCCGGAGTGTCCCGAGGTCTTCTTCAAGGTGGCGCCGATCAAGCCGAAGTACGTCCGGCGGTTCTGCGACCCCCGGTTCCGCCTGCCGCTCTACCAGGTCGTGTTCCACGATTCCGTGATCACGACCCATCACTGGGGGACGCCGAGCCTGAAGTTCAAGGGCACCTTCGCGACGATGGCCCTCCTCGAACAGCTCTACAACGTCCCGCCGCTCTACCACTTCACCGTGGACGAGTTCACGAGGCAGCGCGAGCGGGTGGTCGCCCACTACCGGTTCTTCTCCCCGCTCCACCGGCGGCTGGCGACCACCGCCATGACGGACTTCCGGTGGCTCTCCGAAGACCGGCTCGTCCAGAAGACCGTCTTCGCCGACGGCACCGAGATCGTGGCCAATTTCGGCAAGAGCCCGGCTGTCGCGGGCGGGCTCCCGGTGCCAGCCGGGACCGTCATATCGCGGTGGAACGGCGCGACCGCATCCTACACGCCAGCGGACCAATGACCGGCGGCATATACGACCACGCCCTCGCGTGCGACGTCGCGTTCGCGTTCCGGGACCTGCGGCGGGAGGTGGACGGGATCGAGGCGTGCATCCGGGAGCATTCGCGGATTCCGGTCCGCACGGTGCTCGACGTCGGGTGCGGCACCGGCCCGCACCTGCCGGAGCTGGCCCGGCGCGGGTACGCGTACACGGGGCTGGACTCGGGCCCGGCGATGCTCGACTTTGGCCGCAGGCGCGCGGCGGCGCTGGGACTGACGACGGCCTTCCTCGAGGGCGACCTCGCGGGGTTCGCGATGCCGGGCCCGTTCGACTTCGCCTTCATCGCCATGAACTCGCTCTACGTGCGCGACTTGGCGGGGGTGGCCGGGAACCTGGCGTCGGTCGCGGGCGTGCTCCGGCCCGGCGGGCTCTATCTCCTCGACTGGTGCATCCAGAACGTCGAACTCCGGCCGGGGGAGCACCGGTGGGAGGTCGCCCGGGATGGCGTCCGGGTGCGGGCGGCGGTCGCCTGGACGAACGTGGACGAGCCGGAAAGAACCTTCGACGAGACCGTGGTGTTCGAGATCGACGATCACGGTCGCGCCGAGACGATCCGCGGGGTCTCCCGCCGCCGCGCGGTCTACCCGGACGAGTTCCTGGCGCTGGTCCGCGAGTCGGGGTCGTTCGAGCTCGTCGGCTGGTGGGACGAGTGGAACCTCGGCCGGCCGCTGGCCCGTCTCGACGCCGCGACCCGTCTTCAGGTTGCCCTGCGCCGGACGGGGGGGTGACATGACGGCCACCGACGACGAGACCGCCCTGATCAACCGGGCCCGCCAGGGGGACCGGGACGCATTCGGGGCGCTCGTGCGGCTCCATGAAGTGAATATCCGCCGGCTGGCGGCCGGGATCCTTCTGGACCCCGTCGAGGCCGAGGACGCGGCGCAGGAGGTGTTCGTGAAGGCGTGGCAGGCGCTCGGCCGGTTCCGCGGCGACGCCGCGTTCTCGACCTGGCTCCACCGGATCGCGATCAACCACTGCCGGGATATTTCCCGCGCGCGCTCAAAGCGCCGGTGGCTCTCGTGGGATGGGCTGGTCGAGACGCTGGGGGGACGGGAGCCGGTCGAGGCGGCGGGCCCGGCGGACGCCACCACCAGGGGAACGGACGCCCGGGACAGCCTCCGGGATCTGCTGGGGGGCCTGCCGGCCGGCTGGCGCGAGATCCTCGTGCTCCGGGAAGTCGAAGGATTGAGCTACGTCGAGATCGCGGAAACGCTGGATACGACTGAGGATTCGGTGCGGGCGAAACTCAAGCGTGCCCGGGAGGCGGTGCGGGATGCGGCTCGACACGAACGTACGGTCCCAGACGTCTAACACACAGAAGGAGGCCCGATGGAACACGGGGACGTGGTGAACCGGCTGGATGAGTATCGCGACGGCGAACTGCCCGCGGGGGTGGCGCGCGAGATCGCCGGTCATCTTGAAACCTGTTCGTCCTGCCGGGCCGTGCTCGACGATCAAGCCGCCCGGGCCCGGTCGCTCTCCGGGCTCGTGCGCGCCCAGCCGTCCGACGCCTTCGTCCGGACCGTCATGGAACGGATCGCGGCCGAGGAGGCGCCGACGGGCGTCCGGTGGGTGATGCCGACCCTGGCGGCGGGATTCGCGGCCGCCAGCATCCTGGTCGTGCTGGGCCTCTCGACGGGGAACGGGGAGACCGCGGCCTCCGAACTGCTCGAGGTCGGCGACCGCGAGATTGCGGACAGCTACCGGACCATTGAAAGCTCCGAAGTGCCGACGCACGACCAGGTGCTCGGGATGCTCGTGGAGGAGGAGTCATGAGGAAGTTCGGCTGGTCGCACCTGGTCTGGGCGCTCGCGGTCGGGCTCGCGGCCGGCCTCGCCCTCGGCCTGCACGCGCCCCGCTGGGGGTTTCCGCACCCGCGTCGCGGCGGGGATCGTACCGCGCTCATGGTCGACCGGGTCAGCCGGCAGCTCAAACTCGATGCCGGGCAACGGGAGAAACTGACCGCGATCCTCGAGAAGACCCACCACCGGATCATGCGCCTGCGCCGGGACGTCGGCCCGAAGTTCGAGGCGATCCGGAAGGAGGCCTCGCGGGAGATCGAGAAGATCCTGACGCCGGACCAGGTGGAGCGGTACCGCGAGCTCGAGAAGAAGTGGGATGCGCGCCACCGCCAGTCCGGGCCCGCGGGGATGGGCCCCCCAGGTCCGCTGCCGGGGGCGCACGGCCGGTGAGCCCGTTCCGCCTGTCCGTCGTCGCGGTGCTGGCCCTGGCCTGCCCGGCCGGCGCCCTGGCGGGCGAAGGCGCGGAGACCATGGACTGGCCGGGTGCGGTCCGGGAGGCGGTCGCGGGGAACCCGACGCTCGTGGCGGCGCGGGACGCGGTCGAGGCGGCGAAGAGCGGCGTGACGTCCGCGAGCGCGGACTTCTGGCCCAGCGTCTCGGCGAGCGCGAGCCTGAACCGGTCGGGGAACCAGGCCCTGGACGACTGGCATCCAGTGGGGCCGGAGCGCGACTCGACAAGCTACTCGTTCGGCGGGTCCGCGTCGTGGAGCCTCTTCAGCGGCTGGTCGACGGTGGCGGCGCGACGACGGGCGCAGGCCACGCTCGTCCAGCGGCAGGCGGGCTACCGGTCCGCGAGCCAGTCCCTGCGCGCGAGCCTCCGGCAATCGTTCAACCGCCTCCTCTACGTCCAGCGCAACCTCGATCTGCTCGCCTCGATCCGGGACCGTCTGAACCGGCAGGCGCGGTTCCAGGAGATCCAGTTCAAGTCGGGTCGCGACCCGCGGTGGACCTTCCTCAAATCGCAAGCCGATGCGGCGTCGATCACGTGGCAGATCACGCAGGCGCAGTTCGATCGGGAGAACACGCGGCGGCAGGTCGCACGCCTGCTCGGCCGGGGCATCGAGGGGGCGACGGCGCTCGTGGCGTCCGGTGAACTGGCGAGTGCGACGCCGCTCCTGGACCTATCGCCCGCGTACACGGAGATGGAACGGCGGCATCCGGACTTCCTGAGCCAGCAGGCGGCCGTGACCGCCAACGAGGCGTCTCTCACGTCCAGCCGGTCGACGCGATGGCCCTCGCTCAGCGCGCGGGGGGGCTACTCGTGGAGCGACGGGGGGACGTGGCCGCCGGACTCGTCGGGGTGGTCGACGGGGCTGTCGCTCAGCTATCCGCTCTTCGCCGGCGGGGGACAGGAGGCCTCGATCCGGGCGGCTCGGTGGAGCTACGAGGGCTCCCTCGCCACGCTCGCGGACACCCGGACGGCCCTGCGCGCGGCCCTGTTCCAGGCGTGGGAAGTCTTCCGCGTGGGGTTCGACCGCCTGCCGGTCCTGCGGCTCGATGCGGAGGCGTCGGCGGAGCGGTACAAGACGGTCGAGGCCCTGTACCAGTCGGGACGGGCGGGCTACCTGGATTTCGAGCAGGCGCAGGGCGCCCTCACCCAGGCGGAGCAGTCCCTGCTGTCGGGACGGCTGTCGGTCGCGCAGGCCGAGGCCGACTGGGTGAAGGCGCTTGGACTGACACTTGAAGACGAAGGGGGTGGTACGCCATGAAACGTCTCCGTAACCGGAGGGTCCTGATCGCGGCCGTCGTCGCGGCCGTCGTGGTGGTCTTCGTGGCGGTCGTCATGTGGGGCCGCCCGGGCAAGGCCGGTAGCGGCTCGTCCCGGCCGGTTCGGGCGGTGGTCGGGTCCTTCAGGATGACGGTTCAGGAGGCGGGCACCGTCCAGCCGCTCAACAAGGTCCAGATCCTGCCGCCCGTGGGGGGCCGGATCGACCGGATCCTCGTGCGCGAGGGCGCGTACGTGAAGCGGGGCCAGATCCTGGCGTGGATGAGTTCCTCCGACCGCGCGGTCCTGCTGGACAACGCGCGGGCCAAGGGCGAGGCGGAGGTCAAGTACTGGGAAGAGGCGTACCAGCCGACGCCCATCATCGCCCCCGCCGAGGGGCTCATCATCGCCCGGAACGTCGTCGAGGGTCAGACCGTGAGCACGGGCACCGGCCTCTACGACCTCTCGGACCGCCTGATCGTCGAGGCGGCCGTGGACGAGACGGACCTGGGCAAGATCCGGCTGGAACAGCGGGCCGAGATCACGGTCGACGCCTACCCGGACAAGCCATTCAGCGCGCACGTGAGTTTGATCGAGCATCAGGCCGTCAAGGTCAACAACGTCGTGAGCTACACGGTCCAGCTCGATCCCGACCGGACCCCCGGGGTCCTCCGGGCCGGGATGACCGCGAACGTCAATTTCATCCTCAGCGAGATGAAGAACGTCCTGCTCCTGCCTGCCTACGCGGTCAAGGGCGCGGAGAAGACGACCGTGACGCTCAGGGTCGTGGCGGGGCGCCGGGGCAAGCCGGAGGTGCGCCAGGTGGCGCTCGGCCCGACGGACGGCGCGCTCGTGGTCGTCACGGACGGGCTCAAGGAGGGCGAAGGCGTGCTCGTCGACGGGCTCAAGCTCGGGCCGGGCGCCGCGTCGAGCCCCGTCCTGGGTATGCCGTCCCGCCGGCCGGGCGGCCAGGGCCAGGGCGGCGGGGGCGGGGGCGGACGGTCGCGGGGCGGGGGGGACCGCTGAGCGTTCCGTGAGCGCGGGCGTTCCTCTCCTCGAGGCCCGGAAGCTCACCAAGGTCTACCGTCCGCAGGAGGAGGCCAGGGGCGAGACGGATGGTGCCGCCGAGGTCCGGGCCCTGGACGGCGTGACGCTTCGGATCCACGCGGGCGAGTACGTCGCGATCGTGGGTCCGTCGGGTTCCGGCAAGTCCACGCTCATGCAGGTGCTGGGCCTGTTGGACCGCCCGACCTCGGGGGAGCTGCACGTCGGCGGCCAGAGCGTCGCCCGGCTCACCGACGACCAGCTGGCCACGCTCCGGAACCGCTCGATCGGGTTCATCTTCCAGTTCTTCAATCTCCTGGCCCGCACGTCCGCGATCGCCAACGTCGCGCTCCCGCTCATCTACGCCCGCCACCGGGACCCGCAGGGGCACGCCCGGGCCCTGCTTCAGAAGGTCGGGATGGGCGACCGCCTGTTCCACGCCCCGCACCAGCTTTCCGGTGGCCAGCAACAGCGGGTCGCGATCGCCCGGGCGCTGGCGAACAGCCCGCGCATCCTGTTCGCCGACGAGCCGACGGGCAACATCTCCACGGCGCAGGCGGCCGAGGTCATGGCCGAGCTGGACCGGCTGAACCGCGAGGGCGTGACCGTCATCGTCGTGACCCACGAGGAGGACATCGCCCGCCATGCGCGCCGGACGATCACAATGCGGGACGGCCGGATCGTCACCGACCGCGTTCGACGCCAAGGGCGTCGAGTGCGCGAGGAGCGGGTCGCGGTCGGACGGGCCTCGGCCCTTCCGAGCCGGGACGCGCTCGTCGAGAACCTGCGGATGGCGCTGACCGCGCTCGGACTCAACAAACTCCGGACCTTCCTGACGACGCTGGGCGTGCTCGGAGGCGTCGGGGCCGTGATCAGCATGACCGCGATCGGGGACGGGGCGAAGGCTGCGGTCAAGGCGCGGCTCGCCTCGCTCGGGAGCAACCTCCTCGTGGTTCAGGCGGGATCCGGCAACATCCGGGGCACCGGCGGCGCGCCACGGTTCACGCTGCAGGACGTGCAGGTGCTCAAGACGCTGTCGCAGGGCATGGGATACGTCAAGTACGTGGACCCGACGGTGCAGGGCAATGTGGTGGTGAGCGCCGGGGACAAGAACTGGGCGACGCGGGTGACCGGGTGCCAGCCGGTCTACGAGGTCATGCGCGCCTCCAGGCCGGTCACGGGACGGTTTTTCACGGACGCCGAGGACCAGGCGCGCGCGCGCGTCTGCCTGATCGGGAACACGATCATCAGGAACCTGTACGCCGAGGGTTTCGACCCGACCGGCACGCTGATCAAGATCAACAAGACGAACTACCGCGTCCTCGGAATCCTGCCGGTCAAGGGCGGCGGCGGATTCAGGGACGAGGACGACGTCGTGATCGTCCCGCTCAATACGGCCATGAACCGCATCCTGGGTCAGACCACGATCTCCTCGATCGACATCGAGGCCTCGAGTTCGGAGACCATCCAGGACGCGATCAACGAAGTGACCGACGTGCTGAGGCGCACGCGGCACATCCCGCCGGGCAAGGACGACGATTTCAACGTCCGGAACATGGCCGATATCCAGGCGGCCATGGAAGGCACGACGCAGACGCTCGGCCTCCTGATCAGCGGCATTGCAGTCGTCTCGCTCGTGGTGGGCGGCATCGGGATCATGAACATCATGCTCGTGTCGGTGCGCGAGCGGACGAAGGAGATCGGGCTCCGGAAGGCCCTGGGGGCCCACAACCTCGAGGTCCTGTTCCAATTCCTGGTCGAGGCCGTCCTGATCGGCGTCTTCGGCGGCGCGGCGGGCATCGTCATCGGCGCCGGTGTCGCCCTCGGCTTCTCGCTCGTCGCGGGCTGGCCCATCCTCCTGCCGTGGTTGACGGTCATGGGCGCGGCCGTGATCTCGGCGCTGACCGGGATCGTCGCCGGGCTCTGGCCCGCGTGGCAGGCCTCCCGGCTCTCGCCCATCGAGGCCCTCCGGTACGAGTGAACCGGGGCCTCGGGCCCTCCCCGGGTCGGGGAGCCCGCGTCCTCCCTGCGGCGTCCCGCCCGTCTGCGCGGCGCCTGCGCTGACCGCGAGCCGGTAGAATCGAGGCATCGTCATGATCGGCGCGGCGCTCTTCGTCACCTGGAACGCGCTCGTCCTGTGGCTCTGGATGGGGTCCTACGGGCCGCATCCGTCCGCGATGGCCGCATCGCTGGCCGCCGCATGGCGGGACGGCGAGTTCTCGGCCGGTCTCCTCGCGCGGAACTGGGCCGGATTCGCGGCCGCGGCCATCCTCGCCGCCGGGGTCCTGGGCGCGGCTTCGGCGGCTGGGGAGCGCGCGTGCGGGTGGCTCGGGCGCCGCGGAGCGGTCTGTCGCGGTCTCGTCGGGCTCGTGCTGGGGCTGGGCCTCGCGGGAAGCGCGACGCTCGGGCTCGGATTCTCCGGGCTCCTCTTCGCGCCGCCGGGCTGGGTGGCCTGGGTCGTGCTCGTGCCGTTCGCGGTCTTCGGGCTCCGGCGGATGGCGGCGTCTGCGGGGAGGTGGCGGGCGGAATGGCCTCCGCTGTCCCCCGTGAGCCTCGCGTGCCTGGCCGCGGCCGCCGTCGTCGTGCTCGGGGGGCTCCTGTCGGTCGAGACCGGGTGGGACGCGCTCATGTACCATCTGCGGCTTCCCTCGTTCTACGCGTACCGGCACAAGGTCTGGCATGTCTGGCACTCGTACTACGGCGCGTACCCGGCGCAGGTCGAGATGCTGTACGTGGTGGGACGGCTCCTGCCGGGAGGGGCCGGGGACCTCGTTGCCCGAATGCTCCACGCGGCGTTCGGCGGTATCCTCTGCCTCGCGGCGGCCGGGTTTGCCCGCGAACTCGGAGGGAGCGGTCGTCTGGCCGCCGTCCTCGTCGCGGCGTGTCCTCTCGTTCTGGCGCTGGTGTCCCGTGCCTATGTCGATCTCGGGGTCGCGGCGTTCGGGTCCCTTGCCCTCCTCGAATGGGTCCGGGGGGCGCGCACGGGCTCGCGACCCGCCTTCGTGACCGGGGCCGCGCTGGCCGGGTTTGCGATGGCCGGCAAGTACGCGGGGGTGCTCGTGGTGCCTGCGATGCTCGCAGTCGCCCTGCCGGTCCGGGGTGCAAGGGTGGCGGCCGTTGCGGCCGCCACCTTACCGGTCCTGCCGTGGCTCCTGAAGAACGCAGTCTGGATCGGGAATCCGGTCGCCCCGTTCCTGGGCGGCATCTTCGGATCGGCCGGGTCCCTCCCCGCGGACGTTACGCCGTGGTTCGAGCAACAGCACGCCGTCGCCGGGCTGGTCCGCAGCCTGCCCATCCGCGTCCTCTCCCTCCTGCTCGAGCCCGGGCATCTCCGCAGCCCCCTCGCGCCCGCGATCGCGGGTCTCCTTCCTCTCGTCTGCCTGCCCGAGGGGGACGCGTCGCGGCGACGGGTACGCCGGGGCGCGCTCGCGTACGTCGGCGGGTGGATGCTGCTCGCGCCCGAGGCCCGGTTCGTGTTGCCCGCCCTGCCGGGGCTCGCAGCCCTGATCGCCGTGCGGCTGGCCGCCGCGGCGTCCTGGCCAGTCGCCCGGCGCGCCGGTCTTCGCGTGGCCCTCGAGGCGTCCCTGGTGGCGGCCGCGGCCTGCGCGGTGCAAGTGGCGGTCACGTCGGAGGATCCCGCCGGGATGGCGCTCGGGCGCCGGTCGGCGCGCGGCCTGTTGGCCGCCGGCCTGCCGCCCGCGCCCTACCGGGCGTACGCCAACGAGGTCGTCAACGCGCGGGTGTCCACGGCCGATCGTGTCCTCGTCGTCTCCCACTTCTCGACCTACTACATCGACCGCGAGTGCCTCGCGGACTACCACACGGGTCGGACCCGGCTTGCCGTGATCCTGGCGGAGGGGCGGAACGCGCAGGGTATCGCCAGGCGCCTCCGCCAGCTCGGGATCCGGTGGCTGCTCTTCACCGCGCCGGGTGTGGCCGACTTCGCCAAGGTGCCCGGTGCCTGGGAGGTGCCGCCGGGCGCATGGGAGGGGTTCGCGGGGTGCCTGCGCGAGCGCGGCGACACCATCTGGCAGACCGACTGGTTCGCGCTCATCCGGTTCGGGGCGCCGCATGCGCCGCGGCCCTTGCCCGTGCTCCCCGCGTACGAGACGCTCGCGTTCGCGGAAGCCGATCGCCTCTTTGGGGCGGGCGACGCCTTGGCGGCGCTCGCGCGCTACCGGGCCGCGCCCCCCCTGCTCGCGGACGTGGGGTCGACCGCCCTGCGGGTCGCCGTGGCCTGCATGGCGCTCGGGAGGTGGTCGGAGGCGTATTCGTCGCTTCGACGCGCTCGCTCGCTCGGAGTGGAGGCGCCGGGCCTGCACGCGGCTCTGGTGCACGCGTGTATCCAGCAGGGGCGGGCGGACGAGGCGCTGGCGGAGGCGGACGCGGCCCGCCGGAAGGACCCGCTATCGCCCGCGGCGGCCATGGAGCGGGCGCGCGCGCTCTCGGCGTTGGGGCGGGTGGACGAGGCCCTCAGGGCGGCGGACGCGGCCAGGCGGCTCCGGCCCGAGGGCGCCGTCCTGCTCGAGCTCGGCCGGGTCGCTGACGGGCGCTGACCAAACCCGCGCGGTGTTGCCGGGGAAGCCGGGAAAGCGGACAATGGGACAGCAGGGAACTCGTTGATCCGTACCAAGGTTTCGTCTGAGGACGTCCCCGGTCGAGATGGGATGGTCCCGAGGAGGTGTACATGCCAAGAGAAGAGGAAGGTCATTCCTGCGGGTGTGGGTGTGGCAGTGGCCACGGCGGGTTCTGGAAGGGTCTCGTGGTCGGCATTCTGCTGGCTGCGGCGATTCGCATTCTCATCGGCGGGGGCATGGGCTGCGGTATGAAGGGCCCGTGTTCGATGATGAAGGGCCAGCCGCCCGTGATGGAGCATTCGAAGTAACCCCACGCAGAGTCAGGTGACCAGAGGCGGGCCGCTCCCGGCCCGCCTCATTCCATTTCAGGGGTGCGTCGAAGGTCAATATTCCCGCACCCTTCGACGAAGGGTCGTCCTCGACCCTAGTTCACCTGGACGCGGAAGCAGGCGCAACCCGTGGTCTGGACCCCCGACATCGGGACCGTCCACCGGAGCCACCGGGTGCCCGCTACCGGGTTAGCGGAAGTGAACGAGGCGGCGCCCGGCATGACCGCAACCGCGAGCGTCGAGTAGGAGACCCCGAGGGCGATCCCGTCGGTGTTCCCGCAGCTCAGGGCGGCCATCCCGGCCTCGGGTATGAACGAGGTGCCCACCGGCACCGCGTCGGTAACCACCATCGTGAACGCGGACGAGGACGAGTAGTTGCTCCAGCAGATCTTGAACTGCACGGTGTCGCCCGAGGCGGCCACCATGAGCTTCGGCTCCTTCCAGAGCTTGACGTCCACGCCGACCACCATCACCGAGGCCAGTCCCGTGATGGAACCGTCCATGGTGTCGGCGGCCACGATCGACGCCCGGCCGATCTTGACGAGGCTCACGTTGACGAAGATGTGGATGCCCCCGTCGGAGGCCGGGACCCACGTGTAGTTGTAGGCGTCCATGCCCGTGAGCTGGATCTGGGCTTTCGGGTCCGTGGACGTGAACGACGAGGTGCCGGCGTAGGTCGTGACGACGCCGCCGAGATCGCTTCGGACGATGATCGTGATCCAGAAGCTCTGGCCGGAGAAGACGACCTGGGGCGCGATGATGTCGTAGAACGTGCCGGTAGCGAGGAACGGCGCCGTGAACCCCTTTTCCGTGACCTTGGCCTGCTGGTAGAGCGCGATCGCGGCGCTCCCGGCCGTCAGCACGTTGAACCGCCAGACGCGCTTCGACCCGGTCGTCATGTCCGTCTCCTTCATGAACGCGATGCACTGGTCGGTTCCGTTGGTCGTGTAGCTCGCCGAGAAGCCGTCGCCCGAGACGCCACGCATGGCGACGCCGGTTTCGGGAGTGAACATCTGGACGCACAGGGTGTCCTGTTCCGTGGTCGCCTTCGTGCCTCCCCGGCCGGCGCCCTGGTGGTACCAGAACTCGCTCCCCGCGGGGACCCCCGCCGCCGAGTGGAAGACCGACCCGCCGGCCCACCAATCCCACATGTTCGTCCCGTGCAGGACCTGGATCGGGCCGCCGGAAGTGACCTTGATCTTGAAGAGGTTCGAGCCGCCCCGGTTGAACGGCGCGCCCCCGTAGACGTTGGGCGTGTTGGCGTTCACGATGAGGCCGCTCCCGGCGGTATCGGTCATCTTCAGCTCCCAGGTTCCCTCGTTGCTCCGGAGGAGCGGCGGGATCCAGGGGTTGCCACCCGAGACGTTCAGGGGGGAGTAGGCCCAGATCTGGTAGGTGGCGGGAGCGTTCATGGCGCCGACGCACACCGTGCCCCTCCTGCTGACGCACCCGCCGGGGTCCGAGATCCCGTAGAAGCTGCCGGACCCGACGACGTACCCGGTCTCGGCCATGGGGGCGTAGGCGCCGTGGTTGTCCGAGCCCTGGCAGCAGCAGCAGGATCCCCCTTGCACGGTGTTGAGCGCGCTTTCACCGATGTGGACGATGAGCGGGGTATCCGACGAGATTATCCGGAAAGGCGCGAAATCGGCCGCCGTCCCCAGCCGGGTCGCCGCGCTGTTGATCCCGAGCTCGTAGCTGCTGTCGTAGTCCCATTCCAGTATGCCGTAGTTGTACTTGAACACGTGGACCGTCGTGGGCGCGGTCTCGCTCGTGTTGATGTAGACCTGGTCCGCGTACTGCGGCATGTTCGTGTGCCAGGTGTAGAGCGTGTAGCCCGCGTAGGTCAACGTCGAGGCCGGGGCGTACGTGATCCGGTCCTGGTTGCAGTTGTCCATCCGCGTCAGCATCTGCCAGAGGACGGGCGAGTTCGACGTCACCTTGAAGATGAAGCTGAACGGAAAGGTGGGACAGACCGACACCCAGGCGGCGGGGTCGTAGTAGGCCGGGACGCGCTCGGCCTTGCACCCGGCGCCAAGGCCGGGAGTGTTGCCCGGGATCGCGCCGCTCCCGAGGACACAGGTCGGACTGCCCGGGAACCCGCCGATGCAGTCCCCGATCCAGCAGCCGATCGAGTCGGAAACGCCCCCGACGGTCGCGAATCCCGCGCCCTGGTACTGGATCTCGCGCAGCTCGAACTGGCACTTCTTGTTGAGCGGGAAGAATACGAGCATGAATCCGGGACAAGCTCCCTTGTCGTTGTCGGCGCCCGCCATCCCGACGTAACTCACGTACATGGTGTTGAGCTTGATCAGGGCCGTGTGGGTGAAATTGCGCGTCGTTCCCGTGTCACCCGTGCCTTCCACGACGCCCGTCCGTCCCCGCCCCTTGATACTCGCCCGGTTGATCGCCGTCTCCCCGACCGTAGTGGAGGGCCTCAGTTTCGCCTTCCACCTGACCGTGAGCGTGAACCCCGGCGGCATGTCCAGGCTCCACGTCAGGATCGTGGTCTTGGCTCCCGTGAGCACCACTCCCGGGCCCGCCGCCGCGCAGCCGGTCGGCGTCATCGTCCATCCCGCGCACGGGTCCTCGAATCCGCAGTCGATGTCGTACGGGTCGAGCTGGGCCGGCACCGTGTCCCACACGACCACGTTCCACCACGTTTTCTTCGTGGCCACGTTCTTCATGAAGATCGAGTAGATCATCTCGTCCGGCGGCTGGCCCATCGACTGGCTGAACAGCATGTCGTTGTCCCCGATCTTCCAGAACATGAACCGGCGCACGGACGTGATCGTCGGGTCGGTGACGACGGCTTTCTGGGTGCAGTCGCTGGCGAAGCTGACGTGGGCGTAGTTCTTGAGCTTGAAGCCTTCGGGCGCTCCGACGTCCCCGGATCCGGGCTCGAAGGACTCGCCGTTCCCCCAGTCCACGCTCACCTGGTAGGTGATCTGGGCGGTGGGGCCTCCCGCGGGGTTGATCGGGCCGTTGGTTGTCCATCGCAATCGCAGCGGCGGTCCCGGATCGGGGTCCCAGCCCGGGTCGGGCGGGGGAGACGCGGAGCCCATGATGTAGTGCAGGTACGGCGGCAGCGAGTCCGTAACCGTGATCGAGTTGAGGACGGTTCCCGTCCTGCCGTACGTGATCGTGTACGAGATCGTGTCGCCGGGGGAGGTCAGGTCGGGTCCATCCTTGAACGCCCACGCGATCGTGTCCATGTCCGCGCCACGGTTGACGTCGTTCACGTACCAGGGGACCACGCAGTACGGTCCGGGGGCCCAGGCCGGAATGTTGTCCCAGACGCTTCCGATGTACGTCGTATCCGAGATCGAGTTGGTCGGGAACCCGAGGTTGATGGTGTTGCCCACGGTCGGACAGGAGCCGATGTCGGCGTAGAGGGCGATCAGCGAATATTGGCCGCACGCCGGCTGGTAGTTGCACAGGTCCGTCGTGTAGGCGATGTCCTGGGCCGTCGGTCCCACCCACGTCCAGGCCGGGTAGGTGCCCGAGTCCTCCAGGTAGTTGCCCGCGAAGGTCATCGGCAGCGGCCCCGTTACGGTGCCCTTGCTGGGGTCGATGAGGGCGAAGTAGACGTTGGTGAGGTCGGTTCCCGGAACCGCGGTGCCGTAGTTGACCACGGTGATGCTGCCCAGGAAGTCGCCGTCGGGCGACCCCAGGGTCATCCAGAGAACGAAGCTGCCTTCGTAGACCCGGATCCAGTTGGGAAAGACGAACCTCGACGGCGCGTCGCCGTTGTAGTAGATGTCGGCGACGCACGAGTCGGCGCGGGCGCGGGAGGCGGGGACGCCGAGACAGGCCGCCAGCAGGGCGACGGCTGCGACAGCCCGCATGCGTTTCATCCCGATATGATCCCCCTCATGTCCCTGATGCCAGGCTCCTCCCCCAGCCCGATTGTAGCCTGTAAGGCAGTGGCAAGGGAAACTCCCGGTCGGGGAATCCCTTGCGGGGTAATGGCGGCAGGCGCGAGGAACCGGGAGAGGGCTCCTGGGTAGTCCGATTGTCCTGCTACAATCCGCTCGCCGCCGACCACCCGGAGAGGCTCCATCCGGATTAGAATGGCGCAATGCCTTCGTTCCGGGATGGTCCCGCCTCCCCGCTCTTCCGCCCGGTTGCCTTGACCGGCTCGAGGGCTCCCGGTCTCCTCCCGGGGGACCTCGTCTCGCAGGAGCTGGCCGGGGCGGCACCCCAGGCGCCCTCGGGCGCGTGCGTCTATCACGGGATCCCGTTCCGGGTCCGTCGGCCGGCGGTCGTGTCGAGGACTCCCGTCACGTTGCGATGCCGGGCCGTCCGGGCTACGTGGCTCGTCTTCCTGCACACGTCGGATACCGTGCCGCTCGATCGCGACGTGTCCGGGTTCATCCGGGCATCCACGGGACACGGCCACCTGGGCGAGCACGCGGCGGACTACGTCGTGCTGCGCGCCGACGGGAGCGAGGAGACGCTCCCGGTCCGGCGCCGCCGCGAGGTCGGGGCCTTCCGCCATCCCTGGGGCGAGCAGTGCTTTGACGCGGTCCCGGCGGCGAAGCCGCACCCGGTCGCCGCGAACCACGAGCAGGACGGAGGTGGCTGGGGGTGGAGCCAGACGCGCGCCTCGAGCGGCGAGGCGTGGGAGTTCGGTACGTACCTCTGGGCGTGGAGGAATCCGCGGCCCGGCGTTCCCGTGACCGGACTCCGGCTCGTCCCGGTGACCGGCGCCGTCGTCCTCTACGCCGTCTCCGCGGGCCGGGTGCGCTCGCATCCCCTGCGCTGGGAGCGGCGGCGGAAGATGATCTGGAGGATGGCGCCGGGGGAGAAGTTCGACCCCAAACTGGCGTGGCCGGGCCGGCTCGGCGGGATCGAGGTGGATCTCGGGGTCGTGATTCGGGCCGAGCCGCGCCGGCTCTACCCGAACGGGAGCTGGGAGCGCGGTCTCCACCGCTCGGGCGCTCCCGCATCGGATCGCGAGATCCTGATCGAGTTCGCCGCGCACCCGGAGGCCCGGTTCCATTTCACGGGCGGCCGGACGGTGCCCGTCACCCCGCGCCGGGTGCCGGACGTCGCCGTCGTACACCCGGCGCGCCAGCGGGTCGAGCTCCGCATCGTGGACCGGGCCACCGGGCGGCCGGTCGCAGTCAAACTCCACGTGCACGGCGCCGCCGGCGAGTACCTGGCGCCAGCGGACCGGCACCGGATTCCGAACCCGGCCTGGTTCGAGGACTACTCGACGGACGTGATCCACGACGGGGCCCTGCCGGGCACCTACATCCCGGGCGAGACCGTGCTCGATCTGCCGTGCGGCGACGTCTTCATCGAGGTGAGCCGCGGGTTCGAGGTCCGGCCCCGACGTCTCCGCGTCCGCGTCGGCTCGGGCACCCGGAAGGTCACGATCCCGCTGGACAAGGTCCTGCGCTGGCGGGAGAAGGGATGGGTCACGGCCGACACCCACGTCCACTTCCTCTCACCGGTTACGGGCATTCTCGAGGCGGCGGGGGAGGGGCTCAACGTCATCAACCTGCTCGCCAGCCAATGGGGCGAGCTGATGACGAACGCGGGCGACTTCGACGGGAAGACTACGTGGGGGGCGAAGGGGGCCGGGGGCGACGGCGAGCACCTGGTCCGGGTCGGGACCGAGAACCGCCAGCACGTGCTCGGCCACATCTCGCTCCTCGGCTACCGCGGCCGGGTCATCGCCCCGATGACGACCGGGGGGCCGGACGAGTCCGCGCTGGGCGATCCGGTCGAGGTCCTGCTCTCGGAGTGGGCGGCGCAGTGCCGCAAGCAGGGCGGGCTCGTCGTGCTCCCGCACTTTCCCAATCCCCGCGCCGAGCACGCGGCCGCGATCGTGCTGGGGCGCGTGGACGGCATCGAGATGACGAGCTGGCAGAACCTCTGGGGCGGCCTCGACCCCTACTCGCTCTCGGACTGGTACCGGTACCTCAACTGCGGCTACTTTGTCGCCGCCGTGGGCGGGACGGACAAGATGGCGACGACGACGGCGGCGGGGACGGTTCGGACCTACGCGAAGCTCGAGGCGGGACAGCCCTTCACCTACGAGGCCTGGGTCGGGGCGGTCCGGCGCGGCGAGACGTTCGTCACGTACGGCCCCCTGATCGAGTTCTCGGTCGACGGCCGCCCGGCGGGGTCCCGGGTCAGGCTCGGTCGCACGGGCGGCACATTCGATGTCGAGTGGCGCGTGGCGTCGGTCATGGCGCCCCTGACCCGGGTCGAGCTCATGGTGAACGGCGAGATCCGGGAGAGCATGGCCGTCGACCCGGCCGCGGGCGGGGGGCGGTTCCGCGTGCGCGTGGACCGGTCGTCCTGGATCGCCCTGCTCGTTCGGGGGCGGTACGCGGGCAAGCCCGAGATCATCGCCGCGCACACGAGTCCGGTCATGGCCGAGGTCGCGGGCACGCCGTTCCTCGCGGCGGCGGATGCAGACACGATCCTGGACCAGATCGCGGGGTCGCTGGCCTTCCTCGACACGATCGGGACGCGGGCCGAGACCCGGGACTACCGGCGGATGCACCGCCTGCTCGTCTCCGCCCACCGGAGCCTGCACAACCGCCTCCACGCCCGGGGCGTGTTCCATAACCACCCGACGCTGAGGTAGCCATCCTGGAAGTCGCCGTCATCTGCGCCCTCGTGGGAGTGGCCGGATTCGTGGACTCGATCGCGGGCGGCGGAGGACTGATCTCGCTCCCCGCCTATCTCGCCTTCGGCCTGCCGCCGCACGCGGCGCTGGCGACGAACAAGTTCTCGAGCTCGTGCGGGACTTTCACTGCCGTGGCCCGGTATTGGCATGCCGGTACGGTCCGGGTCCGGATCGGACTCTTCGCCGCCGCCGGGGCGCTGGCGGGCTCCGCCGCCGGCGCGCAGGCCGCGCTCCTGGTCCCGGCCCCGACGATCAACGCGATCATGCTCGTGCTGGTGCCCCTGGTCCTCGTCTTCTTCCTCGTGCATGACCGGATGCCGAAGCGGCACCTGGTCCGGTGGCGTCCGCGGGGGACAGCCGGCAGGCACGCGGCCTCGCTCGCGATCGGCGCTGTGATCGGGTGCTACGACGGGTTCTTCGGGCCCGGCACCGGCACCTTCCTCACGATCGCGTTCGCGGCGGTCCTCGGGTTCGACCTCCTGACGGCCTCCGCGAACGCCCGGTTGGCGAACCTCGCGAGCAACGTCGGGGGCGTCGCGGTCTTTCTCTGGAGCGGCCGGGTCGTCTTCCCGCTGGCGCTCTGGGCGGCGGGCGCCGGGATCGCGGGGAACCTGCTGGGGTCGATGCTGGCCGTGAAACAGGGCGCCCGGATCATCCGTCCGCTCATGGTCGTCGTCCTCATCCTGCTCCTCGCCGAAGTCCTCCGGCGTAGGATGGGGCTGTCATGGCCGTGATCCGGCGGATCGCCGTCGTCATCCTGCTGGCGTTGCCAGCCGTGGGCGCCGCCGTCCCGCCGGTCCCGGCGGCCCATCACGTCACGCTCATCACCGACAGCGCCCCGGACTTCACGGATGTCGCGAGCTATCTCGCCTCCGTGACCGCCCAGTATTCGACCTCGCAGGAGAAGGCGATCGGGGTCTGGCGCTGGTCCCAGCGCCTGCGCAAACAGACGGGCGTCCCGGAGGAGGAGGGCCAGGAGGTTCTCGATCCCATTCTCTTCTTCACGAGCTACGGCTACACGAACTGCGGGATCATCTCCGGGATAGACAACTCGCTCTGGCTCAACCTCGGCTGGCAGGCGCACTACGTCCAGCTCGGCGACCACACCGTCTCCGAGGCCTCGTGGGACGGCGGGAAGACGTGGCACATGTTCGACAACTCCATGAGCTTCTACTGTTTCAACGACGCCGGCGAGGTCGCCTCCGTCCGCGAGATCGAGCGGACGCCCCGGTACTACCTCGAGCGGTTCGGCCCCGGCATCGGGACCAATCCGGTGAAGGGGCTCACGGACCAGCAGGGCTGGCGGGCGGGGTCTGATCGTCCGGTCGAGTACCAGCGGACGCTTGCGAACGGCATGGATTCCTTCCTGCCGCCCAACGAGATCAACGAGGACCATCTCGCGATCCGGTGGGGCCGCCGGTACGATCTGACCCTGCGACCGGGGGAGTCGTACACGCGCTGGTTCAAGGCGCTCGACGCGGGGAAGCCCGATCCCCGGTACTACCGGCCGCTGAACGGCAAGGACGTGGACGAGGCGTCGGGGGATCGCAACATCCGTGCCACAGGCGTGTGGCGGTATGCGCCCGACCTGCGCGATCCGGCGACCCGGGCGCACGTGTACTCGGAATCCGGGGTCCGGTGGACGACGGCGGGGATCAGGGGTCCCGGGACGGTGGTCTTCAAGGTGTCGGCGGCGAACGTGGTCACCTCGGCGGCGCTCTCCCTGACCGGCACTGGGGTTTCGGTCGCGGTCTCGCGCGACGCCGGCATCCGGTGGACGCCGGTGACCTCGAAGGCCGGCCGTGTTGATCTTCTCGCCCCGGTCGCGGGGGTGACCGAGTACCTGGTGCAGGTGACTCTGCGCTCGGGAGGACTCCTGTCGGCGATCTCGATCGAGACCCTGACCCAACTCAATCGGCCGAGCCTGCCCCGGCTGGTCCGGGGCCCGAACCGGGTGCAGGTTCGCATGGGCCCGCAGACGGAGACCATCACGCTGGCGCCTCCGCTCACGGGCGGTCGGCACCGGACTTCGATCAGCGACGACCGGTCCGTGGACGTGAACCCGCACCCTTACTTCAATGTGCCGACCCTGCGCACGCGGGGCCGGGGATATCCGTGCCGGGTGACGTGGAAAGTGGCGGCGCCCACGCCGATCACGGGGGCCGAGTTCGGGGGGAACGTGAGCGTGAACGCCGACGGGTGCCGGGTCTCGCTCCTGCACTCATGGGACGGGAAGACCTTCGTCGAGGACGCCCGCAGGACCGGCCGCATCCTGCCGTACGATCTGGTCGTTAACGTGCCCGTTAGCGATCCTCCCGCGAACGTGCGCGCGATCTGGTTCCGGTACGTGTTCGAGACACCGCTGGACACGCAGCGGTGGAAGTTCGCCGGCATTGCCTCGGCGCTGATGACCGTGCACCACCGACCCCGGGTGGAGGGGTTCTCGCCCCTTAGGGTCACGTACGACTGGGTCGAGCACCGGACGACCGGCGACGTCGAGCGGACGCACACGGAGCGGGTGACCTCGACCGCCTACGAGTACACGATCGACGTGGGCGGATTCCGGGACCCTGCGATGAAGTGGGTCCGCGTGGAGCTGGCCGGTGCGGACGCGGCGACCGGGTACCCGGACGGCGTCGACGTGAGGCCCGGGGCGAAGGCGCCGTGGGCCCGGTACCAGTGGGGGACGAACCTGGCGCTCGGCCGGCCGTATGTCCTCGCGGGCGCGCAGGACGACCGGAATCCCGACGGCGGCGCCGACTTGACCGACGGCGTGATCGCGCCGCCCGACACCTACGTCTCGGCGAAATGGATGCCGACCAACGTCATCTTCGCCCGCGATGTCGCGCCGGTGATCACGGTCGATCTGGGAGGCCCGAAGACCGTGGCCGGGGTCGTCGTGCACGCGAACCAGGATGCCGGCTTCCATCTCACGTTCCCGGATGCGATCAGGGTCGAGACGTCGGCCGACGGGAAGGCGTTCGTCCCGGCCGGGTCGGCGGGGTTCAACCAGGTCTTCGAGCCCCCGGCCGACTTCGTCCCGTGGGAGCTGGACGATTCCCCCCGGTTCGATGACCTGCCCGCGGGTGGCCGGCTGGCCTACGGGTATCGCATTCTCATGGAGAAGCCCGCGATGGCGCGCTTCATCCGGGTGACCTGTGCGCCTCGCTCGGGCTGGGGTATCGTGGTCTCCGAGGTCGAGGTGTTCGACTCGGTACGGGTGGATCGGGACGTTCCCCCGCTCGTCGTTCTGCCGCCCCTGGGAAGGGAGTCGCGATGATGAGAGCCGGTCTGGCGACAGTCGAGATCACGCCGCCCCCGAACGTGCCTCTGGACGGGTTCGAGACCCGAAAGACGGGTTCGCAGGGCGTTCACGATCCGCTCTTTGCGCGGGCGATCGTTCTTGATGACGGGACCACCCGGATCGCGTGGCTGATCGCGGACCTCGTCGGGATGCCGGCGGCAACGACCGCGACCATCCGGACGGAAGGCGCATGCCGGGCCGGCACCACCGGAGACCGCATCATGGTTTCGTCCACCCACACGCACGGCGGCCCGTCGCCCCATCCGGTGCCCGGCGTCGAGGCCGATCACGCGGCACACGCCCGCTGGCTGGAGGCGCTTCCGGCCGCGCTGGGGGTCGCGCTGGGCGACGCCGCTGCCGCCCTGGAACCGGCCGAGATCCTGCATGGCCGGACCGCATGCACCGAGGTCCAGCACAACCGGCGGTTCCATATGAAGGACGGCGGCATCAGGATGGTCTGGGACAACCCCGACCCGGCCGACGTCGCCCGGCTGGGCCCCGTCGATCCCGAGGTCCAGGTCATCGAGATCCGGCGGGCGGGCCGTCCGCGGGGCGTCATCGCCCAGTTCGCGTGCCACGCGACGGCCGTGACCGGCGGCAACTTCCTCGTCACGGCCGACTGGCCCGGCGTAGCGGTGCGGGAGCTGGAACGAATCTCGGGAGACCAGGGGCTCTGGGTGGCCGTGGCGCAGGGGTGTTGCGGCGATATCACGCCGACCCCGCCCCGCGGCACCTTCGAGGTCTGCGAGGCGAAGGGGTCGATCGTCGCGCATGCCATGATGCGGGCGCTCGTCGGGGCCACCCCCGTCCGGTCCGCGCCGCTGGCCGCCGCCCGGGTGCCGGTCCGGCTCCCGCGCAAGATCGCGGGCCCTGACCCTTCGCCTGCGGGCGGGTTCTACGAGGGTGAGGTGCAGGTGTTCCGGATCGGGGACCTCGCGATCGTCGGGCTGCCGGGCGAGCCGTTCGTCGAGATCGGGCTCCGGATCAAGGCCCTACCCGGGTTCCGGGGCATCTTCGTCGGCGGGTACACGAACGACTACGACGACGCCGAACTCGGGTACATCCCGACCTCGGGGGAGTACGGCGGCGGCTACGAGCCCACGGCCTCCCGCGTCGCCCCCGGCGCGGACGACCTCCTGGTCTCCGCCGCCCGCGAAGCGCTTTCGAGGCTGAACGAGCGACGGTGATCCACCGGCGGCCTCATCGTTCCGGTGGGGTGATCCTCAACATTCCGTGGGCCCGCCGCTCGAGCCATTCGCCAGGCCGAAGCTCAACATCTGAAGAAGACACCAACTCGACGCGGTAGTCCTGGATCTTCGGCTGGCCGGCCGCGACCCAACTCTCGACGAGCCGCACGAGCTCACTCACACCCGCCTCGATACCATGAAGCTCGAGTCGTTGTTCCCAGTGCACGTTCCTGGCGATGGCCCCGGATGGCTCATGATGCAGGATGCAATGCCATTCCTCGCCCTGCTGGAGCCATTCGTATCTCAAGATCGGGGACGCGGCATGGATGAAGAAGATCAGGTCCGCGGGATCCGGAACGGCGACCTTCACATCCTTCGCGGGCACCTCGGCAAGCAGGCGCAGGGCCGTCTCCTTCTGGGCCGATGTCAGTTTCCATATCTCGATGTCCGACGCCGGGGCGCGGTCGGGGCCGTAGGTGCCCAGGAGCGGGATAAAGCTAGTCAGGATGATGAACTGCCCCCGAAGCCGACCGTCCCGCTTGCGCAATAGAAGGAGCGGATCGCCGGCACCGGCACAGTGGAACGGCATGAGGAGGATGCCCTCTTCCGCCAACTGCTCGCCCCATGCGGGAGGAAGATCCCACGCGGCAGCCGTCACGACGATGCGGTCGAACGGCGCGGCGCCCGGCCAGCCGAGCCCGCCGTCGCCGGCTTGCAGGTGCACATCCGGGAATCCGGTGTCCGTGAGGTGGCGCCTGGCGTTCTCGACCAGGTCCGGCTGGTTGTCGATCGAGTACACGAGGCTGGGATCTTCCACGCCGCACGCGAGCAAGCCTGCATTCCAGCCGGTACCCGTCCCGATCTCGAGCACCTTCATGCCGGGGCGGATTTCCAGCAGATTCAGCATCCTGACCACGAGGGAGGGCATGGAGCAGGAGCTCCGATCCGGGCCATCGCGAATCAGAAGGGCGTTATCGACATACATCTTCTTGAGCTGATCGTCCGTGGGGCCATCCGGCCCGATGACGGCAATGGAATTGTCATCCTCGACGTATTGGTCAAAGAACTTGTGCCTGGGCACCCGGGACAAGGCATCCCGCATCCACGGTGCCTGAAGCAGTCCCAGCTTATCGATGCCTTCCAGGAGCGATGCCAGGTGTGCCTCGTGTCCGCCCGGCGTCATGTCGACAGCGCCTTGCGTCCTATGACCCGGACTCCAGCAGAGGGCGGGCGTAGTCGAGGTCGCGGCGCGTCTGGTCGATCAGGTCCTGCCCCGCGAGGTCCCGCCAACTGTAGTCGCCCTTGTACTCGGAGTGGAACGAGACCGGGCCCGTGAACGGGATCTGCTTCAGGAACCCGATGAAGGCCGGGACGTCCGCGAGTCCGTCCGACAGGGGGACGACCTTCCAGCGCCACGGGCGCTCGCCCGCCCTGGCATCCGTGCGGCGTTCCCACAGCATGCTCTTGAGTGCGACCATGACGATCCGGTCCCGGGCGAGGTCGAGGTCCATGCGCCAGCCCACGTTCGACCCCTCGAGCGTGTTGTGGCCGATGTCGTAGAAGACGCCAAGGGCCTTCGGGTCGCGGTCCTCGATGAGCCGCATGATGTAGTTCGTGTTGAGTCCGAGGTAGTCGCCCGAGTGGGTGTGGATGCCGGCCGTCACGCCGTTGGCGAGCAGGACCGGTTCGATCCCCGCAAGGTCCGCCCTCACGGCGCGCTCCTGCTCCCGGTAATGGCCCCAGCCGCGGTAGTTCCAGTAGCCGAGCTTGATGAACCGGACGCCCAGCTTGCCGGCGGCCTCGATCACGGCCTTGGCGTTCGGGGCGTGGATGTCCGTGATCGAGGTCGTGAGCATCGTGACCCCGACCCCGTGCTGCTTGAGGGTCTCGAGGAACCTCGGAAGGTCCGCCACGACCTTCGCCGGCTCGACGTGGCCGCCCTCGCGGACGGTGAGGTCCACCCCGGGCACCTTCAGCCCCGACAGCAGGCGGCCCAGCCGGTCGGCATTTAGATCCTGGAAGTTCTTGGAGAAGACGCAGATCTGCACCATGGAATCCCCCCTCAGGTCCGGCCCAGTTTGAGGACGCGACAGAAGAAATCGAGCGCCTCCTGCACCTGGCGGTCCCAGTACTCCCACGTGTGGGCGCCCGGCGGCTCCGCGTACTCGTGCGGGATGCGGAGCTTCGCCAGGTGCCGGTGCAGGGCCCGGTTCTGCTCGAGGAGGTAATCGTCCTTCCCGCAGTCGAGCCGGATCGCCGGGAGCTTGTGGCGCGGACACCTGGCCGCGAGCGCGAAGACGTCGTCGGGACCCCCTATGGGGTGCTCGCCGAACATGGGCGCGAGTTCGCGCCGACGCGCCGGAGGCAGGAACCGGGGAAGCGATGCCTTGGCCACCGACCCGGAGTGGGCGGCCACGGCGCAGAACATGTCCGGGTACTTGAGCGCGAGCTTGGCGGCCCCGTAGCCGCCCATCGAGAGTCCCTCGATGACCCGGCCCTCGCGGCGCGGGATCGTCCGGAACGTCCGGTCCACCCACCCGATCAGGTCCCGGACGATGAGCGTCTCGAAGCCCGCGCGGGGCCGGGGGGCGTCCACGTAGGAGCCGTGTTCGCCGTCCGGCATGACGACGATGAGCGGAAGCCCGCCTACGTAACGCTCGAGGCTGGTCCGCCGCGCCCAGGCCGTGTGGTCGTCCGACCACCCGTGCAGGAGGTAGAGGACCGGGAACGGCCCCTCCCGGCGCTCCGGGAGGAGGACGGTCGCGGCGTTCATCCTGCCGATCGCGTTGTCGGCGCTGAAGTGGATCTCGGTGACGGCCATGACGTCCGGTGCGTTCCTCCCGGCTACTTCGCCCGGCGGATGTCGAGGACCCGGCAGAAGAACTTGAGGGCATTGCGGACCTCGCGGTCCCAGTACTCCCAGTTGTGCGCCCCGGTGGACTCCGCGTACTCGTGCGGGATGTTGAGTTTCCGGAGATGCCGGTGGAAGTTGCGGTTGTCCTGGATCAGGAAGTCCTGCTTCCCGCAGTCGATCCGCAGGGTGGGCAGAAGGTCCCGCGGGCACCTGGTCGCGAGCGCGTACACGTCGTCGGGTCCGTTCCTGGGATTGCGGCCCATGACCGGGATCCACTCCCGGTGCCAGTCGTTCTTCGGGTCGAGCCGGTGCGACGCCCAGTTCAGGGCGCCCGAATGGCTGACGGCCGCGCAGAACATGTCCGGGTGCTTGAGCGCGAGCTTGGCCGCCCCGTACCCGCCCATCGAGAGCCCCTCCACGACGCGGCCCTCGCGGCGCGGGATCGTGCGCATCGTCGCGTCCACCCACCCCACGAGGTCCTTGACGATCAGGGTCTCGAACGAGGCGTTCGGCTTCGCGACGGCGTCGGTGTAGAACCCGCGTCCGCCGTTCGGCATCACGACGATGAGCGGGAGTCCCTCGCAGTACCGCTCGAGGCTCGTCCGCCGCGTCCACGCGGTGTGATCGTCCGACAGCCCGTGCAGGAGGTACAGGACCGGGAACGGTCCCGGGAGCCGTTCGGGGTAAATGACCGTCGCCGCGGTCATCTTCTGGATCGAGTTTGCCTGGGTGAAGTGGATCTCGCTGACAGCCATGGGGCTAGGGTACCACGGGCCCGAAGCGGGCCGTCAGTCAGCGCGTAACGGGGTTCAGGGTCCGGTAATCGCTCCTTCGGAGCTTCTCGGCGGTGGCGATGACGCAGTCCCGGTCCGGCCGGACGCGGTCCCGGACGTCCACGACGGAGAAGCAGACGAGCGCATCGGCCAGCCTGACGCGGCGGGCGAATACCCCGGGGCCGAGAAGCGCCAGGAGCTCGTAGCCGGCGCCGGTGCGCCGGGCGCGAACCTGGACGCCGGGCGCCACGGACTCGAAATCGGGCAGCCACTGGGAGGCGAAAGGCGTCACGTTGCTCAGGTTCCCCGGGCTCAGGGCGAGCTGGACGGCCCGCGTGCCCGCGCGCTCGCGGAAGACGAGCTCGACCCGGTCGGTCCGCCGGAGGTCCCGCTGGGTAGTGTCGCCGCTCCCGTATTTAGGCGCGGCCGAGAAGAAGACGGGCGTGGCGTCCGTGACCCGGAACAGCAGCAGCACTCCGTCACGCCACGCTCCGCCGAGGATCCTGACCGAGAATTCCTTCGCCCCCTTCCAGCCCGGGCAGCCCTCGACCACGTACACGGACGTCGAGAGCGAGGCGAGAAGGGGAAGCCGGGCGGCATCGGGCCACCCCGCGCCGTCGAACGCCGGCACCTCGCGCAACAGGCGGAGGGCGTGGCTGGTCGTGTCCTCCATCGTCCTGTTCTCGGCATAGGCCCGGTTCTGGAATGTGAAGGACCGCGTCCGGGCCTGTAGACGGCCTCCGGCCCCGGGCTCGAGCGACCGCAGTTCGATCACGCGCCAGCCCGCCGCATCGGGTTCCCGGACCTTCAGGGTTACCTCGCTGGCATCGACCCCGCGTCGGATCACGGCGGTCTCGTGCAGGATCTCGGCGAAGTCCCCGCCGAGCCACTGGTAGGCGTAGAAGAGGCGGATGGATTCCCTGACCGTCATCGAGGTCTGGCTGTAGTCGAAGGACCAGAGCAGGGCTCGCGGCCTATTCGCCCGCAGGGCCACGGCGGAGGAGCGGGCCCCGCTGGCAGAGTCGCGGCCCCGGATCTCGACGAGCGGGGAGCGCCACGCCACCGCCCCGCGGTGGATCACGGCCAGCCCGAGCCGGGTCCCGGATTCCTCCCCGGGGTCCTCGAAGGTCTGGTATTCGACGACGGTGGAGTTGAGGAGCCGGCTAACGACCTTGGCTTCGTAGACGGCAGTTACGGAGGCCCACCCCGATGGCGCTATGGCCCACAGCCCCGGCGGGCCGGTCCGGTTCCGCGCTTTCGTCTCGCGGTCCTCCGGGAAGAGCTGGGCGAGGAGCTTCGCGTCGCCCTCAGGCGTGCGCGCGGGGGCCCGCGCCGCGGCGACCGGCGCCAGCGCGAGAGTGGCCAGCACGACGGCCGTGACGCGGAGGACCATTGGCCTCACAGTCCTGCCATGATCGCACACCCCCGCGGGAGGCGTCGCGTCAGCGGCAGACCTCGGTCTCCAGCCACCTGAAGATGTCGTCGTTCTGGTATGCCAGCGAGCTGTACTTGTTGACCGTGAGCCGGCCGTGGGCGGACCGGGCCTGGTCGATGACGAGCGGGGGGTCGGTGGCGAGCGGGTTGCAGACGCTGTAGTTCGACACCCTGGAGCCGTAATCGCTGAAGCTGTTCAGGATGCTCGTCATCGACAGCCGGCTGCCGTAGTTGCCGGTCGGATTGTGGACGGACTCGGGATCGGTCTCGTCGCACGTGAGACAGCCGAGGTAGACGGCCTGGCCGGGTCCGCCGTAGAGCAGGAGCTTCTCCCGTGGGACCTGGGAGGTGGCCCCGCCGGGCTGGGTCTCGGGCAGGGCACAGCCTGTGGCCAGGACGAGGAGGACCGCCGCGCCGCATTTCACCATGTCCGGAACTGATCGTATCATGGAGCCGATTCCCGTATAGTGACGGGGCTGGACATGGCACGCGAGCGAATGGAGGGCTGACATGGCGACACGGTACAAGGGCATCGATCCGGCGGAGCTGACGGACAACGTGTTCCGGATGGTCCACGACGACTGGATGCTCGTCACTGCCGGCACGCTGTCGTCCTTCAATATGATGACCGCGAGCTGGGGGGGCCTCGGCGTCGTGTGGGAGCGCAAGGTCGCCCTGTGCTTCATCCGGCCCGGGCGCCACACGTTCGGATTCCTCGACCGCTCCCCCCTGTTCACGCTCTCGTTCTACGACGAGGCGTACCGGACGGCGCTGAACCTGTGTGGGACGAAGTCCGGGCGCGACATCGACAAGGCGAAGGAGTCGGGACTGACGCCGATAGCGACGCCGGCCGGCGGCGTGGCCTTTGACGAGGCGCGGCTCATCCTCGAGTGCCGCAAGCTCTACACGCACGATATCGACCCGGCGCGGTTTCTCGATCCGGCGATCGAGGAGCACTACCCCAAGAAGGACTACCACCGGATGTTCCTGGGCGAGATCGTGGGCTGCCTCAAGCGCTGACCCGGTCTCCCGGCGGTCAGGATCCCCCGAGCGCCCCGATCCGCCGCACCGCGGCGTCCACGAGCAGGTCCCCGGTCTCGGGCGCCATATCCACCCCGGCGGTGAACGTCGTTTCGTAACCTCCGCGTTTGAAGGCGTCGAGATGGGGGATGTACCCGAGCATGCCGTTGGCCATGACCGGGTGCGCGAGCAAGGGGAACGCGCGTTCCTTGATGGCCAGCCCGAGCTGGACGAAGACCTCGCCGGGGAGGCCGACGAAGACATGGTCGTCGATGCCCAGCGCCTGCACCTGGGCGGGCTTCACGCCGCCGCGCTCCGCGATCTTGCGCCGCAGCCGGGGAATCGCGCGCTCGTACGCGTCGGGGTCCACGAACCGCTGGGCGCCCCTGATCCTCCCATGCCACTCGTCTTCCGTGGCCTGGCGGTAGGGGAGCGGAACGACTTCCGACGACAACCGGAGCTTCGGGTGGGCGGTGAATCTGATGCCCTCGAGCGCCCGCCGAGCGGCCTCCGCCATGACCTGTCCGACCGTTTCCATGTCCGGCTCATGCCCGGGACGCAGCGGGTCACCCGTGCTCATGTTGCCCTGGGTGCCCTGGAGGAAGAGCGTGACGGGTACGCCGCGCGCCGCGAGCCGGGTGGCCATCACGCCGGGCCAGTTGGCCGAGATGCACTCATCGTCGCCGTGGTAGGTCGGGTGCAGGGCGTAGGAGACGGTCGCTCCCAGCATAGTGCCGCTCACCGACCGGACGGCCATCACCGCGACCTCCGGGTCGACGGGACCCTCGACGAACAGGGCGTCCGGATGGGCGAGCGAGCCGTGCGTGCGAACCAGCCCGTCGCGGTAGACGACGCGGCGGTTCAAGACGACGCCCATTTCCACCGCCCGGCCGAACCCGACCTCCGCTTCCTCGCGGCGGTCGAGCGCCTGCCGGAACGCCGCGACCGAGCGGTCGACGAGCCCGTCGAGGTACGCCTCGTCCCGCTCCACGTCTCCCTCGTGCGCGACGGCGGGGCCCGCGTGGTTGTGCGTGGTCGAGATCATGACCCGGTCGCCCGGGAAACCGAGCGCCGAGATGCCCTTGCGGATCCGCTCGACCTGGGTCCAGCGGATGCTGAGCGTGTCGAGGGCGATGATGCCCAACGCGCCGCCGGATTCCTCCAGGACGAGCGCCTTGGCGTGGAGCGGGTCGAGGATGCGGGTGGCCTTGACGTCCTTGATCCAGCCGATCTTGGAGCAGGGGACGGCCGGCGTGATGTCGGCCTCGCCGAACCCGGCCTTCACGGGATGTCCCCGATGTGCTCCATCACCTTCCGGATGCCCTTCGCCGTGAGTTCGGCCTGGCGGGGTCCGTTCGGGTGCCGGATGGGGAAAGTCATCCCCGTGTGCCAGTCCGCGTGCCGGCGCGCCTGGGGGAAGGCGTCGCGATCGTAGGTGACGCCCCGGCCGTAGGGGCACGACCAGGGACATCCGTGACCGTACGCGTTCCGGGCGCGGAATACGGTCATGTCGGGCAGGGCGAAGTCCTGCCACACGAGCGTTTCCACGCCCTCGGCGACGAGCGCCTTCACGAGCCGATGACGGAACGCGCCGGCGTCGTGTTCGTGGCCCAGAGCCTTCATGTCGAACCGGAGCGTGTAGTTGTACCAGTTGTGGCCCTCGGGGTCGCGCGCCTCGGGGAGGATCAGGTTCGGGGTGCCCTTGAGGGCGGCCGCGAGGACTCCGGCATTTGCCTTGATCGCGGCGAGGTTGCGATCCAGGACTTCGAGTTGCGCCCGGCCGAACGCGGCGGTCAGGTCGTTGCTCCGGTACATCCAGCCGAGCGCGTAGACGTGGTACTCCTCCTTCTTCGAGGGGTCGTGCGTCTCGCCGAAGTACCAGACCTTTTGGGCGCGCTCGAGCAGCTCGGCGTCGTCCGTCACGAACGCCCCGCCCTCGCCGGAGGCTACGAGCTTGTTCTGGTTGAAACTGAACGCGGCGCAGTGGCCGAAGGTGCCGACCTTCTTTCCCTTCCAGGTGGCTCCGTGAGCCTGGCAACAGTCCTCGACCACGAAGAGGTGGTGTTTCTTGGCGATCGCCATAACCTTGCCCATGTCCATGGGGAGGCCGTGGAGGTGGACGGGGATGATGGCCTTGGTCTTCGGGGTGATCGCGGCCTCGATGAGGTCCGGGTTCATGTTCATCGTCCGGAAGTCGATGTCCACGAATACGGGGAGACCGTTGTGGTGCATGACGCAGGTCGCGGACGAGGACCAGGTGTAGGCCGGGACAAGCACTTCGTCGCCGCAGGACAGTCCGCAGGCGGCCAGTCCCATGTGCAGGGCCGCGGTGCCCGAGTTCGTGGCCAGCGCGTGCCGGTTGCCGTTCCACGCCGCGAATTCCTCCTGGAGCTTCTGGCATTGGGGACCGAAGTTGTGGCGGCCGCTGGCGAGGGCGGCCATGACCATCTCCCGGTCCCGGTCGGTCACTTCGGGCCAGGACCTGATCTCGCCCTCGGGCACCACCCGGGGGCCTCCGCGGATGGCGAGGGTGTCGTTCATGCGGGTACTCTAGCAGGTATGATGGGCGCAGGATGAAGATGTCCCGGGAGCGGACCGGCGAGGCAGGCTATCTCTACGAGGTCCCGTTGCTGGCGATCGTCGTCGGGGTCGTGGGGATGGTGCTCGTGAAGTTCGCCCCCTATCCCTGGATGGCCTGGACCGTCTGCGCGCTTGTGAGCATCGCCGTCGGGTTCTTCCTCTGGTACAACTTCCTCGCCCCTGGGTGGCTCCCCGGCGGGTTGAAGCAGCAGGTCTCGATCTCGGGCACCGTGCTCCTCATCACGCTCGCGCTCGCCACGCCTCCGATGGGCGATATCAGCCCGTGGGCCGCCGTCACGACCGTCTTCGTGTCCGTCGGCGGCCTGATCCTCATGCTCGCGATCCGCGGGATCCTCGCCCTCATCGCCCGGAACCGGCAGAAGGACCCTCCGGCTCAACCGTAGCGGCGGACGCACACAATTCCCCGGTATTCAGCGAGCCGGTGACCGGGCTTGCTTGACGGACGCGCCCTCCGTTGTATAGTCACAGCGTAGGTATTGAGGGCTTCCTACTTTCAGAGTAGTCCCTCCCAATAAGGAGCGATGAACGTTGGGCCGGGAAGACCTGCGGCGGTCCGGAATCGAGTCAATCGGCGACGTCCCGTGGGGGACGCACCTCTGCCAGTTCTACGAGACCAGGGACGACCTGAAGTCCACGCTGGTTCCCTACTTCAAGGAAGGCCTCGCGGCCAACGAGTTCTGCATGTGGGTGACGTCCCATCCCCTGAGTGTCGACGAGGCCCTGGCGGCCCTGCGGTCGGTGGTCCCCGACCTGGACGCGCGTGTCGCCCGGGGCCAGATCGAAGTTCTCGATTACAGCCAGTGGTATACGAAGGACGGAGGATTCAAGGAGGAGACGGTCCTCAAAGGCTGGATGGACAGGCTGGCCGCGGCACGGGAGCGGGGATTCGAGGGCCTGCGACTCACGGGGAACACGTTCTGGCTCGAGAAGGCCGACTGGGCCGGGTTCGCCCACTACGAGGCGACGATCAACGACGTCATCGGCGCCCAGCGCATGCTCGCGATCTGCACATACTCGCTCGAGAAGTGTGGAGCGCTCGAGATCGCGGAGGTCATCGCCAACCACGAATTCGCCCTGCTCAAGCGCGCCGGCCGGTGGGAGGTCATCGGAAGTATGCGCCACCGGAAGACCGCGGACGCCCTCCGGGAGAGGGAGGAAGACTACCGGTCGCTCTTCGAGTCCATGAGCGAGGGGTTCGCCGTTCACGAGATGATCTTCGACCCCGAGGGCGCTCCGCGGGACTACCGGTTCCTCGCGGTGAACCCGGCGTTCGAGCGGCTCACGGGCCTGAAGCGGGACGACATCGTCGGCCGGACCGCGCTCGAAGTCCTGCCCGGGCTGGAACCGGGTTGGGTCGAGACGTACGGCCGGGTCGTGCGGACCGGCAATCCCGTCCGGTTCACCAGCTACACCGCCCCGCTCCGCCGGCACTTCGAGGTCTTCTCGTTCCGTCCGGCGGCGGGGCGGTTCGCGGCCGTGTTCTCGGACGTGACGGCCCGGAACACGATCGAGTGGGAACGGGAGACGATGGTTGCATTCCTCCGGATGGCCAACGAAGCGAGGTCCGTCGACGGCTTCGCAAGAGGGGCGCTGGGTTTCGTCCGGCAGCGTTTCGGATTTGACGCGGTGGCCATCCGCCTCAAGGTCGGGGGCGACTGCCCATACCTGGCGGCGGACGGATTCACGGAAGACTTCGTGCGGGCGGAAAGCAGTTTCTCTCCTCCGGAAGGCGGGGGGGAGCCCGTGTTCGAGTGTCTGTGCGGCAACGTGATCTGCGGGCGTTTCGATGCGTCCAGCTCCTTCAGCACGTCCCAGGGAAGCTTCTGGACAAACAGCACGACGGAACTGATCGCCGGCAGTCCTGAAGCGGCCCTGCTTACGAAGCCCCGCGGGCGGTGCATCAAGGAAGGCTACGAATCCGTGGGCCTCTTCGCACTTCGCTCCGGCGAGGAACGGCTCGGGCTCCTCCAGGTGAACGACCGGCGCAGGGGGGTGCTCTCCTCCGAGACCGTCGCGTTGCTGGAGCGGTTGGCCGACGTCATGACCGCGGCCCTCCTGAGATTGCAGGCCGCCGAGGACCTCAGCCGGAGCGAAGACATGCTCAGGAAGCATCGCGACGACCTGGAGAGCGTGGTCCGGGAACGCACCCGGGAGCTCACGGAAAGGACCGAGCAGCTCGCGCAGGCCCAGCGGATCGCGCACATGGGCAGTTGGACGCTGGACCTGGTTACGAACCACCTGGCCTGGTCGGATGAAATCTACCGGATCTTCGAGTTGGATCCCGCCACCTTCGGCGCGTCCTACGAGGCCTTCCTGGACGCGATTCATCCGGAGGATCGGGGCGCAGTGGACCGGGCCTACACCGGGTCCTTGCAGACCAGGAAGTCCTACACGATAGAGCATCGCCTGCTCATGAAGGATGGGCGTGTCAAATACGTGGTCGAACGGTGCGAGACCACGTTTGACGAATCGGGCCGGCCGCTCCGGTCCATGGGGACCGTGCAAGACGTGACCGGCCAGCGGCAGGCGGAGCGGGAACGGGAACGCCTCCAGGGCGAGCTCCAGCAGTCCCAGAAGATGGAGGCGATCGGCCGGCTCGCGGGGGGGGTCGCGCACGACTTCAACAACATGCTCGCGGTCATCATCGGATTCACCGACACGACACTCGAGGACATGAAGAGGACGAACCCGCTTCGCGGGAACCTCCGGGAGGTTCGCGCCGCGGCGGGGCGGGCTGCCGAGCTCACCTCGGACCTGCTGACCTTCAGCCGGCGTCAGATCACCGATCCCCGGGCGGTGGACCTCAACGTCGTGATCAAGGGCATCGAACGGATGCTCAAGCGCACGATCGGCGAGGACGTCCTCCTGAAGATCCACCTGGCCAGGGGCGTGGGGACCGTCCGGGCGGATGCCCGCCAGATCGGGCAGGTGATCATGAATCTGGCGATCAATGCCCGGGACGCCATGCCGGATGGCGGGCGGCTCACCATCGAGACGTCGAATGTCGAACTGGACGCCGGTTATCTGCGGACCCATCCCGCAGCTTCGGAGGGGCCGCACGTCATGCTGGCCGTTTCGGACACGGGCAGGGGCATGGATGCCGACGCGAAGGCGCGCGTCTTCGAGCCCTTCTACACCACGAAAGAAAATGGGACCGGCCTCGGACTCTCGATCGTCTACGGCATCGTTAAGCAGGCGGGAGGAAACGTCGTGGTTTACAGCGAGCCCGGCCACGGCACATCGTTCAAGATCTACCTGCCCCGGGTGCCTGCCCCCGCCGTGACTCCCTCGACGGGGGGGAAACTTGATACGACCCGCGGGTCCGGGACGATCCTGATCGTCGAGGACGAGCCTGCGATGCGCAAAATGACGTCGACCGTTCTCAGGCGGAGCGGTTACACGGTGCTCGTTGCCCCCGACGGGCCGAAGGCGCTCGAGCTGGTCAGGCGGCACCGGGGGAAGATCAGGCTGATGGTGACCGATGTGGTCATGCCGGGGATGGGCGGTCGGGAGCTGGCCGAACGTGTGGCCCAACTGGATTCCGCGATCGGGGTGCTCTATACCTCCGGCTATACGACCAGTGCGATCGTGCACCACGGCGTGCTGGATTCGGGTACGCAGTTCATCCAGAAGCCGTTTGCACCCCGGGCGTTCCTGCGGAAGGTCCAGGAGGTGCTCCGGGCCCGCCCGAAGAGGGGTCTCAGCGCAGGGATTTGAGCGCGTCGAGCTTCGGAATCCACCTCGGCACGACTTCGCAGTACTCGCGATAGGCTTCACCGAACGTCCCGAGCAGACGGGGTTCCTCGCTCCTGACGGTCAGGACGTGGGTGGTGACGAAGACCGCACCCGCGTAAGCGACCAGCACCCACGCGCCGAAGGCGAGGGCCTCGCCGAGCAGGATCGCGAGGAATCCGATGTACATGGGATTCCGCACGTACCGGAACGGGCCGTCGATGACGAGGACCCGGGGCGGCGCGATGGGCGCGGGGGTGCCGCGTCCGATGTAGATGAACCCCCAGACGGACCAGAGATTCAGCGAGGCGCCGAGCATCGCTACGAGTGTCCCTGCCGCCGTCCCGGCCGTCACCCGAGGCACGTGGAGGCCACCGGTGAGCTGGAGGAGGAGGGCGGGCACGACCCCGACGAGCGTCAGGGGCAGGACCGACAGCCCCGCGGTCTTGAGAAGTGCGGCGCGGGTCTCGTTCACGTCAGGCGACGCCGCCCAGCCTGGTCACCGCGGCGTGCACCCGCCGGGCGCACGCGGCCGGGCTCTTCACGATCGCCCGCTCGGTGAGCCGAACGACGGTCCAGCCCATTCGCCGAAGCCGTGTATCCTTGGCCCGGTCCTTGCGCCGCTGCGGCCCTGTTCCGTGGAAATCCTCGCCGTCGCATTCCACGGCTAACGCGCCGCGCGTGCAGAATATTGCGAAGTCCAGGCGGTATCGCTTGTCGGGACCGGAGACCGTGAACTCGGGGAGCGCGTGGAGGCCAGCCGCGTCGAAGGCCTTCTGCATCATCCGCTCGATCGGGGGGACGCCGAAGACCTCGAGGACGTCGTGCGACTCGAACAGCCGGCGCAGGGTCGTGTAGGCGAAGGTCACGCGGCGGAGGCTGATGTTGCGTACGGGCTCCGGGAGCTTCAGCGGCTTGCCCACCCGGAAGACCGCATACCGGTCGTCCGCGCGCGGATGATTGGGCTCCTCGGGGATCAGGTCCCGCCGCCGGGCGACCATCTTCCCCAGCACGGGGGCGACGTACCGGATGGCCTTGCCGCGCTTCCCAAACGACGCGGGCTGGTAGAAGGCGAGGTGGCTGAACCGGCGCCGCGGCGCGTGGGCGAGGGGAATCCGGTACCACCGCCGGTGCATGAGCCGGTCGAAATCCCGGCGGTCCTTGAGGATGCCGATCAGGGCGACCGGCTCTCGCGTCTTGGCGCCCGCGTCCGTCACGACCCCATTGTAATGGGAGTGTCCAGTCCCCTCGCCGAGAAGGAGGAGGTGGTCGCGAATTGCGGCCACCTTCCGGCGGAGGGCGTGGGGGCATCGCTTCGGAGCTCCGGAATGGCGGAGCGCCCAGGTCTCCTTGCCCACACCGTGGCAAACCGCCCGGTTTCCATCTTTCGGTCGGCGCTGGAAGCGGTACTGTTGAATCAGGAGGGGCCCGTGAACCAGAACACGGTAGCGGCGGCCGAGGTGACTGCGAAGGCGAAGCCGGATGTCCGCATCTTCACCGTCCGGGGGATCCATGTGGTTCTGGACAGCGACTTGGCATCGCTATACGGGGTGACGACTGGGAACTTCAACAAGGCTGTCGGTCGGAACATGGATCGGTTCCCGGGGTACTTCTCTTTCGTGTTGACTGGCAAGGAGTTTGAGAACTTGATATTCCAATTTGGAATATCAAGTTCCCACGGTGGCAGGCGATAGCCGCCGCGGGTGTTCACCGAGCACGGTGCGCTCATGGCAGCTACCGTCCTGAACAGTCCCCGCGCGGTTCATATGAGTCTCTTCGTGGTTCGCACCTTCCTACGCATGCGGCGGGAATTGCTGTCGCGCGTGACGATGGAGAAGCGCCTGTCGTTCATAGAGAAGAACCTCATCGAGCACGATTCGGCGCTTCGGGATCTCTACCGGCAGATACGCCCGCTACTACTGCCGCCTCCCGATCCGCCTCACCGGCGCATTGGTTTCGACATCGACAAGGGTACCAGCGGGAGTGAGGGGCCGGCGGGAAGCGAACGTGGGAGGACGGGGAATCACGGTATGGCGCGGGGGAGGGCGCGCGGGGTATCCTGAATTCCGCATACAACGAAACGCAGATGTAGGGAAAGGTGGAGGGAATATGCCATACGATGCGGCCAAGGATGTTGAGCTGGAAAACCGGGAAGTCGACGTGGATGGGCAGAAGTTCACGGCGTCGCTGAAGTCCTATGACGGCGGCGACCTCAAGGTCGCGATCTCGATGGCGGGCGGCCGGTTCCCGGTCAAGCGGATGACCCCGAAGCAACTGGTCTCCATCGCCAAGGCGATCGAGGACTGGGTCGGCCGGGCCGCCCCGGCTAAGCCTGCGCCCCAGGGCTGACGCCCCGGTGCGACGGGGCCGCCCCACCAAGCTAACGGCCCTCGGCCTGCTCGCGGCCACGTACTGCATCGTCGCCGGAGGTCCCTACGGGCTCGAGGACATCGTCGGGAAGGCGGGCGGGTACGCCGCCGCCATGTTCATCCTGATCGTGACCCCCCTGGTCTGGGCCATTCCGACCGGGCTCATGGTGAGCGAACTCGCGAGCGCGATCCCGAAGGAGGGCGGATTCTACGCCTGGGTCCGCCGGGCGATGGGGCCGTTCTGGGGCTACCAGGAGGCGTGGTTGAGCCTGGCCGGGAGCATGTTCGACATGGCCATCTACCCAACGCTTTTCGCCGCGTACCTCGCCCGGTTGTTTCCCGTGCTCGGTCAGGGGTGGTGGCCGGTCGCGGTCGGATCGGCCATGATCGCGGTCTGCGTCGCCTGGAACCTCCTGCCCGCCCGCGAGATCGGGCGGGGCTCCGCGGTGCTGACCGCGCTCGTGCTGTCCCCGTTCGTCGTCCTCGTCGGACTTGCGCTCGCGCACGCGCCCGTCGCCGGTCCCGCGCCCGCGCCGCCGGGGGGTCTGGACCTGCTCGGCGGGGTCATGGTGGCGATGTGGAACTACATGGGCTGGGACAACGCCTCGACGGTGGCCGAGGAGGTCGAGCGACCGGCGACGACTTACCCCCTCACGATGCTCCGCGGCGTCACGATCGTTACGCTCAGCTACGTGATCCCCGTGGCCGCCTGTGCCTGGGCCGGGATCGACCTCGGCCTCTGGTCCACGGGCGGCTGGGCGGACATCGCGCGCGTGCTCGGCGGCACGATGCTGGCGGGCGCCGTCGTGGTCGCGGGCGCCGCCGCGAACGCGGGAACGTTCAACGCCCTTGTCCTGTCGCTGACCCGCCTGCCCATGGTCATGGCCGAGGACGGATACCTGCCCCGGATCTTCGCGTGGAAGCATCCGAAGACCGGCGTTCCCGTGGTCTCCCTGCTCGCAAGCGCAGCCACCTGGGCGGTTTGCCAGGGGCTCGGGTTCGTGAGCGTCGTCGTCCTCGACGTCCTGCTCTCGGGGCTCTCGATGCTCCTCGAGTTCGCCGCCCTCGTGGTCCTGCGCGTGCGCGAGCCCGGCCTGCGCCGGCCCTACCGCATTCCGGGGGGCCTGTGGGGTGTCGTGGCCGTCTGCGTCGGCCCGACCGCCCTCATCGTCCTGTCCTTCGTCCGCGCCGACGCCGAGACCATCCTCGGCATGAGCGGGCTCGTCTTCAGCCTGATCGTCATCGGGCTGGGGCCCGTCTGCTACTGGCTCAGCGTGATCGCGGCCCGCCCTTGAACGGCGAGGAGGTGGCGGCGCGGACCCTGTGGCTGGAACGGGTCGCGGAGCCGTGCCTGCTCGCGTCGTGGGCCATGCATCGCGGGTTCTTCCGCGAGTTCTCGGGGCGCCACGACATCTACGCGGACCCCGTCCCGACCGTGGTCGGGGCCTATCTCAGGGCGGGCGCCAACCTGTGCCCGCAGTTCGTGATGCCCTCCCGGCGGGTCGAGCACCTGGCCGCCGACCCGTTCGCGCCGGGGGAAGGGGGGCCTGCCGGGGCGCCCCGGTTCTCGTCCGCCGAGGACGTCCGCGACTGGATCGAGGCCCTGCCCGACCCGGCCACGCTGGCGGCGGGGTTCGACACCGGGGCCGCCGCGGACGCCTACGCCCGCCCGATCCTGAAACTCCGCGAGCTGGCGGGGGGCGGCATCCTCTTCCTCGGCGACTTCGGGCAGTCGGACTTCATGGGGGGTTATACGAGGTTCGGGTACGACCACTACCTCGAGGCGCTGGCCCTGTACCCGGAGCACCTGGCCCGTTACTTCTCGTACACGGCCGAGGAGGGGCGGCTGGCGAACCTGGCCGTCGTCCGCGCGGTCGCGGAGCACGGGCTGGCGCCGTTCGTCTACGGCGGCCAGGACATCTGCTTCAACGCCGGGCCGATCTGCTCCCTCGACGCCCTCGACCGCCTCTACTTCCCGGCGCTCGCGCGGGCAGTCGAGCCCCTGCATGCGGCGGGCATCCGGATCGTCTGGCACTGCGACGGGGACGTGCGGCCGGTCTTGGGACGGCTGGTCGACCGGATCGGGGTGGCGGGGTTCCAGGGCTTCCAGGAGGAGACCGGGTGCACGCTCGAGGGCGTGGCGGCACGGAAGACGCGCGAGGGGCGCAAGCTCGTCCTCTGGGGGAGCGTGTCGGTCACGACGACCCTTCCGTTCGGGGCCGCGGACGACGTCCGGCGGGATGTCGAGCGGTGTTTCCGGGTCGCGGCGCCGGGCGGCGGGTTCGCCCTGGCGTCGACCAGCTCGATCCTGCCCGAGACCCCGCTGGACAACATCCGCGCCCTCTACGACCACGGCCTCCGGTTCGGCCGGGAATTCCTGGGCCGCTGACCCGCCGGCCGCGTCAGACCAGCGGCTTGCGCATGTGGATGATCATCTCGACGCCCCGGTGGACGACACCGGCGGAGTCCACGAACTCCCATCGGTCCTCGACGGGGGCCGGGTCGATCGGGACGTAGCCCAGCCGGGCGTAGAGCCGCATTGCGGCCGCGTTCTTCTCCGGATCAACGCCGAGCCGCATCTCGTCATGGCCGTCGTCCTTCGCCATCCGTTCCATGGCGGCGATGAGGAGTCTGCCGTAGCCGTGGCCCCGGAGGTCGGGCCGGATGAACAGGTCCAGCATCTGGGGCAAGTGCTTCATCTTCGGCCATGACGACGGCTGGGCGAGGACGAGGACGCCGAACCCGACGACGAGGCCGCCCGCCTCGACGAGGAGGTAGCGCAGGATCCTTCCGTCGGCGTCCCGGATCCGGTCTCGGTGGATCGCGTCGCCCGGACGCACGGCGTCGAGCACCGGCAGGTCCGAGGCGGTCGCGTCACGGATGAGGATGGCCTTCGTGCTGGGCTTGTCCGCCATCTTCCACCGGCCCCATTCGATCGTCCGGTTGACCGCGATCCGGGCGCGCCAGTCCGCGGCTGTCCGCTCCAGGTCCGGCGACTTCCGGTCTGTGCCCGCGATCCCATCCAGGAACTCGATGACATCGGCGAGTCGTCCCTCGATCAGGTTCACGGCGACGGCGCGCGTCGGCATGGTCCTGCGTTCGCCCGTCTGCTTGTGACGCATGAGGAAGGCGTGGAACGCATGGATGACCTGGTCCACGGCGATCATCTTCTGCGCGGGCATCTTTGCGGCCTTCCACCGTGCCAGGAATCCGCGGAATGCCGACTCGGCCGCGCCCTGGCTGAGCTGGCGCCGGGTCCAGGTCCTGCGGTACGCGCCCCACGTGGTCGTCCAGCCGCAGGCCGGGCACCGGAGCGGCTCTTCTTCCGCTCCCTCGCCGTCGCGGTGGATCACGGACTCGCGGCTTTCGCGGTCGCACCGCGGGCACCGGACGATCCCGCGATTGGCCTCCGCGACGGCGAGGATGCTCTCGCACCGCATCGCGAACCGGGTGCCGACGTCGTCGAGCAGGGCCTCGTCGATCACTCCGGCCGCCTCGGACTCGTAGAGCCGGCGGATCGGTTCCTTCGGGACCCGGTGGGCCCAGCGGACTTCGGAGGCCCCGTCGGTTGACGCGTTCTCGTCCGGGCTCAAGTCAATGGTTTGGGGTCGAACGGCATATTCAGGACCCCGATGACGCTCGTCGGGTGCGTCTCCCGCGAGATCCGCTTCGTCTTGAACTCGTCGTTCGGCCGGTAGGTCACGACCCGCTCGAACGGCGCCTTCAGCGGGACGATCCCGTACCGGCCCTTCTTCGCCCGCGCCATCGCCCGCTTCGCGCCCGCCTCGATGAGCTTCCGCGCCCGGACGGGCGGGACATGGATCGCGCCGGCGTTGTGCCGGGTGTAGTCGCGCTCGTTGAGGTCAATGCCGTTGTCCTGCCTCAAGCCCCGCTTGACCGCCACGGTCTCGATGCCGGGGACGAGCGCCTGCGCCTCCTTCGTGAACGCGAGGTCGCCGCACCCGAAGATCACGGGGATGCCGAGCTCGCTCGCGCAGACGACTACCTGGCCGAACTCGCCGATGGAGACGCCGTTCACCGTGCAGTCGATCCAGTGCAGGCTCTGGGTGTGGGCGAGGTGCGCGCCCACGGTCGAGGCTTTCGCGTGCTGGCCAACGAACGCGACGGCGTCGAAGGACTTGTCCAGCTCGAGCGGCCAGCCGTTCGGCCAGCCCCGGAGCAGTTCCACTTTGGGGTCGATCGTCTCCGGGTCCACGCCGCCGTCGCCGTGGCCGTCGGAGACGACGATGGACTTCGCCCCGCCGGCGAAGAACCCCTTGACCGCCGCGTTGATCTCGGCCGTCAGCAGCGCGCGGGCGCGGTCGTAGTACCGGCCCTTGGTGAAGCACCACTGTTCGAAGTTCTCGACGCCGGCCACGCCTTCGAGGTCGGTCATGATGTAGATCCGGTCGGTCTTCATGGTGGGATTGTACTCCTTCTATATCTCTGGTTCGGGGTGATAGGGCATGTTCAGCAGGGCGATGACGCTGGTGGAATGACGTTCCCGCGAGACCGTTCTCGCGGGATGGCCCTCGTGCCGCCTCAGGACGACGACGCGCTCGAAGGGCGGGGTCAGCGGGATCAGCCCCGGCCCCCGCGTCCCGGCCATGGCGACCGCCCGGCGCGCGCCCGCTTCGATGAGCCGGCGCGCCCGCTCGGGCGGGACGTGGATCGCGCCCGCGTTGTGCTGCCGGTACGCGTGGTCATCTAGGGTCTCTCCGGGACCGGCGCGGCGCACGCCGCGCTTGACGGCCACGGTCTCGATGCCGGGGACGAGCGCCTCCGCCTCCTTCGCGAAGGCGAGGTCCCCGCACCCGAAGATCACGGGGATGCCCAGCTCGCTCGCGCAGACGGCGAGCTGGCCGAACTCGCCAAGGGAGACGCCGTTGACGGCGAAGTCGATGTGCTGCATGTTCTGCGTGTGGCACAGGTGGGCTCCCAGCGAGCTCGCCTTCGCGTGCTGGCCCACGAACGCGAGGGCGTCGTACGTCTTGTCGAGTTCCAGCGGCCAGCCGTTCGGCCAGCCGCGGATGAGCTCCGAGCGGGGGTCGAGGAGGTCCGGATCGATCCCGCCCGGCCCGTGGCCGTCCGAGATCACGACCTCGAGGACGCCGCCGGCGAGGAACCCCCTGACGGCGGCGTTCACCTCGAGGGTCAGCAGGACCCTGGCCCGCTCGTAGAACCGGCCGTCGTCGAGGCACCAGTCCTGGGAGTTCAGCACTCCGGCCACGCCCTCGAGATCGGTCATGACGTAGAGCTTCCGTATCGGTCGGCGGATCGCCGGACGCTTCACGCGCCCATTCTACTGCCGCATCGGCGGCAAGGTCTGGCGAAGGCCAAGCCGCGAACCTTACGCGCGGTACCGGTCGGAGTGTCGTGCCGGGACCTTTCCCTCTTGATCCTCCGGGCCGACGACCGCTAAGCTATTAGCATGATCTCGGTAGATGGATTGATTCTATGCGACGATGCCATCCAGGACTCGAATTCGGGGAAGCGAATTTACTACGGGGTCTTTGAGACCGTGAGTGTCAAGGAGCTCCCGGCCCTCGTTCGGAAGATGTACGTGTGTTTTCGTACTCGCGGAACCGGGACGCATAGCCTGCGTGTTCAGGTATCAGGTCCAAAGGGAAAGGACGATGGAGCTGCATGGATAGAGGGTAAGGTCGTCTTTCCGGAACAAGAAGGGCAGATCGACCAGGCGGTCCTTCTGAGCAACTTCGTACTCTCGTATGAAGGGCGGTACGAGGTGGTTCTCATGGAAGGCGAAAGCGTCCTGGGCAGGACCAGCCTCTGGTGCAAGGTCAAGGCGGAGGAGCGATGAGCACTGATGTGGTCACCCTGTCCGCGGGACTTGGGGGCAATATCGGTTCCTTCTTCGGTGCCACCATGACCAGCATGCGGATGTCAGGCGGAGGGGTAGAAGCACTCCAGTTCGAGCCCGCGCACTCCGCCGAGGACTTCGACATGCTGAACACTCCTGAGTTCATGAACCGGGTGCGAAAGGCCGATGATGACATTCAGAGTGGTCGCGTGCATTCGACCGAGCAGTTGAGGAAGCGGCTTGGCCTCTGATGTCACGATCACCCAGGTGGACTGGACAGAGCAATCCGAGCAGGATCTGAGGAGGCTTTCCCAGTCGCAGCAGCGAGAAGCGTTGGAGAAGGAATCGCTCATCCTTCGTAATCCCATGGTCGGTGCGCACAAGGACCGGGAGCTCTACTGCAAGCGAAGCCTGAATATCGACAACCTCAGACTTGTGTATGTCCTTCGCCCCTTCGAACACAGGGCCGTGATCATCACGGTGGATGCGCACGACTCGGCATACGACAAGGCTCTCGACTGGCAGGGGGTCTTCGACCGGCGCAATCCGGGCGCCTAGCAGGATGCTGAAAAGCTGACGGAAGTCATTGCGATGGACGTGAACAGTC
>CAKKQC010000015.1 GCA_919901855.1 bacterium | reverse complement strand
CAGGGCCGGGCGGGGCCGGGGGGGCGCCCGCGGCCGCCGGGGTCTTCGGCCCGCCCGCCGCGGCCGTGACCAGGACGAGGCCCCGGCGGGCCGGGGCCGTGATGCCCCGCTGGTGCCGGTCGGCCACGATCCGGCCGTCCTTCATCCAGATGACGCGGCGGGTCCAGAGGGCGACGTCGGGCTCGTGGGTCACGAGGATGATCGTGAGCCCGGCGCGGTTGAGCCGGGCGAGGAGGGTCATGATCTCGCGCTGGGTGACCGAATCCAGGTTGCCCGTGGGCTCGTCCGCGAGGATGAGCCTGGGGTGGTTCACGAGGCTGCGCGCGATCGCGACCCGCTGCTGCTGGCCGCCCGACAGCTCGGCGGGCGTGTGCGCAAGCCGGTCCGTGAGCGTGAGCATGCGCGCGAGCACGGCCCGCTCGGCCGCGCCCTGGCGGGTGGGCGCCGCGGCGTACAGCGTCGGGAGCGTGATGTTCTCGGCGGCGGACATGCGGGGGAGGAGGTTGAACTGCTGGAAGACGAAACCGATCGTGGCGCCGCGCAGGCCGGCGAGCTCATCCTCGGAGAGTTCGGCGGTTTCGCGGCCAGCGAGCCGGTAGGAGCCCTCGTCCGGGACGTCGAGGAGGCCCAGGACGTGCATGAGCGTGGACTTGCCGGAGCCCGAGGGGCCCATGATGGAGACGAAGTCACCCTCCCGGATCGAGAGGGTGACGTTGCGGAGGGCCCGGACCGGAGAGTGTCCCAGCCAATAGGTCTTGCGGACGCCCTTGAGCGCGACGAGGGGGGGACGGACCCCGGCGGCCGGTCTGGTCACGACGGGCTAGCGCCGCCTGCCCCCGAATTGCGGCATGAGGGGGTTCTTGCCGGGCTTCGCGAGCGAGGGGGGAATCGCGTTCGACGCGATCATGATCGTGGTCCCGGCATCGAGCCCGGAGGGAATCTCGACCATGCCGTTGTCGGACATGCCGATCGTGACCGGCCGCAGAGCGGGTGGGCGCTTGCCCCGCTTCACGAGCACGGAGAGGACGCCCTTCTCCTCGGTGAGCGCTTCGGCGGGGATGACGATGACGCCGCGGCGCTCGGCGAGGGTCACCGAGACCGTCGCCGTCATGCCCGACCGCAGGACCGACGAGGATTTCAGGAGCTCGACCTCGAGGTCGTAGACGGTCACGTTGTTCGAGCTCTTGGCCTCATACGCGATGTGGTCGACGCGGCCCGGGAGCCGGATGTCGGGGTAGGCGTCGAGCAGGACTTCGGCCTTCTGCCCGATGCGGACCTTGCCCAGGTCGGTTTCGTCCACCTGCGCCCGGACGATGAGCCGGTCCGCCATGACGAGCGGGGCCTCGCCGCTGCCGATGTTCTGGCCGGGTTCGGCGCGGCGGGCGATGATGAAGCCCGAGAGCGGGGCGACGAGGGGGGTCGGCTTGTAGGCGTCCTCCCAGCGCGCGGCCTCGTCCGGGCTCTTGGCCCGGGCGGCGTCCAGCAGGGACGCGCGGTCGGTGGAGGAGATCCAGGCGAGCACCTGTCCCTTCCGGATGTCGTCACCCTCCCGGACGAGCACCTGGTCAATGCGGCCGGCCACCGGGGGACGCAGTTCGATCCGGTTCTGCGGCGAGACGTCCGCGGCCGCGTTGATCGCGCTGCGCAGGTCGCCCTTGGCGACCAAGTACTCGCGGAAGGTGGGCGCCGCCTTGCGCGCCTTCACGACCCGGCAGGTGCCGAGGCCGAGGGCCGCGAGGACGACGAGGCTGCCCGCGATCCAGGGCCAGCGGTGGCCCCGTCGCGGCCGGGTGAAGGTGAGTCGTCCTAGCGCCATGCTCTTCCCATCATGTCACAGCCCCTCCCCGAGGGCGCGGCGCCAGCCGGCCTCGGCGTACAGTCCGTCGCGCCGTGCCGCAATCGAGCTGCGTTCGGCGTCGACGAGGTCGCCCTCGATCAGGTCCCATTGCACGAAACCGAGCAGGCCGTTCGCGTACTGGGCGCGTCCGATCTCGGCGCGCGTGCGCGCGGCCTCCAGGTAGCGGTCCCGGACCGCGAGCGCCTCGTGGGTGTCGACGTAGTAGAAGAGCGCCTCCTGGAGTGAGACCCGCTGGTCGCGGCGGACCGAGGCGAGCGAACTCTCGGACTCGGCCGCGACCGCCCGGCTCGCGCGCCATGCGAACCAGTCGCGCCCACCGTTGAAAAGGCTCCAGGACACCGACAGGCCCGCGCTCCAGGACCGGCCCTCGTCCGGGAACCAGTCCGCGCCATCGCGGCCGAGGGACGCGCTCGCGTCGAGGGCCGGGTAGAAGGGGGCGCGGGCGGCCATCAGCGAGGCGTGGGCCTCGTCCACGGAGGCCGCCGCGCTGGCCGCCGCCGGGGTCGCCTCGGCCACCGCGGCCAGATCGGGCGACGGCGGAGGTGGGGCCATGGTCCAGTCGGGCTGGACGCGGAACTCCGTGAAGGCGTCGCGTCCGAGCTCGCGGGCGAGCTTCTGCCGGGACAGGATCAGGGCGCGGCGCGCGCGGGCGACTTCGTAGGCGGCCTGCAGGGCGTCCGCTTCCGCGCGGAGGGCGGAGCCCTTGTTCTCCCGGCCGGCCTCGTACTTGAGCCGGACGAGGTCCGCGTTCGCCCGGCGGCGCTGGGCGATCCCTTCCTGGACCGTCACGTTCTCCTGGCCGTACACGACGTCGACGAAGGCGCGCCGCAGGCGGGCGCGCAGGTCGGCGGCCGTCTGCCGGAAGGCGGCCTCCTCCCGCCGGGTCGAAGCCGAGGACCGCAGGACGTCCGCCAGGGTCGAGAAGCCCGAGAAGAGCGATTGCGAGGCTGAGAGCCGCGCCGACCAGGAGGAGTTGAGATCCCTGTACCAGAGCCGGTTGTTGCGGTCGGAATCCGACGCGCCAAGCGAGGCGTTGACCCTGGGCAGGAAGCCGCCGTAGGCGGCATTCCGGCGGGCGCGGGCCGCGTCGAGGCCGAGCCCGGCCTCGCGCAGGGCGGAGTTGCCGGCGCGGGCTTCCGCCACGCAGGCCTCCCACGTCAGGACGGGGAGCGCGTCCTCGGCGGACGCGGCGGTCGCGAGGACAAGGCACAGGGCGGTGAACCGGATCATGGGTAGGTGAATCCTATCGCGCCGGGGCCGGTTTCGTCAGGCCGCGAGGGCCTTGAGATAGGCCAGATCGTCGCCGAGCTTGTCCTTGATCGGCATGTCCGAGAAGTCCTCGATCGAGTACCAGCCCCCGTAGTGGGCGGCGGCGAGGGCCTGAACGATCGTACGCCAGTTCGCGTGGCCCTCGCGCAGGCGGGCGTTGCGGACCTCCCAGGCGAATGGGCCGCCGGCAGGTTTCTCCTTCAGCACCCACGTGGCGTTCTTGACATGCACGTGGGCGAGGTAGGGGCCGAGGAGATCGATCCCCTTGGCCCAGGTCTCGTGCCCCTCGTGGACCATGTTGCCGGGATCGAGGATCGCGCCCACGGCCGCGGAGTCGAAGCCCTCGAAGAGCCGTCGTGCGGCGGACGCCGAGGAGACGATCGAGCCGTGGTGGATCTCGAGGACGGCCTTGACGCCGTGCCGCCTGGCCGAGGTCTCGACGGATTCGAGCCCCGCGACGGCAAGCTCGAGCAGCCGGTCGTAGGGCTCGCGGCCGTCGTACCAGGGCGAGTTCACGCGGACCATCCGCGCGCCGAGCTCGACGGCCGAGGCCGCGATCGCGTCGAAGGCCGCGGGGTCGAGGAGATTCACATAAGTGCCAAGGGCGCATATCTCGACGCCCGAGGCGGCGGCGGCCGCCTTCAGCCGGGGCACGCTCCGGGCGAGGTTCGACGGGCCGATCGGGTCCTTGTGGTTGCCCCAGTTCGAGAACGGCTTGCCCTGATGCTCGGGGGCGATGTCGCAGACGCGGAGTTCGATGCCGTCGTAGCCGAGGTCCCGGAGCAGGGCGACCTGCTCCTCGAAAGAGAACTCCGGCAGGAGGAGGGAGAAGACCGAGATCTTCACCGGAACCTGCCGGAGTCGGGGGCGGCTACTGGCCTGCGGGTTTCGGTGCGGGCGCCGTCCCGGTGGCGGCGGCAGGTGCCGACCCGGCCTGGGCGGCCGGCGGCACGGGAGCTGCCGCAGGCGCCGACACCGCGGGCACCGTCGGGACCGGCGTGGGCGACGCAGTCACCGACGGCGTCGGGGCCGTCGCCGCTCCCGTCACCGTCGTGGTCACGACCGGCACCGGGAGAGGCATTTCCGTGATGCTGGCCGAGATCACGAGCTGCTTCTGCGGGTTCTTCGGGTCGTTCGAGTGGATCCAGACCGTGCGCGTCTGGGCGCCGTGCCGGCCGCGCGGATCGAACGTGACCTTGAGCCGCGTTTCCTCGCCCGGCTTCAGGTATTGATGGTCCAGGACGGCCGCCGTGCATCCGCACGAAGTCTGGACGCGCGTGATGTTCAGCGGCGCGCCGCCCATGTTCCGGACCGAGAAGACGTGTTCCACCGTTTCCGCGCCCGACAACGTGCCCCAGTCGTGCTTGTCGGAGTCGACCCAGACCACGGGGTCGGGGGATGAGGGTTTGAAGCCTCCGCCACCGAAGAGGCACGAGGAGGCGAGGATTGCAGACCCTAGAACAAGGGAAAGACGCTTGGTGTTCATGGCTTGGGTTATTTTATGCCCCCTGGCCCGGGCAGGCAAGACCCGTTTGCCCGGCAGGTGGCAAAACCGTCAAACGGGAGCTTCCCGGGAGCCTGGGGCGGTGGGACAACAGTCTTAGGAAGGAAGGGAGGTCCCCATGGAAATCACCGATGTGCGAGTCCACCTCAGGCAGGGGGAAGACCACCTCAAGGCGTTCGTGAGCGTCATCCTGGACGGCGCCTTTGCGGTCGAGGATCTCAAGGTCGTCGACGGGGCCCGGGGGCTCTTCGTCTCGATGCCGCGCCGGAAACTGCCGGACGGCACGTACCGGGACGTGGCCCACGCCGTCACGAAGGAGATGCGGGAGGCCCTCCAAACCCGCGTGCTGGCGGTGTACCAGCAGGCGCTGGAGGGGACGGCGTCCGGCTAACCGGGTCGCGACGCGTCCGGCTCGGGTGACGGGGCGGCCGACGGCAGCGTGACGGTGCACGTCGTCCCCGTCCCCACGAGGCTCTCGACCTCGAGGGTGCCGCCCTGCTCCTCGACGAGCTCCTTGGCGATGGAGAGCCCGAGCCCCGTGCCGCCCCGCCGCTCCGTGGCGAACGGCTCGAAGAGCCCGGGCAGGCGCTCGGCCGGGATGCCGATGCCGTTGTCGCGCACGATGAGGGCGATCCGGTCGCCGCGATCCCGGGCGCGCAGGTCGATCTGAAGCGGCCGCCCCGGGTCCCGGTGCTGGTGCGCGTTGTCGAGGAGGTTCACGAGGACCTGGTGCATGGCGTCGGGATCGCACAGGGCGGCCCGCGCGGTCTCCGTCTCCGCCTCGGCTCCGAACGGAGGCTCGTGCCGTCCCCACTTGAGCCGGATGAACTCGACGGCGCGGTTGAAGAGCGCCAGCGGCTGGTGCGGCTCCGGCCGCATGCGGCCACGTTTCTCGCGGGCGTAAGCGAGGAGTCCATCGAGCATGCGGTTGAGCCGGGCCAGCTCCTGCTCGGAGACCTGGAGGTGGCGCAGGGCCCGCGTGGCACCGGGGCCTTCGGGGACCTTGAGCTGGTCCAGGGCGGCGTGCAGGCTGAAGCCCACGGTCGTGAGGGGGCTGCGGATCTCGTGGGCCATCATGGCGAGCGAGGTGCCCAGCTCCGCCCGGTGCGCGTACCGGGCGAGTTCGGTCTCCTGCCGGGCGATCTCCGCGATCAGCGGGGACGGCAGGAACCGGGCCTGGTAAGCGACCGCCCCCAGCGAGGCGACCTGGACTGCGAAGACGAAGAGCACGAACCCCGGATGATCGGCGGGGCCCCATGCGGGAACCGTACCGTGGCGCAGCCACCAGCAGGCGAAGAGCGCGGCGATCCACGCGACGGAGATGACGCCGAACCGGGCCGCCTGCCTGGGATCGAAATCGATGTAGTAGGCCTCGTTGATCGAGAGCGCCAGGACCAGGAGGAATGGACTCGCGACCATGCCGGTCAGGTAGACGGCGGGCCCGACCGTCAGCAGGTCCACCCCGAGCAGGAGGTAGAGTCCCTGCCGCCGCCGGCCCGTCATCTCTGCCCAGAGGTGCACGAGGGCGTTGGCCGCGAGGGCCCCCAGGGAGCAGGCGATGAGGCCCGCGCGGCTGGCGGGTAACTCGATGCGCGAGAAGAAGAGCAGCAGGATGGCGGCGTTGAGATACCGGACCCCGTAGGCGACGCGGATCTGGGCGGGCGTCATCGGGGACCCGCGGGCCGTGCGGCCGGGCGGCTGGACATGGACCCATTATGCCCCATGCTCCGGAAGCACGTGCGCGGAGTGGGCGGCTCCGGCCAAGGTGCGAGAGGCCGCGGGAGCGGTAAAATACGCGTTCTGAACCTTCCATGAAGCCGGATCATCGTACCCGCCTGCTTCTTCGCCGGGCCGCGCTCGTCGGGCTGGCCGGGCTCGCCGCCGTCCTCTGGTGGCGCGAGCGCCGGGACACGCAGGAGCGGGTCGAAACCCGCGCCGTCCCCGTGCCCGTGGATGAGCGGTACAGCGTCCTCCTCGCGCGCGGCTGGCAGGTGGTCGTGGTCCCCGGCCGTCCGGGAGAGACCCTCGCGTTCGTCCGCGTCCACACCCGGGGGGGCCGCGAGGTGGCTCGCCGGGACGTCGAGGTCCGGCTCGTGCGGGCGCCGCTGACCGAGGTGCGCATCCTCGGCACGGGGGACGACAACGCGATCAGCGCGCCGAGGGTCACGCGCGCCGTCCGCATGCACGAGGTCCTCTCGACGGCCTATGACCCCGGGCCAATCGACAACAGCTTCGAGTACGCGGGGACGACGAGGCTCGGCTGGCGCACGCGCCGGGGGATCGTGGCCGTGGACCCGCGGGTCATCCCGCTCCGGAGCCTCCTGTACGTGGCCGGGTACGGGCTGGCGTGGGCGGGGGACGTGGGCGGGGCGATCAAGGGCGATCGCGTGGACCTGTGCTTCAACCGGACCGAGGACGCCGTGGCGTGGGGACGCCGCTGGGTCCGCGTCTACGTGCTCGAGGGGGTTCGCGCCGCGGACTAAGAGGTCAGCCAAACCGGCGCAGGAGGACGATCCACATGAAAGCCCCGGCCAGCGCGAGCGCGCCGAGCGGGGGCAGGACGACGCTCAGGATCACGATCGCATAGGGCCGGGCGCCGTGCGCGAAGGGGTAGAGTTCGGCCCAGCCGACCACGAGCCAGGCGACGCCGGCGAAGAGGAGCGTCCACGGGACCCAGCGCGTTTCACGGGGCCCGGCCGGCGGGCCACCGAGCGCGCGCACGAGCGCCGGGTATCCGGCGTCCAGGTACCGGCACGCGAGACCGAGGGCCATGCACGCGACGCCGGTGAACAGGAGGAGCCAGGCCCCTCCGCCGGGTGCGGTATCCATCCGTCGGTATTGTACCTTGACCGGGCTGGAGCCCCGCGGGTAGAATGGGATCAACCCGCACGGAGCACTACCCGCACTGGCTCGTCGAAAGCGGGGTCATGCCGGGACGGCATGAGTACCGTAGTACCGCGAAGGAGGAACGATGCCCGACACACCCCATCACGCCAAGGCGTCCACGGGTCCAGCCACGCCGCACGTCGATCTGCGCAGCGTGAAGCCGACCGACGCGCGCGCCCGGGCCTTCTCGGGAATGTTCAAGATCAAGCCGGGTCAGAAGGTGCACGTGCTCGTGAACTCACCCGACGTGGAGCGCGAGGTAATGAAGTGGGCGGACGAAATCGGCCACCGCTTCCTGCGCCGCGACCGGATCGAGGACAACGGCGCATCGCACGTCGCTCTGGAGCTCATCAAGATGGAGGCCCGCCGCTAGGGGCGCGACGGCCTAAGGGTAACCGAACATGGAGACCGTCGAGAACGTCGTGATCGTCGGCGCCGCGTGCGCCGGATACACCTCCGCCATATACACCGCCCGCGCCTTCCTCAAGCCGCTCGTAATCGTCGGGGATATCGACGGCGGCCAGCTCTCCCAGACCTCGGACGTCGAGAACTTCCCGGGGTTTCCGGAGGGGATCCAGGGTCCCGAGCTCATGCAGAAGTTCCGCGCGCAGGCGGAGCGGTTCGGCGCGCGGATCGAGACCGGCTCGGTCACGAAGGTCGACTTCCGTACCCGGCCGTTCAGCCTCACGATCGACGAGGAGCGGACTGTGCGGGCGAACTCGGTCATCATCGCGACCGGGGCCAGTGCGCGGTGGCTGAACCTGCCGGGCGAGACCCGGCTCAAGGGCAAGGGCGTTTCGGCGTGCGCGACCTGCGACGGGTTCTTCTTCCGGGGCAAGGAACTGGCCGTCGTCGGCGGCGGCGATTCGGCGATGGAGGAGGCGACGTTCCTCACCCGGTTCGCCTCGAAGGTGACGATCATCCACCGCCGGGCCGAGTTCCGGGCGACCCGGGTCATGGTCGAGCGCGCGAAGGCCAATCCCAAGATCGCGTTCCTCTTTGACCGCGTCGTCGACGAGGTGCTCGGCGAGGCCCGGGTCGACGGGCTGCGGCTCCGGCACGCGAAGACCGGAGAAGTCTCGACGTTTCCGTGCCAGGGCCTGTTCCTCGGACTGGGCCACGAACCCAACACCGCGGTCTTCCGGGGCCAGATCGACCTCGATGAGGCGGGCTTCGTCGTCTGCCCGAAGTGGTCATGGACCTCGATCGAGGGCGTTTTCGCGGCCGGGGACGTCCGGGACCCCCGGTACAAGCAGGCGGTTTCGGCGGCCGGCAGCGGTTGCGAGGCCGCCATCGATTGCGAGCGCTGGCTCGCGGAGCATCACGCGGGCTGAGCTTCCCGGCGGGCGCACCCGGCCGGTCGCGAACTCGGCGATAGTGGCCCATGACTCCGAATGAACGCGCGGCGGCGTCCGCCGACTACTTCAGCCCCAACCGTTTCGCGAACTCGCGGTAGTCCGGTTCGTCCGGCCGCAGGCGGATCGCCTCCCGGATAAGGCGCCGGGCATCCTCGGTGCGCCCGAGGGCGTGGTAGTTGAGCGCCAGCCCGGCGGCCGCGTAGGCGGAGAGCGGCGACTCGCGCCAGGCCGCCTCCGAGTGCTCGAGCGCCTGGCCCGCGCGCCCCAGGCGCAGCAGCGCCTGCGCGAGGCCCGTCCGGATGCGCGGCTGGTCGGCGCCCAGGGCGAGCGCGCGGCGAAACGCGGCCTCGGCTCGCGGGGCGTCCCCGAGCGTCATCCAGGCGTCGCCCTGCCGGACGTACGTGGAACCCACGTCGGCGAGCAGCGCCGGCGGCGCGAGGAACGCGGTCAGGGCTTCGCCCGTCCGGCCGTCGCCGAGGTCCCGGTCCGCCCGCTCCCAGGCCAGCGCCTCGAAGATCGGGAGCGCGGGGAGGGGCCGCGGCGGATGCGCGCGTCCCAGCCGGTAGAGGGTGAAGGATTCGGTCTGCCACACGGCGTCGGACCGGGTCGCGAGCAGGCGCTTCAGCGCCTCCGGCACTCCCGCGGGCACGTCGTAGTAGCCCGGGATCGACGCGTACTGCGTCGCGTTGCCGCCGGTCGAGAGCAGCCACCTCACCCCAAGCTGGCGGAACCGCCGGGCCATCGCCCCTGCGGTGGGGGCGCTTCGCGCCAGCCGGGTGAACTGCGAAGTGCCGAAGTGGAAGTCGGCCACGCACTCGCGGTCGACGTAGTACGTGAACGGATGGGTGAGGAACCAGATCCGTTCTCCCGCGGGCACGTTCGCGTTGACGTAGGTTTTCATATACCAGGTGAACGGGGCGGGCGGGAGGCCGAGCTGGAGGCGCTCCTCGACCGAGGCCAGCCCGAGCGGCATGCCGAGCGGATCGAAGAACACCCACAGGACCGATGTGCCGTATAGGGCGCCCGCGACGAGCTGGGCTTCCAGCAGCAACCTGGCCGCGACGCGCGCCCCGCGTGCGGCCCCGCCCCAGATCCGCGCGAAGGAATCGCCGGCCAGGAGGCCGAGGATCGGCAGGACGGGCAGCAGGAACCGTACATCGGGTGAGAGCACGAACCAGCCCGCGAGGTAGGCGAGGACGAAGGCGGCCAGCGGTCTTGCCGCCGGGGCGAGGCCGCCGAACGCGAGCAGGGGCAGGAGGCCCGTGACCGCGGCCGCGACCGGGCCGTCGATCCGGCCGTGGTTGACAAGGAGGGCCTCGGCGCGGGCGGGCAGGGAGGCGACGAGGTGGCGGAGGGGATCGGCCAGGGAGAACAGCGGAGTTACGTCACCCGGGATCACCTCGTGGGTGCCGAAGAGACCGCCCAGAAGCGGGGAGACCGGGTTCGCCTTGTTGATCCAGTTCCTGGCCAGCCAGGGGACCAGCGGGGCGGCGGCGGACACGATCCAGAGAGCCGCCGCTTTCGTGAACCGGCGCGGGCGCCCCGGCCACGCGACGGCCGCGGCCAGGAAACCCGGGAGCGCGAGCGCTCCGACGTACTTACTCGAGAGCCCGAAGCCGGCCAGCAGGCCGCTCGCGATCGCGTATCCCGCTTTCCCGCTGTCGCGTCCGCGCCGCCACTCGAGGAGGTCGGCGACGGCGAGCACGAGGAAGAGTGCGAACCCGAGGTCGATGTAGGCCCGGCCGAGCAGCAGGAGGAACAGCGGGCATCCGCACAGGAGGGCCGCTGTAAATCCGGAGGAACCCAGTCCGGCCAGGCGGACCAGGCGGGGGAGCGAACCCAGCAGGAGGAGGCCGAACACGGCATTGAGCATTCTGGCCATCAGGTCCCCGCCCGTGAGCTGGCAGACGAGATACAGCATTTCGACTAGGGAGGGGAACGGGGCACAGTAGTGGTGCCAGACGTCGAAGACCTTGTGGCGGTACGCGTAGAACGACGGGATTCGCAGATGGTACGTGAGCGCGTCCCAGCTCATCTCGATGTTGAGCGTGCCAGCCAGGGCGAGACAGACGGCGGCGGCGAGGACCGTGCGACCGAAGGGAGAGAGCGGCGGGAGGCCGGGGGACCCCGCCCGGATCGCGGCGCCGATCGCCCGGCGGCGGCGGATTCCCGCCAGCGCGAGCCCGGCGAGAACGGCACCCGAGACCGCGGCCGGAGGCCGGACGAGGAGGCCGGCGAGCCCCAGTCCGAGCGTCAGGGTGCCGAGCGCGCCTAGTCCGAGGGCGAGGGTCCGCACGCCGTCGGCCCGAGTACGGAGGAGGCGGCCAAGGGCCCCGCCGGTGGTGCTGGCCGCGACGAGGAGCCCGCCGCACGCGATCGCGGCCGGGAGGAAGATGGCCCAGTTGGCTGCCAGCGTGGCGGAGCGGAACGGCGGCTGGAAGAGGTACTGGCGCGCGGCGTTGGCGAGGATGGAGGGCCCGATCCAGAAGTGGTCGAGGAAGAAGACGAGCACGAAGGCGTTCCACGCGAGGACTGCCGCCAGCAGTGGCCCCCCGGAGGCCCCGCTCATGGCCGGTGATGCGGTAGTCCGCGAACGCCCGGGTATCCCAACGGCAGCTAGAAGCGAAGGCCCAGGGAGAGCGTCCCGGCGTCCTGCTTGTCGGAGCCCAGCGAGAACGGCCGGTACCCGATGTCGACCTGGTACGCGACCAGCCGGCTGTAGACGCGGAAGGAGACGCCCACGGACAGGCCGCGCGCGCCCGTGTAGGACTGCGTGCCTCCCTTTCCGTACGGCGAGAGGTACCCGATCCGGACGCCCATCTTCTTGAGCCGCCAGTACTCGGCGCCGAAGGAGAGCACGTCGAGGCTCTCGGACGCGGTGCGGATTTCGTCCCCGAACTTCTGCGACGAGGAGACGCCGACGTAGGACGCATTCTCGATCGCGAGCGTGAGCGAGGCGCTGGAGTCTTCGTAGGGGACGAAGGCGATCGCCTCGTGGAGCGTCTGGGGCAGGGCGTCGGATTCCTGGGCGATGGTGCCCGGGAAGGTGATGCCGCCGCCCATGTTCTGGATGACGAGCGCGATCCGGAAGAGGTCGTAGGTGGCCCGCAAGCCGATGTCGACGGCGGTGGCGGACGCCGTGAGGCCGCCGATGTGCTGGGAGACGTTCTTGAGGCCGATGCCCATCGAGAACGGGGACGCGAACGGCACGCTCGGCAGGAGATGGCTGAACCGCGCCGAGATGAAGCCGCCCGTCACGCCGTCGCTGACCTCGACCGGCCTGGTCGTGCCCAGCACGAGGGTCCCGTTGTCGATCGTCGGGATCTGGCGCCACACGAGCATGAGCCCGACGGAACCCCAGCGGCCCAGCGGGTAGGACCCGAGCAGGGATTCGAAGCTGGTCCCCTCGAGCATGCGCAGGTACGTGAACCGCACCTCGCGCTCCCCCGAGAGCGCGAGACCCGCCGGGTTGCAGGCCATGGCCCCGACGTCGTCGGCGATCGCCGAATAGGCGTTCGCGAGCCCCCAGCCCCGCGCCTCGACCGGGACCTTGAGGATGTCGGCGCCCGCGACGCCCGCCCCGGCGAAGGCCCGGGTGGACAGGCTCAGGGCGGCCAATAGGAGGGTCAGGCGTTGGGGGTGCATGCTCGTCTCTCCCTAAGATGATATCGGCCCTGCAGGACCCCGACAATGGCCTCCATACGAACGGCCGCGTTAGAGTTTCGGGGTTCGCCGAAACTCGAAGGCGCCCAATCGCGGACGCACCAGGGGAGACAAGGGTCCGACCGACCAGTCGCGCCCGTCCGCGCGGGCCCGGATCGCGCCGTCGCGCCCCGTTACCCAGAGCCGGGCGCCCCGGTCCCGCACGCGGATGACGACCGCCGGGTTCGGGAAGCCGAACCGGTTGCCCGCCCCCGCGGCGGCCACCGCGTCGCGGGGACGCACGGCGGCGAGGAAAGCCCGGCTGCTGGCCCGGTCGCTGCCGTGGTGTCCCAGCACGAGGAGGCCGAACGGCCTCCCCCGGCGCAGGCGCGGGGCCAGGAGCGCCTCACCGCGTCCCTCGATGTCCGCCGCCAGCAGGGCCCCCGTGTCCCCGAGGCGCACGGCCAGCACGACCGCGTTCTCATCCGTCCGCTTCGCCTTCGCCACGCGCCGCATCCAGCCCTCCGGTGGATGCAGGACCTCGATCGCGACCCCCGGTTCGCCCTCGAGGCGCAGCCCGGCCCGCGCGAGCCGGACGGGGATTCCGCGGGAGCGCAGGACCCGGCGCGTGCCGGCCAGCGCATTCCCGGCCTCCGCGAAGCCGCACCCGCTCGCGAGCCACACGTCGGCGCGGTGCCGCCGCAGGACGGTCTCCATCCCGCCCGCGTGGTCGTCGTGCGGGTGGGTGAGGATCACGGCCGATAGCCGTCCTACGGCTTCGTGCGCGAGGTAGGGCGAGACGACGGACAAGCCGGCGAACGGCGGCCCGGCGTCGACGAGGATGGCGCGGCCGGACGGGAGCCGGATCACGGCGGCCGCGCCCTGGCCCACGTCGAGGACGGTCACGGTCAGATCGCCGGGGGCGGGCCGGAGGGCCGCGCGCCAGACGAGGAGCGCGAGGACGGCGAGCCCGGCGAGGGAGACGGCCCGGGGCCATGTCCGGGTTGGCGGGACCATCGGCGCCGGCTCCTCCGTTTCACGTCGCGGAAGATCGCCCTCCGGCGAACTCCCGACGGCTGCGTCCGCAGCCGCGCGACCCGCCGCCAGCCACAGCAGGCCGCCGAGGGTCCACGCGAGGTATGCCGCGACGGCGAGGCCAGGGAACGGGGGGGTCACCACGGAGGCGAGGGGGACGCCCGCGAAGGCCTCGACGATTCCGAGCGTCACCGCGAGCGTGTTCTTGAGGAACCAGCCGAGCGCGGGGCCGAGGAGGGGCACCCAGCCGAGCCCGAGCAGGGCGAGGCCGCCCGAGAGGAAGATTCCCATCGTCGGGGTCACGAGGAGGTTCGCGACCGCGCCGAGGCACGGGACCGTTCCGAACGTCGACGCGAGGAACGGCAGGAGCGCGAGCTGGGCGGCGAGGGTGCAGGCGCCGGCCTCGACCAGCCAGGCGGGGATCCGGCCGCGGGCGGCGACCAGCGTGGGAACGAGAGCCATCACGCCCGCGGTGGAGACGAACGAGAATTGGAACGACGTGTCCCAGGCGGCCTCCGGCGAGGCGAGCAGGATCACGCCGGCAGCCAGTCCGAGCGCGTTAAACGGCGACGTGGGCCGGCCCAGGGCGCCCGCCGCGACGAGGAGGCCGAACATGAGCGTGGAGCGCAGGAGAGGCGGGTCCGCGCCGCATAGAAGCAGGTACGCGACGAGGACGGGCAGGGCGAGCAGGGAGGCGCGGGCCCGCGGCACGCGGGCGGCGCGGAACGCCGCCAGGCAGAGCCAGGCCAGGATCCCGACGTTGAGTCCCGAGGCCACCAGGATGTGCATTAGTCCCGTGGCGCGGAACGCCTCGAGGACCTCGGGGTCGAATCCCGCCTGCAGGCCGAAGACGATCGAGCCCAGCAGGTCGCTCTCCGGCGGGCCGACGAGGATGGCGAGGCGGGCCGTGGCGGCCCGACGGAGCATCAGGAGCGCGGCCAGGACCCGGGACCCCCGGTCGCGGGCTCGCACCTCGAACCGCCCCGGTTCCCATGCCGAGAGCAGGGCGCGGACGCCCTGCCGGGCCATGGCACGGCGGGCGTCGCGCTGGCCCGGGTTCGACGGCGCCGGCGGCGCCAGGAGCGTGCCTTCGATCCGGACGAGGTCGCCATACCGCACCCGGGATTCCATCCAGTGGAGGGTCGCCCGGACCGTGCCCTGGGCGGGGGCGGGCGGCGCACCGCGCGCGGCGAGGGCGTGCACCTCGAGAACCAGGACCGTGGTGCCGCGGTCGGCGTACAGTCGCGGGGCGTCGGTCACGAGCGCCTCGACGATCGCGTGCTTGACGGGGAGGGAGAGGCGGCCGATGTCTTCCCGGGCCAAGGGTCCCCGATCGGCCGCGAGCCGGGCCCCGCCGACGGCCGCTGCCGCCCCCAGCGCAAGCGCCCACGCCGCACCCTCTCTTCCGCGCCGTGCCGTCAAGACGGCGCCTGCTGCCAGACAGACGGCGGCAAGCCCGCAGACCGTGGCGCCGCCGCTGCCGACCGCCCCCGCCAGCCCGGCCGCATCGGCGGCCAGGATGCCGAGGAGACCGGCCAGGACGCCCCACCCGAGAGGCGCCCGGCGGAGGAGCGCGATCTCGAACGGCGCGGGGGCAGGGGAAGGCATGACGGCCGCATGATCGCTTGTCAGGCCGGGGGACGTCAACCGCGCGGGGAGGGTAGGATACGGGACAGAATGGAACCCGTCTCCGACGCCGAAGCCCTTGTCCGGTCCCTCCAGCGTGATCCCGAATGGAAAGCCCGGATCGTGCACGTGGAGGCCTACCCGGCGCGGGCGGCCCGGTATGCCGAGCTCGACCTCCATCCCCAGCTCCGGCCCCTACTCCGGGCGCGCGGGATCGAGCGGCTGTACACGCACCAGGTCGAGGGGATCCGGCTGATCCGCGCCGGCCGCCACACGGCCATCGCGACTCCCACGGCGTCGGGCAAGAGCCTCACGTACCTCCTGCCGGTCTGGGAACGGAAACTCGCGGGCGATCCCGGGTTCGCGCTCTACCTCTCGCCGCTCAAGGCGCTGGCGCAGGACCAGCGCCGCGTGATCGAGGAGCTCTCGGGTCATCTGCCGAAGGCCGCCCGCCTCAGCGCTGCCCTCTACGACGGCGACACGCCGGGGTCGGCCCGCACCCGGATCCGCTCCGCGCCCCCCGCCTTCCTTCTCACCAATCCGGACATGGTCCACCTCTCGATCCTGGCCTCGCACCACGCCTGGGCCCCGTTCCTCGCGAACCTCCGGACGGTCGTCCTGGACGAAGCGCACGCGTACCGCGGTATCTTCGGTTCCCACGTCTCCGGGATCCTGCGGCGGCTCAAGCGCGCGTGCGCCCGGTACGGTTCGACCCCGCAGTTCGTCGCGACCTCGGCCACCCTGAGGAACCCCGCGGAGTTCCTGCGCCGGCTCACGGGCGAAGACTTCGCACTCGTGGCCGAGAGTGGCGCGCCGGCGCCGCCCCGCTTCTTCGCGCTCGTGCGGCCCGAGGCCAACGCCTACACGGAGTCCTGCGAGCTCCTCGCCCGGTTCCTGGAAGGCGGCCTCAAGACGATCGCGTTCACGAAGGCGCGCAAGATCACGGAACTGCTCGCCATCTGGCTGGGCGAGCGGTCGCCGGCCCTGGCCCACCGGGTCAAGGCCTACCGCGCCGGGTACCTGCCGGAGGAGCGCCGCGGGCTCGAGCGCTCTCTCGTCCGGGACGAGCTGGCCGGGATCATCTCGACCTCGGCGCTCGAACTCGGCATCGACATCGGCGGGCTGGACGGCTGCCTCCTCGTCGGGTTCCCGGGCACGATGCTCTCGACCTGGCAGCGGTCGGGCCGCGTTGGCCGCGGCACGCGGCCCGCCCTCGTCGCCCTCGTCGGGATGGAGGACGCGCTCGACAACTACTTCCTCGATCACCCGCGCGAGTTCTTCGACCGGCCGCCCGAGCGGCTTCTTCTCGACGAGGCGAACCCCGCGATCCTGAAACCCCATCTCGTCTGCGCGGCCGCCGAGGCGCCGCTCGCGCCCGCCGACGCGCAGTGGTTCGGCCCCTCGCTCGAGCCGCTCGTGGCCGAGCTCCTGGCCGAGGGGAAGCTGCACGAGGGCGCCACGGAGCGGAAGTGGTTCTGCCCCCTGAAGACGCCCCAGCGGTTCGTGAGTATCCGGTCCATGGGCGAGACCTTCACGATCGAGGACGACCAGGGGCGGGTCATGGGGACCGTCGACGGGTTCCGCGCCTTCAAGGAGTGCCACCCGCAGGCGATCTACCTCCACGGCGGTGACACGTACGAGATCGCGACCCTGAATCTCGACGCCAAGCGCGTGACCGCGCGCGAGGTGTCCGCGGACTACTACACGGCGGCGATGACCACCGAGGACACGAAGGTGCTCAAGGTCCGCGGGGAGCGCGCCTTCGGCCCGGGGTCGCTGGCGTGGGGCGACGTGCGGGTCACGGGCCGCGTCGTCGGGTACGAGCGCAAGCTCGTCCGCGGGGGGATCACGCTGAGCCAGCATCCGCTCACCCTCCCCCCGCAGGAGTTCGAGACCGTGGGCGTCTGGCTGATGGTGCCGCCGGCGGCGCTGAGCGGGCTCGGGCCCGACCGTGACCTCATGGGCTCGCTCCACGCGCTCGAGCACATCTCGATCGCGCTCTTCCCCCTCTTTGCCCTCTGCGACCGGTGGGACCTGGGCGGGATCTCGACGACGCACCACCCGGATACGGCCACGGCGACCGTCTTCATCTATGACGGCGTTCCCGGCGGCGTCGGGCTCGCGCCCTACGCCTTCGAGATCATGGGGGACCTCATGCGGACGGTCGCCGCGCATCTTGAGGCTTGCCCGTGCGAGGAGGGGTGCCCCTCGTGCATCCATAGCCCCAAGTGCGGGAGTCACAACCACCCGCTGGACAAGCGCGGCGCCATGGCGCTGGCGCGCACCTTCGCGCCCGCGGAGGCCGGGTCCGACCGGCGGGCGACGCCCGGCGCCGGGCCGGGCGGCCGCTCTCGTACGGTTGAAGGGGCGGCCTCGGCAGCAGAAACAGTCCCTATTCAGGTGGCACCGGCACCTAAGACGGTGCCGGTGCCACCCCACGGCCACACATTGTTCTTCGACCTCGAGACGCAGAAGCTGGCCGACGAGGTCGGGGGCTGGGATCGCAAGCGCGACATGCGGATGTCCGTGGGGTGCGTCTACGACCTCGAGGCGGCAGCCTATCGCGATTACCGCGAGCCCGAGATCCCGGCCCTGCTCGAGGACCTCCGGAGCGCGAGCCTCGTGGTCGGATTCAATATCAGGAGCTTCGACTACGAGGTCCTGTCGGCGTACATGCCCCGCGAGGCCTGGGACGAGATCCCGACGCTGGATCTGCTGGAGGCGGTGCGGGCGAAGCTCGGCCGGCGGGTGCGGCTCGACGACCTCGCGAAAGCCACGCTGGGGAAGGCGAAGCTCGCGGACGGCATCGAGGCCGTCCGTTGGTTCCGGGCGGGCGACTTCGACCACCTGATCGCGTACTGCCGCCGGGATGTCGAGGTGACCCGCGAGCTGTGGGAGTTCGGCCGGAGCCACGGGTACGTGCTCTTTCCCTCGATCCAGGGCACGATGAAACTGCCGGCAGGTTGGTAGGGGCCGTTGCCTGGCCGGCAACGGCCCTTGGACGCAGTGGTGACATATCGACATCTGCAATGGCGTCCGACCTCCCGTGTGGGATAATCAGGACAGGATCATGCCGCGCGCCGCGCTTCACCTCTGCCTGGGGCTGTTCCTGGCGTCGCCCGCCGCCGCGGCCCGCTGGGACCTCACCGCGACCTTTCCGTGGTCCTACTCCGTCAACGGCACCGAGGCCGCGACGGCCCTCGGGATCGGCTACCTGGACTCGATCTGGGTGGCCGGGAACGTGACGAACGCGGTCGGCCCCACAACCGGCCGGGACGTCCTCGCCCTCTATTATTCCCGCACCCAGACCCTGGTGTCGTGGACGGCGGCGAACCCCGCGAGGCCGCTGATGGCCGTGGGGTACGACCGGGCCGGGATGGACGAAGGGCCGCCGGCGCTCGCGGTGCACAACCACGGCTTCGGGTCGGGCGATACCGAGCCGGAGGAGTACCTGGTGTTTACCTCCACGGGGGAGGGGCTCGGCGAGCTTACCACCTTCCGGCTGCGGGGGCCGTTCCTGCCCGTCGGAGGCAGCGGCTCGTCTTCGCCGTGGCACGAGAACCAGCGCGGGTACCCCTGCGGCGGCGCGGGGGTCGCGGTCGACGGGTCGGGCACGCCGTTCTCCGTCGGGTGGGTCACGGCGAACGGCGTGGACCAGCTCTTCGTCGTCCGCCAGATTCGGAAGAACGTCGGGGGTACGGACTCCGGGCCCCGGGTGTCGGCGACGTTCTGGACGGGGTCGCTCACGCTCTCGGTTACGGGGCGCGCGATCGCCGTCGACGGGATAGGGAACGCCTGGATCGCGGCGCAGTCCGGCGGCGATATCGTGCTCTTCAAGTACACGCCGGCCTGCTACGAGGACACGTTCGCCGGTGAGCTATTCGCCTCCCCGGAGCCGGGCTGGCCGCGCCGGTTCGCGACGGCCGCGTGGGACGAGCCTCTCGCCGGGGTGCGGGACGTCATGGGCGACTTCTGGGTCGCGGGATCGATGGACGCGGACGGGGCGGTGTGGCAGTTCGACGAGAACGGCAACCCGGCACCCGGATTCCCGGTGCGGTACAGCCCGGGACCGGCGACGGTGTTCCGCGGGATCGTCATGGACGCGGCCCGTAACTGCTACGTCACGGGCTCGGTCGGAAACGACACCGTCGTCATGGGCTGGGATCACGCCGGCGCGCCCCTTCCGGGACTTCCATTCTTCCTGCCGGCGGGCGTGGACGGGGCCGCCGGGGCCGGGATCGTCCTCGACTCCACCGGGGCGATCTGGGTCGCGGCCACGGTCACGGCGGCCCCGGCGACCTGGGGCGGGACGCGGATCGCCCTGTACCGCTACGCGTTCGTCCCGGATCCGCCGCCCGTCGCCCTGGGCGAGGTCAAGATCCGCGGCCCGGAGGGCGCGGTGTTGAACCTGGCGCGGGGCGAGCGGATGACGATTCTCGCCTGGCCGCCCGGCGGTGGGAGCGTGGTCGTCCGGATCCGGAACCTGCGCGGTGAGCTTATCCGCGAGCTCGAGGACACGGGCCCCGGTCACCAGGTCGTCACGCTCGAATGGGACGGGGCGAACGCCGCCGGCCAGCCCGTGGCTTCGGGTGCCTACGCGTGCTTCGTGACCGGCGGGGGCCTGTCCGTCATGAAGCGCCTGGTCGTGGTGCGCCGCCCGTGACGCTCCTGCGGACCATGGTCGCGTTCGGGTGGCTTGCCGCCGGCTCGTCCCCCGCTGGGGCGGCCGTCGGCACGTCGGGCGGACAGATCCTGCTCGAGCCCGTAGCGGCGCGTCCGGCCTCGCTGGGCGAGGCGTACGCGGCGGTGGGCGGGACGGTCGAGGCGCTCGGGTACAACCCCGCCGGGCTCTCCGAGCTTCCGGAGGCCGAAGGCTCGGCGCTCGTCCGGCAGGGGTTTGCGGGCGACACCTACGCGAGCGTGCTAGGCGGCGGCGCCTTCCGGGGATTCGGCCTCGCGGCGGGCGTTTCGTACCTGACCACAGGCCCGGTGGAGCGGATCGACCCGACCGGCCGCGTTTCCTCGGTCACCGCCGAGTCGGACCTCGTGATGACTGCGGGGATCGCGCGGCCGGTCCCCGGGGTGCCCGTGTTCGTTGGCGCTTCCGCCAAGCTCGTCCGGTCCACCCTGCTGGAGGAATCGGCGGCCAACGACTACGCCGCCGATCTCGGCGCCCAGGCCGCGATCGCCTCGGCGGGCCTGCGATTCGGCGCCTCCATCCAGCACTGGGGCGGGCACCTGCGCTACGACGACGCGAAGTTCCCCGTCGACAACAATCCGCTCCCGCTCATGTGGCGGTTCGGGGCCGCGTGGACTATGGCGGTGCCCGTCGGCGGGTCCGCGATCGGCACGATGGAAAGCCTCACGGCGCCCGAGGTGCACCTGGCGCCGCCGCCGCATGTGCTCCGGATCCTGGGCGAGGCGGTTCTGCGGCGGCTCGAGCACGCGACCGGCTACGGCGGCGGGCTCGAATACGCGTACGCCGGGTGGGCGTTCGTCCGCGGCGGCTACCGGGTCCTCGCGAGCGGGGGCGCGGCGCGCGACTCCGCCTGGAGCGTGGGGGCGGGGGTCGCGTTTTCCGGCCTGCGGCTCGACTACGCTGCCGAGTTTCTTTCGTTTACCACCGTGCACCGGTTCGGCGTCTCCTTCATCCGGTTCCCCGAGTAGCGTTTCGTGCGCATCCTCGACGTGACCCTCGACCTGAAGCCCGGGATGATCGTCTACCCGAAGAACCCGGAGTTTCGGATCGAGCCCGTGTCCGAGATCGCCAAGGGCGGTTCCTCGAACTCCTCGCTCGTCACGCTTGGCACCCACACGGGCACCCACGTCGACGCGCCCCGGCACGTCTACGACGGCCGCGGCGGCGTCGAGACGATTCCGCTCGAGGCGCTGGTGGGGACGGCCCGGGTGGTCCGCCTGAGCCGTCCCAGCCACATCGAGGCCGCGGATCTCGAGCCCCTGGACTGGGCCGGGGTCGAACGGGTCCTGCTCCGGACCCCGAACTCGGACCGGTGGGGGACGGCGAAAGCATTCGACGAGGGCTTCGTCGGCCTCACGGGCGGGGCGGCCGCGTTCCTGGGGTTGAAGAAGCTCCGGCTTGTCGGGGTCGATTATCTCTCCGTGGACCGGATCCGGAGCGGCACGCATCCGGCCCACCATGCGCTCATGGACGCCGGGGTCACGATCCTCGAGGGGCTCGATCTCTCGCAAGTCGAGCCCGGCGACTACGAGCTCTTCTGCGGTCCGCTCAGGATCCCGGGCGCCGACGGCGCCCCCGCCCGCGTCTTCCTCGTCCAGCGCTGACGCTCCACGGGCGTTGCGTATCCATATAGATGGCCATATAGTAGTATTGACAGGAGGAGACATGGTCAAGACTCAGGTGGTGTTGCCCGACGAGCTCAGCGCGGAGCTCAAGCGCACGGTGCCGGTCCGGAGCCGGAGCCGGTTCATCGCCGAGGCGCTCGAGAAGTCGCTCCAGCTCATGAAGTTCCGGCGGAACCTGCGCCGCGGCGCCGGGGCGTGGTCCGACCGTGCGCATCCCGATCTCCGCACGCAGGCGGGAGTGAACCGCTACTTGGCCCGGTTCCGCGGCCGTCTCCGCAACAGTGCCTAGCTACCTCCTCGATTCCGACGTCCTGATCTGGATTCTCAGGAACCGGGAGTCGACGGTCCGGATGGTGGAGGAACTGGCCGAGCGCGCCTCCGAGCCGCTGGCTTGCTCGGCGCTCAGCGTCATGGAGATCCAGGTCGGGGTGAGGCCCGGTGAGGAGGCGCGGACGGCCGAATGCCTCGACGGGCTCACGGTCCTGCCCGTGGACGGGGAGCTGGCCCGCGAGGCGGCGGCCCTGCTCCGCAAGCGCAAGCGGCTGGAGCCGCGGGAGTGGGTGGACGCGCTCATCGCGGCCACGGCCATCCGGCACGGTCTCACCCTCGTGACGTATAACCGGCGCGATTACCCGTATTCAGAGGTCTCGCTGCACCCAGTCTGACCGGGAGTCGCTGTAGGGGGGTACCCCGAGGCCGCGTGAATCGGGGCACTGGCCCTGCGGGATGGTGTACCATCGTGGCGATGGAAATGCGCGAGCTCTTTCGCGACCCCCCTGCCGCGTTCCGCGGCAAGCCGTTCTGGGCCTGGAACGGGAAGCTGGAGGAGGCGGAGCTCCGGCGCCAGCTCGGCGTCTTCAAGACCATGGGCCTCGGCGGCGCTTTCATGCACTCCCGCGTCGGGCTCGCGACGGCGTACCTCTCCGAGGAGTGGTTCCGGCTCGTCGCCGCATGCGTGGACGAGTGCCGGACCCTGAAGATGGAGGCCTGGGCCTACGACGAGGATCGCTGGCCGTCGGGGGCCGCGGGCGGTCTCGTGACGAAGGACCCGCGGTTCCGGATGCGGTCGCTCGAGGCGTCGGTCATGGACGCGGCCGGGTACAGTCCCGCGGCCGACGTGCGCGGGGTCTACGCGGCGCACATCGAGGGCGGCGCGGCGTCGGGCGTGCGCAAGGTCTCGCCGCCTGCCGTGGCGAAGGAGGGCGAGCGGCTCATCGTCATCCGCGAGTCCGTGTCGGAGCCGTCGCCGTGGTACAACGACCAGACCTACCTCGACACGATGTCCGCCCCGGCGGTGAAACGGTTCCTCGAGGTCACGCACGAGGCCTACGCGCGCGCGGTCGGCGACGCCTTCGGGACGATCGTGCCCGGGATCTTCACCGACGAGCCGAACTACCACCACTGGGGTTCGCCCGCGTCGGTGCCGTGGACCGGGGAGCTGCCGAAGACCTTCCGTGACCGGTACGGGTACGACCTCCTGGACCGGCTCCCCGAGCTCTTCTTCGTCGTCGAGGGTCGCGAGGTCTCGAAGGTCCGCCGCGACTTCTACGACTGCGTCACGCACCTGTTCGTGCGGAGCTTCGCGAAGCAGATCGGGGACTGGTGCGGCGCACACGGGATCGCGTTCACGGGCCACGCCCTCAGCGAGGAGAACCTCCGGAGCCAGACGAGCGAGATCGGCACGGCGATGCGGTTCTACGAGTTCCAGCAGGCGCCGGGCATCGACATCCTCTGCGGCCAGGGCCTCGAGCGGCCCGGCGGGCGTCCGCCCGAGTATCTCACGGCCAAACAGTGCGCGTCGGTCCTCCGCCAGTTCGGCCGGACGTGGATGCTCAGCGAGCTCTACGGGTGCACGGGCTGGCAGTTCACGTTTGCTGAGCACAAGGCCGTCGGGGACTGGCAGGCCGCGCTGGGGGTGACGCTCCGGTGCCCGCACCTCTCGCCGTACACGCTGCTGGGCGAGGCCAAGCGCGACTACCCGGCCGCGATCTCGTACCAGTCGCCGTGGTGGCGGGACTATTCACTGGTCGAGGACTACTTCTCGCGGGTCAACGTCTGGCTTACGCGGGGCGAGCCCGTCCGGGATGTCGCCGTGCTCCACCCCGCCGAGAGTGGCTGGGCGGTCTTTGTCGGGGACAAGAGCCGGAGGATCGACGAGCTGAACGGCCAGCTCGAGGCCGTGCAGAAGGCCCTGCTGGAGGCCCACTGGGACTTCGACTACCTTGACGAGGAACTCCTGGCGCGGCACTCGGCCGTCGAAGGGCCGGAACTGAAGATGGGGCAGGCCCGGTACCGCGCGGTCGTCGTGCCGCCGTGCTCCACGATCCGGAAGGCGACGCTGGACACGCTGGCCCGGTTCGCGGACGCCGGCGGGCGCGTGATCTTCGTGGGGCCTGCGCCGGCGTGCGTGGACGTCGAGCCCTCGGAGGCGCCGGCCGCTCTCGCGGGCCGGACCGCGACGGTACCGGACCCCGCCGCCCTCGTCGCGGCCGTTGGCGGGGTGTCCGGGCTGCGCCGGGTGTCGGTGACGCGTCCCGACGGGACCGAGTGCCCGTCGGTCCTGGTCCAGATGCGGCGGGAGGACGACGGCCGGACGATCGTCTTCCTGTGCCAGACGAAGCAGCGGTCGGGGACGGGGCCGGTGACGGTCCGCGTCCCGGCCGCTGGCCAGCCGCAGGAATGGGACGCGGCCTCGGGGGAAATCCGCCTCGCCGAGGCCCGGCGGGACGGGGATCACGTCACGATATCGGCCGACCTGCCCGGCTGCGGCTCCCGGCTCTTCATTGTTGACCCCACCTCGGACACCACGCTCAAGCCCCGGCCGGCGCGTCCCGAAGTCCGAACGGTCACGCTCCCGGCCGGGCCCTGGCCCATCGAGCTCGACGAGCCCAACGCGATGCCGCTCGACGTCCCCGAGTTCGCCATCCGGGGGGGGGAGTGGCAGCCGGCGAAGGAGATCCTCTTTGTCGACCGGCTGGTCCGGGACGCGGCGGGGCTGCGGCACCGGGGCGGCGCCATGGTTCAGCCCTGGGCGGCGGTGCCGCCGAAGGGGGAGGTCCCCACGCCGGTCCGGCTCCGGTACCGGTTCGACGTCGAGACGCTTCCGGCGGGGCCGTGCCATCTCGTTCTTGAGCAGCCCAACCGGTTCACGATCACGCTGAACGGGACGACGGTGCCCTCGACGCCCGACGGGTCGTGGATCGATCCTGCGTTCCAGCGCCTTGTGATTCCCGCGGCCGCGCTCCGGCCGGGGCCGAACGAGCTCATCCTCGAGACCGCCTACCGCCACGACTCCGGGCTCGAGGCCCTGTATCTCACGGGCGGCTTCGGGGCGCGATGGCAGGATCAAAGGTCCGTGTTGACCGCGCCGCCGGCCGCGCTGGCGGCCGGCGACTGGCGGTCGCAGGGCCTCCCGTGCTATTCCGGCGCCGTCACTTACGGAATCGACCTCGACGTCCCCGTTGCCTCGGGCGAGCGCGCGGTCCTGGTCCTTCCCGCGTGGGAAGGGACGCTGGTGAAAGTGGCGGTCGACGGGAAGCCCGTGGGGAGGTGCGGCTGGCCGCCGTACGAGCTCGATCTGACCGCCGCCCTGGGGCCGGGCCGGCACCGGATCGGGGTCACCGTCGTGAGCTCCCGCCGGAACCTCCTGGGGCCCCTGCACTGCGCCGAGGTCTATCCCGGCTGGACGGGTCCGTGGGAGTTCGTCGACGAGAAACGCTGGACCAACGACTACGTGAGCGTGCCCTACGGCCTCATGGCCCCGCCCGTCCTCTCCATTCGCTGAAGCGGGTCACTCCATCAGCGCCTTGACGTGGGCGGTGGCGGCGGAGGCCAGCGCCTCGAGGTGGTAGCCGCCCTCGAGCATAGAGAGGACGCGGCCCTGGCACACGCGGTCCGCGATCCCGACGATCAGCCGCGTGATCAGCCCGTAGTCCTCGGTCGAGAGGTCCATGAGCGCGAGGGGGTCGTCGCGGTGGCCGTCGAACCCCGCCGACACGAGCAGGATGCCGGGGCGGAAGGCCTCGATCGCGGGCGTGAACCGCTCGAGGATCGCCTCCTCGTAGTCGCCGAGCCCCGCGCCGGGCGGCACGGGCGCGTTGAAGATGCACCCCGTTCCCGGTCCCCCGCCGGTCTCGGTCTCGGCCCCCGAGCCGGGGTAGAACGGGACGGCGGGGTTGAGCGGGTTGGCCCCGTACTGGTGGATCGAGGCGACTAGCACCGTCCCGTCGGCCCAGAAGATCCCCTGGGTGCCGTCGCAGTGGTGGACGTCGAAGTCCACGATCGCGACGCGGGGGATGCCGAGCCGGCGCTGGCAGTGGCGCGCCGCGATCCCGACGTTGTTGAAGAGGCAGAAGCCGGCTGAGGAGTCCGGCCCGGCGTGATGCCCCGGCGGGCGGACGGCGCAGAACGCGCGCGTGACCTCGCCAGCCACGATCGCCTCGGCGGCCGCCAGCCCGGCCCCCGCCGCGAACAATGCGGCGTCCCAGGAGGCCGGGACCGGCGTCGTCTGCGGGTCGAGCGGCAGCGAGGCCAGGCAGGCGTCGTGGACCTTGGCGATGTGCCCGGCCGTGTGGCACAGCGCCAGGTCCTCGGTGGTCGCGGCCCGCGGGGGCAGCTCGCGCATCCGCGGCCGGAGGCCCTCCTCGGCGAGCCGCCCGAGGATCGCCTCGAGGCGCGCGGGCCTCTCGGGGTGCGCGTCGCCCGCGCGGTGCGCGAGGCACGCGGGGGCGGTGGCGAGGCCGACGGTGGTGCCGGCCATCTAGGCGGCCATCCGTCGCGAGTCCGCGAAGCTGAAGTAGGTCCTCGCGCCCAGGATAATGTGGTCGAGGACGGGGATGCCGACCGCCTCGCCCGCGCGGACGAGCTGGCGGGTGAGGGCGACATCCTCCTCGGATGGCGCGGGGTCGCCACCGGGGTGGTTGTGGACCACGACGACTCCGGCGGCGTCCATGGCGATGGCCTCCCGGAAGACGTCGCGCGGGTGCACGAGGGCGAGGTTCAGGGTACCCACCGTCACGACCTTCGTCCCCACGAGCCGGTGGGCGGTGTTCAACAGGGCGATCTCGAAGATCTCGCGGCGGCGGCCGGCCCGAAGCGGGCTGAACCAGTGCCATACGTCCGCCGAGGACCGGAACACGGGGCGGGGACGGTCGGGCTCGCTGAGCAGGCGGCGGCCGAGCTCGAAGGCCGCGAGAAGCGTCGCGGCCTTGGCGGCCTTGATGCCGGCCTTGCGCTCGAGCTCGGCCGGAAGCGCCTCCGCCAGCGCCTTGAGACTGCCGGCGTCGCGGAGCAGGTCGCGGGCGACGTCGACCGCGGTGCGGCCGCGGACGCCCACCCGCAGGAGGATGGCAAGCAGCTCGGCGTCCGTGAGGCCGTGGGCGCCGTGTTCGAGCAGGCGTTCCCGGGGCCGCTCGGCTTCGGGCCAGCCGCGGATACCCCTCCTGGGGGAGGTCACTGGCCCTTCCCTTCGCGGGGGCGTCCGCCGCGCAGGAGGCGCGGCAGATCGGCCTCGAGCAGGCCCAACTGGGCCCTGAGGGCATCATCCGTGGGTCTTGCCCGCAGCGACCGGGTCCACGCGTCGCGGGCCGCGATCCACCGGGAGTCCATGACCTCCGTGAACCCCAGCAGTTTCAGCGCTTCCGCATGCCGCGGGAAGTAGCGGAGCGCGTAGGTGAGCCAGACCCGGGCGTGCCGGAGCTGGGCGCGCATGGGGGCGAGGCGCCCCGCGGCCCTTTCCGTCCGCGCGCGGGCGTAGGCGAGGGTCGCGATCGCGGTCGCGGCGTCCGCGTAGTTCGGCACGAGCTTGAGGGCCCGGCGGCACTGGGCGTCGGCCTCGCCCCACCGGCCCAGTTCCCGCAGGGTCTTGCCCTGGTGCAGGATGGAGTCCGCGCCCCACGGGTTCTCCGCCTCGTCGGCCGCGAACGCCTCCCGGGCCGCCTCCCAGTACTGGTTCGCGTAGAGGACGCTGCCGAGGAGGAAGTGCGTGCGCCAGGGCGCGTTCGTGAGCCGCAGGGTCTGGCGCGCGCAGAAGGCGGCGGGAGCCTCCTGCCGGGAATCGTGCAGGATGCGCGCGCCGTTGTAGTAGGCCTGGGCGGCGAGCAGGACCACGGGCCGCCACGAGACGGCGAGCGTGGCGGCGAGCCCGAGGCCGAGCCAGAGGGCGCGGCCCCTCGCGGAGGGAAGGGGCGCCTCCGCCGTGCCGGCCGGCCGCGGGGCCGCGGACAACCCGAGGAGGACGCCGGCGGTCACGAGCGTGCCCTGGATCGTGAAGGGCATGTTCCACACAGCGTGGACGGCGAGGGCGACGATCCCGGCGAGGAGGCCGGTGCCCAGGGCGTCGCCCCCGCGCGCGGCCCGCCAGGCGAGGCGGGCCCAGACCGAGCCGAGCCACAAGAGCAGCCCGAGTCCGATCACGCCGTGCTCGCACAGTACGAAGAGGTAGTCGTCGTGCGGGTGATCGCAGAACGCGGGCGGCAGGTCGCTGAAAGGTCCCAGGGCGCGCCGCGCGCGCGCGGGGAACTCGCGCGCGAAGTTGCCGAGCCCCTGGCCGAGGACCGGGCCGGCGCGGACGAGTTCGGCGGCCGCGCGCCACCAGAAGAACCGCTGGCGGGCGGACTGCTGGTCGAGGTTCGTCGAGGAGGCGAGCTGGGCGGGGAGCGAGATGCCGGTCGGATTGAAGGTCCGGACGGAGAAGACCAGCCCCAGGACGGCCACGACCGCGACCAGCCAGGCGATGGCGGCGGGCCGGGCGTGAACGTGCTGCCAGGCCGCCGCCGCGGCGACGACGGAGCCCGCGGCCAGCCCGATCCACGCGCCCCGCGTCTGCGCGCAGATGAAGGCCGCGAGGGCGGCCACGAAGGCGGCGCGCGCGAGCCAGCGCAGGACTTGGTCGGGTGGTCGGGAGCCGGACGAGACACCGAGGGCGGCGAGGACGGGCAGGGCGAGCGCGAGCTGGCCGGCCAGGAAGTTCGGATTGCCGAGCGTCGCGAATACCCGGCCGCGCCCGTAGTCGAGGGTCCACGTCCACGGATCGGCACCCAGGTACTGGACGATGCCGTAGAGGCCGCAGGCGAGGTGGGCGAGGACGAAGGCGAGGAGCAGGCGGGCGCGCTCGGCCGGCCGGGCGGCGAGCACCCCGGCCACCAGCGCCGCGACCGCCGCCGCCGCGAGCGGGGTGAAAACGAGACCGAGCGCCTCGGGACTCTCCGACCGGGCCATCCCCGCCGCCCCCCAGGCGAGGGCGGCGAGCAGGGGTGCCGCGAAGGGCAGGCGGAACGCGGCCGGCCAGCCGCCGGCCGCCCCGAGGGCGGTCGCGGCGAGCCCGGCGAAGAGGGGGAGGGCGAGCCACCGGGGCGGCGGGAAGCATAGGCTGAAACTCTGCGAGAAGAGGAGGACCCCGCCGGCCAGCGCACCCGCCAAGGCGAGGGTGGAGGCGCGGGTGGCGGCGGCAGTCGTCATGACAAGGGGGTCAGAACCCGGCGAGGCGGAAGAGCCCTTCGGCCAGCACGACGGCGAGGGCGCCGGCGGCCGTGGCGCCGAGGATCGTGAGGCCCCGGACGTGCGACGTAGTGGGCAGGAGGTCCGTGGCAGAGATATGAAGGAACATGCCGCCCGCGATGCCCAGGCATACCGGCTCCAGGCCGGCGATGACGCGGGTCGCCAGCAGGACGGTCACGGTGCCGGCGAAGCTCGAGGCGCCGAGCGCGGCCGCGACGCGGCCGGCCGTGCGGCGCGTGCCGCCGGTCGAGAGCACGATCGAGGCGAGGCTGTAGCCTTCCGGCACCTTGTGGAGGACGACGGCGAAGAACGTGAGCCACCCGACATAGGGCCCGGAGGCGAGCGCGGCCGCGATGGCCGCCCCGTCGAAGAAGCTGTGCAGGAGCAGGCCGGCGGCCGCGGCGGTGGCGGCGGGCCGCGCGATCGCGCCCTCGTGCCCCTCGTGGCCGTGCGTGCCGACGAGGGGGTGCGCGCCGTGCGGTTCCGTCGCGACGTGGTGGGCGTGGCCCGCGTACACGTGCTCGGCGAAGTATACGAGGAAGTACCCCGCCAGGATCAGGGCCGGGGCGGCGGGGGTCATCCGCAGGCACTCGGGCAGGATCAGGAGCAGGGCCACGGCGAGCAGGAAGCCGCCGCTGAAGGCGAGCCCGTGGACAAGGTGGCGCTGGGCCACCCGGGGGCGGAACAGGGCGATCCGTCCGCCCAGCAGGTTCGATCCGGCGGCCAGCAGGCCGAGGCCGAGCACGAGCCCGGTGGAAGTGCCCTCCGACATGGTCTGATCATATCCTACCGATTGTCCGGGGCCTTGCCGGGATGCGGTCCATGCGCCACAATCAAGGGGTAACCCATGAGTCTTCGACGCCCCCGCCCGTCCGCCCTTGCCCTCGCGTGCCTCCTGGCGCTGGTCTGTGCCCCCGTTGTGCCGGGGACGGCGCGCGCCGCGGCGGACGCGTGGTGGGAGACGTCACCCACCGAGACGCCGACGACGGCGAACGCGGTCGCCGTCGATCCGGACGGGAACGTGTACGTCGGCGGCACGACCCGGCCGACCGGGGCGTCGGGCGCGGCCGCCGCGTTCCTGCGCCGGTACTCGCGGTACGGCGGGCAGACCTGGAACCTCACGGGGGCCGGCTCGCTGACGGCGTCTTACTACGAGCAGGCGGTCCGGGGCGTCGCGGTCCTGCCGACGTCGGCGACGACCTGGGACATCGTCGTCGCCGGGGTCATCTCGAGCGCGACGAGTTACCAGGACATCTGGGTGTCCCGGCTGACGATGAACGGGGTGACGGTATGGAGCACGCTGCTGGATCCCACCACGGGCGGCTCGGACGGCGCGAACGCCGTCGCGGTGACGCCGGGGGGCGATGTCGTGGCGGCCGGCTGGGCGGGGAGCCAGATTCGCCTCGAGGTTCTCCGCGGCAGCGACGGGGCGCCAATCTACAGCGCGTCCTACTTCGATGCCCTGAGCGGCAACGAGGCGGCACTGGCGGTCGCGGTAGACGCGGCGGGGAGTGTCTATGTCGGCGGTTACCGGACGCTGGCCGCCGGGGACAAGAACGCCTGGGTGGCCCAGTACCCGGCGGACGTGTCCCTCGGACTGGTCTGGGAGGCCACGCTCTCCGCCGCCTGGACCGCCACGGCTTACGTCGGCGGGCTGGCCGTGAATGCCTCCGCCGGGGCGCTCTACGCGGTCGGCGCGGTGTCGTCGGCGGCGACGCAGCGGGACGTCCTGACGGCCCGGTTGAATCTCGCGGGCGCGGTCGCCTGGACGGCGACCATCGACGGCGGCGCCGGACTGCGCGATGAAGCCGACGCCTGCGCCCTCGCCTCCGACGGGGACCTGCTGATCGCCGGCGGCCTCACCTCGCTCTCCTCGTCGCCGTTCGCCGACCTCTGGGTGGCGCGCGCCGCGCCCGACGGCTCTCTCCGCTGGCAGTTCACGCGGGACGGCCCGGGCCACCAGGTCGACGGCGGGCTCGGGATCGCCGGAAGCGCGCAGGGGGAGGTGCTGGTGGCGGGCTACGAGGCGGACACCGGCGCCGCGGCCCTGCCGCGGCTCTACCTCGCCGACCTGCGCGAGACGTCTACGGCCGTGGTGCCCTCCGGCGGGTCGCCCGTGCCCCATCCGACCCCGAACCCGTTCCGGCCGGGGCAGGGCGGCGCCTACGACGCGTCCGCGATCACGTTCCGGTCGCTGACGCCCGGGTCGGCCGTGCGGATCTACACGCTCGCGGGGGAACTCGTCGCGGAGCTCAAAGACGACGACCGCGACGGCCTCGTGGTCTGGTCCGCGAAGAACGCGAGCGGGAAGGACGCGGTGTCCGGCGTGTACATCTTCGTCGTGGCCCCGGAGCACGGCGCGACCACGCGCGGCAAGCTCGTGATCATCCGATGACGACCGGGGAGCGGTCCGTCCCGCAGAGCGCGGGCGCCGCAGCGGCGTTGATGCTGGTCGCACTGGCCGTCATCGCGACGGGCCCGGCGGGCCGGGTCGCGGCCGCGTCCGCCGGCGGCGCCGGGACGGCCGGCGGGGTCGCGATCGGGGTCGGCGGAAGCGCGCGGTCGCTCGGGATGGGCGGGGCCGGGCTGGCGGACCTCCGGGATCCCGGCGCGGTCTGGGCCAACCCGGCCCGGCTGGCCGCGCTCGCGGCGCCCGAATTCGCGTTCATGCACGGCCGGTACGTGCAGGGCGTCTCGCTCGAGCAGCTCGCCGTGGGCGGGCCGACGCGCTGGGGCGCCTTCGGCGGCGGGTTCACCCTCCTCAGGATGGGCACGCTCGACAGCTACGCCGCCGACGGCGCGGCCACGGGCGCCTTCTCGCCGAGCGAGCAGGCGGTGTCCGCCGGCTGGGCCTGGCCGGGCGGCACCTGGTCGGCCGGCGCGGCCGCCACCTGGTATCGCAGCCAGCTCGCGTCCGATGCGAAGGCGAATGCCTTCGCCGGGGATGTGGGCGCCAGCGTGACGCCCGTGCCGATGCTCAGCCTGGCGGCGGCGGTCCAGCACCTGGGGACCGGGCTCGACTACGGCGGCAAGACCTCGTCCCTGCCGGTCACGATTCGCGGCGGCGCGGCGGTCACGCTGGCCGACCTCGGGCTCGTCGTCGTGGCGGACGGAGTCAAGCCGTCGGACGGGGACCTGAGCGTCCGGGCCGGGGCCGAGAAGAGCTTCGCCGTGCGGTCCGACGTCTCCATCGCCGTCCGCGCCGGGTGGCGCAGCGGCGCGCCGCAGGGGTCCCTCTCGGGTCTCGCGGCCGGGGCCGATGTGTTCTGGCATCCCGACGGCGGGTTCAACGATCCCGCCCTGGCCGGCATCGGGGAGTCGCCCGAGGGGCGCGGAGTGACGGGCTTCCGGCTCTCGTACGCGTGGACGCCGCTCGGCGAGCTGGGCGACGCCCACTGGTTCGCGGTCGCCCTGTCCTTCTGAGTCCCACCCCTCCGGAACTGTCCCGGCGAGTGCACGCGTCCGCGCGTGCGCTGGGCTTCCAGGCGGTAGGCATCACGGACTCCTCCCCGCTTCCCGGGGGCGCGCGTCTCCGCGAGTGGCTCGCGCGGGGGCATCACGCCGGCATGCGCTGGATGGACCGTCCCGGGGTCCGCGAGGATCCGCGCGCCTTCTTTCCGGCCGCGCGCAGCGTCATCGTCGCGGGGTGGAACACGTACGTTCCCGCGGTGCCGCCCGGTTCCGGCGAGGGCCGGATCGCGCGGTTCGCGACCCGGCCCGACTACCACGCCCGCCTTCGGGCCATGCTCGAGGGCCTGCTGGAGCGCCTCCGCGCGGTCGTGCCCTGCCGCGGGGTTGTCGCCGTGGACGCGCAGCCCCTGCTCGAGCGCGCCCTCGGGGAGCGCGCCGGGCTGGGCTGGGCCGGCGGATCGTCGTGCCTCGTGGCCGCGGCCCACGGGCCGTGGCTCCTGCTCGGGGAGCTGCTGGTCGACGTCGAGCTGGCCCCCGATGCGCCGGGGCCCCCCCGGTGCGGCACTTGCGCGAGATGCGCCGCCTCCTGTCCGACAGGCGCGATCGTCTCGCCAAGGGTCGTGGATGCCCGCCGGTGCGTGGCCTACCTGACCGTCGAGCACCGGGGCTTCGTCCCCCGGGACCTGCGCCGCGGCGTCGGCCGGTGGCTCTTCGGCTGTGACGCCTGCCAGGAAGCCTGTCCCTGGACCCGGTTCGCGCGGATTGAAGCGGCCGGTCGGGTCGAAACGCTGAAGGTTCCGACGGTCCTCGATGCCGCGGGCTTCCTCGCCCTCGACGAGGCCGGCTTCAAAGCCGCGTACGCCGGTACGGCCCTGATGCGGGCGGGTAGGGCGCGCATGGCGCGGAACGCGGCGATCGTGCTGGGCAACCTGGGGGATCCGGCGGCCGGGCGGGTGTTGACGGCGGCTCTCCGCGATCCCGAGCCCGTGGTCCGGGGCCACGCGGCCTGGGCGCTCGGAATGCTGGGGGCGCGGGCTCCCCTGGCGGCGGCGGCGCGGATCGAGGCCGATCCCGCGGTGCAGGAGGAGCTTGCGGCCGCAGCGTCCGACGCCTCGGCGGACGCCGCGGACAGCGATCGTCCGCGCGAGGGATAATACCGCCGTGCGCACGCGCGTTGGTCTCGCGCTCGGCTGGCTCGGGTGCTTCGGCGTCTACCTCGTATCGGTTCCCGGCACCTTCTACTTCGAGGACGGCCCGGAACTGCTCGCGTGCGCCGCCGGGCTGGGGAACACGCACCCCCCCGGCTACCCGCTGCTGACCCTCGTGGGCCGGCTGGTTCTCGTCCTGCCCGTCGGCTCTCCGGCGTTCCGGTTCAACCTCCTGATCGCCGCCTGCGCGGCCGGCGCGGTCGTGGCGTGGGGGGCCCTGGTCGCCCGCGTTGCGACGATCGCCATCGAAAGTGCGCGAGCCCTGTCTCCGCCGACCGAAGTTGCGACTGTCCGCGCGTCCGCAGGAGCGGCCGTCACCGCAGGTGTGGCCGCAGGCGTCTTCGCCTGCGGCACCTGGGCGCTGTCGGACGCGTTCTGGTGGGAAGCGGTCATCGGCGACAAGTACGCGGGATGGTACCTCGCGTTCGCCGTGCTCACGTGGGTGTCGGTGGCGGCGATGCGCGCGGAGTTCCCGGACCTGCCCCGCTCCGTCGCGTGGCTCGGTTTCGCGACCGGGCTCGCGTTTGCGCACCACCAGTACGCGATCTTCGCGCTTCCCGCAGTGGGGTTCGCGGTGGCCCGGGCCGGGCTCATGCGGACGCTGGGCGCGCGCCTGGCCCTGACGCGGGCCGCGGTCCTCGCCGCCGTGCTCGCCGCGCTTCCGCTGTCCACGAAGGTGCTCTATCCGCCGCTGCGCAGCGCCGGGGGCGCCGGCCTCGACTGGGGCCGGCCCGGTCATGCGGGGCCCCTCCGGGGGTACCTCTCGGGCACGCTGTACCGGAGCGGCTTCGCGTCGACGTCCCTGCCGCGGAACCCGTGGCTAGCGTTCGGCCGCTGGCGGCTCGCCGCGCGGTTCCTGGGCGAGGAGGTGCCGTGGCCGCTCCTCCTCGCGGCACCCGCCGGCGCGCTCCTCCTCGCGCGCCGCATGCCCATGGTGGCGGCCGCGGGTGCGTGCTGCCTCGTGGCGAACGCGGGCTGGGCGGTCAACTTCTCCGAGAAGGTCGTCCGGTGGTACGAACCCGCCTACGCGATCCTCCTCGCCGCCGCGGGCGTCGGCTGGGTCTGGGCGCTCGTGTCTCTGAAGGGGCGGGTGGGACGCGTGGCGCTCGCCGGCCTCGTTACCGGCGCGGTCGGGTGGCAGGCGGTTCGGGGAGCGTCCCGCAACGACCTCTCCCGGTTCTACGCCGCGCACGACGCCACCCGGGTTGTCCTGCGGGCCCTGCCCCCGGGGGCCGTGTACCTCGGCGCGGGCGACTTCGACCTCTTCCCGCTCTGGGCCGCGCGTTCAACCGAGGGGGTCAGGCCGGACCTCGAGGTCGCCGGGCTGGCGGGATTCGTGGATCCCGGCTTCACGGCTTCCGGCGCGGAGGCGCGCCTGCTGGCGGCGGCCGGCATCCGCACCCGGGGCCTGGAGGGATTGGCGGCCCTGGTGGCGAGGTCCGTCGCCTCGCCGCCGTCCGCGCCCCCCATCTTTGTTGCGGCGTCCGGGAACGACCGCCGGCTGCAGGAGATGATGCCCTTCCTGAAGGGCGCGGAAATCCACGGGCTGGTCGGCCGCGTCGTGCGGGCGTGGGCGCCTGCCGCGGGAGCGGCGGCGACGCGACGGGCGGCGCGGGGGATGACCCTCCGGAACCTCCGGGACCACCGGGCCGTCGCGATCGCGGACCTCGGCCGCCTGCGCGACGAGGTGGCGCGGGGGGCCCTCTTCCAGTATCCGGCCTGCCTCGCGACGCTGGGCCAGCAGTGCCTGCGGTTCGGCTTCGAGGCGGACGCGGCCTGGGCGTTCGCGCTGTCCCGGGCCCAGATGGAGGCGCTCGTGGGGCCCCTGGCCCCACCGCCCCCGGCCGCGTGGCTCCCGCCCGTCGCGGCCCGGGCGAGGCGCGACAGCCAGGCGGTTGCCCTGGGGTACGAGCGCCTCGCCGACGCGCTCGCCGACCGCGGGGTTACGTTCCTCGCGGATCAGGTGCGCGGCAACGCGGCGGCGGTCCTCCAGTGATCCCGGTGGCGGGTCTCCTCCTCGCGGTCGCCGCCGCGTGCGGGGTCTCGGCTGCGGGCGAAAACCCGGCGGTCGCTCTTGCGACCGGGAGCGCGACGGTTATCACCGATCTCGATGACGGCTGGCGCATCCGCGCCGACCCCGGCCGGGCCGGCGTGACGGGCCGGTGGGACGCGGCGGGGCTGAACGACGGCGGGTGGGCCCGCGGCGCCCTGTCGCGGTCGGCCGCCGGCGAGGCGGTCTGGTTCCGCCGCTGGGTCGACGTGCCCGCCGGCTGGCCGCGCGTCGTGCTCGTGCTCGAGGGGGTCGCGGGCCGCGCGGACCTCTGGGTGAACGGCGTGGCGGCCGGGCGGGACCTCGCGCGCCAGCGCTTTTCGGGCGGCGCATGCCTCCTCGATCTCGCCCGCCTGGCGGCGGGGAAGCCGAGGTGCCTGCTCGCGCTTCGGGTGGCGAAGGGCGACGACGGGCCGGGCGCGATCGCCGTGGCCCGGATGGCGGGGGATCCCCGGCCGTGGCTCCCGGATGCCCGCGACCGGCTCCGGTTTGCCTCGTCCGAGGCGCCGGACCTGCCCTGGCCCTCCTGGGTGCGCGGCGAGGGCACGGCGTGGACGGCGTTCGCCGATCCTGATGGGCTCACCGACCAGGGCGGCGCGTCCGAGGGGCTGGCCGGCTGGCGGGGCGAACTCGAGGGTGGGGAGCGGCTCGGGGCGGTATCGTGCTGGCTCTTCGACCGGGGCGCCGGACGGCTCTACGCGGCGCCGCCGGCCGCATCAACGCTCCGGCTCGAAGGACGCTACCTTCCCCTGCCGATCGTGACCGTCAGGGCGGGGAAGACCTTCGCTCTCACCGTCGGGTACTGGCCGTACGTGTTGACTGGGGCCGACAGGCCCCCGATGACGCTCGCGGTGGGCGAGGTGGTGGTGGACAACGTCTCGGACCGGCCGCGGGAGGCGGACCTCATCATCGTGGTGCATCCGTTCAGCGTGTCGGGCGAGGTCCTCCCGGTCCGGCGGGTGCGGTACGACCGGGCCGCCCAGACCTTCTGGGTGAACGACCGACCCGCCCTCGTGTTGGCCGGCGCGCCGGACGCCGTGGGGGCCGCGGCCTTCGGCGACGACGCGGTGCCCGGCGGGGCCTGGGTCCTCGCGCAGGCGGTCGCGCGCGGCGAGCTTCCGCCGTCCCGAGAGGCCGAGGACCCATCCGGCCTGGTGTCCGCCGCCGCCGTCTATCATCTCCGGATCCAGCCGTTCGGGGTTCGCACCCAGTCGTTCCGCCTCTTTCTGTCCGGCACGCCCGACGCCCTGCCACCCGATCTCGTGCGGGCGGTGCGGGAGGTGGACCGGACGGCGGGATGGAAGGAGGTGCGGGCCCGGTGGCAGAAGCTCGTCGCGGGGAAGGAGCGGGTCTTCCTCCGGGTGCCGGACAAAGCGGTACAGGAGGCCTTCTACGCGAGCACGGGCCACCTGCTCGTGGCCCTGGCTGCGGGCCGCGTCGCCAACGCCGACCGTCCGTTGGCCGCCGCCGCCCTCATCAGGTCCGGCCACGCCGCCACCGCGACGGCGCTCACGGATGCGGCGGCGGCCTGGGCTCTGACGCCGGCCCCGGTGGAGGGTCTCTCGGCGTCCGCAGTCGTCGAGGGCGCCTGGCATCCCGCGGACGCGTTCGCGGGCGCCTGGGCGGCCGCGCGGGCGGGCGACGGCGAGGCGGCCCGGCGCGTGCTCGCCTGGTGGCTGGCGCATCCGACGACGCCGGGGGCGTTCGCCTGGGGCGCTCTCGTGGATCCGGCGACGGGACGCCACGCGGGCGGGGCGCTACCCGATCCGCGCGCGGCCGCGCGGTTCATCTGCTCGCTCCGGGACATGCTCCTCCGCGAGGACGGGGATGTGCTATGGCTCGCGCCCGGCCTGCCGGGAGCGTGGATGCGGCCGGGCGATGCCGTGGATGTCCGGCACCTGCCGACGGCGTTCGGTATCCTGCCGGGCTTCGTGCTCGCGAGTTTCCCGAACGAGATGGCCCTGCGCCGGCTGTCGGCCGAGCGGGTGGCCAACCGCGGGCGCGGGCCCGTGATCGAACCGCGCGACCTCGCGCGGCCGCCTGGCGGGCTCCGGTGGCGCGTGCCCGGGACCCGGCGCATCCGCCAGGTGCTCGTGGATGGCGTCCGGCTCGCGGAGGTCCCCGCCGACAGGGTGCTGTTCCTGCCCATGGAGTTCCGTGAGGTCCGGGTCGCGTGGCGCCCCGTCCGTCTTCCGGAATAGCGGGCCGGAGCGGGGAGGTCAACACGCTACAATGGGGCCCATGATACCGGCGACGCGCGGCGAACCCCTCCTCGTCGGGGGCACGGTCTTCCTGGCCGGCGCCGTCGTCCTCGTCCTCGAGATTCTGGGCGCCCGGCTGCTGGCCCCGTTCTTCGGCGCGTCGCAGTACGTGTGGTCGGCCCTGATCGCGGTGACCATGCTCGCCCTCGCGGCCGGCTACCGGGGCGGCGGGCGGCTCGCGGACGTCGCGGACCCCCTGCCCGCGCTCTTCCGCCTCCTCGTGCTCGCGGGCTGGCTCGTCCTCCTCGTCGTCCCCGCCCGTCATGCGGTTCTGCCGGCCTGCGCCGCCCGTCTGGGGCTGCGGGGCGGCGCCCTGTGCGCCGCCCTCGTCCTCCTGGCTCCCTCGCTCACCCTGCTCGGGGCGGTCGCGCCGCTGGCGGCTCGCTCCGCGGTTGCGGAACTCGGCAGCCTCGGAGTCACCGTCGGGTCGCTCTACGCGCTCTCGACGGTCGGCAGCCTCGCGGGCGCTCTCGCGGCGGGATTCGTGCTCGTCCCCGCCCTCGGGGTCGTCAAGATCCTCCTGCTCGCCGCGCTCGCCCTGTTCGCGCCCGCGGCCTGGTACTGGTGGGCGGTCGGGCGCCCCGGGGACCGCGGGCTCTGGCGGGTGCTCCTGGTTGCGGGGGCGGCGGCCGCGGTGATCGGGCTCCTGCGTCCGGCCCCGACGTTCCCGGCGGCGAACAAGGCGGACGGGTGGAGCCTCCTCTTCCGCGAGGACAGCCGGTACGGGCAGGTCGAGGTCGTCGAGTACCGCGGCCGCCGGCTCCTCATCGTCGACGGCACGCTCCAGACGGGGGTCGACCTGGCGACGGGCTCGCCCCTGTTCCCGTACGCCGTCGCCATGCCGGCCCTCCTCGCGGCGGCCGCTCCGGACGCCCGCCGCGTCTGTCTCGTCGGGTTCGGGGGGGGCGTGGTGGCGGGAGCGCTGGCGGCGCGCGGCCTCGCGGTCGAGTCGGTCGAGATCGACCCCGCGGTCGAGGGCGCGGCGCGGCGGTTCTTCGTGGGCGGGGCCAAGCTGCCGGTCGTGGAAGCGGATGGGCGGACGTTCCTGCGCGAGACGCCGCCGGGGCGGTACGACGCCGTCCTGCTCGACGCCTACACGGGCGAGGCGCCGCCAGCCCACCTCTTCACCGCCGAATGCTACCGGCTTGTCCGCCGCGCGCTCGCCCCCGGGGGCGTCGGCGTCGCGAACCTGATCGCGTACCCGGACGGCGTGGACGGGCGGCTCGCGCGGTGCGTGGACACGACCCTGCGGGCGGTGTTCCCCTGGGTCACGGCCTTCCGCGTGGAGGCCGAACCGGGGGTCACGAACGTCCTCTACGTCTTCGGGGAGTCGCCCCGGCGGCTCAAGCGGCTCCGGTTCCCGGGGGCACATCCCCAGATCGCGGCCATGGTGGCGGGCCTCCTGGACCGCAGACTTGATCTCGCCGGACCGGACGCCTTCGTGCTGACGGACGACTACTGCCCGCTCGACCGCCTCGCCCTGCCGGCCCGTGAGGTCGTGCGGCGGAACATGCGCGGGCTCTTCCCCGCCTGGCTCCTCCTGGGATAAAGCCAGGCTGTATAATGCCCGCATGATGACGGTCCGCCTGATGGCCCTCCTCACGTGCCTGTCCGCCGTGTCCGCGTCAGCCGCCCCGCCCGTAGGGACCTCTGGGAAGCCCGCGGATCTTCCGGCGGTGACCAGCGCGACCCTGGTCGAGGTGGCGGTCGAGCCGCTGACGCCAGCCGCGTTCAAGCCGTTCGGCGAGGCCATCGTCGTGCCCGAGGGCCAGCCCCCGACTGCCGACACCGGGGCCGCCCGGTACTGGGGGGGCCTGGCCAAGGACCGGTTCGCCGAGGAGGTCGAGTTCGGCATGCTGTCGGTGGCAGCCCGGCCCCGCGAGGTGGCGGAACTGCAGCGGTCCGTCCGGAGTCCCACGTTCCTCGCCGGGCTGTCGGGCGAGTGGGTGCTGGTGGTGGCCCCGCCCACCCTTGCCGGCCGTCCGCTGCTCGCCAGCCGCGTCCGCGCCTTCGTCGTGAAGCCGGGCCAGGCGGTCCTGCTGCACCGGGGTACCTGGCACGCGGATCCGTTCCCCAGGGGGGAGTCCGGTCTCTTTCTCGTCGCCGTCCGCGACGGAACGGTCAAGAAGGATCTCAAGTCCCGTTCATTCAAAGGCAAGGAGGCAGTGAGAATCCCATGAACAAGATCGCGGTCATCGGTGCCGGCAGCGTATACACGCCCGAACTCGTCACGGAATTCTTCAAGGACGGGGGAAAGCTCGTCCCCTTCGACGAGATGGCCCTCATGGACATCGACCGCGGCCGGCTGGCCGCCGTCGGGGGTCTCACCCAGCGGATGGCCCGGCGGCAGGGCGTGCGGGGGGAAATCTCGCTCACGACGTCCCTGACGGAGGCCATCCGGGGGGCGAAGTTCGTCATTGTTCAGATTCGCGTCGGCGGCAACCGCGCCCGCGCGCTCGACGAAACGATTCCGTACCGGTACGGCGTCATCGGGCAGGAGACCACGGGACCGGGGGGCATGTTCAAGGCCCTGCGCACGATCCCGGCCGTCGTCGAGATCGCGAAGACTGTGAAGCGGGTCGCCCCGCGCGCCTGGATCCTCAACTTCACGAATCCCAGCGGGCTCGTGACCGAGGCCGTGCTCAAGGCGGTTCCGGGCGTCAAGATGCTCGGCATCTGCTCGGCCCAGCTCGGCCGCGAGTGGTGGGTGGCGCGCGCGCTCGGCGTCAAGCGCGAGCGCATCAAGGTCCGGAGCGCCGGCCTCAACCACCTCGCCTGGGTCTACCGCGTATCCGTGGACGGGCGCGACGTGACGGACCGGTTGTTCAACCTCCCGGACCGGCGGCTCAAGCACCTGGGCTGGCCCGTGGACCTCATGCGGAGCATCCGCATGGTCCCCATCGGCTATCTCTGGTACTACTACTACTCCGACAAGATGCTGCCGCACTCGAGGCCGGGGCACAACCGCGCGAAGCGGGTGATGGAGATCGAGCGGATCCTGATGAAGCGGTACGCGGACCCCGCGCTGGACGAGCCGCCGAAAGAGCTCTCCCTGCGCGGCGGATCCGGCTATTCGCTGGCGATGTCGACGGTCATGAACGCGCTGACCGGGCGGAAGCCGTGCACGATCCCGATGAACGTCCAGAACCGCGGGGCCGTCGAGGGGTTCGCCCGCGACCAGGTCCTCGAGATCGACTCGACGCTTCGCCCCGCGGGCGTGACGCCGGTGGCGATCCCGCTCCGGGACCTGCCGCCGCACCTGCTCGGCCTCACGCACCAGGTGAAGGCGTACGAGACGCTGACGGCGGAGGCCGCGATGACCGGGTGCTATCACACGGCCCTCGAGGCCATGATCACGCACCCGCTCGTGCCGAACGCGACAGTGGGGCAGCGAATTCTGGACGAGATGCTGAAGGCGCATCGGAAGTACCTGCCGAAATTCCGATAGCCGTCTGGTGAGACGATGCCCCGGGGAGGTGCCCGCCCGCGATTCGGGGGCTAAGGTGAGGGCCCTCCGTTTCCGCGAGACCGGCATTGTCGTCGTGCTCGTCGTCATGGGCGCGGTGCTCTGGGCCGTCGCGCCCAGGACCGCCGCCGGCGAGTCCACCTTCCTCAACCGCGAGAACCTCATGCAGGTCGCGCGGGCGTTCTCGTTCATCGGCATCGCGTCCGTCGGCGCGACGCTCGTCATCGTCTCGGGCGGCATCGACTTGTCGGTAGGGTCGGTCCTCGGCCTCACCGTGGTGACGACCGCCATGGCCCTCTCGGCAGGCTGGGGCATCGTGGCCGCGTCGACCGCCGGGCTGATCGTGTCGGGCGCGTGCGGGCTCGTGAGCGGCGCCCTCGTCGCGTGGGGGCGCCTGCCGCCGTTCATCGTCACGCTCGGAATGCTCTCCATCGCGCGCGGGGCGGGATACTGGCTTTCGGGCGGACGGATGGTGTCGGGGCTGCCGGACTCGTTCGTCGCCTTCGGCCAGGGTTTTCTGGCGTCCGTCGTCCCGCTCCCCGTCGTGGTCATGCTGCTGGCCATGCTGGCGGGCGCCGTGGCTCTGCGCCGGACCGTCTTCGGCCGGGCGGTCCACGCGCTCGGCGGCAACGAGGCGGCCGCGGTCCTGTCGGGCCTGCCCGTGGCGCGGCTCAAGCTCGCCGTGTACGGGCTCGGCGGCCTCTTCTCCGGGCTGGCGGGACTCATATACGTCGCCCGGTTCGGGTACGGGTCCTCGACCGCGGGCGTGGGCTGGGAACTCCAGGTCATCTCGGCGGTCGTCATTGGCGGGACCAGCCTCGCGGGTGGCGACGGGACCGTCGTCGGCAGCGTTCTCGGAGCTGCCGTGATCGGAGTGCTGACGAACGGACTGACCCTCCTGTCGGTTCCGGAGGAGTACAATCAGCTGGTCGTGGGGTGCGTTATCGTGATGGCCGTGCTCGGGGACCGTCTCCGGATGCCGCGGAGCCTGGCGTGACCGCGGGTCGCAGGTGGCCGGGAATCGTGATCGCCGTGGCGCTGGCCCTCGCCCCCGGGGTTTCGCTCTCCGGCGAGAACCCGAGTGCTCCCGCTTCGGGAGCCCCACTCACGTTTGCGATCGTACCCAAGCTCCTGGACAACCCCGTGTTCAACTACGCGCGGGTGGGCGCCGAGAAGCGGGCCCGGCAGATAGGGAACATCCGCATCCTCTGGCGGGCGCCGCAGGAGGCGGACGCGGCCAAACAGGTCGAGATCATCGAGTCGCTCATCGCGATGAAGGTTGACGGGATCGCGGTCTCGTGCAACGAGCCCGAGGCGCTCCGGGGGGTCATCGACAAGGCGATCGCGGCCGGCATCCCGACCATCACGTTCGACTCCGACGCCCCCAAGTCCCGGCGGCTGACCTACTACGGCGTCAACGACCTCGAGTGCGGCCGGCTGCTGGGCGAGGCCCTCGCCCGCGAGACGAAGGGCAAGGGCGAGGTCGCGATGCTGACCGGGATGCGCGGGGCGTTCAACCTCGAGACCCGGATGGAGGGCGTCCGGGAGGCCCTGCGGCGGCATCCGGGGATGGCGCTGGTGCAGACGGTGGCGTGCGACGACGACACGGCCAAGTCCGTGTCCCAGATCGAGGGCGTGATGAAGGCGCGTCCCGCGCTCGCGGGCTGGGCGTTCGTGGGCGGCTGGCCGCTCTTCGCCCGGGGTGCGCTCGACCCGGTGGACGCGAAGCGGACGGCGGTCGTCTCGTGGGACGCCCTGCCGCCCGAATGGCCGTATCTCGAGGGGGGCAAGGTTCGGCTCCTGCTCGCCCAGCGGGTGTTCCACTGGGGGGTGGAGAGCGTGAACCTGCTGGTGGCGGCGGCGAAGGGGGTCCGGTTGCCCCGGAATTCGTACTCGGGGGTGGACCTCGTCACGCCGGGCAATCTGGCCGCGTATCGCAGGATGTGGACACGCTGGGAGGATCCCGCAATTCCGTTCGGGCGGGATCCATTGTTGAAGCCCTGATAACCGAAAGTCCAAGGAGGATAAAATGAAACCGACAGGGAGGGTGCTGGCAGGGCTGGTCTTGCTCGCCGTGACCGGATGCGGCGGCAAGCCGGCGAACGAGGTGACGCTCAAGGGCTCCGACTCGATGGTGATCCTCGCCCAGAAATGGGCCGAGGCATTCATGGCGGCGAACCCCGGGAAGGTCGTGAAGGTGGCGGGCGGCGGGTCCGCGGTCGGCATTGCGGCGCTCATCGGCGGCGGCGCGGACTTCGCGCTGACGACGCGGTCGCTGACGCAGGACGAGGCGGCCCAGGTGCTCGCCCGCCGGAAGGCCGAGGCGAAGGAAACCGCGGTCGCTCTCGACGCGATCGTGGTCTGGGTCAGCGCGAAGAACGGCGTGTCGTCCCTCAGCGTGGACGGGCTGGCCAAGATCTACACCGGCTCGATCACGGACTGGAAGAAGGCCGGCGGCCGGAAGGGCGCGATCGCGCTTCTCGGCGCGGAGAACGGTTCGGATCTCGCGGTGGCGTTCAAGGAGCGCGCGCTCAAGGGCGCCGACGCGCTGGCGACGGTGAAGGCGATGCCGGGGAGCGCGGCGGTGCTCGAGGCCGTGGTCGCGGACCCGCTCGCGATCGGATACGGGAACCTGGCGGCGGTGCCGAAGGGCGCGAAGGCGCTCAAGCTCAAGGTAAAGGGGTCGACGGTGGGCGCGGCCGCTCCCGCCCTCCAGAGCGGCAAGTACCCGCTAACGGAGAAGCTCCTCGTGTGCATGGCCGGTGAGCCGGCCCAGGGGACCCTCGCGGCGGACTTCCTGGCGTTCGTCCTGTCCGCGGACGGGCAGAAGATCTGCGCGGATGCGGGCTACGTGTCCTTGAAGCCGGCGAAGGCGGCGAAGAAGGCCGCCAAGAAGACGGCGGCCAAGAAGCCGGCGGCGAAGAAGAAGTAACGGTCGGTTCCGGAAAAGAAGGGGCGCGCCCCCAGGTCGCAACGACCTGGGGGGGCGCGCCGTCGTTTTCAGGGGGCGGCCGGTTCATCCAGAATCGCGCGGAGACGCCGGTAGTCGGCATGCCGGACCTGCCCTTCGAGGAACGGCAGGTCGTCCTCCGAATCCACGTTCTGCCAGCGCGGCAGCATGCGGAAGGTCAGTCCCAGGCCGGCCAGGTTCCCCCAGGTCTGCTCCAGTTCCAGCCCCGATCCCCAGCGGACGTCCCGGAAGATCCGGACATCGGGGCGGCGGATCCCGATGAGGTAGTACCCGCCCGCCCAGGTCGGGCCGATGACACCGTCCGCGTCCGCCAGCTCGTCCACGGCCCGCTGGAGGTACTCCAGCGGGATCGTGGGCGAGTCGGTGCCGAGCACGAGCTGGCGGTCGTAGCCCATGACCCGCAGGCGTTCGAGGGCGTGGTTCACGCGCTCGCCGGGGGTGTTCCCCCGCTGGGCGAGGAACCGGCCTTCGAACCGACCGAAGCGCGTCATGACCTGCGATTCGATCTCGGCCTGCCTCTCCGCCGGGGTCACGAAGACGAAGACGTCGGCGCCCTTCAGCCGCAGGGCCTTGGCCATCACGAGGAGGGCGCATTCCCAGCCGAAGCGCGCGGCGCGGTCGGGCCCCCAGGCGGCGGACAACCGCGCGGCCACGGGGCCCGATTCGGGCGCGCTCAGGAACAGCGCGAGTCCGGCGGGAGCGGCGGGCGTGCCGGCCAGGCCCAAGTTCAGCGGCCCCGCAGCCGGCGTGGAACGGGCAAATTCATGCGGAAATTCTAGCATGCTGGAGTCGCGGTATTGCGATTGCTGAGTATGGGCCGCGAGACGCCCCGATGAGTCCCGTGGGCGTGATGACGCTCAGTACGGTCCGGGGCCCGGGAGCCTATCATGGAGGTTGGGGAGCATGCGAAGGGCTACGCGGATCATGGCGCTCGACGGGATGCGGGGATTGGTGGCGGCCTGCGTGGTGGGGCTTCTGCCGGTGTCCGCGAGGGCTAACTGCGTCGCCGACGTGACGGTGATGTCCGGCGAGGCGACCCAGTTCGTCTTCTTTCCCAACTGGCTGAAGGCCTACGCCGGCGCGTTCACGGTGAGCGACTGGGCGGTTTCCTGCGGCGGCGCGTGCGCGGGGGCGCCGAACTGCTCCACCGGGGCGCCCCCCGCCTGCGGGGCCCTGGCCCAGCAGGTGGCGGGGCTCACGATCGTGAACTTCGGGACCGGGACCTCGGGCCAGGCGGGCTCGTCCTGGGACATCGCGGCCGTCTACTGGCGCAGCGACGCGGACGCCGCCGGGTTCTACCACACGCTCACGGCGTGCGCGCCGAAGATGTGGACCTGGGCGTGGAACGGCGTCGAGGTGAACCCCGACATGTCCGCCCTGCCGAACCTGCGCATCTACGCGGACATCTCGGCGACCCCGGCGGACGGCGCCACCGTCCAGCTCGGCATTCCGTACGATGACATCAACGTCGCCGCGGGATTCTCCGACACCTGCTGCTGCTCGGCGCCGTGGAACGACGTGTCGAGCTCGCCCAAGACCATCCTCTATGCCTTCAAGACCGTCGACCGGATCAGCGCGGCCCCCGGCGATCTCCTCAACTACACGATCTACTACGGCCGGCCGGGGAACGTGCCCGTCACGAACCTCGAGATCCTCGACACCCAGCCGGATTACACGCACTACGTGATCGGCAGCGCGAACCCGCCGCCGGACCCCGGTTGGGATCCCGATCCCGGGCCGCCCCTGCGTCTGAGGTGGACGATCCCCGGCCCGCTGACGCAGACCGGGGGCGCCACCGGGGCCATCACGTTCCAGCTCTCGATCGACTGGGGGATCAACCCGTTCATCGATCCCCAGGGCGGGGACGTGGGGGCGCCCGAGGGGTACAATCTCTGGAACCGCGCCACCGCGACCTTCCCGACGCTGGGGGCCGGCCAGCGCGTGCACCTCTCCAACCAGACCCGGACGACGGTCATACGCTACCTCTTCTGGAAGCTCGCGGACCGGGACGTGCTCTTCAACTGCACGCCGACGATGTGCGACGAGCTCACGTACTCCATCTTCATCAAGAACCTGTCCGGGACGATGAAGTGGTGGAACGTATCGATCTGGGACACCGTCCCCCCCGAGGTGGATCCGTGGGGGGACGGGTACGGTTTCGACGACCCCTGCGTGGGCTGGACGATGACGCCGAGCGGGTGCGCCGCGGCGTCGCCGGGCTGGACCGTGGTCAGCGGCAAGACGATCCTGACTTGGAAGCTCGACATGCCGCCGGGGATGACCCTGACGGTGCAGTGGAAGGCCCAGGTCCGGCCGCAGGCCACGGCGGGCTCGACCGCGATCAACCGGGTCTCGATCCTCGAGTACGGGAACACGGGAGTCGCCGGGGGTACGGGACACTCCGGGGTGCCCCGCAACTTCACCCATACCGCGCCCGTCGTCCTGCGGACGACGTACGTGAGCTACGTTTCCTACGATGTCACGAGCGACTTCGACGGCAAGGGCAACTGGTACTTCATCGCGTTCTACCCCCTGCACCCGGCCGCCGTCTGGCAGCTCTACTACCTCAACGGGGATTGCAACCTGAACCCGTCGATCACGGCGCCCGCGCCGTCGGTGCCCTGCAACTCCTGGCCCGGCGCCGGGTGCTCGGTGGGTCCCGAGCGGCGCCCGCAGGTGTACGGGGGCAACGGGACATTCACCACCTGTTGCGGGACCCTGCCGTTCAAGGATTTCTACAAGCTCGTCTCCAACGCGCCCCTGCTGTGGGAATTGAACCCGAACATAGACGAGACGAACCAGGACTCGGTCATGTACTGCCCCGCCACCTCGCTTTCGTTCAAGGGGAACATGGTCTACACGTGGCGCCGCCAGAACTCGGCGCAGGCGGGCAACGCGTCCTACGGCGACTACCTCGGGATAGTCAATACGGGGAATGTGGCGACTACCGTGCACCTGTTCTCCTGGGACGGGGCGAACAGCGTCTGGTCGTACGAGGAGACGCGGGCCATCGATCCCCTGAGCCAGTACATGGCCGGGGGCACGACCGCGGCCCTCGAGGGCCATTGGCGAGTCATATCCTCGGACACGGACCTCATCGTCTGGAAGGGGTACGCCTTCGAGAACCCGATCACGGATTACGACAACTTCTCGACGACCGCGGCCGCGACGAACGGCAACCTGACGGGGGGCGCCGGGTCCATCTTCTACTGCTACACGGGGAAGCAGGGCGGCTGGCAGACGATGGTGGTCACGAACGTCGGCGTCAACCCCGCCAAGACCGAGCTCTGGCGCTACGAGTCCGCCGAGCCCATGCTCGTGGTTAACGCTGTACCGACGGTGCTCGGCGGGTCCTCGGGGACCTGGAAGCCGGTCGACGCGGGTACGATCCCGGCCGGCCTTTCGTCGGTCGGCACGCCGCACAACCCCCTCGCCTACACCACGCTAGTGTGCGACGCGAACTCGGTGCCTTTCCCGGACACGTTCGGGCTCTACCAGCTCAAGGTCCTCTCCGGCGGGCCGGTCCAGGTTCGGACCGGGCGCGGCGCGGGCTCGCGGTACGGCGGGTACGTCATGCACGGCGTGGACGAGAGCGGAACGGTGCCCCAGCAGGTCCCGGCGTCGTTCTGGCACACCCAGCACCGCCAGGACCCGGCAAACGACCTCGTTGCGTTCTGTCCGGCGACGGGCATGGTCGTGCGGTGCACGAGCGGCGCGGGGTACAGCGCGGTCTTCACGACGACCGGGCCCGACCAGCCGATCGCGTTCTGCGCGATGACGGAGCCCGCGGGCAACTGCGGCGTGAACTACAAGGTCGAGGTCCTGGCCCCGGCCGGCGGGCGCGTGATCGGGATGATGAACGCGACATACTTCACCGAGCGCCACTACGCGGCGCCGTTCCTGGCCACGGGCACCCACTACGACATCCAGGCGCCGGCCGTGGTCTTCGCGGGCCAGAGCTTCTGGATCACGGTCGTCGTCCTCAACACCGCGGGCGGGACGAAGACGGACTACTGCGGCTCGACGAGCTTCACGTCCACGGATCCGTCGGCCAAGATCGAGGGGGCCGGCCTGGATTCCTACAACTTCACGTGGTCCAGCTCCAGCGCGTGCAGCGTGGTGCCGAACGAGAACGGCGTCAAGGTCTTCATCAACGTGATCCTCTCCAAGCTCGGGGTGCAGACGATCATCGGCAACGACATCAACGACGGGTCCATCACGGGGCTGACGGCGATCCTGGTCACGGGGGCGGACGTCAAGATCTTCAAGGAGCCGAAGCTCACGGTGGCCGCGTCGGGGGACACCGTGCGGTTCAAGGTGTGCTGGAGCAACTATTCGTCCGCGAGCGCGTTCTCGATGGTGATGACGGACGCGATCCCGGTGGGGATGACGTTCATCCCGGAGGCGTCGACGGCGGCGTTCGACTGCAAGTCGACGGACGGGGTGGGCATTACGGTTTCGTACTCGACGGCGCCCTCGGCGGCGATGCCGTCCGCGGCGTCGTTCACGAGCGCGAACCCGGTGGCCGGCACGCGGTGGCTGCGGTGGACGGTGCCGATGGCGGGGGTCCAGACCACCGGTTGCGCCTGCTACCGCGTGCAGGTGAACTGACGTCCGAATCCGGTACAGTAGGGGCATGAGCGACACATCCGTGCCGGCGGGTCCGGCGGGTTCCCGGTGGTTCGCCCTCCTGGACGAGGCGGGGGTCCGGATCCTCCAGGGGCTGGCCCTTGGCGTCGCCCTCGTCGTCGCGCCCGGGTTCCTCGGCAACGTCGTGGACCTGCCGAAGCGGCTCTGGGTCGAGGGCCTCGTGATCCTGGGCTGGTGGGTGCTCGTGAGCGCCGCCCCCGGGCGAGGGGGGGTGGCGCTCAAGGCCACCCCGCTGGTAGCGCCGTTCCTCGGCGTCCTCGGGGTGCTGGTCGCCTCCGGGGCCCTCTCGGCCAATCCCGGCCTCGCTTGGGAGTCGGCTGGCCTGGTGCTCGCGTGGGGCGGGCTCGTGCTTTTCGCGGCGTCCCTTCCGGATCCGGCGGCCCGGCCGCGGGTCGCGGGCGCGCTCCTGCTGGCCGGCGGGCTCGAGGCCGTCTACGGCATCCTCCAGTACGCGGGCATCGACATCCTGCCGTGGGCGTCGTCGTGGGGCTCCCGGTGCTTCGGGACGATCGGCAACCCCGTGTTCTTCGCCGAGTTCCTCGCGCCGCTCTTCGTCCTGGGCGTGGCCCTCCTGGTCGCGGAAGAGGACGAGGAACGCAAGGATCTCCTGGGCCTGCTCGTGCTCGTCGAGTTCCTGGCGCTCGTATTCGCGCAGACGCGGAGCGCGTGGCTCGGTAGCGCGGCGGGGCTGGCCGTGCTCGCGGTCGCCCTCGCGCGGGGCGGTTCCGAAGCCCGGGCCCTCGTGGCGCGGAACCGCACGTGGCTGATGGCCCTGGGCGGCTTCGCCGTCGCCGTCGTTCTCACGATCTCCAGTTCGACGGTATTCGGGCGGAACGCGCTCCCGCTGAAAGACCGGGTCCGGGACATGTTCAACATGAAGGGGTGGACGGTCCAGCACCGGCTCGTACTCTGGCGCGCGGCGGGGCTGATCGTGCGCTCGTCGCCGGTGCTGGGAGCCGGGCCGGAGCAGTTCGGGAGCCGGTTCCCGCTCGCGCAGGCGACGTTCCGGCCGGCCTACGCGAAGAAGGGTTTCTTCTTCCCCCCGAAGGAACAGCGGGCCCACAACGACTACGTGCAGTGGGCCGCCGAGGTCGGAGTCGTGGGGCTGGGCCTTATGCTGTGGCTGTTCGCGGTCGTGGGGAAGGTGGGGTGGCGGGCGGTGGAGGTGGCAGGGACGGCTCAGGACCGGGCGTGCGCGGGCGGCCTGCTCGGGGGCTGCGTGGTCCTTGCCGTGGATGCGGCGTTCAACTTCCCGTTCCGCGTGATTCCGGCGGCCGCGGTCTTCTGGCTCTTCGCGGGACTCCTCGCCGAACGGGCCTCCTCCCGGTGGTGGCGTCCGTCCTGGAAGCTCCCCGCCGCCGCCGGGCGGCTCCTCCCGGTCGTCGCGGCCGCGGTGGCGGCGGTCTGGATCGGGTGGCTGGCGTGGCCGGCGATTCGCGCGGACCGCGCGCAGTCGGCGGGAGATTCGTTCCTGGGCTCGGGGTTCTACGAGCGGGCGATGGACGCCTTCGAGCAGAGCCTCGCGTCCCGGCCCCATGACGCGATCGTGCACTACCAGTTCGGGCTGGCCTGCTGGAACGCGGCGACCTTCGACTGGACGGGGCACACGTGGGACCGCGCCCTCGTGGAATTCGACGAGGCGCTTCGACTCGGGCTCCACGACGAGCTGCTCTACGCGCGTCTCGCGATGCTCTACGAGCGCAAGGGCAAGCTGGCGGCGGCGGCGCGCGAGGGCGAGCTGGCGGCGCGGATCTACCCGGAGCAGGGGGACCATCTCGCCAACCTCGCGTACTGGTACGCCCAGCGGGGCCGGAACCTGGCGGAGGCCTTGGACCTGGCCGACCGGGCGGTCGCGATGACGCCCCGGCACCCGCTCTACCACTGGACCCGCGGACTCGTGCTCGAGCAGCTCGAACGCACGACGGAGGCCTTGCGCGAGCTCCGGGCCGCCGTCCCGCTCCTGCCGAACGTGCTCAACGGCGCGGCGTTCCGGCCGGACCTCGACCGGGACGTCGCGCGGGTCGCGGCGAAGGCCGGCGACTCCGCCCCCCGGCCCGCGCCCGTGCCGTCCAGCGACCTCCGCACCTTCTAGCCGGCCCCGGGTTGTGGCCATCGTCCGGCAGCCCGACGGCGCCCGCCTCGTGGCCTTCCTGGCTCCCGCCGACGGCCCGCCGCCGAACGTCCGCGTGACCGGCACCGTCGCCGTCGTCCGTCACGGCGACCGCGTCCTGCTCGTGCTGGACCGGGGGCGGGGTTCGTGGGAACTGCCCGGGGGCGGCATCGAGCCGGTTGAGACCCCCGAGGCCTGCGCCCGCCGCGAGACCCTCGAGGAATCGGGCCAGACGCCGGGGCCGCTCTCCCTCCGCGGGTGGGCGATCTGGTTCGCCCCCGGGATGGGGACGGGACGCTCCGAGTGCTGCGCCGTCTTCGCGGGAACCGTCGACCGGGAGGTCCCCTTCGCGCTGACCGCCGAGATCGGCGGCGTGGCGTGGTGCGCGCCCGGAGAAGAGCCCGCCGGGATGGCGTTGATCGACCGCGCCCTCCTCTCCCTCGCCACGCGCTGACGTTCAGTCCGGGTGCAGTGGCCTCGCCGGTCCCGGGCGCGGGCGCTATCGGGGGTCGGTCAGGCGGGGCAAGATCTCGAGCAGGGCGGCGGCGGCGCGGGCGCGGTGGCTGATCCGCTGCTTCTCGGCGAAGGGGAGCTGGGCGACGGTGAGGCCGCGGTCGGGGAGGAGGAAGACGGGGTCGTACCCGAAGCCAAAGGTGCCCGCCGGCGCGCGCGCGATCTCGCCCTCGAGCGTGCCCGTCGCCGTGAGCGTCGCGCCGTCGGGCCCCGCGAGCGCGAGCACGCACCGGAACCGCGCGCTGCGGTCGGAGCGATCGCCCAGCGCCTCGAGCAGACGGGCGACGTTGTCTGCGTCGGTCGCGCCCGGCCCCGCGTACCGCGCGGAACGCACTCCGGGCGCGCCGCCCAGGGCGTCGACCTCGAGGCCCGAATCGTCCGCGAGAGCCCATCCCCCCGCGGCCGCGGCCAGGGCCCGGGCCTTGAGCAGCGCGTTCTCGAGGAACGTGGCGCCGGTCTCCTCCACGTCCGGCATGGCGACCCCGGCGTCCTCCGGAAGCGCCAGTTCCAGCCCGCCCCCGGCGAAGAGGCCTCCGAGCTCCGCGAGCTTGGCCTTGTTCCGGGTCGCCAGCAGGGCCTTCATCCCGCGCCTCTAGAGCCCGATCAGCGGCACGCGCTCGACCGGGAAGGCGATTAGCCCGACGCTCGCGTTGAACCGGTACTCGCCGGATACGTAGCGCTGGAAGGTGCCCACGAGCTCCCAGCAGTGCAGATTGCGCGTGACCGAGATCGTGTACCAGTGCACGCGCCGGGCGGCCGCGTCCCACTGGCCGAAAGCCCCGACCGTGATTCCGGGCGCGATGGGAAAGGAGGCGTCGGCGTCCACGACGAAGATGTTCCGGTACTGGAAGTCGTCCTGGAAGCTCGCTCCGTACACGAAACGGGCCAACCGGTAGTCCTGGGACGTCGTCGTCGCCGCCGGCAGCTCGAGCCGGTTGTCCGTGTACCGGGGCTGGAACCGGATGAACGGCCCGCCGGCCTCCATTCCCAGCAGCAGGGAGCCGGAGGCGCTCCGAATCCGGCGCCACCAGAGGTCGTAGCCGGTCTCGGCGGAAAGGGAGACGAAGCGCACGGGCGTCAGTCCGAGCGTGCCCGTGAGCGGCGACCAGCGACGCCGCGAGGGGTCCTGCTTGTTGCGCAGGTCGTAACTGAGGGACGTACCGAGCGTGCCCGCCCGGCCGAATCGCTGGGCGAGGCCGGCGCCCGCCGAATGGACATCGAGCCCGTGGTAGCGGAAGGGGTCGTACCCGACCTTGTTGAGCCGCTTGACGATCGTGTGCGCGAGGTCGAGGTCGAGCCCGGGCGCCAGGCCGCGGCGCAGCGAGGTGGCGTTCTCGGCCCGGTACCCGACTCCCCGGTTCCGGTCCTCGGCCAGCGTGCCGTCCTCCCGGAGCACGCGGTCGCCGCGGTCCCGGGCCGTGGTGGTCAGCCGGGTGGTCATCGCCGCGGCACCCACCCCGCGGAGGCGGCCGAACGCCGACAGCGCCGGCGTCAGGGAGGTGGAATTCACATACCAGCCGTTCTGCCACGTGTACCCGTGGTCGGCTTGGCCCCGGGCCGACAGGCTGAGCCAGTCGGCGAGGGGCAGGGACCGGCTGTTCAGCGTGATCTGCGGCGCGTGGATCTGGGAGAGGGCGTACCGGCCCTCGACGGCCTCGGCACTCGTGAGGTGCAGGGTATCCACGCGCTCGACGGTGAGTCCGAGACTGGCCCCCGGCAGCTCCTGCGAGACCAGGACGTGCGCGCGCCGCTCGCCCGCGGTGGTCGGGAGGCCGAGGCGCTGGTTTCCGTACTGCTCCCGGAAATGCGGATCGCTCACCATGTCGACGGCGGCGGCGACCCGCGTCTTCGATCCGAAGGGTCGCGAGCCCTCGACGAAGACCTCCCCGCGAGTGCTCGGCACGGAGACGCGCGAGGGGACGCGTTCGCGGATCCGGTACGCGTGCACGCGCGCCGCCCGGCGCCCTTTCGCGTCCAGGAGCTCCTGCGTGATTCCCAAACCCCAGCCCGTCCGGGCGAAGTAGTCGAGATGCGCCTGCCCGGGAGCCCGCCGGGTGAACGAGTAGGCGGGGGCGGTTCGCGCGTACGCGCCGAGTTCCCGGGTGTGGCCGACCTGGGCCTCGAACGGCAGGCGGAATTCGCGCAGCGGTGTGGCGAGGACGGGCAGCCAGAAGATCGGCGTCGTGCCGGCGAGCACGGTGACCGAGCGGGCGGTCAGGTCCCGGTTGAGCCGGATCTGAACGTGGCGGCAGCGGATCGAGTAGTGCGGGCGCGGCGCGACGCACGTGCTCAGCACGCCGGGCGCCACGATGACCGTGTTCTCCTCGGGCTGCTCGACGCGGTCGCCGCGGCAGATCCAGGGCCCGGTGAGGAGCGTGACGTCGTCGACGGCGCCTGTCTTGCGCTTCATGTCGAAGGTCATCCGGGAGCCGGTGGCGTGCAGGTCCGCGCTCTCCCAGACGAGGTGGCCGGAGGCCGTGATCTGCTCCCGGTCGAGGTCCACACTGATCGAGTCGGCCTGGATGACGTTGGTCTCGAAGCGAACCTTGACGTTGCCCGTGAGGTCCACGCGCCGTTCGCGCTCGAAGTACTCGACCCGGTCGGCGCGCTCGAGCTCGATGGCGGAGGCGCGGGCGCCGGCGGCGACCGTCGAGGACGGCGCGGCGCCGTCGGCAGTTCGCGGGCCGCCGGTGTCCCGAGGCTGGACGGAACCTGCCGTCGCGACCGCGGCGAGCAGGGAGGCGGCGACGGCGAGGCCGGGGACCAGGCGAACGGGGGCGGGAACTCGGGGTGCCGGGGGAAGCGGCCGCCGGTCTGCGGCGGGCCTGGACACGAGCGGATCAGACGATGGCGACTTCAGTCTGCGGATCGAAGAAGTGCGCCTTGCTCATGTCGAACACGATGTCGATGTCCTGGTTGACCTCTACCTGGTCCGTCGCTGCCACCTGCGCGATGAGCGGGGTGCGTCCGACGGTGACGTAGACCTCGGTCATGGACCCGAGCGGCTGGACGACTTCCACACGCCCCGTAACCGTGTTGTCCGGCGTCGCGTTGCTCGCGTAGAGCTTGTCGTGCAGGTTCTCGGGCCGGACTCCCATGTGTACCGACTTGCCCTCGTAAGGTTTCATCCGTTCGAGGTGGTCGTCGATGAGCCGGACCTGGAGCCCCTCGCCCGTGGTGAAGAAGAGGCCGCCCTTGCGGGACTCGATGTCACCTTCGACGAAGTTCATGGGCGGCGACCCGATGAAACCGGCGACGAACCGGTTGACCGGCTGGCCGTAAAGCTCCTGCGGATTCGCCACCTGCTGGACCCGGCCCTTGTGCATGACGACGATCCGGTCGCCCATCGTCATGGCCTCCACCTGGTCGTGCGTGACGTAGACGATGGTCGCCTGAAGCCGGTGGTGGAGCTTGCTGATCTCCGCCCGCGTCTGCACGCGGAGCTTGGCGTCGAGGTTCGAGAGCGGCTCGTCGAAGAGGAAGACCTTGGGCTTGCGCACGATCGCGCGGCCAAGGGCCACCCGCTGGCGCTCGCCGCCGGAAAGCGCCTTGGGCTTGCGGTCCAGGAGGTCCGTCAGCCCGAGGATGTCCGCGGCCTCGCGGACCCGCTGGTCGATCTCATCCTTCGGGTATTTCCGGAGCTTGAGCCCGAACGCCATATTGTCGTAGACGCTCATGTGCGGGTAGAGGGCGTAGTTCTGGAACACCATGGCGATGTCGCGGTCCTTGGGCGGGACGTCGTTGACTTTCCGGTCGTCGATCGAGATCTCGCCGTCCGTGATCTCCTCGAGCCCCGCCACCATGCGCAGGGTCGTGGTCTTCCCGCATCCGGACGGCCCCAGGAGCACGACGAACTCCTTGTCCTGCACCTCGAGGGTGACGTTGCTGACAACCTCTCCGGTGCCCGGGTAGACCTTGCGAACGTTCTTGAAGCTTACTTTCGCCATGATGGTTACAGGCATTCACGTTAGCATCCGTTTTTCCCGGGTGTCAAGCTGAACAATCGGCTTGTTTGACAGGGCCGACAAGGCCGGGGGAGGATAGGCCTCAAGACCATGAACGACCACCTGCTGCTCAATACCGGCGAGTCCGAAGACTCCTGGCGCATGTGGCGGATCATGGCCGAGTTCGCCGACGGTTTCGAGACGCTGGGCGGCGTCGGGCCGGCGGTGTCGATCTTCGGCAGCGCGCGCACCCGTCCGGACGACCCCAACTACGAGCTCGCCAGGGCGCTGGGCCGCAAGTGCGTCGAGCAGGGCTTCGCCGTGATCACGGGCGGCGGGCCCGGCATCATGGAGGCCGCCAACCGGGGGGCCGCGGAGGCGGGCGGCCGGTCGCTGGGCCTGAACATCAAGCTACCGCACGAGCAGAAGCCGAACCCGTACTCGCAGACGAACATGTACTTCCGGTACTTCTTCGTCCGCAAGATGATGTTCGTGAAGTACGCGGTAGCCTTCATCTGCTGCCCCGGCGGGTACGGGACGCTCGACGAGTTCTTCGAGGCGCTCACGCTGATCCAGACCAAGAAGATCAAGCCGTTCCCGGTCTTCCTCGTCAACAGCGTTTACTGGAAGGGCCTCCTGACCTGGGTCCGCGACACGGTCGTGGACCAGCACATGATCGACGCCGAGGACCTCTCGCTCTTCCACGTGCGCGACGATCCCGACGAGGTGGTCCGGGAACTCAAGAACTGGTACCGGGCGGTCAAGGCGGCCGACGACGCGAAGGCGAAAGCCGGGGGCTCGTAGCGTCGAGTGTCGGCGTCCGCCGACACTCGCGTGCGTCCGTCCGCGGACGCCTTAGAAGCCCGTCCATAAGCCGTACCAGGGAACCCCGGGCTTCAGCCCGGGGCGGAATGGTACCCC
>CAKKQC010000014.1 GCA_919901855.1 bacterium | reverse complement strand
TCAAAAGCCCTGCAAAACCACCACGCCCCTCCCGCAACTGCGGAACTCAGGCTAGCGGTCGCGGACGCTGGGCGGGGGCAGGAGCTTGGCGTCGAGGAGGAACCGGGCGACGGTCTCGGCGGCCAGCCGCTGTCCGGCCGGATTCCAGTGCGTGGTCTGCTCCAAGTAGACGGGCGTCCCCCGGAGAACGGCGGACCGGAACACCGGCAGGAGGTCCACGACGGGGATGCCGTCCTCCCGGCATAGCCGGGTCAGCGTCGCCTGCGGCAGGTCGAAGTCGAGGACGCGCCCGGGGGTCGCGCCCCGGACCAGCCGCTGGAGGTCCGGGTCGACCTGGGTCTCGTCGGGGATGATCGCGACCACGAGGCCGAAGCCGTCCTGGCGCGCCAGGTCGCGCATCCGGTCCAGCTCCCGCCGGATCCCGGCCAGTTGGCGGTCCAGCGCCGGCGGCCAGGGCGAGCGGTAGATGACCGATCTCGTGGTCTGCACGCGCTCGAATTCGGACCGCGACGGCCACTTCGGCCACGGCCAGCATTCCGGGCATCCCCGGAAATATCCCCCGTGCGGCGGGCGGCCGTCCGGCCCCGGGGCCGGCGGCGCCCCGGCGACCAGCATCCGCCACGGCTTGCTGAGGGCGAGCCGGGTGGCGTTCCGCACCACGCGGAACAGGTAGGAGTGGATCGCGAGCTCCGTGGTGAGGTCCGGCGGCACCCCGTAGCCCTCCTCGATGAAGTCGTTGCCGGCGAAGAACCAGACGATCACCGCGTCGGGATGCAGCCGGCGGCCCTCCACCTCCAGCATGCGGCGGTAGAACCGGGGCCCGGTGCCCGGCACGCCGAGGTTGACGACCTCGAGCCGGCTAGCTCCGCCCAGGCTCCGTTCCAGCACGTGCGACACGTGGTCCCGGTCGTCGGGGCCGCCGGTCATGACGAGGAAGGAATCGCCGAGCAGGACCAGGCGCCGGGTGCCCGGCGCCTTCGCGATCCGGTACTCGGGGGACCTGAGGCCGTTGGAGTTCGTCACGTACCCGTGGATCACGCCGAGCGGCCTGGTCTGGAACGGGTTCGTGGCGATCAGCGCCCGGACGTCTCCCACGTAGTCGTAGGCCTTCCAGAGGTCCCCCTCCTGGATGTAAAGCAGGACGCCGCCGCCGCCGGCGAGATGGACCGCCCGGACCGCGAGTTCCCCGAGGACGGCGACGAGAAGGATCTGGGTGGCGGCCCACCGGACCCGGTTGACCCGGCGGGGCTTTCCGGACGGGCGGCCGCGTCTCACGGCAAATGTCCAGAGGCGTCCACGCCGATCCGCGCGAGGAAGCCGGCGCGCGCCGCGCCCGACATCGGCCGGGGGCTCCACTTCGCCCGTTCGGGCTCGATGAGGACGGGAATGACCTGAACCTCCGGGAGCGCGGTGCGGCCCAGCGTGAACCGCACGATGACGCTGTGCGGGTGGCCGGATTGCTGCGTGCCCGCGAAGACGAAGTTGCCCAGCCCGTAGCAGATGATCCCGCGCCGGTAGCGCTCGATCCGCTCCACCGCGTGGGAGTGGTGGCCGAGGATGACGGCGGCGCCGGCCTCGAGGAGGCGGCGGGCGAGCGCGACGCGGGACTCCGAGGGGAGGGGCATCTGCGACTCGTCCGCGATCTCGCGGCCCCAGTGCAGGGAGACGACGACCGCGTCCGCGCGCCGGGCGGCCGTCCGGACGTCGTATACCATGGCCGACTCCGTCGGGTGGGCCGTGCCCGGGTGCCGGGGTCCCGCCCAGACGCTTGCCGGGGGCACGAGGTTGTAGGCGAGGAACGCGACCCGGATGCCGTTATCCTCGGCGAGGACGGGCGCGCGGGCGGCGCGGTCGTCCAGTCCGGCGCCGACGGGCCGGATCCCGGCGGCCCGGAGGACCCGCATCGTGTCGAGGAGCCCCGCCGGGCCGCAGTCGCGGACGTGGTTGTTGGCGAGCGAGAGAACGCGGAAGCCCGCGAGCTGGAGAGTCCGGACGAACCGGGAAGGAACTCCGAAATAATACGGCTCGTCCTTGTCGTCGAACTCGCGGATGGGTAGGTTCGTCAGCGGGCCTTCGAGGTTGCCGAAGACGATGCCGCGCAGCTCGGTCCGGATGCGCTTGAACGGGTAGACGTACTCGGCGTCGGGGTTGAACGACAGCCAGCGCGAGAGCGAGCGGTAGAGCGTCTCGGTCTGCCAGTTGGTGAGGAGGATGTCCCCGACGGCGGTGACGATGGCACGGGGTTCGGGTGGCAGCGCGGGGGCGCTCGCGCGGGCGACCCCGCCGGCCGCGAGCAGTCCGGCGAGCGCGAGCAGTCTACAGGCCATTGCAGAACCAAGAATCCATCCACTGCCTGCAGAGGTCGTTGCGGTTTCGCAACGACATCTAAAAGTGGGCATGGAAGAGGTCGCGGGCGTTCGCGGTCATCCGGTATTCGAGGACGGGGAACTCGTCGGAGTTGACGGGCAGGTCCGGGCGGTCCGCGACGCGGCGGAACGCGGCCTCGTCGAGGACGCGGAGGGCGGCGACGTCGCGGAACCGCCGCAGGCCTCCGGCCGCCAGGGCCTCCCGGAGGGCCGGGTAGGCCGCAAGCTTCCGGTCGAACGCGGCGCGGTCGAGCGCCACCGGTTCCATGCTCGCGATGAGGTAGAGCGAGGTGCGGTAGCCGCGCCACCCGGTGACGTGCGGGAAGACGGCCCCCACCGTCCGGAGGATCACGTCTTCCCCGGGGCCGTAGGCATGCACGACGAAGATCCCGCCGGGGTTGAGCTTCGATCGTGCGAGCTCGAAGTACTCGCGCGTGTACAGGGCCGCGGAGCCCGGGAGGTCCGGGCCGGTCAGGTTCGACGTGATGACGTCCCAGCCCGTGCCGCCGTGCCGGAGGTAGTAGCGGCCGTCGCCGACGATCATGGTCGAGCGCGGGAGCCGGGCCGGGTCCCCGTTGCTGTCCCGGAAGAGCGAGGCGCACTCGACGACGCCGCGGAAGAGCTCGACGGTCTCGACGGAGCCGGGGACGCCGGAGGCCGCGAAGGCCCCGGTCGTGACGCCGAATCCGAGCCCGACCACGAGGACCCGGTGGGGGTCCGGGTGCAGGAGGAGGGGGAGCCAAGCCTGCAGGCGTTGGACGCGGACCGCGGCCGAGTGCTCGCCGATCGGGAACGAGAGCGGAGTGTCGTCGCCATAGAGGTTCCAACCCAGGCCGCCCTTCCAGACCGTGATCAGGGCCGCCGGCTCCTCGCGGCTCCAGACCAGGGTTAGCCGCTCGCGGGGGAAAGGGAACCGGGGATGGCGGAGGGCCGTGATTCCCGATAGCGCGGCTAGCGAGGCGACGGCCGCGACGGAGACGATTCGGCGACCTCGAGAGCGTCCCTCCCAGGGGCCGGCCAATGCCCGGTGGCCCAGGAGGATGGAGCCCACCGCGATCAGGACCGCGGTCGCGTAGGTGCCCAGCACGGGGATCAGCCAGAATCCCGTGACCAGCGAGCCGAGAATGCACCCGAAGGTGTTCAGCGCGTAGCCGGCGCCCGCCGAGGCCCCGAGTTCGCCGCCCGCCCGGTGGATCGCCCGGACCAGGAGGGGGAAGCACGCGCCGGACATGAGCGCGGGCACCGCCACCACGGCCAGGGCCTCGACGAGGCGGATGCGCACGATCGTCCACGTGCGGTCGTACCCGACCGCGGCCTCGGCGCGCCGGGCGGACGCGAGGACGTCGGGAAACCACCAAAGCGCCGCGAGCACGGAGAGCCCGGCTACGACCTGGAACCAGGAGAACAGTTCGATTTCGCGGCCGCCGCCGTCGGGGCGCAGCCACCGGTCCGCGAGCCGTCCGACAGCGAGGCTGCCGAGCGCGATCCCGAGGAGGAACGCCGTGAGCATCATGGCGGAGGCGTAGACGCGGTTGCCGAGGAGCCAGGCGAGCAATCGGCCGAACACGACCTCGTTCGACAGGCTCAGGGCCCCGCAGGCGAAGCAGGAGAATCCGAGGAAGAAGGGGAGGCTTCGCGGAGAGGCCGTGCCTGCACCCGGGGGAGGCGGCACGGGCCTGATGGCGGAGGGTCGTAACCCAACGACCAAGGCGGCGAGCCCGATCGCGATGTTCATGCAGACCGCCACCCGATTGGTGGCCGCCGTGCCGAGGAGCCGGATCAGGAAGAACCCGGCGCCGAAACATCCCACGGCGGCGCCGAACGTGTTCAGCCCATACAGCGCTCCCACGGTGACGCCCGGTGCCGCCGTCGTCCCCCCCGGACCGGTCGCGAGGTGACGGACCAGAAGCGGGAGCGTGGCGCCCATGAGCGCGGTGGGTACCAGCAGGATCGCGCCGGCGACGCCGAACCGCTGGAGCGCGGGGAGGATGCCGCCCTCCTCGTCGAGCCCGATGGGTCCGAGGTGGTTGGCGGCGCCGCGGAGGATGGCGTAGACCGCGAGTCCGCCCAAGCCGATCAGGAGTTCCGCCGCCCCGTAGGCGGCGAGGGGCCGCTTGATCCGGCGGGACCACCGAGCCGCGGTCCAACTCCCGGCTGCCAGCCCGGCCATGTACGCCGCCAGCACCGCGGACAGCGTCGCCGTCGCGTTCCCCAGCAGGAATCCGAACTCGCGGATCCACAGGATCTCGTAGACGAGCGCCGAACACCCGGAGAGGAAAAAGAGGGTTCCGGCGAAGACGAGGCCCGGCAGGCCTGGCGTCAGTGCATCCCCTCGGTCAGGCCCCGCATGAATAGCCGCATGGTGAACAGGAACAGGATGATGATCGGGATGCTCGCGAGCGCGTAGCCGGCCATCAGCGGCCCCCAGAACTTGAGGTATTCGCCCGACATCCGGAGCAACTGGACCATCACGGGTAGCCGGTCGTGGTCCCGCATGACTATCAGGGGCAGGAGGAAGTTGTTCCACTCGGTGATGAAGTGCATGACGCCGACGGTGCCCAGGATCGCGCCGGCCTGCGGGATCACGATCACGCGCACCTGGTCGAAGTGGTTTGCCCCATCCACCTCGGCCGAGTCGAAGAGCTCCTGGGGGATGTCGGCGATGAAGTTCTTCAGCGTGAAGATCGCGTAGACCTGGCCGCCGCTGGCCGAAACGACCACGAGGGCGGTAAGCGTGTTCAGAAGCTGGAGGTCCCCGAGGAGCCGGAACAGGGGGACGAGGTTCGCGATCGTCGGGAGCATCATGAGGATCAGGATGGCGTTCCAGAGGAAGTTCGTGAGCGGGGCCTTCACCCGCGCGAAGAAATACGAGGCCCAGAGCGAGAACCAGATAGTAATGAGGGTCGCCGAGATCGTGATGAACACGGAGTTCGCGACCGTCGGGGCGATCATGCGCCACGCGGCGGTGAAGTTCTCCCAGTGCAGGGGCGGCGAGAGCCGGGCCGGGGCCTCGTAGAACTGCTGGTTGGTCTTCAGCGAGACGATGGCCATCAGATACAGGGGGAGGAACGCGAACGCGAGCACGAACCAGATGAATCCGTGCTTGCCGCCCTCGAGCAGGTGCCGCGCCATCCGGCCGGGGGGCGGCTGGGGTGCCGCCGGGACGGTCAGGGTCGAAGGCGCCGCCACGGGGACGCTTCCCCCCGGGGCGGCCGCCGCCGCGGCCGCGGCCGCCTGCCGGACGGTCTTCTGCGGGATGTACACGCCGGGGTCCCGGCGCTGGACGATGACGGAGGGCGGCAGCCGGATGATTCCCAGCCGGATCAGGAGACGATCGGCCGGCCGGCGCACGGCCCCGGGCAGGAGCCGGTAGGCGAAGGGGTAGGGGAAGGAGGCCAGGAGCAGGATCCAGCCGAGAGGGACGAGCCGGCCGAACGCCAGCATGACGGCACCCACCGCGAGTCCGAACACGCGGACCGCGATCCGGCTGGTCTTCGGCTGCGTCTCCCACTCCATGGCCACGGTGAACGACTTCTGGAGGCTCAGGACCACGACGGTCAGGACCAGCCCCACCGCGCATGCGTAGCCCATGTCCTGCTCGAAGAAGGCCTTGCGGAGCATGAACAGGGCAGGCACCGTGCCCCGGCCGCCGGGACCGCCCTGGATGCCCACGAGCGCCAGGATCGAGCCGGCATCCCGGATCGTGTTGATGATTTCGATGACGAGGACGACGTAGATCGAGCCCACCATCGCGGGCAGCTCGATCTTCGTGAACTTCGTCCACCAGTTCGCTCCCTCGATCTCGCCGGCCTCGTAGAAGGACTTGGGGATGCCCCCGAGCTTGGCGAGGTGCATGAGCACGGCGAACGTGCCCACCCAGGGAAAGCCCCATATGACCACCGAGGTGATGATCAGCCGCGGGTCTCCCAGCCACGCGGGCTTGACGCCCGCGACGAAGATGCCGCCCCAGTGGAACCACTGGTCGGCCCGGCAGAGCAGGCCGAAGAGCCCGGTGGCCTCGAGGAACCGGTTGAGGTAACCGGAGGTGGCCTCGAAGAAGAACGACCTCCAGATCAGGGCGATGATGAGAGGGGGGATGACCATGGGGATCACGAACAGGGCCCGGTACAGGAACTGGAGCCGGTCGCTCGCGACCCGGTGAATGCAGACCGCGACGATGATCGGCGGGATCAGCTTGAGAATGGCCCAGGCGCCCATGATGAACGCGAGCCGGAAGGAGTCCCAGAACTCGGTCGAGCCCAGCAGGTCCCCGAAGTTCCGCCATCCCACGTACTCGGAGATGTCGGCGCCGTTCCAACGGAACAGGCTGTGGTAGACCCCACTCGCGGCGGGGTAGTACTGGAAGAGCCCGATCAGGAACATGGTCGGGACCACGAGCAGGTAGATCTCCCAGTGATGCCGGACCTGTTTCCACGTGACGATCTTGGGGGTCATCGTTTTGGCACCCTTCCGCCCTTGAGCCGGGCCCGGACGCGGTCCAGAACCTCGGGGGAATGCTCGTACGGCCCCACGGCCTTCGGATCCGGCCCCTTCGTGACGAGCGCCATGAGCCGGGCGTGCGTCACCTCGGGCAGGACCTGGCGCATGGCCGTCAGCGACCGGTACTTGATCCAGAGCGAGGCGGCTTCGTCGCCCGTGGCGAGGAGCGCTTTGGCCCGGATCCCGGCTAGGAACTCCTCGTCGGTCCGGATCGTGCGACGCCAGTCCCGGTTCACTTCCATGAAGTCCTTGAGGCCCTTCTCGATATAGAAGGGGCCGAAGCGCTTGGCGAGTTCGTCGTAGTCGATCTGGTTCACCTGGAAGAGGGAGTAGTCCTGGCTCCAGCGGACCCAGGTTTCCCCGCCGAGCCCGAAGTTCATGGCCCCGTATACGCCTTCGAGCTTGGGTTTGAACGCCTCGAGCAGCGGGTCCATGGTGCATCCGACCACGCTCGGGATCCAGCCGATGATCCGGTTGAACTTCTCGTTGTTCGGCTGGCTCGCGAGGAAGAGGAGGAAGTCCAGGGCGACGTCCGGATGCTTGCTCGTCCGTACGATCCCGAACGGGAAGCCGACCCACGGTACCTCGTAGAGGGGCCCCTTGATGAACTCGCCGTACTCCGGGTCCTGGTCCGTGGGCCGCGGGAACTCCATGAGCCCGACCTCGAAGGACCCCTTGGCCTGCTCCTGGAGGCTCCGGGAGTCCCAGGTGCCCGTGGGCATGAACACGGCCTTCTGCTGGGCGAACAGGAGGACCGCATCGTCCCGGGTCAGCCCCGTGTATCCGACCTGGAACTCGTCCGAAATCTGGCGGATCATCCTGAACCGGGCCCGGTAGGCGGGGAAGTCGAACGAGAGCCGGCCGGACTTGAACGCGACCCAGTTCTCGTCGTTGCCCACGTACCCGTCCCGGTTGAAGTCCGCGCGCGCGAGCGCCGGGTACGTGACCTGATCCGCCATCATCATCTCCCACATCCAGAAGTGGTACCCCGAGCACGCGATCGGGACGAAATGCTTGCCCTCCGCGTTCGTGTGCTTCTTGATCTCCTCGCACGCCGCCAGGAAACCGTGGTAGTCGCGGGGCGCCTCGTCCAGCCCGGTCAGCTTCTTGAGCAGGCCCTTGTTGTAGAAGATCCGGACCCCGAACTGGGAGAGGTTGATCTTCATGTACTCCTGCAGCGCCTCGATGTAGGCCGACCGCATCCCGTCCGCGAACGTCTGCCGGAGCGGGGTATTCTCGAGCGGGGTGCCGCGGTTGTAGGGGTTGGGCCGCGCCGTGTACTGGGTCAGGGGGTGGAAGTACCGGCGCTGGTACGAAATCCACAGGGGCTCGGTGACGCCGATGCCGATCTCCATGAGGTCCGGCGCCGTGCCGCCCATGAGGTTCGTCGTGACCCACTGGCCGTACGTGGTCTCGGGAATCGCGTCCTGGACGATCCGGACGTTCGGGTGCAGTTTCTGGTAGTCCCTGGCCAGCGTGTCGAAGGCCTCCCGCACGCTCGTCTCCAACTGCCAGTGCCCGACCCGGATCACGATCGTTCCCTCGGGCGCCTCCGCGGTGCGGTGGAGGACGATGACCGCGCAGGCCCAGACGAACGCGGCCGCGATGACGAACACCGGGAACCAGCGCTTGAGCCGGGCCGTCGTGTCGCCCATCACTTGCCGCCCTTCCGGAGCCTGGCCTCGACCGAGTCGAGGCGCTCGAGCGCGAGACGCGCGCCCCAGCGGCGCTGGTCCTGCGGATAGTCGTCCACGAGGCCCTTGTAGTACTTGCGCGCCACCGCGAAGTCGCCGGCCTCGAACTCCGCGATCGTGGCGATTTCCCAGTAGAGGGCGGCGTTGTCCGAATACGGGTTCGTCGGATCGAGCTCCTTGCCCTCGAGGGACGCGATCTTGGCCTTGAGGCGATCGTCCGGGCGCCCGAGGGTGGCGGCGCACTCGGCGACGAGCGCCCACGCGGCGCTCAGGAACTTCGAGCCCGGGTGGTCCTTGATGAAGCCTTCCAGCGCCCCGAGCGCCTGCCCGGCGTCCTTGGGGTCGAGCGTGGCCACCCACGTCGACTGGAGGTAGACGAAGGCCTCCTCGCCGGCGGGGTGGAACGGGAACTTGGTGACGACCTCCTGGTACGCCTTGCGGACCGCGGCGTAGTCCGGCTCGGTGCCGACGGGGACCGCATGCCTGATCCGTGCGAGCGCGAGCTGGGACCAGGCCGCGACGTCGCCCGTGGGCGAGCGCGTCACGACTTCCGTGAAGCACTTGGCCGCGAGCACGGGGTCGGGGCCGAGGCCCCGCAGATTCCAGGTCATCCCGAGGCCGTAGAGCGCCTGGAGGTGGTCTGAGGTCCCCGGGGGAGCCGCGGCGACGGCCTCGGTGAAGCCCCGCGTGGCCGCCCCGAACTCGCCGGCGCGGAAGTCCTCCCACGCCCGCCCGTTGAGAAACGAGGGGGTCATCTGCCCGCCCGGGGCGTTCGGGGCTGCGGCGGGCTGGGACGCGGTGGTGGCGGAGGGCGCGTCGGCGACTGCCCCGGCGGCGAGACCGCCGGCCATCAGGATCGCCAACGAAACCCGGACGGGCATCACGGTTCTGCGCCTCTCTGCGGCCCCCGACATGCGGCCATTATAGTGGAAGAACCCGTGTCCTACCGGATGTCCGCCCGCGTCCTCTTCGCCCTGCTGGCCTTGGGACAGCTGCTGGTCGTCCGCGACTACGGCGTGTCGTGGGACGAGCCCGATCACAACGATTACGGCCAGCTGGTGGCCCGGTTCTACGCCTCCGGGGGGCGCGAGCTGCCGGACGACCCCTACCTGCACCTCTATGGGGCTGCGTTCGACGCCCCCGCGTCCGTGCTCGGAAGCGCCTCCCCGCTCGGCCTCTGGCGCACGCGCCACCTGCTCAACGCCGTGGTCGGCTGGCTCGGGATCTTGGGCGCGTGGGCTTGCGCGAGGGCGCTGGCCGGGGAAGGGGCCGCCTTCTGGGCTGCGGCCCTGCTCAGCCTCACGCCGGTCTGGTGGGGGCACATGTTCAACAACCCCAAGGATATCCCGTTCGCCGCCGGCTACGTCTGGAGCCTCGCCCTCCTGCTCCGGTTCCTGGCGGCGTGGCCCGCCGTGTCCGTTCGTTTTGCCACGATGCTGGGCGTGGTCATGGGCCTCACGATGGGCGTCAGGGTCGGCGGCGTCCTCCTGCTCGGCTACCTCGCCCTCGCGACAATCGGCCCCGCGGCCGGTCCCGACGACCCCCGGATCCGGCGGGCGGCCGGGCCCGCCGCGGGCGCCGCCGCCCTTTCGTGGATGGTCATGCTCCTCTGCTGGCCCTATGCCCTGCTCCGGCCGTTGAGCTGGCCCGTCGAGGCGCTCACGAAGTTCATGCACTACGCGCCGCTCAAGTTCGCGGTCATCTTCCGCGGCGAGTCGTACCCCGCCACCGATCTGCCCTGGAGCTACCTCCCGCGTTACCTCCTCGTCATGCTGCCCGAGCCGCTTCTGCTCCTGCTCGCCGGCGGGCTAGTGGCATGTCTCATCGCGTTCCTGCGCGGGACTCGTCCGTCCCGCGCGGTCGCCACCCGGTGGGGCCTCGTGATCCTCTCCGCCCTCCTGCCCGTCGGCCTCGTGATCGCGGGCCGGTCGGTCGTCTACAACGGGCTGCGGCACATGCTCTTCGTCCTTCCCCCGCTCGCCGTGCTCGGAGGGGCCGCGATGGCCGCGTTCGCGGGCCGGCTCGCGTTGCGACCAGCCGCCGTGCGGGTCGCGGCATGGGGCGCGCTCGCGGCGTGGCTCGGCTGGCATCTCGTCGTGGCGGTCCGGATCCACCCGTACCAGTACATGCAATACAACGCGTTCGCGGGCGGCCTGAAGGGCGCGCTGTACAACTACGAGCTCGACTACTGGGGGAACTCGTACCCCGAGGCTCTTTCGCGCCTCGAGGCCCGGCTGGCGGCGGAAGCGCCCCCGGGGCGCCGCTGGCGGATCGCGTCCTGCGGCGCCGACCGCGCGTTCCGGGCGGACCTGCCCGGCGCGTTCGAGGCGGTCGACGATCTCGCGCGGGCGGACTTCGTCGCCATGCTCATGGGGTTGTCCTGCCGGGGCGCCCGGCCGGAGGGACCGGCGCTCGTGGTCGTCGACCGGTTCGGCGTGCCCTTTTCGTACATCCTGGACCTGCGCCGGCCGGCTCCGGGAGGAGTCAGTCCGTCGAAAGCCCGATGATCGTGCCGTCGTACTTCGGGATGATCTTGCGCCCGGGCGGCACGGTCAGGAAATCCTTGTCGTCCCACGGCCCGTCCACGAGCCGCTGGAGGAGGCCGAGATCGCCCGGGACCTTCTCGTACTTCCACCCGAACTTGGCGGCCTCGGCCCGGGCCCGTGCCTCGAACTGCTCCGAGGGCTCGACCCCCATGTCGATGTACGTGATCTGGTCGTAGTGCTTGAGGTGGGTCGAGAGCGTGTCGCGAATGTAGGCCGCGTCCTCCTCGCCGAACTTGGCGACGAGCTCCTCCCACGTCGGGGCGGGCTTCTCGGGGGCGCCGAACGAGAGCTGGTCGGTGCCCATCTGCCCGGCCCGTTCCAGCCAGCCCGAGGTCTTGTAGTAGACGCGCGGATTGGCCTCGAAGTACTTCATGTATCGCTCGCGGCTGCCGAAGAAGCAGGCGAGGCAGTCGTGGGCGCGGGGGACGACGACGGGCACCGTTCGCGCGGCGAGCCCCAGGATGCCGTTCCCGCAGAGGCCGTACCCGAGGCAGACGGCCTCGTGGACGGCGGGATCGGTCGCGTCCACGAAGTCCTGCAGGTGTCCCAGCATCTTGGGCGCGCCGAGATTGTGGAGGCCCTGGGCCACGAATACGAGGTCCACCTGGTTCGGGGACCTGGCGGCGACGGCGCAGGCCTCCCGGTAGAAGACCTCGCAGGCGATCAGCTTGAGGCGCATGACTTCATCTTAGCGGGCCGGTGCACGGGGCCGTGAAACGCGCGTGCGACAGCCCTTTGCGCCGGTGCGGAACCCGGCCGCCGGGGGCCGCCTGACCGTGCTATGATCAACAAGTCAGGGGAGGGCGGTCGTTCCGAACGGTCGCCGGACCCGTAGACGGACAACAGGTTGTTGCTCCAAGGTTCAGTGGTCCCCTGTGCCGACCTCTAAGGTCTCGTGGCCCCCTTCCTGCCGAGCGCTAACTGAGTCCAATCTCTGTTGAGGAGGCCATATGGCCAAGTTGTATGTCGGTAATCTGAGTTTCCAGACGGGCGAAGATGAGCTGAAGGCGTTCTTCGCCGAAGTTGCGGAGCCGAGCCGGGTGACCGTGATTCGCGACAAGTTCACGAATCAGTCCCGTGGTTTCGGTTTCGTCGAGATCGATGACGCTGCGCTCGCCTCGAAGGCGATCGCCGCGCTCAATGGCAAGACGCTCGGTGGCCGTGCGCTCAAGGTCAACGAAGCCAAGCCGCAGGAGCCCCGCATGGGCGGTGGTGGTGGCGGCGGCGGCGGCGGTCGGCGCTTCTAGCGCGTCGCCAGGCGACGCGTCCGCGTTTCGGTAGAGACCGAAACGCGGCGCGTGCGGTCAACAGCCGGGGCTCCGCATGTCGGGAGCCCCGGTTGTGTTTTAATGGCGCCATGAAGGCGCCGGTTTCCCGCAAGACCCTCCTCTCCTTCTACTGCGACGACACGAATCCCGCGGCGGCGGGGCCGCGAGCGTTCCGGACCTTCCTCGACTTCTGCGCCGCCAACGGGATCGCGGGGGAATCCAGCGTCATCCTCGGCATGAGCGGCGCGTCCATGACCCGGGCCCCGTCCGCGGACGAGCGCGAATATCTGGCGGAGGTCCGGCGCGCCTGGGACTGCGGCATCGACTCGCACATGGAGATCATGACCCACGGCGACCGGTTCGACTTCGCCGCCAACCGCCCCCGCACGGGCGCCGGCCACGAGGGTCTCTGGCTATACGAGCCGGCGGTTACCGCGGAGGAATACGAGGGGTATCTCTCGAGCATCCTCGCCGAGGGCGACCGCGCGGGGGTGAAGTTCACGGGACTGACCTGGCCCGGGTGCAGTTGCGACGTGTGCAGCCGCCGGTACGCGGAACTCCAGGCGGCCGACGCGTACCGGCCCAACCCCAACCTCTGGAAGGCGCTCCTGAACCTGGCGAAGGCCGGGCGGTTCCGGGGCTCCGCGATCCCGTGCTTCTTCGAGTCGAGCGAGACGGACTTCGGGCTCCACCTCAAGGAGACCGACGGCGCCCATGCCGTCTGCGACCTTAGCCCCAACGCCGGCGACTGGTTCGGCAGTTGGGGGAACGGCGCCGATTATGTGAACCCGGACTACTACATCACCGCGGATGGATCATCCGGGATCATCCCCCGGCACGTGAACGCCGGCGACCCGTATTGCCTCTTCTATGCCCACTGGCAGGGGTTCAACCCCGGCAACGGCGTGGGCTGGAAGGCCTTCACGACCGTCGTCGACCGGGTCCGCACGCACCTCGGACCCCAAGTGACCTGGATGCGTCCGAGCGAGATCGCGGAGCGGCACCTCGCGGCCGGGGGTTGGGATTTCCGCGAACCAGTGGTTGGCGGCCGGTGACCGCCATGCGCCGCCGGTTCGCCCCTCCGGTCTTCGACAACCCGTACCGGGTGCCGGGGTGCTGGTGGAAGGTGGCGCTCCATCTGCACACGACGAACTCCGACGGCCACCGCTCGCCGCGGGCCGCGGTGGAGACCTACCGCCGGCTCGGGTACGACGCGATGGCGATCACGGACCACGATGTCCTGACCCGCCTTCCGGATCATCGCGGCCGGCCGCTCCTGATCCCGGCGCTGGAAGCCACCGGCCCGGTGGCGCCCCACATCGTGTCGCTCGGGTCGCGGGAGCCCGCTCCGGGCGTCCGGCTGGGCGCGGGGAAGCTCCAGGATGCCGTCCGCGCGATCCGGCGGCTGGGCGGGCTCGCGGTCGTCGCGCACCCGTCCTGGTCGGGGCTGGCGGACGCGGATCTCCTGCCGCTTCGCGGCCACCTCGGCATCGAGATCTACAACCACGTCTGCGACGACCTGAACGGCCGGGGCGCGAGCGTGGAGCTGTGGGACCATCTGCTCGAGCGCGGCCGCCGGGTCTGGGGGCTGGCGGTGGACGACGCGCATTTCGACCGCGACGGGCTGCGGGGCGGGCCGGGACACGGCTGGGTCATGGTGAAGGCACCCCGGCTGAACGTTCGGGCCATCCTTCACGCGCTGGAGCTCGGGTCGTTTTACGCCACCCGGGGGCCGCGCATCCTCTCGGTCGCATCGGCGCCCGGGCGGCTCACCGTGGAAACTTCTCCCGCCGATCGGGTTCACCTCATCGCGGCCGGCTGCGGGTCCGGCGGCACCAGGTTCGCGAGGGAGAACGGGAACCGGACCCGGTGGACGTTCGAGTTCATGAAGGCCCAATGGAACGTGACCGGGTACGCCCGGTTCGAGGTCGTGGACGGACGGGGCCGGAAGGCGTGGTCGAATCCGCTGTTCGTCAGGAGCGGCGGCGGGAGGTTCTGGTGAGCCGGAACACCAGCGGCGGCACGCTTAGGGCCGGTACGAGATGACCGCCTCGCGCATGGCGAGGTAGTTCGCGAGGGGCACGCTGTTGCCCACCTCCGTGCTCGACCCCACCAGGATCCGGCCTTCCGTGTCCTCGATCGCGCGCACGACCGTGTCCCGGATCTCCTGCGGGGTGCCGAACGGGAGCAGCCGGGCCACGTCGATGCCGCCGAAGAACACGAGCCGCGGGTACCGCCGGTGCAGATCCCGGAGCACCATCCCGGCGTTGACGTCGATCGGGTTCAGCGCGTCGATTCCGGCGCCCACGAGCCCGTCCATGATGAGATTCAGGTCGCCGTCGGAGTGGAAGAGGATCTTCTTGCCCCGGGCGTGGAACCGGTCGATGACCCGCTTCAGCCGGGGGAAGTAGTGCCGCTCCAGCCACTTGGGGGAGAACATGGGGGCGTTGTTGAAGGCAATGTCCTCGCCGATGAAGAGCATGTCGTAGGGATCGTTGGCCGGCAGCCCGTCGGCCCACGCGCAGGCCCGGAGCGTGTTCGCCTCCAGGACCTCGTCGACGGCCTCCTCGCAGTCGGCGAGGTAGCCGCAGAAGGTCTCGAGTCCGAACGAGACCCAGGAATCCATGAGCTGGGGGCAGTCGCCGAGCCCGACATAGTAATAGTCGGGGCCGAACCAGCCGCGTTTCTCCAGTTCGTCCCGGTAGCGCTCCTCGTCCGCCGTGACGAACGGCCGTCGGAGCCGCTTGCGGATGTCTTCCAGGCTGCGTCGCGCTTCCGCCGCATACGCCTCCGGCGTCAGCGGAGGGCGGGGATCGTCCCAGACCGTCCAGCGTTCCCAGAGCTTCCTCCGGCCGTCCGGCAGGATCTCCGTGTACGGCTCGGTCGGCGACCAGTAGGACCAGCGCGAGGCGTCCGTGGCCTTCGCGATCGCCTCGATGCCGGCCCGGTCGTCCCCGATGCCGACCTCGGTCCCGCCGCGGAAGTGCCGGAGGACGGCGTCGTTGGGCAGGAGGTCGAAGTGCGGCATCCGGTCGGGCTTTCCGCCCGCGAGGAGCGTCCTGACCCGGTTCAGCGAGCCGTCCATGGGTCCCGTTCTCCCACGAATCCCGCCCCGCGCGCAATTCGGAATAGAATACGGGGACCATGAAGACGAAGGGGAGGGCGGCTTTCGTCGCGGGGGTGGCCCTGATCGCGTGGTTCTTCCTCGTGACGGGGGATTACCTCGCGGCCTCCCTGCCATTCCTCGGCTCGCTGGACCGGTTTTCGTCCCTTCAGAACCTGCCGGGTTGGGCGCCGGTCCGGCTCGCGGCTACCACCCTCGGCTGGGTCCGCCCGCTGCTCGCCGTGCTCCTCGTCCTCGCCGCGGTCCGCTCCTTCGGCCGGTGGACGCTTTCTCTCATCCTGGGTCGCGCCGTGGCAAGGCTTCGCGGACGGCTGCTCTGGGAGATGACGCTCGGACTGGGCGTCCTGGGCACTCTCCTCACCGGGATCGGGTTCGACGGACTCCTCCGCCCGCCCCTCCTGATCGTCATCCTCGCGGCGGGGGCGATTCCGGCACTTGCCCTCCCGCGCGGGAAGAAGCGTCCGAAGGAATGGAGTCTTCCAGCCGGAGGCGCGGTCTTCGCCCTGTTCGCCCTCGTCTCCTTCGCCGGCCAGTTGGCGGGGGCCCTGTCCCCGGAGATCGAGATCGACTCGCTCGGGTACCACCTCGGCAAGGTGTCCATGTTCCTGCGGACCGGACACATCGCGGGACAGGCGTGGAACCTCTCGTTCCGGTTCGCCTCCCACTGGGAACTGCTCCTCGTTGCTCCGTATGCAATCGGAGGCGAGGCGGCGGCGAAACTCTTGAACCCGGCCGTGGCCCTCCTTACGGCGTTGCTGCTCGCGAGCTCGCTCAGGAAGACCGGGGCCTTCGGCGGCGTTCTCGCGGGAGCGCTCTACCTGTCCGCGTTCCCCGTCAGCCTCTACGCGGGGACGCTCAAGAACGACCTCCTGGTCTCCCTCTTCGCTCTCGCCTCGTTCCTCGCCGCAGTCGAGTTCCGCCGCTCCGGTGGCCGGCGCTGGGTCCTGCTGGCCGGGCTGTTCGCGGGCTTCGGCCTCGCCACCAAGTCCACGGCGCTCCTCTCCTGCGCCGTCTCCCTAGGTATGGTCGCCTGGCCCCGGCCCCTCGCGCGCCCGCGACCGCGCGCGAAGCATCTCGTCAGTCGCCTCCCGGTTACGCCGGCCCTGCTGTATGGGGGGGCCGCGCTCTTCGTCGTCCTCCCGTGGCTGGTCTGGAACCTGCACGACACGGGGAACCCGTTCTACCCGCTGGCCACGCGGTGGTTCGGCGGGCTGGATGATTTCGGCCGGGAGATGCTGGACCACGAAGGATACGGTTACCTGCGCGGCGACTATCATTCGCTGTCCGGCCGGCTCGCCGCGGCGTGGGGGCTGGCGGCCCGCGACGCCGGCTCGCCGCTTCCCGCCCTCGCGCTTCCGGCCGCCGCCCTGCTGCTCGGCGCCGGGGCACCGGCCCTCCCGTGGGCGCTGGCCTCGCTGGCGTTCCTCGCCCTGTGGACCGCGGGACCGCTGGTCAACCGGTTCATCATCCAGATTCTCCCCGTCATGGCCGGGACGATTGAACTGGGGGTGGGTTCGCTCCTCAGGGGACGTCCCGCGCGGGCGGCGGCCGCGGGACTAGGCGCCATCATCGTCATCGAGGCGGGCCTGCTGTGGTCCGACTGGTCGGCCGATCTCCCGGCGCGCGCCCTGGCGGCGGCGGGCGCCGTCGACCGCGAGGTCTACCGGGAGTCCCGGCTGTCTTCCTGGGCGGGATTCACCCGCTGGGCCAACGCCTCCCTTGGCCCCGGATCCCGGGTCCTCTTCTACGGAACACTGCGTTGCGCACCGCTGACGTGTGCCTTCGATCTCGCCTCGTGGGCCGAGCCGGTTCCGTTTCTCCTCATGGCCGCGGAATCGCCCGGCCCGGGGAGGCTGTCCGTCAAGTTCCGGCAGGCCGGGATCACGCACGTGGTCGCGAACAGATCCCACGCGGTGATGTGGCGGGAGAACCTGGCCCGCATCCTTCCGCCCGACCACGCGCTCCGGACCTGGTCCGAGTTCTGGCGCTCGCGCGCCTCCCTGGTCTTCGAATCACCGCGGACGGATGTCGTCGAGGGCTCGTACGCTGCATACGACGTGTCGGGCCGGACCCCTCCGCGGGAAGCTCAGGTCATCCTGCCCGGCATCGAGGGGTTCCTCTTCGTCCCGGAGGCGCTGGCCGGTGAGGGAAGGCCCGCCGACGCGGAGCAGGCCTTCGCCCGCCTGCGGTTGCTGGCCGGCGACTACGCCATCGTGGACGTGGCGCAGGCGGCGATGCCCGGCCGGACGTTCGCGGAGGCGCGGGTCCTGCTGGAGCGGGCGGAACGGGCGGGCCTCAAGTCGGTCGCCATGTACGCGCGGCTCGCGGCCCTCGCTCCCGCCGGCTCGGCGCGGCGGCGGGCGTACGCGGGGAAGGCGCGTGAACTCGACCCGAGGGGCGCTTGGCGGGCGCTGGAAGCGGCGGGGGTCGCCGGATACCGTCCGGCGGTGGTCCCGCCGGAGCATTTCCGCCGTCTGCCGTAGCGGGGGCCGCTAACCGGCCGGCTTACCGGATTCCCTTCAGACCGGAACGCAGTACGGCCCTTCGGGAAAGACGGCCAGGGTCGAGCCCTTCGACAGCAGCCCGTCCAGGACGTCCTGGACCGCGGCTCCGATGCCGTCCGATCCGGCGGCGTGACCGGTGACCGACAGCTTACTCATCACTTCGCCGGTCAGCCCGTCCGTGATGAAGCGAAGCCCGGGTACCCCGACCTTCTCCAGGGCCCGGGTGTGCATCTGGAACTCCCACTGGTCGCGGATGAAGACTCCGGGCGCCATGATGTGCGGGGCGAAGTCCCGCCACCTTCCGGAGAATGCCTCCAACAGCGCGGCGTATTCCGCCCCCCCGATTCCCTCGGAACAGGCGCCGAACGCGATCACGACCCCTCCCGGCTTCACGGCCGGAAGGCACGAGACGAAACCCTTGACGCACTGGTAGAAGGTGGCGTCGAGGGGATGGCCGCCGCTCGAGGTCAGGACCACGTCCGCCGGGCTCCGAACCGGCCGGCAGGCGCATTCCCGGACGAACGCGCAGGCCGCCTCGTGGGCCGGCTCGAGCGCCCCGGCGAAGGCGCGGGAAATCCTTCTCGCCGAGTCCAGGACCACGTTGAGCGTGAAATCCGGAGGGGCAAGCCGGGCCACCGACAACGCCTCGAGGTGCAGGGGATTCGCCTCCAGGTTGCCGTTCCGCGCCCGCGGATCGGCGAGGAAGGCGGCGCCGTGGAAGTTGCGCACCGTGTCGAGCGAGGCCAGCCCGGGGCAGATGGCCTTGCGTCCTCCCGAGAATCCGGCCATGAAGTGCGGCTCGACGAGCCCGGTCACGAGCCGGAATCCGGCCCGCAGGTATTTCCGGTTCAGCCTGATCCGGGCGCCCGAGAATCCGGGTTCCGGCAGTGTCTCCAGCCCGGTCTCGTCGTCGGCCCGGTGGTCCTCCACCCGGTAGGATTCGGCCACGGCGGGGCCGAACATCTCGGCGCGCTCCGCGGGAGTGCTGGGGCGGTGCATTCCGGCCGCGATCAGGATCAGGATATCCGTCCGGGGGACGCCGCTCCGCTCGATGCGTTCAAGGAGTCCGGGGAGGAAGGTCGCATACGGGATCGGCCGGGTGATGTCGGAGACCACAACGACCACGTCGCCGGTCCGCCGCCGGGAAAGGGCGTCGCGCAGGGCGGGGGCGCCCAGCGGATTGTCGACCGCGCGCAGGACCGCTTCGGCGTCCCGCGCGTCCGGTTCCGGATACCTGGAGGAGAAGATGGCGGCTCCGTCGGGGACCCGCAGGCGAACGGTCCCCCGGCCGTGGCGGAACGCCAGTTCGGGCATTGGGACTATTGTAGGCCGGTCAGGCCGCCTTGAGTGCGAAGTGTCTTCCCATCCTCAGCCTGCGCCGTTTGGGATCGACAGTGATATCCAGCACCTCGAGCGTCTCGGCGCCCAGCAGCATCTCGCCGCGCGGGGAGATGAGGGCGGTGACCGGCGCGGACCGCCCGTCCAAGCGGACGCCGACGGTGGTCGCAGGCAGCCGCTCAACCCGTCCGTTAGCCAGTTCGACGGTGTACGACTTCATGGGGCTGAGCTCGAGCCGGCGCGCCGCTTCCTGCGGAATCACGGAGAAGCTCGCCCCCGTATCCACGAGGGCCATCACCTTCATGCTCTTCCGCCTGCCTTCAAGCGTGATCTTGACGCGAATCAGTACCGGCGACTCTTCACGCATGTCGTAGTTGGCGGATCAGGCCGCCGAATGAACCGAGTGGCGGGACCCGTTTCGAGCACGGCGGAGCGCGTCGTAGATATGGCGGGCGCTCTTGCCGCGCCACGCGGCCTTGAGCTCCCTGACCGAATCGCCTACGGCGGATGCGAGACGCGTCGCGTCCTGCTTCCTGCCGTGGCCCGATTCAGCACGCACTGCGTGCTGAATCGGGAATGCCACGTAGAACGCACGCATGTACCGCAGATTCGTTGCGGTGAAGCCTCGGCCGAAATCGGCGGTGAGCCGGCGGGAAAGCTCTTCGAGTACCACTTCCCCGTATGCGGCCCGCTTCCGTCCGCCTTGTTCGTGCTCCACGATGAGGCGCCCGACCTGCCAGTACGCCTGCACCATCGCCGTGTTGACGGCGCGGTAGGCGGCAGCACGCGCGGATTCGAGCACTTTCCGAATCTCCCGGTATAGTGGCTCGGCTGTGCGAATGAGCGATGGACGGGAGACCAGCGGTCTTGGAAGTCTAGCCATGGTTCCATTGTATCTGTCGAGAAGGGAAACCCGACAAGTCCTACCAGCGTCCAAGAGGTCTGGGCGATTCAGACACTGGTCAAACCACCCGGCGGCGTCTGTGGCACCTGCACTCCGATGACAGCGTTCTCCTGCACGACGCGTTCCAGATTGGAGCGGTTGGCGGCAATGGCCGCGGGAAGGTAGCCCAAGCCGAGCCACCGGCCCGGCCGCCGCGCCTCCAAGTTCTGCTCCGCCTCGCTCTCGCGTGGCAAGCCCGCCTGCGGCAGGAGCCGGAGCTGACCCAGATGGCCATCGCGCGCGAGGTTGGCATCTCGCCCTCGCGGGTGACCCAGATCCTGAACCTGCTCAAGCTCGCGCCGCCCATCCAGGCGCACATCCTCGGGTTGCCGCCCGTGCGGAACCGGGTGGGGCTCTTGGAGAAGCACGTGCGCACCCTGTGCCGGATGCCCAACCCCAAGCTCCAGCTCGAGGTCTTCGGGCATCTCAAGGCGAAAGTCGGCCGCCAGTCGTCCAGCGGACCAGTGTCGACACCGCCTGCGGGCCTCCTGGAGCCGGATTCGGCCTCTGGGGAACCCTCCGGGCCTGAGGTGGTGGCATGACGGCCAAAATCAACCCCGCGCTGGCGAAGCTCGGTGTCCCGCTGGCCAAGCTCCACGAGGATCCCAAGAACGCCCGGAAGCACTCCGAGAGGAACCTCTCAGCCATCGTTGCGTCCCTCCAGGAGTTCGGCCAGCAGAAGCCGATCGTGGCCCTCAAGGACGGCACCGTCATCGCCGGCAACGGCACCCTCCGGGCCGCTCAGCACCTCGGGTGGGACGCCCTGGCGGTCGTCCGGTTCGACTCCCGGGAGGAGGCCCGTGCCAAGGCCTACGCGCTGGCCGATAACCGTACGGCGGAGCTTGCGGAATGGGACGTTCCGGTCCTCAAAGACATCCTCGACGACCTCAAGGGGGCGGGCGTGGACCTCGACCGGACGCTCGCGTTCAGCGAGGACGACCTGAAAGATCTCCTCTCGTCGTTTGAACACGGCCAGCCCCTGCCGGAGGGTGAGGTTGAGCTTCCCGCGCCTCCGGCCAACCCGGTGACCAAGAAGGGCGACCTCTGGGTGCTGGGCGATCACAGGCTCTTGTGTGCGGACTCCGCCAGCCGGGCCGACGTCGACCGCCTGCTGGCGGGGGAGCCCATCCACCTCGTCCACACCGACCCGCCGTACAACGTCAAGGTCGAAGCCCGCACCATGAACGCGCTCGTGGCTTCCGGCAAGGCCCGCAGCCACCATCAGAAGTTCGACATGGCGCGGATGGCCAAGCAGGGGCGGACGGTGGCCGCCACGGGCACCATGCGCGCACGCGACCGGGCCTTGGTGAACGACTTCCTGCCGCCCGAGGAGTACGACCGACTCCTACGCCAGTGGTTCGGCAACCTGGCCCACGCGCTCCTCCCCGGCCGTGCCTTCTACCTCTGGGGCGGGTACGCGAACTGCGCCAACTACCCCTCCGCGCTCGTGGAATCGGGCCTGTACTTCAGCCAGGCCGTGATCTGGGTGAAAGAGCACCCGGTCATGACCCGCAAGGACTTCATGGGCAATCACGAGTGGTGCTTCTACGGCTGGCGCGAGGGCCACGCCCATTGGTTCGCGCCAGACATCCACAACGCCACCGACGTCTGGTCCGTCAAGAAGGTCAACCCGAACAAGATGATCCACCTCACCGAGAAGCCCGTGGAACTCGCGGCGAGGGCGATGACCTACTCCTCCCGGCCCGGCGAGCACGTGCTCGACCTCTTCGGGGGTTCCGGGTCCACGCTCATGGCGGCCCAGCAGATGCAGCGGAAGGCGTTCCTGATGGAGATCGACCCCGCGTACTGCGACTGCATCGTGGAGCGGTTCACCAACCTCACGCATCTTCGGGCAAAGCGGGAACGGGGCTGAATGCCGCGAGCGGCGCACGACTGGGAAGGCCTCGTCGCGGAGTGGGTGGTCATGAAGCGCAAGACCCCGGCCCTCACGCAGGCCGAGTTCTTCCGGCAGAAGGGCATCTCACCATCGCTCGGGAACCGGAGGATCGGGGCGCGGTTGGTGGCCGTGTGGCAGCAGGTCCGGGACAAGGCCACGCAGGAGATCATCGCAAAGACTGGCACTGACCTGGCGGAAGAGGTCGAGCGGATTCTGCGGGTGGGCAAGAGCGCGCTCGCGGTCGGGGCGCGGAACATTCTACCGAAGGTGGCCGACGACGGCAGCGAGCTGCCGCCGCCCCTGCAACCGACGTCCTTCATCGAGTCGTTGGCCCTCATGCGGGAAGGCAACCGAACCATCCAGACCGCGGTCGAGATCCTGTCCGGGGGCGAGCCGCTCAAGGCGACGAAAGCGGAAGAGGTGGTCATCGACTTCATGCCCCCCGTGCTGCCGACCCCCGCCCCGTCGGTGGCCCTTCCCCCGCCCAAGCCAGTGGCCGACCCGAAAGGGGGTGGTGGCGATAAGGGGAATGGGTCATGAAGTTCCGGTTCCCGCTCCTGCCCTGGCAGGTCCAGGCCCGGGCGTTGCGCGCCACCCGCGACCTCGTGGTCGTGAACGGCGGCGTCCACACCGGCAAGACCGTGTGGGGGGCCGTCGAACTGCTGGCGGACATGACCTCGCACCCCGGCGCAGTCTTCTGGTGGGTGGCGGGCCAGCGGTTCCAGCTCGAGGCCATGTGGACGTTCCTGCGGCCGTACTTCGTCCACCTCCAGGCCCGGATCCGGCAGGCGCCGCTCCTCTCCGCCACCCTGCCCAACGGCGCCGTCGTGTACGGCGTCTCCGCCGAGAATCTGGACGCCATCGCTTCCCACCACCCCCTCGCCATCTACGGTGACGAGGTCGCCAAGTGGCGCCGCACGGCGTACGACCTCGTGCGGCTCCGGCTGGTGTCCGCCCAGCCCACGCGCGGGCTCTTCCTCTCCACCCCCCGGCCCAACTTCTGGCGCGAGATGGTCCGCTGGGGCCGCGAGGAGAAGAGCGGCCGGTGGGGGCTGATCCACGTGCCCACCCCGGAAGCCGGCCTCGTGACCGCGCAGACGATCGAAGCCATCCGCGAAGACCTGCCCGACGAGCTCTTCCGGCAGGAGATCCTGGCCGAGCTCCTGGAGGGCGGCGGGAACGTCTTCCCCAGAGTGCGGGAGGCGGCCACGGGGAACATCGAAGTCTCTGCCACGGGCGGGTGCCTGATCGGGTACGATCCCGCCAAGCTCCGGGACTTCGCCGTGGTCCTCGTTCGCCGCGGCCGGCGGGTCATCTGGGTGGAGCGGTGGGCGAAGATCCCGTACGTGGAGCAGGCCGCGCGCGTGGCCGCGATGTCCAGGAAGTTCGGGAACGCCAGCATCATCATCGACGCGGGGGGCCCGGGGGAAGCCGCAGCGGAGCTCCTCAGCCGGGAACGCGGGATCAATGTTGAGCGCATCACCTTCACGAACGAGCTCAAGGAGCGGCTGGTCAACGCCAACATCCTCCGGTTCGAGCAGGGGAAGATCATCCTGCCCACCCCCACCCTCGGCCCCGCGTATGCCGCGCTCGTGGACGAACTCACGGCCTTCGAGCGGCGGCGCACGGATGCCGGCCTCCACTATGCGTACAGCGCTCCGGACGGCGAGCACGACGACTGCGTCTCGGCGCTCCTCCTCGCCTTCTGCCGCGAGGATACGATGCCCGGCATCCTCGCCTATTACCACGACGAAGCCATGCGGATTCTGCGAGACGACCCCGCGTACCGAATGCAGGAATTCCGGGAGAAGCCCCATCGGGAAGCCGAGTACCGGCAGTGGCTCGAGGAGGAGGCGGAGAAGGAGAAAGAGGAGCAGGCGAAGAATGAACGGGAGGCGCTGGCGGACGAGGCGGCGTCCCTGGCGGAAAAGAACGAGGAGTAGGGAAGACGAGAGGGCGGCGTAAGGTGGCGCGTCGGGAACCGGGGGGGGGCTGGTCGCCGACCGCACGCATGTCCGCCCGACCACCGCGAGCAACGCGCCCGGGACAAGCGGGAGGGGCCACAGGGCCCACCACAACGCTAGGGTGCCTTGCTTTCCGGTACCCGCCACGCCCTCATGGGGTGACCGAAAAGCACGCCAGCCAGGCTGGCCGGGAGGTTCGCGATGCCTAACTTCGAAGACCGGCTCATAGGCCGCACGATCAAGGCCATCAGGCCGCTGACCAAGGAGGAGCTCGCCGCGCATGCGTGGTACGGCTCCCCGGGAGTGGTCATCGTCCTCGACGACGGGACGAAGCTGCTCCCCGTGCGGGACGAGGAAGGGAACGACGTAGGCGCACTGATGGTGGAGGAGGCCGACCGCACGGTGCTGCTCTCCTGGCATCCGATGAGGCGGCCGTGAATGGCACGGCGGTTGCGAAGGAAGAGGTCGACGCCCCGACCGTGACGCCGGGCTGGGTGCAGGCCGTCTTGCGGGCCACGATGCAGACCGAGAGCGCGTGGATCAAGGCCTGCCCCGGCAAAGGCGAGTGCGTTCACGAGGACGAGCGCTGGTTCTGGACCCTCGACCACGGCGAGGCTCGCTGCCACGGGCGCGGTCACGCCCGCCTCCCCCGGCTGGTGCTGAGCCTCCACCGTCTCTTTGGCCGGCTTGTGATCCCGCCGAACGCCGAGCAGGAGCCGGGTCTGGCGAGGAACGTGACGCCACGTTCCCGCGCGTCGGGTGAGACGTGGCAGCTCATGCGTCAGCGCGACGGGCGCGAGGAAGTGGTCTGCGAAGGGTCGCGGGGGAAGTGTTGGGTCCTCTCCCGCAAGCTCGAGGTGATGTCGCTCTCCCAGCAGGCGTGGTCGGTGCCGGTCAACGGGGCCCAGTACCGGTTGCAGAGGCTGGCCGAGATGAGCAAACACGATGGAGGTGAAACCCTTGATGTTTGAGGGGATACTGGGAAGGACGTCATGTGCGGCCGGTACACGTTCAACCCGTTGCAAGGGATGACCCCAGACCAGCTCCGGCTCTTTGGGGGGCATGAGTCCAAGTCTGTGGGTGGTGACGGGATGAAGCTCTTCGCCGGGCTCGAGCGGACGTGGAACGTGGCCCCCACCCGCAAGGTCCCGGTGGTCCGAGTCCACCCAACAACCGGAACCCGCGAGCTCGTGCCGATGCTCTGGGGACTCGTGCCATCGTGGGCGAAGGATCTGACCATCGGGTCCAAGCTCATCAACGCCCGCGGGGAGACCGTCGCGGAGAAGCCGGCGTTCCGGGCCGCATTCCGGAAGCGCCGATGCCTCATGCTCACCACAGGCTTCTACGAGTGGCAGAACGCGGGGACGAAGGCGTCCCGCCCCTGGTTCATCCGGGTCAAGGACCAAGAGGTTTTCGCGTTCGCCGGGATCTGGGAGTCGTGGGAGAACAAGGCTCGTCCGGAACTGGACGTCATCGAGACGTGCGCGATCATCACGATTGAGGCCAACGAGACGATGCAGCAAGTCCATCACCGTATGCCGGTCATCCTCTCACCCGACGACTACGAAGCCTGGCTCGATCCCGCACGGCATGACCCCACCGAGCTCTTGGCGTTCGTGAAGCCATGCCCCGCGGAGTGGTTGACGCTCCATCCCGTATCCACGAAGGTGAACAATCCCCGGAATGACGGCGCCGATCTGATCGAGCCGGAGCGTTGACCGAAAGGGTCAACCTGCGTGACAGACCTAGCATCTGGCGGTGACGCTCGAGAACGAGGAGGGCCTGCCGGTGTTCGAGGCGGGCGTGAGAATCTGAGCGGGGAGAGCAAGGCCCCGGGTGGACGGTGGTGACCTGCGGACGATGATTGCGCCAACGCGAACTTGGGAACCACAGCTCGGTAGAATAGAGGCATATGAACGGGCCAACAGTCCTAACCTCTCCTCCCATGCTGACCGCGTTATTGACCGTCCTCTCGGGAACAATCGTCTTCATCATGGGCCAGGTCGTCGTGGAGTTCTTGATCAAGCCATACCTGGAGGTCCGGAAAGCCGTCGCCGATATCTGTTACGTGCTTCACTATTGGGCTCCGGAGATCTGCAACCCGCAGTCGGCCGGAACAGACGCTGACGAGAAGGAAGCGGTTGCCAGGTTGCGCAATGTTGCGGCAGCGTATTACTCAAAGACTGTCCAGCTTCCGTGTTACTGGATATTCAGGATGTTTCGACGCGTTCCCTCCAGAATGAACGCACTCGAGGCCTATCGTTGCTTGAACTACTTGTCAGCCGCGATGCGCCAGAGCACGAAGGACTACCAATGCATTCACGACCGTTATGAGCGCGCGCATCGCATCCTTGGGATCGCGATGCTCACCGATCGCACTTCATAGGGCGAGTCAACTACGGGTGTAGAAGATCGGTAAGGACGAACTCGTCCCGCTCGACCGTACTCTCCTCCACCTCTCGTCTACCAGTGACACCGTCCCTCCCGCCGTGGCTTCGTCGCTTCGGACTCTAGGGCGGTAACCCGGCCGAGCGCGGACGGGGTTGGGCGCGGGCTGGCGTCGGAAATCGACGGAGATGAGCGTCTCGGGTGCTCACGCCGTACTACAATGGCGGCATGGATAGCTTCGTGAGAAGCACCTACGCAGATGTTGCACGCCGTGCTACGGATGCACGGGCGAGATTCGCGCGATACGGCATACCCGTCGCTGCGGGGTCAAGCTTGGACACGATCTTGGCGGCTCCAAGTGAGTTGGATCGCCTGCGCAATGAACTCCTGACGCGGACGGGGCAGTTGAAGCCAGAACACAGCGCGCTGGTTTGGCGTGCGGCTGACTGCAATCGCATCCTGGACGCGGTGGAATGGCTAGACGGCAAGCCACGGGATCAGGAGTACTTGGCCAAGCTTCAACAAGGTCCGCTTGAGACTTTCGTCCCTGACGAGAGCCATGCCAAGGACTTCGAGTACGAGCTCCTCATGGCGTTCTGGCTTGAGCGCGGCGGCCTGTGCCCTGCTCTTGAGGAGCCGGACCTATCGTTTAGGGTCGGCTCGACCAAACTCGGTCTGGCATGCAAGCACGTCTACGGGCTCGGCGCTCTTGGGAAGAGGCTAGGGAAGGGGAGGAAGCAGATAGCGAAGTGGACTCAAGGAGGCCTTGTGGCATTGGCGCTTGACGAGTTGAACGAGGTCTGGCCAACGGGGCAGACGGTTGGCGGCAGCGAGACGCAGGTGCGGGCGACTCTTCGGGCCGCGATCCATGCGTTCTGGGAGAGGAATGCTGCGAGAATCAACAGGCAGGTGTCCTCCCCGAAAGTGCTCGGCGTCATCCTCACACTCATCAGGCCGGTGATCGTTGATTTGGTTGTCACGACCGCCCACGAGATGATCATCGTCTCGATCGTGGGTCCATCCGATCCACGCCACAAGCTACTCGAGCGAATGCAGGTCGTGCTGGCGGGGGGATGCTGAGGTGAAGGAGCTGACCAAACAAGTCAGGAGGTGAAAGCATGTGGAACGTGCAGTGGTCGTTCCTTTTCCCGTTCCCGCCAGGGGAGAGGCCGATTCAGGTGCAATTCAAGTTCACGAACCCGAGTCGACTCCAACTGGCACTCGAGTCCATCAACTTCGCCTTCTCATTCGGGGCTCGAGAGTTCGCGGTGAGGCGTGTCTTTCCGCCTGGTACTTCAGACTCCCTTCCTCTACAAGCGATCAGGCTTCCTGCGGGAGTGAGTGGAACCGTACCCTTCTCGGTGACGACCCATGTCAAGCAATGGACTGGCTTTGAATGGCTTCCGCTGCCCGCGCACCGCGAATCCGGCCATACCCTCTCAGTGCCTCCGCGTACGGTCTACCGGATCTTCGTCTCCCGTGGCCTTCACCCTGAAGATCGCATCGTCGGCGATCCCATTGTTGATCTCCTCCACTTGTGGGGCTTGCAGACCCGTACCGTAGGGATTGAAGTTGTTGTCCCCTCCCACATGGTGCACCATGCTGTCGAAGACGAGATTCGGAAGGCGGATGGGGTGTTCGTCATCGCCACGCCTCGTCATCGGGACTCCGTGTCGGGCCTATGGAAGACCCTTGAGTGGCTGCACGGAGAAGTCGGAATCGCGTTCGGCAAAGGGAAGCCGATACTGATAGCCAGGGAAGAGGGAGTGGATGTGGGTGCATTGCCGGGAGCGCTTGCGGATCATGGCGAGTTCCCAGCCATCACGTTCGACAGGCGTGACATTAAGACCGTGAGGCGACCCATAGCGGGAATCCTCCCTGCCTTTCGGGATTGCCTCGGGAAGAGACGCACAGACCAAGCCTGGAAGGACCTCAAGAACTTGGCGCTCGGGATCACGGCCGTTGTTGGCGGAGTCACGATTCTCGATGGTCTGGCGGGGCATGCATCGAGTTCAAGGAAGCGATCCGGGGGTCGTTAGCTGATCGCTCGGGACGCCCCGTCGATCTTCGTCGTCGCGCTCCAGGACGCGCCCTCGGGAGCTTGAGGGGGGGAATGCGGGTCGGAGTCGAGCATCGTCCATGTCTGGCGCTGTGCTAGCATCTCGGTGATGGCACGACGGGTCAAATCCTCGAGGGTCTTGACGGTCGAGCAGGTTACGCGCCTGCTGGGTGAGCGTGTGCGCGCTGAACGACACCGCCACGGGTTCATGCAGGCGGAGCTCGCCGAGCGGCTTGGGCTGAGCGCGAACTTCATCGCGCATCTGGATCGGGGGTCGCGAAGGCCGTCGCTGGAGACCATCGTCATGATGGCCTCGGGGCTCCGGGTTCCGGTCCGCGAGCTGTTCAGGTCATAGGGCGGTCGAAATGGCGGAGACGGGAGAGGTCTTTGTCCTAGTCCCTTGGCCGAACAAGTTCTACGAGGTCCCTCCTGACGGGTTATGGACTCGGTGGTGTTTTATATTTGACAGGATTCCGAAGGCCAAGTGTGGGCGGCCTGATGAGAGGGCATTTCTCGAGCGCATCGTGCGTTTCGTGCAGGTTCCGCACACCTACTGGGAGCCGCTCAAGCCTGATGAAATGGAGCGAGCAATGTACTGGGAGGCGCGCAGGGATCTCGAGGCAGGACACCTCGAAGCGGAAGGAGAGGTGATCTTGAGCATGGATGATCCGCAGAAGCGCGTTCATGCAGATCCGTACCTCGTGATCATGATGGAGAACTTCGAGGTCACGATTCATCAGGAGATAGGTGATCCCAAGAAGGTATTCGTTGTACATGGCCGCAACCTGAAGGCACGAGATGAGCTGTTTGCATTCCTGCGGACGGCAGGCTTGGAACCTCTCGAATGGGAGGATGCAGTAGCCCTCACCAAGAAGGGCTCACCTCATGTGTGGGAAATCCTGACCGCTGCCTTCAGCGTGGCTCAGGCAGTCATCGTCCTCTTCACTGGTGATGAGTGGGTCATGCTGGATGAAGCGTTGCAAGAGGAGGGGAAGGGTGAAGCCGATTTCAAGCTCCAGCCGAGGCCGAACGTGCTGTTTGAAGCTGGCATGGCCCTCGGCCGTAGCGAGGAAAGGACGATCCTCGTCCAGTTGGGCGATGTCCGACCATTCAGCGACATAGTCGGCCGGCATTTCGTCCCCCTCGATGACTCGGTGGACAAGCGGAAAGCATTGCTGAGCCGCCTCCGAACATCTGGCTGTGCCGTGGCGGATGAGGCTGGGGGGGCTTGGGAGAGAGCCGGGCATTTCCAAGCCTGCGTCTTGAGTTCGAAGGGGCCTGCTGGATTAGATGTACTGCAGGGACCAGCCCATAGCCTCAGTAAGGTGACGGAAGGCGCACGAAAAGCAGATGCTGATGATGACAAGAGGCATGCCGCTGAACGGCGATGGCATTACATTCAGAGTCATCCGATTCGCGGTATCGAAGTTCTCTTCATACTCAAGGGGAATGTTGGCTTCGATTGGTTTCGCGCTCTTCTGGACGACACTCGCATTACTCTGTCGCGGGACGAGAAGTCCCTCAAACTGAGCCAAGTCCTCGCCGACGCTCCCACGCCCAACACCCAGGAGCATTCAGAGTCTTCTAACGGCCCGGTGTGTTCGTATTGGGAAACCTACGACCGCGAGCCCGGATTCTGGTTCAAGAGAATCGCGCCAGGCAAACGACACTGGTCCGTGGTCGCGGGCTTCGAGGCGTTTGTTCCGTGGTCGATGCTAGGCGTTAAGCGCGTGGAGAAGCTGGAGGACCTCGCTCTGCTGACGGCAATCGGAGTTTCCATCCCAGCTCGCGCATATCAGGTCGGTGTCGAGGACTTTACCCTGAGGTTCATAGGAGACACATATTCCTATTCCGTACATTTGATCGAACAGGTTTCGGAGGCGCTCCACGAATTCGCACGCATGCAACACCCGATCGCTAACAACGACGAGCCGATGCCTGTGGGGACCAGCTCCAGCGGAGCAGAGCTCCTCGAAACATTCTTCCTCCAGTCACTGCCGCGCTCCAAGACCGAGCGATCCACATCCGGCGTCGGGAGGATAGGTCTCACCGGACCCGCTGGCAAGGCCATCTGGTTCTATCCGACGATGCCGATTGGATTCTCGAAGACGCCGGAGTCACATGAATACGGCTTTACGATTACGATGCCAGCCAAGTTCGATTCCGCATCGCGGATCAGAGAGTTGGAGGAGAAGATTATTGCGACCCCCGCTGACGCCGATGTGTATTTTGAACTGGCCACGGGCTATTTGTATGAGGGGCGCTTACAGGACGTCATCAAATGCCTGGGAACCGCCATCAAAGAAGCCCCGCCGCATGCCAACGTCTGCGGATTGATGGGACAGACTCTGCGCAAACTGGGCCGATACTCCGAAGCGCTCCCTCACTGTCAGAAAGCAGCGATATTAGCGCCTGATGATGCTCGCATCCAATCTGAACTCGGCATCTGCCTGGGTGAATTGGGCAACCACGAAGCTGCGCTGGTTCACTTCGAGGCCGCCGCGCGCAGGGAACCGTCAAAGCCCGGATATCAATCCAATCTCAGCTTGGCGCTCGTAAGTCTGAAACGGTATTCTGAAGCACTTGTTCCTGCGCAGCTTGCCGTCGACTTGGCTCCAGATCATGCGCCAAGCGCGATACTGCTCGGCATCTTGCTCGACCAAGAAGGTCTGCATGAAAGAGCCGTGCACTACTTGGAGAAGGCCGTCCAGATAGCCCCAGAGTCTGGCGAAGCCCATGAACATCTCGGGACGCAATTGGCAAGGATGGGTCAGCACGAGAAGGCAATCACGAACCTTCAGAGGGCCACTGAACTCGGAGATACCTCAGATCGCTTCGAGCTTTGGGGTGCATCACTTGCCGCTCTTGGGCGGTGGCCAGAAGCGGAAGCCGCATTCCGCCGTGGATTGACCTTGGAGCCGAATCACTCGGCGATGCGCGCGAATCTCTGTGTTGCGGTTGCGCGATCAGGTAGATTCGCGGAAGCTTTGGAACTCCTCAACCGATTGCTTCGTGACGAGCCGGAGAATGAGTCGGCCCAGATCCTTCTCGCTCAGTTACGAGGGCGAATGGGTTTGGCGTGATCTTGTTCCCGCCCTCGCACTTTCCTGTTGACCAACCTTAGCCTATCGCGAATTCGGGGTGCGATCGCGGTGACATGAAGCCACTTCTTCACCTTCCTCTCTTGGGTCGTACTACGCTCAGTGATATTCGTTGTCTCTGAAACGATTTCGAAACCCAGCCGCTGGAGCTCATTCGGAACATCACGTTGCGCGTATCTCTCGAAGAAACGGCCCTCGATCTGGAGTGCAGAGGGAAAGTTGACTTGAAGAGCGAGATGAAGAACACCTTCAGGCTTCAATGCAGCCAGGAACTGGTATAGCTGAGGCTGGAGAGCCTCGCGTGGAAGGTGAAGCACTGAAGCGCATGCCCATACGCCATCGAACTGGCCGCGCTTCTCGGACTTGTTATCAAGAAAACGCATATCCTGCTGCGCGAACCTGCACCTCGGGTGGTTATGTCCATTTGCGATCTTAAGGAATCCCGTTGAGAGGTCGATACCCTCGACTAGGAAGCCCTTCTTAGCGAAAAATAGAGAGTGATGGCCTGGGCCACAGCCAGCATCCATAATCCTCGGGTTCAACACTTTTCTGTTGTAGGTCCGCACGTTTTCCATGAAAGTGTTCATAGGACCTTCCGGAACATGATCTCTCCATTCGGAGTAGTACCTGTCAGCGTTCTCATCATAGAAAGCGACCGTGGAATTGAGAAGCAACTTCTGCGCTTTCGTCAGGAACGGCCGCTCAAGCTCAACGGAATCTTGAGTGGCCAGTCCGCCTGCCTGTTCATAGGGTATGAGCTCGCAGAGCCTCACGAGCTGAGGCGCAGAGGCTTTTGAGATGCTCGGTAGCATTACTGCTCTGTGGATTCGAAGGCTGTCTGGAAGCCTTCGCGAATGCACATCGAGTCCCTCTATGAGAACGGGGATTATGGGCCTCTTCTCTCGATGACGCACGTGAAACGAAGTGAAGAGGTTCAACTCGAAATGCTGCCACTTGCCAACGCCGCTCTGCCCCACTAGGAAGACGAAGCTCAGGCTGTTGCGAATCGCGTCCTCGATCAACTTCCTCACGATGCCCGAACGCTGCGAATCCTCATCAAAGAACACACGAAAGCCAGAGTTCTTCAACGTGTCTCGCAACGCGCGGGCTTCCGCGAGATTCTTGGAGTTGTACGAAAGGAACACATCATACTTAACAGCATTCATGATTGACCTCATCCTACCACACGGTGCATGTCCGGCAGTTCGACGTACAACGGGTGGCGGGTACTCCAATCGAAACTCAAGCCCGATGAACCGTCCCTCGGCGCGTCAGCAAGCGTCAGTAATCGTCAGCTCACAAAGCGCGACAAATGGCCCTTATGTCACATGGCCTACAGAGCATAACACTCATTATAGGAGCCGACTGACACCTCCATAGAGCACGGAGGGCAACGCACAGGCGTCAAGACCCGCCGAATGGCTGACACCTGACCGACGGAACGGGCAGGTGCGACCCCTTCAGGGGCCCGGAAGGCAAGAAGTAGGCAATTAGTGGTTGATGATACGGGCTTTCTGGCCTGCCGAAAGGGTTGGAATTCGACCCAGTCAACGTTCCTGGAATTTCGAATAGTCAACGATCGGCAACCTATGGTCAATTCCAAGCCCATTTCAAGACAACGATCGGCAAGAACGAGGCAATTTGAAGGCAACGGTGTATCCTGACGACATGAGCAGTATCGATACGCTGGCCAGTCTCGCGATGCTCAAGGTGAACTTGGATGTCGAGAATCGAGACTACATCGACTACCTGGTTCCGTTTGTCGGCCATATCTTGAACGATCAGAAAGGAATGCTCGTTTCCTGTGATTCGATCCGAGACCAACTGAGAGATGAGTTTGGTTTGCTCATTCCCCTAAGTGGTACCGAGATGGTCCTGCGGAGGCTGGCGAGAGGGCGCTATCTTCGGCGTGAGTTCAACACCTACGTCAGGGTCTCACAGATTCCCACTCCTGCGATCCACGAGAGGAGGGAGGAGCTTAAGACCTCATACCTCTCCATTGTCGCGGAGCTGATAGCCTTTGTTCGGACCAAGCATGGGATAGATTGGACGGAAATCGAGGCTACTAACGCGATGCTCGAGTATATGGGGCGTTTCTCGATTGAGTGCCTGCGGGCGTATTCAACCGGAAGTGTCATTCCATGTTCACGGAAGCAGGGCGCAAGAGATCTCTATCTCCTCAGTTCCTTTGTCGCACACGTTGCAGAACACTCCAAGCGGACCTTTGATGCCCTCACGTCTCTTGTGAAAGGCCACATGCTGTCTAATGCTTTGACCTGCTCTGATCTCGGATCCTTGCCGGCGAAATTCTCGTCAGCGCACTTTCTGCTCGACACGCCACTTGTAATTCGCCTGTTGGGATTAGAAGGAGAGATAAGGCGCGCGTCAGTCGGTGAAATGGTCAGCCTTGTCAGGAACCTGAAAGGGGCTGTAGAGCTCTTCCAGCATACGTTAGAGGAAGTACGGAATGTCTTGGGGTGGCATGAGGCGCATTTCGATAGTCCGCTGGCACGGTCCCGGATCATTCTTGAGATGAGGCGAGCGGGCAGGACAAGGTCCGATCTTGCGTTGCTCCTCGGCAAGCTCGACGATGAACTCGAGGAGATGGGTCTTCGGACAAGGCCGACCCCTCGCTACGAGGAGGCTTTCGAGATTGATGAACGGCTATTGCATGAAGCTCTGTCCGAGGAGGTTTCCTACGGGAATCCACGAGCGGTCGAGTTCGACGTCAACTCCATCCGTAGCGTCTATGCTCTGCGACGCGGATCGAATCCGAGAACGATTGAACACTGCAATGCGGTACTGGTTACATCGAATTCGGCCCTGGCGAGGGTGGCCTTTGAGTTTGGTCGGCGTCACGAATCCACACAGGAAGTGTGCAGCGTAATCACGGATTTCAGCCTGGCCAATATTGCGTGGCTCAAAGCACCTATGGCCGCACCTGACCTGCCGCGGCTGGAGCTCATGGCCTTGTGCCAGGCGGCAATGGAGCCAAGGGAGGATCTCTGGAAGAGATACATCGAGGAGATTGACAAACTCCAGACGTTGAAGAGCATTTCGGCTCGCGATCATGAAATACTTCGGTTCTCACTGAAGGCGCGCGAAGAGCTTATGAACCTGACGTTAGGCTCTGAGGAGGCTTTCAGCCAGAAGACGATTGAACAAGTTCTTGAGAGCGCCAAACGCGATATTACACGAGAGATTGAGGAGCGGAGTGACAAACTGGTCGCGGATGAGCGGACCAAGCGTGTTGAGGCCGAAGGACGAGAGAGTTCAGCCCGCGATAGAGCGAGGCGGCAAATGGGAAAGGTCTACTTCCTCGCGGAGAGGATCTCGACTGCAACGGGCGCCGTTGTGTTCTGGGGAGGAGTGCTTCTCGTCCTTTCGTCCAGCGTGCCCAGTGGTAGGCTCTTGGAGCATCTGCTATTAGGTGCGTCCAGCTCCCCCCTCTTTCGCGTCATGTCCTCGTTCATGAGTCTGGTCCTGACCGTCGTTGTCATCATGTCTTCTGTGCACCTAGTGTTCGGCATCTCCCTGGCGGATATCAGGGGCAAGGTCCGTTTGGGGTTGAGAAAGGCCATCTTCGCACGGCTGAGAAAGTGGTTGATGGAGGAGGACGAGATTGAGAGCCTCTCGTGACACGAGAGCGCGTACCGGACTTGCGCGGAGGATTGCGGTCAGGCGGCATTTAGCGTGTCAGTAGCCGTCAGAAATCGTCAGCTAACAACGCGCGACCCGTGGCCCTCATTCAAATAGGCCTCGTCGGAATGGTGCCGTACTACAATGGCGGCATGGCGATCGCAAGCCCCGTTGTGGCAGTCGCGCTGAATGGGTCCCGTGACTTCTAGGCGAGGCAGGGGTGTAATGTATACACCCCCTCCGGGCGGCCGGGGCGGGCTTACGGGTACCGTCAAGATCTACGACAACTCAATCGCCATCGCAATCGGGATCGACGCCTACCAGAATTGGAATATGTCCCCGCTTACGGGCGCGGTGCGGGATGCCGTTGCGGTATCCGAGGCGCTCAAGCAGCATGGGTTCACGGTGAGCCTCCTGTGCAACGAGGAAGCCAGCCTGCGGAGTATCCGGACGCGACTCGGCGATGAACTTCGGAACAACGTCGGCCGCGAGGACCGTGTGCTCGTCTACTTCGCTGGCCACGGCGTATCGACAGGGGCGGGAAAGAGGGCGATGGGCTACCTGATGCCTGTCGACGGGGATCGGGACCTGCTCCGGGCCACGGGGATTTCTATGGGAGAGCTGACGGAGTGGTTCGAGGAGTACCCCTGTAAGCATGTCATGTTCGTGGCAGACTCCTGCTACTCGGGGCTCGCGCTCTGGACTCGCGGCCTTGGTCTGTCGCCGAATCTCCGCGACTACCTCATGCAGGTAACGAGCAAGCGGGTGCGGATGGTGATGACTGCGGGGAGGGCGGGACAGGAGGCCCACGAGTGGCAGGGGCAGGGCCTGTTCACGAGGTACTTCCTTGAGGCCATATCCGGCGCTGCAGACGCGGATCACGACGGAATCGTGACGAGCGACGATATCGCCGCTTACGTCAAGCCGAAGGTGGCGCAGACAGCAATGACGCGGTTCCGGCGCGAGCAGAATCCGCAAGTGGGCCGTAGCGGAGAGGGAGAGTTCGTGTTCGTGACGGAAGCGACAGAGGCGGCACCGCCCCATGCTCCATTCGTGTCCTCTGTGCCTGCGACGGTGTCCACGGAACCAGTAGCGCCCTGGAAGGATCTATGGGTCGTACCGGAAGTGCCGGCTCCGGCACTTCCCGGACCCATCTCCGCGGCATCGTCACTGGCGAAGGAGACCGCGGGCCAAGATGGCGCGGAGATGATCCTGATACCCGCAGGGGAGTTCACGATGGGAAGTAACGACGGAGGCCCGGACGAGAAGCCTCCGCACGCGGTAAGGGTCAGCTCGTTCTATCTCGATAAGTACGAGGTGACGTTTGACCTATACGACCGCTTCTGCAAGGCGACAAGGAGGGGTGTACCCGGGGACGGACACTGGGGTCGAGGGAGTAGGCCCGTCATCGGAGTGAGCTGGGACAACGCGATGGCGTATGCAACGTACTACGGGAAGCGGTTGCCGACCGAGGCGGAGTGGGAGTACGCGTGCCGGGCAGAAAGCATGGGGAAGTGGTGCTTCGGTGATGATGTGGAGCGGCTTGGCGACTACGCATGGCATATCGGCAACGCAGAGGGGCAAACACACGCAGTGGGTCAGAAGGTGGCGAACGCATTTGGTCTATATGACATGTACGGGAACGTGTGGGAATGGTGCGCGGATTGGTATGACGCGGCCTACTATTCCTCGAGCCCTGTTCAGGACCCTCCTGGTCAAGATTTCAGTAGATACCGCGTGCTTCGTGGTGGATCATGGGTCGATGCAGGTGTGATGTGCCGGTCCGCGAGCCGAGGCTACCACGATCCGTCAGCCAGGGGCGTCAGTATCGGGTTCCGCTGTGCATCGTCCGTGAAGGCTCAGTAGGCCAACAAGAGCGCTGCTTCGAAGAGCGCGTCCTGTGTGCGGTTCCTGGCGAGGAGGATATTCCGCCTGCGCGTGAAGGGATGTCAGCATCCGTCAGTAATCGTCAGCTCACAAGCGGTGACACATGACCCTGATGTCACATGGCCTGGAGAGCATAACACTCATCATGGGAGCCGACTGACAACTCAATTGAGCAAGGAGGGCCACCCACAGGCGTTAATACCATCCGAGTGGCTGACAGTCGGTCGACGATACCGGCGCTGTTGGGCGCCCGTTGGGGGTCGAAAGGTAAGAAGCAGGCAATGATCCAGCCTTTCTGGCCTCCCGAAAGGGGGGGGCATTCTGCCGTGTCGGTGTTCGTGGAATCTCGAGTCGCCAATGATCGGCAATTCCTGGTCAACTCCAATGCAGTCTGTAGACCACGACCAGCATTTCGGAGGGAATTCGAGGGCAAGAGTGGATTCCCGGCGAGCTCCTCGTGTGGGCAGCGCAGGAGCTATCTGCGGGAGGAGTCTAGGATCTCCCTGATCTTGCCCGAAAGCCGCGCCGTCGAGAACGGCTTCTCAAGGAACGGCACTTCTGACCCCAGAAGCCCCCTGCGAGTAAGGACTTCGCCCGTGTATCCGGACATCAGAAGCACTCTGCTCATGGGGCGCATGGTGGTGAACTGCCTAGCAGGTTGCTGAAAATACGGTCATGAGGACGAGAGAACTGATCGTGACCCGGTTCTGAGCGGCTGAAGGGGCGAGCCGGTCGGCTTTGCGACCGTCCCGCTCGCCGTTCCCGCCCTCCGTTCGCCTCCGTGAGCCTCGTCTCGTCCCGGTCTTCGTCCTCGTCGCGACCTCACGCCGTGCATTTCGCCATCCGCACCAAGTCGTAGGCGGCCATCGTCAGAAGTACCTGCAGCCCCACACGCCACCGCCCTCGGAATCGTGTTCGCTCCATGCCCCCGATCGTCTTGCCCCACCCGAACGCTTCCTCCACTTGCTTCCGTATCCACTGGCTGATCGCATGCCCCTTCGTGCCCTGCCGGCGGTACGCCCGCTGTCTCGCCCGCGCGCCGGGCCGCGACAGATCCATCGGGGGATCGTCCATCGGTACGTGCGGCACCACCTTCGCCCGCTCCATTGCCTGCAACGCCGGACCGCCGATGTACCCCTTGTCTGCTCCCACCGTCACCGTCCCCGTAAACCCCATCCGCCGCCGCGCCTGGCTCACCAGCGGCCCTGCCGCCCGCGCCTCGCCCGCCGGCTCATGCACCGCCACCGCCACGCACAACCCCGTCCGGTTCTCCATCAGGATCGACGCCCCGTGGTACAGCTTCGCTTCCTTCCCGTCCCCTTTCCGCGCCAGTCGCGCCTCCGGATCCGTCGTCGACGCATGCGTCGCGTTGCTCCGCCGCTCGCCCCGGAAGTTCACCGTCGGGTTCTTCGGATCGTCATCCGTCGGCGGTCGCCCCGTCCCGTCCTTCGGCTTGAAGCTCTTGAGCGACGCATACGCCTGGATCAACGTCCCGTCCACGCTGAAATGGTCCGTCGACGCCAGGCCCCGCGCCACCGCCTCCTTCACCACCCCGTCGAAGAACGCCTGCACCAGCCCGTGCGCTTCGAACCGCTCCCGGTTCTTCGTAAACGTGGTGGCGTCCCACACGTCGGCGTCCGGGGCCAAACCCACGAACCACCGGTACAAGAGATTCCAGTTCAGCTGGTCCACCAGCTGCCGCTCGCTGCGGATCGAATACAACGCCCGCAGCAGGAGGGCTTTCAGCAACGCTTCGGGGGGAATGGAGGGGCGTCCGAGCTCAGGATACGCGGCTGAAAACCGCGCCGACAGCGCCAGCAACCGCTCATCCACCAGCGCCCGGATCCGCCGGAGCGGATGGTCCGCCGGAATCCGCTCCTCGATGTTGTAGACCACCAGCATGCTGCTCTGCCGTTCTTCCCGTCCGCGCATTCTCAGCCTCCCGCCATCAGCGTTCTGCTGTTCATCACAATTGACGAGCGGACGGAGAAGTTCCCCTTTTTCAGCAACCTGCTAGCCAGTTCGATGCCACCCATCCTAGGCATCACGATATCGGTGAGGAGCAGGTGAATTGGGCCCTGCCACTTCCTGGCTATGCTTAGTGCTTCTAGGCCGTTGCGGGCGGGCAGAACCGTGTATCCCAGGTTCTTGAGAACCTCGGTAGCGAGCTCGCGGACGCTTGCCTCATCTTCGGCTAGGAGGACTGTCTCGTTGCCGCCCCGTGCGACTTCGGGAATCTTCGGTGGAGTAGGCTGCGGTTCCTGCTGCTCGGTTGAGCGTGGGAGGTAGATTCGAAAAGTGGTCCCATGAGACACCTCGCTATAGACACTGATGTGGCCGCCAGCCTGCCGGATAATGCCGTATACAGTCGCCAAGCCCAGCCCCGTTCCCTTGCCGACTTCCTTGGTGGTGAAGAAAGGCTCGAAGAGATGGGCCTTCACCTGATCATCCATGCCGTGTCCCGTATCACTGATCACGAGCGCGACGTACTCTCCGGCCGAGATCCCGGGGTGGAGTTGAGCGTACGCTGTATCCAAGACGGAGTTTCTGGACTCGATGATCAGTTTCCCTCCATTCGGCATGGCATCCCGCGCGTTCACGGCGAGGTTGAGGATAACCTGCATGATCCTGTCACGATCCGCGTACGCCGACCAGAGTCGCTTGTCCAACTTCGTGACAATTTCGATGTCCTCCCCGAGAAGACGTTGTAGGAGCTTCTCCACTTCTTGGAAGACCTGATTGATGTCGAGCACCTTCGGCTGGAGCATTTGGCGTCGGCTGAAGGCGAGGAGCTGCTGAGTGAGCTCGGTTGCCCGCTGGCCAGCCTTGTGGATCTCACCGACGATCCTCCGCACACGGCCCTCCTGAGGAAGGTCATTCAACAGAAGCTCGCTGTACCCGACCACGGCAGTCATGATGTTGTTGAAGTCATGGGCGATGCCTCCCGCGAGCCGCCCGATCGCCTCGACCTTCTGCAGTTCACGAATTTCCTCCTGTCGGCGCTGTCCGATCTCCTCTACCCGCTTCAGTTCGGTGACATCCACGGCGATCAGCGTGAACCCGAGAATCTTTGCCTCGGCATCGGTCGTTGGGGAGATGGAGTAGTTGATCTCCATCACGCTGCCGTTCCGGCGGGCCCTCCGGACTTCGACTCCTGTGAGATCCTCGCCGTTGAGGAACCGCTGCCTGTGCAGGTAGTTCAACTCAAGGTTGTCGTCTGCCAGAACGGGGCAGAACGTGCCCAAGGCCTCCGTGGTGTTCATCTCGAACATCCGCTCAGCGCTCCAGTTCCAAGTTGCCACGCGGCCTGCGTGATCCAGGTTGACGACGACGACGGGGGGATTCTGGATGAGTCCTCGGAGACTCGACGGGGAGTCATCGCCTCCCAGGCTGGATCTGGCCGTGTCGGTCAGGCGATGCAGAAAGAACAGCGCTCCAGCAGGCGTTCCGTCCGGCTGGCTCATCGGGTAGGTGGCGATGAGGCAGGTCATGTTCTCGACTGAACGAACCACGACGGACGCGGTGGCGCCTTGTCCGGAGGCAGACGGCGGGCCAGGGATGGGAGGAGGCTGATCGCCGAAGAAGAGCCGCAGGCATTTCCTCCCCACGATTCGCGAGGCGGGCAGGTCGAGGAGGGTCCGCAGGCAGGCGTTGCAGTAGACGACCTTGCCGGAGGAGTCCGCGACGAAGAAGGGTGTATGGAGGTCGTCAAAGATCGGAGCGAAGCGAGCTGCTGCGGCAGTTCTCGGCGCCCCCAATTCGCCTGGACCGCGACCATCATTAAGTTTGGCTGCTTTCCTGCGAGCCGAATCTCGAGCGCGTGTTCGGGCTCTTCTCGCCATGACTCCTCAATGCTACCAGTGCGGTGACTTGACACTCAACCAGCCGAACCAGGAAGCTCCTCGGCTTCTGCCAGTTGGCTATCCAGTACCCCGATCCGAGGGAGTGCATGAACGTCAGGGCTGCCTGCCAGCTCACGATGATGGAGGTCTACCGGCTCAATCCCGGTGTGCGGTTGAGCGAGCCCGTGTGGGAGAACGAGCCGGGTGCGTCGACAGAGCTGTGTTGCGCGCTGTTCGAGCGAAGGAATGGACCTCGTCACCGCCGGCGGTCCTGCAAATCCCACCGGAAGTCGACTTCCTTCGTCCATGTCCCCGGCGGCACCGCATTGCTTGAGTCGTCGGCCTGCCCCGCATGACCTGACGGCGATGTCCTTGAGAACCCGCCGGCCTCTTTCGTAGCATCGTCATTACCAGTTGGGTCCCTGGCCAGCGACCAGATGAGTTCACGTCCACGCCTTGCATTCCGCGTCTTTCCATGCCCTGATCCTTGCCTGACGGGAGGTGAGGTGGATGAACGAAGATCACGCAGTCGACGTGAGGAACCAGGATCTCTCCGCGCTGCTCCTCAGCCTGGCCGGTCAGCTTCGCCGCGATGCGTTGGCCGTGACTGGGCTGGCGCACGAGCAGGGCCGCGTCGAGGACGACGAAACGCGTACGCTGGCGGAGCTGGCCATAGGCCTGGAGCGGGCAGCCTTGATGCTCGACGCTATCCGGCCCCGGCTGTGCCATGCCTGTCAGATGATCCAGGTCGAGGAGAGGTGGGTGTTCAGGGCTGCTCGGGCCGGAGGACGGCGGTAACGAGGCTCGTCGAGCATGGACTCATCACGCCCCGGCTCGCCATGAGAGGTTCTTCCCGAGGCATAACCAGTCAGGTCCAGCAATTCGGTATCCTCCCCACATTTCGGCGGTAGGCGGGGGAGCCCTGCGGCAACAGGGGGTAGGATAGAGCGGATGCCAGGACAATCTGAGGCCTTCTCGCGGGTTCTGATCGACCGGGCGCTGGAGGCCAGCGGATGGAACCTTCTGGACCCCAAGCAGATCCAGTTCGAGTTCCACGGACCATCCGGCAGGGCGGACTACATTCTCAAGGGGAAGACCGGGCAGGTGCTCTGCGTCCTGGAGGCGAAGAAGGAGGATCTGGACCCCTACGACGCCAAGGAGCAGGCGAGGGGCTATGCCGAGAACCTGAACGCCCCGTTCGTGATCCTCTCGAACGGCCGCGAGCACTGGTTCTGGAACTATCAGCGAGCCGATCAGCGGGATGCGTACCGCATCGAGGGACTTCCTTCCCGGTCAGACCTCGACCGCGTTCGGCTCAAGAACCTCCAGCCGCCCAAGCCGCTCCTGACTGAAGCCGTCGGACCTGAGTACCTCCGGGCCCTTCGGGGCGACCTCACGATGCGCGGATACCAGATCCGCGCGATGGACGAGATCGCGAAGGGATTCGACGGGAAGGGACGCCGCAAGTTCCTGCTTGAGATGGCGACCGGGACGGGGAAGACCCTGCTCTGCGCCGCCCTGATCCGCAGGTTCCTGCGCACGAAGAACGCGGAGCGCGTGCTCTTCATCGTGGATCGCATCGAGCTGGCCAAGCAGACGATGGAGGACTTCAACGTGGTCCTCGGCGAGTACATGCCCGTCATCTACAGGACGGCGCGGCGGACGGGGGAGCTCCTGGGCTCCTCGGTCGTCGTGGCGACTATCCAGTCCCTGATGATGGGCCGGCGCTACCGGGAGGAGTTTACGCCGTTCTACTTCGACCTCATCGTGAACGATGAGGCGCACCGCTCGATCTACGGGGACGCCCGCGAGGTCGTCCAGTACTTCCAGGGCACGCGGGTCGGGCTCACGGCGACGCCCAAGGCTTACCTGAAGAACGTCGATGTCGCCCAGCTCGCATCCGAGGACCCGAAAGCGCTAGCAGGATGCTGAAAAACTGACGGAAGTCATTGCGATGGACGTGAACAGT
>CAKKQC010000013.1 GCA_919901855.1 bacterium | reverse complement strand
CGCCCGCCGCCGTCCCCGCCGCGTCCGCCGCCGCCATACCCGCCGCCGCCGGCATCCTCCAGCGGCCCGGGGTCCCGCACCCCCTCGGGCCCGACCGCCACGGGGTCGCCCCCGCGGTCGTCTCGACCGCCGCGATCACTGTCGCGCGGCGCGCCGCGATCCTGACGATCGCCCCGGCCGCGTCCGCCGCGTCCGCCGCCGCCCCAGCGGCCACCCCGGCCACCGCGCTCGCCCCGGCCGCCGTCGCGCTCCTCGTCGCTCACTGGCGTGCTCGCCGGGACGATCACGACCCGGCGCTCCTCGCCCTCACCCCGGCTGAACGTGCGCACTGTGGCATCGTCGTGCAGGGTCGTGTGGACGACCTTGCGCTCGAAGGCCGACATGGCGTCCAGCTCGACCGGCTGGCCCGACGCCTTCACCTGGTCGGCCGTCTCGTGCGCCAATGTGACCAGCGTCCGGCGCCGCCGCTCGAGGTACCCGGCCACGTCCACGAAGACCTTGACGTTCGCGTCCTCGCTGTGGCTCACGATGCGCTCCATCAGGTACGAGAGCGCGGCCAGGGTCGTGCCGTGCCGCCCGATCAGGATCCCGCCGGCGCCCTGGTCGACCTCGAGGTAGAGCTCGTTGCCGATCTGCTTGGCCTCGACCTCGACGTCCATCCCCATCCGCCGAACTACCTCGATCAGGAACTTCGTCGCGCGCTCGACCGCGTCCGGCGGCAGGAGCCCGCCCTCCTTGAGCTTCACGACGACCTTCGCCGCCTTCTTACCGAGCCCGAACAGCCCGCGGCTGCCTTCGACGAGGACCTCGATATCGACGTCCTCCCGGCTCCGCCCCATCTCACGAAGCGCGGCGTCCACCGCCTCTTCGACCGTTTCACCTTCCATCTCGATCCGATCCATCGCTGGTGCCTCCTTTAAGTCAGGCCGTCTGGGCGGTCATTCGATTGGTGCGCCACTGCTGGACGATCTGGAACAGGTTCTGGACCAGCCAGTAGAGCATCAGCCCGGACGGCATCTTCATGAACATGAAAGCGAACACGACCGACATCCACCGCATCATCTTCGCCTGCGCCGGATCACCGACGACGGGCGTGATGGCTTGCTGGATGAACATCGTCCCGCCGACGAGCACCGGCAGGATGTAATACGGATCCATCGCCGAGAGGTCCTGGATCCAGAATGCGAACGGCGTACCGTGCAACTCCACGGCGCTGCTCAGCGCCGAGTACAACGCGAAGAAGATGGGGATCTGGAGCAGCAGGGGCAGGCAGCCGCCCACGGGATTGATCTTCTGCTCCTTGTAGAGGCGCATGAGCTCCTCCTGTTTGCGCGCCGGGTCATTCTTGAACTGCGTGTTGATGAAGTCCATCTGCGGCTTGACCTGCTGCATGCGCTTCATCTGGTTCAGACCCCACTGGCTCGGCCACCACAGGAGACCCCGCACGATGAGGGTGAGGAGGATGATCGCCACCCCGTAGTTCCGCGTGAACTTCGCCAGGAACTTGAGGGTCTGGAGCATCGGAAGCGCGATCCAGCCGAACCACCCGAGATCGAGCACGCGGTCGAGCCGGGAACCGGCCGCCCCCAGGGCTCCGAACTCCTGCGGCCCAAGGTACGCGGTCACGGGGATGCGCACCCGGCGCGCCCCGGGCTGGAGCGAGAACCGGAGGGCGGCCGTCAGGGCGTGCGGCTGTCCGTCCGACGCCGCGATACCGGTCACGGCCAGGACGCCCTCGCAATCGCCGATCCTCGGTGGGACGAGGGCGGCGACGAAGTACCGGTTGCGCACCGCGGCCCAGAAGGGCGCCTCCCCGGACTTCTCCGCCGGCTTCTTCGCGTCCGATTGCTTGAGGAGATCCTGCTTGCCCGAGGCCAGGCCCTGCCCCGACAGGATGATCGCGGTGGCGTCGTTCTGGTAGGTCGAGGTCCGTCCGAGGGCCTCTTCCTCGTCTGGTGCCAGCCCCACCCCGGGCGTCCAGACCAGGTCCAGCGTCTCCGGTGCCGGCCCCGTCAGCTCCAGTTCGACCCCGACCTCGTACCCGGTGGCCGGGAACCGCAGGCGCTTGACCAGCGTCCGGCCGCCGGGCAGCGCCTGGGTGAAGACGAGTTCGCCGGCCGGAACCCCCGCGGGGCCACGCGGAATCACGACGGTCTCCCCCCCCCGGCCCGGGAGGCGCTGCTCGATGCCCGCCTTCCCGACATCGAGCTTCGCGAGGGAGGCGACCGCGGGCCAGGCGGCGGCATCGGGGAAGTCGGACAGCCGGACCGAGAGCGGCCCGGCGGCGGACTTCGCGGCCCGGAGGCTCACGAGCTCCTCGTAGAGAGTAGAGCCCGTCGCGCGGTAGGCCTTGAGCTGCCAGCTGAGCACACGGCCCCCGTTCGTGGAGAATCTCGCGTGGACGGCGCCGGTGGCGACCTCGACCTCGGAACCGGTGGCGTCGGAGGCCACTCCGGCCTTGGGCGACCGGACAGTGGTGCGGGCAGCCGAAACCGCCGCGAGCGCGGCCCGCTCGGCGCGCCGCCGCTCCTTGGCGGACAAGGGTGCCGCAGGGGCGCGCGACGGTTCCGCGGAAGGCGAGACGGCGGCGCCCGTTTCGGCCGTGGCGGCGGGCATCGCCGGCTGAGGCAGGAGCCGTGGCGCCAGGAATGAGTAGCCGATGATGATGACGGTCGACAGGACGATCGCCAGCAACAGGCGCTGTTCAGTGCTCAGTTGACCCATCCTCCTTCGAGGTCCTGGTATCGCGCGTCAGCGCTTCGGGGGGGCTAGCGAAGGGGCACCGGGTCGACGCCTCCCGGATGAAACGGATGGCAGCGCATGAGCCGCCACACGCCAAGCCCGACGCCGCGCAGCAGCCCATGCAGGACCACCGCTTCCTCGGCGTAGGCCGAACAGGAGGGGTAGAACCGGCAGTGACTTCCGAGCATCGGCGAGATCCAGCGGCGGTAGCCGCGCAGCGCCGTCAGCAACCCGGAGGTCAGCAGGAAAAGAATCCCCTTCACGACGCGCCCCTCGACGGCGCAGTCCGCACTCACGACATCACCGTGGTTTCGATCGCCAGCAGGCGGGCCGACGTGTACAGCTCGGTCAACGAGCTCTGCGCCTGCTCCAAATCGAGCCGGTCCGCGCCCAGCCGCGCCACCAGGACCAGGTGACAGGGCTTGCACAGATCGCTCCGCGTCATGCGAATCGCCTCGCGCAGAACACGCTTGATCCGGTTACGCACGACCGCACCGCCGAGCCGGCGCGACACACAGACGCCCGCCTGGAACTCGTCGGCGGGCATGAAATAGAGATGGAACGACGGGCAGGATTTCTTCTCGCCTTTCGCCATGACACGCAGGAAGTCCATCCCGGCCAGATGATCGCCGCTGGGGAATCCCTGGGTCTTCGCGTTGGCCAATACCGCCCCGTCTCCGTTCTTTCGATCGTGGCCGTTGCCGCCGTTCCGGCGGCTCGCGGCCGTCTTGACTCCGTCCTTCGGAATCCCTCGCGCCGTCACTCGTGCCGCCGTCCGGCGACGCCGATGCGCCAGCGACCCTTGGCCCGGCGACGCGCGAGCGTGCGCCGTCCGCCGGGAGAGCTCATGCGTGTGAGGAACCCGTGGGTTCGCTTGCGGGGAATCACATGTGGCTGGAACGTTCGTTTGGGCACGTCAACACTCCTACGACTGCTGACTTCTACTGCTCCTAGAGCCGGAGCCTACAACGCCTTTCATTGTACCTCACGCGAGCCGGTTCAGGTCAATCCCCAGCGCCGCGGCCAGCTCATCTCGCTCGCGCGCCGAGAGCTGCGCGGCGAGCGCCCGCGCGTCCCCGCCGCGCAACAGGGCGCGCACGACGCCGGCCTCGACGCGCGAAAGCCTGACCGCGCTCATCCGGTAGTCGTCAAACGCTTCCCACGCCAGCGGGACCCAGCGCTTGACGATCGCGGCCATGGCCTGGGCGTACGCGCGAATCTCGAATTGCGCGTGGCCGGTGAGCCGCAGGGCGATGAAATGCAGGAGATTATGCAGGTCGATCTTCCAGTACCACTGGGTGTAGAAGCTGACAGGCAGCCCGATTCGCGCGAGTTCCCTGGCCAGCGGTTGCTCCGTCCCGCGCGGGCCGAGGAATTCGCCGTAATGCGCGTACGCGGTGGTGGCATCCCGTTTCAATATGGAGAGGATGCGTCGCGCTTGGGGGCCCGGCAGCGCTTTCCCGCGGCCTTGCCGGGCCGACGCGTCCTGCACGCCGAGCACAGCCGGTTGGGGCGAATAGAACTCGCGATCCAAGATGCTGTACCGTCCCGACATCTCGTTCACGGACGCCGTCCGGTGCCGGACCCACTGCCGGGCCACGAATATCGGCAATTTCACGTGGAACTTGATCTCGCACATCTCGAAGGGCGTCGTGTGCGCGTGTCGCAGGAGGTAGCGGATGAGGCCCCGGTCGTTCGAGACCGATTTCGTGCCCCGGCCGTAGGAAACGCGCGCCGCCTGCACGATCGCGGCGTCGTCGCCGAGGTAGTCGACGACGCGGACGAACCCGTGGTCCAGGACTGGGAACGCCCGGCCGAGGACGGCTTCCAGCGCCGGCACGGTCGCGCGGCGCGTGACGTGGCGGGAGGAAGCCTCGTGCTCGCTGGTCCGGTTCGTCTCCGCCGTGCGTCCCATGATCAGGCGTTCATTCTACCGTGAACGGGCGGGCCGAAGGGGCCGGGGTCATCCCTCCCGGAGCAGGGTCTCCGCGTGCTTGAGGGCCGAGGCCGTGATCTCGGAGCCGGCGAGCATCCGGGCCAGCTCGTTGAGCCGCGCCTTGCCGGTCGCGACGCCGGCCTCGACCTTCGTGTGGCCCTCTTCCACAATCTTGGCCACGAGGATGTGCACCCCGGCCTTTGCCGCGATCTGCGGGAGGTGGGTGATGACGAGGACCTGGCGTTCGGCACCGATCTCGCGGAGCTTGCGGCCCACGACCTCCGCCACCCGTCCGCCGATCCCGGAATCGATCTCGTCGAAGACGAGGGTCCCGACCCGGTCCACGGCCGCGAGCACGGTCTTGAGGCCGAGCATGATCCGCGAGAGCTCGCCGCCCGACGCGATCGCCTTGAGCGGGCGGGTGCCCTCGCCCACGTTGGGGGCGAGGTAGAACTCGATGGTGTCGATGCCGTCCGCCGTGGCCCGGTACCGTCCGTCGTCGGATTCGACGGGACCCGCGGGATCGGCCTGCTGGGACATCCGGACGCCGAAATCCGCACCCCCCATTGCCAGCTCCCCGAGCTCGCGGGCCACGAGCTCGGCGAACTTGGCGGACGCGCGGGAACGGTCGTCCGAGAGGTCGAGGGCCTGCTTCGACAGGAGCTGCCGGGCGGACTCGGCCTTCGCCTCGAGCGCGGCCACCGTCTCGTCCGAGGAGGTCAGCGCCGCCGCCTCACCCCTGGCGGACGCGAGCGTGGCCAGCGCGGACTCGATGGAGCCCCCGTACTTGTGCTCCATCCGGCTGATGAGGTCGAGCCGCTCCTCGATCTGCTCGAGCCGGTGGGGGTCCGCTTCGAGCGACTCCACCAGGCCCCGGAGGTTGTTCCCCTCGTCCCGGACCATCTCCACGAGCCGGCGCAGCGACTCGAGTTCGCTGCCGATGTGCTCGGTGTCGAAGTCGGCCACCGCCCGGAGGGCGTTGATCGCCACCCCGAGCGACTCCCCGGCCCCGCCGTCCGCGAGCAGGGAGTCGTGCGCACGCGTGAGGGCCTCGGTGAGCTTCTGCGCGTTCGCCAGCCTGGAGCGCTCGGCGGCGAGGCGGTCCGCCTCGCCGGGCTCGAGCTTCGCCTGCTCCAGCTCGTCGACCTGGAAGACCAGGAGGTCGAGGCGCTCGGACCGCCCCCGGAGGGCGGCGCGCGCGGCGTCCAGCTCGACTCTTGCCGCCTGCCACGCCGCCCAGGCGCGCCGCACGCCCTCGCGGGCCGGGAGGAGGCCGCCGAAGGCGTCCACGAAGAACAGGTGCTGGGTCGGGTCGAGCAGGAGCTGGTGCTCGTGCTGGCCGTGCAGGTCCGCGAGCAGGTCGCCGATCCGCTTGAGGTGTGAGAGCGGCACCGGCGACCCGTTCACCGAGCACCGGGTCTTGCCCGCCGCCGTGATCACGCGCCGCAGGATCAGGTCCGGCTCCTCGTCGGGCAGCTCCAGTTCCGCGAGGAGCCGGTGGACTTCCATCTGCCCCTCCAGGTCGAAGACCGCCTCGATCCGGGCCTCGGCGGCTCCGGCACGGACCTGGTCCCGGTCGGCGCGCTCGCCGAGGACGAGCGAGAGGCCGTCCACGAGAATCGACTTGCCGGCCCCCGTCTCGCCCGTGAGGACCGTCAACCCCGGCTCGAACTCCAGGTTCACGTCCTCGATGATCGCGAGGTTCCGGATCCGCAGTTCCTTCAGCACGGCCCGATTATGCCATGCCGGCTCACTTCAGCAGGAGCTCGATCATGGGATTGATCGTCCCCGCGGCCAGCGTGAACTTCCACCCCTTCGCCCCGTCGGAGACGAGGGTCTCGCCCGCGATCTTCCACTTCCACTCCCCCAGCCCGTCCTGCGCGGGAGGAATCCAGTAGGTGCCGGGCAGCATCTCGATCGCCCAGAGCCCCACGCGGTCGAATTTCTCGAGGTAGGTCTTGCCCTCGGCGTCGAGGAACTTGAGCGTGAGCCGGCCCGGGAGCGTCGTGCCGACGCTCGCCATGCCGCCGCTCGGGTCCTGCGCCCGGACCTGGAGAACCACGTTGTAGCTGCCCTTCGCCATGGAGTCCGCGACCGAAGCCTCCGGCCCCGGCGGCGGGGCGGCCTTCGGCCGGACCGTGAGCCGCCAGCCGACCACGACGAGGACCGACACGAGAGCGACCGCCCCGACGATCATGGCCGCCGTCGTCCGCGCGGACGCGGCAGCAGTGGAGACGGCCGGCTCCGACCGGCTCACCGATCCGGAACCAGCCTCTCGATCGGCCGACTCGTCGTCCATGCCTCTATCCTCCCATACCGGTCAGAGCGCCCCCAAGGCGTCCGCGTACCGCGCCAACACTTCCCTAGCCATCCCCTCGGGCGACGTCCCCGCCGCCGCTCGCATGAGCGGCCCCAGCACCGCCACGCCGGCGGCGCCCGCTTCCAGGCAAGCGCGAGAGCGCTCCGGCGTGACACCCCCGATCGCGAATACCGGAACCGGGGCCGCGGCCGCGCAGGCCGCGGCCAGGACCCCGGTCCCCAGCGGCGGCCCGAACAGCGCCTTCGACGGCGTCTCGAAGATCGGGCCCACGACCACGAAGTCGGCGCCGGCCCGCGCGGCGGACCTGGCTTCCGCGACCCCGTGCGCCGACTGCGCCACGAGCCGCTCCAGGCCCACCGCGGCCCGGGCCGCCGCAGCGTCGCCCGGCGCGGGCACGTGCACGCCCGTAGCGCCCGCGGCCAACGCCACCGCCGGAGGACCGTTCACGAGCCAGGCGATGCGATAGCGGTCCATGACGGTTCCGCACGCGGTCGCGAGCTCGCCGAGCGCCGCTTCGTCCAGGTCCTTCTCCCGCACCTCAACGCCCTTGAGTCCCGCCCGGCCCAGCATCTCGAGCGCCTCCGCCAGCGGACGATTGCCCAACTGGAGGCGGTCCGTTATCGCGTACAGCCGAAAGGGGATCCGGTCAGTCGACATACCAGAGGGTGCCGGCCAGGTAGGCGGTCTCGGGCATCGCCGCATGGGGAGGATGGTCGCGCGACGCGCCGCGGACCTCGACCAGCCGTATGCGGCGTCCCGCCGAACGGGCCGCCGCATTCGCTATCCCCGCGAGTCCGGACACGCCCACCCAGGGCGTACACGAGCATGAATAGAGGAAGCCCCCGGGCGAGACGAGGCCCAGCGCGAGCTCGTTCAGGGTCGCGTACGCCCGGCGCGCCATCCCGGCGTGCGCGCGCGCCTTCGCGAACGCCGAGGGATCGAGCACGACGAAACCGAACCGCTCGCCGGACGCGCGAAGCGCCGCCATCGTCTCGCCCGCGTCACCGTGGAGGAACGTCGAGCGCTCCGCGAGACCGTTGCGCGCGGCCGCTTCGCGCGCGAACTCCACGGCACGCTGGGAGGAGTCGATTCCGGTCAGCGCCTCTCCTCCGCCCTTGAGCAGCGACAGGCCGAAGGCGCCCGTGTAGCAGCAGGCGTCGAGTATCCGCCGGCCGCTTCCCAGCGGCCGCAGGGCCTCCCAACTGTCCCGCTGGTCGAGGTAGAAGCCGGTCTTCTGGCCGGCGAGGACGTCAGCAACGAGATCGAGTCCCCCGGCCGTGAAGGGCACGAGCCCGCCGGGCGGCAGAGACCCGGCCCGCAGCCCCCGCGCGGGGGCGAGGCCCTCCCGCTCGCGCCCTCCGGAATCGCTCCGTTCGACGATCGCCCCCGGCGCCAGGAGTTCCCCGAGCAGCGCCACGATCGTATCGCGCCGGGCGTCCATTCCCGCGCTCCCGAGCTGGATCACAACCACGGCGCCGTACCGGTCGGCCACGAGCCCCGGCAGGCCGTCCGACTCCCCGAATACGATCCGCGCGGCCCCATCGGGGGCCGCGCGGCCCAGCGCCGCGCGCATGGCGACGGCGGCGGCCAGCCGGGCTCTCAACAACGCCTCGAGATCCGGCACCTCCTCCGCCCCCTCCACGAGGAGGCGGACCCGGGCCCGGCTTCCCGGACTCCAGAACCCCGTGCCGACCGCCTCCCCGCGGGCCCCGACCACGCGCACGAGGGCCCCGGATTCCGGCGCCGGATCGATGGAGGCCACCTCGCCGTCGAAGATCCACGGATGGCCCGCCTGACGGCGCGCGCCGGCATTCAACCGCACCACCGGATGCTCCCCTGCCATCCGCCCAGTCTGCCTCCGGAGGCGCGTAAAATCAAGGCGTTTCCCCCCGGGAGAGACTTCCCGGCCATCCCCGCGCTAACATAAGAAGCTGTGTCGGGAAGCCACTGATGCCCAAAACACTCGGAATCGACCTCGGGACGACCAACTCGTGCATGGCGGTCGCGGAGGGCTCGCTGTCCAACGTGATCCCCAACCGCGAAGGCGGACGCACCACGCCGTCGGTCGTCGCCTACAAGGACAACGGCGAAGTCCTCGTCGGCCTGCCCGCGAAGCGGCAGGCCATCATAAACCCCGCCGAGACCATCTATTCGGTGAAGCGGCTCATGGGCCGCAAGTTCTCCGAGCCCGAGATCGACTCCCTCAAGTACCTCCTGCCCTACGGACTCGCCGCCGACCCCCAGCACGGCGACGTGCGGGTCAAGCTCCGCGGCACCCTCGTCTCGCCCCCCGAGGTCTCGGCCATGATCCTCAAGAAGCTCAAGGCCGACGCCGAGCACTACCTGGGCGGACCAATCGAGAAGGCCATCGTGACCGTGCCGGCCTACTTCAACGACTCCCAGCGGCAGGCGACGAAGGACGCGGGCGCGATCGCCGGGCTGGACGTGGTCCGGATCATCAACGAGCCGACCGCGGCGTCGCTCGCCTCCGGACTCGGGGGCAAGCAGGACATGCTCATCGCGGTCTACGACCTGGGCGGCGGGACCTTCGACGTCTCCCTGCTCGAGCTCGCCAAGGGCATCTTCGAGGTGAAGGCGACGAGCGGGAACACGTACCTCGGCGGAGACGACTTCGACATGCGGATCCTGTCGTGGCTGATCGACGAGTTCAAGAAGAACGAGGGCGTGGACCTGCACGCCGAGCCCAAGGCCATGCAGCGCCTCAAGGAGGCCTCCGAGGCCGCGAAGATCGAGCTCTCGAGCGCGAACTCCGCGTCGATCGCCCTGCCCTTCATCCACATGGACAAGTCGCTCGAAGCCTCGCTCACGCGCGAGCAGTTCGAGGCGATGACCAAGGACCTCGTCGACAAGACCGAGGACCCGTGCCGCAAGGCGCTGGAGGCCGCTCGGGTCCAGGCGCGGGACGTCGACGCCATAGTCCTCGTCGGCGGGATGACCCGGATGCCCCGCGTCGTGGCGAAGGTCAAGGAGATCTTCGGCAAGGACCCGTACGTGCGCGCGAACCCGGACGAGGTGGTCGCCGCGGGTGCCGCGCTCCAGGGCTCGATCATGGGCGGCGAGATCGCGGAGGTCCTCCTCCTCGACGTCACGCCTCTCTCCCTGGGCCTGCGCACGGTCGGCGACGGGTTCAAGGTCCTGATCGAGCGGAACACGACGATCCCGATCCGGCGGAGCGAGACCTTCACGACCACGGAGGATGGCCAGACGTTCGTGCGCATCGGCATCTTCCAGGGCGAGCAGCCGAAGGCGTCGCAGAACCATCCGCTGGGCGAGTTCGAGCTCGTCGGGGTCAAGCCCCAGGCCGCGGGCAAGCCGCGCATCGAGGTGACCTTCGAGATCAACGCGGACGGCCTCCTGCGCGTCACGGCCAAGGACAAGGAAACCGGGCAGAAACAGGCCATCGTCATCAAGCCCTCGACGGGGCTGGACCGCGACATGGTGGACCGCCTCGCGAAGGAAGCCCGCGCGCCCGGCGGCTCCGTCGCCAGCGCCCCGTCCGGCCCGCCAGCGTCCTAGGACGGGCGCGGGGGCGAAGGGGGCATACCGTGATGCCGTTCCGGTCGACCCGCCCGGCCCGCCCGCTGATCCTCGCGATCGCCGCCGGCGCCATGCTGGGCGGTTGCGCGGGCCGGTCCGCGGTCCGGAGCGGCTTCGGCGCCACGGCCGGAGGACGCGATGTACCGATCGACCAGGCGTTCGAATCCCCCCCGAAGCCGGCCATGCGCCGGGACGGGTTCCCGGAAGGCTGGGAACTTCCGGAGGAGACCGCCGCGCCGAGGAAGGTGGGCGCCACGGCGGCCGTGCCCGTGGCGGCCGCGTCGTCGACGATCTCGACCGATTCCGACCTGGCGAAGGCCGGGATACAGGTGCGGAAGGCCGAACTCATGCTCGGCCGGCTCAAGGGGACGGGGTATCAGTTGCTCGTGAAGGACGACATCGCCGCGATCGAAGGACTGCTGGACCAGGCGCGCGGGGCGCTCGCGTCCGGGAACGCGCCGGAGACCCGCCGGCTGGCGGACGAGTCCGCCCTCAAGCTCCAGAAGGCCAAGACCCGCATCGAGGCCGAAACCCAGCAACCCCTGCGCTGGTAACAACGGGGGACGGCCGCCCCCCCCAATACGCCTCCCTTGGGCTACGATAGGTTGTCATGGCCTTTGCCAACAAACTCACTCGCGAGGTCGTCCTCAAGATCGCGTACCACGGGCCCGGTCTCGGCGGCAAGACCACGAATCTTCGGGTCATCGCCGATACCCTGCCCGCGGAGCGGCACGGGGAAATCCTGACGCTCGACACCGCGACGGAACGGACGATGTTCTTCGACTTCCTCCCCGTCATGCTCGGGAGCGCGGCAGGCTGGTCGACGCGCCTGCACCTCTACACCGTGCCCGGTCAGGTCTACTACGGCGCGAGCCGCAAGCTGATCCTCAAGGGTCTGGACGTCCTCGTCTTCGTCGTGGATTCCCAGGAAGCCCGGCTGACGGACAACGAACAAAGCCAGCTCCTGATCGCGAACGACCTGCGGGAGATCGGGCTGGACCCCGCGGAGATCCCTCTCGTCGTCCAGTTCAACAAGCGCGACCTCAAGGACCGGATGCCCATCGAGATCCTCCAGAAGCGGTTCAACCCGCACGAAGCCCCGTCGCACGAGGCCATCGCGCGGCACGGAATCGGCGTCATGGACACCCTGCGCACCGCCGCCGGGCTCGCGGTCCGGCGGCTGGCCGAGGGTTCGGGCGCGGGAGCCACGCCATGATCGAACTCTCCGACGGCAACGTCAACCTGCTCATCGGCCCGGAGCAGCAGGCCGCGTTCCAGCACACCCTGGAGACGCTCACGGCGAAGGAGGGTGTGGCCTGCGTCCTCCTGATCGACACGGCCGGCAAGATCATCGCGGGCGCCGGCGGGCTCGGGCACCTCGAGCTCGCGACCGTGGCCGCCCTCGCCGCGGGGGATTTCGCTACCACTCGGGCTCTCGCCCACCGGGTCGGAGAGAAAGAATTCTCGCTCGTCTTCCAGCGGGAGCGCGAACTCAACGTCTACCTCCAGGCCGTCGGCGAGGAGTCCCTGCTCGTCGTCCTGTTCGACCAGGCGCAGGGGCTGGGACCGGTCCGCGTACTCGTGCGCCAGGTGCAGGCCGACCTGCGCCACACGCTGGACGAGTGCCCACGCGCCGTGGTCGGGCCCGACGTGCTGCAGGCCACGGTCGAGGACGCGCCGGCGACGCCGGCGACCCCGGCGGAGGCCGAACGGGCCGGCCAGACCCCAGCCCCGGCTTCCCCCGCCACCGGCAAGCCGGCCGCCTCCCCGAAAGCGCCCGCGGCCGCCGCGCCCTCGAAGCTGGTCAAGAATCCTCCCGCGGACCTGATCCGCAAGTTCTGGCGGATCAAGACGCTCGCCGAAGACTGCGTCAAGGCCGGCGTCCCGACGTCGGCGGCCAAAGCCTGGCGCGAAGCCCGCGACCTGATCGGGCGCGTGGCGACCACGATCTCGGCCGGCGAGGCCGCCGAGACCCGCAAGCTCCTGGCCGACGTCGAGAGGATCCTGATGGCGGCGTACGAGGGCGTCATCGCCGAACGGAAGGTCGAGGACGAGGACCTCGTGTCGGTCCAGATCTGGCACCAGCTCGTCGACCAGTCGGCAGCTCCGTTCGCGGACGTGTTCGGGGAACGCACGGCCTCCATCCTCGGAAACGTGGACCGGGATTCCGTCGACCGTCACCCGGACGTGCTCGGCCGGGCGGTTGCCGGGCACCTGCCCGACGACGGGCTCGCGGCCCTGCGGAGCTGGCCCAAGGACCGGCGGCGGCAGGCGGTGGCGCGGGCCTTCCTCGACCTCCTGCTCAACCGGCTCTGGGTCACCGACAAGCTGCTCGGGCGCGCCGCGGGTGACGCACTCGTGGAGCGGTGGCGGACGGGCCTGGCCGCACGCACCGATGACTCCCTGCCGCCGGGCCTCAAACCCGCGCTCGGGTACCTCTTCGCCCAGGCCCTGCGGCGGTCCACGAGCCGGAAGCGGTCAGCCCCGGCCGGTCCGTCGGAAAGCACGGCCGCGGCGGAAGGAGGACCCACGTCCTCCGATGGAGGACGTGCATGATTCGTCTCCCCCGCGGCAAGGCCCTCCAACGGAACCTCGATACCACGTACGTGCGCTTCGACGGCGTGCTCCAGAGCCTCCACCGGGAGGCGCACACGGGTTACGTGCGCATGGTCGCGGAAGAGGCGGAGGCCGTGCTGTTCCTGCGCGACGGCGAGCTCATCGCGCCCGTCCTCGAGCGCAACGAGAAGCTCACGAAGGGCTTCGACGCCCTGGTCGAACTCCTCGCCTGGCTGGAGAAGCACCGGGCCTTCCTCGAGATCTGCCGGCTCGACTACGACCTCCTGCGGGCCCTGCTCGCGTTCCACCACGGCACGGTGCGAATTCTCAAGACCGACAAGGTCCCCGCGGACCCCGCGGCGCTCGAGGCCGTCTTCCAGGAGCGCAAGGTGACGGGCGCGGCCATCATCGACGCGCCCGAGGGGCCCCTGCACGTCTTCGCCGCGGACGGCGCGATCGTGGGCGCGTGGTGGCCGGACACCGACCGCTGGGTCGCGCCGGTGGAGCCGTGGGAGGCCGGGGCGGAGCGCTGCGAGATCTGGGAGTGCCCGGACGCCGACACGCTCCGGACCGTGGACCTGGATGTACAGCGCCTCGAGCTCTACGAGACCCTGCGCCGGTCGGTCGAGCAGTTCGTCCCCGGGTTCGGGGACTACCTCTTCGACCTCGAGGTCCGCCGGCAGGACCTCGGGGAGCCCGGGCACCTGCGCAAGGGCGGGTTTTACGCGCTCGCCGACGGCCTACGCGCCCGGTGCCGCCTGCTCATCGGCGCCCGGCGGGCGGGCGAGCTGGGCACGGTCATGCGGTCCGCGGTGGGCCGCCTGATCGACGTGGGGCTCTAGGCCATGGCGAAACTGCTGACCACCTCGGACTACCTCTTCTACGTCGTGCTCACGAACTACGTGGCCGTCCTGGGCGGCGTACTGCTCTGGGTGTCGTTCTTCTTCCTCGGCCTCATCGCCCGCCGGCTCGAGCGCGCGTTCGAGACCCCGACCGGCTGGCGGCTCCTGCTCTGGGCGCCCTCGGGCATCCTCCTCTACACGGTCTACACCCTCGCGTCGGCGGGGACCGCGGGCGTGGCCGTGCCCGGGCTCAAGGTCGAGCGGGGAATCGCCTACGGGGCCCTCTTCGTCTCCGCCGCCGGATCGCTCTACGCCTGTGCGGCCACGTGGATGCTCCTGTTGCGGCTCGCCCTGCGCCGGGCGCGCCAGGACCGGATGCCATGAACGAGACCCCATCGTGAGCTGGCTCCACACGGTCCCCCCCGAGGTCCTCTGGTACGAGGCGGCCCTGCTCCTTTTGGCCGTCGCCTTCGTGCTCTACGCGCTTGTGCTCCGGAGCCTGCTGGCGCTCATCGGCCACCGGCGACTCTGGGTCCTGCCGCTCGCGGGATCGATCCTGCTCGTGGCCGCCGCCGGCCTCCACCTCTTCGCGGCCGTCCAGCTCACGCCCCTGATCCCGTCCGACCCCGGGATGTACGTCGAGAGCATGCGGCTTCGCACGTACTCGCTCGTGTGCCTCACGACCTGCGGAGCCCTCAGCGCCGTGGCGGGTTGGCTCTACTACCACGGTATGGGAGACTAGACCGTCATGCCCCGGCACCTACTCGCCACCCCCGAGACCGTGCGCGAGATCGCGCGGCACCTCCAGGACCTCGTGTCGCGCGCGGGCGCGTCGGGCGCCCTCCTGGTCGACGAGTCGGGCTCCCTCATCGCCAAGCAGGGCGTCATCCCGGGCAACGACCCCGCGGAGCTCACGACGCTCCTGACCTGCAACTTCCTCGTCACGCACGAGCTCGCGAGCTACCTCGGCGACCAGGACATCTCCGTGCTCTTCCACGAGGGGGACAAGAAGCACTTCTACCTCCGGCGCGCCGGCGAACGCGGCATCCTCGCCGTCGTCTTCGAGGACGCCGGGTCGCTGGGCCGCATCCAGGTCTTCACCGACAAGGCCGCGCACAGCCTGCATCCGCTCCTCGGCGACCTCGAGCGGGACGTGCTTCCGCCCGGGACCCTGCCCGCCGAGTACCCGGAAGCGGCCTACGCCCTGGTCCAGGAAGTCCTCAAGTCCGCCTCGCCGACCGTCCTCCGCTGAACCTCCCCCGCCGCTTCCATATTCTGATCTGCCCCGACTCGTTCAAGGGCAGTCTGTCCGCGCGGGCCGCGGCCTTCGCCATGGCGCGCGGCGCCCGGTCGGCCCGGCCGGACGCGCGCGTGACCTGCCTGCCGCTCGCCGACGGCGGCGAAGGAACGCTCGACGCGCTCGCGGACGCGGGCGGAAGGTTGAGTGCCCGTTGGGTGAGGGGACCGCTGGGCGACCCCGTCCGGGCCCGGTTCCTCCTGCTCCCCCGCCGGACCGCCGTCGTCGAGATGGCGCAGGCCGCCGGGCTCCTGCTCGTGCCGCCCGCGCGGCGCGATCCCGTGCGCGCGACGACCTTCGGCGTCGGCGAGCTCTTCGCCGCGGCCCTCGCCGCCCGCGCCCGCCGGATCGTGGTCACCGTCGGGGGCAGCGCGACCGTGGACGCCGGCTCCGGGATGGCGGCGGCGCTTGGGGCGAAGCTCCTGGATGCCGACGGCAAGCCGATCGAGCCCGGCGGCCTCGGACTCCTGCGCCTCGCCCGCATCGACGTGTCCCCCGTGCGGCGCCGGCTCCGCGGAGTGACCGTGCTGGGCGCGACCGACGTCCGCAGTCCCCTGCTCGGTCCCCGGGGCGCCCGCCTCTACACCGCCCAGAAGGGCGCGACGCCCTCCCAGATGCGGCTCCTCGACCGGGCGCTGGCGAACTTCGCCCGGGTCGTCCGGCGCGACCTCGGGCTCGACGTCGCCCGGCTGCCGGGAGGAGGCGCCGCGGGCGGACTCGGGGCCGGGCTCGTCGCGTTGCTCGGAGCGAAGCTCGTCCCCGGCGCCGACACGATCTTCGAGCTCCTCGGTCTCGACGCGGCCCTGCGCCACGCCGATCTCGTTCTGACGGGCGAGGGCTCGCTCGACGCGCAGACGGCCCAGGGCAAGCTCGTCGCCCGGGTCGCGGCGCACGCGAGGCGCGTGCGCGTACCCGGCAGCGCCAAGGGCGCTGCGGGATGCTCCGGCATCCCCGTGTGGGCGTTCGCCGGCCGCGTCATGCTCCCCCCGAGGGCCGTTTCGGCCCTGGGCCTCAGCGGCGTCTGGGGCCTGACGGAACGCGGGATCAGCAAGCGTGTATCGGTGCGGAACGCGGCGGTGTTGCTGGAGGAGAGAGTAGGAGAGGTTCTCCGCGGGACGGTCCCCTAGTCGATCTTCAGTCCCACCAGATAGAAGTAGTCCTTGTCCTTCGCCAAGATCCATCTTCCACTGGCAACCCAGCCGATGGCCTCCGGGCGATCGATGCTCCGCCACTGAATTGTCTTCTCCACCCCTGTACAGATGGAGACCAGATCAGTAGTGTCCCAACGTTAAGTGAACAACGACAACTGATTTGGGGCCTCGGC
>CAKKQC010000012.1 GCA_919901855.1 bacterium | reverse complement strand
CGTTGATCACGACCCCCGCCGTCCCGCCCGCCACCGGCCCGCACGTCGTTCCCAGCGTCGTGATCGCCGGCGCCGCTGCCGAGGAATACGTGAATCCACCCGCCTGGGTCGCCACGCCGCCGCACGTGGTCACCACCACGTCCTTCGGTCCGACAGTGCCCGCGGGGGTCGTCACGGTCACCGTTGTAGCCGTGTTCCCCGTGATCGCCGCCGCCGCACCCCCGATCGTCACCGCCGTGACCGCCGAGAGGTTCGTCCCGTTGATCACCACCCCCGTCGTCCCGCCCGCAAGCGGGCCGCAGTTCGTGTCCAGGACCGTGATCGTCGGCACGTCCGCATACGTGAATCCGCCCGCTTTCGTGCCCGAGCCGCCGCACGTCGTCACCACCACGTCCTGCGCCCCGGCCGTCCCCGCCGGCGTCGTCACCGTCACCGACGTCGTCGGAACGCTCACCTTCCGGACGCGGTAGCTGAAGCTGTCTCCGATATACATATTCCCTGCCCCGTCCACCGCAACGGAATAGCTGGTGCCGATCCGCGCCATCGTCGCCGCGATGCCGTCCCCGTTGTAGCCGCTCACGCCCGTTCCCGCCACCGTGCTGATCAGGCCTGTCGCGACATCCACCTTTCGGGTGCGATAGTTGGAGGAGTCCGCGATATAGAGGTTCCCTGCCCTGTCCACCGCCACCCCGAAGGGCAAGTTGACCTGCGCCGTCGTCGCCGCGATGCCATCCCCGTTGTACCCCGCCGTCCCTGTCCCCGCCACCGTGCTGATCAGGCTCGACGAGACGTCCACCTTCCGGATGCGCTGGTTATCCCTGTCCGTGAGATAGAGGTTGCCCGCCGGGTCCAGCGCCACCCCGTAGGGCCAGTTGAGCTGCGCCGTCGTCGCCGCGATGCCGTCCCCGTTGTAGCCCGCCGTCCCCGTCCCCGCCACAGTGCTGATCTGGCCCGTCGCCACGGTCACCTTCCGGATGCGGTTGTTGTTCCTGTCCGCGAAATAGATGTTGCCGGCCAGGTCCACGGCCACACCGCAGGGCATATCGATCTGCGCCTTCGTCGCCGCGATGTCGTCCCCGTTGTAGCCCGCCGTCCCCGTCCCCGCCACCGTGCTGATCCCCCCCCCCGCAGTCACCTTCCGGATGCGGGCATTGGTCCTGTCGGCGATGTAGAGGTTCCCCGCCCCGTCCACCGCCAACCCGAAGGGGGTGTTGATCTGCGCCGACGTCGCCGTGCCTTCCCCGTTGTAGCCCGCCGTCCCCGTCCCCGCCACCGTGCTGATCTGGCCCGTCGCCACGGTCACCTTCCGGATGCGGTTGTTGGCGGAATCCGCGATGTAGGCATTACCCGCCCCGTCCACGGCCACCCCGTAGGAGGCGTTGATCTGCGCCTTCGTCGCCGCGATGCCGTCCCCGTTGTAGCCACCCGTCCCCGTTCCCGCCACCGTGCTGATCAGCTCCTTCGCCGGGTTCCTCGTGATCGTCGCCGGCGCACCGCCGATCGTAACCCCCGCTGCATTCGCCAGGTTCGTCCCGTTGATCACCACCCCCGTCGTCCCGCCGGCCGCCGGACCGCAGGTCGTGCCCAGGGTCGTGATCGTCGGCACCGCGGTATACGTGAACCCGCCGACCAGCGTCCCCGAGCCTCCGCACGTGATAACCACCACGTCCCGCGGGCCCGCGGTCCCCGCCGGAATCGTCACCGTCACCGTCGTCGCCGTGTTCCCCGTCACCGTCACCGGCGCACCGCCGACCAGCACTCCCATCAACCCCGCCAGGTTTACCCCGTTGATCACGACGCCGGCCGCTCCATCCGCCTCCGGCCCGCACGTTGTGTCCAATGACGTGATTATCGGCGCCGACGGATGCGTTATCACCACGGCCTTCGCCGTCGACCACCCCGACTGCGAGCCGCCTGAATCCTCCGCCTTTACCTGCAATGAGCAGGACCCTTCAGCCATCCACGAATGAACCCGGCTGTCCCCCACCCCGCTGTCCACCAGCCCGGACCACTCATCCACCGTGCCATCCGCATTCCAGTCCCATCCGTATCTCACCTGGTCGCCATCGGCGTCGGTCGTTGACGCGGAGTAGGTGAGGTTCTCGCAAGGCACTCCCCCCCCGGGCCGACCGGCTGCGACGGGGTATCGGGCTGAACCGCGTGCACGGCGACCGGAAGAAGCGCCAGGATGAGCGTCAAGGCTGCGTTCCGTGCCCGGCCCTTCATTGGCAGATGCTACCACATATGTGACTCATTGGGAATGATGCGGGTTGGACCCTCCCGCACGGCCACCAGCGTCGCTATCGGTCGTAACCTGCGACGTTGATGACGACCTTCCCCCGGACGTGGCCTTCCAGGACGTAGCGCATGGCGTCGGGGACGCCGCTCAGCGGATACCGGCGATCGATCACGGGCTTCAGCTTCCCGGCCTCGAGCCACTCGCCCAGGCACGCCAGGTCCTTCTGCGTGGCGGCGGCGGGCGCGAGGCCCAGCTTCCGCGACCCGAAGAGCGAGAGGAGCGGGCCCCAGAGGATGGCCTGCCGGATCTGCGGCCACTCGCCGCCGGCCATCAGGTACGTGCCCTTCGGCGCGAGCGCGCGCCGGTAGTCCCAGATGGACCGGAAGCCGTTGACGCCCAGGATCAGGTCGTACCGCTGGCCACTCGTTGCGAAGTCCTCCTTCGTGTAGTCGATGACATGGTCCGCCCCGAGCGACCGGATCATCTCCACCTTGTCCGTCCGGCACACGGCGGTGACCTCGGCCCCGAGCACCTTGGCGACCTGCACCGCGAAGGTGCCGACCCCGCCCGAGGCGCCGGCGATCAGGACCTGCTGGCCCGGCCGGACCTTGCCATGGTCGCGCAGGCCCTGCAGGGCGGTCGTCCCGGCCATCGGGGTGGCCGCGGCGACCTCGAACGTGACGCCGGCCGGCTTGCGGGCCAGCCCCTTCTCGCTGGGACAGACGTATTCGGCGAACCCGCCGTAGCCGAAGTGCGCGAGGTCGCCGAAGACCTCGTCCCCGGCGCGGAACTGCCGGGCGTCCGGACCGGCCGCCTCGACCACCCCGGCGATGTCGCACCCCAGGATCCGGAACTTCGGCCTGCGCAGGCCCGAGTGCAGGCGGATCGGGAACGGCATGGCCAGCATGAGCCGCCAATCCGGGGCATTCACGGACACAGCGCAGACCCTGACCAGGACCTGGTCCCCCTTGGGGCTCGGCCGTTCGACCTCCTCGAGATGCAGGACGTCCGCCGAACCGTACCGGTCGTACACAATGGCTTTCATGTGGTATTCACTCCTTATGCAGTTGTCGGCTCGTCATAGAGGGCGAACTCCTCGGGGGTCGGCGCCTGGAACTTCTCGAACCACTGCGACACCATCTCCCGCGAGATGGGCGGGGTCTCCATCCCCCGGCGCTGGATCCGGTCGAACAGGACATCCGCCGACGCGGAGAGATAGTGCAGTTCCACGGCCGCGCCCAGCGCGCGGGCGCCGACGCGCAGGATGTCCCGCTCGGAGCGCCCCCACGTCCCCCACTCGATGATGGCGATGTGGCCCTGCGCGAGCAGGTCCTGGGCCAGCTTCCACTGCAGGGCCTCGATCCGGGCGCGCATGGGTTCGTCGTAGAGATTCACGGCCAGGGCTTCCATCCACTCGTCGGGCGCGAACCGGATGGCGTGGAGCTTGGCCTCCAGCCGCTTGGCTAGCGTGGTCTTGCCCGACCCCGGCAGGCCGCACACGATGATCAACCTCGGGCCCCGGCCCGCCGCGGGATCCGCCTTGGACACCCCTGCATTGTACTGGCTATGAATCGCGGGTTAGCATGGGAGCCGGAACATGAAATACCGGAAGCTGGGGCGGACGGGACTCCGGGTCTCCGAGATCAGCCTCGGCGGGCTGTTCTTCGGCAAGCTCGCGAAGGGCCGCGACACCGCGGCCACGATCGCCGCCGCCGCCGACGCCGGGATCAACCTCATCGACACCGCCGCCGGCTACACGGACAGTGAACTCGACCTCGGCCGGGCCTTCCGAAAGACCAGGCTCCGCAAGAAGTTCATTGTCGCCACCAAGTGGTGGCCGTACGACTCGACGGGCAAGAAGATCCTCCAGGACCCCGCCGCCCTGCGCCGGTCGGTCGAGGGCTCCCTCAAGCGCCTGCGCACCGACCGCCTCGACGTCTTCCAGTTCCATTCCGTGACCGGCCCGGGCGACACCGAGGCCATCCTCACGGGACCCCTGCGCGGGGAGGTCAACCGGCTCAAGCGCGCGGGCAAGATCCGGTTCACCGGGATCAGCAACTCCGGCGAGTGGGACAAGAACGACGACCGGCTCCAGGAAGCCGCCCGGAGCGGCTGGTTCGACACGGTCATGCCCGAGTTCCTGCTCTTCCGCCAGCGCCCGGTGAAGACCCTCTTCCCCGTCTGCCGCCGGCGCCGCGTCGGCGTAATCACGATCATCCCCCTCGGCCAGGCGGCGTGGGGGTACGGGCTCCGCGACCGCACGTATCTCGTGGACTCCATGAAGGCCCTGATCAAAAAGAAGAAGCTCCCCGACCAGCCCCGGTACCGGCGCGCCGACGTCCTCGATTTCCTGCTCGACGGCAAGACGACCACGATCGCGGGGGCGGCGCTCCGGTTCTGCCTCTCGTTCCCGGCCGTGTCGACCGTGTGCTGTGGCACCAACGACCCCGCCCACATCCGCGAGAACGCGGCCGTCAGCGACTTGAGGCCCTACGGCCGCCAGGCCCTGGCCAAGGCCCGCGCCCTGTTCGGGCGGATCGCGTAGGTCGAAGCCGGGGATACGTCCCCCCGCTTCCCTGTATCGTATTCATATGAGCGAGCCACCATCCCGTCGCGACCACTGGAAGACCGGCAAGCCGGGCCTGTCCACGCGCTGCATCCACGCCGGGGATCATCTCGACGAACGCGGCGGCATCCACACTCCGCTCTACAACCACTCGACCTTCGCCTTCCGGAGCACGCAGGACCTGCTGGACGTGGTCGAGGGCCGGGCGAAGGGCAATCTGTACACGCGGTACGGACTCAATCCCACCATCCGTTCCGTCGAGGAGAAGCTCGCGAGCATCGAGGGGGGCGAACAAGCCTGGGTGTTCGGATCGGGAATGGCAGCCGAGTCGGCGACGCTGCTCGCGCACTGCAAGTCCGGGGACCACGTGGTCTGCATCGGAGACGTCTACGGGGGGACCTATGACCTGCTCGCGACGAACCTGCCGAACCTGGGCATCTCGACGACGTTCCTGCTCGGCAGCGAGCTCGGCCGCCTCGATGACGCGCTGAAGCAGAACACGCGTATCGTCTTCTTCGAGACCCCCACCAACCCCAGCATGGAGATCTTCGATATCGCCGCCATCGCCGCCGCGGCTAGGCGGCGGGGAGCGCTCACCGTCGTCGACAACACGTTCGCGACGCCGGTCAACCAGAACCCGCTCGCGCTCGGTGCGGATCTCGTGATCCACAGCACGACCAAGTACCTGGGCGGGCACAGCGACCTCACGGGGGGCGCCGTGATCGGTGCGGCGAAGCTCCTCGAACCGATCTCGGCCTGGCGCAAGAACCTGGGCCAGATGATGGCGCCGGAGGTGGCATTCCTCCTCGCGCGGAGCCTGCGCTCGCTCGTCGTCCGCGTGCGCGCGCAGAACGCATCCGCCGCCCTGCTCGCCGAACGCCTCGCCCGGCACCCCCGCGTCGGGAAGGTGAACTACCCCGGGCTTACGGGCTTCCCCGGGCACGCGCTCGCCAAGTCCCAGATGAGCGGATTCGGGGGGATGCTCAGCTTCGTAGTCAACGGTGATATGAAGGCGGCGGTCGCGGTCGTGGACCGCCTCAAGCTCTTCTCGATCGCGCCGAGCCTGGGCGGCGTCGAAAGCCTGGTCACCCAGCCCGTAACGACCACGCACCACGGCCTCACCCCGGAGGAGCGGGCACGCCGGGGCATCGTGGACGGCATGGTGCGCCTCTCGGTCGGGCTCGAGGAGGCCGAAGACCTCTGGGCCGATCTGGAACAGGCGCTGGACACCAGCCGCTGAGGGGAAGGTGTCAGATCATGAGAGGTAAGCTGCGGGCGAGAGGACTTTGACCCCGTGCCTGCGGCACGCCTCCGGAGGGTAGTGATTCAGGTTGCCGGTCACTAGCGCCTCGGCCTTGACGGATGCGGCCACCTCGAAGAATGGCGCATCGTCGGGGTCGGGTAGACGAACCGCCAGCCGCGCCGGGGCGGCCTGAAAGCCGTCCCGCTCGATCACTTCCAGGATGGCCCGACTTTCCTCGGGGTGAATGCCCAGCCGGGGCCGCGCCAGCACTTCCCGGTATTCGTCCAGGATTCTCCTGTCGTGCGCCAGGCGGATCGCGCCCGCCGCCACCATGCGTACGATCCTTCCCGGCGGACCATCGTGCCGGAGCAGACCCGACACCAGCACGTTCGTGTCGAGAACGATCACGCCCGGCGGAGCCGCCGTCTGGCCGCCCTGATTTCCGCGCCGATCTCTGCCGGTGTGAGACGGGCCCGGCCGGTCTCGGCCGACCGCTTCTGAACGGCGTCGACCGCGGCCAGTGCCCTGGCCCGTCTGAGCGCCGCCAGATCGTCCTCGATGCTCGATTCGCCCGCGCTGGAGAGAATGGCCACGGGCTTGCCGCGGGACGTGACCACGAGGTCCCGTTCCCGCCTGAGCCGCGCCCATACCCGGCCCGGCCCCAGTCTGAACTCGCGCACGCTCACGAATTGCATGTTTCTTTGTCCTACGATCATCCTACAGCAACGCCTTTCCCCGGGACAAGCCCCGCCGGGTCGCCACGGCCTGAGTCGTCAAATGTCAAGACATGACCCTCGTCTCAACCGGCGAACCACGCTCCGACTTCCTGCTGCCACTTCCGCATGTCCTCCGCCCTCTCCGGGTACTCGAAATGCCCGGCGGTCGCGACGTGCAGGCGCTTCACCCCCGGCAGCGCGTTGTAGATCGCGAACTGGCCGGCCGGCGGGACGGTGGGATCAAACAGCGCGCACGCGACCATCGTCGGCTGGACCAGGTGCGTCGCGGCGGTTGCCGCGTCGAAGTAGCGGAGGACGGGCAGGACGTCGCCGTGTTCCTCGTGCCATTGCCGCACCGCCTCGCCGGCTCCCTTGCACCGGAGCGTCAGGCGAAGCGGGTGGTGGCCAAAGCTCGGGACCTCGAGGCAGGCGCGCGTGAACCGCGGGTCCCACGGAAGCGCGAGGGCCCCGAGCCCACCGCCGAAGCTGGCGCCGTAGTAGAAGAGGCGTGATCCGGCGGCCGGGAAGAGCTCCCGGAGGACGGTGGCCGCCGACCAGATCTCGGCGACGTTGAATCGGTGGATATAGGTCTCCCGGGCCCCGATCCCATGCAGGACGTGTTGGCCGGCTTTGGACGGCACGTCCGGCTGGGCGGACCGGTGGAAGCCTCTGGCGCACGGGGAGAGCACGGCCACCGAGCGATCCTGCGGGAACGTGCCTGCGCTGGCCCGTCCGCCGTATCCGTGGCCCATGACCATCAGGCCGGTTGGCGAGCCGCCCGCGGGAACCGACAGCCAGCCTCCGCACCGGCCGGCGAGCGATGAGAACTCGATCTCGTAGAGGTCCTGTCCGGCTTCTGCTGACTCGATCCTCCGCCGCTCGATTGCCACGGGAATCCGGATGGTCTGCTCGCGCGTGTCCAGCCAGAACCGGGCGAAATCCTCCGGTCCAATGGGTGGGGTTACCTGAAGCAGTGTTTCGAGCGTATAGCCGTGCGTCGGGTCAAACGGAAAGTCGTGTTGCACGAGCCTCATCATAGCTCCGCGGTATGGAGATGGGGACATCCTTCGGATCAACGGATCCTGGCCCGAATCCGTTGATCCGAAGGATGTCCCTCTTCCCGATGCATCTAATCGTCCCGTCGGCTTCCGGACAACCGGGTATGCTGGATTGATGCCGCCGCCCGCTCGATTCATGCCACCCGCTGGACGGGTCCTGCACATGGCCGGCCAGTCGGAGGCGCAGTTCAGCGACTACATCCGGCTGGTAACCGAAGATGGCGCCGCGTGCCCCCGGCCCGCCGGAGGCGCCGCCTACACGTCGCTGACCTGGGACTCGTTCAACGAAGCCTCCCCCGACTCGCGTCGCGAGTGCGGCGAGGTTCCCTGGCTCCTAGCGCGCCCCTGGCCTATCGCGCTGAATCTCGCCCTGTGGCTGGGCGCGGACCAGCTCGAGCCCATCGCGCGCGGCGAGTTCGACCCCGCGCTGGCACGGCTGGGCGCCGGCATTGCCGCCGCGCGCCGCCCCGTCTACCTCCGCCCGGGGTACGAGTTCGACCACCCAAGCCACGCCTTCCCGCCGGACGCCTTCAAGGCGGCGTGGCAGCGAATCGTGGATGTGATCCGCGCCCATGATGCGGGCGGCACGGCCTTTGTCTGGCATTCGTTCGCCTGGCGGCCCACGCACCAGGACCGGGACCCGTTCGACTGGTACCCCGGCGACGATCTCGTCGACTGGGTCGGCGTCTCGATCTTCACGCCGGCGCCGAACCAGCTCAATGCCGGCCGCATGGTCGAGATCGCCCGGGAGCGGTCCAAGCCGGTCACGATCTGCGAGTGCAGTGGCACCCGCCATGGCGACCGGGCCGGCCAGTCGGGCGCCGACATCTGGGACGGCTGGTACGCGCCGCTGTTCGCCTTCATCGAGGCCACCCCCGAGGTGCGCGCCTTCTCGATCATCAACTACGACTGGGACTCGAGCCCGGGCTGGAAGAAACTCGGCTGGGGCGATGCCCGCATCCACGCCGACCCCGAAGTCCTCCGCCGCTGGCGCGCCCGGATGCTGGACCCCCGGTTCCTGCACGGTGAACCCGGGCTCTACCGCCTGCTTGGGTGGGGTGTCGAGGGGGCGTAGGCCGTGCGTGACCTTTCCGTGCCTGTCACTTACTGGGGCCGAGAAACTTCTCTCCGTTGTAGTGGATCATGTGGTCGGGTCGCTCGGCAATCCACACCTCGGTTTCCCAGGCGATGCTCCCCAGATGCCTCTTGAATTCCCCGAAGTCGGGAAAGGCGCTGACATACACCCTCTTGGCTCGGCAATTCTTGAAGAATGTCTCCAACTCATGCAGCCTCTTCGGAGACACCGGACCATGCGATGTGACCGCCTCAATGAGAAACACCCAATTCCTCTCTTCCCAGTGGAGCAAGATATCCGGGAGCTTGTCATGCTCGGTGATCTTCATCCCGATCGCCCTCAGCCCTTCTTCATCTACCTGCAGGCTCTTCTTCGCGGCGTCTCCCAGGTAGAGCAACCTCGCCCCGGGTGCAAAGTGCCCGCGGAAATCCTCAACGATACGCTTCTGCAAGAGATTGTGCTTCCCCGGAGAGAGGGCAACCAGCCCTGAAGGCGTTCGCACACGGATTGCCTGCATCTTCCTTTCGGCTCTGTAGACATCCGCGAGCCTGCCGTGGCTCTTTTGAAACGCCCTGACCTCAGCCTCGAAGTGCGTGCTCCCGAATGTCCGGACAACCGCGAGGGCATCCTTGCCGAGCGCGTAGCAGGTTCGTGGGCTGTTGGTCGGCAGCGATGGATTACCGGGGTTGCGCAACACGACGTTCGCCTGTTCGAACTGGTGCAAGACTTGCCGGCGAAACGTCTCGCGCGTATTCTCCGCGTAGGTCTTGCGGTAGTACTGCTTCACAAAGACTATGATCTCGTGTATGCGGATGGGCTCGGACTTCGCCTCCGCCCACCTCGATCGCTTCTCCATTCCCGCGAGTGCCAGAAGCGTGTACGCAGCGATGTCGTTCTGTTGCCCCTCCGGCAATCCCAGCGAGCAGAGAACCGCCTTGGCCTCAGCCAGTCTGTGCATCATTCCTCCTCTCCAACGAGCGCCTGATGGACTTGGGGACTTCGAGCGTTTCCATTACCAGCCGGTCCAGATCCTGGCTTCCCGGGTTGCTCTTCAGCAACTCGCGGCCCAGCCGCAAGATCATCTCGCTGCTTGGAAAGCGCAGTGAACGCAGTTCGGTCGCATTGACCTGGGTGTGCCCGTTTGAGATACGGAAGTACTGATCCAGAAGCTCACTGTCGAGGACGGCTGAAATCCCCATTGCCTCTGCCTCGCTCAGTTCGCCCCCAAGGCGGTAGAGGTAGTTCAGGTGATTCTCCAGTCCAATGACCTCCCCCGGGAACTGACCCCGACGCAGCGGCGCCGCCACAAGGCGGTGCGGTTCTTCTTTGGCCGTGAAGCGCCGCATGACCACGCAAGTCCCATTAGGCACAAGCAATCGTGCCGAATCCGGACTCCTGACTATGTATTGCGGCTTCCCACGAGCGTCAACGGGCCAGGACAACTTCATGGACCGGACGTTCTGCAGCCAGAGGAGCGGCACGCACTCCTCCCGATCAACCGGCGCGCGCCTTAGATACCCGGTCGCCCTGAATGCCACCACCGGTCCGGTCGACACTCTCACCCCCAACGCCATCAAGGTGCCGGGCCAGGAGCTGACGAATCGCGATATCTGATCGTCAAGATCCTGCGTCGGGATCTTCATTACCGCGTCGCGCGATTCCCAATCCACGATAGAGGAGAGCTTGTAAGTCCTCTTCTTGGCATCCCCCAGATCATCCGCCCCCACGCTCTTGGTCACAACGACACTTGCCCGCTTCGAAGGACACGCCTTCCGAAGCCGCAGGATCACGTTCTCCTGAAGCACACTGTCTTCCCGAAACGCCTCGTCACGAGCTCCAAAGACGTGGATGTGCTCGGGCTTCATTTCTGCAAGCAGGAACCGGCGGAAGTGCCGGAAGTACTCTCCGGCAGCGAAACTGCGCGGCGTGATCGAGACCATTCCCCCACCGGGCTTCAGAAGACCTGCCGCGACCGCCATGAACAGGGCATAGATGTTCGGTTGGCCATGCACGACCTTCGAGAGCGCCACGACCCGCTCATCGGATCCCGAGAGCTTGAAATAGGGGGGATTCAAGATCGCAAAGTCGAATCGCTCGGCATCCTCCCGGCTGAAGAGGTCCGGGCTGACCGCCCACGTGTTAGCGAGCACGAAGTCCTCCTGCCGAACCTCGAAATCGAGCTCGACACCGCGCCCCTCAAGCCACTTCCTGGCATACGCCAGGGCCGCTTTGCAGAGCGGTACCAGGTTGGGGTCCACTTCGTAGGCCACGATTCGGTGGGGGCCCCCCCCTTTGCCTAGAAGCTCACTGAGCGCGCAAGCCAGTACCCCCGTTCCCGCACCAGGATCCAACAGGCACAGGCTACCCGCAGGCAGCCAGGCGAGCGATGTCATATACCGCGCGATCTTCACCGGGGTGAAGTACTGAGCCAGAGCCTGCCGGCCTTCCTCTGGCGCCGTCGCCGAGTACCGCGCGGCGAGGCGCCCGGCATAGTCAGCAGGATATTCTCCCTCCCGTGGATGCACGTCCAAGGCAGACGGGCCCGTCTCAGCGGGCCGCGGCCGGAGGATGGCCTTGTTCCTAGTGGCCGTGACGGTTCCCACCAAGGGCAGGCCGATCGGAGCCGTCAGAGCCTCATCAGGGCCTTTGCGTCCCATTTGCGGGTCTATTCTACTTGTTTCGCTTTCCATTCCGAAGGTCCTCCTACCTTCGTTCTACTCGCCTTCGGCCAAGGCGGGAATCCCCCCACGGGCTCCTTTGCCAGATGCTGGGCAAGCGGGAGGGCCGAGGGCGCCCTCCCGCGGTTGCCTCAGGCCCTGGCCAGCGGCAGTTCATGCGGTTGGCCCATCTTCTTGATGGCGGCCACCCGCTCCTTGATCTCACGGACGAGGTCGTTCGCCTCCTGCATCAGCGCGCCCGCCTCCTGCTGGAGCTTCGCCGTCCGCGCCCCTTCCGAGGTCTTCGTCATCGCCAGCTTGCCGGTCGCCTCCAGCACCTTGCCCAGCGCGACCGCGACCAGTCCCCGCGCCGCCGTGATGGCCTGCACGAGCTCCGCGTGTTCCGTGGTCAGGGGCTTGAGCCGCACCACGTACGAATCGAGAGTCTGAAGGGCGTCGAGCACGCCTCCCGCGTTCAGCCCCTCCACGACCCTTAGGCTCTTCACCGCCCCGAACCCCGACCACCAGCCGTCACCCGCCACCCGGGCGGCGAGCTCCATGTACTCCTGGACGCCCGCCCAAACCTTGTCCCAGTCCACCTTCCGCCCCGAGCCCGGCGGCGGCACCATGTCCTTGATGTCGAAGTCGAATTCCTGCTGGAACCGCTGGTAGTCCTCGAGCGTGAACCCCGGCGCCTCGGCCGCCTCGCAGGCCAGCAGGCACTTGGCGAGGTAGCCCGGGTTGGTCTTGTCCTCCGCGGCGGCGCGGCGGATGCTCTGCTTGATCGTCTCGATCTCCTGAGGGGTCGCCATGATGTCCTCCTGGTGTCCGGTCGGGCCGTTGGCGGCGGTGTCCACCTGCCGCTTGAGGGCCGACCAGCTCTCGAATCCGTATTCGCGCGCGATCACGAAGAGCGCGATCGCGACCTTGAGATCCCGGGGACCGGTGGCCGGCGCCAAACCGGCCGGACGAACCGCCTTAACGCGTTCCTCGGCCCCGGGTTCCCCGTAGGCGAAGTCGCGCCGCAGATCGGCGGCCTGGTCCTTGAGTTGCCGGAGATTGGGCCGGTCCGGGAGCCGCTTGGCCGGTTGCACCCTAGCCCCGCGCTGCCTTCCGGAACTGTTCGCCGAGCCGGCGCACCTCCTCGGTGCGCTTCCTGATCTCGAGGACCGTCCGGGACGCCGCGTCGCGCAAGGCGGCCGCCTCCTTCCGGAGACGGGCCGACTCCTTGCCGCCGGACCCGGCCAGGGCTTCCTTGCCGGCCGCTTCGAACGCCTCGCCGAGGGCCTGCGCCACCAGCGCGCGGGTCCCCCGAATCTCATTCACCAGGTCGGTCTGGTTCTCGGGGAGATTCCCGAGGCTCCCCACGTACGTGTCGAGGGCCTGGAGCGAGTCCAGGATCGCGTCCGCCCGCAGGTCCTTGACGACCCGCAGGTGCTTGACCGCGCCGAAGCCTTGCCACCAGCCGGCGCCCCCGATCTCGCCGCCCGCCTGGGAAGCAGGCGAATTGCCATTGCCGGAGTTGCACGCCATGCAGAATACGACCAGAACCGCGAGGGTAATCATCTTCATCTCGGCCTCCTTAGTGGTTTGCCCTGCGGTCCACAACGCATAGGCTGGAAGAAGGTCCGAGGCAAGTTGTGCGGTCGACTGCGGGGGGCTTCTACCCTTTCCGTGGACTGGAGGTCGCCCGACGACCTGTTCTCAAGATACCACGGACGTCAACCGTCCCCGATCCGGCCTAAGATGGGCAGGGAATCTCGCAATGGTCTACACGGAACTGAATGAAGTCACCGGGCGGCATGAGTTCGGCTGGAAGGGTCCCCGGCCGGACGTCCGGGGCGAGGCGGAGGCGCTTCGGGAGTACGTTCGCCTCCACGACCTTCGGCGGGCGATCGTGAGCGGATGCAGTCCGGAACTTGGCGCCGAGCTGTTGTCCAGCCCCGGATGGAAACTCCTCTGGACCGGCTACGAATACGCGGCCTCGATGTCAGACGTACGCGTACCCCAGCCCGCACCTCTCGCGGATGAGCTCCGCATCGCAGATCCCTCGGATGCGCCGAAGGTTCAGGCTCTGATCAACGATGCACGCGCGGGCATTCCCGACCTCCGCGTCTCCCTCGCCTCGGTCAAGGACGATCTCTTCAACCCAGGCTGCTACGGTGTCCTCCTGCGATCGGACGGACAGGACGTTGCGTTCGGTCATGCAATGGTGGAGGAGGATGCCGGCGAGATCAACTGGGTCTGCGTGAGGCCGGAGCACCAGGGCCGCGGATTCGGCAGGCGCGTTCTCGACTGCCTCATTCGCCACCTGGCGGAGTCCCAGGTAAAAGAGGTCAATCTTTGGCTGGTGTCTGATACCCCCTGGGCCGCCCATTCCTACGAATCTGCTGGATTCACGAAGACTGGCAACACGATCTGCTTCATCACCTACGACCGCGCCTTAGGCGACGGCCCACCGCTTCCCCCTCTACCGGCGGGCCACCGCGATGAGGCCGGCCCGCTGTCTGGTTCCGGGACCGCCGGGCATCAACCGGTCGAACTCCTCGCAGAGATCGAGGAATCTCCTGTAGATCCGCCCTTTGTCGGGTAGTGACTCCACCTTCTGCTGTTGGCAGAGATATGCCAGGGACCCCAGCCCGCCACAGCGAAGAACCCGCAGGCCGCACGCCGAGATCGCCTTCTCGAGCTCGTCCGGGAGGAACGCCTTGAATGCGCCGAAGTAGTCCTGGGTAGACCCCTTCCCCAGCTTCCGGTTCTCGGCAAACTGGTCCTGGTGCCAGAGACCCTCCTTCACCATCGGCCCGAGAGCCTTGTACATCTTCCGTGGAAGGCCAGCGACGGCCATGATCGGTATCATCAGCAGCCGGTTGGCGACCGCGGCGATGAGCGTCTTGCGCGTGACCCGGCAACTCTCGCGGATCGCCCGGCCCGCCATCGATCCGCAGAACGTGATCGCGCCGTCCATGTTCAGCACGAGGTCGAAGGACCGGTCCGGGAACATGGACAGGTCCGTCGAGTTCGCCTCGACAAAGCTGAGGTTCCTGACCCCGGCCGCCTTGCGCCGGGCAATCCGGATCATCTCCGGCGAGAAGTCGACGTGGACCACCTTGAATCCGCGACGGGCCAGCGGAATCGAGAACGCTCCCGTCCCTCCCCCCACATCCAGGATCGACCGCACCCCCTTCAGGTGCCGTTCCAGTTCCCGCCACCGGAGCGCGCGGTTGATATCACTGCCGCCGAAGTCGACATTCTCCTTCGGCGCCTTCGCGTCCCACCACGCCCGTTCACGGTCGAAATCCACTTGCATGTTCATAGGCTAGCATGGAAGTGCGGGGCACCCTTCATGCCGTTGGCTCTTCCCCCGGGGAGCCACTCCGGGCCCGGGGACACTCTTTGGATCATTGGATTCTCCGGACAATCCAATGATCCAAAGAGTGTCCCTCTCCTCCTCTTAGCTTCGTGAACCCATCCGTCCGCGACTATCTCACGATGTACATACTCGGTCACTCGGAACGCCTCTGCAGACTCCTAGACGGCATACTCTTCTTCAACCAGTGCTTGTCCGCACGTGTGGTATTCGCTGGCGCCCCCGAAGTCCCGACTTTCGCGAACCGAGCCGTTCGAAAGAGCTGGGAGGCGGCGGTTGAGCGCACGATCCTCTCTGATGAGATCACGGCGGATCACGTTGAGCTCAAGCGGGATGCGATCGAAGGACTGCCGCGGCACTGCATTTCCCGTTTTGGCAACCTCCTCTCGGTGGATTGCGCGATAGGCTCGACCGCCGTGACTCCTTTCATCTCGCACATTCGGGACCAGTTGCTCGACGCTCTGCTCACTCGCCCTTGGATGACCAACTTGACGAGCCGCGAGAGCGTCCTGGGGGAACTTGCCACCCTCTACTTTGCGGAACACCGGAAGCCCACAGCACAGCTGTTTACCACAACAGCGTGGAAGAGCTTCGTATTGGCGCAGGTTCTTCAGGGAGAGCGCACCGGGATTCGCGACTTCCTCTCTCTTGCTGAGTACATCGAAGCGTTCCCTGACGCATTGTCGAACCATGACGTTCTTGTGGCTCGGACACGGCTGGAACAGTATCTGGTCAATGCGCTCCCCGAATTGTCGAGCCTTCCATTCGATGACCCGGAGAGTGGAGCGCGATTCATGGGCCGGTTTGGAGAGAACGTCTTGCGGATTACCTCGGCCCTTGGAACGGCAATGCCTCTCGTCCTCGAGCAACTCCTCTCTCTTCAGAAGGAATATACAGTCGCGGTTGAACGTGAGGCAGAACGGGCAAGGACACGTCACGAAGAAGGCGATGATGTGCCCGATGAGCCAGAGTACGGATATGATCCTGATCCCTACGACGACGAACCGCAGGACGCGGATGACGAAGAGCTCGAACAGCTCTTCGACACCCTGCCGGTTGACTGATGGTGTTCCGAACGTTGCGGTGAGACCAATCAAAGGACGCAGTGGGCTAGGCAGTCGCAATCGTCTCCTTCCAACTGGGACCAGTCTCCTCAGGAAGCTCGCGCCGTCCTGTCCGTAGCAGAGAAGGGACAGAGGCCCGAAGACCGTTCCTGAGAAGGAGCTCCGGGCCCGGGGACACTCTTGGGATCATTGAATGCTCCGGATAATCCAATGATCCAAAGAGTGTCCCTCTCCTCCTACCAGCACTTCTTCCCAATGTCCCTTTCGGCTATCTCCTTGATGAAGTCTGCGGGCACAACCAGCGAGATTCCGGAGTTCTCACCGGTCAGTGGTACTGGCGCTACCGGCTGAAAGGTTGGTGTCTTGCCCCCTCCCACGACAGGAGCATACTCTTGATACTGGAACTTTTGAGTCACGATCCCCAGAAGGATGCAATCGGTAATGGCTTCCGTCTCCCCCACGCTCTCCATTGTCGGCCTGACGAATACTGGCGCTCCGCTACTGCCCCCAAAGGAAAAGGACTCGATGAGAAATCCTCCAGCACCGTCAATCATGTCGGAGTCCAAGCAGGATATCGTGCCAGAGCGAACGATGACGCGCTTGGTAGAAATCCCCTGGATGAACGCTGGAAACCCAACCACGAAGACAGCGTCACCTTCTGCAACCGGAGTTCTGGGCGGGCCGCGCACTTCCGCCATCTTGTGCGGCCCTATCCTCTCCACATGCACGCCGGCCCGCTCCAGCACCCTAGTGTTGACGGGGATCAGGACGATATCGGCGTTCCTATCCTTGCTCTCCAACCATAGGTTGTTGCCCGCGGCATCCTGAATCGCCATCTCAAGAGGGTTCCTGAGGGAACCCCTGTTGAATCGGAGATGAACCACACGCCGACCGCTCTGCAGTGCCGCCAACAGCACATGGCGTGCGGTTACCAGATAGACCCTTCCGCTCACCGTCCGCCCTGCGACCTCTGGTTCTGTGGGAAAGATGACCATGAAACCCGTTCCAAGAACAACGTAGGCAGGCTCCCTCAAGCTGGCATCCTCTACCTTCTGCTCAATCGCAACCACTGCATTCAAGAACTCAGGCGGCAGAAGGGCCATGGGCCTATCTTACTCTTGGGGAAGACCGAGGTCACCTATAGGTTCATTGGATTCTTCACGGCACGACATGATCCCAAGGATGACCCTCACCTCCACGGGGTTCCAGTGTTATCATCCCCAAGGAACCGGACGTGAAGACAGCAATCGACAATAGCGCGCTGGCGAGGATCGATTCCTCGCTCAACGACGAGACGCGGGCAGTACTGCTCCAATCCTTCTCCACCAGGAAGCATTCCTTCTACGCAACGAACGAGCTTGCGACAGAAGTTCTCGCTATGGATGCGAGCACTAGTCGGGCACTCTTGTCGCGGCGGACAGGCCTCCTGTTGCGCCTGCTCGCGTCCGGTAGGGTCCTCAACCACTACGGACAGATCATCCAAGGAGAACTGGAGGCGGAGAGTCGCCTGTTTGCCGATTCCGGAGAGGTCACGTTGCTAAAGGAGCATCTGGGAACGGTGTCTGCGACCGGCTCGCTCGGTGACCTCAGAGCATTTGTGGACGCCGCGGCCGAGAAGAAGCGGAAGGCCTTTGCCCATCGCCACGTTCATCAGGATCGTCTCAGAAGGGAACTGGAGGAGCGCGGTCTGCATGGTGATCTGCAGGAGAAGTACAGCGTCTACGAAGCATTTGAGGCTTTCATGCTGCCTTTGGTCTCCCGAGATCTCGCACAGGACTACCTGAAGGCTGAGACGCGTCCCCTTGCACGAAGGAGGCTCGAGACACTCCATGAGCATCTCGATGACTTCCCCTACACCAAGACACTGTTCCGAATCACCACGGCAAGGATGTTCTGGAACTGGGTCATGAATCGCAGAGTGGATTCTGGAGATCTCTGCGATGACGAACAACTTGTCTACATGGCTGGCCTGGACCTAATGGTGACGGAGGATCAGAGACTGCAACAGATAGGTGGCATCATCTTCCCCGACAAGAAGATCATCGGCGTAGAAGCCTTCTGCGAACTACTGTAGCCCGCCGAGGTCATCCCTAGCCCGTTGGATTCGCCTCAGGATCCAATGGACCCATCCCCCCACCTACCTCCCCGTAGCGGAGAATGCGGAGATGCCGAAGGCACTCCACTCGTTGTCGACGTCGTCGTAGAGGCCGTTGTGAAGCCCCAACGGCCTCTGCAGGCAGCGGACGGTTGTTGAATCGCATTGCCTGTAGAAGCCGATGCCGGGGGCGCCGGTCGGCCACGGGCCGTAGGACTTGCCGTCGCTGAACTTGAAGACCCCCCGGTCCTCGACCTGGAGGACCTGGACGCCGTTGATGTACATGGTGATGAAAGGGTGCCGCCCCAGCTCGCGATGTGGAGGTAGGGGTTGTTCGACGGAGAGCCGGGCTTCCGTCTTCGGGAACGTGGTGGCGTATGAGCGGGCTCCATCCGCGGTGGTGCTCATGTCCCGGACTGTACCATGCCGGCATCCCAGGAGGCACAAGGCCCCCAGCGCGGCAATGATAACCCGAGAGGTTACTGGAATAGCTTGGCGACGGGCAGGCTCAGTCCGGCCAGCAGGGGAGAAACCACCGTGTCCCGCTCCTCGAAGTACCCGGAAGGCTCGTAGCGGCCGGAGGCGTTCAACCCCAAAACCTCCACGCTGCGGGCTTCCGGATCGACGAGCCAATACTCCTTGACCCCATTTCGGGCATACAGGTCCCGCTTGACCATCCGGTCGCGCTCGACGCCCTCGGGCGAGAGAATCTCGACGAGGAGGTCGGGAGCTCCCCGGATCCAGTCCTGCATGATGCCGGCGTTGGCCGTCGCCACGAACAGCACGTCCGGTTGAACGATGTCGCCAGAAGGCAAGTGGACGTCCATGGGCGCGTACAAGGCCTCGCCGAGCCCGCGCGTGCGCACGAACGAGTCCAGATGCACGAACAGATTCCTGGAAACGACTTGGTGCGACAACTTCGGCGATGGCGTCATCAGGATTTCCCCCTCGATCAGCTCGGCCCGGGTTCCTTCGGGAAGCTTGAGGTAGTCGTCAACGGTCCGGCGGGGCCTGGTCTTGAGCTGGCTCATGGCATTCCCATAATACCGCACTCCAAGGCCCTGCCGAGCCCGTGAAATGGGATGCAGACATCCTCCATATGCGGATGCGCACGGGAATCCGGCTCAACTGCCTCGTTACCGCTCGTCGCCCCACCGGGCGAGGAACCGGCCGATGAACTGCCGGGAGGGTTTCTCGGGAGGGAGGTAGCCCGCGAGCACCCACGCCAGGCAGAGCGCGAGGTGGTAGTCGCCCTCGCCGGTGTCGTGCGCGCGCTGGAACGCCGGGTGGGCGCGGTTCACGATGAGCGTGTCCTCCTCGAGCCGGGCCAGTTCCTCGCGGCCGGCGTCGTCGGCGAACGCGACCTTCATCGTCGGCCGGCGCGACCGCGGCGCGGAGGCGGAGGGATCCTCGGGTCCGTCTGGCGGCGGCTCCGGCTTCCCGGTCACCTCCGGCGGCCCCTCCGGATCGGCCGGAGGCGCCCCCAGTTCGAGCGGGACCCGCTCCCCGAAGGCGTCCCCCTGCTCGCCCCGCACCGCCACCGCCCCCGGGCGGCCCGCGAGCCGCCGCCCCAGGAGGGGCGAGAGTTCCGGGAACTCGGGGAGGAGGTTGTCGAGCACGCGCTCGAACCGTCGTCCGAGGTCGCCCGCTCCCCGCTCACGCGGGGCCGCGGACACGGCGAGCTCCCCCAACTCCTTGAGGACCGGCTCCACCGCCGTCTGGATTCCCTTGCGCAGGCGGTAGTACCGGGGCAGGTTCCGGCTGTCCTTGAGGAAGTCGGACTTGCTCGTGTTGAGCAGTTCCACGAGCTGGGGCACCTCGACGAGCCCCGTCACGAGGCCGGGGTTACGAAGCGAGATCCCGAGCCACTCCCAGCCCCGCTTGATCGTCTTGCCGTACGCGGAAACCGCGATGCCGGCGAGCGCGTCCGGCAGGGGCGCGGCCACCCTACCGACGAACCCGTACCCCGCCAGGCCCCGGATGCCCGGAGCCCGCACCCACAGCGGCTTGCGGTCCGCGAGCTCGCCGGTCTCGGGGGGAGTCAACGTCCTCCCGTTGACCGAGATCGTGACGCCCTGTGGGTACACGATCTTGAGGATCTCGTTCATCTGCGGGATCAGGAGCGCCTGGAAATGCTCCTGGACGGTCCGCTCGACGAACGAAGCCTTGAGCAGGGGGGACGCGCGCTCCTTGAGCGCGATCACGACGGCGGTGCCGTTGGGCCCCGCGACGAGCCCCCGCGGCGGCACGTAGCTCCACGGCGCGCGCCGCGGGTTCTCGAGCTTCCAGCGCGTCGCGCGGTGGTAGGCGCCGTGCCGGGTCTCGGTCACCACGTGGTCCGCCGAGAGGAGCGCGAGCTTCGCCCCGACGCCCGCGAACCCGATCCCGCGGCCGCGCGTCTTCGTGGTGGCCGCGATGTCGTGGTAGCCCTTGAGCCCCTTGGCCGTCATCCCCCGGCCGTTGTCCGCGAGCGCGAACGTCTGCGCCGCGACGTCCACGGTGAAGGCGAGCACCGACGCCCTGGAGTCGAGCGCGTTCGCGATCAGCTCGGTGACCACGATCTCCTCTTCGGACCACGGGTAGGCGTCCCGCAGGTCCTCGAGGAGGTGCCGGAGTTCGATCCGGGTCTCACCCATCGAGCCCCATCATAGCCAACGCGAGTGCAGGGGTCATCCCTTTGTCAGCCGGTGGGGAACGCTCTGCGTCCGTTCGCGCCGTTCACCACCGGTCGAGCCGGACCACCTCGCCCGGCTTCTTCCGCGGACGCGGGCCGGGATGCTCCGCCGGGTAGCCGAGAGGCGTGATGCCCACCACGGTCGCCTTCCGCGGGATGCCCAGCAGGCGCTTCACCGGGGCCTCCCGATACGACGCCAACCAGCAGGTCCCCAGCCCGAGCTCCGTGGCCGCCAGTGTCACGTAGGACATCGCGATGGTGACGTCCACGGTGGCGGCCCGCTGGCCGTTCGTCATCACCCCCCGGCCGTCGGTGCCGCAGAAGACGAGGGCGACCGGCGCCTGGTCGACGAACGATCCCCACCGGCAGGCCCTGGCGATCTTCCGGAGCTTCGCCCGGTCGCGCACGACGATGAACCGCCACGCCTGCTGGTTGTTCGCGCTGGGCGCCAGCCGCGCCGCCTCCAGCACCCGCCGCAGGGCCGCGGCCGGGATCTTCCGGTCCCGGTACTTCCTGATCGACCTGCGCCTGCGTATCGCCTCGAAGACGGTCATGAATCCTCCTTGGCGGTCTTCGTTTCGTCCTCCCTATCCGAGCCTGGCCAGCAAGTCCCCCACGGCACGAAGGCGCTTCTGGCCCGGTTAGTTCAGGTTCCGACCGCGACGCCAGGACTGCTCGCGCGTGATCTCGCCCACGTCGCGCGCGCCGTGGATGAATGCCAGGATCAGCGACTCGCCCGCGCCGACCCTGTAGATCATTCGATAGCTACCCACGATGAGTTCGCGGACATCCTTCCGGCTCAGCTCTGGAACGACGCGCCCCCTCATCGGGAACCGGGAGAGCGAACGTGCCGCATCTCGGGCCTCACGGACGATTGCCGCAGCATAGACCGGGGAGTCCTTGGCGACATACTCGGCCACGCTCTCAAGATCCTCCCAAGCCGCTGTCAGCCAGGCTACTTTCCGAGCCATCTCCTCATCCGCCGCTCGACTTCCTCTTGACTGACCACGTTGCCGTTCCGCTTGACCGCGAGGCGGTTCTCAATCTTCTCCCGGACGTAAATCCGGTACTGGATCTCCTCGAACGACGCGCCGGAAGGAACCCCCGCGAGGATCTTCACCACCGCCTGCTTCGCCGTCGGCATCATCCGCCTCCTTCAATCAACGCTGTCCATCATTCTAGGACACCGTCTGAGCTCCTGCCAACCCGCGGAACCGCGCGATCGCTCCCTTCCCCAGGACGGACTGCCGGGGCGTGCCTCCCGTTTGCTCAGGATCCTGAGTACATTTGCTCACAATACCGAGCAAACCGTCAACCCCATCCCCTCGCGTTCCCCGGGTGACGGGCTACTTCGCCCTCTTCTTCGGCAGGGCCTTGACGAACGCAATGGCCGGGGACATCCAGCGCCTGACGGACGCCGCCGTCCACTTCCCGCCGGAATCCGCGTAGACCATGCCCTTCAGGGGTCGCCCGGTGAAGGTCATCGGGGCGGCCCCCTTCATCTTCAGGACCGCTTCGTAGGCTTCGGGTCCGACCCGCAGCATGAGCCGAGTGCCGATGATCCCCCCCACCATGTTCCCGTTCAGGAGCACGCAGAGCCCCCCGAACATCTTCTTCCGGGTGACCGTCCCGTTTCCCTTGAGCGCCGCCTCCACGAATCCCGCCAACTGCTCGTCTATCTTCGCCATGGCAGGATTATCACACATCCCCGGGAACGGGACGGGAACCGCATGCTTGCCCTCACGAATCACACGATCGAAAGAGTGTCCCTCTTCTTCTAGCTAATCGTCCTCTCGGCTTCCCAGAAACGAAAGGTCAATGCATCCCCAGTTCATTCAGCATCTCCCTCATCAACCGATCATATGCCCCGGACGATGCCACCATGTGAGGATAGTGCGCCTTCGCATGATCGCACACGTCCTTCACGTATTGATGCGCGCGGTCGAGAAGCGCTTGCCTCTCCTTCTGGTCGGTGTGCTCGTTCCATGTGAGCCATCCCCAATCACCGTTCACACTGAGAAGCCGGTTGAACGCGCTCTGGCCGTAGTACCTTATGCCGTCGTGCTCATTGCAGTACTGGCATGTGTACCTGAATTCCACGAGAAGCTTCTCCATCGTGCTTTTGCACTGACCGTACCAGTACCTTCCACGGAGAATGCACTTCAGGTTCCTGAACCTCGGCCCTTGAGCGAGCTTCCACTGGACGTCTCCCATGGACATTAGGGCATACGCTCGCGATTCCTCCTGCCTGCTCGTTCGGTAGATCTCGCGCAACAACGGAAGGACTCTTGGCGTGTCGTGGCGGGAAAGGATATCCGCAACCCCCACTTCGAAGTGTTTGCCCGCGGCGAAAGCATAGTCTTTGTCCTTCGCGTATCTGTGCAACGCCCGCTGCGCCCGCCTACATCCCGACGCAATGTCGCCCTTCTTGAACTGGAGCTCAATGTCGTACAGCGCGCCATGGGAGTCGCCTCTACCCGAGCCGTAGATGTATATCGAGCACACTCGCACCTTCTGCTTCCCATAGCGTGAGCAGACGGCTTGGAGGCACTCCTCGGCGATCCGGATACTCTCGTTCTGGGAGATCACGCCTTCGCCACCGTAGACGCCCGCATAGTGCGCAATGGTGAGTAGGACCGATCCGCCCAGGCTGCACTCGGCACTGCTGTTGATGGGAACAACCAACTGGCCGAAGTGCTTCTCCGTGAGGTAGAGGATGCGGTAGAGGTGGTCCCACGGAATCCTCGCCTCTGCGTACTGACCCACACAGCTCATGTTCGTCAACGCGTCCGCGAGAACGACTGCCTTGCCAGTGGAAGAGTACGTGGTGTCAGCGAGAAGCCTGGCGGGGAAGGCCCTGTCTCGCGCCATCTGGGACACCAGGCGAGATACGGCCATGGCGTTGTCTCGTTCCATGTTCATCGGCGCCTTGCCAATCAGCTCGAGGGCACGGCAGTACCTGCCCTCACCGACCATCCGCTCAGCCTCCTCCAGTTCCTTGTCCAAGGCCCATGCAGGGGCAGAGAACATGACCAAGAGGGCTGACGCCGCCGGAATCAGTGCCGTGAGTCTGCGGTCAAGCACTTGCGTGTCCCCGCCGAACTCTCACGTCATTGCAGGCGCGAGAGCAAGTCCCCCGCGGCACGGCGGACGTTGAGCATGACGACCGGGTTCCGCGTGTGGCGGGCGGGGTCGCGGGCGACGTCGTCACGGATCTGCCGCAGTAACTCTCTCGCAGGAAGCAGGGCAGAAGCGGACTTGCGCTTCGGATGCCGGCAGGCCGCGTCGAGCATCGTCAGCAGGGCGTGGTCCTCGTACCCCTTGCGGATGACCTCCCAGCGGATGGAGGAGCAGATCGAATGCCTACCCGGATAGACGATGTGCGTGTCCCCCGCCGGGAGCGGCTGGACGTCGACGCTGTAATGAGAGGAGCCGGTCAGGTCGAACCAGGGCGAGAGCGGGACCTCGCTCGGGAAGCCCCAGACTTTCCACGCGCTGTAGGCCCAGTGCAGGAAGCCCTTGAGATTGAGCGAGTACGAGAGCCACCAGATCATCCGGTGCCGGACCGAGGGGTAGTCCAGGAACCGGTTCGGGTAGATGGTCTGGGGGAAGAGGCAGACGTAGCTCCAGAGCTCTTCCGGATACGGGCGGGTGGAGCGCTTGTGGATCTCCTGGATCTGGGGCACCTGGATGTCGCAGTAGCCGCGGAGGCCTTCGCTCTCAATGGCATCAATCGTCCGGACGCCCGGGATCCAGCGCCGGACCTGGGAGGCGATGGCCTTCCAGGACTTCTCGTTCGCCGGGATCGGCTCGTCGGCGACATGCTGGACGAACGTCTTCCCGAGGCCGCGTTCCTTCAGGTGCCGGTGGACGGCCTTGAGGAGGCCCTCGGCGTAGAAGGCGAACTGGCGGTCGGACATCTTCCGGCGGGAGGTGTCGATAGCGGCGCCGTGCTCGTCCCGCGGGCTCCAGCGGCCGAGCCCGATCTGGGAGGTCCAGTCGCCGACGCGTCCGGCCACGTGCATGCCTTCGATCCAGTCGATGCCCTCCGCGGTGAAGATGTCGAGCCAGCGGTCGAGCTTCTGGAAGTTGAACTCGAGCGAGCCCGCCCGGGTCCGGGTCACCCCCACGAGGTCGGGGAAAGAGGTCCCGATCATGTCCTGCTTGTGCGCGGCCATGTCCTTGGCGACCTTCGCGATCCACTCCCAGTGCGCCTCGCTCCACGGGGCGATGTGGTACCAGTCGGCGAGCGCGCCCGTGTCGAACCACTCGGTCTGGTGCATCATGGGCTTGGAGGGGAGGGCGAAGGGCCAGACGTGGATGAGGAGCGGGATCCGGATGGTCTCGGTGGAGCCGTAGCGGAAGTCCATGGAGATCGTGAGCGTGCCGCGGTACTCGCCGGCGGCGGCGTCCTCGGGGACCTGGACCGAGACCCAGAGCGGCTGGGTCACGCCGCCCTGGAGCGTGGGGGCCGGGTCCTCCTGGAAGGCGTCGGGGAAGAAGGCGGGGGCCTTGCGCAAATACGTGGAGGGGTCCGTGTTGGCGGGCGGGTTCGCGTGGACGTAGATGAACCACTCCCAGAAGGCGCGGCAGGACGAAGCCGGAATCGAGTGGCCCCGCGGGCCCTTGAGGGGCGTGAACGCGAAGGTGGCCCGGTTCACCCGGCGGTCCTTGGGAACCGCGATGGCGACCTGGGCGTCCTCGGTTTCGTTGCGGCCAGCCCAGAGCTCGATGGCGGCCGGGGCGTCGACGGGGCGGGAGGAGTCGGGGAACACCTTGTCGAGGTTGTCGGTCACCCACCAGGGACTAGGCATGTTGGATCACCTCCAGGCCATGATCATACCCCCTGTCGGGCCGGAGAGAGGTCGTTCGGGATCGCTCGGCGTCACGCCCAAGCTGCCTCGCTGTGGCGCCGACCTTGGCTAGCGGCCATTCTCCGTCGCCAGGGCGTCCCGCAGACAGTCGCGTCCGGCCGCCGATGGGCAGTCCCTGCCTGCCAGTGGGCCCATGTCGGCCGTCCGCGACCGGGCCGCCCGGCGACTCCGAATCGGTCGGCGCAACTCCCTCACGACCTCTCTCCGGCCCGACAGGTCCACCTACGCCGCCGCGATGTCGGCCATCTCACCGGGGTCGGGTCTTCGTGTAACTCCTCAGGGGTGCCTTCTTGGCGGCGAGAAGTGACTTCCGCATTCCCGGAGCACCCAGGAGGAAGGCCGTGTCCTGGAGGGCTCGGTAATGTTCCCGTGAAAGCAGGACAGCGTTGCGACGGCGACCCGTGATCAGGACCGGCTGGTGGGAGTCGCCAACCTGGTCGAGGAGTTCGGGAAGGCTTGCGCGAGCCTGGGTTGCCGTCACGGTCGTCATTCGTCTCACCTGCCAACTCAGAGCTTGAGGAACTCGTCCAGAGCGAGACCGGCCTGTTCGATGATCGCGGAGAGCGTGCCTTTGGGTAGAGTCCGGCCCGGGTGGTTGGGTACGACGGTGCGACGCTTGCTGGCGGGATGGTACCAGATCTCGTGGCTGCCCTTGGCCTGACGGTCGAACACGAATCCAGCCCGCCGCAGCTTCCTCAGGACCTGGGAAGCGGTGAGGGCCGGAAGCCGGCTCACCCTCCCGCGGCCACCGGGATGACGAGTTTGACGGATGCCTTCCGGGACCCGTTGCGTGGCAGTCCGCGAGGCAGCGGATCGCCGTGCTCGAGGCAGGACTCGATGAGCTTGCGGGCGACATCCTGCGCGATCTCCATGGTCTCCGCGATGGTGCGGCCTTGCGCGACCAGCCCCTGCAGGACATCGCTGGTGGCCAAGAAGCCGCCCTCTTCTAGCTCCTTGATCGTGATGGGGATGAGGTACTCGTGCATCATCTCGATCGTATCACACCGAAATCACGATTCCGCCTAGAGATTACCCACACGGAGGATCTTGGGGCGACCGAGGGAGCGGGGCCAGGGGAGAACCACGGGGATGCCGGGCCAGATGTCGAAGAAGTTGTCGGGGAGGCGCGTCTCGCCGTCGAGATCAAGGCAGACGCGCCAGGCGAACGAAGAACAGGAGAAGATGGCCTTGCCACCGGCAAGACGGACGGAGACGCGGGGGCGGGACCATGACATCTCGCGGAAGAACGGGAGGAAGAGGCGGTCGCGGGCGACTTCGCGGTCACCGTCGGAAAGACGGGCAAAAGCAATATGGGACTTCACGCCCAGCCGGTCCCAGCGCTTGCCGTCGAACTCGGCGAGGAGCGTGGAGGCGTTGGGCTTGAGGAGGAACGGCCGGGACTCGTCCATCGGGTACTTGCCCTTGAGCGACATGATTCCGTACCGGAGCGTGCCGCCGGCTATTGCCTGGGTCTCGTTGATGCCCCAGACGCGGACACAGTCGTCCTCGCGGGTCACGGCCACGGCCACGGGGGCGAAGGCGCGGCGGACGGGGTGGAACGAGGGCGTCCGGCGCTGGTAGTAGTCCAGGATCGTCCAGCTCCGGACCGCGGGCCAGCAGTCGTTGTACATCCAGAAGATCGCGGAGGCGGAGGAGAACATGCGCCGGCGGAAGTTGCGGATGTACTCCGAGAGCCCCTCGCCCTGCACGACGCCGCCCCAGTAGACCCAGTCGTCGAGGGTCATGGCGGCCCTTCGCTTGCCCAGCCACTGCTCCAGCATCCGGTCCACGGGCTTGGGGGTCTCCCAATCCGAGATCGCGTTCTCGTGCACCTGCCAGCCCGGCGAGTCCGGGTGCGTGAGCTTGCCCCCCGGCAGGCAGGCGGCCACGGTCGGGCGCGCACAGGGGCCCATGATCCCGCCCTCGTTCGGGAACCGGTCGATCATCTTTCGATAGCCCCGGAAGTCGGTCTCGTTGAACCCGATCGACCACGGGTGCTGGTCCCCCCTGTCCGGCTTGTTGGGAATCTGGCCGTCCGGCGAGAACGGGGACGAGGGCTGGTAATAGCGGGTGGGGTCCTCCTCGTGGAGGAGCCGCGGGAGCGCGTTGTGGAAGAAGGCGTGGTCGGGCATCGGGGTCGGGCCGGTGTCGTACCCCCACTCCCAGTTCCCGGCCTCCATCTCGTTGTTGCCGCACCAGACGACGAGGCTGGGGTGGGAGGCCAGCCGCCGGACCTGGTACCGGGCTTCCCGCTTCACGTCCTCGAAGAACGCGCCGTCGGTCATCGGGTACTTGGCGCAGGCGTAGATGAACTCCTGCCAGACCAGGATCCCCTTCTCGTCGCAGAGGGCGAATAGCTCGTCGGCCTCGTACAGCCCGCCACCCCAGACCCGGAGCATGTTGAAGTTCGCCTCGAGGGCGCGATCGACGAGTCCCTGGTACCGCTTGGCGTCCAGCGCCGCCGTGATCATGTCAGCCGGGACGAGGTTCCCGCCCTTGACGAAGATCGGGCGGTGGTTGACCTCGATCACGAAGTACCGGCCGCCCTGGGGGTGGAGCTCCTGGTTGACCCGGACGTGGCGGAACCCGACCTTGGCCGTGCGCACGCCCACGGACCGGCCGCCCACCTTGAGCTCCGCACGGAGGGGGTAGAGCGGCTGGTCGCCGTGGCCCACGGGCCACCAGAGCTTGGGGTGGGGCACATCGACCACGACCTCGACCGGGTGCAGACCCGACTGGATCGTGACGGGCAACGTCGCGGTCCGGCCGGCGACGGAGACCGAGAGGGTCCCCTGCACGGGCTTGGGGCCGAGCCCCTCGACGAAGACCCGGGTCCGGACGGCCGCGGAGCGCAGGTCCTCGGCCACGGTCACGAGCGGCACGAGCTGGTCCACGCGGACGGGAGCGGTCGTCCACTCGAGCCGGACGGACCCCGTGATCCCGACGTTCAGGAGCCGCGGGGACCAGTCCCACTCGAACTGGCTCTGGGGCTTCCGGAGCCAGTGGCGCTTGTGGAGGGCCTGGTCGCGCGTGTACTCGTACCCACCGTTGAGCTTGTCGGAGACGGAGAAGAGCCCGGACTCGATCTCGACCTCGAGGACGTTGCGGCCGGGCTTCAGCTTCCCCGTGACCTCGACGCGGCAGAGGTAGAAGGTGTTGTGGTGCTCGCCCACCGTCTCGCCGTTGAGCATGATCTTCGCAGCCAAGTCCAACCGATCAAAGACCAACCACATCCTGCCCCTTCGGGCCGCCGCAGGCACGGACAGCTCCCGCCGGTACGTCCAGACCATCTCCTCGACCCAGCGGGCGGCGAGGACGTTCGTCCCGACATACGGGTCCGCGATCCAGCCGGCCTTGAGGAGGTCGAGGTGGACCTCGCCGGGCACGGTGGCGTCGAGGTAGCGGTCCGCGACGATGCGGCCGTCGACGACGAACCGGGTCCGGCCGCGCTGGCCGCTGCGCCAGCAGAGCTTCCAGGCGCCGTCGAGGGAGCTCGAGGAGATCATCCCGGGGATTATCGCAGAGACGAGAGGGAGACTGCGAGTCCGGTGCCGGCCAGCCGGCGGACGAAGTCGGCGTCCGCCGAGACCACGGCGCACCCGGACCGCTCGGCCAGCGCCGCATACACGGCATCGGCGACCCTGAGATTGTGCTCGCCGGCAATGCGGACGGCGGACGACGCCAACTCCGCCGTCAGCGGATGGAGCGTGATCCCGAGCACCTCGAACCGGGCCATGTCCGCCTGCACGCTTCGCCAATCCGGGCCCCGGACGCGGAGCAGGGCACCAGCGAGCTCGACGCGCACCAGCTCCGGCGCCAGGAGGACGGTCTCCCCGGTGACGATGCGGCGAGGAAGCTGACGGGCGAGGTCGCTGCCCACTTCCTCCAGATAGATCTTCACCGCGACCGAGGCGTCGAGCACGAAACGCGAGCCCCAGGGGGCGGAGGACTCCGCCGCCGCGAACCGGCAAACGCGGCGTTTCAGAGCCGGATCTTCCCGTCCCGGTGCGCCCGGATGAGCGCGACCGGGTCCCACGTCGGGTCGATCTTCTTCATCTGCCTCCCGGACTCCTTCATCTCCTCCAGCACCCGGTTCACCCTCCGAAGCCGCTCCTCGACCGACTCGACGGGGGCTTCCTTGCCGGACACAAACCGCGCCAGGGCCCGGCGGACCACCTCGGACCGGGACACGCCGAGACGCTTGGCGGCGGCATCCGCCGCGGCCAGCTCATCCTCCTTCACGTTCACGAGAATGCGTGTCATGACTTCATGCTAGCGCCGGGGAGGACAGATATCAATGGCAGATATCTTATTTCGTCACAGCTTCGAGAGGCGCCAGAGGCCGTGGACGACCATGGCGGTGATGGCGGTGAGGGTGACGCCGACGTGGATGAAGGTGATGGTGAGGAACGGGATGGAGCCACGGAAGAACCAGGTGGTGACGAGGGCGGCGAGCATGGCGGAGCCGGCCCAGAGGAGGTCCCAGCCCATGATGCGGTTGGCTTCGTACCAGACCCCGGGGTTGGACATGGTTTTCGCGGTGCGGAAGCCGGCGACGGCGTTGGGCGGGATCTTGCCGAGGATGAACGGGATCGAGAGCCCCACGAACAGGAGCGCGGCCCAGACCTGCACCACCCAGTAGACGACCGGCGTCTTCATGTCCGCCATTATTGGCAAGGCGGCGAGGCCCGTCAAGCGTCCTGACCGCGGGGTTGCGGCGGGAAACGGCGAGCCGTAGAATGAAAAGGAAGCAAAGTGAAGCAGGAGGGGACGGGATGCCCAAAACGATCACACTGAGGTTGAGCGACGCCGACTACGAGCTGTTCCGGTCGCGGGCGCAGGCCGACAACCGATCGATCGCGAACCTGATCGAGACCGCGGCCAAGCGCCGCCTCAAGGACGAGGTGGTCTACGCCTCCCCCGCCGAGATGCGCGAGATCCTGTCGGACCGCAAACTCATGGCGGACATCCGGGCGGGTCATCGCGCCGCCAAGAAGCGCCATGGCCGGCTCGTCGCCTGACCAACCATGCCAGAAGGCTACCGGATCTTCGAGACGTCCCGATTCGAGGACGTCTTTGGACGGATCACCCCTCCCGGCTTGCGTGAGCGCCTCGAGGAGACGCTCCGTGACCGCATCTACCCCCGTCTCTCAGCACAGCCGCATTATGGGCCGGGGATCAAGAAGCTGAAAGGTATCGTACCGGACACGTGGAGGTACCGGCTCGGAAGTTGGAGACTCTTCTACGCGATTGACGACGCCGCGCACGTCGTCTCGCTCCTCACGATCCGACCGCGCAAGGACGCATACTGAATCGCGAACGGGGCTTCCGCAGGTGCGGAAGCCCCGTGGCGACGGAACGGAGAGAGAAGATTACTCGGCGATGGCGCCCACGGAGATCTTCATCTTGCCGCGCTCCTCGACCTTGGCGATGGCGCCGTCCCGGATCCAGAAGATCCGGTCGGAGACGTCGATCATCTTGAGGTCGTGGGTGGCGGAGATGATGGTGACGCCCTTCTTCTTGTTGAGCGTCCGCAGGAGGTTGATGATCTCGCGGCCGGTCTTGAGGTCCAGGTTGCCGGTCGGCTCGTCCGCGAGGACGATGGCCGGGTCGTTGGCGAGCGACCGGGCGATGGCCACGCGCTGCTGCTGGCCGCCGGACAGCTCCGTCGGCTTGTGGTGCAGGCGGTCGCCGAGGCCGACCTGCTTGAGCACGGCCGCGCCCTTGGGGAGATAGTCGTCGGGCGTGAGCCCGGCGAAGATCATGGGCAGGGTCACGTTCTCGAGCGCGGTCATGACCGGGATGAGGTTGAAGGTCTGGAAGATGTACCCGATCTTGCGGCACCGGAGCCACGCGAGCTCGTAGGGGTCGAGCTGGGCGATGTCCACCTCGTCGATGAAGACCTTGCCGCCGCTGGGGTGGTCCAAGCCGCCGATCATGTTGAAGAGCGTGGACTTGCCGGACCCCGAGGGGCCCATGATCGAGATGTACTCGCCGCGCTTGATCTCGAGGGAGACCCCGCGCAGGGCGTGCACCATCTGGGTCCCGAGGGAGTATTCCTTCTTCACGTCGCGGCACACGACCGTGTACTCCGACCGGCCGGACGGCTTCTTCGACACCACGGGTTTGAGTTTACGAGCCACTGGAAATCACCTCCTTCATAGTGTTCATCAGACTTCGGTCCGCATGGCTTCCGCCGGCGCCATGCGCGCCGCCCGGAAGGCCGGGTACAGGGAGCCCAGAATCGTGAGCGCGAGGCCCGCGGCGACGCCCAACCCGAAGTTCTCGAGCAGGGCCTTGACCGGCAGGGCGACGTGGTCGAGCTCCTTGGCCCGCGTGAGCCAGGGATAGATCGCGTGGACCATGCCGCAGAACGCGCCCGCGACGGAGCCGACGGCGCCGAGCGCGAGCGACTCGAGCAGGAACAGCTCGACCACGAACCGGTCGAGCGCGCCCAGGCACTTCATCGTCCCGATCTCGCGGTAGCGCTCGGCCACCGACATGTGGAGCGTGTTCGTGATCCCGACCACGGCCACGAGCATGGACACGATCACGACCCAGAGGTCCTGGGCCCGGCTCTCCTTCGTGATGATCTCGCCGATCTCGAGGGCCGCGCTCACGGGCCCCGAGCAGAGCATGAGCGTCAGGAACCAGATCGCGAACATGACCACGGCCGAGGTCGCGAGCGTGCGCGTGGTGCGGATGCGCAGGCTCCTGATGCTGATCTCGATCGCCCGGCGCAGGGGCAGGTTGACCTGGCGCGTCATCGCGGTCACGCCGCCGGTCCCGGAAGAGGCCCCGCCCCGGCTGTAGTCCGACGCGTGCAGGAGGGCCTCGATGTCCTTGTGCGGCGCGTCGTCGTTGAACGCGAGCCCGGCGGAGGTGTCGGCGAGCCGGCTGCCCGGCTCGCGGTGCACCCAGCGCACGACCGTGTCGAGCTCGATCGCGCCGCGCCCGGGCACCGTGAACTTGAGCCGCACGGCGTCGCCGGCCCGCACGGGCTCGTTGAAGTGGACCTGCATGCCGCCGAGGCTCACGTCCTCGGCCACGACCTCGAAGGCCTCCTTCTCGTGGAGCCAGCGCGTGGGCACGGAGAGGAAGGTCCCGCGCCCGTGGAGCGTGAGCGAGTACCGGCCGTTGGCGCGGCGCTCGGGGCCGTTGTACGGCGCCGGCACGTGCCGCAGCGCCGGCGCAATCCGCCGGTTCCGGGAGGGAGCCCTGGCAGCCACTAGAAAGGCTTAGTCACAACCGTCCCTTGGACGATCGTGATTCCCACCGCGAGCATCGAGACGAGCCCCATGCCGCACGCGAACCCGGCGCACAGCACGGGCACCCACCGGTACCAGCGCTCCTCGCCGTACCGCGGCGCCAGCCAGAACTTGCCCAGCAGCGCCCCGATCATGGACAGCATGGGCCAGCCGCCGATCTGGTTGTTGATCCCGCCGACGGCGCCGTAGAACAGGAAGATCGGCCACTTCATGATGTCCACGATCCAGTAGAGGACCCACCCGAACCCGAACCCGACACCGATCCAGTTCGGCTTCAGCAGGGCCTCGAGGAGCCACGCCCGGCCCTCGCTCGTCGCGGTCATCCACAGGCTGCTGGTGCGGGCGTTGAACGGCCAGACCTTGTTCGCGAACGGGAACGCGTACGACGGGATCGTGGTCAGGTGCCAGATGAAGGCCCAGAACAGGAAGCTGAACCCGATGCTGATCGGGAACATGAGAATCTCGGCCTTGATGATCGACGTGAACTTCGTCTTCGTCAGCTCGAGCTGCTTGAAGAACGCGGCCACGCCCCCGAAGTCGTTGAGCGGGATCGGCGCGAACCAGATGTCCACGCCCTTGTAGCCGGAGAGCACGAACGACCCTTCCTTGACGTACGGGAACCAGACCCCGTTGCCCGTGAGCCCGATCATGCGCGCCGAGATATACGACGTGATCGGGGTCCAGATGAACCCGAAGAAGATCAGGATCCAGAGCGGGAACCGCGGCACCAGGATGTGGCAGACCCAGACGTACCCGGCCGTCGAGACGAGGAACATCGCGATCGCGATCCAGACCGGGAAGTCGCCGCGGCCCTTGGGGATCACGCGCGGGCCGGTCTGGGGCTTGCCGAACCGCAGGATCCCCTCCTTGCCCAGGAGCAGTTCCATGTCGGCCGCCATGACGGCGGCCTCCTTGCGCTTGAGCATCCGGACGAGCTGCCAGACGCCGACGCCGGCGACCGCGAGCGCCACCCCGAAGCCGACGGGGAGCCAGAAGTCGAAGGATGTCGCGAACTGGGTGTCCAGGACGCTCATGCCCTTGCGCCACGTCGGGAAGAACCCGAGATTGTAGAGGATCGGGTTCGCGACCAGCGTCGAGACCACGCTCATGACGAACGTGCCGACCACGGCCCAGAAGGGCACGACCATCCCCCAGAGGACGGACCCCAGGTCGAACGAGATCGCGAGGGGCGTCGCCGGCAGTATGTTCTGGAGCGCCGGGGTGAAGTCCTTCCACGGGATCGGGAGCAGCGCGAGCGGCGAGGCGAAGATCAGGTACGTGATCGCCGGGATCCCGACGTAGACCATTCCGAAACCCAGGCCCAGCATGCTCCCGATCGAGAAGACCCGCCAGCGCCAGCTCTCCTTCTTCTCCGGGGACTCCGCGAGGGCGACGGCGCCCTCGGCCGCGACGGTGGCCATCGGGAACGGCAGCCGCTCGACGTCGGAGGTGAGCCGGAAGAGCGCGTACCCGATCCCGAACCAGTTGAACCGCGAGAGGACCTGGCCCACGAGCACGAGCCCGATCGCGGGCAGCCAGTCGGGGTGCCACAGCTTGCGCTCGAGCAGGGCGGGCGAATCCGCCAGCGGCGCCGCCCAGGTGGGCATGTTCTGCGCCACCCCGAACGCCGCGGCCTCGCGGGACTGGCGCAGGAACTGGTTCCAGACGAGCCCGGCGAAGACGCCGCCGCCCGACAGCCCGGCGGCCACGTAGTAGAGCAGGTACATCTCCTGCTTCTTGAGCGCGCTGACCGACCGGCGCGCCAGCTCGGCGAAGAGGATGATCGTGACCCAGATCGCGGCCTGGTCGAGGCCCTGGCCCGCGAACAGGGAGACGTAGATGGCCGCGGGCATCATGACGAGTCCGACGAAGAACGCCCCGACTACGGTCTTCCAGTCGAATGCGTCGACGTACTCGCCCTCCGGTTCAGGCTTCGGGGGCATGCGCGACCTCCTTCGCCCGGGCGGTCATCCGCCGGGCCTCCTTCTGATAACCGATGCGCGCGACCTCGCCCAGGGCGCGCCAGATCAGGAACTGCTTGCGGATCGTCTTCAGGAACCGGTTGTTGACGCGCCGCCACGAGGCCTGGTCGCCCGACAACCGCGTGATCTCCATCGTCGCCGAGGACTCGTCCCCGATCCCCTCGCGGGTCGTGAACCGGATGTCCTGGCTCACGCCGAAGTCGTATGGCGCGAGCCACACGCGGACCCCGAGGATGCAGTCGGGACCCATTCGCTCGAGGCGGATCAGCCCGGAGGAGAACTCGCCCGCCGACGCCTCGGCGTGCGCGTCGAAGAACTCGGCCAGGAACGCGCACACGGCCTCCGCGTCCCGGGCGTTGAACGAGAACGGCAGTTGCAGGGAGACCTTGTCGCCGACGAGCGGCGGGAGCACGAACCCGCCGATCGAGGACGGCCGCGCCAGCCGCGAGGCCATGTACGCCGGGTAGAGCGTCGACAGGAGGACGACGCCCATGACGATCACGACGGACAGGATCGCGGACCCCGAGGAGTAGTTTACGTTGAGGCCCTGGAGAACCAGCCCCGAGACGACGAGGTGGGAAAACATCTGCCCCAGCAGGTACCCGATCACGACCCCGATGATCGCGAAGACGAACGACTCGGCCAGGAAGAGCACGGCCACGTGCGTCGGCGAAAGCCCGACGGATGAGAACACGGCGATCTCGCGCCGGCGCTCCTGCACCGCGCCGAGCATGGTCGAGAGCACGATGAGGACGGCGATGGCCACGGGCGCGACGAGGTTGCCGAGGCCCTCCGTCGGCGTGTCGCCGATGGCGCTGTAGGCGTAGGTCTTGTGGTTCAGCCCGACGTAGACCAGGATGCCCAGCCGCGACAGGAGGCGGTCGATCGCGTGCTTGAGGTCCAGCGGGCGGGGCAGGGGCACGGCGATCGAGGCCAGCCGGCCGTTGAGCCGCATGAGGTCGTCGAACGGCAGGATCACGATCTGGCCCGCGTCGTGGTGGTCGTACTTCTGGGGAAGCTGGCCCTCCCGCTGCATCGACGTCACGTTCTGGGACGCCCGCTTCTTCTCGGTCGCCTCGAAGTTCACGGGGGAAAGCTCTTCGTCGTCGAGGTCCCGGAGCTTGCCGAACCTGCGAGGATCGAAGAGGCCGATGACCGTGAACGGCACCCCGAAGATCGTGACCTGCGCGGTCCCCAGGTCCCCCGCCCCGATGTAGAGCGTCGCCGCGAGCTGGCGCGGCAGGAGGCACACGCGCGTCTCCCCCTTCGCGATCCAGCGCCCCGCGACCACGGTCGAGGTGATGCCGGACACCCCGGCCTCCGCGGAGGTCAGCCCGAGCGCGGCCACCGCGGTCGCGCGGGCGCGGTCCCCGTTTGAGAGCTCGACCGCGTTCTGGCGGTCGGCGGCGTAACTGACGTACCAGGCCCGCGGGACCGGGACCGCCACGCTCGCAAGCTCGGTCTCGAGGTACTTCAACGCAGGCTCGGCCAGCGCGGCCCACGTCGTCTGCCGGAACAGGAGGCCCTCGTAGGGCGCGGTCTTCCCGATCGAGTACTTGCGCTGTTTCACGGCCTGCTGGACGCTCGTGAGCGAGAGGACGGCGAACGTGAGGACGACGAGGGTCAGGCAGGTGAGAGCGGTCCGCAACGGCCGCTTGCGCATGTTCGACACCCCGAGCAGGAAGGCGGCGATGGCCACGCTGATCTTGGAGACGTCGGCCTCGTGGACGCCCTGGAGCGACTCGCGCTCGCGGCGCAGGAAGTCGAAGAACCGGGACGCGATGATCCCGGACACCACCACGGACAGCGCCAGGATGATGAAGGCGAGCAGGATCATGATGGGCGTGAGCGCGATCCGGAAGGCCGGGTGGACGAACCAGAGGATGCCGAACATGCCGAGGAAGACCCCGAGCGCGCCGGCCACCTGCTTGGTGACGTTATTGAACGCGAAGAACAGGCGCTCGGCCAGGAACGCGAAGGGCACGAGCAGGGCCAGGTACAGGACGGCGCTGTGGACGACGTCGGCCGCGGACTGCTCGACGGCAGGGTACACGCGGGCGTCCAGGCCCCAGGCCGCCCGGGCCTCGGCCACCGCCCCCCGCCAGTCGCGGACCCGGACCGCCGCCTGCATCCGGTCGAGCCGCTCCTTCGCCTGGCGGTGCAAGTCCTCGAGGAAGTGGTTCACGATGCCGTAGGTCCGGAGATTCGCCAGCCGGTGGTCGTTCAGCCTCCACATGTCGATCGCGACCTGGCGGGCCGTGAAGTTCACGCGGTCGACGCGCTCGAGGTCGAACCCGGCCCCCTCGGGGAGCTTCTCGGACGAGTTCACGAGCGCGCACCGCTTGCCCAGGAACCCGCCCGCCCAGAATGTGAACTTGAGCGACGTGCCCTCGGGGGCGAAGGCCGTGGCCAGCGGCTCGACGTAGGTCACGAGGTAGTTCTGCTCCGGCTGGGCGGCCCCGAAGAGCGACGGCTCGGAATCGGTCCGGGCGTCGTACACCTGCATCCGCTGGAGGGCCGTGTAGCGCAGGGGGTCCACGAGGTCGAACATGAGCAGCGAGCGGCACGGGAAGGCGACCAGCATCAGGTTCTTGACCTTCTCGTCCATGTCCGTCTCGGCGACGTACTGCTGGGAGCCCTCGGGGCCGCGGTCCGGCGCGTACCGGACCGCGCCGTCCATGGGGTCGAGCTCGTAGGGATCGCAGATCGTGTGCGCCTTCCACTGCGTCGCCAGCCAGCTCGAATGCCCCAGGCCCCGGAGCTCGAAGTTGGCCCCGCCCTGGTCGGGCCCGAGCGCCATCGTGAACATGTGCCCGCGCACGCCCTTGAGGCTCCGGACCGGCCACCAGTGGTGGCTCCACACGATCGCGCCGTTGAGGCTCTTGTCCGGCAGGAACGACTCCCGGTGGACCCACTCGACGACGCGGCCCTTGAGGGTCGTCCAGTAGTTCACGACGTTGCTGGACGAGAACGCGGCGCCGACGTTGAGCTGGTTCGGGAGGACGCACGCGAGGACGCGGACCTGGCGGGTCAGCGACTCGAAGTCCATGCGCACGGGGCTGTCGTGCGGCGTGTCGACCCAGACCCGCTCGTCGTCGGGCGTCGCATACGCGATGCCGTAGAGCCCCGCGTTCATCGTGAGCTCCTGCGCCAGCGCGAACGGGCCCGGGATGTACGAGTCCCACGTGCGCCCGGAGACCGCGTTCACGGCGTCCGCCATGAAGGTCTTGCCGTAGCCGAGCGCCTCCGCCACGGCCGCGCCGGCCTGCGCGTGGTTGCGGCCGAACGTGGAGTAGACGCGCCGGGTGGGCCCCTCGTTCTGGTCCAGCCGGTGCCCCTTGAAGAATACGGCCAGGCGGCGGGTCCGCGTCGTGAGGTCGAGGTCGACGGCGAACGCCGGCTTGATCCGGTCGGGGTCCTTCTTCTTCTTCTCGAGCCGGATCCAGTGCCGGTCGAGGAACTCGCCCCAGCCCTTGAGGTTCTGGCAGTGGGCGGACGTCAGGACGAAGAGCGTGTCCTTCTTGAGGGGGTGGCGCTTGAGGACCCGGATCAGCTCGAGCGCGGCGGCCGCGCCGCAGGCCTGGTCCCCGCCGGGCGCCAGATCCGGCACCACGGAGACCGAGTCGTACTGGGCGGTGATCACCACCGGGTCGGAGTCCGTGGCCTTCCCCGTGCCCCTCAAGACCCCGACGATGTTGCGCCCGACCCGCCGCTCCCACACGACCTGGGCGTCCAGCCGCGCCGTCGTCCCCTCGAGCCCGCGCAGGCGCTCGGCGTCGGCCCTCGGCACCCAGAACCGGGGGATGTTCGCGGGCAGGGACAGGTACTTGTTCTCCGACTCGCCCCGCATGATCTCGGGCGGCTCGAGGAAGAGCACGGCGGCCGCACCCAGGTCCACCAGCCCGACCCACTGGAACCCGCAGTTGAAGTCCACCATCACGATCGCGCCCTGGAGCGACTTGCCCGCCACCTCGGGCAGCGACGCCCGGCCCGCCCACACGAGCCGGCCCTCGATGCCGCTCCGGGGCGTCGAGGCCGTCCGCACGAGGTTCGGCCACACGGGGTAGACGCGCAGGGCCTCGCCGGAGGCCAGAGTGAGCGCGCTGCGGGCCTGGCGCACCCGGACCGCCGCGCCGTTCCGGATCGCGTCCGTGTGGCGCGACCCGACCAGGTACCGCGGGAGGCTGGAGGGGTACTTGAGGATCCGGTCCGCGAAGCTGTGAGGTACAACACGCATTGTTGTACCGGCGGGCTCGAGGACGAGCAGGCTCCGGGCGCCGCCCGCCGCGAGCCGGTCGAACAGGAGCTCCCCCAGGATCGCCTGGTGCTTTTCGGCGAGGATGTCGAGCATCCGGTCGTCCTCGGCGACTCTGGCGGTCCCGGGGGCCAGACGCTTCAGGAGCGCGAGCTCGCTCTTCGTCAGCGGGTCGCGGAGCTTGCGGTCGAACTTGGCGCCGCGCCACGCGGCGAGGACGATCAAGCGCAGATCCGCGTCCACGATCCACGGCAGGGCCACCGCGGCCCCGTCCATCCGCCCGTCGCCGCGCAGGACCTCGGAGAGCTTCAGCCGCACGACGGAGCCGAGGTCGCGGCCGCCGGACGGGAGCCGGTACGTGCGCAGGTGGGGTGCCCACATCGGGTGCGCGCGGAACGTCTCCCCCCCCGCCTCCATCTCGCAGCCGAGGTCGAACGGGTTGTCGATGTCGAAGTCCTCTTCGCGGACGTTGGACTTCCCCAGGAGCGAGACCATCTCCTCCCTGAGGTACGCGGCGGCCGCGTCCGCGCCCGCGGAGCCCGAGAGGCGCGACCCGAATCCGGCGAGCGTCTTGACGGTGGCCTCGAGCCGCGCCGGCGACACCTCGGCGGCGACGCGCGCGTAGTCGGCGGGGCTTATCTGAATCTCGCCCTCGTTCTCGACGTTGAGGTAGGGCCGGCCCCACCGCTGGAAGTAGACGAGCGTGACGGCCGTGACGAGGAGGGTGCCGATCCACCACCAGAGCGCGTGTCCACCGCCGCCTTCACCGGCGGGATGCCGGGGTTCGCCGTCCGGCGAAACCCGGGCGCCCGCCCTAGCGCGCGCCAGCGTCACGCGATCCTCCCGCACGGCCCGTGTTTGGCCAGTCGAGTCACCCCAATAGGGTACGATGGCCCGACGTCAGGACCAAATCCGCCGCGACCCGGGATGAACGCTCCGGAAATGCCCATCAGTGCGGCAGGATCGCGATCCCGGGCTGCCCCGTCACGAGCGAAACCAGCATCCAGAACCCGGCCATGACCGACTCGCCCAGCGCGAGCCCGAGGAAGAGCGGCAGGGCCCGGCGGTACGCCTGGGCGCCGCCGAAGGTCATGATCACGGCCTTGAACGCCCAGCCCAGGAACACGGAGAACCAGAAGACGGTCATCGCCCAGCTCCCGCACAGGACGAACCCGAACGGGTGGAGCGGCCACCACAGGAACATCGCCCGCAGCCACAGGAGCGCGGCCGCGAACACGCCCCCGATCACGAAGTGCAGGGCGTTGACCGGGAACACCCGCCGCTCCCCCCATCGCACGTACTCGTACGTGGGCGGGTTCTTCTGGAACGAGGCCACCTGGTCCAGCATCCCCATCGGCTGGCCGACGTTCGCGTACTGGTCCATGTTCACGCCGCCGTACTTGTGGCTCGTCACGATCCGCCCGTACCCCGAGATCCCGAGCCCGACGACGGCCGTCGCCGCGAACACCCACAGCACGGGACCCAGCTTCATCCTCGCCTGCCCGCAGGCCCGGAGCCCGTTCATGACGTACGGCATGAAGATCTCGCGCAGGTCGAGCATGATGACGGCCTTCTGCATCATGAGCGTCCCCAGGGTCCGCCCCGTGATCCAGGCCGGGGGGAACAACCCCGTCACCCAGTCGTAGGCGATGACGTTGCTCTGGACGAACATGATCCCGGCCTCGGCGATGATCCGGGTCAGCACGAGCAGGATCGCGAGGAAGAGCACGACGCTCAGGACCGCGACCCACCACTGGGCCCCGGCCAGCAGGAACCAGAGCACCTGGCCGAGCAGGCCGGCCGCGATCAGGGCCAGCGCGAGCCGCGGGGACCAGGGATCGAGCACGGCGTCGGACCGGCCCGCGACCGCGCGGTTCCACCACGCCGCGAGCGACCGGCGCGCGATCCAGAACAGGAACCCGGCGATCGCGAGGATGGCCCCCGAGGCCTCGAAGACCGTGATCGACGACGCGGGGTTCGCCCAGAAGCCGCCGGCGACGCCCAGCCAGGCCACGTAAACGGGCACGCACTTGTAGAGCAGGACGAACGCCCACATCGAGAACGCGATCTCGGTCGTGAGCATGAACGTGAGCCCGATGACGGTGAAATAGATGTTCACGTCGTTGAGGTGGAACTCGCTCCAGGGACGGTCCGGAAAGACCCCCCAGACGTACCAGCTCAGCGGGAACGCGGGCATCCCGGGCATGTACGTCCGGAGGCCGTTGTAGCCGAGGATGACGACGGGGACGAGGACCCCGATCCACGTGAACCGGTTCCGGAGGAACTCGTTCACGAGGCGGCCCGGCTCGGGGTCCCGCGAGACCTCGAAGGGCACCTGGACGAGCGGGAAGATCAGGCGCTCGCGGTCGGACCACTGCTGGTAGAAGAGCGAGACCAGCGCCAGGTTCGACGCGAAGACCAGGAGCGCGAACCCGAACCAGGCGAGCATCGGCATGACCCACACCTTCCAGGGGATCGAGGCCCCCCGCGGCAGCCCCTCCATGAACCACTTGACCGCCGGCGCGTCCGGGTCCCGGCTCACGACCATCCAGTCCGGCAGGTGCCGGAGGATGAAGCTCTGGTAGTCGTTCCCGGAACTCGCGTAGTAGGCGGGACTCACCATCCACGACGGGAAGTAGCGCATGATCCCGGCGGAGCAGATGCCGCCCGCGACCCCGACCATACCCCAGATCAGGAGGAGCTCCCCCACCGCGAGCCCGGTGCCCCCCCACCGGCGCGCCGCGACGTTCACGGTCAGCACCAGCCCCATGACCAGGATGATGGAGATGACGGGGAAGTGGTTGCCGATCAGGAGCGTGTTCTGGAGGTAGTAGTCGTTGTAGGCCATCACGAGGCAGACGGCGAGGCTCGCAAGGAAGCCGATCGTGACCGCTCGCGCGGTGACCGGAGACAGAGGCGCCGGACGGCTAGCCATGAACGGCCATTATACGGCGACTGCCCCCCTACTCGAACCTGACCCGGAACAGCCGGATCTCGGCCGCCCCCCGGCCGCCCCCCACGCGAATCTCCACACGGGCCAGCGCCTGCGCGTCCAGCCGGCCGTTGCCCGAGGGATTGCCGAACCCGCCGGAGAGCTCGAGGCGGGCCAGTTCCACGACGTACCGCTCGCGGGCCCCGGTGCCCGCGAGGTCGGGGCTCGCGTACTGCTCCCCGTCGGCGCCCCCCGACCCGGTGAACGAGGTCGCCTCCCGCGGGCCCACCCCGTCCTCGCTCAGGAGCGCGCCGAACCGGAACCCCGCCGGCGCCTCGGCCTCGACGACGAGCCGGGTCGCGCCGGCGACATCGGCCGGTCCGGAGACCGGTCGTACGAGCGTGACTCCGCAGCCCCAGCCCGGTCCCGCGTGGAACGAGAAGACGGCCGCATCCCCGCGCTTCACGAACGCGCACCCGCACCGGCTCGCTTCGTCCCCCCACGTCGGGCCGGCCGCGGCATCGCGGGAGTAGTCCACCCAGACCGCCACCGGGAACGGCCGCTTCCCCAGTTCGGGCAGGACGTCCAGCCCCGCCACGGGCAGGGGCGGCCGCGGCCGCGGCTCGCCGGACGCCGCCGGGAACCCGAGCGGGCTCTTCGCGTGCAGGTCCGCCACGCGGGCGTTCATGGCCGCCATGGCCGAGCGCAGGGGCTCGTACGGCTCGTCCTCCTGGTCCACGAGCCCGTAGTTGCAGTCCTCGCCGTCGAACCGTCCGCGCGTCGGCTGGTCCGCGTACTGGAACCAGTGGAACCCGATCGTCTGGGGCAGGGCGGCCAGCGTTTCGACGTACCGGGTGTAGCGGCGCGCCCGCTCCGCCTGCGTGGGCACGGTCACGTCGGCACCGCGCGAGTTCCCGAGCCCCGACCGGTTCTCGGTCGCGCGGTACGAGTACTCGGTGATGAGCACGGGCTTCCGCCCCTCGAGCCAGAACCGGTCCAGGAACCCGGGGTCGGGCCGCCCGTCCTTGACGTACCAGTTCAGGGAGACGACGTCGCACGCCTCCCCGACCGCCCGCACGACGGGCGCCGGGGCGCCGTTCGCGAACCTGACCCCCAGCAGGAGGTGGTTCGGGTCGCGCTTGCGGATCGCCTCCGCGGTCACGGCCAGGAACCGCCGCGCCACCTCGCCCGCGAACTCGTCCGCGCCCCCCGCCTTCAAGGCCTCCGCCCTGATCCGGCCCGGCGCGGTCCGCGAGAGCGCGAGGTAGAGGTCCAGGAGGGTCCGGGGATCGTCGGTCCGCCAGCCGGCCGCGCCGTACCAGGGCAGCTCGTTGTCGATGAACCAGCCGATCAGGGCCGGATCTTCCGCCGAGCGGGAAGCCATCTGCTTGGCCGCCTCCTCGTCGACCCGCCGCTCGTACCACGGGTCCCAGACGTCCACGAGCCGGTGCGTGGCCCCCACCCCCAGCCAGAGATACGCGCAGTACGGCATGCCGCGCTGCTCCATGGACCGCGCGCTCCAGGCGCCGACGGTGTTGAACCCCCATTCCGTCATCCGCTTCGCCGTGAAGTCCGCCCACGCGGGCTCCCCGCCCCGGACGTCGGCCCCGTGGTACTTCGGGGACTTGGGGTCGGGGCTCCAGTCGCCGGGCAGGACGCAGTCGATCCCCATCGAGAAGAACCGCCGGCCGTCCGGGGGCGCGGCGAACCAGAGCTTGCCCCCCGCCTCGACCACGCGGAAGTATCGGGTCGCGGACGCGACCCGAGGAGTTTCGCCGGACGGCGAAACACCGTGCGACGGCCCGGCCGGGGCCGGAGCCGCGGAAACGCCGCGCTCCACGGCCGGGGTGCCGCACGCGGCCAGCAGGAGGGCGGCCGCGATCAGGGAATCAGCGCGACGGCAGATAGGCCATCGCCTCGGCCACGGCGGCTTCGGTGTCTTCCTTGAGGTAGGTCTTCGTGGCCTTCTCGATCAGGCTCCCGGCCAGCCCGCCGAGGAGGCGGGCCCCGATGTCCTTCGTCCCCGCGGACTGCCGCACCGAGACCCCCGCCGCCTCCCACACGGTCCGGCCCCCGGCGTCGCCGAGCCCGAGCGTGACCCGCGCCTGGCGCCGGTAGTAGACGCCGACGTTGATGACCTTGAACTCGTCCACGCGGCCCGTGATCCAGCGGCGCGTCCCGAGCGCGGCGGCGATCTTGTCCGCGGAGAACGCCCGGAGATGCTCGCCCTGCGAGATCCCGATCCCGTGGAGGCGCCCGTCGACGTCCGCGATGGACAGCACCCGGTAACCGCGAGCCAGGAGTTCCTTCTGCACCATCGCCCGCGCGACGTCGGGGGCGCCCACGTTGTTCGTGTCGTTCGCGAACGGGACGACCGCCACGGGCTCGTCGAACCACGCATCCGCCGCCGACCCGGCGCCGGGGCCGCCGCCGAAGACGAGCGAAAGCTCGGAGAGGTAGCCGTTGAGCGCCCCGCGGTCCTTGTCGGTGCGCGCCGCCGCCAGCGCGCGCCGGTACGCGCCCTGTGCCGCCGGCCAGTTCCCCGCCTGCTCGGCCCGCACGCCCTCGTTCCACGCCGCGTAGCAGCCGGCCGAATCCGCGCGCACGTCCTTGTCCTTCCACGTGCGCCGCCAGCGCCACGTCGCCCTGGGCAGGAGCTGGGCCTTGACCGCGTCGGCCCACGCCGCCCGCCAGCCAGCCGCCTGCGCCGTCCACTCGTCGAGGTCGACGGGGCTCCGGTACGAATCCCCCGACGAACTCGTCTCCACGCCCGAGGCCATCGTGCCGCCCTCGGGCCAGCGGCCGAGCTGCCAGCCCACCCGCCAGGTCGCCCCGGCGTCCCAGACCGTCGTGCGGGTGACCTCGCCCTTCCGGTTCTTGCTCTCCACGACGCGCTCGGCCTGCGCCGCCTCGACGTCGCCGGCGTCGACCCAGAGCACGGCGCCGGGGGCGGCCGCGACCAGGAACTCGGTCGTCGACGGCCCCTGCACGGCGTAGCAGACGACGCGCGTCCACGGCGAGGCCAGCCGGGCCGCGGACAGCCGGAGCGCGTCGTTGGCCGACGCGGGCGAAAGCTGGATCGTCTTCCGGTTGGGGTCCCTCGACTCCGTGAGCGCGTTCAGGAACTGGCCCACCGCCGCCTGGCCGACCCCGGCCGACGCCCGCGCCGCGCTCGCCGAGGAGACCCGGAGAATGACCGCGAGCCGCCCGATCCGGGGCAGGTCGGCGGGGTCGAGCCGCAGCGGCGCCACGGGATGCCGCACCTGGACGCCGGGCGTGCAGGCGGCCAGCAGCAGAACGGGGAGCCAGCGGAGGATCTTCACGGCGCCCTCCTATACTAACGCCGCGGCGCCGGCCGTTCCGCGTCCGCCGCGCGCCGTCTCCAGGCGGCCGCCTCGGCCGGCCGCCCCTTGGCCTCCGCCAGCCGCGCCAGCTCCTGCCAGAGCAGGAGGTCGCGGTACCCGCCGGCGGCGGCCCGCTCGACGTACGGCGCCTCCGCCGCCGGGTCACCGCCGTGCCCGACGAACCCGACGAAGAACGCGACCTGCGCGAAGTCTCCGGCGATCCGGTCCAGCGTGCGGACCCCGGCGGCCGCGAGGCCGGTGTCCCCCCGGCGGACGAAGCCCTCCACGACGGCGTAGAGCCCCTCGATTCCGGGGAGCGTCGGCGTCGCGCGCGCCGGCCCCTCCCCCACCCCTAGCTCGTAGAGGTAGTAGCCTCCCGCCTTCCGGTCGATGCGCTTCGGCGCCCGGAGGAGCCTCGCGTGGGTCCGCCAGAAGCCGGCCCAGACCGCGAGGTCCCGCGGGGTCCACGGGTAGATCGTTTGCGACCCGCGGTTGTAGAGGGCGGCGGCGTAGTTCTGCACGACGTGCGTGACGCCGAGCTGGCGCCACCGGCGGGCGAGCGCTTCGGGGGACGCGGACGCCCGGACGAGCGGCCATGCGGGGAGGGGCTCGTGGAGCGACGGGATCACGGGGAGCCGCGGCGCGGGCCACGCCCGCCACTCGCCCGCGTACATGACCCTGGCCCCGGCGGGCAGGGCCGCGAGCCCCTCCACGGTCTCGGCGAAGGTCGAGAGCGTCCGGCGCCGGAAGGCGTCGCGGGCCTCCAGCCCCAGTCCGGCCCCCCACGATCCCTCGACGGCGCATGCGGTGACGGAATGGGCGGCCTGGAAGACCAGGAACGCGGCCGCCATGGCGGCGGCGCGGCGCGCCCGCCATGCCGCCAGCCCTGCGACGAGCGCCACCGCCATCCACGCGAGCGGCACGATCGCGTACCGCGGCTGCGGCGGACCCAGGCTCCACGCGATCCAGCCGAGCGCCCCCGCGATCCACCACGGCCGCGCCGCCCTGCCGGCCCCGAGAAGCGCCAGCGGTACGAGCGCGAGCCACAGCGCCGGGAGCCCGTCGGTCATTGTCGCCGTCCACGGGGCCGCGAGACGGCGCAGGAACCCGTCATACCGGCCGCGGAGGGCCATCGTGCCCGAGACCTCGGCGAGCTGGTCCACGGCCGCCGCCGTCATCCCCCATCCCCGTTTCCCGAACGGATACACGGGGTCCCCGGTCAGCAACGCGGACTTCGCCAGCCACGGGCCGGCGGCGGCGGCCGCCCCCGCGAGGACGAGCGCCACCGCCACGGCGCGGCGTCCGCGCGGCCGCCGGAGCGCGAGCACGGCCAGGATCGGGACGACGACGAAGCCCTGTAATTTGCTCCCTGACGCGGCGCCGGCCAGCAGACCGGCGACGAGGGCCCCGCGGCGCCCGCCTCGCGCGAGAGCACTGAGCGCCGCGACGCCGAAGGCCGCAGTGAAGACGTCGGGCTTGCCCCCCATCGCCATCCCTTCCGCGAGCGGCGACGTCGCCCAGAGCCCGAACCCCGCCCAGCCCCAGGCCGGCCCGGACAGCGGGGCGAGCGCGGCGCGCACCGCGGCGGCGCCCGCCACCAGGCCCCCGAGCGTCCAGAGCCGGGCCGCGGGCTCCCCGCCGAGCGCGAGCCCCCACCCGCGCAGCAGTTCGGTCAGGAGCGGGAAGTGGTGGAGGAAGTTGCCGGACGGCGCCGTGAGCCGGCCCGTGGCCACCGCCCGGCCCGCGATCCCGAGATGGTAGATCAGCGCGTCGATGTGGGTCTCGGGGGCCAGCAAAGTGGCCGCCACGGCGGCCAGCACGGCGCCCGTGATCCAGCGGACCGCGCGAACGGCGGGGGCCGCCGGCACGGTCCAGGCCCGCCACGCCTCCACCGCGACGGCGCGCGCGGAACCGGCGCCCGCGAGGGCGAGGAGCGCGACCGGGCCGAGGACGGCGGGACGGAATAGCCCGAGCACGGCCAGCCCGAGGAGCGCGAGTCCCGCCGCGAGCCAGCCGAGCAGGAGCGCGGTCGCGGGCGCGGGCGGCCCGGAGCGGCGCCGCCGCCGCCGGCCGGTCCACCCAATCGCCGCGGCCCCGGCGCCGAAACAGGCGGCCTGTAGCGCGGCCCAGACCGCCACCGCCCAGACCACGCCGGCCACGGCCGCCGAGGACGGCGCGCCGCAGACGGCGGCCATGGCCCGCATGCTTTCCCACGCCGGCCCGCACGGGATCGGGGCCGTGGCCTCGGCCAGGATCAGGATTACGACCGCCCAAGCCACCGCCAGAACCGCCTTCATCGGATCGCGGCGGACACCTGCGCGAGCGCCTGCCGGAACTCGGCCCGGCCCGGCTCGATCCGGATCGCGGCCTCGAACTCCTCGACCGCCTCCCGGAGCCGGCCCCCGCGCGCGAGTATGATGCCGGCCCCGAAGTGGGCCTGGCCGTCGGTCGGCAGCAGCTCGAGCGCCTGCCGGTAGCCGGCCAGCGCCCGCATCCCGTCGCCGGTCTCCCCCAGCGCGAACGCGTAGGCGCGCCAGGTCGCGGGCGACGCCTCGGGACTCCTGGTCGCCTCCCCCAGCGGAATCAACGCCGCCGCCGGCCGGGGCGGCGGACCCATGAGGGTCCGGATCCCGTGCGCCTGGCCCAGCGTCGAAGATTCGGGCGCGAGCTTCTCGAGCGCGGAGATCGCCCACGGGGCCGCAGGAGCGGCCCTTGGAGTTCCGGCGGACGCCGGAACTCCTGGCGCGCCGGCGGAGTTGGTCGCCTCTTTCATCACGTACTCCTCCACGATAGGCACCCGGCCGAGCGCGCGCGGACGCACGTTGCGCGTCAGGGCGTAGGCGAGCATCTCGCCCCACCGGAAATCGAACGTCGTGTACCCCCGGAGCCACGCCACGATCCCCGCCGCGTCGGACGCCGCGAAGGTCACGTACGGGAGGTCGGCCAGGACCCCGGCCACGCGCGGGAAGTAGATCACGTGCGAGAATCCCGCCTCCCGGAGCCGGATCGCGAGCCGGCGGGGCTCCCGCGCGAGCGTCCACTCGCGCAGGAGCGGGCACGGGTCGAGATGCTGGTGCGGAACCGTGCACCGGCGGTCGAACCGGTAGCTCTTGATGCCCGAAACGAACAGGAGGCGGGCGCGCTTCGACAGCCGCGCGTTGACCATCATCGCCCCTTCCCAGTACTCGGGCTGGGGCGGCAGGCCGGACCGCATGTGCCGGTCGAAGCCCCGGAGGCCCAGCGCGGGCGGCAGCGGGTCGAACTGGGCGGTCGCGGTCCGGAGCGCGTCCCACGCCCCGAGCGGGACCAGAACGGCGACCGTGACTCCGGTCGTCCAGCGGAACCACGGTAAGCGCCACGCCGGGGACGCGGCGAGAATCGCCGCCGGGAGCAGCGGGAAGAGGAACCGGCCGTCGAGCGGGAGGGCGAGCCACAGGGCGCCAGCGGCCGCGATGAACCGCCACCGGCGGTCGGCAAGGCCGGCCAGCGCGGCGGGACCGAGCGCGGCGAGCCACAGCGAGCCCGGCGGCGCGCCGACGCCCGCGTCTTCGGTCGTGAGCGCGAGCCATAGCCGGGCCAGCGGTCCGGGCATCTCCCCGGACCCCGGCGCGGGCGGATGCGCCCGCCAGTAGTCGACGGTGGCCGACGAGACGCCGCCGAGGAGGCCCGTGGCGAACGGGTAGACGGGGTTCCCGAGCGCGAGCCAGTCGCGCGCGAGCCACGCGGCCGCGGGGACCGAGAATCCGGCGATCGCGCGGACGAGCCCCCTCGGCTCGCGGGATGCGACGCAGGCCAGCAACCCCACGAACGCGAACCCGCCCGTGAACTTGGTCAGGAACGCGACGCCGCAGAAGACGCCGGCCAGGAACGGCGCCCCGAGCGCCGCGATCGCCGCCAGGGTCACGAGCCACGCGGTCGCGAGGTCGACATAGGCCGCTCCCGCGAGCAGGATCCCGAGGGGGGCGCCGAGCCAGAGCAGGGCCGCCCCGAACGCGGGAAGGCGGCCATGGGGACGCACGGCGAGGAAGAGAGCGCGGGCGGCGAGGAGCCAGCACGCGGCGTGCATGAGCTTCGCCGGCCGGTCGCTGCGGGCGAAGGCCATGACGAGCGCGTAGTGGATCTCGGTCAGGCACGGGTAGCCCGTGAACGGCGTGTCCGGCTGGGCGAAGTGCCGGTGCTCCATGAGCCAGAAGGTCGGGAGGCGGAGGTGGTAGACCATGGCGTCCCAGCTCACCTCGGGGCTGAGCATCGACGGCAGGGCGGCCAGGATCGGGAGCGCTACCGCGGCCCGGAGCGCCCACCCTTCGGGCGTCGTCCGCCAGGACGCCAGGAGGTCCGCGGAGTCCCGCGCGAGGTCGCGGCTCGCGCGCCAGCCCCCGCAGATCGCGGGGACGAGCACGATCAGCCCCAGGGACGCCGGCGCCATCAGCCCCGTCCAGCCCGCCGCGAGGACCGCGAGCCCGAGGAGGCCGAACCCGGCCCCGAGGGCGAAGTGGCGCCGCAGCGGTCGGGTGCTGGTCGGCGCCCCCGGGGAGAGCCACGCGAGCACTGGGGCCCCCCACGCCGCGAGGGCCAGGACCCAGAGCAGGGCCGCCGCGATCGCGAGCAGGTGGCCGCCGGCGGCGGGCGCGAAGACGTCCAGCCGCCACGGATCCGTGCCCTGCGGGAAGAGCGCGAGGGCGCCCGGCGGCCGGGCCCGGACGTAGCCGACGACCAGCGCGACGCTCCACGCGACCGCCGCCGCGGCGGAGAGGAACGGGCTCATGGCTTCCCCAGCGCGGAGGCGATCCCGGCCCGCACCTGCGCGTACTCGGCGTTTGCCGGGTCGAGCCGGCACGCCTCCTCCGCCTCGCGCAGGGCGTCGGTCTCGGCCCCGAGGTCGAACAGCACGAGCGCCAGCCCGTGGTGCGCGTCCGCCCGCCGGGGGTCCAGCCGCAGGCACTCGCGCCAGGCGGCCGCCGCCCCGGCCCGGTCCCCGCGGAACTGCCGCACCTGGCCGAGCAGGAACGCGGCCGTCGCGGCCTCCCCGCCCCCCTCACGCACGGCCGCCGCGAGCACGCGCTCCGCCTCGCCGAACCGCCGGCCGCGGGCGAGCGACATCCCGAGGAACGTATTGAGGCCCTTCAGCCACGGGGCCAGCCGTGCGGTGGTCTCGAGGAGCCGGGCCGCCTCGGCGTCGCGCCCCCAGATGAGCAGGTTCTCGGGATGCGTGAAGAGCATCCAGCCGTAGCCGTCCAGGGAGCGGCGCGGATGCGGCCGCGCGTCCACCCGCAGGACCTCGACCATCTGCGTCTGGGCCAGCGCGACCGTGTGCGCCGCCAGGAACTCGGCCGCCTCCGCCAGTTCCGGCCCCTCCCACGAGTAGTGGTTCCCGACGTCGCGCGTCCGCTGGCGCACGACCAGGATGTGCGTGACCCCCTCCTCCCGGAGCTTGCGGAGGAGCCCCGCGACCGAGCCGCCCTCGCGCAGCCATCGCAGGAACACGCCCGGCTTCGCGTACTGGAAGTCGTGGTAGGTGCGCCGCCAGATGTCGTGCGCCTTGATGTCCACCATGACCAGCAGCCGCGCGTTCCGCGGCAGCGAGCCGTTCGCCCAGTCCGCGATGCGGCCGTAGAAGGGCGCGGGGTACAGGGCGCGCGCGGCGTTGTCCCACGCGGTCTCGCGGCCGAACACGAACGGGAGCGGGTCGAAGAGCCGGATGTGGTCGATCGGCATCCGGATGAGGTTCAGCCCGAGCACGACCCCGAGGACGGGGCCGAGCACGGCGACCGCCCGGCGGGGGGCTGCGGCCTCGATCCGGGACCAGCCCACGGCGGCAAGAGCCGCGAGCGCCGGAAGGACTCCCATATAGAACCGGAGCTGGGGCGTGAGCATCATCCAGCCCGCCGTGAGCCCGGCGGTGATCAGCCCGAGCCGGCGTCCGGCCGGCGGGAGGCCGGGCAGGAGCCAGGCCGCGGGCGCGAGCATCCACAGGACCTCCGAGAGCGCCTCGCCGGGCCCCGGGACGAGCAGGGCGCCGACGGCGTTCCCCGCCGCCTCGGGCGAGAAGCTCATGCCGCCGACGTGGGACGAGTAGGCCGAGAACTGGAACGCGGTCTCGGGCCCGGCGGACGGGAACAATCCCCCCAGGAGGGGGGCGGCGGGGTTCCCGGTGAGGAGGAGGTTCTTGAGGCTCCAGGGCGCGACGAGGACGGCCGCCACGGCGTACGGCATCCGGGACAGCCGGAACCAGAGCATGGCGAGCACGCCGAAGGGCAGGACGGCCGTGTACTTCGCCGCGAGGGCGCTGCCGAGCACGGCGCCCGCGAGCCGCGCCGCTCCGCGCGGCCGCTCGAACATGAGGATCAGCGCGATCCCGGTCAGCGCCGTCTGCGAGTAGTCGTTGTACGCGCGAACCGCGATCGCGCCCGTCACGGGGCAGAGCAGGACGAGGGCGCCCGCGAGCCAGCCCGCATAGGCTCCGGCCAGCCGGCCCGCGAGCCGGCCCGCGGCCGCGGCGCCCGCGACCGCGCAACCCACATGGAAGAGCCGCGGCGCCGTGCCCAGCCCCATCCGCTCGAGCCCGCCCAGGAGCATGAGCCACGCGTAGTGCATCTCGGTGACCAGGGGAAACGCGGTGAAGTGGTGCGTGGGCATATGGAAGATCCGGTGCTCCGCCACGAAGAACGAGGGCACTCGCAGATGGTAGACGACGGCGTCCCACGAGGTGTCGGGCGGCAGGGCGAGCGCGACGAGGAAGACGAGCGCCAGCCCGGCCGTCACGGGTGTCCACCAGGGCACCCCCGCGAGGGACCTCACCGCGACCGCCGGGAGGCCCCCGACGGCGCGGCGGAGCCCGGCGCCGGACCGCGTGGTCCACACGGCGGCGGCGAGCACGAGCGAGAGCCCGACCACGGGGCCCGCGAACATGAGACCCGTCAGCCCCCACCCGAGCGTGAGCAGCCCGGCGACCCCGAACCCGACGCCCCAGGGCACCAGGAGCCCCGCCGCCCCGCCGGGCACGAGGACGCGCGCCGCCGCCGCCCCGCACCCGGCGAGCACGGCGTGCAGGAGGCCGGTCTTGAGCAGCATCTCGCCGTGATAGTGGAGGGCGTAGACGACGCCGGCGTCGTCCGTGTGCTCCTTGATGAACCGGTCGATGAGGGCCTTGATGAACCCGAGGTCGGGCAGGTAGCCCGGCGCCGCGCGGACCAGGAGGAGGAGCGCCCAGCCGCCGAGCAGGGACAGGGCCAGGACGCGGGGCAGCCGGCGGCGCATGCGGCTAGTGTACGCGCCGGAGACGCAGAACGCGGCCTCCCGCCGTCGCGCGGAGGCCCGGCAGGTGGGTCTCCCCCGCGCCCGCGCCGGTGAGCCGCACGAGCGCGTCCAGGTGCGGCTGCGTCAGCCGGTTGAGATCCGTCCCCGCGCCGACCGCCGCGAGCCGCAGGACCCGCCGCCGGGTCGCGACCGGGAGCCGGGCCAGGCCCCGCAGGTCCAGCCCCGGGACGCCGCGCCCGCGCGTCACCCGCTTCAGAGCTGCCAGGGCCCCGGCCTCGAGGAGCCCGTCCTCCTCCGCCAGCACCTCGCCGGCCCGGGCCAGCGCCGCGCGAACCGCGGGGTTGTACCGGCGCTCCAGATATGGAATGAGCTCGCGCCGGATCCGGTTGCGCAGGAAGTCGGGACAAGTGTTCGACGGGTCCCGCCTCGGAGTCAGTCTGCGTAGCCGCAGAAAGGCCTCCACTTCGCCGCGCGAGCGCGCCAGAAGGGGGCGGATTACCTCAACCGCGGAGCCCCGCGTCGCCGCGCGGGCCAGCGGATCAATCAACCCCCGGCGCGGCGCGATCCCGGCCAGCCCGCTCATCGACGCCCCGCGCATCAGACGCATGAGCACCGTCTCGGCCTGGTCGTCCCGGGTGTGGCCGACGGCCACGAGGCGATACCCGCCGCGGGTCGCGACCCGGTGGAAGAACGAGTACCGGGCGAGCCGACCCGCTTCCTCTAGCGAGATCCGGCGGCGGCGCGCGAGCGCGGCCACGGCCGTCCGGCCGGTAGTGCAGGGCCAGCCCAGCGCCCGCGCCCGGGCGGCAGTGAACGCGGCGTCGGCGGCCGACCCCCGCCGCAGCCCGTGATCGAGGTGCGCGACGTGGAGGGAGAGGCCCAGGGGTCCGGAAAGCTCGTGCAGCGCCTGGAGGAGGGCGAGCGAGTCGGGGCCGCCCGAGACCCCCACAACGATGCGGGTGCGGCGCCCCGCCGCACCCGGAGCTGCGTCCCGCGGGATCAGGCCGTGGGCCGCGCACCAGTCGCGCACGGCGCCCGTGAACTCCCTCGGCGGCAGTGAAGCCATTCCTTCAGTATAGAGGGGCCACGGCCGGCCCCCCCGGCCATATCAGAAGACGGGGATTATCTTCCCGTCCGAGATCTCCTCGAGACGGGCGATCCGGCGGTCCAGCGACGGATGCGTGCTGAACAGGTTCGAGACGAACCCTCCGCCGGCAAACGGGTTCATGATGTACAGGTGCGCGGTCGCGGGCGCGGCCTGGTCCATGGGGACCTCCTCCACCGTTCGGTGGATCCGCGCCAGCGCCTTCTTGAGCGCCGCCGGGTCGCCCGTGAGCGCCGCCGACCCCTCGTCCGCCGCGTACTCGCGCGACCGCGAGATCGCCATCTGGATCAGGAATGCCGCGAAGGGCGCGAGGATGATCAGGGCCAGGGCCGCGATCCCGCCGCCCTCGCGGTCGTCGTCACTCCGCCGCCCGCCCCCGAAGATCTGGGCGTACATGGCCATCCGGCCGAGCATCATGATCGCGCCCGCCATGACGGCCGCCATCGTCGAGATCAGCATGTCCCGGTGCTTGATGTGCGACAGCTCGTGCGCGATCACGGCCTCGAGCTCGTTCTGGGGCATCATCTCGAGGAGCCCGCGCGACGCGGCCACGGCCGCGTGGTTCACGTTGCGTCCGGTCGCGAACGCGTTGGGCTGGTCGGAGTCGAAGACGTAGATCTTCGGCATCGGCAGGTTGCCCGCCTGCGAGAGCCGCTGGACCGCGCGGTAGAGCCCGGGAGCCTCCTTGGCCCCGACCTCGACGGCCCCGTGCATGGAGATCACGATCTTGTCCGAGACCCAGTACATGGCGAAGTTCATGACCGCGGCGATGATGAAGGCGAACGCCGCCCCGCGCAGGCCGCCGACGAGTTCGCCGACGAACATGCACAGCGCGATCATGGCGAGCATGAGCAGGAACGTTTTGAAGTAGTTCATGGGAATTCGTTACCTCCGATACCATTATACGTTCAGCGGAGTTTCGGCGTCCGCAGAAACTCCGACGGCCGCTTGGGGCCGCCGGTCAGGGCAGCCCGCGGCTCATCATCTCCTCGGGATCGACCGCCACGGCCCCCAGATAGGTCCCGAAATGCAGGTGCGGCCCGGTCGCGATCCCGGTAGCCCCCACCATCCCGATGACCTGGCCTGCCTCGACGCGCTGGCCCTCGACGACCTGGCGCGCGCTCATGTGGAAGTAGATCGTGTGCACGGTCTGGCCGTGGTCGAGGACGACCGCGTTCCCGTAGGCGTCGATCCGGCGCGAAACCAGGACGCGGCCGGCGGCGGCGGCGACGACGGGCCAGCCGTCGGGCGCCGCGATGTCGATTCCGCGGTGCGGCCACTGGGCGGTCCCGGCGTACGACCGCGTGATGCCGTAGCCCGAGGTCAGCCGGCCCTGGAGGGGAAACCTCAAGGGGGACGACCAGAGGGCGTCCGGCCCGGTCTGCCGGAAGGCGCGGCCCAGGATCACGTTCCCCGACTTGAGGGCGTTCGCGGTCTTGTCCGTCACCTCGAGCGTGGGCAGGGACTGCCGCGGCGGCTCGACGCGGGCCACGACGCGGACGGCGAAGGACAGCGTGCCGCCGCGCAGGACGGCCTGGCACGGCTTGCGGCCCGCGCCGGTACCAAGAGGTACCGGTACGAGGGCCCGCAGGCCGCCCTCGGCGGCGAACAGCGGGATCTCGCGGCCGAGCGCGCGGACGACGCCGGGGCCTTTGGCCCCCGTCACACGAACGATGGTCCAGCTCCCGGGCCGGACCTCGGCCGGGTCGACGGTGACGGACGGCTCCGCCGCGATCGCGGAGGATGCCACGGCCGCGGCCAGGGCCGCGGCCGCGAGGATCGTCCGGGAGCTATCGGCCGCGGCGACGAACGGTGCCGGAGCCTTCATCGGCCTCGCTGTAGAGCCACGCCGCGGCCGAGGCCGCGACGAGGTAGACCACGAGGTTCACGACGGCGTCGAGCGGGGCCGACACGCGCGCGCGGGGCGACCAGACGAACTGGGGCAGCCAGTTCTGGAGGAACAGGAGCATCCACACCGCGAGCCCGGCGATTATCGCAGTCATGAGCCCCCGTCCGAGCCGGGGCCGGACCGCGGCGTAGAGCCAGGCGAGGAGCAGCCCCGTCGCCACGTCGGCGGCCGCGGTCGCCGCGACCCCCGCTCCCCACTGGTCCCGCGGGATCAGGAGCCCGTCCTTGATGAGCCCGTCGGCAATGGACGCCAGGAGCTTCATGTGCAGGAACCCGTCGCCCAGGAACAGGATCGCCCCCGCGAACACCCCCCCGAGCAGGACGCGCCATCCGGAAATCTTTCCCATCGTGCCCTCCCTTGGCGCGGGCCGACCGCCCCACGCCTGCGGCTATTCTACCGGGAGCGGTCCTGAGGCGCAGACACTCGCAGGGCTTGGCTTCGGATGGGAAGCCCCATACTCAACCTGCGCGGCGCCCACCGCTCGCGGACCGGATTCGGACGGCCGTCTCGGTCACGATCAGGAGCCGTCCCGAGAAATCCCTGGCCGGGATCGCGGAGAACAACCGCTCCAGCGCAGCCAGCACGCTCTTCGCGCCGTTGCGTCTCAGCCGAAGCGTCACGATCCCGGGATAGGACCCCGGAGGGTATTGCCGGATGTTGGCGAAATCCAGATCGGCCGTGATCATGAGCTCCCCGGTCTTCCGGCAGACATCCAGGAGCCGGTCATCGCTCGCCCCCCTCAGGTTCTGGTCGATCACCGTTCGGCCCGAGTGCCCATGCGAGTGCAGGAGGGCAATCGTCCTGCGGGGGATATGCTCGTCGAGCTTGAACCGCACTGCGCCCTACCTCTGCTTGACGAGAGGCCTGATCTCTTCCCGTGCCAGCTGGGCTCCGTACTCGATGGCGGCCTTGAGGTCGTCCGGCCGGAGGCTCGGATACTCGTCGATGATCTCGTCTTCCGTCATCCCCTCCGCCATGCAGTCCAGAACAACCGACACGGGAATCCGCGTGCCACTGATGCAGGCCGTCCCGTGACACACGGACGGGTCCACCTTGATGCGACCGAGCAATCGCGTCTTCATGGTCACAATATACCGCTATCCAACCTCATCACGCCCGGGGGTGGTACTGGCGGTAGACCTGGGCGAGGCGGCGACGGTCCACGTGCGTGTAGACCTGGGTCGTCGCGAGCGACGCGTGGCCGAGCATCTCCTGCACGTCGCGGAGCGACGCCCCGCCCTCGAGCAGGTGCGTGGCGAAGCTGTGGCGCAGGACGTGGGGGTAGAGCCGCTTGGCCAGCCCCGCGGACAGCGCGCAGTCGCGGATGATCATCCAAACCCGCACGCGCGTGAGCCGGCCGCCACGCCGGTTGAGGAAGACCTCCTCGCGGTCGGGGCGCTTGGCCGCGAAGGCGGGCCGCGCGCGCTCGAGGTAGCGCTCGAGCCAGGTCAGTGCCTCCTTTCCCACGGGGACGAGCCGCTCCTTCGACCCCTTGCCGATCACGCGGACCCAGCCCTCGGTGCGGTTCACGTCCGCCCGCTTCAGCCCCACGAGTTCGGAAACACGGAGGCCGCTGGCGTACAGGAGCTCGACCATCGCGCGGTCGCGCAGCCCCAGCAGGGATTCCGTCTTGGGCTGCTCCAGGAGGCGCGCGACCTCGGTGCGGGTGAGTACGTTCGGGAGCTGGCGACCGGGCTTGGGGAAGGTCAGGAGCGCGGTGGGGTCCCGGTCCGCAGCCTTTTCTTGAAGAAGGAACCGGTGGAAGGACCGGACGGACGCGACCGCGCGCATGATGCTCGACCGGCGGTACCGCTCGGTCTGCATCCAGCCGAGGTAGCTCTGGACCGTGTCGGGGGTCGCGTCCCGGGGCGCGACCTTCCACTCGTCGAGCCGCGCCAGATAGGTGCGGAGATCGCGCAGGTACGCGAGCCGGGTGTTGAGCGCGGCGCCGCGTTCGGTGGCGAGGAAGAGTGTGTACCGGTCGAGCAGATCCTGGACGCGAGGACGCGTTTCGGGGACAGCCGCGCGGCCGTCAGGAACGGCCGAGCCTGCTTTCGAGGAATTCCCTGGCACGCGCGAACGCCTCCGGAAGTTTCTCGGGCTCCTTGCCGCCCGCCTGCGCCATTTCGGCCTTGCCGCCACCGGAGCCGCCCACGGCGGCCGCGGCGGCCTTCACGATCTCGGACGCCGGCACGCGCTTCGACAGCTCGCCGCTGACGCGGACGAGGAGGTGGCACTTGCCCTCGCCGCGGGCGCCCAGGAGCACGACGCCCTCCTTGAGGCCGTCGAGCGCCCGGTCCGCGAGCTCGCGGAGCGCCGCCGGCTGCTCGACCTCGGCTTCGGTCATCAGGACCTTGACCCCGCCGATCTCGGCGACCGTGGACATCTGGGCGGTGAGACCCTTCGCCGCCTTCTCCCGGCGCGCATTCTGGAGGGCCTGCTCGAGCTCGCGGCGCTCCTCGAGGAGCTTCCCCAGCCGAACCTCGAGGTCACGGGGCGCGCACCGCAGCAGCGCCGCCGCCCGCTCGACCGCGTCGCGCCGCTCCCGCAGGGCCGCGATCGCGGGGCCCCCGGCGAGCCCCTCGATGCGCCGCACCCCGGAGGCGACCGACGACTCGTCCGTGATCACGAACGGGCCGATCACGGAGGTCGAAGCCACGTGGGTGCCGCCGCAGAGCTCGCGGGACACCTCCGGTATCTCGACCAGCCGTACTTTGTCACCGTACTTCTCGCCGAAGAGCATCATGGCCCCGCGCTCCTTGGCCTCCTTGAGGCTGAGGACCGTGGTCACGACCGCCCGGCTCTCGAGCACGCGCGCGTTCACCTCGTCCTCGATGGCCCGCAACACCCCCGCCTCGACCGCCTTCTGGCTCATGAAATCGAACCGGAACCGGTCGGGGGCGACCAGCGACCCCGCCTGCGTGGCGCCCTTCCCCACGTGCGCGCGCAGCGCCGCATGGAGGAGGTGCGTGGCGGTGTGGTGCCGCGCGGTCGCGAGCCGCCGCGCCTGATCCACCTGCGCCTCGACGGTCGCGCCCTCGGCGAGCCGGCCCTTCGCGACGTACACGGTGTGCACGACGACGCTGCCGAGCGGCTTCTGGACGTCGACGACCTCGCCCTCGCCGCCATCCCAGACGAGCCGCCCGCGGTCCGCGACCTGGCCGCCGGATTCGGCGTAGAGGGGGGTCGTGTTCAGCACGACGTCCACGGTCTCGCCCGTCTCGGCCGTCTTCGCCCGGACTCCCTCGCGGCCGCCCTCGCCGCCGAGCTGGACGATCGCGAGAACGAGGGCCGGCCCGGCCAGCTCTTCATACCCGGTGAACACGGTCGGGGGGAGTTCCTGCGAAAGCGCGTGGTAGAGGTCGCCGAGCGCACGCGCGCCCGACCCCTTCCACGCCGCCCGGGCCCGCTCCTGTTGTTCCTGCATCGCCTCCTGGTACTCGGCCGCGAACTTGGGGGCCAGCGCAAGCTTCATCTCGCGCACCCAGATGTCCTCGGTCAGCTCCTTGGGGAACCCGAAGGTGTCGTAGAGGCGGAAGGCGCGCAGACCCGAGAGCGGCTTCCCCCCCGCGGCAGAGCGCTCCTTCTCGAGCTCGCCGAGGCCGTGATGCAGGGTCTCGATGAACCGCTTCTCCTCGATCAGGATCGTGTCCGCGATGGCCCGTTCCCGTTCCGCGATCTCGGGGTACGCAGGCCCCATGACCTTCACGACGACGGGCACGAGCGAGGAGACGACCGGGAACGCCTCGCCGAAGAGGGCGGTCTGGCGCACGGCGCGCCGGATCAGCCGCCGCAGGATGTACCCGCGGCCCTCGTTGCTCGGGATGACGCCGTCGGAAACGAGGAAGGTCGAGGCGCGGACGTGGTCGGCCACGATCCGGCGCGCGCGCACGACCTCTTTCGCCTCCTCGCCGGTCCTCGATTTCATCGAGGCCCGGGACGCGGCTACCAACGGTTCGAAGAGGTCGGTCTCGAAGAGGCTGTCCTTCCCCTGCACGGCGGTCAGGATCCGCTCCAGCCCCATCCCCGTGTCGATCCCGGGCTTGGCCATCGGCGGGTTCTCGCCGGTCGCCGTCGAGCGCATGAACTGCGGGAAGACGAGGTTCCAGATCTCGATCCACCGGTCGCACTCGTGGGCCCCGGGACGGTCGCACGGGCTGGCCGGGGTGGCGCAGTGCCGCGCCCCGAAGTCGTAGTAGATCTCGGAGCACGGGCCGTTGGGCCCCGCCCATGTGTCGAGCACGGACCCCGCCGGCCAGTAGTTGTCCTCGTTCCCGAACCGGACGATCCGCACATCGGGCACGAGTTTCCGCCAGATGGCCTCCGCCTCGTCGTCCTTCTCGTAGACGCTCATATAGAGGAGTTTCGGATCGAGCTTGAGCACCTTCGTCAGGAACTCCCAGGAGAACTCGATCGCCCCTTCCTTGAAATAGTCCCCGAAGGAGAAGTTCCCGAGCATCTCGAAGAACGTCAGGTGCCGGTTCGTGGTCCCAACCTGGTCGATGTCGTTCGTCCGCAGGCACCGCTGGGCCGAAGTCGCGGTCGAGAACGGCTTCTCCTTCGCGACGTAGTAGGGCTTGAACTGAACCATCCCCGCGCTCGTGAACAGGAGCGTGGGATCGTTCGAGGGGATGAACGAGTCCGAGGGCACCCGGCGGTGCCCCCGGCCCTCGAAGAACTTGAGATACGTTTCCCGCAGTTCCGTGCTGGTCATGGGAGTGAATCCATCATAGCGGAACGCAGGCGATCTCACGAAGGGCCGGGGCGGTGGTAGACTCAACTCATGGGTGAGGTGCGAGTCAGTATCGAGATTAAGGCTCTTGGGTCGAACGGAGCCGTGCCGCAGCGGGTGGAAGCCCTCGCGGACACCGGCGCGACGCTCACCATGATCCCCGGTGACGTGCTGAAGCGCGCCGGGGTCAAACCAGAGGGAAGCGTCCAAGTCCGGATGGCGGACGGCCGGACGACGGACCGGCCCATCGGATTCGCGTGGGTGACGGTCGAGGGACGGTCGAGGCCCGCGACAGTAATGTTCGGCGAGGCTGGTGACATGGTTCTGCTCGGGTTGACCGTGCTCGAGGAAACCGGACTCGCCGTCGACCCGGTCAACCGTACCCTCATCCCCGCTCCCTTCAACCTTTTCTGAGTCCGGGCTTCAATCCTCCTCCTCCGGCACGCCCGCGATGGCGAGGGCCTTGCGGGCGGCGTCGGAGTCGAAGCCCTGGCGGAGGAGCCAGCCGATGAGCCGGGAGCGCTCCTTGGCCGCATCGAGGTTACGCTGACCCGCGTACTTGAACGGCTTCCGGCGCAGGTACCGGCGGGCCGCATCCACGGCCCGTTCGGCCTCCCCCGTCGCCGCCCCCGCGGTGGCGGCCGCGGCGACCGCCCGGTCCACGCCGTGCGCCGTCAACTGCATCGAGATCAGCCGGCGGCCGGTCGGCTTGCGCGCGATCCGGGAGCGCACGAACGCGGCCGCGAACTTCTCGTCGTCCAGGAGGCCCTGCTCCTTGAGCCGCTCCACCGCGGCTTCGATGGCCGGGGGTTCGTAGCCCTTGCGCGTGAGCTTGGTCACGACCTCGCGCACGGCGTGCGGCCGGCGCTCGATCATGCGCATCGCGGACCAGCGCGCGGCGACCTCGCTTTCCGGATGCCGCGCCTGCCGGGGCTTCACCCCGCGGACACCGTCCCCGTGGCCGGATCGTACGTGACGCCGCCCGGGACCGCCTCGATGTACTTCTTCTCCACGAGCTCCTGGAGGCTGGATGGGAACCGCCCCTCGGCGTCGCGGAAGCCGTTGACCGCGCGTTGCACGGAGTCCACGACTTCCCTGCTCGTCACGCGCTTGGCGGCGTCGACCGCGGTCCGGCCCTTCGCGAGCTGAGTGGCGGGGTTCATCGGCCCCTTCGCGCCCCCGGAAAAGGAGACCATCATCGCAAACGTGCCGTACGCGAGGGCGCCCAGGATCGCGAGATAGACGAGGGTCTTCACCGGATCAGCTCCAGCATCTCGCGGACGGCGCGCTCCAGCCCCACGAGCGCCGCGCGCGCCACGATCGCGTGCCCGATCGACGCCTCGACGACCAGGGGGCAAGCCTTCAGCGCGGCGGCGTTGCGGTAGTTGATGTCGTGGCCGGCGTGCACGTCAATCCCGGCCTTCCCCGCAATCCGGGCCGCCTCCCCCACTCGCGTCAACTCGGGCGATCTCTCCGGATGGCCCGTAACCTTCCCGAATTCGAGCGTGTTCAGCTCGACGACGTCGGGCTTGAGCTTCGCCGCGACCTTGAGCGTGGCCGGGTCCGGGTTGATGAAGAGCGAGACCGATATCCCCGCCTCGCGATACAGGGCCAGGTACTCGGCCGCCTCCGCGCGGCGCGCCACGAGGTCGAGCCCGCCCTCGGTCGTCACCTCGTCGTCGCGCTCGGGCACTAGCGTGACCTGGTCCGGCTTGACCTCCCGGAGCACCTTGAGCGCGTCGGGGGTCATCGCCGCCTCGACGTTGAGCCGGCCCCGCACGGTCTCGCGCAGGAGGTAGAGGTCGCGCTCCTGGATGTGCCGGCGGTCGCCGCGCAGGTGCACGGTGATGCCGTGGGCACCGGCGAGCTCGGCCAGGATGGCCGCCGCGACGGGGTCGGGGTCGCGCCCGTGCCGGGCCTGGCGCAGGGTGGCGATGTGATCGATGTTGACGGACAGCTTCATCGGTTCTCCTCGCGGCGACCCGCGGACTCGAACTCGAGGTTGAGCTGGCTGGGGTTGATGCTCAGGACCTCCACCCCCGCGGGCCGCGTGATGTGGTCGGAGGTGAGCGGGATCGTCACGTACCGCCCGGTCACCCGGTTCGTCAGGTCCACGACCGCCCGGATGGACCGGGGCGCGAGCCGCGGAATCACGTCCCAGCGCGCCTCCAGCCGCACCTCGACGGTGGCGGGCGGGCGACGCGCGAGCCGCGTGGCGCGCGGCATGTTCCGGAGCTCGAGCGGCACGCTCAACGTGAGCTCCAGCGACTGGAGGCTGTGGACGTAGGCCCAGAGGGCGACCGCGATCGCGACACCCAGCAGCTTGAGCTGCCAGTCCGCCAGGAGGCCGCGCGTCCAGCGGTTCACGACGGCGCCTTCGGCTCCGCCGCGGCGCCCTGTCCGTGCAGGGTCAGGAGTTCCTCGAGCGTCTCCTGCTCGAGCGGCGGCGTGAGCTGGCCGTCCATGGCCAGCGAGGTCCGCCGCTGTTCCTCCGACACGATGACGGCCAGCGCGTCGGTCTCCTCCGTGATCCCGAGCGCCGCCCGGTGCCGCATCCCGAGCGACTGGGCCTTCGTCCGCGACTCCGAGAGCGGGAGCATGCAGGCGGCGGCGTAGATTCGGCCGTCCCGGATGATCACGGCCCCGTCGTGCAGGGGCGAGCCCGGGGTGAAGATCGCGGCCAGGAGTTCCGCCTTCGCGTCCGCGTCGATCTTCGTCCCCGACTCCGCGAACCCGGCGAGGCTCGTCTCGCGCTCGACCACGATCAGCCCGCCCCAGCCCTGCCGGCCCATCATCTCCGAGGCTTCCGCGATCTCGTGGTAGACGGCCGCGGACGCCGTGGGGAAGAACGACTTCAGGATCTTCTGTTCCCCCAGCGAGGAGATGAGCCGCCGGAGCTCGGGCTGGAGGACGACGATGAGCGCGATGGCCCACAGGATGGCAAGCGCGCTGATGAGCCAGACCGTCGTCGCGAGGGCGAAATACTTGCACACGGCGGCGGCCGCGAACAGGATCACGAGCCCGCGAATCATCTGGAACGCGCGCGTGTCCCGGATCGCGCGCAGGAGGTAGGTCACGGCGATGGCCACGACCGCGATGTCGACGGTGTCGCGCCACCCGAAGTTCGCGACGAGCCCGACGAGGCGGTCCCACAACCCGGTGGTCTCGGCGGCCGGAATCGTTCCCGTCAGTGGCATCGTGCGTCCATCATAACGCCTTCTCAAGCGTTACCGTCATCTGTCCCGCGAGCAGCGGCATCGCGGGGGCGAGCAGCCACTCGAGTCCCGCGAAGAGCCCGAAGCTCCACCCCGGCGCGACCCCGCAGTACCGGAATCCCCCAGCGAGGACGAAGAGGAACGCCGTGTGACGGCGCAGCGAGCGGACCCGCCAGCCGGGGAACTCCCGCTCGAAGCGATCGCGGTCCCGGACGAAGACGATCCACGCCTGGGGCACGTTGGCGCTCGTCAGCCGCCCGCCGGCGGGAAATCCCCAGTCCGCGCGCGGGTCGTACGGTTCGGGCGAGAACGCGCGGTAGAGCACGAACCCCAGCGGCGTGTGCGCGGGCTCGATCATGACCAGCCGGCCGCCGGGCATGAGTGCCCGATCGGCTTCACGGAGAAATGCCGCGGGATCGGGCAGGTGGTGGAAGACGTTGAGCATCAGGATCCCGGCGAGCGAGCCGTCCGCGACCTCGAGCCGCTCGGCCGCCATGACCCGGGCTACCCCCGGCGCGGCCACCACGTCGGTCGTGACCACGTCCGGCATGACCTCGCGGAGGAACCCGGCTCCGCTCCCGAGCTCGAGCACGGGTCCCGGCGGCGCGCCCCGGAACTCCCGGGCGAACCGGCGGTAGTGCGCGAGGTACAGGCGCCGCAGGAACGGGCTGGTCCGGAGTATCCGCACGTGGACCGCGACCGCCGGGGGCGAGTCCTCGGCGAGCCCGCGGGCCTCCGGCCGCGCGAGCACCGCCGCCAGCCATCGGGTCGCCGTTCCGCCCGGTCCGCGACCCCTGGTCTCCATCGCGACTCATTGTCCCGCCGGGTCCGGCCGGCTGTCCAGCCACCGGGCGCCCGTGCCACAATGGACGGGATGGAGTCGCAGGAGTACGACCTCATGTACGCGATCGAGCAGACGTACTGGTGGCACGTCGGCAAGCGTGCGCTCGTGACCCGGCTCCTCCGCCGGTGGCTGGCCCCGAATGGTCCGGTCGAGATCCTGGACGTCGGGTGCGGCACCGGCGCGACCCTGCTCGCCCTCCGCCAATTCGGGCCCGCGGCAGGATGCGACGTCGCCCCCGAGGCCGTCCAGTACTCGCGGGAGCGCGGACTCGCGGACGTCGTCCACCAGCCCGATCCGGCGCGGCTCCCGTTCGCGGACGGGCGGTTCGATGTCGTGACCGCGTTCGACATGATCGAGCACGTGGACGACGACGTCGCCATGCTGAAGGAGATGGCCCGGGTGCTCAAGCCCGGGGGCACGGTCTTCCTGACCGTGCCTTCGTTCCCTGCGCTCTGGAGCGTCCACGACGAGAGCGCGCACCACAAGCGCCGGTACCGCCGGAAGGAACTGCTGGCAAGACTCGCGGCAGCCGGGTTCGAGCCCCGGCACGTGACCTACTTCGACATGTTCCTCCTGCCCCTGATCGTGCCGGTCCGGTGGCTGCGGGACCGGATCGTGCGGCCGAAGGAGGTGACGTCCGACTTCCACCTCAAGCTCCCGCGCTGGCTCAACGCCGTCTTCCTCGCGATCTTCGTCTCGGAGTGGCCGATCCTGAAGTTCATGCCCCTCCCCGTCGGCCTCTCCCTCTGCTGTCTAGCCAGAAAGAAATAGAGGCCGTCTCCTCCCGGCGCGACGGCCTCCAGCCCGGTGGCTCCTTCCCGTGTTACTTCGCGGTAAGAGCTTTATGGGCCTCCTGGAGCCGCTTGGGAATCTCGATCTTCTGCGGGCACTTGTCGATGCAGGTGTTGCACGCCTCGCAGAACTCGGCCGTCTTCTTTTCCGTCTGGTGCCAGGAGTAGCCGCCCTTGGCGTTGTCCCACATCCCGTACACGCGCGCCTCGTTGTAGAGGCGGAACACGAGCGGGATGTCCACGCCGTTCGGGCACGGCTTGCAGTAGCCGCAGCCGGAGCAGTAGAGATCGGACGCCTTCTGGAGCCGTTCCAGGTGCTCGGCGATCGCCGCGATCTCGGCCGCCGTGAGCGTGCCGGCCTCGGAGGCGGTCGCGAGGTTCTCCTCGACCTGGGTCATCGTGCTCATGCCCGATAGCGCGATCGTGATGTTCGGGTTCGCGAGCACGAACTTGAGCGCCAGCTCGGGCACCCGGCCCACGCCCTTGGGCAGGATCGACTGCAGCTCCTTCGAGTCCACGCCGAGCCGGCCGCCGGCGACGGGGCCCATGACCGTGACCCCCATCCCCTTCTCGTGCGCGTACTGGATCGCGTCCTCGAGCTGGCGGTCGAGCAGGTTGTACTGGAGGGTGACGGACTCGTAGAAGCCGGTGTCCACGATCTTGCGCAGGGCGTCGTTGGAGTCGTGGAACGAGGTGCAGATGTGCCGGATGAGCTTCTGGTCCTTGGCCTTCTTCAGGAACTTCGAGATGTGGGGCTCGACGCAGTCCGTGTACGATTTCCAGTTCACGCCGTGGGTGTTGTAGATGTCGATGTACTCGACCTGGAGCCGCTTCAGGCTGTTCTCGAGGTTCGTCCACCACGCCTTCTCGTCGTTGTCGTAGCAGTGGTTCTTGGTCGAGACCACGATCTTCTCGCGCCAGCCCTTGAGCGCCTCGCCGACCGCGACCTGGCTGTCGCCATTCAGGTAGCCGACGGCCGAGTCGATGTAGTTCACCCCGGCCTCGAAGGCGCGGTGGATCATGGGGATAGCGAGGTCGCGGTCGACGAGCTCGCCCTTCATCGGCAGGCGCATGGCGCCGAATCCGAGCTGTGAAACCTTGTACCCGGTCCGTCCCAGTGTGCGGTATTGCATCGTCAAACCCCCTCGTCAGGCATTACGAAACCAACTCCCTGGCCGTGAAGACGGTTCCCATCCTACCTCAGAACGGCGCCACCCCGAGCCCGGCCACGAAGTCCCGGATGGCCGTATCCTCGGGCGCCAGCCGCATGGCCCGGAGCGCGGGGGCGGCCGCCTCGCTCCGGCGGCCGGCGCGCTCGAGCGCCTGCGCGTACTCGAAGAGCACCGCCGGCTGGTCGGGCACGAGCCGGACCGCGACGTCGAGGTCCCGCAGGGCGCTCGCGTAGGCCTCCCGCCCCCGCTTCTCCCGGGCCATCCGGTAGAACGCGTAGGCGATCCCGACCTTGAGGTCGGGGTTGCGCGTTTCCCGCCACTCCGCCAGGTACGCGGCGAGGCCCTCCGCGAGGTGGCCCTCGTTCAGCGCGGCCCCGCCCAGGTGCTTGAAGCTCGCGTCCCCGATGAACCCGGTCGGGATCACCCGGTGCAGGATCCGGTACAGCTCCGCGTTGTCGCCGAGCGACGCGTGGATCTTGCCGAGGATAAGCTGAGCCTCCCCGACGCCGGCGAGCCGGGCCGCCTGGAGCTGCGCCTCGCGCAGGGCCTCCTGATCCCGGTGCGCGCTGTGCAGGCGGTAGGCCGGGTAAAACGCGCCCTCGGTGAGCGGGAGGAAATGCACCGGCCACGGGCGGGGAGCGGGCGCTCGGTCGAACGCGAAGACCCAGAAGCCCCCGTTCGCGTAGTCGATCCGGTCGGGCGCCATCACGGGCCTTGAGTACCGGCGCGTGAACTCCCGGTAGAGCGCGATCTGGCGGTCGCTCCACGGCGGCCCCGGGTGCCGCGTGAGCGCCCGGTATTCGCCGCTGACGAAGTTGTGGAGCTGGTGCGTGAGCCCCATCTGCCGGACGCGCTTGCGCATCTCCGGGGGGTTGAACGAGTCGCGCGTCATCGCCCAGAACACGGGCTCGTGCACGGTGAAGTAGCTGCGGACGCGGGGCCGGAACCAGAGCCGCCGCTCCTCGCCGGTGAACAGGATCCGGCTCCCGGCCGGCAGGTCCGCGTTGATCCGGCGCCTGACCCGGTCCCACGTCGTGAACTGCCGGTCGAGGAACGCCGGGCGGCCCATCAGGCCCGTAACGCGCTGCCAGCCCGCCGGGACTAGATGCAGCCCGGCCGTGAGGAGCGCGGTCGCGACGGACGCCGCGAGCAGGGCGTGGATCCCCCATCGCGCCGCCCGGTTTCCGCGCGCGGCCGGAGCGGCCGCGGCCGCGGCGAAGGCGGCGAGAAGGGGCACGGCCGGGAAGAGGTACCGGGCGTTACGCTCGGTCGGCAACCACAGCACGTAGGCCCCGAGGACGGTCCAACGGAGGAGGCCCGCGGCGGGACCCCGGACCAGGAGCAGCCCCAAGGGGGCGAGCGTCATGAGCGCGATACTGCCGAGACGCGGATCGCCCCAGGAGCGCCACGGAGCGAATACGAGATCCGACCACCGGCGCGCCTCGGCCGGCGACATCGCGAGCATGACGTCCGAGAGAGCCTTCCGGTACCGGGGCCCCCAGCCCAGGTCCGGGAAGATCCCGGAGAGGAACGGATGGACGGGGTCCCCCAGGAACAGCCAGCTCATCAGCAGCCAGCCGGCGACCGGCAGGACGGCCAGCGCGACGAGGAGCGGCCAGGTCCGGAACCGGGGCCGGCGCGCGGACATGACGGCCGCGACCGCGAGCGCGGCGACGAAGAACCCCGCCGTGAACTTGACGCCTGCGGCGAGCCCCAGGCACCACGCCGCCCCGAGCCACCAGCGCCGGCCCCGCCCCGCGACCGCTTCCGCCGCGCACCAGGCCGCGGCCGCGACGTTGAGCGTCAGCAGGAGGTCGTCCTTCCCCTGCCAGCACTCCTCCGAGACGAGGCCGGCCGTCAGGAGCCATCCCGCACTCCACGCCGGGGCCGATCCACCCGGGGCCAGCCGGCCCGCGAGGAGGAGGGTCACGAGCACGAGCGCGACGAGGAACCCGACGTTCAGGAGCTTCGCCCCCTCGATGTCGCCCGCCACCCACCCGAGCGCGAAGTTCATCTCGGCGGCGAACGGCATGTGCCAGTTCACGTTGAGCGGCTCCGCGTGGATCTTGTGCACCTGGAGGTACGCTTCCGGGGCGGCGAAGTGGTACGTCCGCGGATCGTCGTGCGTGTCCGGCAGCCGCGCGAGGGCAAAGGCGGCGACCGCAAGCAGGGCGGCGGCGGCCAGGGGGGCCCGGGCATCCGCCGCGGGAACGTGCCAGCCGCTCCAGGGCCGGTGGCGAAGCGCGGCGACGGCGCCCCCGGCGACGAGAACCCCGATCAGGACCCGGAGCAGGGGGGGCGTCCACAGCCCCGCGAGCCCGAGGCCCTGCTGGACGAGCGCGACGACGCCGAACCCCGAAACGAGGCGGAACGCCCGCCGCCGGGCCGCCGCCGCAGGCAGTGCGAGCCAGCCCGGCAACGGGCCACCCGCCCAGAACGCCGCGGCCACGATCGCGGCCAGTCCAGCCGCCGCGGCTAGATGCCCGGCCGCGGCGCGGCCGAACGCGGGCCAGTTCCAGGGATCCGCCTCCCCGAGCGACGTCACGAAGAGCCCGAGCGCCTCCCGCCACTGGGGGACGGCCTTGAACAGGAAGGGGAAGGCGAGCGCGAACCAGAGCAGGGGCAGGGCGACGGAGGAGGCCGCAGACATGGCGTCACCGCGGGCCTCCGCTCGCGGTGACGGGGGCTCAGCCGCCGGCACGCCGGCCCTTCGAAATCGCTTCCGCCACGAGGACGACGCGCGCCATCACCGCCACGTCGTGTACGCGGACGATGGCGGCCCCGCCCGCGACCGCCAGCGCGACCGCGGCCGCCGTCCCCTCCAGCCGCTCGGCCGCGGGCAGATCCCCAAGTACCTTGCCGATGAACGCCTTGCGCGACGGGCCGACGAGGAGCGGGCGTCCCAGCGCGGCGAACTCGGAGAGGCGGCGGAGGATCTCGAGGTTGTGGTCCACGGTCTTGCCGAACCCGATGCCGGGATCGTATACGACGGCCTCCATGCTGATCCCGGCCGCCACGGCCGCCTCCCCCCGTTCGCGCAGGAACGCCGCGATCTCGGCGACGACATCCCCGTACTTAGGGGCAGCCTGCATCGTCTTCGGCTCCCCCTGCATGTGCATGAGCACGATCCCCGCCTTCGTGTGCGCCACGACGTCGGCCATCCGCGGGTCGCCGCGCAGGGCCGAGATGTCGTTCACGATGACCGCGCCGGCCGCTATCGCCTCCGCCGCGACCCGGGCCTTCGTCGTGTCCACGGAAACGACCGCGCCCGTGGCCTTCACGAGCCGGTCGATCACGGGCACGACGCGGCGCAGCTCCTCTTCCACGGGCACCGGGTCCGAGCCCGGCCGGCTTGACTCGCCTCCGATATCAAGGAGGTCCGCGCCCGCGGCGAGCAGGGCGGTCCCGTGGGCGACGGCCGCGTCGGCGCCCAGAAACGCTCCGCCGTCGGAGAATGAGTCCGGGGTCACGTTCACGATCCCCATCACGAGCGTGCGCCGCCCGGCCTCGATCTCCCGGTGCCTCGCCTTCCAGATCATGGTCGTGGACCTACTTCCTTGCCGGAGCTGACGGGTTCACGAGCCTGATCCCGAAGTCCTGGAAATGGCGGGTATTGCGCGTCGCCAGCGTCGCGTTCTGTACCGCGGCGATCCCCGCAATCTGGATGTCCCGGATTTCCACCGGTCGGCCCGCCCGCCGTTGCCGGGCCGCCAGGAGGGCGGCGTGCCGCGCCGCCACCTCGTCGAACGGCAGGATACGATCCGGGAAGTCCTCCTTCAACGCCGTCGCAAAGGCCGCCTCCAACCGCTGTCGCTGGCGCCCCGCCGACAGGAGCTCGATGCCGTACTGGATCTCGAATGCCGTGACGGCGGTGATCCCCACCGAATCCGGCGGCTGCCGGTCGACCCAGGCCACCACCACCGGTTCAGGATCGCGGAGCATCAGCGCCGACAGGACGTCGGTATCGAGCAGGATCACCCGAAGAACCCGGCGGGCCTGGCGTCCTGTCCCCGCAAGGCCCCGATCGGCCGGGTGAGGCCGATCCCGGAAAACCGGGCCGCGAACCTCGTCCCGAGGGGCCGGCTCCTGACCGGCTCGCCCTTCCGCACGGCCGTGCTCAGGATCTGGCGGACTTCCTCCTCGGTGCTGTGCCCGTGCCGCGCCGCGCGCCGCCTCAGCTTCGCCTTCAGGCCCTCGTCAAGCTTGCGAACCAGCAATTGAGCCACCCGATCCCCCCTTCCATCCGAACCCGACATTCAGGCGCGCATCATGTGATATCCATGATATCACAACCGTGCCAGTAAGCCGTGGGCTTGGGCCCGCTGAGCTTCACTCCTCAGGCGGGCTTGGACGAGGAGCGCGCCGCGGCTCCGGTGCCCGAACGGCTCCCAGCCGTTCGGGCCGCGGCGGGCACCGCGCTCCCGCCGGTCGCCACGCCCTTGAGCAGGACGGTCACCTCTTCGCCGTCGAGGACCTCCTTCTCGAGGAGTTTCTCGGCGAGCCGGACCAGCCGGTCCCGGTTCTTGCGCAGGAGGCCGAGCGCGCGCGCGTAGCTCAGGCGGATGATCGACTGGATCTCCTGGTCGATCCGCTCCGCCGTCTCCTCGCTGTAGTTCCGCTCGCGCATGAAGTCCCGCCCCAGGAAAATCTCCCGGTCCTTGCGGCCGAACGTGCGCGGCCCGAGGGACCGGCTCATGCCGAACTCGCAGACCATGCGGTGCGCGAGCGTCGTCGCCCGCTCGAGGTCGCTCGCGGCCCCCGTCGTGAAGTCCTTGAGCATGAGCTCCTCCGCCGCCCGGCCGCCCAGGAGCATGGCGATGTCGTTCATGAACTCCTTCTGGCTCCGGTTGTAGCGGTCCTCCGTCGGCAGGGACGCGGTCAGCCCGAGCGAGTGGCCCCGCGGGATGATCGTGACCTTGTGGATCGGGTCGGAACCCGGGAGGAGCCACGACACCAGCGCGTGACCGCCCTCGTGGTACGCCGTGACCTTCTTCTCGCGCTCGCTGATGACCCGGCTCGTGCGCGCGGGTCCCATCATGACCCGGTCCTTGGCCTCGTCGAGGTCGGTCATCTCGACGAACTTCTTGTTGCGCCGGGCCGCGAGCAGGGCGGCCTCGTTCACGAGGTTGGCGAGGTCGGCGCCCGAGAAGCCCGGCGTCCCGCGCGCGAGCTTCTTGAGGTCGACGTCCGCCCCCATCGGGATCGTGCGCGTGTGCACCTTGAGGATACCCTCGCGCCCCACGATGTCGGGGTTGTCGACGATCACGTGCCGGTCGAACCGGCCCGGCCGCAGGAGCGCGGGGTCGAGGACGTCGGGACGGTTGGTCGCCGCCATGATGATCACGCCCCGGTTCGCGTCGAACCCGTCCATCTCGACGAGGAGCGCGTTGAGCGTCTGCTCGCGCTCGTCGTGCCCGCCGCCGAGCCCCGCGCCGCGGTGCCGGCCCACGGCGTCGATCTCGTCCACGAAGATGATGCACGGCGCGTTCTTCTTCCCCTGCTCGAAGAGGTCGCGGACGCGGGCGGCGCCCACGCCGACGAACATCTCGACGAAATCGGATCCCGAGATCGAGAAGAAGGGCACGCCCGCCTCGCCGGCCACGGCGCGCGCGAGCAGGGTCTTGCCCGTGCCCGGGGGCCCCAGCAGGAGGACGCCCTTGGGGATGCGCCCGCCGAGCCTCTGGAATTTCATCGGGTCCTTGAGGAAGTCGATGATCTCCCGGAGCTCCTCTTTGGCCTCGTCCACCCCGGCGACGTCGGCGAAGGTCACCTTCGGCGCGTTCGTCCCAAACAGCTTGGCCCGGCTCTTGCCGAAGGCCATCGCCCCGGACCCCGCGCCCTGCATCTGCCGCATCACGGTGAAGAAGTAAATGATCAGGATGATGGGCACGACGATGTAGCCCACGGACCCGAGCACGGACCAGAAGGACTGCTCCGCCGGCTTCGTCGTCACCTCGACGCCGCCCTTCGAAAGGAGCTCGAAGAGGCGGGGGTCCTCGGGGGCGTAGGCGAAGAAGGGCGTGCCGTCCTTGTACTTGCCCTGCACCTCCCGGACGGTGGTGAGCTCCTTCTGGACGACCGAGACCTCGCGGACGCGGCCCGCCGAGACCGCCGCCAGCAACTCGCTGTACTTGATCTCCCGGGTACCCGCGCGCTGCGTGCGGGCGTAGAACGAGTAGACGGTCATGAGGACGAGGGCGATCAGCGTGAATCCCACGAGATCGCCGCGCCACGCACGTCGGAAGGGGGGTCGCCGGCCAGGCATCGTTAGCTCATTTCTCCTGCGAAGGTCTAGTGTATCAGCGCCCGAGGCGCCACGACAACCCGGACGTAAGCCTTCGCCGTCCCCGTCAGCCCGGCGGGCGCGCGGCGAGCGACGCCATGATCGCCAGGGCGCCCAACGCGATCGCGGCGACGGCGGCGGAAGTCCAGAGCCACCGCAGCGAGGCGGCCAGCGGACGCGGCGCGCCGCCGAGCCGGAGCACGGCCCCGCCGCCGACGGGAACGTCCACCTCGACGACGCCCGCCGCCGGGATGTCCTGGACGAGGGTCGCCGTCGCCGCGAGGGCGGCCTTCGCGAACGGCGAGTCGAACGTCTTGCCGACCTCGACCGCGTCCCCGTGGAACCGCGCCCGGCCGGCGGGGTCCAGGACGAGCACGTACGTCACGTCGTCGTGCCGCACGAGCTCGCCGAACCGCTCGACGACGAGGAGGTCGCTCCGGCTCGCGAGCGCGCGGGTGACGAAGCCGCCGAGCTCTTCGGCCTGCCGGACGAATCCCGCGCGCCAGGCCGCGCGCGCGGCCACGTCGGCCTGCCACGCGCACGCCAACACGGCGATCGAGGCGATCACGGCGACCGAAACGGTCGCGGCCATGGACTTGGACCGGATCACGGCGTCGCCTTTCCGTCGATGAGCTCGAGGCTCCGCTTGGCCTTCTCGTCCGTTGGATCGAGGTCCAGGATCTGGCGGTACAGTTTGCGCGCGTCCTCGAGCTTGCCCTGCTGGTAGAGCCGCATCGCGTCCTCGTGCATCCCCGGAATCTTGGCCCGCGCCGACTTCCGGGCCGCCGTCTCCTTGGCCCTCGCCTTGCGGAGGAGCTTCTTCGCCTCCTCGTCCCCGGGGTCGAGCGTCGTCACGAGGTCCCATTCGCGGATCGCGTCAGCCCACCGCCCCTGCCCGTAGGCCTCGACGCCCCGGTTGAAATGGTCCCGGGCCTGGCGCTTGCGCTCCTCGGCCTGCGGCCCCGCCCCGATCGATTCGAGCAGGCCCTTCGCCTCGGCGTGGTCCGGGCGGATGGCGAGGACGTTCCGGAGCGCGGCCTTGGCTTCCTCGGCGCGGCCCGCCGCAAGCGCGTCCTTCGCCGCGGCGAGCGACCGGTCGAGCTTCGCGTCCTCGGCCCGCGTGCGGCACCGCCCGAAAAACATCCGGCTCTGGTCGTGCGAGGGCGACGCCGCCAGCGCCTGCTGGAATACGCCCGCGGCGTCGTCCCAGGCTCCGGCCCGGTACAGGGCGATCCCCTTCTCGAAGAGCTCCTTGAGGACGTCGTTGACCCCGAGCGGCGAGGGCTGGTAGACCTCCTCGTCGAGGTCCCGGCGGATGCGCGCCGCCGCCGCGTTCCCCGGGTCCTCGGCCAGGACCTGGTCGCCGAGCCGCTTGGCGTCCTCGACCCGGCTCTCCCGGTATGCGCGAGTCGCCTCACCGACCAGGGCCGCCACGCCGGCCGGGGTTTCGGCGTCCGCCGAAACCCCGCGGGTCGCCTCGACCCGAGAGGACGCCGCGACTCCTCCCCCTGATGCCGTCATCGTATTCGGGATGGATGCAGCCTTCGGCGTTGAAGCCACGGCCGTCTGCCCTTTCGACTCGACCAGGGCCTTCGCCCCGGCGTGGCCGGGGTCCAGCGCGAGGACGACCCGGGCCTCGGCGACCGCGTGCGCCCTAAGCCCCTGCGTGAGGTACGCCTGCGCGAGCCGCCAATGCTTGAGCACGGCTTCCGAATCCGCGGTGGCCACCGCGGTCCCGGCGAATCCGAGGCAGGCGACGAGAACGAGCAGGCGCCAGGCGATCATCTAGAACGCCGCCGCGAGCTGGAGGAAGACGGGCCCGAGCAGGACGATGAACAGCGCGGGGAAGATGAACAGCGCGAGGGGGAACAGCATCTTGACCGGAGCCTTGTGCGCGAGCTCCTCCACCTGCGCCCGGCGCCGCACGCGCATCTGCTCCGCAAGCCCGTTCAGGGACGCCGCGAGCCCGACTCCCATGGCGTCCGCCTGGATGAGCGCGCCCACGACCTCCGTGATCTCCGGGTTCGCAAGCCGCGCCGCCATGTCGCGCCACGCCGTGTGCCGCCGGGCGCCGAACCGGACCTCGCCCAGCATGCGGCCGATGGCGTCGGCCAGCAGGGAGCCCCGCTGCTTCTCCGCCACCTGCGCGAGCCCGGCGTCCACGGACAGCCCCGCCTCGAGCGCGAGCCCGAGCAGGTCGAGCGCGTCGGGCAGCTCGCGCCGGAGCCGCTCCTGCCGCCGCCGCCACGCGTCGCGCGCGAGCAGGTCGGGCACCACGGCCGCGGCCGCGCCCAGCAGGACCCCGGCGGTCCAGTCGCCGGCGAGCCACGCCCCCGCCGCGAAGCCGCCCAGCGCGAGCGCCTCCTTCTCCGCCAACCAGGCTCCCGCATCGCCACCGCCGGAGGCCGCGGGTGTTTCGGCGGGAGCCGAAACTCCCGGCCCCGCCCAGCGCGCACTCCGCGCCCGGCCGCCCTCTGCGAGCCGCGCGACGGGCGACCACGCGCACTGGGCCCGGCCGGCGGCCGCGAGGACCTCCCGTGCGAGCGCGCGGAGCGAGACCCCGCGGACCCGGCCGGCCGCGTCGGCGACCCAGGAACGCACCGCGACCTCGCGGGACAGGAGTCCCGCGGCCGCGCCTGCCCCAGCTCCGGCTCCGCCGGCGAGCAGGGCGAATCCGCCCGCCGCGATGCTCACTGTTCCCCCATGCTCACGGCTCCACCCGCACGATGGCGCGGATCATGAAGAGCCCCAAGCCCTCGAGCACGACGGCGACCGCCAGCATGGCCCAGCCCGCGGCCGTCGCGAGGAGCGGCCGCACGAACGCCGGGTCCACGAGGCTCATCACCCCGAGGAGGACGACGGGCATCGACCCGACCACCCAGCCCGAGAGCCGCCCCTGGGCGGTCAGCACCGCCACCTGCCCCCGGAGCTTTTCGCGCTCGCGGACCGTCGCGGTCAGCCGGTCGAGCAGGGGGGCGAGACTCCCGCCGGTCGTCCGGGCCAGCTTGAGCCCCGCGACGAGGAGCTTGACCTCGGGCAGGGGGGTCCTCGCCTCGAACGCGTCGAGCGCCTGCTCGAGCGTGGCCCCGAGGGCCGTGGCCGACGCGATCGTCCGGAACTCGGCTCCGAGCGGATCGGCCATCTGGGTCCCCGCCGCCTGGATCGCCTGCGGGAGCGAGAGCCCGGCGCGAACCGAGGTCGCGAGTCCCGTGAGCCCCTCGGGGAGCTGGGCGCGCACGCGCTCGAGCCGCCGCGCGGCGAGGAGCCGGTCCAGCCAGCCCGGCGCGTGCAGTCGCGCGCGAGACGCGGCGTGGACGGCGGGCAGGTGGGACGCGGTGCCGCGCAGGCGCGCGAGCCGCGAGGTCACCGGGCCGGCGAGCGCGAACACGGCGCCAGTCGCGGCGCCCCCGGCGAGGAGTGCCAGCAGGATGGCCATGAGTCCGCATGATAGACGTCCGGGACGGTCGGGGCAAGCGCAGCCTATCCCCGCGGGTCAGGCCCCCGTATCCATACCGATTACGACGGCATTGGCGGATGGAAAAGGCCGGTTGTAACCGATCCCCGCGACCTCGCCCCAGGGCACCTCCCGCCAGACGTTGTCCCGGGACACCCGTTTGAGGAAGGCCTGGCGGGCGAACCGGAGCCGGCCGTCGGCGAGCGCCGCGTCCAGCTCGGCGTTGTGGCCGAGCGGCATCGTGACGAGGAGCGTGCCCCCCGGCGCCAGCATAGCGCGCAGACGGTCCACGGCGACCAGGAGCTTGCCGGGCTCCCGGGGCGTCTCGTCCCACCCCACGTGCTCGAGCGTCGACACGCTGACGATGAGGTCGAACGCCGCGGGCGGGGTCCAGTCGACGACGTCCGCGTTCACGAGCGTGATCGCACCGGGGTCGTACCGCTCGAGCCGGTTCACGATTCCGTCCAGCCGCTCGTACTTGTCGAGCACGGTGTGGTCGCATCGCGCGTAGTGCGAGAGGACGTTCCCGACCTCGAGCACCCGCCGGCCGTGGAAGGATTGACGGGCGGACAGAGCCACCGGGAGCTCGACCGCCCGCTCGCTGCGGTACGTGGAATTGTAGGAATGGTAGAAGTACGCGTACTCGGCGCCGAGGCATGTGAACCGGCGGCTCCGCCAGCCCGGCACCCGGAACGTGCCGTACCAGAACGCCCACCACCTGGCCATGGTCCAGTCCGCGAGGATCTTCGCGCCCGCGCCGAGGGTGCCGGCAAGCCCCTTGCCGCGGAGAGCGGACCGGATCCGGCCGCCCATCGTCGTCTCAGCCACGACCAGACGCTCCCGGGTGGAACCCGCGCAGGCTCCGGAACAAAGCCACCCAGCAGAAGACCAGCACGGCCATCCACGCCACCGCGAGCCATCCCGGCCACGCCCCGGAGTCTAGCTTCGAGATCGCGGGCAGGAGGGTCAGGGGGTCGATGCCGAGGCGATTCATCGCGACGGCCTCGAGCTTGAGCTTCGCCGACTCGAACGCGACCGGCGGCACGAAGAGGAGGACGTGCGCGTGCGCAATGCCCGCCCAGAGGGCGGCGTCCCAGACGCGCCGCCACGCCCCGGCCCGCAACCGCAAGTCCACGGCGAGCACGCCCAGCGCGAGGCCCGGCAGGATCACGACGAGCTGGCGGCTCGGGGCGCCGTTGCCGCCCGTCCACATGTTGAAGGTGAGGAGCAGGACCAGGTACGGCACCGCGGCGGCGAGGATGGACACCGCCGCCGAGCGGCGGGTCCTCCACCACGCGAGGCCGGCGAGCCCGAGGACGAACGCCGGGGCCCAGATCAGCCCCGCGTACCGGTCCACGAGCAGGCCCGGGACCGACTGGCCCCAGTACGCGAGCGAGTACGCGGCCCCGTAGGTCGCGTGGCGCTCGAAGAGCGCGGACGGGGGCCAGATCGGGAGCCCGATCTTGCCGCTGATCCAGACCGCCTCGGGCACGAAGCTCGCGAGCAGCGCGGCGCCGGCCCCGAGGCCCGCGCGCGGCGAAATCCACCACGCCGCGAGCGCGAGCCCGGCGGCCGGGAACAGGCACTTCTGGTGGATCCAGGGCAGGGCCGCGGCGGCCAGCGCCACCACCAACGGCCGGCGCCGCGCGAGCCCGAACGCCCCCGCGGCGAAGACGGCCGCCGCCGGGAGGTCCGGCCCCATGAAGACGGTGTAGACGGCGAGCGGCGAGCCCACGAGCACGGCCGCGAGCCATCCCGCCGGGACCGGCTTCCCCAGGACCGCCTCGGCGGTCTTCGTCATCAGCGCGACGGTTCCGGCCGCGATCCCGACGAGCGCGAGGGCGAGCCCGAACCGGCCGGCGGGCCAGAGGAGCAGCCCGTAGAGGTGCGGGAGGATCACGCCGTGGTACGTGTACCGGGGGCCCGTCAAGGGGCCGACGGTATGGTCGCGGATCAGGCTGTCCCGGAAATCCCCGGCGCGCGAGAGCCACTCGGCCGCGCCGCCCCAGGCCCACGTGAGGTCCGCCGACCCCGTGAACTGCCAGTGCCACGCCGCGAAGAGGAGCGAGGGTTCGTCCCCGGAGAGCGGGTGCACGACCGTGCGCCAGACGGCCGCGAGCGCCAGCGTCGCCAGCCCCGCGGCCCAGACCGCGCGCGCGTCGCGGCGCACGGACCAGAGGACGAGGAAACAGGCCAACCCCATGAGGGCGCCGGCCACGAGCAGGACGAGGTAGGTCGCGGGATCGGCGCGCACCCAGCCGCCCGGCAGCCAGAGCCACCCGACCCGCTCGAAGGAGAACCCCGCCAGCCGCGGCCCCAGCCGGGCGGCCAGCACGGGGAGGGCGAGCCCGGCCAGCCCGAGCCACCAGGGCCACAGCGCCGCCGTCCCGCCGAGCAAGGGCCGAGCGGCCATGACCCAGACCGCCGCCGCCGCGGCGGCGGCAAGAGCGGCCGGGACCGGGGAGAGGGGCGAGAGGGCGCCGAGCACGCCCGCGACGCCCCAGCCCAGCGCCGCCGCTCCCGCGAGCAGGCCGGCCAGCCCGAGCCCGGCACTCAAAACGGAGTCACGCCGCACGAGACGCCATCGGCCTTGAGTTCCTTCGCCACGAGCTCGGCCTTGGCCTTCGTCGGGTACGGCCCGAGGAAGACGAAGAACAGCTCCCCGAAGGTCTCGTGATGCCGCTTGAGCACGACGACCTGCTTCCCCCGTTGCTTCCACTTCTTCCGCTCCGCCGCCGCGTTGCCCGGCTGGGCAAAGGCGCCGACGCGGACCGCGTAAGGGCGGTCCGGCGGGGCCTTCTCGTGGATGAGGCCCCGGGCCTCGGCCGCCTCGGGAGAATCCGGCCATCCGTCGATCACGGCGCGCGCATACCGGTTGCACTCGGCGGCGTTCTTCGTCGACTTGGCCGCCCCGAGCAGGGCCTGGGGCTTCACGTCCTGCCCCCAAGCCGCTCCCGCGAGATCGACATAGATCGCGTTCGCGCCGGGCAAGTCCTTGGCCGCCAGCCGGATCGTCCCGGCCAGGAGGCCCGCGAGCGCCTTCCACCGGTCCTGCCGCCCGTTGCGCCGTTCGCCCTCGGCCAGCCCGAGCGCCTCCGCGTCCCGGCCGAGCGACCTCAGGCACACGGCCCGCCAGTACACGGCCTCCTCCGCGCGCTCGTCACCGGCGTTCGCATCAAGGTAGGCCGCGTACGCGCGCTCGGCGTCCTTCCACCGCTCGCGGAGCAGGAGCAGGGACGCGACCTCGAGGTCGCACTCCTTCCGGGTCTCGGGCGGCGCGGTCTTCGCCAGGAGCCGGAACCGCCGCTCGGACTCCGCGGGATCGGTCGTGCACCGCGCCCAGAGCAGATTCGCGGGCCAGGCGAGCCGGTGGTCCGCGTACTTCCCCCGGAAGGGCTCGAGCCGCGCCGCCGCCTTCACGAAATCCCCAGCCTGGTACGCGGCCGTCGCCTCGCTGAAGAGGTCCTCGGGAGCGGGACCCGCCGCCCCCGCCGGGCAACCGAGCCACACCGATGCCGCCACCAGAACGGCAATCACGGCACCACCGCCGGCGGCGGCGTTGCGCACGCAACGCCGGGGCGCGTCCTCGCGCCGACCAGCCTTCCCGTCAGCGTCCAGCTCCCGGCCTCCGTGATCTCGACGGCGCGGAACGTGCCCACGGCGGTTCCCGCGTCCGGCTCGAAGAACACGAGCCGGTTGGACGCCAGCCGCCCCTGCCAGAGCTGGCTTCCCTTCCGCGGTCCCTCGACCAGGGCCTCGACCGTGGTCCCCACGAGCGCGGCGTGATGCCGTCGGCTCCCCTCGTCGAGGAAGGCGTTGACCCGCGCTAGCCGGGCCTCCTTCTCCGCCTCCGCAACCTGGCCGGGCAGCCCGGCGGCCGCGGTGCCCGGCCGCGGCGAAAACTTGAACGTGTACGCCCCGTCGAGATCGGCGGCCCGCACGAGCGCGAGCGTGGCCTCGAAGTCGGCCCCGGTCTCCCCCGGGAACCCGACGATGAGGTCCGTCGTGACCGCGAGCCCGGGGACGAGCGCGCGCGCCCGCCCGAGGATGCCGAGGTAGTGCGCGGTCGTGTACCCGCGCCGCATCGCCTTGAGGATCGCGTCCGACCCCGACTGCACCGGCAGGTGCAGGTGCGGCGCGATCGACGGGCAGTCGGCCATCGCCTGGAGGACCCGGTCGTGGTGGTACGAGGGGTGCGGCGACGTGAACCGGATGCGCCGCAGGCCCGTAATCGCGGCCAGCCGCCGCAGAAGCGCGGCGAAGTCGCCGTCCGGCCCCAGCCCCTTGCCGTACGCGTTCACGGTCTGGCCAAGGAGTCCGAGCTCGACGACGCCCTGCGCCGCCAGCCCCTCGGCTTCCGTCACGATTTCGGCGAACGGCCGGCTCCGCTCCCGGCCGCGCACCTCGGGCACGATGCAGTACGTGCACCCGTGGTCGCAGCCCTCCATGATCTTGAGCCACGACCGGAACGAGGCCGGGTGCTCGCCCGACAACTCGGGTACGGTAGCGGCCTCGGCGGGGCCGGTCACCACCCGGGGCGCGTCGCCGTCCCCGGCGGCGGCTATCAGCCGGGCCAAGTCCAGCAGCCGGGCCGGCCCGACCACGAGGTCGAGGTGCGGGAACCGCTCCAGCAGCCGGCGCCCCTGCGCCTCGGCCACGCACCCGGCGAGTACGAGCACGCGGTCCGGCGCGGCCTCCCGCCACGGCCGCAGCCGGCCGAGGAACGAGAGCGCCCGCGACTCCGCGTGCTCGCGGACGGCGCACGTGTTCACGACCGCGACGTCCGCCTCGCGCACGTCCGCGACGGCCCGCATCCCCGCGCCCTCGAGGAGGCGCGTCATGATCTCGGAGTCGCGCACGTTCATCTGGCATCCGAACGTGGTGAGGTGGAACGTCCGCGGCGTCATCATCCTGATCTTACCTGCCCGCGGCGCCCAAGAGGCCGGCGGCGGAGGCCCGCCACCAGAGCAGGCCGAGCCCCAGCGCCTCGGTCAGCGTCGTCATCGCCGCCGAGCCCCGGTACGACCAGGCCGGAATCACGGCGAAGTTGCCCGCGAGCTTGAACGCGACCAGGGCGACCGTGACCCAGAGCAGCTCGCGCTGGCGGCCCGCGGCGGTCAGGAGCGAGGCGAGCAGGGCGTTAAGGAGCACGAGCAGGAGCGCGGGCGCGAGCAGCCGGAGCGCCGGACCCGACGGCGCGTACGCCTCGCCGAACAGGAGCCGGACCGCCCAGGGGCCGAGGAGAAGCGCGAGGACGACGGCCGCGCCCCCGAGCCGCCACGCGTGCCCGAGTGCCTCCCGGACCGTCTTGCGCAGGCCGGCGCCCGCCTTCGTCCGCCCCCGCATCCCGGCCGAGAACGCGGGGAACGCGGTCATGACCAGCGCCCCGAGCAGGAAGTGCCCGCTCTCGACCGGCTTGTACGCGGTCTGGTAATAGCCGAGCGCGAGCCCCCCCTCCCCGGGCGGCAGGAGGTGCTTGAGCAGGAAGACGTCCACCCGGTACATCCACGCCACGAGGATCGCGCCCGCCCAGAGCGGCCACGCCTCCCGGAGAAGCCCGGGCGCCCGGCCGGACTCCCACGCGGGCGGCGTCGCCAGCCGCGCGCGGGCGAGCCCGAGCTGGCCCACCCCGGCGACGAGCGTCGCGACCGCGAGCACGGCGAGAGCGAGGGACGCCTGCGGCGCCTCCGTCCGGGCGCACACAACGATCGCGGCCGTCGAGAGCGTGATCGGCAGGAGGTTCGCTCCGATCTGGGGCCCGCGGGCGAGCTTGGCGCGGAGGACGAGTCCCCCGAGCTGGCCGACGTAAGCCACGAGGAGGAGGCCGGCCCACGGGCCGGCCACGGGCCAGAGAACGAGGGCGGACGCCGTGGCCAGGGCGCCGCGGAGGACGAGGGCGGTGCCCGCGATCCGCCCGTCCTCGCGGGGGCGCGCCGCCACCTCGCGCACGACCAGGTTCGGCAGGCCCGCCTGCGCGACGGCGTCGGCGACCATGACCGCTGACAGGATCCAGCCGAGCTCGCCCCACCCCGCCGGCCCGAGCCAGCGGGCGAGCACGACGGACTGTGTCAGGCCCAGGACGAGCTGGACGAGGTTCGCAGCCGCGAGCCAAACGGTCAGGGGAAGCACCTCAGTGCCCGCCCTGCGGCGCGATCCAGTCGAAAGGCTTGTCCAGCGACTTCATCCCGTTCTTGATCCGCGCGATGATCGGACGGTAGTACTCGGCGTCCTGCGGCATGTACTCGATCTGGACCAGGAGGAACGCGTCCTCGAGGGGGAGGTAGATCTGCTCGCGACGGACCTCCTCGCGGATGCTCTCGGGGATGAGGAAGTAATGGAGGACCTTCCCCTCGAGCCGGAGCACGTACTTGACCTGGATGGCCCGCCCGCCCGCGAGCGGGATCTGGGCCACCTCGAAGTCCGTCATCCGGAGCCTGACCTTGCCCTCGTAGGGATGCCGCCACGAGCGGCCGACCCCTCCACCCTCCGCTTCCTGGTCCTTCCCGATGTCGTCCTCGATCGTGCGCTTGAGCTCCGCGAGGGGCATCGAGAACATGCCGCCGATCCGCTGCGGCACCCGCATGACCGCCACGGCGCCCCCGAACAGGTCCGTCACCACCGTCTGCCGGGGCGATCCGCCCTCCATCGCCGCCCAGCCCTCGGGGCGGTCCAGGACCACTCTAAGCTCCTCGCTGCGCTGGGGCGCGTAGTCCGCCGGCGTCCAGTCCCAGTTGATTCCCACGAGGACGGCCGACCAGGCGCTGAGCGCGAGCGCCGCCGTCCCCCACCACGCCCCCCGCCAGGGGGAAGGCCCGCCCTCCGGCCGGAACGGGAGCACGACGCCGATCGCGAACCCGCCGACGAATCCCCCGAGGTGGGCCCAGTTGTTGATGCCGCTGACCGGGTTGCTCAGGCCCTCGAGGAGCTGCAGGGCGGCGAAGGCGCCGCCGACGAAGACGTGGCTCCGGTACCGGATCGAGAGCCGCTGGTGGCGAAAGAGGTAGACGGCGGCCAGCACGCCCGCCATGCCGAAGACCGCCCCCGAGGCGCCGATCCCGATGCCGTGGGCTTCCATGAACCAGGTCATCCATTCCCCGCACACGCCGGTCGCGACGAAGAGCGCCATCATCCAGCCCGCGCCGAAGAGCCCCTCCACCCCGCGGCCGAACTCGAGCAGGGCGACCATGTTCCCGATCAGGTGCGACCAGTTCGCGTGGAGGTACATGGGCGCGATCGTCCGCCACCACTGCCCGTGCATCTCGGAATGGGCGGCCCCCGCCCGGAAGAGCCGCATGTTCTCGGTCTCCGCGCACTCGGTGAAGAGCCCGGCGTGGATCGCGGTCATGACCGCGATGAGGCCGAGAGTGACGATCGCCACGTCCGTCCGCGACGTCCGCTGGCCGGCACCCGGCTCCGGGGGGGCCCAGGCCGGCGCGTCCCCCTTGTGCGAGAAGGCGCCGTTGAGGAACGGCAGGAACTTCTTGATGTTCCAGGGCACGTCGACGGAGTACATGGTGCCCGCGTCGAGCTCGACGACGTAGATGTCCGTGACCTTCCGCCCGAGCGGCGACGACCGGCGCATGCCGATCAGCCGGTCGCGCTTGGCCGACGGAACCGGCTTCTCGAACACGAGGACGAGGCCGCCGTAGTACTCGAACGCGTCCACGGACCCCGGGCTCGGGATCAGACGCTCGAGCGCCTCGAGCTCGCCCATGAGCTGGGTGAACGAGAGATCGTCCGCGGCCTTGAAGACGATGACGACCGCCGCCGTCGAGAAGAGCGCGAAGCCCGCGATCGTCGTGAGCAGGAACAGCGCGACAGTGACCGGGAACGCGAGCGTGTACCCGCCGCCCTCGAGGCCAAAGAGCCGGTGGGCGTTCACGATGCCGACCACGAGCGCGATGACCGCGAGGGAGGCGAGGGAGAACCGGCCCACCCGGTTCGTCACGACCGCGGCGTCGAAGACGCGCGCCTGGCCCCAGAGGTCGGGGAGCTCGGTCTTGAGGGGGCGGAACTTGCCGTACCCGACCAGGTCGTGCAGGGCCCAGCCGATGTACTGCGGGGCGGTCATCTCTACCGGCTGGGGCCGATCAGGTTCAGGAATTCCGCCCGCGTCCGCGCGTCGGTACGGAAGAGCCCGCGCATCGAGCTCGTCTTCGTCGGGGCGCACACGCTCCGGGCCCCGCGCATCTCCATGCACAGGTGCCGGGCCTCGATGACGACGCCGACCCCTTCCGGGTCGATCGTCTCCTCGACGGCGCACGCGATCTGGGAGGTCAGCCGCTCCTGGACCTGGAGCCGGCGCGAGAACGCAGCCACGAGCCGCGGGATCTTCGAGAGCCCGATGATCCGGCGGCCGGGGATGTAGGCCACGTGGACCCGGCCGAAGAACGGCAGCAGGTGGTGCTCGCACATTGAATAGAAGGTGATGTCCGAGACGACCACCATGTCGGAGTCGGGCGCCTTGAAGACCGCGCCGTTGAGCAGGGACTTGAGGTCGACCTCGTAGCCGCCCGTGAGCTCGCGCCACGACCGGGCGACGCGCCCGGGGGTGGATCTAAGCCCCTCGCGGGCCGGGTCCTCGCCGATCCGGACCAGGAGCTCGCGCGTGATCGATTCGATCGGATCACCGGCGGCGCCGGGGCCGTCGTGGCCCGCGCGGGAACGGGTCTTCTTCATCGCCTCTCTCCCAGTGTAGCCTTCCCGCCGCCCGCCGCGAACTCGGCCGCCTTCTCCTGCATCCCCCGCACCAGCGCCTCCGCCGGCTCCACCCCGAGGGACGCCGCGTAGGCGCGGACCTCCTCCGTGATCTTCATGGCGCAGAAATGCGGCCCGCACATGGAGCAGAAATGGGCCAGTTTCGCCGATTCCGCGGGCAGGGTCTCGTCGTGGAAGCCCCTGGCGCGCTCGGGGTCGAACCCGAGCCGGAACTGGTCCTCCCACCGGAACCCGAACCGGGCCTGCGAGATCGCGAGGTCCCGGCGAAGCGCCGCCGGGTGCCCCTTGGCGAGGTCGGCGGCATGGGCGGCGATCCGGTAGGCCATGACGCCCTCCTGGACGTCCTCCCGGTCCGGCAGCCCCAGGTGCTCCTTCGGCGTCACGTAGCACAGGATCGCGCCGCCGTACCAGCCCATCAGGGCCGCGCCGATGGCGCTCGCGAGGTGGTCCCACCCCGGCGCGGTGTCGGTCACGACCGGCCCGAGCGTGTAGAACGGGGCCTCGTCGCATATCCTGCTCTCCCGGTCGATGTTCTCCTTGATGAGGTGCAGGGGCACGTGGCCCGGCCCCTCGATCATGGTCTGGACCCCGAACGATCGCGCGATCACGGTCAGCTCCCCGAGCGTGTCGAGCTCGGCGAACTGGGCCGCGTCGTTCGCGTCGTGAATCGACCCCGGGCGCAGCCCGTCGCCGAGGCTGAAGGTCGCGTCGTAGCCTTTCAGGATCTCGCAGATGTCGCGGAAGTGCGTGTAGAGGAAGTTCTCCTCGTGGTGCGCGAGACACCACTTCGCCAGCATCGACCCGCCGCGCGACACGATTCCCGCCACCCGGTTGGCCGTGAGCGGCACGTACGCGAGCCTGACCCCCGCGTGCAGGGTGAAGAAGTCCACGCCCTGCTCGCACTGCTCGATCAGGGTCTCGCGGTAGGCGGGCCACGAGAGGTCCTCGGCCCGGCCCCCGACCTTCTCCAGCGCCTGGTAGATGGGCACCGTGCCGATGGGGACCGGCGAATTACGCAGGATCCACTCCCGCGTCTCGTGGATGTTCGGCCCCGTCGAGAGGTCCATGACGGCGTCGGCGCCCCACCGGATCGCCCAGACCATCTTGTCCACCTCGTCCTCGATGCCCGAAACAACGGACGAGTTCCCGATGTTCGCGTTGATCTTGACCAGGAACTTGCGTCCAATGATCATGGGCTCGAGCTCGGGGTGGTTCGCGTTCGCCGGGATCACGGCCCGGCCGCGCGCGACCTCGTCCCGCACCAGCTCCGGCGAAACCCCCTCCCGGATCGCCACGAACTCCATCTCGGGCGTGATCGTCCCTCCGCGAGCCGCGTCCATCTGGGTGACGCCGCGCTTCGCCGCCCCCCACGACCGCCGGGCGGGCGCCAGGCCCGCCTTGAGGTCGATCGCCGCCGCCGGGTCCGTGTACGGCCCGCTGGTGTCGTAGACGGCCAGGGTTTCGCCGTTCGTGAGCCCGATCTCGCGCACCGGCACGCGCAGGAACGGATGCCGGACGCCGGGCAGGTAGACCTTGCGCGACCCCGGGAGGGGGCCGCAGGTGACCGCACCAGGATTGGCGGAGTCGAGGGGAGCGCGGGCGGACGGAGCCATCAGGCCTTGGCCGTGACCACGCTGATCCGGGCGGCCAGGGCCCGAGCGGCGTCCATGTAGGCCTTGGCCTGCACGGAGTCTGGCTGAGCCGCCACGATCGGCGTCCCCGCGTCCCCGGTCTCGCGCACGGCGCCCGAGAGCGGGATCTCGGCCAGGACGGGCACGTGCCACCACTCGGCCGCCCGCTTCGCCCCGCCGGACCCGAAGATCTCCTCGCGATGGCCGCACGATGGACAAAGGAAGTAGCTCATGTTCTCGATCACGCCCAGCAGGGGCGTATTGAGCCGCTCGAACATCGTGACCGCCCGGCGCGCTACCTCGAGGGCGAGGTCCTGCGGCGTGGACACGATGACGGCGCCCGTCGCCGTGATGAGCTGGCCCATCGAAAGCTGGACGTCCCCCGTCCCCGGGGGGAAATCGACGATGAGATAGTCGAGTTCGCCCCACTCCACTTGGGACATGAACTGCTCGACGGCCGAGTGCAGGAGCGGTCCGCGCCAGATCACGGCCTCGCCGGGCGGGATGAAGAAGCCCATGGAGACGACCTTGACCCCGTGCGCCTCGACCGGGATGATCCGGTCGTTCTCCACCCGGGGCTGGTCCTTGATGCCCATGAGCGTCGGGATGGAGGGCCCGTAGACGTCGAGGTCCACGAGCCCGACCCGCGCCCCCGTCTTCGCGAGCGCGACCGCGAGATTGGCACTCGTCGTGGACTTCCCCACCCCGCCCTTGCCGGAGGCCACGATCACGATGTGGTTCACGCACGGCAGGCTGATCTTGCGGGCCGCGCCGTGGCCGTGCTGGACCCGGGACGTGATCGCGACCCGGACTTCCTTGACCCCGGGTAGGGCGCCGACGACTCGCTCGGCCTCGGCCTTGAACTGGTCGCGCACGGGACACGCGGGCGTCGTCAGCTCGATCGTGAACGACACCGCGCCGCCCCCGACCGCGAGGTCCTTGATGAACCCGAGGCTGACGATATCCTGCCCCAGATCGGGATCCTGGATCGCCGAGAGCGCCTTGAGAACCTCCGCCTCGGTGGGCATCAGGTGCGGGCCGGCGCCGCCGGACGTGGACCCGGAACCGCCCCGGGGACCTCGAGCATCCGCGTGACCGCGCGCGCCGCCCGGACGCGCACGGACTCGGGCACCGTGATCTCGAACTGCATGCGCTCGAGCGAGGTCGCCACGTCCTCGAGCGTGTTCGCCTTCATGAACCGGCAGAGCTGGCAGGCCCGGTAGAAGATCTTCTCCGGGAGCTCGATCGTGAGGCGATCCGAGAGCCCGCACTCGGTCACGACCACGAACGAGGGGGCCGCGGAGGCGCACGCGAACCGGATCATGCCCTCGGTGGACAGGACCTCGTCTGCGAGCTTGAGCACGTCCGCGCGGCACTCGGGGTGGATGAGCACGACCGCGTCCGGGTGCAGGGCCTTCATCTGCGCGACCCCGTCCGGGGTAATCTGCTGGTGCACGTGGCAGTCGCCGTCCCACGGAATCACGGTCTTGTCCGTCTTGCCCGCCACGTAGGCGGCCAGGTTCCGGTCCGGCACGAACAGGATCGTGCGGTTGGGGATCGAGTTCACGACCTCGACCGCGTTCGCGGACGTGCAGCAGATGTCCGAGACCGCCTTCACGTCGGCGGTGCTGTTCACGTAGGTGACCACGGCGAGATCCGGGTGGCGCCGCCGGAGTTCCGAGGCCCTCGCCTCGAGCGCCGGCGCCGTCACCGTGTCCGCCAGCGAGCAACCCGCCGCCATGTTCGGCAGGAGGACGGTCTTCCCCGGATTCAGGATCTTGGCCGTCTCCGCCATGAAGTGGACGCCCGCGAAAAGGATGACGTCCCCGGGCAGGATCCCCGCCTGGCGCGAGAGGCCGAGCGAGTCCCCGACCGCGTCCGCAACCTCGAAGATCTCGGGCCGCTGGTAGTTGTGCGCGAGGATGACCGCCTTCCGCCGGACCTTGAGCGCGCGCACGCGCTCGAGGAGGCCCTCGAGACGCGCGCATTCGTCCTGGGAATACCCCAGGTGACCGATTCGGGCGTGGAGCGTGGCACCGGCTGAGACAGGCATGGTTGACCTTCGAAGATTATAACAAGCGGTTCCGGGGGCCTGTTCCCCCCCGGTGCGGAGACTCTACCCGCCGCGAGAAGCCTGCGGCTTCCCGGTTCTTGCGGGGAGAGGCTCAGGCGGCGGGCGCGCCCGCCTTCAGCCCGGTGATGATGTACACGGGCTGCGGGTCCGGGATGCCCTTGAAGGTCACCTCGCGCTTCTCGCGGAGCTCGACGGCGTCCCGGACCAGCTCGTACGTGTTCTCCCCCACCCAGATCTCGCCGCCGTGCACGATGGCCCCCGCGCCCGCGAGCCGGGCGGCGAAGTTCACGTCCGCGCTGATGACCGTGTAGTCGCGCTTGCCGTCCTGCGACCCCATGTTCCCCGCGACCATCGACCCCGAGTTGATGCCGATCGAGATGTTCGTCGTCATATCGCCCTGGCGCTCCCGGCGCTTGTTGAGCTCGGTCACCGCGTCCTCGATCGCGAGCGCGCACTTGACGGCCCAGAGCGCGTGACCTTGCACCGGGCTCGTCGCGCCCCAGACGGCCATGACCTCCTCACCCACGAACTTGTCGAGATGGCCCTGGTGGTCGAACACCATCCGGGACTGGAGCTCGAGGTAGTCGTTGATGACCCGGACGAAGGCTTCAGGATCGAGTTTGGCCATCAGCGCGGGCAGCTCGTGGTGGTTCCCGAAGAAGGTGAACATGACCGTGCCTTCCTTGCGGGAGCCGCCGAGCTTCATCGCGTCCGGGTTCTTGATGATCTCGGCCAGGAGGTCCTTGGACACGTAGGCGGAGAACGCGCCGCGCATGAGCTCGCGCTCCGCGAGCCCCTTCGCCATCTGGTTGAACGCGTCCGTGAGCTCGCCGAGCTCGTCCGACCGCTGGAGGCGGATCCGCATGTTGAAGTCGCCCGCGGCGATGGCCTGCACTCCCTGCGTGAGAAGGCGGATCGGCGCCGTCAGGAACGCGGCGAAGAAGACGGCGACGATGGCGCCCACGGCCACGAGACCGGCGGCCATCAGGATCAGGACCGCGATGGCGCGCGCGACCGTGCGGTCCACGAGGCCCTGGCTGACGGAGAGGTAGACCGCGCCGTAGAACGCGGGGGCGGCGCTCCCGGGTGCGTCCGCAGCCGGGGCCGCGGACGCAGCCGGGGCGGCGGAAGACGCCGACGAGGACCCGGCCGCCCCGGCGCCCGTGCCCGCGGACGCGATCACGGGCGCGGCCAGGATGTACAACCCCCGGGCCTGGCTGGTCCAGACGTGGAACTCCTCGCCGGGGCCGAGCAGGCCCGCCCCCGGATCGGGCTGGTACGGCTGGTCGAGCCGCGATAGCCAGTCCTGCTGTTCCACGACGGCGTCCGCGAACGCGAGGGTCCGCCCCTCGGGGTCCACGACCATGGCCGTCACCAGTCCCTCGTTGCGGATGCCTTCGAGGACCTGCTCCTGGCCCAGCCGCACGACGTAGGCCCAGACCCGCGAGGGCAGGGACTGGCGCTCGAGCAGCTGGACCCGGGCCACGGCGCCGCCGCCGCTCTGGACGTATTCCTTCACGAGCATCATGAGCGCGAGGGTCCGCTCGTCCTTGAGCTGCATCGGCTCGACACAGGAGTCCGCGAGGTTGCGCGCGAGCGCGAGCCCCCGCTCCTTGATCTGAGCGTCGAGGGTGCTCCGGATCTCGCGGCTGACGATGAACGCGACGATCGCCATGACCAGCAGCGTGATGCCGGTGATGTAGAGCGTGAACCGCCACCGCAGCCCGAACCGGACGCGGATCTTGTCGGGCGCCGGCGCGGGCGCGTGCGGGGAAGAGTCCGCCACCGTCAACCCCCTGAGCTCGCGGGGGTCTTGAGCCCCACGAGCTCGTATATCTTCGTCTCCGTGTCGCGCCCCTGCAGCTTTAGCGGGGGCATCTCCCGGACCTCGACGAGGTCCCGGACCTTCCCGTACGTGCTCTCCGTCAGGACCACCTGGCCGCCGGACGCGTCCGGGTCTCGCGCGGCGTCCATGCACGCCTCGGACATCCCCACGGGATCGCCGATGACCGTGTACTCGAGCTTGGCGTTCGCGGCGCCGATGTTGCCGGCGACGACCTCGCCCGTGTCGACCCCGATCCCGATCAGCGGATGAGGCTCCCCCCGGGATTTCCGGTCCGCTACGAGCTTCGCGACGTCCTGCTTGATCCCCCACGCGCACCGGACCGCCCGCTCGACGTCGTCGGGAGCCTCGGACGGAATCCCGAAGACCGCGCGCACGGCGTCCCCGATGTACTTGTCGACGTGGCCCTTGTGCACGCGGACCTGCTTCGCCTGGAGGTCGAGGTAGTCGTTGATGACGGCGACGACCTGCTCGGCCTCGAGCACGCCGGCCATGGCCGTGAACCCGCGGACGTCCGTGAACACCATCGTGACCGTGCGCTTGACCCCGCCGATGGTCTTCATCGCCTCGGGGTTCGCGAGAATGTCCGTGAGCACGTCGGAGGAGACGTAGGCCCCGAAGGCCCCCCGGATCAGCTCGCGCTCCGCCAGCCCCTTGGTCATCCCATTGAACGCGAAGGCCAGCTCGCCCAGCTCGTCGCGCCGCCGGATGCCGACGTGGGTGTCGAGCTGGCCCGCGCCGACCGCCAGGGCGCCATCGCGGAGCTGATGGATGGGCCCGACGAGCGTACCCGAGATGAACAGCGCGAGGATGACGGCCAGGACGAGGACGGAGGCAGCCACGTACACGAGCTTCGCGAACGCGACCGCGAGCGCCCGCCGCACGATCGACTGGCTCATGCCGAGGTACACGGACCCCATGAACCCGCCCGGGGCCGCGGATACCGGCGGCAGGGCCGAGCCCCCGGTCGAGGCGGGCCCGCCGGCCCCCGGGGCCGGGGAAGGCGCCTCCAGGGCCTCCGCCCCGGTGGCCCCCGTGCGCTGGTGGATCGGCACCGCGATGACGTAGATGCCGCCGTCGTCCGGGCTCTCCCAGACCCGCTCGTCCTCGCCCGGGGACAGGAGCGTCGTCTTGGCCGGCGGCTGGTAGGGCTGGTCCATCTCCGCCACCCACTGCTCGGGCGGCTTCTGCGCGTCCGCCATCGCGATCTTCTTGCCCGCCGGGTCCACGATCTTGGCGAACAGTACGCCTTCGTTGCGCACCCGCGCGCCCCCCGCGCCCCGCCCGAACCCGATCAGCTCGTGCCAGACCATCGCCCCCAGGCTCTCCGTCAGCCGCCCCCGCATGTCCGCCGCGTCGTTCTCGTCCGACATCTGGATGACGGTCTTGACGAGCAGCATGAGCTGGAGCGGCGCCTCGCCGCCGAGCGAGAGCGGCTCGACCGAGTTGGCGGCCAGCGCGCGCGCGAGGGCGAGCCCGCGCTCGCGGATCTCCTTGTCCAAGGCGCTCCGCTGCTGCTTGATCACGAGGTACGAAGCTATGCTCATGATCAGGAGCAGGAAGCCGGCCAGGTAGACCGTGAACCGCAGCCGGAGGCCGACGCGGAACCCGCCTCGGGCCGGCGGGGCGGGGGGCGGGGAGGCGGGCGTCTGCGTTGGTTCAGCCATCACGCGTATGACCTTCATCGTAGCACCTTGGGACCCCCGCGCCTTGGGCGGTCCCGTTGGGATACCGCCGATCGCTCAGATTCCCCGCCGCGTTGTAGCTTTCGGCGATCTCTCCCCACCCGGCGACGTCACCTTGGTCTGCCGCTCCAGCGCGTGCACGGCGGATTGGGTCTCGCAATGATTCCCCCCGGGCGACAAGCCGGGGGCAACCGCTGCCACTCAAACGGAGTCAGGGAACAGATTCCCCCCATCCTCGCTCCAGTCGGTTACTTCGTCGGCTTCGCGGACGCTCCCGACTTGGGCTTCTTCGGTTTCGGCATCGGCGGAGGAGGATTCAGCAGGGCCTCCGCCTCCTCGCGCAGAATCGTGAGCGCGGGTTCATGCACGTGCTTCCCGCCCTGGGCCTTGAGTTCCTCGAGGAACGCCTTGATGGCCGCTCTTGCCGAAGTGCCACGCCCGCGCTTCAGGGCTTCCCTCACCGCGTCCGCCTTCGCCTCGAGACTCCGGCATACTCCCTCCGGACTGATCTGCCCCAGACGCCACGCAATCTGCACATCCTCCGCCAGCTCCGTTGACGACACCGCCCGCTCAATCGTTAACGCGTAGTTCCCGGGCGGATCGAAAGCCACCCGCAACTCCCGCGTCTTCCCGGCATCCACGAGCACGGAGACGTAGGTCACGGGGAGCATTGCACTGCGACCACCACGACGAAGTGGCCTAACATATATCTTGCTTGCTCCCGCCTGCAGCCCTCTCAGGATCACGGTGTACGTCTGGGTGCCCCCATCACTGATCGTCGAGTACCAGCCGGTAGTGCGCTGCGGCTCGTAGGGCGGCTCGTCAGACCCGATGTTCTGAACGTCCGTATCGGTCCTGGGGATCTCCATGAGAACCCCAAGTTTGCGATGGCGAGGAGGTTCTCCTGGAAGAACTTCCACCGGAGGACGGCCCACTTCGTCCAAGGTTATCATCGGATCCACTCCCGCCCGCCTTCCCTGCTCGTCTATCACCAGGATCGTGGCAGGGGGAACGCCCGTTCCGATGATGAGACCGTGTTCCTTGATCGCCCCGTATGCCGGAGATGAACCCAAGTACGTGATCAGGGCCAGGTATCCAAGACAGCCGATTCTCATTTGAAGAACCTCCTTGCCTCGAGGACACAATCGAAGTCGTCCAGATACGAATACGATTTGCCCAAACAACCAGCCATTGGATCGGCGACCGCAAACCGACACCGGTTCTTTGTTGGATCGAAAACGCAACCGGTCACCACTACGAAATGCTCGTTGGAGGTGTTGGAAGAGCAGACCCTGGCGATCACGCCGACCGTGTCCGTGTCGCACAGGGCCGCCGCCAGCTCACCATCAGAGGTGCCCACGACCTCGCTCTGCATCCCGTAGAAAGAAGCCCCTTCCCACACAAACTTTCCGTCCGTGCCTATCCAGCCATTGAGCGTCAACTCCACGTTCGCCGTGCACGGGTCCGTGCCGGCGATCATCGCCACACTCGTCACCAGGCATCCCTTCTTCCCTACGGTATCTCCCGGGTCATCCGATCCGTCCAGTTGCTCATCGGCGCACGCGGGGTCACACTGCTTCTGCGCCACAACCGGGCGTGCGCATCCCTTGCAGTGCAGGTCGAAATCCACGGTCGCCTCACAGACATCGCCGCCCGGACTCACCGACACCGGATCAGCGGTCAGCAGACCCTTCGTAGCCTGAACGGAATACGTGTTGCCCTTTGCCACGATCACGGAGTAGCGCCCGTTGCCGTCCGTCTTTGCCTGCAGCACGCCGCCACCCCCCGCGATCTCGACGTCAGCACTAATCACCGGTGCCCCGTTGTTCGCATTCGTGACCGTCCCCATAATCCTCACCATACCCTTCGGAACGGGAGCGCTGCAGCCCGCCTTCAGCGGGATCTTCCGGGGGTGCGGGCATTCCGGCTTTCCGGACACGTCGACTCCCGTGGTGTAGGTCTGGAACCCGGGAGCCGAGGCGGTCACGGAGTAGGCTCCGGCCTCCGGAACCGTGATCCTGAACCATCCCGCGGGGTCGGCAGACACAGTCGTCCGGTAGGATCCCCGGACCACGTCGATGATCGCCCCCGGGATCGGCGCTACCGGACCGCTCCCTCCATACTGCACAACCTGGCCGCCTATAACCCGTGCCTCAGCCGGTTCCAGATTGCCCGCGGACGGGCACCCCGCCCGCGCGATCAACACCGGCCCCGAAGGCCCCTCCGGGTCGCCCGCATCCGCGACCATCCGAGACTCCACGCGGACGTCGCTCTGCTCCGTTGGATAGGCGTTTCCCGTCCAGGACTCCGGCACGTCCGGCCCCGTCATGCACGTCGCGCTCCCCACTACATGCCACTGCGCGTCCGGCTCGATCACCGAAGACCCCGTCTGATCGCAGCTCTTGGGGGCTGTCGCCGATTGGCGCTTGTACGTTACAGCCAGGATGATCGAGTCCTGGTTCGCGCACACCGACGCTCCCACCTCGTTGCAGCCGTACGCGCACCCGCCGCTCGGATTCCTCACGCACGCGCAGTATCCCGGCACGACCTGGGTCTTCACCCCCACGCTGAACTCGAAACAACTCGCCGGGACCCGGACCGCTCCTCCGCTCTCCGGTCCTTGTCCGCTGTTCGCCCCGTGGCAGGAGCCATACGTGCTCCATCCCCAGCCCCCGGTCTGCACGTACGTCCCGCCCCCGCCGACCGTCACCTGGAAGCTCACGTTCGTCTCGCCCACCGGAACCTGTGCCACCCCGGTAAGAAGCACCGTGGGCACGGTCGGCACGGTCTGGCAGGAGGCGGGGCACGTGTAGCAGGAGCCCGCCGGGATGGTTTGGGCTTGTCGCACCACGGTCACAGACTCGAGGCCGGGGCCCCAACCGCTCGTGTGGATCGTATACGAGACCGGGACCGGGGCCGCCGCCGCAGGCCCGGCGAGTAGCGCCAGCAGCAACGCGGCAAACCAGCGCCGGATCACTGTGCCTCCAGGGCCACCAGCGCCGCACCCGGGTCGGCCGACGCGCCCAACCGCCACCGGCACCGCTCCACCTGCACGAGGACCACCGGACTCAATACCCGCCGCTCCCGCAGGACGAGCAACGCGCGTCCCCCCGCGTGCTCATACCGCCGCGTCTCATGCCACACCAGCCGACCTGCCGGCCCCAACCCGCGCAGCGTTTCCACCAGCCAACTCCCCTCCTGCGCCTCCAGCTCGATCGCTCCCCCGTGATCCCGCAGCGGCATCCGGAACACCATCCGGCCTCCGGGGACCCGGCGCGTCGTCCCGGGCTCCGCCTCCCAGGCGTTCAGGACATCCCAGCCGCGGGGAAGCGGGCTTCCCGCGCGGATCGTCCCCGTGCGCACGTGATTCCACGGGCCGCGATCCCAGCGCTGGGAATAGCCGCTCGCGTCGACCCGCCACTCGGAGCGGCCATTGCCCACATACTCGGCCCGGCCCAGTTCCCGGACCCCGTCCTTCCACCATGCCGTTTCGAGCTCGAAGACCTCTCCGTCGCCGGCCGTCTGGTGGAACGTCGCGTCGACGCGCACCGGGCTCAACCCCGCCGCCATCATGGTCCATCCCGGCTCCCAGCCACGAAGCCGGCTCAATCCCGCGATGAACGCGTCGCGTTCGCGGGTATACGTGCGCAGGAACGCCTGGTCCGCTGCCAGGAAGGGGTCGATCGCACGCCCGCGCGCTCCGCTCGCGACGGGTTCCGGGCCGTTGCCGCCAACCGGCGGGGCAGCCTGCCCAGGAACATCGCCCGGAATTCGCTGGCCGGGAGGCGTGCCGTGCGGATTGCTCCCACCGGAGTTGCCGGGAACCGCGCCGCCCTGGCCGGGCGGGGAACCGTGCGGGTTGGCATTGCCGGAGCTTCCGGGCGTGCCGGGAGCGGGATCGGCCCACACAGAGCTGGCCAAGAAGACGGCCGTCAGAACTGAAAGGCCAACCACCCCGCGGGTCACAATGCCAGAAGTCTAAACCTTGCCCCCCCCCTCTTGTCAATTCCCCCGCGAATAGCTGGCGTTCGCGCTCCGAGCGCGCCCGAACTCACCTCTCGATGAGATCCGACCAAACGTCGTTGGCAACAAGCAATCCCTGGCGGTTAGAGAACGCCGCGCGACTTGAGGACCCCGATCCCCTCCCGGACGGCGTCCGCGGACTTGCGCAAGGCCGCCTTCTCCTCGTGGGTCAGCTTGAGCTCGACGATCCGCTCCGCGCCGCCCGCCCCGATCACGAGAGGCACGCCGAGGCAGACGTCGTGCTCGCCGAACTCGCCCTCGAGGATGGCAGCGGCCGGCAGGAGCCGCTTCTCGTCCCGGAGCAGGGACTTGACCATCGCGGCGGCCGACGCCCCGGGCGCGTAGAACGCCGAGCCCTGCTTGAGGAGCGCGACGATCTCGGCGCCTCCGTCGCGCGTGCGCGCGACGAGCCTGGCAATCGCCTCGGGCGCCAGGAGGTCGGTGATGGGAATCCCGGACACCGTCGTGTACCGCGGCAGCGGCACCATCGTGTCGCCGTGCCCGCCGAGGACCATGGCCGCGACGTCGCGGGCCGCGACCCCGAGCTCGCGGCTCACGAAGTAGGCGAACCGGGTCGAGTCGAGCACTCCCGCCATTCCGAAGACGCGGGCCCGCGGGAACCCCGTGACCTTCCACGCGAGGTACGTCATGACGTCGAGCGGGTTGCTCACGACGACGACGAACGCCCCGGGCGCCTTCGCCCTGACCTGCTCGGCCGCGGATTTCACGATGCCCGCGTTCGTCGCGAGGAGGTCGTCTCGCGACATCCCCGGCTTCCGCGCGATCCCGGCCGTGATGACGACGGCGTCTACCCCCTCGATCGCGCCGTAGTCGTTGCTTCCGGAGACGTCCACGGACGTCCCCCCGACGGGCGTCGCCTCGGCCAGGTCGAGCGCCTTGCCCTGCGGCATCCCCTCGATGACGTCCACGAGCACGACATCGCCCACCTCGTCGGCCACCAGCCGCGCGGCGACGGTCGCCCCCACATTGCCGGCCCCGATCACGGCCACCTTCGCACGCTTCATCGATTGCCCCTCCTGGTCATGACATCATTCCTCCTTCGGCAGGAGGACCAGGCGGTCCCGGTGGACGACCTCGTCCCCCCGGGACGCGCCCAGCACCTTCGCGATCTCGCTGGCCGGCCGCCCCTTGATCCTCGCCACCTCGTCGGCCGCATAGGCCGAGAGGCCGCGCGCGAACTCGGCGCCGTCGGGCCCCTGGAGCGAGACGGCCTCGTCGCGGCCGAACCCGCCCGTGACCCGCTGGATGCCCTTGGGCAGCAGGCTCTTGCCCCCGGTCACGAGGGCGACTCGGGCGCCGGCATCGACCACGATCGCGCCGCGCGGCTTCACGCCGAAGGCGAGCCAGCGCTTGCGCGACGGCATCTTCGTCCCCGCGGGCAGGAAGAGGGTCCCGACCGGCTCGCCCGCGACCGCGCGCAGGAGCAGGCGGTCGTCGGTGCCGCGCGCGATGAGGACCGCGTGGCCCGCGCGCGTGACCTGGTCCGCGGCCCGCACCTTCGTCTGCATCCCGCCGCTGCCGACGCCGGACCCCGGCGTCTGGCCCGCCATCCGCCGGATCTCGGCGGTCACGGCCACGACGGTGTCGACCCTTCGCGCCCCCGCGTCCGCGCCCGGGCGCCCCGTGTGAAGCCCGTCGACGTCCGTGAGCAGGACGAGCACGTCGGCGTGCACGAGGACGGCCACCTGGGCCGACAGGAGGTCGTTGTCCCCGAGCCGGATCTCGTCCACGGCGACCATGTCGTTCTCGTTGACGATGGGCACGACGCCGCGGGCGAGCAGGGCGAGGAGGCCCTTGCGCGCGTTCAAGAACCGCTTCCGCGCGAGCAGGTCGTCGGAGGTGAGGAGCACCTGGGCCGTGAACAGCCGGTGGGGCGCGAAGGCCTCGGCGTACGCGCGCATGAGGTCGGGCTGGCCGATGGCGGCGAGCGCCTGCTTCTCCTCGACGGCCTCGGGCCGCCGCGCGAGTTTGAGCAGGCGCATGCCGGAAGCGATGGCGCCCGAGGACACGAGGACGACCTCGCGGTCCTGGGCGTGCAGCTCGGCGACCTGAGCCGCGAGCGAGGCCAGCCGCTCGGTGCGCACGCCCCGGCCCTCGGGCGCGAGGAGGCTGGAGCCGAGCTTGACCACCAGCCGCCGCGCGCCGCCGAGCAGGCGCGCCCGGAGCGCGCTTCCGTCCGCGTCATCCATGTTCGTCATGCCTCACCCTCACAGGATAGCTCACGTAGCCCCGGAGTGGATGGAGGTCTCTTGGGAGCTCGGAGGCCGATCCGACATCGCGGTGCGGACCGGTCGCGGACGGCCGACATGGGCCAACTGGCAGGCAGGGACTGCCCATCGGCGGCCGGACGCGACACTCTTCGGGACGCACCAGCGATGGAGGAAGCGCCGCTAGCGCTAGGCCGACGGCAGCGAGGCGAGCTTTGGCCAGACCGCCGAGCGGTCCCAAGAGACCTCCATCCACTCCGGGGCGAACAGGACGGCCGGGCCTACGGTTCGTATTCGAATTCGAGGGCGCCGATCTGGACGATCTCGCCCGCCTTCGCGCCCGCGACCCGGAGCGCGTCGTCCACGCCCAGCCGCGTCAGCTCGGCCTGGAGGTGGCGGAGCCCCTTGCGGTCCGCGAGGTCGGCGCCCGCGACGGCCCGCTCGATCTCGCGGCCGCGGAGGACGAACCGGTTCCGGATGTCGCGGACCACGCGGACCCGCGCGCGCCCCTTGGGGCTCAGGACGGCCGCCGGTGCCTCGGGCTGGGTGAGGACGGGAATCGGCGCCCCCTGGAGGGCCTTCTGCATCGCGCGCATGATTCGAGGCACTCCGGTGCCCGTCAACGCGGACATCGGGAGCGCCTCGGCCGCCCCCGCCTTCAGCGCGTGCTTCGCCAGCGACGCGAACCGGGCCTCGGCGCCGGGCATGTCCATCTTGTTGCCCGCCAGGACGCGCGGACGGGAGGCCAGGATCGGGTCGTACCGGGCCAGCTCCTCCAGGATCACGTCGTGGTCGCGCTTGAGTTCCGCCAGCGGCTTCTCGGTCCCGACGTCGACGACGTGGACGAGGACCCGGGTGCGCGAGACGTGCCGGAGGAACTCGTGGCCGAGCCCGACACCGCGGTGCGCGCCCTCCAGCAGACCCGGAAGGTCCGCGACGACGAAGCTCTCGCCGGCCCCGAGGCTCACGACGCCGAGCTGGGGCTCCTTGGTCGTGAACGGGTACGCCGCGACCTTCGGACGCGCGGCCGAGATCTTCGAGAGGAGCAGGGACTTGCCCGCGTTCGGGAGCCCCAGGAGCCCGACGTCGGCGATGACGCGCAGCTCGAGCTCGAGGGTCCTCGACTCGCCCGGCACGCCGGGGTACGCCCAGTCCGGCGCCTGCCGGGTCGAGGTGGCGAAATGCTGGTTGCCCCGGCCGCCGCGCCCCCCCTTGGCGACGAGGGCCGTCTGGCCGTGCGTCACGAGGTCCGCGATCACGAGCCCGGTCCCGAGGTCCCGGACGATCGTGCCCGGCGGCACGAGCACGATCATGTCCTCGGAGTCGCGCCCCGAGCACCGGCTCCCGAGGCCGTGCTCGCCGCGCCGCGCCTTGTATTCGGGCCGGAACTGGAAGTCGATCAGGGTCCGCAGGTGGGCGTCCGCCTTCAGCCAGATCGACCCCCCCGCCCCGCCGTCGCCGCCCGACGGCCCGCCGTGCGGCACGCCCTTCTCCCGGCGGAACGCGACACAGCCGCGTCCCCCGTCGCCTGCCTTGACCCGGATGGTCGACCGGTCTATGAACACGTCTGTTATCATAACCGCGCATGAGCGAGTTCCGCACCGAAACCGACAGCCTGGGCGAGGTCAGGGTCCCCGCGAACCGCCACTGGGGCGCGCAGACCCAGCGCGCCGTCGAGAACTTCCCCGTGTCCGGCACCCGGTTCCCGCCCCGGTTCATCCGCTCGCTCGCGCTGGTCAAGCTCGCGGCGGCCGAGACGAACCGGGACCTCGGGCTCCTGGACGGGAAGACGGCGGACGCGATCGCGAAGGCCGCGGCCGAGGTGGCGGAGGGCCGGTGGGACGACGAGTTCCCGGTCGACATCTACCAGACCGGATCCGGCACCTCGACTAACATGAACGCGAACGAGGTCATCGCGAGCCGGGCAAACGAGCTCCTCGGGGGGAAGAAGGGCGACCGCGCCCCCGTGCGGCCGAACGACGAGGTCAACAAATGCCAGTCGTCGAACGACGTTATCCCGGCCGCGATCCACCTGGCCGTGCTCGACGCGTTCGACCGGGACCTCATCCCGGCCCTCAGCGGCCTCGCCGCCGCCCTGCGGGCCAGGTCGGCCGAGTTCTCGGACGTCGTCAAGACGGGCCGCACGCACCTCCAGGACGCGGTCCCGATCACGCTCGGCCAGGAGGTTTCCGGCTGGGCCGCCCAGGTCGCGCGCGGCATGCAGCGCATCGCCGCGGGCAGCGTCCGGCTCGTCGAGCTCCCCCTCGGGGGCACGGCGCTGGGAACCGGGCTCAACGCCCACCCCGAGTTCGGCCGGCGGGTGTGCGAGAAGCTCCGGGCCGGGACCGGCTTCCCGGTGTCGCCGCCCGCCAACCCGTTCGAGGCGATGGCGGCCCGCGACGCCCTCGTCGAGGCCTCCGCCGCCCTCAAGGTCGTGGCGGTCTCGCTGATGAAGATCGCGGGCGACGTGCGGCTGCTGTCCTGCGGCCCGCGCGCCGGGTTGGGCGAGCTCGTCCTGCCCGCGCTCCAGCCCGGCTCGTCGATCATGCCCGGCAAGGTGAACCCCGTGATGCCGGAGATGATGATCCAGGTCTGCGCGCAGGTGATCGGCAACGACCTGGCGGTGACGATGGGCGGCGCGCTCGGCCAGCTCGACCTCAACGTCATGATGCCGCTCATGGCCCACAACATCCTCTCGTCCGCGTCCCTGCTCGCCTCCGCCAGCCGCGCGTTCACGGAGAAGTGCGTGACGGGCATGACCGCGGACCGGGACCGGTGCCGGGCGCTGGTCGAGCGGAGCCTGATGCCCGTGACGGCGCTGGTGCCGAAGCTGGGCTACAAGACGGCGGCGGAGATCGCTGCCGAGGCCCACCGGACGGGGAAGACCGTGCGCGAGGTGGTGCTGGAGCGGAAACTAATCCCCGAAAAGGAACTCGACGCCCTGCTCGATCTCGGCGGCATGACCCAGCCCGGCATCCGCGAAGGAATTGGCGGCGGCTAACCCTTCTTGGTGATGTAACCCTTCCCGATCATCCAGGCTTCGGTCTCGCGGTCCGAGGTGTCGACGAGCATGTGGCCGTCGATCTGGACGCAGGGCGCCTTCTCCTGGTGCGTGAGCTGGACCATCTCGTCGTGGTAGCGCTCGTGTCCGATGACGTCCCGGGCCTCGAAGACGAGGCCGTGGCTCTTGAGCATGGCCATGAGCCCCTGGCACCACGGACAGTAGGGCTTGGTCCAGACGATGATCTTGGGGGCGGTCTTGGTCATGACAGAGGCAACCGACCCGGCATGGTCCGGGTTCCCGGTCGGGACGTCAGACCGGGACCACGCTCACGATCGACTTGCCGCGCAGGCGCCCGAACTTGACGGTTCCGGCCTGGAGCGCGTACAGGGTGTCGTCCTTGCCCAACCGCACGAACCGGCCCGGATGGACCTTCGTTCCGTGCTGGCGGATGATGATCGCGCCCGCGCCGACGGCGCCGCCGCCGAACACCTTGACCCCGAGCCGCTGGCCCGGACTGTTCCGGCCGTTCTCCGAACTCCCCTGTCCCTTCTTGGATGCCATGGCTGGTGGTCCTCCTGACTAGCTGTGAACGATTTCCTTGATGCGGACGAGCGTAAAGTCCTGGCGGTGGCCGACGGTCCGCTGGTAGCCCTTCTTCCGCTTGAAGCGGTAGATGCGGATCTTCTTCCCCCGCCCGTGCTTGACGATCTCGGCCTTGACGCTCGCCCCCGCGACGAACGGACGGCCGACCGACACCGTGCCCCCGGCGGCCAGGAGCATGACGTTCGCGAACACGAGCTCGGCCCCGGGCTCGCCCGGATGCTTTTCGAGGCGGACCGAGTCCCCGGCGGCAACCTTGATCTGGTTCCCGCCGTCCTTGATCACGGCGTATTCGGTGGCGTCGTTCATGGGAAGGACTATTATGCCTTGGCCGCGCCCCGGTCTGCAAGGGCCCGGGCCCGAAGACGGGCCCGCCGCGCGCCGCCTGCGGCGTCGCGGTGCCCCCGAGGGCTCTTCAGGGCGTGAAAGCCCGCCCCGTCAACGCGCCCCAGGCCCCCAGCAGGTCCCGGGAGCCGGGGTTCCGCGCCAGCCCCTCGCGCAGGATCGTGAGGGCCTCGGGACCCCGGCCCAGCCGGGCGAGGGCGACGGCCAGGTTCCGCCGGTTCGTCTCGTCCCCGGGGTTGTACTCGAGCGCCCTCGCCATCAGCGGCGCCGCCGCCGCGAGCCGCCCGGCGTTGGCCTCGATCACGGCGAGGGTGCCCAGCACCCGGCCGGTCGCGCGACCGCGACGGGCCGCCTCGAGGAGCGCGTCCTTCGCCTCCCGGGCCCGCCCGAGCTGGAGGAGCATCGTCCCCCGCCGCTCCCACGCCGCCGGGCATCCGGTCTCGCGCGCGATCCGGCCGTAGTCGTCCGCCGCTTTCGGCACGGCCGCGTCGAGCCGGCCGGAGGCCGCCGCCGCGTTGACCTCGGCCTCCGTAGCCGCCAGCCACTGCTGGTCGAGCCCCGGCCAGGTCGGCGGCAACGCCGCCAGCGGCGGCGCCGATGCGGCGCTGCCCCCAAGCCGATAGATATAGAAGACGTCCTCAACCCGCGTCGCGAGCCGCGCGGTGGCTTGCCAGTATGCGAGCCACCGGGCGCCCGCCGCGGAGGTGAACGCGTAGGGCTCGTAGCTCGTCTGCATCAGGAAGCTGTTCTCCTCGTCGTCGAGGAGCCACCCGATCCCGAGCTGGCGGAGCCGCCGGCCGATCTCCGCGGGAGAGCGGGCCGAGTCCGCGGCCCGGACGATCAGGGGCGTGTCGAAGAACGACTGCACGATCGCGCGCGGGCCCCAGAAGAGGTTCAGCCCGTACTGGTCCGCCACCAGGAGCCGGTCACGGACCTGACCGGGGTCCCGCCCCTCCTGTTCCCGCCACCAGCGCCTGGCCGCGATCGTCCGCGTCTTCCCCGGCATCCCCTGCCCCAGGTACGCCTCCGCCGTCTGGCCGCCGAGGACGACCCGGACGGCGTGCGTCGCGTCGAACTGCATCCGGAGCGCCCACGGCACATGGAAGAGCCCGGCCGCGGCGACGGCCCACGCAGCGAAGCGCTGTACGCCGCCCCGGCGCGCGAGGGCGCGGGCCGCATGGGCGCACGCGAGCGCGGCCGCGGGCCAGACGGGCAGGAGGTACCGGATCTGGCGCGGGATCAGGTGCCAAAGGAGGAACCAGCCCAGCGCGGCGCAGGCAGGAATCCGAGCTGCGGGGACGAAACCAGCCAGCGTGAGCAGCGGCAGCCCCCAGAGGAACCAGCCGCCCATCCCCGCGCGGGTGTCGAGGCACCCCGTGTTCCGGATCGTGACGTCCCAGGGCCGGGCCAGGAACCCGAAGACGCCGGGCAGGGTCGCGCCCCCGGCGTTGTAGCTCGCCAGCTCGCGCTGGTACCGGACGTGGTTCGCGGGCCCCCACCACAGGGTCGGGAACGTCCCGGAGAGGAACGGGGCCACGGGGTTCCCGGTGAAGAGGAGGTTCCGGGCGCCCCAGGGGCCGACGGCGACGATGAACGATCCCGCGAACGCGGCCCAGCGCGCCGGGGACGCCCTGCGGACCGCGAGGATGCCGGCCACGAGCGCGACCGCGAAGACGCCCGTGACCTTGGTCCCCGCCACGAACCCGCAGAGGACGCCGAGCAGGACCGGCGACGGCCCACGCGACGCGGCCAGCCGAAGGGCCAACGTGAGGTAGCACGCGGCGCCGAGATCGACGTAGGCCCACATCATTACGAGCATGAAGTACGGGATGAACAGCAGGGCCGCCGCGGCGGCGAGCGCCCACTCGTCCTCGAGCGACTCGCGGGCCCAGCCCACGAGCGCCGCGAGCGTCAGGAGCCCGAACCCGAAGTGCGCGAGTTTGGCCAGCGCGGGCGTCCCGGAGACGAGGCGCGCGAGCAGGTACTGCATCTCGAGCAGGGCCGGGAAGCTAGCGAGGAAGTGCCAGGGCATCGCGAAGACCTTGTGGCGCGCGGCCCAGGATTCCGGATGCCCCAGGTGGTGGGCCATCCCGTCGAAGCTCGCCTCGGGGCCGAGCGAGCCGACGAGCGCGATCAGCAGTCCGGTCCCGAGGATCGCCGCGAGCGGCCGGCAGCGTCCCCGGAATACCCAGCTGGCGTCGGTCCGCCGCCACCCGCGCAAGCCCGCGACCGCGGCGGCCGCGACCGTTCCCCAGGCGACCGCCGGATGCGCGAGCCCGGCGAGTCCCGCGCCCAGGACCCCGAGCCCGAAGAGGCCCGACCCCAGGGCGATGGAAGCCGTGATCCCGGTCCCGCGCGACGCCATCCACCGGCCGAAGGGTCTTCCTGCGCCGAATCCGGCCAACCCGAGGACCGCGAGCAGGACGAGCAGTCCGAGATTCCGGGCCCACGCCACGACCGCGGCGCCGGGCGCGAAGGCGATCCACTCGCCCAGCGCCTCACCCACCTGCGCGACGGTTAGCGGGTTCGCCCGGTACCAGTTAAGCCAGACGAGGAGCGTCCAGCCGAGCGCGAGCAGGACCGGAATGGAGCTGGGGCGCGAAGGGAGGGGGGCGGGCCCGCGGAGCCGGGGTCCCCCGGCGGCCGGGCGCGGCGGCGCCGGCGTCATGGCGCGCCCCCGCCGGTCCAGCGCACGAGCAGGTCGCGGAGCTCGCCGGAATCCGGGTCGAGCGCCAGCCCCTCGCGGAGCGTGCCCATGGCGGCGTTGCGGTCCCCCATGTTCCAGAGCACGGTCGCGAGGTTGCGCCGCGGATCCACGAGCCCGGGCTCGATCGCGAGCGACCGGCGGAACTCCCGGATGGCCTCGGCCAGCCGGCCGTCGCGCGCGCAGAGGACGCCCAGGGCGTCGTGGAGCACGGCCGTGTCGCGTCCCAGTCGCGCGGCTTCGCGCAGGGCGCGCTCGGCCTCGCCCAGCCGCCCCCGGCGCATCAGCACGCTCCCGAGCCGCTCGAACGCCGCGGGGGTCCGGCGCGCTGCCGCGATCGCCCGGTACTCGGCCTCGGCTTTCGGCAGGGCGGCCGCCACCCGGCCCGTCTGCTCCGCGTACTGGAGGTCCCAGTCCGTGGCGCCCAGCCACTGCTCGTCGAGCCCGGGCAGGACGCTCGCGGTCGTCCGACCAGTCGGCGCGGCCGCAATCCGCCAGACCTGGTAGCGGTCGTCGAGGTTCACGACCGGGACGCTCCGGGAGATCCAGAAGGCCCGCCAGCGCGCCGCGGCCCCCTCGTCGAACCCGTACATCTCGTAGACGGCGTGCATCGTGAATCCCCCGAAGGTCGAGTACAGGATCCACGGCACCCCCAGCTCGCGGAACTTGACCGCGATCCGCGCCGGCCCCGACGCCTCCCGCGCCACCCGCTCGATCACGGGCGTGTCGAAGGCCGCCTGCGCGATCGCCCGCGGGCCCCAGAGGAGGTTCAGCCCGTAGTGGCTGACGACGAGGACCCGCCGCTCCTGCGCGTGGTCCCGGAGCCACGCCGATGCCCGCACGGTATAGAGCTTCCCCGGCAGGCCCCGTGCGTGGTAGTCTTCCGCGCTCTCGGTGCCGAAGACGACGGGCAACGGATTGATGACCCAGTGCTCGCGCTGGAAGGCGCCCGCGACCGCGAGGACAAGCATCGCGCCCGCCCCCCAGACCGGGATGAGCGCGGTACCACTGCGGGCCGCGAGGGCCCGCAGCGCATGCGCACTCGCGAGCGCGGCCGCCGGCCACACGGGCAGGAGGTACCTGACCTGGCGCGGGATCAGGAACCAGAGGAGGAAGAATCCGAGCGCGAGCCGCGCCGGCAGGCGCGCCTCGGCCACGCCAACCAGGGCGAGCAGGGGGATCAGCCACAGGAACCACGCCCCCATGCCCGACTGCTGGTCGAGGACGCCGTAGTTCAGGACCGACGAGGACCAGGCATGGGCGAGGAGCGCGATCACGCCCCCGACGGGCGCGTGCCCCAGCGCGTAGCCCCCGAGCTCCTTCGCGTAACGGGCCTGGTTCCCGGCGTCCCACCAGAGCGTCGGCACCCAACCCGACAGGAACGGGGCGAAGGGGTTCCCCGTCAGCGCCCAGTTCCGGATTCCCCACGGCACCGCGGCCATCAAAGCCGCCGCCGCGAACGCGATCCACGCGCGCGGCGGCGCGCGGCGGCCGGCGAGCACGCCCGCGACCAGGACGGGGGCGAAGACGCCCGCGGCCTTCGTCCCCGCGCACAACCCGCACAGGACCCCGAGGAGGGCCGGGTTCCCTCCTCCGTCCCGAGCTCGCCCTTCGACTCGGCCTGCGGCCTCGCTCAGGGCCAGCGTAAGGTAAGCGCTGGCCCCGAGGTCCACGTACGCCCACATCGCCACCGTCTGGACGTAGGGAAGGAGCGCGAACCCGGCGGCGGCGGCGAGAGCCCAGGCATCGGGGAGCGTTCGGCGCGCCCACGCGACCAGCGCCGCGATCGTCAGGAGCCCGAACCCGAAGTGCACGAGCTTGGCCAGCGCGACGCCGTCGAGGAGGATGGCCAGCAGGTACTGCATCTCGAGCACGGCCGGATACAGGGCCAGGAAATGATACGGGAGGCCATGGACCTTGTGCGCCGCAGCCCAGGACGCCGGATGCGCGAGGTGGTGCGCGAGCGCGTCGAAGCTGACCTCGGGGGCGAGTGCGCCGAGCAGCGCGACGAACAGGGCGACTCCGAGTGCCGCCGTCATGGGCCAGCACCCCGCTTTTAGCGCCCATCCCCAGCGCGGGAGCCGGAGCCGGCGTAGGCCCGCGACCGCCGCGACGCCGACGCAGATCCAGGCGGGGCCGCGGAACGCGAGCCCCGCGAGCCCGGCGCCGAGCACGGCCAGCGCGGCGACGCCGGACCCGAGCCCGGCGGCGAGAAGGCCTGGAGACGTCCCCCCGCGGCGCGCGAGCCAGCCGAGGACGGGCACCCCCAACCCGGCCGCCGCCGTCGCGAGCAGGCCGAGGAGCAGGAGCCGGCCGAGATGGGGACCCCAGGCCGCCAGCGCGGGACCCGGCTGGAGCTTCGCGAACGCCGCGAGGGCGACGAAAACCTGGCGGGCGGAGAGCGGGTTGTGCGCGAGCCAGTTCGCCCACACGAGCAGGCCCCACGCGACCGCGGCGGCCGCGACGAGCCGGGTGGAAAACCGGACCCCCGAATCGGTGGGCATGCTACCATTCTGCCATGTCGATGCGGTCGGGGTCCCGGGGTCCGGCGTTTTGCGCCCTTGTCGCGCTCGCCGCACTGGGCGGCGCGGGCGCGCGCGCCAAGGGCGGCGACGACCGGCCCTGGGTCGCCACCGCCGACGTCGTGCCCGCGTACGACACGATCCCCGGCGAGACCCCGGCGCCGATGACGGAGATGCCGCAGGGCGAGGGGGCGCCGGCCGCCGGCCTCGTCTTCGGCTGCGTTTTTGCCGGCCGGCCCGCGGCGAACCACCGCGGGTGGATCGAACTGGCGCATCCCGCCACGGGCCGGACCCTGTACGTCCCGGCGCGCGACGTCCGCCGCGAGGACGCGTACACGCCGAAGCCGGGCCGGTGCGCGATCGCGGCGTCCGGCGCCAAGGTACGCCTCCTGCCCTCCCCGGCCGCGCGCGTGGTCCTCGAGCTCGTCCACGGCGAGGTCGTGCCCCTGACCGGGGTCGCGACCCGCGACGGCAGGACCTGGTACCGCACCTCCTTCCGGAGCCTCCAGCAGGACGAGATCTTCTACGGATTCGTCGAGGAGCGGGTCGGCTGGATCGAGGCCGGGCCGGGCGTGGAACTCAAGCCGGACCTCGACGAGGGGACGGTCACGGCCGTGGAGGTGCCGGCCGTGACCCGAAACGTGGACGGCAGGATTTCAGATCCGGCCCGCGGGCGGCTGGCCCAGCGGGGCCTCCTCATCCGGAACATCCCGCCGCTCACGAGCCTCGGGGTCGACGACATGGTGGACCTCTACGCGGACCGCCGCGTGCCGCACTTCCTCTCGTCCGACCTGTTCCTGCACGCCTTCCACGTGGTCTTCGACCGGATGCTCCAGAAGATCGAGGCCGAGAAGATGCTCCCCGCGCTGAAGACGCTCACGAAGGATTCCTTCGCGGAATCCGCGGAACTCTACGCGGCGGCGAAGGCGCCGGCGATGCGCCGCGCCGCGGGCCGGAACGTCTGGTACTTCGGCGTGGCCGCCGCCCTGCTCGGGGTGGACGTTGAGGTCCCGCCCGAGCTCGCCGGCGACGTCCGGGACGAGGTTGGCCGGATCCGGGCGGCTTCGGGCTCTGGGGAAAGCCCGCAACTGCCGAAGTACGAGGACGACTACTCCCAGTACCGCCCCCGCGGGCATTACACGCTCAGCGAGGACCTGAAGACCTACTTCCGGGCCATGATGTTCTTCGGCCGCAAGTCCTTCGCCCTGCGCGACGATTCCACCACGCTGTCGGCCCTGCTGCTCGCCCGGCTGTTCCGCACCGGCGACCGGATGGCCCCGTGGCGGACCGTGGTCGATCCGATCACCTTCCTGGTCGGCGAGTCCGACGACTGGGGGCCGCCGCAGTTCCTGGATGTTCTGGGCAAGCTCGGCGAGACCGGCCCGGAGGAGGAACTCGCCGACCCGGCCCGGATCGCGGCGTTCCGCCGGCTCGCCGGCTCCATGCTCGCCCCCCACCGCATCGTCAGCGAGAAGACGGCCCCCGTCCCGGTCGCGTCGCCCGAGGCGCAGGCGGAGCGGCTGGCCGCCACCCGGAGCTTCCGCCTGATCGGCCAGCGGTTCACCCCGGATGCCGGGTACTTCCAGCGGCTCACTTCGCCGTCGGTCGGCAGCCTCGGGCACCCCAAGAACCTGCCCTCCGGGCTCGAGGTCATGACCCTGCTCGGCTCCGATGTCGCCGAGCGCAACCTGCCCCCGGCCTGGACCTCGGAAGTCGAAGGCTACCCCGCGGCCCTCGCCGCGCTGAAGGCCGAGGTCGCCTCCCAGGACCCCGCGGCCTCCGACCGGACCGCGTACCTGGCGTGGCTGAAGACCCTGCGAGCCCTGTTCCAGCCGACGCCGTCCCGGCAGCACTTCACGCGAACGGACGCCTGGAAGTACAAGTCGCTGAACGCGGGGCTGGGGTCCTGGACCGAGCTCAAGCACGACACGATCCTGTACGCCGAGCAGAGCTACGCCGAGATGGGCGGCGGAGGCCCCGACTCCCTTCCCCCGGCCCAGTACGAGCCGCCGCGGCCGAAGGGCTACGTCGAGCCGAATCCCGCGTTTTTCGAGTCCCTGCGCCGGCTTGTCTCCCTGACCACGGAGATGCTGACGCGGACGGGGGCCGCCACGGCCGAGTACGACGACAAGTTCGCGCAGTTGGCCGGGCTCACGGACCGCGCCCTCGCCATCGCGAAGAAGGAAGTGGAAGGGCTGGAGATCACGGACGATGACTACGAGTGGATCGCGGGCGGCGGCGGCATCGGCGGCCGGCTCCTCCTCCCCGAGGGCTCGGGGAACCACGTCTCGACCGACTTCGTGCGGATGGCCCTGATCGCGGACGTGGCCACCGACGCAGCAAGCGGCCGGGTGCTCCTCGAGGCCGTGGGTACCCCGCAGCAGGCCCGGGTCATCGTCAAGGACTACTGGGGCGGCACCCGGGTCACCACCGGCTACGTGTACAGCTACTACGAGTTCACGGATTCGAAACGGTGGACCGACGAGGAGTGGAAGGCTAGAGTTTGCCCCCCGGATCCCGCCCTCGCGAAGTGGGTGCCCGCCTGGTACACGTACTTCCGCTAGTCCTGCTCCTCGCGGCGCGCGCCGCCGCCGGCCGGGACCTCCTATACTCGAGTTTCGCGGACGACCCCGGGCGCTACCTGGATGCGGTCCGAGGGGGACCGCCCCCGGCGGCCCGGGCCCCCGCCGGCCGCGTCGCCGGCGGGATCGTGACCCATCACTTCCTGGCCGCCCCCCTCATGGTCGAGTTCTTCGACGCGTCCGCCTGCACCGCGCGGCCCCGGCTGGTCATCCTGATAGGCCCGGACCACGAACGTCTCGGCCCCCGGGGGATCAGCCTCTCGGCCCTCGACTGGCGGACTCCGTTCGGCGTCCTCGCGTGCGACCGGGAGGCGGTTGGCGGGCTCCGGCAGGCGCTGCGCCTCCCCCCCGGCGACGACGCCGCGGTCTTCTTCCGGGAACACTCGACCGGCCTCCTCGTCCCCTTCATCCGCCTCTACTTCCCGGACGCCCGCGTCCTGCCCATCCTGCTCTCGGATCGCGCCGGCCCCCGGCGAATCGCGGCGCTGGCGGGAGCCCTCGCGCCCCTGCTCGGCGACGACGCCCTCGTGATCCTGAGCATGGACTTCTCCCATGGAAAGGCGCCCGCGGAGGCGGCCGCGCTCGACCGGGACGCGATGGCCGCGATCGTGGGGTGCGACCTCGCGCGCGTGCGCGACCTCGACGTCGACTGCCACGCCGGGCTGGAGCTCATGCTCCGGCTCTTCCGGGGCCGCCCGGTCGCGTTCGGGACCCGGACCGACTCGGCCGCGATCGCGGGCCGCCCCCTCGCGGACTGCACCAGCTACGTGACCACGTACTTCCTCCGCTGACCCGCGGCGGAGGGGCGATCTCCCCCCCGCCGTATTCGGATAGAGTGGAGGCATATGCCGATCCTGCTGGCCGTCTGGGCCGCGCTCGTCATCCTCCTCTACGCGGGATCGCCCCAGCACCTGGTCCCGCCGGGCGACCTCCTCGCCTACGTCGTCCCCCGGCACGGGACCTGGGACTTCGACGTCCTCGTAGCCGGCTGGCTCTCGCGCGCGGGGGCCGCCGCCGCTTGGGCCGGGCTCAACGTCGCGCTCCTGGGCTTCGGCTCCGCCGCCCGCCGGTGGCTCGGGGGCCGCCCGGGCTGGATCCGAACCTGGCTGCTCGGGTTCGCCCCGGTCGCCCTGCTGGCCCTCGGGCTCGGGCTCTGCAGCCTCTTCTCCCGCGTCCCCTTTGTCCTCGTAGCCACCGCATCGGTGGCCTTGCTCCTCCGGTGCCCGCCGGGCCGGCCCCGGCCGCTGGCGGGCTGGGTCCTCGCGGTCGCGCCGTGCCTGCTCGCGCTCCCCGGCGCGCTCGCCCCCGAGATCGTGTTCGACGCCCTGCGTTACCACCTCGCGCTCCCGGACGCCTACCTCCAGGCGCACAAGGTCTTCCATATGGAACGGTTCCTCTTCGGCACCTACCCGCAGGGGATGGAAATGCTCTACGGGATCGCGCTCGCGTTCGGCACCACCGTGACCGCCAAGCTGCTGGCGTGGGAGTGTTTCGCCCTCTCGACGATCCAGCTCTGGAGCCGGCTGGCGCCTCTACTTCCCCGCGCCCAGGCGTGGTGCCTGACCGCCGCATTCGCGGCGATGCCGTTCCTCTCGTCGCACGCGGGCACCGCGGGCGTGGACCATCCTCTCATCTGCCTCGAGCTCGCGGGCTTCCTGGTCGTGCTCGACCAGCTCGACCGGCCCCGCCGCCGCGACTGGCTGCTCGCCGGCTGGCTCTTCGGGACCGCGCTCGGGGTCAAGTACCTGGCCGCGCTCGGGATCGGCGGGATGGTGGCCGGCCTGCTCGTATGCGCGCCGCGGCTCCTCCTCCCCGCCGCCGCGGCCGGCCTGCCAGTCGCGGGGTTTCTCGCCGCGGCGTGGGGCGCGAAAGCCTGGCTGACGACCGGCAACCCCGTCTACCCGTACTTCTTCGGCCACTGGCAGCTCGAGCCGGAGACGTTCCGGCTCCACCTCGCCTGGGTCCCCGAGTGGCGCGCCGCGCATCCCCTCTGGTCATCGTGGGCGTCGCTCGTCCCCGTCTCGCTCACCCGCGGCATCTACGACGGGCTGGGCGAGGCGCTGTCCCCGGCGCTCTTCCTCATCGTGGGCGGGGTCGCGGCCGCCGCGAAACCGCTCCCACGCCCGGCCCGGTTGCTGCTGGCGGCCTGCGCGGCGATGTGGATCGCGTGGCTCTGGTCCGCGGGCGGCATCTACCGCTACCTCGCGCCCTTGTACCCGGCCGCGGTCCTGCTCGCGGGCGCCCTCGTCCCGCTCCTCCGCGTGCCGCCCCAAGCGGTCACTTGGACGCTCGCGGCCTGCGTCGCGGTCCAGGCCGTGCCCCTGATCGGCGCCGACGCGAAGGCGTTCGGCTCCTCGTCCCTGCTGGCGGGCCACGAGTCCGAACGGGGGTATCTCCTCCGGATCCTCCCCCCGGGGGGACGCTACCTGCCCGCCATCGAACGCGCGAGCGCCGTAGCGGCACCCGGCCGGCTGCTCGTGCTCGGGGACCCCAAGGCGTTCGGGGCATCCGGCCAGGTACGCTGGGAGTTCGAGCTGGCGCCGTCCGTACTCTTCGCGCTGGCCGCGGACTGCCCGTCGGCGGCGCGCGTCCGGATAGGGCTGCGCCAGCGCGGGATCACGGCGATCCTGTACTCCGTCGGGGGCATGATCTCGATGGTCCGCATGTCGGGCGCCGCGCTCTCGGGTCCCGCGCTCGGGCGGCTCCAGAACTTCTGGCGCGACTGGGCGGAGCCGGTCTGGGTGGACGAGCACCCGGCCGAGAACTGCTTCTACCAGGGATTCCGCCTGCGGACCCGGGCGGGGCCGTTCGTCCGGCCGGTCTCGGCCCTCTGGTACACGGTCCCGGGCACCGAGCCGGTGACGAACCCGATCGACCAGCACCTCGACGCGAACCGGCTGGACGCCGCGTTCGCGGTCGCCCTTGACCTTGCGGATCGCGAACCCTGGTTCGCCCCGGCGTGGTACCGGGTCTGGCTCGCGGCCCGACTCGCGCCGTCACCGGATTGGGAGCAAATGGCGGCGGCCCGGGTCCGCGCGCTCGGGTTCTCAGCCCTCTTGCAGTAGTTTTCCCGAAAAAGAACGAGGGGGAGGCGGACCGTTCCGCCTCCCCCTCCGGGTTGGTGGCCCGCCTCAGGCTGCCGCGGCCTTCTTCACCTTCTTCGCCGCCTTTGCCTTCTTCGCCGCCTTCACCGACTTCACGACCTTGACCCCGTCGGCTTCGGTGTAGCAGACCGTCACCGTCGAGCCGACCGCGATCTCGGCCAGCCCCGCATCCTTCTTGCCCGGGCACATGAGCTTGGCATCCGTCGGGACCGTCCAGTCCGTCACGACGCCCTTCGCGTCCTTGACGCTGATCTTGCCCGCCGCCGCGTCGACTGCCGTCACCTCGCCCGTCACCGTGGACCCGCTCGCCGGGCACGCCTTGGCCCCCTTCGACCGCGAGCATTCGCCGCCCGCCAGGGCCACGCTCGCGCTCATCATCAATACCGCCGCCGCCATCGTCATCTTGTACATCGCTGTATCCTCCTTAACCTATATGCATGCCCTTAGCCGACACCCAGTATCTCACCTTGCGCCTGATGGTCAAACCGACCCGGATCCTCCACGGTTCCATGCAAGGCTTCGACGCCCCGCCCGGGAACGTCTGGACGGTCCGGGCTGAAGGCTACTTCGCCGCGTGACCCTCGGCCTTCTTGCCGCCCTTGGGGGGCTTCACGGGACGCACCTTCACGGACTTGACCGTCTTCACGCCGTCCGTCTCCATCGACATGACCACGACCGAGTCGCCCACCACCACGTCGGCCAGCGTCGCGCCCTTCTTGCCGGGCTTGACGATCTTCGCGTCGGCCGGAATCGCGACCTCGGTCGCGACGCCCTTCGCGTCCTTGATGCCGAGCTTGCCACCCGCGGCATCCACCGCGGTGACCTCACCCGTCACCGCCGAGTGCTTGCCGCCCTTGCCCTTGGGCTTCTCCTTGGCTCCGTCGGCCATCGCGACACCCGTCACCAGCACCACCGTCATCGCCGTCATCAGCACCTTGCGCATGGCTATCTTCCTCCTGTGAATGATCTTTGTCCTGGAAACCCGGGCATGGCGACCCGTCAAGGCGCCCCCAACTGGTCCACGAACGCCTTCAGGGATGGATTGTCCGGGTGCAGGGCGAGCGACTTTCCGTACGCCGCGAGCGCGCCCGCGCGGTCGTTGAGCGAGAACCGGCAGTTGCCGAGCAGTTGCCACGCCTCCCAGTAGTTCGGGTCCGCGTCCAGCGCCGACTGCGCCTGCCCGGCGGCCTCCGCGTACTTCTGCTCTCCGTACAGCGCGGCGCCGGAGCGGTAGGCGTCCTCCGCCGTCGGGATGCCCGGCAGCAGGGCGGGGGCCGCCGCCGTGCCCTGCGGTGGCGGCGCAGTCTCGCCCTTCGGCGAAACTGCGGGGGCACCGCTATTGCGGTGCCACGGAGACCAACTGAGGCTCACGTACTGCGCGTGCCCGAGATCGCCCACCGACCCGTAGGCGTAGTCGAGCCGGAAGCCGTAGAAGCTGAGCCCGACGCCGCCCGAGAGCCCGGCGCTCGCGCCCGCGGCCTTGATCGCGCTCTGGAGCCCCACGCGCCCGTAGAGGATGCCGTTGAGGTTCGCTTCGGCGCCCATCGTGTAGTTCACGGGCTCGCCGCGCTGGTACGCAATGATGTCGCCCGAGAGCAGGGCGCGCACTTTCGGATGCCACTTCGGCGCCTCCCCCTCGATCGGGAGCGGCTCTCTGGTGACCTCGAAGCCGAACCCGAACCCGAGCTTCATCGAGGCCGGGAGCGGCGGCGTCCGTCCCTCGAGCGACCCCGAGTATCCGAGGTTCTGGACCACGAGCCCGATCGAGAGCGCGTCCGGCACCGCCTCGTACGCGGCCCCCGCGTCGATCGCGGCCTCGGACACCCCGGCCCCGCCGAGGGCGTGGTGAAAGACCTTGACCGCCGCCCCGCCCGACACGGCCTCCGCGACCCGCACAGCCCCGCCGGCCGTGAACCCGAGGTCGGAGGCGTCCACGGCCGCCGCGAGCCCGCGCGTGCTCTCGATCGAGCCGTAGTTGAACATCTGGACCGAGAAGCCCGCCGTCCCGTTCACGGGCAGGCCCGCCCAACCCGCGGGCACCGGCACCGCGACGCCGGCGTACGAGTAGTTGATGTCCGCGACCCAGACCAGGTGCGAGAGCGTGGTCGAGATCTCGGACGACCGCGCGAGCCCGGCGGGGTTCCACTGGAGGGCGGTGACGTCCGAGACGACCGCGACGGCCGCGCCGCCCATTCCCGCCGCCCGCGCCCCCGTCACGAAGTTGAAGGCGTCGAGGGCGGTGCCGCCGGCGGCCTGCGCCAGCCGGACGGTGACCAGAAATCCCACCAGCACGTTCGTCACTTCACCCTCATTTTACTACCACCTTCACGACCTCGTTCAACCCCCCGCCCAGGATATGCACCAGATACACTCCGCGGGCCACGACGAACTCGTCCTCCGTCCGGCCGTCCCACCGGACCACGTACTGGCCGGAGCCGGCGGGCTCGAGGTTCCGGAGCGTCCGGACCAACCGGCCGGAGGCCGTGTAGATGCGGACTATGATCCCGGAGTCGTCCCGGGGGTTGATGCGGGCCAGGACGATGTCGCCCTTTGACGGCTCGAAGATGTTCTTGTCCGTCGCGCCCCCGGGCGACGTCAGCAGGGGGGGCCCGGGCGGGACCGGCGGCGCGAGGGTCGCGGTCACGTACGCGGTCCCCGCCGGGGACGTCCCCGCCGACACGCCTGCCCAAACCGAGTTGGTCCCCCCGGCGGTCCCCGTCGTCAGTGTCGTCACCAGCCGGCCGAAGATGTTGGTGACCCCCGCGGCGGACGACACGGTCCCGCCCCCCGCGATCACGACCAGCGTCACGGCCACCCCGTTCAGGGCATTAGCGGGCGAGCAGGAATCGTAGACCGTGACCGTGATCGAGACCGTAGAGCCCGCCCGCACCGCGGGCGGCGACGCCGAGATGAGGACGACCGCCGGCACGCCCGACACCGTCACGAGCCGCCCGACCACGACCGGCCCGAGCGGACTTCCGGTCCCGCCCTCGCTCCCGGTCACCGTCACGGTCAGGATCGCGTTCCCGCACGCGAGCGCGGTCGTCGACCAGAGGAATGACGTCGTCGTCAGCGGTGCGATCACGACCGGCAGGGCCGGGATGACCGGCCCCGGCGCCCCGACCGTGCCCGGCGGGCTCCCGATGGCGCCGAGCGCGAGCCCGGTCACCGTAGCCGACACACCGCCCGTGTTGGCGACCCAGACCGTGGCCGTGAACGACGTTCCCATGGGCACGACTGACGACATGTCCATCCAGGCGGCCAGAGCCGCCGGCGGAGGGGGCGGCGGCGGACACCCCGCCCCGGTGAAGTCCGCGGACGAGAGCACGACGGGCTGGGCCGCGCCCTTTCCATCGGCATAGTTCACGAAGACCGTGTTCGAGATCGTGGCCGCAACGAGCCCCGTGCGCGAGGCCGTGAACCGCACGACCTGGCCTCCGGCGAGATTGCAGTTCCAGTCCCCGTCGCCTTCGGCGATCGTCCCGAGCCGGACCGTGACCGTGCCCGCAGCGACCTCGCCCGCATCGCCGTCCGCGGCGTCCGTCAGCGCCCCGAACGACGTCCCGTTGTCCGTGGACCGTTTGAGGGACCCCGGCACGTACGTCATCCCCGCCGGGATCGCGTCCGTCAGGACCACGCTCGTTGCCGGTTGGTCGTCCGCGCACTGGAAGAGGCTGTCCTCGATCGGCGGGTAGGCGACCGTGACATCGTACGTGACCGCGGTCCCGCACGGCCCGCTGCCCTTGTCCCCGACCTTCGACACGTATAGCCGGGGCTCGGCGGGCCCCTTCGGGAAGACTGCGGCTTCCACGGAACTGAGGTAGCCGGGACCCCACCCGCCGATCGCGTAGACGGTTCCCCCCACGTCGGCGACCGCGAGGGACGACCGGCCCGTCGTAAGCCCACAGAGCAGGACCCACGAGTTCGTGGCGGGGTCGTAGGCCTCGACCGTGGCCCGGTTGCCCGCGTTGTCGCCCCCGACCGCGTACAGCGACCCGCCCACGGCGACGACCCCGAGCCCGAACCGCGGGACATTCATGGGGGCCTTGGTGGACCAGGTGTTGGTGGCGGGATTGTACGCCTCGACCACGGCCATCGGTCCCCCGCCGTTCGTGCCCCCGACCGCGTAGATGAGGCCGTTCAGGGCGGCGGCGCCGAGTTCGGACCGCGGCGTCGGCAGCGGCGCCTTCGTCGCCCAAGCGTCGAACATCATGTCGTAGGCCTCGACCACGCCGACCGTGCTCCCGTTGTCGCCGCCCATGACGTACGCACTTCCCCCCGCCGCCGCCACCCCCGGCGCGTACCGCGCCGTCGGCATCGCCGCCTTCGTCCACCACGTGTTCGCGACCGGGTCCCACATCTCGGTGACGGCCGTGACCCCGCCGCCGTTGCTCCCGCCGAAGAAGCAGAGGAACCCGCCGAACCGGGCGACCCCGAGCCCGTATCGCGCCGTCGGCATGTCGCCGATGTGCGTCCAGGTGCCGTAGTTGGGGTTGTACCCGTCGATCCGGGCCAGGTACGACCCGTCGTATCCCCCCGCGACGTACACGGTCCCGCCCACCCCTATCCCCGCCGCCCCCATCCGCCCCGCCGGCACCGCCGCCCGCGGGGTCCATGGTGAAACCGCACAGGCCGGCACCGCCGAGTCCTCCATGGAGATCATGGACTCCGCACCCGCCACGTCCACCGCCAGAACCCGGTAGAAGTACGCAACACCCGGCACGACTGCGGAGTCGGTGAACGTCGAAACCGAGGCACCAGCCACCTGCACAAGAAGACTGCCCTCGGTAACTCCCGCGAAGGTCTGACGGAAGATTCGATAGCCAGCCACGCCCCGGGTCCCCGGCGCCGAAGGACTCCACTCGAGTCCGACATGTCCTGCATACCCGGTCGCCGTCAGCCCCAGTGGAACGGACGGCGGGTCGAACTGCGCCAAGTGATACCGGCACACGGCAAAGTCGTCCAGATTGTGCCGAACGGTTTCCGATCCCGCCACATAGACCGTGCCGGTGCCACAGGTCGCCAGCCCGCGAAGATAATCGTCGCCATCCGCCACCCCGTCGTGATTGACCGAATCCACCAGATTCAGCGCCGAGTCGTACTTGCGCACGCGCCAATCATAACCCCCTGAAGCTGTCTCGAATCCCGCCACGACCACGTTCCCGTTCACATCCACGGCGACGGCATTGGCCTCGTCATCGCTGTTGCTCGGCCCGTCATAGGAAGCCGAAGCCAACAGGTTTGCCAGCGTACCGTCATACTTCCGCAACCGCCAGTCATACAGACTCCCGAAGGCAAACTCGAACCCCGCGACGACCACATTCCCGTTTAGGTCCACCGCGACAGCTCGGGCTGAATCATAGTTATGTCCAGACCCGTCGTAGCTGGTCGATGCCAGGAGCGCCGTCAACGTCGAGTCATATTTGCGAACTCGCCAATTGGACACTCCCAGTGCCGCCTCCTCGTCCCCCACCACCACCACATCGCCGTTTCGGTCTACAGCGACTCCATTGGCCTTGTCGATGCCATCCGCAGGGCCGTTGTAGTCGGTTGTCGCCAGCAGTGTCGTCAACGAGGCGTTGTACTTCCGGATGCGCCAGTTCTTCCCACCGGTGATACCAGTCTCGTACCCCGCCACCACGACGTTTCCGCTCCCGTCCAAGGCGACGGCTTGGGACCGGTCGTTACCATTACCGGAGCCGTTGAAGTCAGTCGAGGCCAGAAGTGTAGTGAGCGTAGCGTCATACTTGCGCACCCGCCAGTTCTCCCCGCCGACCGCTCCCACTTCCCACCCGGCCACTACCACATTCCCGCTCCCATCGACGGCAACCGACTGGGGGATGTCCATGTTGTTCCCCGGTCCGCTGTAGTCGGTCGAGGCCAAGACGACCGTCAGCCCTGCGTCGTACTTCTGCACCCGCCAGTTCATCCCGCCAAGTGCCCCGATCTCGAATCCCGCCACCACCACGTTCCCACTCCCGTCTACGGCGATAGCATATGCCATGTCCAAGGAAATCGGATTCAATTCACTCCCCGAACCGTCGTAGAGCTTGAGAGCCATGAGCGGCGGCTCGATGCGCTTGCCGGTCGAGGTGTCGGAATACGACAGCGCCGCACCGCTCGTCGATGCCGGATCGCACGACAAGGTGGCCGTGGACACCGTCACCAGGAGCGATTCCGGGCCGGGCGCAGTCAGCGTACGGTACGAGAGCGTGCCGCTTCCCCCCGGCGGAAGGGACGAGACCACCCAGCGCAGGTACAGCGGGGCGCCCGTTCCATCCACCGGCTCGCCGTCCGTCCACGGCCCCGCGAGGTCCGTGGCCCAGCTCGATGTCACCGTCCCGCCCCCCGCGAGCGTCACGCTTAGCGATGGCGCGGCGTAGGTCCGCTGATCGAACGAGCCCGCCTGCTCCGTGATCGTGAGGTTGTACGCCGTCTCCATGCTCGAGTTGCTGAACGCGAATCGCCAGAGCTGAATGTCCCCGCCAATTACGTACAGCGGCTCAGGATTCCGAATGTGCAACGTCAGATCCGGCACACAGACGGCCGCGGCAGGCGGAGCCACCGCGCAGACCAGGAGAGCCGACAGGAAGAACCGCCTCATCTGACCATTATCCCCACCGCACCTCCGGAGCCCCCCGACTTCAGGTTAGACCTACTTGGACTGAGGGTCAATCGGGTCCGCGGGCCGCACCAGGGCGGCACAGAGGGCCACCACGGCGGGAACCCATTGCAGGAGCAGCCGGTCGAGGGAGGAGGCGAGGAGCCAGCGCGTCTCCCGAACGGTGACGATGTAGGCGACGAGGGCGGCGAAGACCTGGACGGCGAGAACGAGGGCGAGCTCGCGCGCCCCGGGGCGCGTGAGGCGGCGCCAGCCGATCACGAACACGAACGCGACGACGAACCAGAGGATGAGCCAGGTGCTGACCAGGTGGTTCCACCACTCGCCCCACGTGACCGGGGTGCCGCTGGTGAACGACGCCCCCCCGAGGCCCGGGCCCAGCGTCTCGAGCGCGAGCGCCTGGATGAAGAGGAAGATCCGGCCCGGGGCGGCGTCGAGCGCGCCGCCGGGATTGAAGGCGAAGTCGCGGGGCGAGAGATCGAGCATGAGCGCGACGCCCCGCCACGGCGCGATCAGCGCGATCCAGACCGCCACGGCCATGACGAACTCGCCCCGGCGGACGCGCTTCCCCACCGTGGCCACGAGGAGCGCGAGCAGGACCCCGAGGCCGAATACCCCGGCCTCGTTCTTGAGATTGCCCGCGAGCCCGGCGAAGAGCGCGGCACCCCAGGCGGGGCCCGCCCCTCGGCAGGCGCGGAGCAGGAGCAGGAGCGCGGCGGTCGTGGTCGCGGCCACCGGCCAGTCCACGTAGCCGTTCGAGGACTGGGTCAGCGCGGCCGGGAGCAGGGCGACGGCGCCCGCGACCAGCCACCGCCCGTTCGTCACCCCCACCTCGAGCAGGAGCGCGGCGAGGAGCGCGGGCACGCAGAGGGCGAAGAGCGGCGAGAGGAGCCGGAGCAGCCGCGTGTCGAACCCGCCCGCGCACTGGGCGAGGAAGGTCTGGACCGCGGGCCAGCCGAACGGGTACTCGGGATGCGTGAACCCGTAGTCGGGATTCCGGAGGAAGGTGACCGGCAGCCCCATCCCCTCGAGCGCGGCCTTGACCTTGAAATCCCAGATCGCCCACGCGTCCCAGTTCGACCACGCCGGGCGGGGCGAGAGGGCCTCCAGCACGGCGATGGCGAACGCGACCGCGACGAGAACGATCCCGGCCCAATCGAGCGCGCCGAACTTCGGGGGGCGGGCCGCTTCCGGGCGCGGCGGGCGCCACAGGGCCATGGCCAGCAGTCCGCCCGCGAGCCCGCTCCAGCGCGCGGTCCACGGCACCCCGGCGAGGGCGAGCATGGTCAGCAGCCAGCCGAACAACCCGGCGCCCGCGACCCAGCCCAGGGCGAGCGTGGCCCCCGCGCCGCCGCCGGCCGCGTGAACGACCCCGGTGAGATTGACCACCGACCAGCCGAGCCCGAGCAGGAGCGCGAGCCCGGCAAGCCACGGCAGCAGCCGCGCGGGGCGGGGCGGCGACGGCACCGCCTCCTCCACCGGCGCGGTCTCGAGCCGCCCCCGGTTGTCCTCCGTGATACGGCGCAGCCGGACGCTGTCGGGCTCCGGCCGCGCGTACATGCCGAGGAGGCCGGGCCGATGCGCGACCGCCCACGTCTCGTCGTCGGCCGCGAGCGAGATTGGGCGGCCGGGCCGGGGCAGGGGGCGGAACGCGACGTGGACGGCGGCGGGGAATAGCTCGTAGGCGGCGCGGTAGCCCACGAACTCGTCCTCGCGGGCGGGGTCATCGACAAAGAGGAGGGCGGCCGCGACTCGGCCCGGCTCCGCGGCTGTCGCAGTCGCGCTCAGAGCCAGGGCCCCCCCGACCCGGGCGAGGAAGGCGTGGTACCCGGGATCGCCGGACTCGACGGCGGCCCGGTCCGTCCGAACCGCGCGGTCGGGCGCCCCGGCGGCGGCGGGAGGGTGGCGGAGTCCCGGAACCCGGCGCGCGAGGCTCGCGGCGAGGCAGACCGCCCAGACGGCGGCCAGGACGAGGAGCGCCCGGCGGTTCACATCATTGTTATACTTAACTCCATGGGGGCAGGAGAATCGTGAAAGTTTCCGTGCTCGTCCCGTGCTACAACGAGGCCGACACGATCCGTGAAATCCTCAAGCGCATCAAGGCGGTGCCGCTGGAGAAGGAGATCGTGGTCGTGGACGACTGCTCGACCGACGGCACCCGCGAGTACCTGCAATCCCTGCCGCCCGGCGAGATCACGCTCGTGATGCACGACAGGAACCGGGGCAAGGGCGCCTCGATCCGGGACGCGATCAAGACCATGACCGGCGACGTCGCCATCTTCCAGGACGCCGACCTCGAGTACGATCCCGCCGACTACCCCAAGCTCGTGAAGCCCATCGGGGACGGGAAGGCGGACGTCGTCGTGGGCACGCGGTTCTCGGGCGAGCCCCGGGCGGTCCTGTTCTTCTGGCACGCGCGTGGCAACAAGCTCCTGACCCTCTTCTTCAACATGGTCGCGAACACGAACCTCGAGGACATGGAGTGCGGGCTCAAGGCCTTCCGGGCCGGCGTCCTCAAGGGCCTGACTCTCCGGAGCGAGGGCTTCGAGATCGAACCCGAGCTCATGATCGGGGTCGCCCGGTCGAACGTCCGCATCTACGAGGTCCCCGTCTCGTACTTCGGCCGCACGTACGCCGAGGGCAAGAAGATCACGTGGTGGGACGGGTTCCGGGCCGGGTTCACGATCCTGCGGTTCGGCCTGTTCCGCTGACTTTGCCTCCCGTCATGACCGGCGGCGCCCCCACCACCCAGGAACACGCCTTCGACGTCCTCGAATCGCTCGAGCGCTACAACCGCTGGATCGTCGACCACCTGCGCCCGTTCGCGGGACAGCGCCTGCTCGAGGTCGGGGCGGGCACGGGCAACCTCACCAGGTTCTTCCTCTCCTGCGAGGAGGTCCTGGCCGTGGACATCGACCCGTCGTTCCTGGGCGAGTTCGGCCGGCGGTTCGGAGGCCAGCCGCGCGTCAAGACCGAGATCATGGACATCGCGGCGCCGGTCGACCCGCTGGGCACGAGGACCTTCGACACGATCCTGTGCGTGAACGTGCTCGAGCACATCTCCGCGGACGAGATGACGCTCAAGCGGTTCCGGAACCACCTCGTCCCCGGCGGCCGCCTGCTCCTGCTCGTGCCGGCCCACCAGGCCCTGTACGGCGGCGTGGACGCGAGCGCGGGCCACGTGCGCCGCTACGACCGGAAGGGGCTGGCGACCAAGCTCGTGGCGGCGGGGTTCCTCGTGGACAAGCTGCGCTACTTCAACATGCTGGGGGCGCTGGGCTGGTGGTTCAACGTCCGCCTCCTGCGCCGCCGCTTCCTGCCGCAGGGCCAGTCGCGGCTGTTGAACCTCCTCGTGCCCGCCCTGCGACTCGAGGACCGCATCGCCCCGCCCTTCGGCCTCTCCCTCATCGCCGTCGCCACCAGACACTGACCAGCGTCGCTCTCGATCCACTGCCCTCTCTCAAGCAGGACAGAGGGGGCCGGGGAGAGGTATCTGAGGCGCTGGTCGGCCGGTCCGCAGCGAGGCGACACGCCGTGGCCACCGAGCGTGCCGAAGAGACCTCTCCCCGGCCCCTCTCGCCCGCGTCAGCCCTTCTTCCTGCCTTTGGAGGGGGGTGGAAGAGGGGCGGGAGGAGGAGGGCGGAGACCCACGGAGCCGACGCAGGCGGCGGCGAGGGCAAAGCCCAGCGGCGAGAGCTGGAGGAGCATGCGATCCACGGAGGTCACGAGCACCCAGATGATCTGGTACTGCGCCCCGAGCGTCACGGCCCAGGTTACCGCGAGCTGGAGCGCGAGGAGCGCGGCCATCATTGCGCCCGCGGGGCGGACGAGGCCGGGAAAGCCGTAGAGGACGAGGGCGGTTACGACGACGTACCAGAACCCGGCCCAGTTCCGGCGCTGGCGCCAGAGCCAGTCCGCGGGGTTGATGTCGCCGATGTCCCGCAGGTGGTCGACCGTGAGCTCGGGGCCCAGCGCGTCGACGAAGGCGGCTTTCACGACGTAAGGGAAGTACAGTGGCGCCTGGGCCGCGATCCGGGCGGGCTTTACCTCGAACGTGGACTTGATATGAAGCGAGGCGACGGTCGCGCGCCACGGCACGAGCAGGACCAGCATCAGCCCCCACGCCGCCGCGGCCTGACCGAACCGGATGCGTTTCAGGAGCCACCAGAGGCCTATGAGGGCGCCGCACCCGCCGGCGAGGACGAGCGCCTCGCCCTTGATCAGCCCCGCGATCCCGAGGAAGAGCGCGACCGTCCACGGCGGCGCGTCCCCGCGCGACGCGCGGACGAGGAACAGGAGCACCCCGGTCACGGCCGCGGCCAGCGCGAGGTCCGAATAGCCGTTGTGGGCCTGCTCGAAGATGCGGGGCATGAGGCCGTAGGCGCCCGCGACCAGCCAGCGCTCGCCCCTGAGCCCCAGCTCCCGGCCGAGCCCGGCGAGCAGGACCATGAGGGCCAGGTGCCAGACGGGCGAGAGCGCGCGCAGGAGCGTCTCGCTCAGCCCTCCGGCCCACAGGCCCAGCCAGGTCTGGATGAGCGCAATGCCGGGCGGGTAGTCCGGATGCGAGAAGTCGTACCGGAAATCGAGCAGGTACGACACGGGCAGGCTCCCGGCGGTCCAGAACGCGCGCGTCTTGAGGTTCCAGATCGCCCACGCGTCCCAATTACCCCACGCCGACATCGGGATCAGGACCTGGACGGCGGCGAGGAGCGTCGTAGCCCCGATCAGGACCCAACCCGCCGGCGCAAGCCAGCTCGGCTCGGTGACGGGATCGGCGACCGGCGGCGGGCGCAGGGTCTCCGCGGCCGCGGAAACCCCGACGGTCCCGGTGCCTGCGTCCGCAGGCGGCGGGACCGCCCGGGCCCGCCAGAGCCGCCAGCCCCACACCGCAGCGACGAGGACCCACGGCAGGAGGATGACGGGCAGGCTCCACCGCGCGCCCGTGAGCCCGATCAGGAGCATCCAGAACGCGGTCGACCCGGCCCCCGCCAGCCACGCGAGCGCGATCCGCGTGGAAACCGAACCTCGCACGTGCGCGGAGAGGCCCAGCACGTCCAGGAGCATCCAGCCGAACCAGACGAGCAGGACGAGTCCCAGGGGCCAGCACCATGGACTGGTCGCCCCGAACACGCCCGTGCGCCGGGCAGACGGGACCGTTGGTCCCGTCTCCTCCTGGAACGAGAGCCGCCGGGGACCCTTGAGCAATATCCGGAAGACGCGCCCGCCGGGCACGGGCTTCGTGGCGTACACGGCGGCGTACGTGATCCGCTCGTCGCGCACGGCGCCCGCGATCTGCTCGTCCACGTCGAGATTGAACCGCGGCCCGGCGGGCAGCGGGGCCGGCGAAGGCACGAACCGGTGAGGCACGGGGTAGAGCATGTACGCGGCGCGGTAGGTGAAGAAGGCGAACGACTGCGAGGGGTCGTGGACCAGGAGGAGCAGGTGCTCGGTCTTCGGCACCACGTCCGCGACCCGGCCCAGGAACTGGTGGTACGGCGTGTCGCCGCTCCGGATCTCGGCGCGCTCCACCGGTCCGGCCAGGATCCGGGGCGCCTGCGTCGCGATCGCCGGCAGCCGCTCGACCAGCGACGCAGCCAGGATGGCGAGCCAGACGGCCGCCGCCGTGCCGATAATCCCGCGTCTCATTGGTCTATGGTACCGCCGCTTCGGCGGTTACGTCCGGATCTCCCCGCGAGCAAGGCGCCGGCAACCAGCACCAGCGTCGCGGGCAGGAACTCGACCAGGACCCGGTCCGCGGTCGAGACGACGTGGTACTCGACTCCCCGGATGGACGCCAGGTAGACGGCGACACACCCGGCCGCCTGGACGGCGAACGGGAGGAGGAGTTCCCGGTACGGGGAGGCCCGGAGTGTCCGCCAGCCGAGCGCGAGGCAGATTGGCACCGCGTACCAGAGGATAAGGAAGGTCCCGGCAAGGTGGTCGAGCCATGCGCCCGGGCCGCCCGCGCCCGCAGTCCCGATGGCCAGGGCGCCCGGCCCCCACGCCTCGAGCGCGTATCCGGCGGCCACGACCGGGAGCCGCGCCGGGATAGCGGTCAGCATCCGCGCGGCGTCGACGACGTAGTCGTTGGGTCCGATCCCGAGCGACCAGAGCATCCATCTCGCGGGCGCCGAAACGGCCAGGCACGCGGCGATCGCGGCGATCGCCCGGGACCACGCGATCCTCCCGCGCGCCGCCCAGACCACGATGGCGGCAAGGCAACCGATCGCCCAGAGGAGGCCCTCGTCCTTGGTCAACGTACAGAGCCCGCCAGCGAGCCCGACGGTCCAGACCGGCACCGCGCCCCGGTGCGCGCGGACGAGGAGCGCGAGCCCGGCGACCATCCAGGCCGCGACGGGCACCTCCCCGACCGCGAGCGAGCCGTAGCGCTGAAGAGCCGGCACGAGCGCGAGCCCGCCGGCGAGGAGCCACCGCCACTCCCCCGCCCCGAGATCGCGGAGCACGGCGAGGACGAGGGCGAGCAGGGCGGCCCAGTGGGCGACCGACAGGAGCCGGAGCATCCCCTCGTCGAGCCCGCCGGCACAGAGGCCGAGGAAGCACTGGACGGCGGGCAGTCCGTTCGGGTAGTCCGGATGCGCGAACCGGTACGCGGGGTCGGACAGGAATGCGATGGGAATCCCCATCGCCTCCCAACACGCCTTCGCCTTGAGCCCCCCGATCGCCCACGCGTCCCAGTTCGCCCAGGCCGGCACCGGAATCCACGCCTGCACGGCGACGACGACCGCCCCCGCGGCCAGCATCGCCGCCCCCCAGCGCCGGGCCCGGGACGGAGGAGCCATGGATGGACGCGGCGCGGGGAAGGCCCGCGCGCGCCCCGGGACTTTCCGCCGGATCGCGACGACGATGACGGGCAGCCACGCGGCGAGGATCGCCGGGAGGCTCCACCGGATCCCGGCGAGGGACAGCGCCTGCATGAGCCAGCCGGTGCCGGCCGCGCCGAAGAGGAACGCGAGCGCCGCGCGGGCGGCGGGCGCGTCGCGGAATCCGCGATCGACCCCGGATGCCATCGAGAGCGCGAACCCGAGCGGCAGGAGGGCGAGCAGCCCGAGAATCCAGCGCCACGCACTTGCAGGCGGTTCGGGAGGACGGGGCAGCGGCGCGGACAGCGGGTCCAGCACGAGCCGCCGGGTCCCGGACACCGCGAGCGCGTACCAGCCGTGGCGGTCGGGGTTCGCGCCGTCGAAATACGCCGCGTGCCGGATGTCGTGGTCGCGGACGAGCGCGGCCGTGGCCGGCTCCACGTCGAGCCGGGCCCGCCCCCCCAGCACGAGCCCGGGGACGGGCAGGTACCAGACGCGCTCGGGGAAGAGCTCGTACGCGCTCCGGTACCACCGGAACGTGTCCCGGCGGTCCGGATCGTTGCCCAGGATCGCAAGCCGGGGCGCGCCCCCGGCCAGGGCCCGGGTCCGGTCCAGGAACCCGCCGAGCACGGGGTCGCCGGTCCGGATCGAGTCGCGCCGGTCCGCCGGGGCGAACCCGGCCGGCAGCCGCGCCAGCAGCCCGCCCTCCCCCGCGACCGTGCGGGCCAGGGCGTAGACCGCGGTAGCCGCCCACACGACGCCGAGGACGAGCAGGACCGTGCGCCGCAAGGGGTTCCCCCTAGCCGGTCTGACCGAGGAAGAACGGGACGGTCACGAGGCAGAGCAGGCTCGTGAGCACCGCCGCCCGGCTGGCGAATCCGGTGTCGCCGCCGAACCGGTCCACGTAGAGCCCGGCCTGCGCCATGCACGGCATCGCGGCCTGGAGGACCGCCTGGAACGCGATCGGCCCCGGCGCCGCCACCGCGCGGACGGCCAGGAGGGCCAGCAGGGGGAAGACCACGAGCTTGACGCCCGCGAGCACGGCGAGCGCCCGGGCGTCCCGGGCGAACGAGAGCCGTTCCTCGCCGAGCACGGCGCCGGAGTAGATGAGCGCGAGCCCGATCGCGCCGCCGGCGACGATCTTGAGGATGTCGAGCAGCGGGCCGGGCACGGTCCAGCCCGCCATCCCCACCCAAGCCCCCAGCACCAGGGCGAAGAGGTTGGGGTGGAGGAAGAACCCCCAGCGCACCTTCCCCGACAGCAGCCAGGTCCCGAGCGTCCAGAAGAGGACGAGGTAGCCGGCGTAGAAGAGGTTGACGAAGAGGACGCCGTCCTCGCCGCGCAGGGCGAACGCGAGCGGGATCGGGAGGAAGAGCGCGTTCGCGAAGGTGAGGATGAAGACGTACGTGGGCGTGCGGCGGCGCGAGACGCCCGCGAGGGGCACGGTCGCGAATCCGATCGCGACGCTCGCGAGCGTGAGGAGGATCGCCGCGAGCGGGAGGCCCAGGAGCGGCCCCGCGATCCCGGCGTCGAGCGCCGCCACCGCCGGGGTGAGCCGCGTGGCCGCCGTGACGAACGTGAGCGCGGGCACGCAGACGTCCATGTTGAGCCGGATGAGGTCCCGGACCCCGTCCCGCGTGAGCAGCCCCCCCTTCCGGAACGCCCAGCCTAGCCCAGCGAGGGCGAAGAAGATTAGGATCCGCTCAGTCATGCCGTCCAGTATCGCACGAGTGCAGCCGTCGCCCGCGGCGGGGTATCCTTGGGCGTGATGGAAATCGGGGTGGCGGCGGGATGGGCCGGACTAACGGTCGTTGCGACCGTCGCGCTCTGCTGGGGCGCGGCCCGCGCCGGGCGGCGGGTGTTGTCGCTCCCGACGCGAAGCGGCGACAGTGCATGGGCCCGGGAAGGACTCGCCGTGCTCGCCGGCTGGACCGTGCTCGGGCTCGGCTGGCTCGGACTCGGGCTCACGGGGCTGTTCTTTCCGCCGGTCCTCGGCACCGGGGCGGTGCTGGCCGTGGTCGCGGGACGCTCCGGCCGGCGACTACGATTGCCACCGCAGGCCGGGCTCGCCCTCGTGACCGGCGCCCCGGCGCTGGCCCTCGCTCCGTTCGCGCTCCTGCCCCCGACCTGGGTCGACGCGCTCGACTACCACCTCGGCGCGCCGGCGCAGTTCCTGCGACTCCACCGGGTATTCGCCGACGGCCTAGGCGTCGCGGCGTACGTCCAGATGCCCGCCGAACTCCTGAACGCCGCGGCGATCGTCGCCGGCCACGTCGAGCTCGTCGCCGTCGTCTCGCTCGTGCCCGCGCTCGCCGGCCTCGTGGTCGCGGCCGCCGTTTTCGCCCGCGCCGCCGGCCCGCTCACCGGCCTCCTCGGCTTCGGCTTCGGCCTCTCGCTCGCCGTCCTCTGGACGACGGTCCTGAACGGCAAGAACGATCCCGCGGTGGCCGGATTCGGGGTGGCCGGACTGGCGCTGGTCGCCACGGGGCGCTTCCGGCTCGGGGGTCTCGTACTCGGGGGCGCGTGCGCGACCAAGCTCAACGGCTGGATGCTCGCGGCCCCCGCCTGGGTCTGGATGGAGGCCGCCCGCGCGCGGGTACGCGGCCGGAAATGGCGGCCCGACGCCGTCTGGCTCGTCCTGCTCGCGGCCGCTCCGGCGGCGTGGATGATCCGCAACTGGCTCGCGCGCGGCGATCCCTTCTGGCCGATCCTGAGCCGCCGGATCGAGGGAGCGCTGTTCGATCCCGAGACCGCGCAGGCCTATGCCGCGCTCTACGCCGCGCCCGCGGGCTGGGTCGCCACCGCGGCCGCGATCGGCCGGCACTGGGTGACGCACCAGCCCGCGCTCCTCTTCGGATTCGTGGCGGCCGCCCTGGCCGCGTTTCGCCTCCCCGGACCGATCCGGTCGGCCGCGGGGCTGGGCGTGCTCGCCTACGGATGCATCGTGCTCACGCTCCGGTCCGGGTTCGAGCGCTACCCCCTGCCCGTACTCATGCTCCTCGGGTTCGTCGCCGCCGCCGGCCTGGCAGCCGCGGCCCGCGGGTGGCCCCGGTGGACGATGGCCTGCCTGCTGGCCGGGCCCGCGATCCTCGTCTGGGTCCCCGTGTCCGTCGTCTTCCACGATGCCAACCTCGTCCCTGCGGACGCGATCCGGGGCCTCGCGGAGCCCGGCTCCAGTTGGACGGCGCGGCGGCTCTCGACGCTGCATGAGGCGCGCGACGCCCTCGGCCGCCTCTCCGGCGTGCGCTCGATCCTCCTCGTCGAGGAGATCAGGAGCTACGGCTGGCCCGCCCGGACGTGGAAGGAGGAGTTCTCCGGACGCACGGCGCCATGGGCCCTCACCCGGGAAGCCGCGACCGCGGCGCGGCTCATGATCCGGCTGCGCCAGCGCCTAATCACGCACCTGGCCTTCAACTTCGTGACCGAGGGCTTCCCGCAGCGGTACGCGGCCCCATACGCGTGGGACCCGCGCCAGCTCCGGCTCTGGGACGAGGTCGCCCGCACGTGTCTCGCGATCGCGGCCGCGCCCCGCCACGTCGATCTCACGAACGGCGGGTTCTACCTCTACCGCGTCGGATCGCGTCCCGCGCCCGCGGCCCGGTTCATCTATTACCTCCCCGGCATCAAGTCCCTCCGGATGTCGATCCGGGACCCCTTCGCCCGGCGCGGCGATGCGGCGGGTTCTGCGGCGCTGGCGCTGGCGGCCATGCGCGACCACCCACGGGTAGGCGTCTTCGCGTTCGACGCCGCGGTCTTCTCGACCCGGGCCGGCGACTGGCCGGCCGTGTACCGCCTCTACGCTCCCGGCACCGCGGCGGGCATGCTGGGCGAGGCCAGCCTCATGTACTTCGGCGAGGCGGCGGCCAAGGCAGGCCACCCGGCGGAGGGGGTCGCGGCCCTCCGGCGCGCGCTCGACGTCTACCCGGACCTGCGTCCCAACATCAACGCCCGGCTCGCGGAGGCGCTGACCGCGCTCGCCGAAGCCCCGTCCACGGCATCGCCCCGGGCGGTCGAGGCCGCCGCCGAGGCGTGGGCGCTCCGCCCCCGCGACCCCGGCGTGCTCTCGCGGCTCGCCCGGTTCCACCTCTCCCGGCGGCGGTGGGCCGACGCCCGGCCCGTGCTCGAGGCCATCCTCGAGGTCCCCGGGGTCTCGGCCGCGTTCCGGGAGGAGACCCGCACCTGGCTGTCCCGGGTCGCGGCCCGGCTCGGCCCCGCCCGGTAGACGGACGCGCCGCGTGTCCCCACTCCCGCTCGCGGCCCCGCTGGCCCTCGCCTGGTACGCGCTTGTCGTCGCGACCATCATCCTCCCCGCGGCCTCCGGCGTCGTCCGGGCCGGGCAGGTGTTCGCGGCCGGCCCGTGGCGGTTCAGCACGGCCACCGTCTTCGCCAACGCGGGCGAGATCGCCGCGACGGCGGGCCTCGCCTGCGCCCACCTGCTGGCGCTCTGGCTCGCGGGGGACGCCCTGCTCGCCTGGCTTAGGACGCGCACCACCGCCGCCGTGCGGGATGCCGCCTCGTACCTGGCGGGCTGCGGCGGCGCGGCGGCCCTGATCGGCGGGCTGCTGCTCGTCCGGCTCTGGTACGTTCCGCTGCTCGCCGCGGCCGTCGCCGGCCCGGCCATGCTGGCGGCGCCGCGCGGCCTGCCGCGGCTGCGCGGCGCGCTCCGCGCGCTCCCCCGTCCCGGGCCGTGGGGCGCGCTGGCCCTGGTGTCGTTCGCCCTCTGGGTGCCGTGGCTGCTCGCCCCCGAGTGCAGCTCCGACGGGTGGTGGCAGTTCCTGGCGGCGCCCCGGCGCTGGCTGGCCGCGCACGGGTTCACGGCCGCCCACACGAGCGCGCCGTTCCACCTCTCTCCCGTGGCGGAGTCCCTCAACGCCCTCGCGGTCGCCTCGGGGCTCGACGCGGTGCCGCGGTGGCTGGCGACCGCGGGCGGACTGTGCGGCATCGCGGCCGCCGTCGCCGCGATCTCTCCCGCCTCGCCGGGATGGACCTGGCTCACGGTGAGCAACTGCGCGGGACTCCCGATCCTGACGGCGGGCAAGAACGACGGCCTCGCGTTCGGTTCCGTCCTCGCCGCGTGGGCGATCGGGCGGCGGCCGGCGGCGGCGGCGGGCGCGCTTTTCGGGCTGTCGGTCGCGCTCAAGCCGACTTCCGTGCTCCACGCCTGCTGGCTCCTGCCCCTCGTCCTGGCCGGCAGCCGCGCGCGGTGGCGGACGGCGGCGCACTGGACCGTGGCGGCCGCCGCGGTGGCGGGTCCGTGGCTGGTGAAGGAGTACCTGCTGTCCGGCGATCCCGCCTTCCCCCTCCTCTCGGGATGGTGGCCGGCATTCGTGGGAGGATGGGATGCGCGCAACGCCGCCACCTTCCGGCTCCAGACGCACATGCCGCCGGCCGGATGGACCCGGCCCGCCGAGGTGGCGCTCGAGCTCTTCCGCATGCTGCCCCCCCTGGCCTGGCTCCTCCCGGCATGGCTACTGCGGCCCGGGGCGCGCCGCCGCGACCTCGCGCTCGCCCTCGCCGTCTTCGCCGCGTGGCACCTCGGAATGCACAATCCGCACACCAGCCGGCACGCTTTCGCCATCGTCGCCCTGTGCCTCGTCGTGGTTGGAGCGGAGGGTCCGGCCGGATTCGGCGCCGGCGGCCTCCCCCGCGCCCTGGGCGCCGCGTTCGGCTTTTCGCTCCTGGGGCTCGCGTTCGCCCTCCGGATCGGGTGGGCCTTCCTCGCGCCGAACCCGGTCCCGTTCGTCCTCGGCGGCGAGTCGCGGCCCGCGTTCCTCCACCGCACGTTCACGACGCTCGAGGAACTCCGGTCTGGTCCCGCGGGCGCGCCGCTCCCGGGCCGCTCGGTCATCCTCGTGGGGGATCCCTACGAATACGCGGTCGGCACGCCGGCCTTCACTGCGAACCCGGAAGGAAGCGGCGGCACGCCCCTGCTCTGGGCGCTCACGAACGCGTCGGCGGACGAGGTCGCGCTTGCCCGGAAGTTCCGGCAGCTCAACGCCGGCCGGCTCGTCTACAACCCCGTCCGCGCCGTCTACACGGGGGGATTTTACACGCCGTTCGTCTGGAGTCCGCGCCAGCTCCGGATCTGGCGGTCGTTCGTCGGGCGGTATCTCGACCCCGAATGGACGGGCACGACCGCGGACGATCTCAACGGCGCGTACTGCGCCTGGCGGTTCCGGACGGCTCCCGCGCCGCGCGACGCGCACGCGATGGTGGCCTACCTGCCCGGGACCGAGGGCCCCGTCGAGGCCTTCTACGAGCTCGTCAACGCGGGTCGCGTCCCGGAGGCGGACGCGGCGCTGCGCCGGCACCTCGCCCGGACCGGCCCCGTGGCCGACGTGCTGGCCACGCTGGGATTCGCGGCGCGGCTGGCGGGGGACTTCGAGCTCGCCTGGAACTCGTACCGGCCCGCCTTCGAGCTCGGGCTCGTCACCGACGAGTACGCGTTCGGGTTCGGCGTCGCGGCCTACGAGACCGGACGTCTGGACGACGCCGAACGCGGATTCCGGCGCGCCCGCGCGATCTACCCGGGTCACGTCGAGGCCGCCCGGTTCGCCCTGGGCACGATCCAGCTCCGCCGGGTCCTGGACCTGCTGAACGGCCGGCCGGGGCGGGCGGCGGCAATCGCCGAAGCCGCGCTGACCGAGCTCGCCGCGCCTCCGCCGTCGCGGGACCTCGTCCGCCTCTCCGCCACCCTGCACGCGGCGCTCGCGCTGGCCTGCCTCGCCATGGACCGCCCCGCCGAGGCGGGAGCGGAGCGCGACCGCGCGGCCGCCGCCTTCCCCGAGTTCGCCGGCATGGACGCCGGGCAGACCTATGCGACCCTGCGCGAGTTCGAGGCGGCCCAGCGGCGCCGCCTCGCGGCGGCCCCCGGCCCGGCCCGGGGCGCGCGATAATCGGGGAAGCATGCCAGCCGCCCGCACCCGCCGCGCCCTGTTCCTGGCGTGGGGCGCGATCGTCCTGGCGGTAACCGTCCCCGCGTCCCTGCGTCGGCTCGCGGAGCTCGGAAGCGCGCTGGCGGTCGGGTGGCCGCACCCGTCCCTCGCCGTCTTCGCGGCCGGCTGGGGCGCCCACCTGCGCGTCCTCGCCGTCGCCGGCGTGGCCGGGCTCGCCCTCTGGGTCGCCGGCGCCCTGCCGGCTCGCTGGCTCCGGGCGAACACGGAGGCGCCCCCGCTCGCTCCGGCGAGCGCCTCGTTCCTGCTGGGTGCCGGCGCCGTGGCCCTGCTCGGCCTCGGCCTCGCGGCCACCCGGCTGTTCTACCCCGGACTCCTCATCCTCTCGTTCGCACTCCCCGCCCTGGCGGGCTGGTGGTCGCGCCCCGCCCTCCGGCTGCCCGCCGTAAGCGAGCCCGCCCGGTCGGTCGTCCTCCTCGCCCTCGCCCTCGGGCTGCCGTGGATGCTCGTCCCGGAGGCGCACCCCGACGGCTGGGAATACTTCCTCGCCGGCCCGGAGCGGATGCTGGCCGCCCACGGCATCTCGGTGCTGGGCGCCACGCCGCCGTTGCACTATCCGGCGCTGGCCGAAATGCTCTACGCCCTGCCCGTGTGGCTCGACGCCGACGCGGCGGCCAAGTGGCTGAACGCCTTCGCCCTCGCGGCGGGGGCGCTCGCGGTCGCAGGAGCGACCGTCGGAGTTTCCGCGGACGCGGAAACTCCGCGCGCCGGGTGGGAGGGCCTCGCCCTCCTCGCCACCGCCTCCACCACCGGCGCCCTCGTGGCTTCCGGGAAGAACGAGGGCTTCGCCGCCGGGTTCGTTATGCTGTCGCTCGCGGCGGCGCTTCGCCGGCGCGTGCGCGTGAGCGGGATCGCGGTCGGGTTCGCGCTCTCGACCAAGTACCTCGCCGGGCTGAACGCGGCGTGGATCCCGCTCGTCGTCTTCCTCCCGCTCGGCCGCGCCGGGCTGCCGTGCGTGCTGCGCTGGGCCGCACTCGCCGCCCTCGTCGCCGCGCCTTGGGGCCTGAAATCGTGGCTGCTCACGGGCGACCCCGCGTACCCCGTGATCTCAGGGCTGTTCCCGTCCCTGCAGGAAGGTTGGGACGACCGTAACGCCGCGGTCTGGGCGCAGGTCACGGGGGGCACGGGCTGGCACGCCGACGGCGCGAGGGCCCTCGTCTCCGCCCTCCTGCGTGAGCACGCGGGGCTCGTGCTCCTGCTACCGCTCGTGCTCGCGGCCCCGGGGTTATGCCGCCGGGCCGTTCTCGGCGCCCTCACGACGCTCGTCGTGTGGTATGCCGCCTTCGTCCCCACCCAGCTCCCCCGCTGGTCGTTCCCCGCGCTCGCCCCCGTCCTCGTCCTCGCCGGTGGAAGCGCCACCGTCGCCGCGACGGCGGGCCCCGGGGTGCGCGCCCTGCTCTTCGCCGCCGTCGCCACCGGCTGGCTGGGCGCCATCGGAAGCCACGCCACCGATCACAACCCCCTGCCCTGCGCGTTCGGGCTCGAGTCCCGCGAAGCCTACCGGGGCCGGGTCCTCACCACGTTCGCCCCGACCCGCGGGTTCCTCATCGCCCGTCCCGTCGCGGGGGCCCTGCTCCTGTGTGGCGAGATGCGCGAGTACCGGCTCCCGAAGCCCTGCCGGCTCGCGGGCGCCCACGCGTCCGGCGAGGCGCCCCTGTTCTGGCGGCTCACCCACGAGTGCCCGACCGCGCACGCAGTCGCCAAACGGCTGCGCCAGCTCGGAGTCACCCGGATCCTCGTCAACCCCGAGCTCGGGATGACGAACGCTTCCTCGTTCACCGCGTTCGCCTGGGACCAGCGGCAGGTGCGGCTCCAGGCGGACTTCGTGGGCCGGTGGTGGGACCTCGAGTTCGCGCCGCCCCGGACGGACGCGCTCAACGGGTGCGCGTACCTCTACCGGCTCCGCCGTTCGCCGCGAACGCGGCCCACCTCCCCGCTCCTCCAACTGCCCGGTACCGAGAGCGAGGTCGTGCCCGCCGTGGCGCTCGCGTCCACGGGCTACCCCGTCCCGGCCCGTGGCCGGCTGGCCGCCGCCTGCCGGTCGATGCCGCCGGTGCTCCAGTACGGCGATCTCGCCGCGTGGATGGCGACCGAAGCGGGCGACTGGGAGGCGGCCTGGCGGCTCGTCCGGCCCTCGATCGACGCCGGGGCGCTCGACGACCAGAACTTCTATGTGTATGCCCAAGCCTCGCTGGTCACGCGGCGGTGGACGGAGGCCGTCCGCGGCTACGCGCTCGTGCGCGCCGCGTATGCGGGGTGGGGGGAGGTCGCGGACCGGTTCTCGGCGGAGGCGCGCTTCCAGTGGACGATGGAACGACTGGGCCGCGGGGAGATTCGGGAAGCCGAGGCCGTCGCGACGGAGGCTCTCAATGTCCTGCCGCCGCCGAACCGGAGCCTCTGGCATCCGCGGCTCACGGGGCTCCTGCACGGCGCGCGCGCGGTCGCCCGATTCCGGCTTGGGAACACCGCCGACGCGCGCGCGGATCTCGCCGAAGGCGCCCGCACGCTCCCCGACCTCGCGACCGTGACCGCCCCGGTTCCGCTCGCCGCGTTCCTCCGCGCCCGCGCCGGGGCCATGCTCCCCACGAAGCGCTAACGCCGCCCGTTCGCTGGAAGCACCGCGAAGGCGCTCGTACTCAGCGGGCGACGCCCGACTCCCAGCGGGCCTCAATGAGGAAGTCGGGCCATCCCGGACAGGTCTCACCCGCCCGGCGCAACGCCTCAACCGCTTCCCCGCGCCGGCCAAGATGCCCCGCCGTGATCGCCCAATCAAAGAGGTTCATCTCGTAGACCACGCCCGCGTCCACGGAGGCCCGCACAAGCGGGTACGCCTCCCGATACCGGCCAGCGCGCGTGAGCAGATGGCCCAGCACCGCGTCCAGGGCCACAACCCCCGGGAGGAGGCGCCGGAGGGAACGGAATCCCGAGACCGCCCCGTTGACATCCCCGCCGAGGGCCGCCCGAGTCGTTCGTCCAAAGGCGTCCTCGGCCCCCGGCAGGAACAGAGCGCGCGGAACCGGAGCGGACGCCGGCGCACGACTGACCTCGAAGAGCCAGTGACTCCCCCAGATCGGGTCCTCCCGCCCGCTGAACGCGCGCAGCCGCAGATGCCGCCGCACCCACGCTTCATAGAGACGGAGCATCCGCGCATCCCATGCGTATGGTTGCTCGTGGAGCCGCGCCCAACCCGCTTTCCATGCGTTGTGGAGCACCCAGCGGACGCCTGCCTGCCGGTACCGAATCGACATCCGCTGTTCCGTATTGGATTCCCGGGCCGCGACCCACGGAAGGCGCGGACCCAGCCCCTCTCCAAGCACGCGCACCGGCACACCCCAACTCACGGTATCTCCCGCCTCGAGCACACGCCCGTGCGGTCCCGAATCGCGCGTGACCTGCCGCACCTCGGGCAGGATCCGGCCGTAGGAGCCCAGGGCTTCCGTCCGGAATGCCTCTGGCGCCGTTCGCCCCGCCAGAAGTGCCGCCACCGCTGGCGCGGCCCCCCCCAGACTCAACGCCGTCGCACGCACATGCGCCACGAGGACGAGGACCACGAGCGCGGCCCGGCTGACACGCCACGCGCGACCGGAACCCGTGAGAACCACCGCGCAGGCCGCGAGGTTGCCCGCTACGAACGCGGGCCCGGCGAACCGCTCCACGATGTCGAGACCGAACCTGAGGCCGGCAGTCTGGATCGCGGCGGCGATCGCCGCGGCCGCCAGGACATCCCGAACTCCCGCGGCCCGCGACCGCCAGAGGACAGGCAGGATCGCGAAAGCGGGGAGCGCGTTGACCGCCGCCAGCCGGAGCGCCTCCCACGGCGACGCGAAGAGACGGCGGGCCGGGTCGGAGAACAACGCGAGCGCCTGGCCGGTCATCCTGTCGGCTGCCCCGTCCCCGGAGAGCCCGGGCCAACGGGAGACTCCCACCGGGTAGACGGGATCGCCCGTGAACAGCCAGGATTTCAGCGCCCATGGCAGGAAGGGAACAAGCGCCCACGGCAGCAGGAGACGGACGCCCACCCATCGCCGCCCGGAAGGCAGGTGCCACAGCGCCAGCGCGAGCGCCACCGCGGCGACGGGTGCCACGACAATCTTCATCGAGGCCACAAGCCCCACGGCCGCCCCTGCGAACGCGACCTCGTGGACCGGGAACCGGCGGGACCTCCGTCCCGGCCGAGCCATGGCCAACGCTACGAGAACGGTCCCGCACACGATCGCGTCGCTCTTCGCCGTAAAGAACGCGGCCGCCCCCCGCGGAAGCATGAGTGCAAGCCACGTCGCAGCCAATCCCTTCGCCGACCAGGGACGCACGCCGAGAGCCCGGAGCAGCACCAGCGCGCCCAGGAGTGCAAAGAGTGGATGCAGCATCTTCGCCGCAGGGTCGAGGCCCACGAGCAGGGCAAACACGTTCGGCAGATCGGCCGCGAGCGGATTCGTCCAGTTCATGTAGCCGTGACCGATCAAACTGTGGGCGATCAGTGCCTGCTGGGGATAGGCGAGGTGATACTCCAGTGAGTCAATGTGGATCTCGGGTGGCGCGAGGAGTATCAGGCTCCAGCCCAGAAGCAGGACCGCCACCGTGCGGCCCGCGAGCGCCAGATCGCGCCACGCACCCCGGGTCGCCTGTCCCCAGGCTCGGATAGTGCCCGACAGACACCGGGAGGATACCAGCAAGACCAGCCCGAGGCCGCCTGCGAGCACCGGCGCGAACCAGAGGCCCGCGGCGGCGAGACCCAGGACCCCGAGCGAGACGATCCCGTAGCCGAGGAACGCCGCCGCCAGCCTGACCGCCCCGCGAGGCCGGGCTGACGCGATCCAGCGCAGGATCATCTGGCCCACGGCGTCGCACAGGAGCAGGAATCCGACTGCGAGGGAGGCAGATGCCGCAATGCGTCCCGCCATAACGGACAGTAGGGGGCCTGGGGGCCACCAGACTGAAATGAAGCGCCCCAGCGCCACGCCGCCCTCCCACGGACAAGTCCACAGGGCCCACACAGCGCCAAGCCCGAGGATGGCAGCGCTCCACCGGGAGGCACGGGTCACCATGGCCGGATTCTAGCACTGCCCGCGGGTGGCGACGCTCAAGCTGCGGCGATTCTCCTTCCGAGGCGTGAGCGATCCGTTCTCCGCCCGCGTCACTCGGGGTAGGATCGAGAAGTGGCCTGTTCGGCTTCCCTCCGCCTCGCGACGATCCTCGCCCTCGTCCCGGCCGCCGGTCCCGCGGCCGTGATCGTGCTCGAGGCCGAGACCGGCCGGCTGGTGGGCGTCGAGGTCGTGACCGCGCGGCCGGGCTTATCGGGCACCGGGTACGTGACCGGGTTCGACGCGGACGACGACCGGGTCGAGTTCGAGGTCGAGGTCCCCGCCGGCCTCTACGCCGTCTCGATCCGGTACGCGCTCGAGGACGGCGAGAAGGGGTTCGACCTCGAGATCAACTGCGAGCGGCGGTCGGGGATGATGACCCGTACCGGCGGGGACTGGCACGAGTGCGACGCGGGCCCCGTGATCCTGCCCGGCGGGCCCGTCCGGATCGCGGTGGGCAAGGGCTGGGGCTGGTGGGAGTTCGACCGGATCACGCTCACGCCCACGACGCTCGTGGCGGTGCCGAAGCCGCCCGCGCGGCTGGCCAACCCCCGGGCCGGGGCCGCCGCAAAGGCCCTGTTCCGGCGGCTGGTCGCGGCCTACGGAGACCGGACGCTAGCCGGCCAGCAGGATCAGCGCGAGATCGACTACGCGCGCAGCGTGACCGGCCGCGCCCCCGCGCTCGGGTCGTTCGACTTCATGGACTGCTCCCCCTCGCGGGTCGAGCGCGGCGCCGACGGCACCCGGACGGTGGAGCAGGCGATCGCGTGGGGGCGGGCGGGCGGCGTGGTCCAGATGATGTGGCACTGGAACGCGCCCGCGGACCTGCTCGACCGGGAGGGCCAGGAATGGTGGCGCGGGTTCTACACCGAGGCGACGACCTTCGACCTGGCCGCCGCGCTGGCCGATCCGAAGTCCGATCGATACCGCCTGCTCGTGCGCGACCTCGATGCAATCGCGGGCCTGCTGGCCCGGTTCCAGGCCGCCGGCATCCCCGTGCTCTGGCGGCCCCTGCACGAGGCACAGGGCGGCTGGTTCTGGTGGGGCGCGAAGGGGCCGGAGGCGTTCAAGGCGTTCTGGCGGCTCATGTTCGACCGGTTCACGCGGCACCACGGCCTGCACGAGCTCATCTGGGTCTACGGCCCGCCCGGGGGCGGCCTCGAGGCCGCGGACTGGTACCCGGGCGACGACGTCGTGGACGCGATCGGGCCCTCGGTCTACGCCGACGCCACCTCCTCGCTGGCCGGCGAGTGGGAGACCCTCCGGCGGCTCTACGGCGGCCGCAAGCTCGTGGGGCTCTCGGAGTGCGGCGCGCCGCCCGACCCCGGCCGCGAGCGCGCGTACGGCGTCCGGTGGAGCTGGTTCTCGGTCTGGTCCGGCCGGTTCGTCCGGGACATCCCGCCCGACCGCCTCCGCGCGATCTATGACGACCCCGACGTCGTAACGCTTGAACGCTGGACGGCGAAGGCCGCCCGATGATCTGGATCGTCTACGGCCTGCTGGCAGCCGCGCCCGTCGTGATCCACGCCTGGCCGGCGCTGGACGCGCGGGTCACGGGGACGCCCGCCGTGCGTGACGCGGTTCCGTACCTTCCGATCGCCGTGCTCGCGCTCGCGGGCTACCTCGGGCTGCGGATCCGGCAGTCGCGGGTCCTCGTGACCGCCCTCCTGTGGCTGGCCGCATACGGGTTGTTCCGCCGGGCGGACGTCGTCCCGGCGGCCGCCTTCGAGGTCCTCGCCTTCGCGTTCCCGCTGAGTCTCGCGCTCGTCTTCACGATGCCCGACGGCCCGCTCCTACGCGAGGGATGGCTGGGCCGCGCGACTGTGATCCTCTCCCCCTTCGCCTTGGCTGGCGGGATCGCGCAGTGGGCGCCCGAGGGCTTCGCGAAGCTCACTGACTTGCGGCTCCCGATCCCTCCCGAGGTCTGCCGGTGCCCGCACCTCGCGGTCGCCTTCGCCCTCCCGCTCGCCGGCACGGCCTGGCTTAAGCGGAACCGCCGGATTCGGCCGTTCGCCCTCGCGCTCCTCCCCGCGCTGGTCCCGTTCTGGTTCGCGGTCCACGTCACCATTGCCGCGTGGTGGAAGGCGCCGACGGCGACCCACCTCGGGATTGCGTTCGCGGCGATCTCGCTGATCCTCCTGCACGCGATCCTGGACGTCACCTGGGGCCGCGTCTACCTCGACGAGCTGACGGACCTGTTCAACCGCCGGGCGCTCGAGGAGGACCTCGCGCGCCTCGACCGTCCCTACACCCTCGCCATGATCGACGTGGACCGGTTCAAGGAGTTCAACGACCGGTGGGGGCACACGGAGGGCGACCACGTGCTGCGCATGATCGCGGCCCGGCTCCGGAGGTCCCTCGGTCCCGGAGTCTACCGGTACGGTGGCGAGGAGTTCTGCGCCGTAATCGAGGGCGCCGACCCGGACGCCGCGGCACGTCGGTTCGAGGACGCGCGCCGGCGGATCGAGGCGCACCCGTTCGGACTGCGCACCCACACGCCGCGGCGGCGCGCTGCCCGGGGCACGCTACCGGCGGACGACGCCGCGGGCACGCTCACGGTCACGATCAGCATCGGGGTAACGGCCGGGGGCGGGAAGACGGGCACGCCGGCGCAGGCGGTCAAACGCGCGGACGACGCCCTCTACCGCGCCAAGGCCGAGGGCCGGAACCGGGTGGTCTTCGCTTAACCTTCCAACCGGCGGAGGAGGGCGGCCATGTCGGCCGGGACCGGCGCCTTCACGGACACGGGCTTCCCCGTCATCGGGTGCTTGAACGAGAGCCGCGCGGCGTGCAGGGCCTGCCGGGGGATGCCCGCATTGCGGACCTTCGATCCACCGTAGGCCGTGTCCCCGAGGATCGGGTGGCCTATTGCCGCGAGGTGGACGCGGATCTGGTGCGTACGGCCGGTCTCGAGCGTGACCTTGAGCCGCGCGGCCTTCGTCCCGAACGCGCGGTCGACGGCGTAGTGCGTGATCGCCCGGCGACCCCCGCTCCCGACGACCGTGAACCGCTCGCGGTGGTCCGGGTCCCGCGCGAGGTTTGCGTCGATCGTGCCCTCGCGCGACGCGGGCACCCCGAGCACGACGGCCACGTACTCGCGCCTGATCTCGCGGGCCTCGATCATCTTCACGAGCTTCCAGAACGCGGCGTCGGTCTTGGCCACGACGAGGACCCCCGACGTGTCGCGGTCGAGCCGGTGCACGATTCCCGGCCGAAGACGGCCTCCCACGGTCGAGAGCTTGACCCCCATCCCGAGCAGGATGTTCACGAGCGTGCCGCCCGGCCGGCCCGCGCCGGGATGGACCGTGACCCCCGCGGGCTTGTCCACGACGAGGAGGTGCGGGTCCTCGAAGAGGACGGGGACGGAACCGGTCTCGGCGGCGGGCGCGGCCACCGCGACATCGGGTATCTCGCCCTCGACCACGTCCCCGCTGCGGACGCGCCGCGACGGCTTGACGGCCCCCCCGACGTTGTACCGGAAGGCGCCGGACGCGAGGAGGTCGACGGCGCGGGCGCGGGACACTTCGAGCACGGTGGCGAGCCAGGCGTCGAGCCGCAGCCCCGCCTGGGTCGGCCCCGCGACGAGCCTCATGATGTCGGGACCCCGGCGGGCTGCGCCCGGCGTGCCACGAGCCAGATCCCGATCGCCAGCCCCACGACGCTCAGCCACTGGGAGGGCGAAAGCCCCGAGACGAACGCGCCCCGGGGGTCGTCGCGCAGGGCCTCCATCCCGAATCGGAGGAAGGCGTACGCGATCAGGAAGAGCCCGAGAATGCGGCCGCGGCGATTCGTTGGCGGCGGCGGCACGAAGTGGAGCCCTACCCCGATCGCGACCGCGCCGGCGGCCTCGAAGAGCTGCGTCGGGATGCGCGGCAGGCTGTCGCCCAGGCTCGGGAACACCATCCCCCACGCCGCGGGCCGGCCGTAGCAGCAGCCGTTGAGGAAGCACCCGAGCCGGCCGACGGCGAGCGCGATGGCAAGCCCGGGCGCGCAGACGTCGCCGTAGGCGAGGACGGGCCAGTGGTTGTGTTTCAACCACCAGATGGCGGCGGCGGCCCCGCCCAGCACGCCGCCGTAGAAGACGAATCCGCCGCGCACGAGCCCCACCAGATCGCCGAGGCTCATCACCGGCCCGGCGCCGTTCGTGACGAAGTACGTGAGCTTGGCGCCCACGAGCCCCGCGGCCAGGACGGGCACGGCGCTGTCGTAGATCGCGTCGGGCGTGGAACCGTACCGGACCGCCCGGCGGGCGCACACCCAGAGCCCGGCCAGGAACGAGAGCGCGACCATGAACCCGTAGGCGAAGATCTGGATGCCGAAGACGGTGACGACTACCGGGTGCACGGCTACAGGGCTTTCACTTTCCAAAGGGCGATCAGAAGGAGGCCCGTGCCGACCGTGATCCCGGAGTCCGCGACGTTGAAGGTCGGGAAGTGCCACCGCCCGAACCAGAAGTCGAGGAAGTCCACGACCTCGCCGTACCGGACCCGGTCGACGAAGTTCCCCACCGCGCCGCCGACGATGAGCCCGAGGGACAGCCGGCCGAGCACGAGGTGGCCCGCCTCCTTGAACACCTCCCAGAGGATCCAGCCCGCCGCGGCCGCCGTCGCGAGGAAGAACGGGAGCCGCCAGCGCCACGCCAGGTCCGCCAGCAGGCCGAACGCGACGCCGGGATTCCGGATGTAGCAGATCTTGAACGACACCGCCCAGTCCACGATGGTCGTGCACTCGCCGAGCCGGAAGGACTGCTCGATGAGCCGCTTGGTCAGGAGGTCGATCACGACGACGGCGAGGGCCCAGGCCGCGACCGGGGTCAGCCGCCACGCCATGGTCACTTCTTCGCCGGGTGCTGTTCGAGGAACTGCTTCACGAGATCGCCGACCCCGTGCGTGAACTGGCCGATCACGGGAATCCAGTTGAGCTGGTCGATAACGTGGTAGACGACCCACGAGATCAGGGCCAGCGTGATCGCCCCCATCATCCCGGCGCCCAGGAACATGCCGACGCCCCGGGCGACCCCGGCGATGAGGTTGTTCCGGATCAGTTTCAACGGCTTGCCCGTCACGTCCACGAACTCGGCGAGATTCGTCTGCTCGAGCCGGAGCGAGAGGTTGACGACGGCGTCGTGGAGATTCTGGAGCACCTTCTCGTTCAGCTTGAGCTGTTCGGAAGGCGTCACCGGGGCCGCCGGCTCTGTCGGCTTGGACTCGGGTTCCGTCATGCCGCCCCCCCCTTGATCACCGACTCGCACCGCCCGCAGAGGTCCGCGGGCACGAGGGTGCCCACCTCGGGCTTGACGAGCCAGCACCGGCCGCACTTCGCACCCTCGGGCTTCATGACCGACACGCTGAGCTTGCCGTCCGCGCCCGCGACCTGGGGGGTCGCGCCGGCCGCCAGGTCCGCCACCTCGACCTGGGAGACGATGAGCAGTTCCGCGAGCCCGGGCTCCAGGGATGTCACCAGGTCCTTCCACGGCCCCGCGACCTCGAGCCGCACGCGCGACTCCAGCGGTTTCGCGATCGCGCCCGCGGCTTTGGCGGCCTCCAGCGCCTTGAGCACGTGCTCCCGCAGCCGCATGAACGACTCCCACCGGGCCGCAATGCCGGCCTCGCCGGGAACCGCGGCCGGCTCCGGCCACTTGGTGAGCTGGGCCGCGGCGGCCCCCGCCTGCAGGGGCACTGGCAGGTGCGTCCAGGCTTCCTCCGTCGTGAAGGGCACGAACGGCGTGAGCATGCGGACGAGCGCCGAGAGCGTCTCGGCCAGGACCGCCTGCGCCGCACGGCGGGCGGGATCCCCGGCCGCCGAGGCGTAGAGCCGGTCCTTGAGCAGGTCGAGGTAGAAGGCGGAGAGGTCCACGACGCAGAACCGGTAGAGCGCCCCGAACGCCTGGTGGAACGCGTACCGGTCCATGTGCCCGGTCGTCTCGCGGACCGTGTTGCTGAGCCGCACGCGCATCCACCGGTCCACCTCGCGGAACGCGGTTTCCGGCGGAGCCTCCCCCGTCCAGTCGCCGAGATTGCTCAGCAGGTACCGGAGCGTGTTACGCATCTTCCGGTAGGCCTCGACCATGCGTTCCATGGCCTCGGCCTCGACCCGCATGTCGTCGTGGTAGTGTTCCGAGAGCCCCCAGACGCGCATGACGTCGGCGCCCCAGCGGTTCACCGCGTCCTCGAGCGAGACCACGTTGCCGACCGATTTCGACATCTTGTCGCCCTTGGGATCCAGGACCCAGCCGTGGACGACGACGGCCTTGAACGGCGCGGCCCCGTGGAGGGCCACGGAGGTCAGGAGCGAGCTCTGGAACCAGCCGCGGAACTGGTCGGTCGCCTCGATGTAGAGGTCGGCCGGGAAGTGGAGGTCGGGGTTCGCCCGGACGACCGACGTGTGCGTGCACCCCGAATCGAACCACGGGTCGAGCGTGTCCATCTCCTTCCGGAAGGATCTCCCGCCGCACGCCGTGCACCGCGTCCCCGCCGGCAGGAGGATGTCGGCCTCCCGGATCCACCACACGTCGGCCCCCTCCTGCGCGACCCAGTCCCGGACGGCCGCCAGGCTCTCGTCGGTCGCAAGCAGCTCCCCGCAGGCGCAGCAGTAGAAGACGGGGATGGGCACGCCCCAGGACCGTTGCCGCGAGATGCACCAGTCGGGCCGGAGGTCGATCATGTTCGCCATCCGGACCGCCCCCGATGCCGGCGTCCAGGCCACCGCGCGCGCGGCCTCGACCGCCCGGGTGCGAAGACCCGCATGTTCCAGCGAGATGAACCACTGCTCGGTCGCGCGGAAGATGACCGGCTTCTTGCAGCGCCAGCAGAACGGGTACGAGTGCTCCAAGGCGCCTTCGTGGACGAGGGCGCCCCTCTCCTTGAGGAGCGTAATGATCCCGGGATTCGCCTCGAAGACCTTCTGTCCCTGGAACTCCGGGAACTCGTCCGTGAACCGGCCGCGGCTGTCCACGGGCGCCAGGATCGGAAGGCGGTACTCGACGGCGGTGCGGTAGTCCTCGTTCCCGTGGCCCGGGGCGAGGTGCACGACGCCCGACCCGGCCTCGAGGGTCACGTAGTCGGCGAGGACGCCCACCGAGGTCCGGTTGATGAACGGATGGTCGCAGACGAGCCCCTCGAGCGAGCGGCCCGGGACCGAGGTCGCGGACTTGACGGCCTTCAGCCCCGAAACCGCCAGCGCACCCGCCGCCAGGTCGTGCGACATCACCAGGATTTCATCCTCCGTCTCCACGAGGTCGTACGTGAACTCCGGGTTGAACGCGACCGCGACGTTGGCGGGCAGGGTCCAGGGCATCGTCGTCCAGACCACGACGCTGACCGGTTTCGCCCCGGCCGGGCGCGCGGCCGCCGGGAACGACGCCGGCCACTCCTTCACCCGGAACCGGACGTAGACCGACGGCGCGACATGGGGGCCGTACTCGACCGAGTTCTCGGCCAGCGCGGTCTCGCAGGTCGCGCACCAGTAGACGGGCTTCTTGCCCCGGAAGATGTACCCGCCGCGGATGAGCTTCCCGACCGCCTCGATCTCGGCGGCCTCGAGCGACTTGTCCATCGTCAGGTACGGCCGCTCCCAGTCGCCGAGCGCCCCGGTGCGCTTCCGCTGCTCCCGCTGGACCTTGACCCACTTCATCGCGTATTCGGCGCACGCCCGCCGGAGTTCCAGCGGGTCCACGTCCGCCGGCCGGATCCCCGACGTCTTGAGGTAGCTGTTCTCGATGGCCATGCCGTGGTTGTCCCAGCCGGGCACGAACGGCACGTCGAACCCGCGCAGGAACTTGTACCGGACGATCGCGTCCTTGAGGACGTTGTTGAGCAGGTGGCCCATGTGCGAGTGGCCGTTCGAGAACGGCGGGCCGTCGTGCAGGACGAACTTCTGGGCCCCCGCCCGGGCGGCCCGCATGGCCGAGTAGAGCTGCATCCGGTCCCAGCCCTCGATCATGCCCGGCTCGCGCTTCACGAGGTCCGCCTTCATGGGGAACCCCGTGTGGGGCAGGTGCAGGGTCGCGCGATAGTCCGCGGTGCCGGCCATCTCTAGAAGCTGATCGGCGTGAGGCTCTTCAGGAGCTTGGCGCGATCCGCTCTACGCTTGGCCCTGACCTTGTTCTTCTCCACCTTGCTGAGGTAGGAGGGCGGCCCCGCGAACGTGAGCATGAAAGTCACGGTCAGCTTGAAGTCCTCGGTGACGGCGTGCACGGTCGCGGCGCTCGCGCCCTTGCAGAGCCCGTAGAAATAACCGGCCTCGTTCCGGGTCTCGTCCGCGCGTTCCTGGTCGATCCAGGCGTCCGTGATCTCGGACTGGGCCATCGTGACGAGGTTGAGCATCGCCAACCGCGCGACCTCGAACTTCTCGCCGATAGTGTAGACGCGGACCCGGGCCTCGCGGGGCACGAGCTTGAAGAACTCCCGGCCCTGCTTCTCGAGCTTCAACGCCAGCCGCGCGTCCTTCTGCTGGAGCTCGCGCGTCGCCGGCGGCGAGTCGAAGAAGGGGCTCCGGACGTAGATGGTCTCGGCCATTGCCTTGAAGGCCTTCGCCCCGGCGCCCTTGATCCCCGCCTGGTTCAGCAGGAACGCGAAATAGTCCGCCCGGTTCTTCTCGTCCTTCTGCACGACCAGTTTGAGCTTGGCCAGCGGATGCATGGGCGCGGTGCGGGGGTCCTTGACCCAGGCCAGAAATGCCGCCTCGTCCTTCGCGGCGCCGGCATCGAGCCCAAGCGGGTCGGCCGGGCCATCGGCCGGAGCGGCCGCGAAAGTCGCGCCCGAAACGAGGGTGAGCGCCATGGCAAGGCCGGCAAGGTATCTGTTCATCGTGGGTGATATTCTACCGCCGCATCGGCGGCAACGTCTGGCGAAGGCGGGCGCTATCGCGCGTTACCGTGTCTCATCCCCCTTCCCCTATCATGCTGGGAGACCATGACCCTGCACGCCGCCACCACCGCGCTCGGGTTGACCGCGGCCGCCGCCGTCCTCTGGGAGCTCCTCGCCCGCGCCGGAGCCTCGCCCGCCACGTGGCTGCGGCACCGGCCCGTGAGCGCGCTGGACCGGTGGGGCGTGACCGGCCTCCTCGGGCTGATCGCCTTCGGGACCAGCTTGCTGGGTCTGGCGCTGACGGGCCTATTCGTGCCCGTACTCGTCCTCGCGGCCCTTCCCGTCGTGGCCCTCGCCGGCCGGCCCCGCGGGATCATCGCGTCGCCGATGGCCGGGGCCGTGGCGGAGGCCTCCCGGTTCCCGCGCCTCGCCCTCGCGGCCCTCGGGCTGGGCGCCCTCCCGGCCGTGCCCTGGTTCCTGTGCCCGGGCGTCGACCAGGACACGCTGGCGTATCACCTCGGGTTCCCGTGGACATGTCTTGGCCTTCACCGCATGCCGCTGACCGAAGTGCCCTGGACCTTCCAGCTCTCGCTCCCGTTCGACCTCGCGCACGCGCTCCCGCTCGTGCTCGGCGAGGACCGGCTCGCCCGCGCCCTCCTGCTCGGCGCCGCCGCGGCGGCGACCGCGGTCGTGGCGGGCCGGTTCCGCGGCGACCGGAACGTCGGATGGTTGGGCGGACTGCTCGCGCTGTCCTCTCCCGCCCTCCTGGGGCTGTCGACCGTTACCAAGAACGATCTCGCGGGCGCCGCCTGCCTCGTCGCGGGCGGCGTCCTCTGGCTGGAGGCCGGCTCGTTGACGGCCGCCGTGCTCCTCGGCGCCGCCGTCGCGGTCAAGCTCACGAACGCGCCGCTCGTCGCGCTCTGGCTCCTCCTCATGAGCCCCTCGAATCGGAGGCGCTCGATGCCGGCGTGCCTGGCCGTCGCCCTGCTCCCGATCGCGCCGTGGCTCGTCAAAGCCTGGCTGGCCACCGGAAACCCCGTCCACCCGCTCCTGTGGCGGCTCTTCCCCGACGCCGGGTGGGGCGCGGCGAACGACGACGCCGTCCGGGCGATGGGCGTCTGGGCCCCCGAGACCTTCCGGCCGCGCGAGCTCCTGCGCGCGTGGCTGACCGCGTGGTGGCGCGATTTCCCCCTGCCCGCGCTCGGGCTCGTCCTCCTCGCGGCCGCCGGCCGGGTCCGCGCCGCCGCCGTCATCGCCGCGGGCTCGCTCGTCACGCTCGGCGCGGGTCACATGGCCCGGTTCGTCGCGCCGTCGGCGTGGCTCGCCGCCGTCCTCGTGCCCCCCGCGATCGACCGCCTTGCAGGCCGCGCCTCCCGGACCGCCGCTGCCCTCGTCGCGTTCATCGCCCTGGTCTCGATCTGGCGGTCCCCGGCCGCCCGCACGGGACCCTGGGCCGACGCGGGCCTCCCCGTCGCCGCGGTCCGCGCGGCGGACCTCACGACCTACGACGCCGCCCTGCGTTCCCCCGCCCTCCTACGGACGAGGCGCCTGCTATCGATCGGCGAGGAGCGGACATATCGTTTACCGGGCCGCGTCCTCTACAACGGGTTCCTGGGCGAGACACCGCTCGTCTGGCGGCTGGCGCGGACCTCGCGGAACGGGCCCGAACTGGCTCGGCGGGTCCGCCAGCTCGGGGTTACGACCATCTGGTACAACTTCGTCAGCGTCGAGCGGGCCAGCGACTTCGCCGCGTCGTTCCCGTGGAACGACCGGATGCTGAGGTTGTGGTGGGATTTCTGCCGCCGTCATCTCGAGATCCGCCGCGCGCCGGACCGGGTGGACGGCCGCGGCGGCGGGATCTGCCTCTTCGGCCTCCGGGACCGGCCGCTCGATCCAGCCCCGGCCACACCCTGGTTCCTGCCGGGCGCCGAGACCGCGATCCGGGAGGCCCGGATCCTGCGCGACTCGCGGAAGGACCGCGACTCGATCCGGGCGTTCGAGCGGATTCTCGCCGTCGTGCCCGGCACCTTCTATATCCAGAACCAGCTCGGGCTCGTGTACTACGCCATGGAGGACTGGCCGAGGGCCGCCGCCGCCTTCCGGCCGTCCGTCCGGGCCGGCATGTACGACTGCGTCAACCTGCCCTCCTACGGCGCCGCGATCATCTACGAGGGCGCCCTCGACGAGGCCATCGCCGTCATCACCCGGTCGATCGAGGTTTACGACGCCGATTCCCCCAACCGCGTGAACCTCGCCTGGGCCCTGCGGGAGCGCGCCGTCCGGAGCCTGAAGGCCGGCCAGCGGGCCGCCTCGGCGCGGGACCTCGACGCCGCCGAGAACGCGCTCGCCGAGGTCCCGTCGGACCGGAAGGAGTTCTGGTCGGAGCCCCGGCGGGAAGTGGCGGCGCTGGTGCAGGCGTCGCGGGAGGCGCTGGCCAAGCGCCAGAAGCCGTAGCGGAGCCGGTCGGCCGCTATCTGACCTCTTTGCCGATCTTGCGGGCGAGCTGCTGGATGCCCGTCTCGATGTCCTCGACCGTGCGCCCCTTGGCGGAATCCGCGAACAAGACGGCCCCGGTCTCGACGTTCACCACGCGCAGGCTGACGAAGTACTTGTCCATGAGCTTGCCGAACGAGCCCACGATCATGCGGTGCACGTTGAGCAGTTTGCCCAGCTTGACCGCGCATTCCTCCGAAGTGCAACCGGACTGCTGGAACGCCTGCTCGGCCAGGATCTTGTCCATGTTCGCCTTCTCGATGATGTTGAACCTCTTCGTCTTGACGAGTTCGGCGCGGAGCATGTCGGAGATGACGGCCGAGTCACTGGCCGAGACGCCCTGCGAGATCAGCTCGGAGACGGCCATGTTCAACAGGCCCGAGGTCCGCTTCGCGGGCACCGGCGCGGCCGCTACCACGGGCACGGGCACCGGGGCCGGCTCCGGTGTCGCCGCCACCTCCTCCTCGACGGGAGCCTCCGCCGCCGTCACCACGGGCACCGGCGCCGGCCCGCCGAAGCCGTAGCTGACCCCGACCTGGTGCGTCAGCCCCAGCACGTGCGTCGCCGCGGCATAGTCGACGCCGATCCCGGCGAGCCGCGCCGACAGCCCCGCCGTGATGCGCTGTCCGTTGACGGCGCCCAGCCCGGCCACTCCCGCCCGGACGGCGAACATCTTGTTGATCCACCACTCGGCCCCCAAGCCGATCCTGCCGACGGTGTCCGCAGTGGCGTATTCGACGCCCGCCAGCAGGCCCATCGGCGCGATCCGGTACGCAACGCCGCCGCGCACCTCCATCGGCAGACTCTCGCCGCCCTCGGCGCCGGCCGTCGCCGTCCGCAATCCCGCCCCCAGGTTGCGCACCGCGGCGCCCGCCAGGAACCCGTCCAGCTCCACCGAGACGCCGGCATCCGCGCCCACGGCCGACGCGCTGTTCTTGGCGGTCGTGTCGGAGATGCTCTTGACCGCGATCCCGATACTGGCCGGTCCCGTGCGCACGGCGCCCATGGCCACGATGGCCATCTGGCTCTGCGCGACCGAGGTCCCCACGGGATCCCCGAAGGCATCCACCTCGGAGAACGACACGGACTCCGACGAGAAGCCCAGCCCCACCGACCACCGGGACCCCAGTAGCCAGCCCGCGCACGCGCCCATCCCCGAATGCCCGCCGTCGAAGTACGAGCCCCCGCTCAGGCCGATCTCGCCCCGCGTCGACTGCGCGGACAACAGTGACGGATTGCTCCACGCCCGCGACACGTCCCCGCCCCCAACGCTGACCTCGCCCATCCCCACCTGCTGGGCGCTCAGCGGCACGTTCAGGAATCCCGCCCCCGTAGCGGCGGACAGGGCGACGGACGGCGCCATGACGAGGGCCGCGAGCCGACCGATCCGCCGCATCTACTTGCCCCCCTTGCGCGCCACAACCGCGAACTGACGCTTATCGGTGACGCCTCCGCCCTTGACCAGCGCCCAGTAGACGCCCGTGGCCAGGACCTTGCCCTCGACCCGGCCCCCCGCGAGCGTGACCGCGGTGACCCCATCGGCGCCGGCCGTCCCCTTGAGGGAGCCCACGTACGCTCCGTGGAGGGAGAAGATCATGACCTCGACCTCCACGCCGGGATCCCCCTTCATGGCGAAGGTGAGGCTGCTCCCCGGAGTCGAGAGGTCCAGGACGTTGGGCGCCACGAGGATTTTGCCCTTGAGGACCTTGTCCTTCGCCTCAGTCTTGATGGTCACGGATTGCGTGGCACTGCCCGAGACCGCCAGCGCCGTCAGGGCGTCCGTCCCCACGGCCGCAACCGTGAACGCCACGGCCCCGCCCGTCGGGGTGAAGGTCCAGGTGAACTCCTGCGTCGCACCCGCCGCGATCGTCACCGGCCCCGCCGGCGACGGCCCGGTGACCGGGCATGTCCCCGCGGTGAACGTCAGGGCGGCCGTGACCCCCGTGGCGTCTCCGGTGCCGTCATTTCTGACATTGAACCGGACCGTCACCGGCGCCCGGACCACCGGCGCCTCCGGCGTGACCGCGACGGTACCCGTCAGGTGCGCGGCAGGGGTCGTCGGCGCGCCAGCGGGCGCGCCGAATACGAGACCGGACTCCACCGTCGAGAGAGTGGTCACGTCCCAACCCCCGACGAGGTAGATCAAGTCCCCGACCACTGCGCCTCCCGCCAGTGCCCGCGCCATCGGCATGGTTGCCATCACCGTCCACGTGTTGGTCGCCGTGTCGTACGAGTCCACCGTCCCTGTGGCCGTCACGCCATCGCTGCCACCGCACACGAAGATCGTCCCGCCCACGGCAACTGCAGTCGGAGAGAACCGGCCCCCCCCCGGCAAGTTCGCCTTCGTTGTCCACGAGTTCGTCGCCGTATCGTAGGCCTCGACCACGGCCAAGCCGTCGCCAGCAATCGCGTAGATCGTGCCGCCCACCGCGGCGACGTGGGGTTCAGAGCGCGCCGTCGGCATATTCGCCTTCGTGGACCAACTATCGGCCACCGGATCGTAGGCAAATACCGTCGGATAACCCGAGGCCCCATCCTGTCCACCTATGGCATAGACTAGGCCATTCACGGTGGCAGCACCGGTTTGATAGCGCGGGGCCGGCAGGTTCGCCCGCGACGTCCACGTGTTCGTAGCCGTGTTGTACGCCTCCACGGTCACCAGAGACGCTCCCGAATACCCGCCGATGACGAAGATCGTGGCCCCCACGACTGCGACACCCATCGAGGCTCGACCTGCGGACAGGCTCGCTTTCGCCGTCCATGTGTCGGTGCCTGGATCAAGGACCTCCACCGTCGACAGGTAGGAGATCCCGTCATGACCTCCCACGCTGTATACAAGCCCGTTAACCACAGCGACGGCAGCGCCGTTCCGCGACCCTGACAAAGTGGGCCCCGCCGTCCACGAGATGTCGCTTCCGCCGTTCGTGATCACGACGGTCCGCGCCGTGGACCAGCCGGACTGAGCGCCATTCGCGTCCTCGGTCTTCACCTTGACGTTGTTGGTCGAGGCCGACGCCCAGCTATGGCTCCGCACGTCTGGCGTCCCACTCGCTCCCATTACCGACCACTCGTCCACCGTCCCATTCCCATCCCAATCCCAGCCGTATTTGACCTGGTCCCCGTCCGGATCCGTCGCCGACACCGTGTACGTGTAGCTGTAGTTCTTCTTCCCATTCCCCGGCCCGCTCACTGCCGACGGCGCCCCCGGCGCCGTGTTCCCGGCCGCGCCAAACGTCAACCCGGCCTCAACCGATGCCGTCAGCCCTCCGCTGTTGCCGCCGAACACGAAGAGCGAGTCGCCCACCGCAACCCCCGCCGCGGCGTTCCGTGCAACCGTGATCGGCGCCATGGTCGTCCATGTGTTCGTCGCCGTGTCGTAGGCCTCCACGGTCGCGACATTTCCCGAATCGTTGCCTCCGCTGCAGACGTAGATGGTACCCCCCACCACTGCCGTGGCGGCCATGTTTGCCCGAACCGTCGGCATGCTGGCCTTCGTCACCCAGGTGTTCGTGGCGGGATAGTAGGCCTCAACGGCTCCGCTCACGGCACCCGGCCCTGGGTAGCTGTTCCATCCGCCGATTGTGTAGACCGTGCCGCAGACCACCACGGCCGCCAGTCCATACCGCGGCGTGGGCATCGCGGTCTTCGTCACCCAGGTATTCGTGGCCGGATCATAGGCCTCCACAGGCGCGAAGATGACACCGCCGCCGATGATCCCGCCACACAGGTAGATCGTTCCGCCGACCGCCGCCGCCGCAGGGGCGAGCCGCCCCGTGTTCACGTTGGCTCTCGCGGTCCACGTGTTCGTGGTAGGGTCGTATGCTTCAACGGAGGCCACGGGCACCCCATCACTAGGCCCTCCACCACTGATGGCGTACACCGTGCCCCCAAGCACGGCGACCCCCGCCTGTATTCTCACAACCGACATGTTCGCCTTGGTGGTCCAAGTGTCCGTCCCCGCGTCGTACGCCTCCACCAAGCTCTGGGTGGTGCTTGCTGAGTTCAGGTTGCCTCCGAACACATAGATCATGTTGCCCACCGCGCCAGCCATCGGTCCCTGCCGCGGCGTCGGCATCGGCGCGGCGGACGTCCACGAGATGTCGCCGCCCCCGTTCGTTACGACCACGCTCCGCGCCGTCGACCAGCCGGACTGGGCGCCATTCGCGTCCTCGGTCTTCACCTTGACGTTGTTAGTCCCGGCTGACGACCAGCTATGGCTCCGCACGTCTGGCGTCCCGCTCGCCACCAGCGACGACCACTCGTCCACCGTCCCATCCCCGTCCCAGTCCCACCCGTACTTGACCGTGTCACCGTCCGGATCGGTCGCCGCCACCGTGTACGTGTAGCTGTAGTTCTTCTTCCCGTGCCCCGGCCCGCTCACCGCCGACGGCGCCCCCGGCGCCGTGTTCCCCCCCGCCGCGCCGTAGACGAGACCGGACACCACCGTCGAGAGGATCGTCACGTTCCCCCCACCGATGACGTAAATCGAGTCGCCGATCACCGCGCCTCCTGCATTTGTCCGCGCCGTCGGCAGACTTGCCATCATCGTCCATGTGTTGGTCGCCGTATCGTACGCCTCCACCAGCGTGGTCGCCGAAACACCATCATCGCCGCCACACACGTAGATCGTCCCGCCCACGACGACGGCTGTCGCGTCATTAAGTCCCCGCGACAAGGGCGCTTTCGTCACCCATGTATTCGTCGTAGGGTCATATGCATGGACAGTAGCCAGGCCGGATCCCCCAATGGAGTAGATCGTGGCCCCCACGGCCACCACGGCGTGGGCCGAGATCGCGGTCGGCAGGCTCGCCTTCGTAGACCAGCTATCCGCCACCGGATCGTACGCCGACACCGTTGCATGGGCACCGGCGGGAAAGTTCTGCCCCCCGACGACATAGATCAATCCGTTCATGGCGACGGCTCCACCCCAGGCGCTCGCGTAGGGTAGACTGGTCCGCGTCGTCCATGTGTTAGTCACCGTGTTGTAGGCTTCGACCGTCCCGATGTAGGTATTCCCACCGACGTAGCCCCCGATCACGAAGACCGTGCTCCCCACCGCCGCCCCCATCGGCGCGACCCGAGCCGTCGGCATGCTCGCTTTCGTTGTCCAAGAATCGGTGCCCGGATCGAGGACCACCATCGTCGCTAAATAGCCCCCGTCACCGCCCCCCGCGCAGTACACGAGGCCGTTCACCACCGCAACGGCCGGCGAAGACCGCGTGCCCGGCATTGATGCGGCGGCCGTCCACGAGATGTCCGGACCGCCGTTCGCGACCACGACGCTCCGGGCCGTGGACCAGCCGGACTCGGCAGCGTTCGCGTCCTGCGTCTTTACCTTGACGTTGTTAGTCCCGGCTGACGACCAGCTATGGCTCCGCACGTCTGGCGTCCCGCTCGCCACCAGCGACGACCACTCGTCCACCGTCCCATCCCCGTCCCAGTCCCACCCGTACTTGACCGTGTCACCGTCCGGATCGGTCGCCGCCACCGTGTACGTGTAGCTGTAGTTCTTCTTCCCGTTCCCCGGCCCGCTCACGGCCGACGGCGCCCCCGGCGCCGTGTTGGGCGCAATCGAGACTGCCGTCAGACACCCGGCCTCCGCCGTCTGCATGTTCTGGTAGCCCCCGACCACGTACAGCGTGGCGCCAATCACGGCCACGGCGGGGTAGTTCCGCGCCGTGGGCATGTCCGTCATGGTCACCCATGTGTCGGTCGCGGGGTCGTAGGCTTCAACCAGCGCGGTCGCCGTGCTGGTTGGGGTGCTGCCCCCGACCGCGACGATCAAGGCCCCCACGCGGGCCGCCTGGAACGTGTCGCGCCGGGTGGGCATGTCCGCCTTCGACGTCCACGTGTTTGTCGCCGGATCGTAGGCAATGACGCTGGAGTACGTGGTGCCCGAGACGGCATCCTGGCAGTGCCCGCCCATCACGTAGATCGTGCCGCCGATGGCCACGGCCGCATGCCCCCCCCGGGGCACGGGCATGGGCGCCTTTGTCGTCCACGTGTTCGTGTTTCGGTCATAGGCCTCGAGGGTGTTCAGGTACGTGTACCCGCCCTGCCATCCGCCCATGACATAGATCGTGCCGCCAATGGCGGCCGCGGCGAAGTAAGTCCGGGCCTGGCCCATGCTGGCCTTCGAAGCCCACGCGGTCGTCACCGGATCGTAGGCTTCCATCGAGGAAAGGTTGCTGATGTTCCAGCCGCCGATGGCGTAGAGCGTCGATCCCACCGCCACAACGGCGTGGTTGTTCCGGCCCGTGGTCATGCTGACCTTCGTCAGCCAGATGTTGGCTTCGGGGACGTAGGCCTCGACGGTCGTGATCGCATTCGATCCGGTCGTGGTGCCACCCACGACATAGGGCGTCCCGCCCAGCACGGCCGCCCCGAAGATGCTCCGGCCCGTCGGCATCGCGGCCAGCGCCGACCAGACAGGATCCGCGGCCACGACCCAGCCGGGCGCCACGAGCAGGCACAGGCCCAGCAGGGCGTGCGAGATGTGCAACAAAGCTCCCCTACCCATAGATAGGCATTGTAGGGCCTTGGCCCAGTCAGCACAATACTGGCCGTCACGCCGCGCGCCTTTACGGAGCGTTATTCCATGACCGTGGTGCAGGGAGCCTGTGACGCTTGGCCCCCCGGGAACGATCTTCCCGGGCGGCTACTTCAGCGACTTGGCGACCCGGGCGATCAGGGCGACGACGGCATCCCGCAGAGGCAGCAGAGGCAGGGACGCGCTCTGGATTTTCAGATTCTCAGGCACGCATGGGCGGGCGCGGCAGTCAGCCGCGCGTTCGATGCAGCCGCGCATCAGATCCGCCACCAGGGCAGAACGGTGACGCCGAGGTGCACGAAGCCCCGATCCCCGCCGTAAATGAGGGCGGCACGTCCAGCCGCTTCCCCGCGCATCGACCGCCAATACTGGAGGTTGGCCAGCGCATCGGCCGCCATCGTCCTTCCGGCCTTGATTTCGATCGTGACGGGCTCGCGGGCCGACTCGACCAGCACGTCGATCTCCTTCCCGGTCCGGTCACGCCAGAAGGCCAACGGGGCGATCTCCCCCCGGTGCGTGAAGGCTTTCACGAGTTCCGATACCACGAAGGATTCGAAGATCGCGCCGCGCAGGGGATGGCCCGCGATCTCCGCCGGCGAGCGGATCCCGAGGAGATAGCAGAGGAGCCCCGAGTCCAGCCAGTACAGCTTCGGCGACTTGGTCATGCGCTTCCCGACGTTCCGGAAGTACGGCCGCATCAGGAGCACGAGGAAGCTCGTCTGGAGGATCGAGATCCAGGCCCGGGCCGTCGGATGCGTGATGCCCGCATCCGCGGCCAGCGAGGACAGGTTGAGGAGCTGGCCCGAGCGCGCGGCCGCAAGCCGGAGGAAGCGCTCGAAGGTGTCCAGGTCGCCCACCCGCAGGAGCTGGCGCACATCCCGCTCCACATAGGTCTCCACGTAGGACTGGAACCATCGCCGCGGCTCGATCCGGCGGCCCTGGACGGGCGGGTAGCCGCCCCGGAACAGGACCTCGTCGAGCGCGGCCCGCGGCTTGCGGGCGTCGCGGACGGGGGATCGACCCAGCGTCAGGAGGTCCAGGGCCGCCCGTCCCTCCAGCTCCGCGCGCGAGAACGGATGCAGATGCAGGACGGCGCACCGTCCGGCGAGGGACTGGGTGATCGTGCGCATCAGCAGGAAGTTGCTCGAACCCGTGAGCACGAAGCGGCCGGGCCGCGGATGCTCGTCCACGATGGTCTGGATGTAGGAGAACAGGTCGGGGGCCCGCTGGGCCTCATCCAGGATGACCGGCCCCGGGAACCGCGCCAGGAACCCGCGCGGGTCGTCGAGCGCCTGTCGACGGTCGTCCGGAACCTCGAGCGACACATAGGCATGCCGCGGGAACACCTGCCTGACCAGCGTGGTCTTTCCCGACTGGCGGGGACCGGTCACGCTCACGACGCGGAAGCCCGAGGCCGCGCGGCGGAGCGCCCCGGCGAGGGCCCGGCGGATCATCGGGGGGGAGTCCACTATGGCGTTTGGAAGATCACATCTTCAATCTGCCACGCCTGCCAGGTCCTGTCAAGCGACGCAGAGCGGGAAGAAGCTGGGTATCCCTCAGCCACGGGGGGCGTAGGATGAGGGGCATGCGGAGCCAGGCGCACCGGACGGACCTCTGCATCGTCGGCGGCGGAATGGCGGGGCTGATCGCGGCGCTCGCGGCCGCGCGACGCGGGGCCAGGGTCGTGCTCGTCCACGACCGGCCCGTCCTTGGCGGGAACGCCTCCTCCGAGGTCCGGATGGAGATCTCGGGCGCGCACGGACCGAACCGGCGCGAGACCGGGATCCTGGAAGAGCTCATCCTCGAGAACTTCCACCGCAATCCCGAGCCGTCGTGGTCGATCTGGGACTCCGTCCTCTACGGCGCGGCCCAGTACCAGCCCGGGATCACGCTCCTGCTCAATTGCTCCATGAATGAAGCCGCCATGGAATGGAAACGAATCCGGTCCGTGCGCGGCTGGCAGACGACGACCGAAACCTGGCACACGGTCGAGGCCGGGCTCTTCGCCGACTGCTCCGGCGACGCGATCCTGGCCCCGCTCTCGGGCGCCGAGTTCCGGATCGGGCGGGAGGCGCGCGCCGAGTTCGGCGAGCCGATCGCCCCCGAGGTCGCGGACGCGAAGACGATGGGCATGACCTGCCTCCTGCAGGCGCGCGAGACCGGCCAGCCCCAGCCCTTCACCCCGCCGTCGTGGGCGAACGTCTACCAGACCGACGCGGACCTCCACGGCCGCGACCACGACGTCGCCGGCACGAACTGGTGGTGGATGGAGGTCGGCGGCGAGGGCGACGTCCTCCACGACGCCGAGAAGAACCGCGAGGAGCTGCTCCGGATCGCGTTCGGCATCTGGGACCACGTCAAGAACCGGGGCGATCACGGGGCCGCGAACTGGGTCCTGGACTGGGTCGGGTTCCTGCCGGGCAAGCGCGAGAGCCGCCGGTACGTGGGCGACCACGTCCTCACCCAGCACGACGTGGAAGCGGAAGGACGGTTCCCGGATCTCATCGCCTACGGCGGCTGGACCATGGACGACCACTTCCCCGCCGGGTTCCACCATCCGGGCGAGGGCACGATCTTCCATCCCGCCCCGAGCCCGTTCGGGATCCCCTACCGCAGCCTCTATTCCCGCAACATCGGGAACCTGTTCTGCGCGGGCCGGAACATCTCGGCCACGCACGCGGCCATGAGCGCCACGCGCGTCATGGGCACGACCTCGCTCATGGGGCAGGCCGTGGGGACCGCGGCCGCGATCGCGGTCCGGGACGGACTCGACCCACGGGGCGTCCACGCCAACCGGCTGGCCGAACTCCAGGCCGCGCTCATGGAAGACGACTGCTGGCTTCCGTGGCGGCTCCGCGAGATCCCGGCGCTCACGCGGACCGCGACACTCAAGGCCAGCGAGGGCGATGCCGAGCCCCTGCGCGACGGGCTGGACCGGCCCGACGAGGCCGGCGACCACGGCTGGTCGTGCGCACCCGGCGGATGGGTCGAGCTGGCGTTCCCAAGACCGGCCGCCGTCCGCGAGGCCCGGCTCGTCTTCGACAGCGACCTCAACCGGAACCGCCGGCGCCGGGGCGCGAACATGCCCGCATTCCGGCGCCACACGGATGAGCCACTGGGCCCGCCGGAAACGCTCGTAAAGTCGTTCCATATCGAGTGCCGTGACACCGCCGGAGCAGTCCGGACCTTCCCGGCCCCCGAGAGCTACCAGCGGCTGGTCCGGGTCCCCCTCGGCATCACCGCCTCATCGGTCCGGCTGGTCCTCGATACGACCTGGGGCGCCGAGCGCGCCCACCTCTTCGCTTTCGAGGTGCGATAAGCCCGCAAACAGCAACAGGCCGGACCCCATGGCCCGGCCTGTTGCTGATGAACTGATCGAATCAGTCCTTGATCAGCGGGGAGTAGCGGGCGCAGCGGCCGGAGCCGGCTCAGTGGCGACGGCGGGTTCCTTCCCGGCGTCTGGAGTCGACTGCACTGGAACCGCCGCCGGGGCGGTCCAGGTCAGCCCCACCCGGTGGCTCACCGCGAGGTCGCCGTACGGCTGGAAGGCGTAGTCCACGCCGAGCGACCGCCACTTCACGCCCACGCCCGCGGTCAGCCCCGTGAGCCCTTCGAGGCGCTGGGTCCGGAACGGCTGCCGGTAGCCGGCGCGCACGGCGAGGAGACGGACCGGCAACCACTCCAGCCCCAGCGCCATTGTCCCGAGCTTGTCCTGGAAGCCGTAGGCGCCCTCGACCCCGGCGAACAGGCCGTTGCCCAGCTTCGCTGCCAACCCCACACGCGCCCGGCCCGGGAGCGAGAATCCGCCGCTCGTCGTACCCAGATGCTGGACCGACGCCCCGACCCGGAAAATGGGCCCGAGCGGGAGAAGTGCACCGGCTCCGAACCCGGCCATCGTGCCGCCCGCGGCGTCGCGCACGAACTCGGCCGATACGCCGCCCCAGGCGGGATGACCCATCAGCCGTCCCACGGACATGCCCCAAGCCGCGGTCACGCCGAGATCCATGAAGCCCTCGCTGCCAAGCCGGTCGCCGAGATCGTTATATGACGTGAAGCTCCCATACGTCATCGCAGTCAGGCTCGCCCCGAGGGTGCCGGGCCCGACCGGCGCCGCCACCGCGAGATGGCTCAGCCCCAGCCCCTGGCCCGCGCCGTCCCACGACGCCACCGCGCCGAAGGACTCTAGCTGGCCCAGCCCGGCCGGGTTCCACCCCACCGCGCTGACGTCGTCCGCCACCGCCGCGAACGCCTCGCCCATGCCCCCGGCCCGCGGGCTCGTGCCGCGGGAGAGGAATGCCCCCCGCACCGTTCCCGGTCCGAGCACCGTCGACCGCGTTTCGGTCAGCGCGCTCGCGCCGGACGCGGCAAGAAGGGCCAGGAAGGCGACCGGCAGCCGGAGCGTCATTTGACCACCACCTTCAGGACGGGAAGAACCTGAACGTCACCGCCGACGAGGGTCGCGCGCGCGCGCAGGAGGTAGACCCCGGGCGCCCAGTCCTGGAGGCCCGTGATTCGGACTCCGCCGTCGGCCAGCGTGACGTTCCGCCACTCGCCCTCGTAGCTGAGCTGCATCGCGGCGTTGTACACCATCACGGTCACGACCTCGGCGTCCGCCTTGAGATTCAGCGCCACGTGCATGACGTCACCCCCGACCGGGTTCGGGTACGCGACGATCGGATCCGCGAACCGCCTCAACCCCAGCCCTGGCGCGACCGGAGCCGGCGTCACCGTGACTGCAATCTGGGAGATCGTGACCGCGGCGACGTCATCGTAGGCCTTCACGATCAACGCGTACGTGCCCGGCTCCCCCGCGGTCCACGATGCCGTGTACGGGGCCGTCGTGTCCGTCGCCAGCAGAATGCCGCCCTCGTAGAACTCCACCTTGCTGATCGTGCCGTTGCTGTCATACGCGCTCGCCGTCAGGCTAACCGTCGTGTGGGCCGTGAACGTTCCCCCATCGACCGGGCTAACCAGGGACACCGCCGGCGGATTGTTGGCCGCGGGGTCATACGTGAATCCGTTGACCACCGTCGCCACCCCACCGCACGTGGTCACCACCACGTCCCAGGTCCCGGCGGTACCCGACGGCGTAAGGATTGTCACCGTTGTCGCCGTGTTGCCCGTGATGGTCGCCGCCGCGCCCCCGACCGTCACCGTGGTCACGTTCGCCAGGTTCGTCCCCGTGATCTGCATCGGCGTCCATCCCGACAGCGGTCCGACGGTCGTCCCCAGCGTCGTGATCGTGGGCACCGCCGTGTACGTGAACGCGCCCACGCTCGTCACGGCGCCGCCGCACGTGGTCACCACCACGTCCTGCGCACCCGCCGTCCCCGCCGGCGTCGTAACCGTAACCGTCGTCGCCGTGTTGCCCGTCACCGTGGCCGCCGCGCCGCCAATCGTGACCGCCGTGACCGCCGTGAGGTTCGTCCCGTTGATGATCACCCCGGTCGTCCCGCCCGCCACCGGCCCGCACGTCGTTCCCAGCGTCGTGATCGTCGGTGCCGCCGTGTACGTGAACGCGCCCACGCTCGTCACCGGCCCGCCGCACGTGGTCACCACCACGTCCTGCGCACCCGCCGTTCCCGCCGGCGTCGTCACCGTAACCGTCGTCGCCGTGTTGCCCGTAACCGTCGCCGCCGCCCCGCCGATCGTGACCGCCGTGACACCGGTCAGGTTCGTCCCGTTGATCACCACCCCCGTCGTCCCGCCCGCCACCGGTCCGCAGGTCGTCCCCAGGCTCGTGATCGTCGGCGCCGCCGTGTACGTATATGCACCCACGCTGGTCGCGACGCCGCCGCACGTGGTCACCACCACGTCCTGCGCACCCGCCGTCCCCGCCGGCGTCGTCACCGTAACCGTCGTCGCCGTGTTCCCCGTAACCGTAGCCGCCGCCCCGCCGATCGTGACCGCAGTGACACCGGTCAGGTTCGTCCCGTTGATCACGACACCCGTCGTCCCGCCCGCCACCGGTCCGCACGTCGTTCCCAGACTCGTGATCGTCGGCGCCGCCGTGTACGTATATGCACCCACGCTCGTCACCGGCCCGCCGCACGTGGTCACCACCACGTCCTGCGCACCCGCCGTTCCCGCCGGCGTCGTCACCGTAACCGTCGTCGCCGTGTTGCCCGTAACCGTAGCCGCAGCCCCACCGATCGTGACCGCCGTGACCGCCGAGAGGTTCGTCCCGTTGATCACGACCCCGGTCGTCCCGCCGGCCACCGGCCCGCATGTCGTTCCCAGGCTCGTGATCGTCGGTGCCGCCGTGTACGTGAACGCGCCCACGCTCGTCACCGGCCCGCCGCACGTGGTCACCACCACGTCCTGCGCACCCGCCGTTCCCGCCGGCGTCGTCACCGTAACCGTCGTCGCCGTGTTGCCCGTAACCGTAGCCGCCGCGCCCCCGATCGTGACCGCCGTGACCGCCGTGAGGTTCGTCCCGTTGATCACCACCCCGGTCGTCCCGCCCACCA
>CAKKQC010000011.1 GCA_919901855.1 bacterium | reverse complement strand
GATACCGGCGTTCAGATTGGACCGATACGGCTGTTCAGATTGACCGACATGCGCACGTGAGCTCCCTTGATCGTCGATGTTGCGGTCGTCGGCGGTCGGGGCTAGAGTGGGTGAGGCTGGGCAATCATAAACAGAACGGGGTTGTGAGATTGCCAGCTGCAGTGCCACGCGCTGCTTTGTCAGTGGCCTGCTGCGGCTGACCGGGCTGCTTTGGAGGGGCACATGATGAGGCAGCGGAGGAAGTCCGAAATCGAGGGGGTAGAAGCAATGAGGCCATCAGATGGTGAGCATGATTCGAGCCGCCCTCTTGTCCGCGAATCGAGCGCGACGGACAGAGACCGCACTACGCTCGATGACCTCGCAACTACCGGTAGCACCTCTGTAGTCTCCGGCCCAGAGGGTCCGCACCCTCAGCCTGCTCGGCGGCGCCAAGCTGCAAAGGTCTCCGGTCAACTGGCCTTGCCGGGCCTGAGCGTACCCCCCGAACTTGCAGGGACGCCTCTCGCAGATGTCTCCCGCGACCAACTCCTGGATGTTCTTGAAGCGAACGAGGAGGGGGGAATCCGGATCGACTTCTCTGGTAAGAACAATGCTCGGCGGATTGCCCGAGCGGTACGGCCGCGCGTAAGCCGGCTCGTAGCGAAGTACTCCAGCGGCAATTCCGTCGACAGATCTAGGAATACTGTTGTGGAAGGCGACAATTTGCAGGCGATGTCAACGCTGTACAGAGAGCGCGGCCAAGTTGACCTCGTGCTTACTGACCCGCCCTACAATACAGGTAAGGACTTTCGATACAACGACAGGTGGGATGAAGATCCCAACGATCCAGGTCTCGGCGAGTTCGTTGCGGCGGACGATGGCGCTCGACACACGAAGTGGATGCGCTTCATGTGGCCACGCCTTCAGATGATGAAGGCAATGCTCAAGCCGACCGGTGTTCTTGCGGTCTGCATCGATCACCGCGAGCTATTCAGACTTGGTCAAATGCTGGATGAACTGTTCGGACAGAGTAACCGATTGGCGATAATCAACTGGCAGAAGTCCGCCGCGCCCCGCTCAGACAACAACCACATTTCCACGTCCACTGAATATGTTCTAGTGTATGCGAAGGATATCGCGAAGGCGCTGACAGGTTCCCTGGAACGAAGCGAGAAGGATGACCGCCGCTACTCCAATCCCGACAGCGATCCAGGAGGAGACTGGCGCGAGGGCAACCTGACTGCGCGCAGCTATTCTGCGAAAGATGATTAGAAGCCATTTCAAAACCCTCCTGACTGGTTATCATGAAGGTGCCGTACGGTTC
>CAKKQC010000010.1 GCA_919901855.1 bacterium | reverse complement strand
AGGCGGAGAGGTCCTTCAGGCCCTCAGACCGGAAATGATTTCGTGATCACCACACGATCGCCAAGCGTTCCGAGAAGTCGGCAATCTCCTTCGGATCTCCCCGTGCATGGACCGCTCTCCAATCTTCGAGCAACGCGGGGAACCTGCCCGTGCTGAAGATGATCTTCTCGCCGCTCACCTCCCAGCTGAGAGAACCGTGGAGCTTGATCAGGTTCAACGAGGGGATACGCACCTTGTAGTTGTAGATATTCCCATCGTTCTCTGCCGCATTGAAGAACTCCGACGTGCTGAACTCGAATCCCCCTGACAACCTCGGAAGCCTCATGAAGCCATCATTGAGCCTTGCGATGGTATTGACCTCTTCGGACGCCCGCTCCACAAACAAGTCGTAGTTGGTAGAGAAGATGGAGGCTTGCTTGGGGAGAATGCTGCTCTTCCTCTCAAACATGATGCCCGAGAGAACGGTCAAGAACGCCTTGTAGGAAGCCAAGGTCGTGTCGATCGACTTGTCCTTGCCAGCGAGCATGCGCACGGTCACGTCGAGAAATGGCTCGATGAATGAGAATAACTGGCGCTGCGCCTTCTCGTGTTCACCAGACGACCGCAGGGAACGCACCGCAGCCTCAATGTTCCCCAAAGGCTCCAAGGCAGGGCGGGAACAACCGGAGCCGATGACGCAGTTTAGGTGCGCTGACTGCACTGCCCTACGGAGCCCCTCCACCAAGGTTGCACGGTCCTTTTCAATGCTCATCAACCTCGCCATGTGCGAAACCTCCTCCTAGTGAAAACGCCGCGCCGCCTCAGCCAAGCACCCCCTGCAGTTCAACCCCAGAGGGCGGGACACTCTCTCGATCATGCAATTCTCCGGGCAGGCAATGGTGAAGCGCATGGATGAAAGAGTGTCGTTCTTCCTAGTTCTGGGCATTGCGCCAATGTCACTACGCCCCCTCCTCCGCTACTTGCCCCGTGTGCATGCCCACTGAACACAGAACAGAACAACGCTGACAACCGTAAGCCCGACAATGGCCAAGGTCAGGTTCCGAATCCACACCGTCAGACGCACCAGGCGCTCCGTGGACCGGGCGTTCAGGTACGCGATGAGGATCTCGCGCAGCGCCCCGTGCACTTCTGAATCCGAGAAGCCGCGATAGCGGTCGGCTTCCTGAAGAATGGCTCTGTCATCCAGCTTGTCGTACTTCTCGAAATCGATCCCAGTCATTCAGCCCTCCCCCTCAGTGATTGGTCTCGAGTCCGAACTCAGTCTTTCGCCCCGGGGGCCGTGTAGCCCCGTTAGAGGACTCTATAGTGGGAAGGGCCGCGAGCTTCATCTTGAGCACGTCTCTAGGCCCAATATCGCCCGGCCACAGCTTCGTCTGGCTGCTCGGGAAGACCTGCACTCTGAAAAGCGTGAACTCAAGGGTTGCCACCGGAACGTCTCCTTAGGCGACCGCGCCCATCTGCCTTGACGATTCCATTGATCCGCAGTCCAATCTAGCACGAACTCACGCGATGCGAGGACCGCCTACGATCACTTTGCCATGGTGTGGGCACGACGAAAGCCCGCAAGCCCGTCGGCGAGCATGAGGGCCAAGATAGGCGGCAGGGGCCGCCACAAGCCCTACCGGTCCCCCACCCTTGAAGACATGTCGGAAGCTACTGGGGCGCTGGAGTAGCTGGGCCGGCCTCCGAGGTCAGATCGTAGACCATGTCCGTGACGAAGCGCTTGAAGGACTCGTTCTCGGAGAACTGCTTGTAGACCTCGGTGTCGTCCTTGAGCAGGCCGAGCATCACGCGGCCCAGGGCACGGTCGAGCTCGATCCGGGCCGCGTTGGGCGTGTTGGCGCGGGCGTTCTGGTAGCCCTGGTCGGCGGCCACCATCGGAGCGATCTCGTCCTTGATGCGCTTGGCCACCCGGTCGGAGTCGGTGAACAGCGTCCCGAACTGGTCGTTGAAGGTCTTCAGGATGTTGCTGAGCCGGTCCAGCTCGGGTTCTATCTTTCGGGTCAGACCGCTGGTCGGCACGGGGTCAATCTCGGCGTCGGCATCCGGCAAGCTGATCTTCAGCGTGGCCTTCTTCTCGGCCCGGTAGCTGTCCATGTCGATGGCTTCGAGGATGCCCCTGGCGAGGTCCTCTTCCTTGGGTGCAGGGAGCTTCGGGACCAGGAAGGTCAGGAAGATGGAAAGCTTCTCCCAGTCCCGATTCGCGTACGGCAGGACCGAGGCGAGGAAGTTGTAGGTGCGGGTGAACGCCTTGGCCTTGCCCTTGAACTCGACCTGCCCGGTCTCGTCGAGTTTCTCCCTGTAGATCGCGACGCAGGCATCCAGGATCGGATCGAGCTTGTCGCGATCCGCGCCGGTCAGGTAGAGGGATACGAGGGCTTCCACTTGTTCGGCTGTGTAGACCTGCGCACCGTCCAGGGCGGCCTTCAGGTCGTGCAGTTTGTTGGGGTCCGTCTCTTCGCTCAGGACGGTCGTGCGGTAGTAGTCGGCAAACGCCTCGATGATGGTGTCCGCCCTGTTCATGAAATCCAGGACGAATACGTCGTGCTTCTGCGGATGCGCGCGGTTCAGGCGCGAGAGGGTCTGGACGGCCTTCACGCCGGAGAGGATCTTGTCCACGTACATCGTGTGGAGTAGCGGCTCGTCGTAGCCGGTCTGGAACTTGTCCGCGCAAATCAGGAACCGATAGGGATCCTGCTGGATCTTGTCCGCGATGTCCCCGCTCGAGAAGCCGTTCAAGGAGGACTCGCTGACCTTCATCCCCTTGTACTCATGCTCGTCGGAGAACGCGACGATGGCCCTGTACGGACTCTTTCGTTCCGCCAGGTACTCCTTGAAGGCATGGAAGTACTGGACGGCCCGCTCGATCCCGGAACAGACGATCATGGCCCTCGCTTGTCCGCCGATCTTGTTCAGGGCCATGACCTGCTCGTGGAAGTGGTCCACCATGATCTCGGCCTTGAGCCGGATGGCGTAGTCATGGCTCTCGACGTATCGGCGCAGCTTCTTCTGCGCCTTCCTGGTGTCATACTCGGGATCCCCCTCGATCGTCTTCACGAGCTTGTAGTAGCTCTCCACCGGGGTATAGCTCTCGAGCACGTCGAGGATGAAGCCCTCCTTGATGGCTTGCTTCATGGTGTAGCTGTGAAACGGCTTGTGTTTCACCTTGCCTTCGGCGTCTGGCGGCAGGGGCTCGCCGAACATCTCGAGAGTCTTGTGCTTGGGCGTCGCCGTGAACGCAAAGTAGCTGGCGTTGGTGAGCATCTTCCGGGCGGCGATGCGTTTCTCGAGTTCATCGTTGACCTTGTCCTCGGGATCGCCCTCATCGGCCAGGGCCGCGCTCACGGCCGAGGAAGTCTTCCCGCCCTGGCTGGAGTGGGCCTCATCGATGATGATGGCGAAGGTCCGATCCTGGCCGTCCCTGTGGATCTCGTCGAGGATGAACGGGAACTTCTGGACCGTGGAGATGATGATCTTCTTGCCTTCCTCGATGAAACTGCGGAGATCGCCCGAATGCTCCGCATGGCCGACGGTGGCGCTGACCTGCATGTACTGCTTGATGGTCTTCTGAATCTGGGCGTCCAGAATGCGGCGGTCGGTGACCACGACCACCGAGTCAAAGATCTCCTTCCCCGCGCGCTTCATGCCGATGAGCTGGTGAGCCAGCCAGGCGATGGAGTTGGACTTGCCGCTCCCGGCCGAATGCTGGATCAGGTACCTCTTCCCCACTCCGTGCTCCGCCACATGGGCGAGAGCCTGTCGCACGACGGATAGCTGGTGATAGCGCGGGAATACCTGGACGCGCTTCTTCCTGCCCGTCTTCTGGTCTTCGATCTCGACGATCTGGGCGTACTTCTCCAGGATGTCCGTCAGCCCTGCGGGAGTGAGGAGCACCTTCCAGAGGTAATCGGTCTTGAGGCCGTTGGGGTTGGGCGGGTTCCCGGCCCCGTCGTTCCAGCCCTTGTTGAAGGGTAGGAACCAGGATGGCTTGCCCTTGAGTTCCGTGCACATCCGGACCTCGACATCGTCGACGGCCAAATGCACAACGCAACGGCCGAAGCCGAAGAGCCGCTCGCGTGGATCACGGTCGCGCCGGTATTGCTCGACGGCATCCTCAACCGTCTGTTTGGTCAGGCTGTTCTTCAACTCGAAGGTCGCAATGGGCAGACCGTTGATGAAGAGGCAGAGGTCCAGGGCCCGCCGAGTTTCATCCAGACTGAAAGCCAGTTGCCGGGTGACCGAGAAACGATTCTTGGCGAACAACTCCATGGACTTGGCGTTTCCGGGGGAAGGAGTGCCATAGAAGAGCTCGAAGTGCACCGGGCCGTGCTCCACCCCCTTCCGCAACACGTCGATGACCCCGCGTTTCCCGATCTCACTCGACAGGCGGGAGAGGTACTTGAGGCGATTGATGTCCTGGGGATCTTGCTCGTTGGCCATGGCGAGCTTCTTGAACGCGTCGGGCTGGCTGGACCTGAGGAATGCGAACAACTGCGCCACGTCCACAGCCTGAGCCCGGTCGTAGTCCTTCGCAGAGCCGGCCCGATAGCCGGTGCCACCGTAGGGAGGCGAGGGCTCGGCTACCGTGAATCCCGACGACACTGCGAGACCATCTTCACCAGTCATCTGGCGCATGATCAGCGTCTCGAGGCCCTTCTCGCTGGTGTCAGTGGTCATGCGGCGGCCTCCTCGCCAGCGTCCTCAAGATCGTCGTTCTGGGCAGTGTCGTCCTCGACCGAGTCAGGCGGCGCCTCGACGGGCAACCGCGACGCCGCCTCTCTCACATCGAGCTTGCCGGTCACGACATCGGCGACGAGACGGATTCGGTATTCGCGAAGGAGTTCGATCTCGCGTTCGAGGCGGGAGATGGCGGCAATCACGGGGCCGGTCTCGTAACTGAGGGCTGAAAGTATTCTCTGTTGCTCATCGACCGTCGGCAGCAGCACCTGGAACTGTCCGATCTTCGTCCTGTTGGTTGCCGCGAGATTAGTGGTCTGCTTGGCCGTAGATTCGAAATAGGCCCTGGCGTATCGCGTCCCCATAAGTGCGGAGAGGTAATCCGGAAGAAGCTTCGACTGATCGGGGCGAACGGCAAAGACGTGATTTTGATGTAAGCAAGGAGCGACTTGGGCATTCCATACGCAGCCACGCCCAAGCTTATCAGGATCGCCGCCTTCGGTCATTAGGACATCGCCGGCATGCAGCGTGCAGCGTAGGGCCTCCGCCTTCGTGACGCGAATGGTCTTGACAACTGCGAGATGGGCGTGACCAGCCTGAACGTTTGCGACCCGGAGATATGGATACTCTTGAGTAGGTTGTCCGGAGTAGTCCTTTCCGAGAGTGATGCCCGACTGTATCTCACACACGGCCTTCAAGGGCCGCACCTCCCAACGCGCTGGGACCTCCCCAAGCCAGGGGATGCCGAAGGGTTTGAGGGGAACGGAAGGGTCGAGGCCGCGGGTGACGGCCCGGTGGATGATAGCCTGCTTCTGCTCGTTGAGAAGCGCGATCACCTTCCGTTTCGCCTGGATTGCACGCTCCAGCCGCCCGTTTGCCCAGTCCAGAAACCGCACAATCGCCGCCTGCTCAGCAGGCGGGGGGACTGCGACAGGCATTCTCTTGAAGTGCGAGAAGTCCAGGTTCTGGCGTAGGCCGGACCCGTAGCCATAAATGGCCTTGCTGGTGTCCCAGACATTGAGGAACTGGAATCCGAAGTCCGGTCCAACTCCTGCATTCGCTCGCAAAGCTAGGTAGGCAGAGGTGATGATTCCGCGGTCTCGCACCATCCCCACACGCAAGCTCCTGTGATCGTTCTGGAGATCCGTAGTCCGAAGGACAATGTCGCCCGGATTGACGACTTGGTAGGTCTCGAATGACTCGGGGACAAGGCCATGCAGCTTATCCGCCGACTTGATGACAATGCGCCCGAAGCTGAGCGAAAGAACGGTCTTCTCTTTCATGCCTTGGTTGCGCTCGTGGTTCGGCACATAGGCACCAAACGCGGGTCGCATCTCCCAATGCTCCGGCACTTGTCCGAGCCACGGCAGCCCCGACTCCATGTATTCTGCGTACGGCTTGAGGTCAGCGATCACGCCTCACCTCCGTCGCCCATGTCGCGCTCGTAGGATTAGCGTACTGGAGGAAACTCAGCAGTTTGGCTTCGGTGGCTTTCACTTGCCACCAGCCTTCAGCAGGCCATCCAGCAGACCCTCGGCTTCCTTCTCGATGACGAGGATGTCGGCGCTGATCTCCTCCAGCGTGCGCAGCGGCTGAGGCTTGTAGAAGTGCCGCGTGAAGCTCACCTCGTAGCCGATCCTGGTAGCGTCTTCCTTGATCCACGCATCGGGCGTGTAGGGCAGCACCTCGCGGCGGATGAAGGCCTCGATGCCCCCGTCCTCGAGGAGGGGCACCTGCTCTGTGTCGCGCAGGTCGGAGTCGGGCTCGTACTCGACGACCGCGGGCTTGCCGTCCACGGTCGCCTCGAAGAGGCCGCGAAGCGGGTCGGCTTTCGCCTTGCCGGGCTTGTACACCGTGGCGATGACTGGCGCAGCGGTCTCGACGCGCCAGCTCACGGCCCTGAGGATCTGCTTCAAGTCGGCGGCCGCGAGCCTGATGTCGGCCTTCTCGAGCGCGCCGTCCACGCGGTCGCGGAAGAGGTTGTGGTCCTCGAAGAGCGTGTCGCCCAGCGCCGCCCGCAGCTTCGTGGCCACTTCAACCAGGCGCCCGTCCCGCTCCCAGGTCTTGGGATCCAGGAGCTTCTTGCGCTTCTTTTCGGACAGGCCCTTCTTCGTACCACCGCCTTCCTCGTCGTCACCTTCGTCCTCGTCATTGCCCCAGACAGCCAGAAGCTTCTCCAGCTTGGATGATATCTTGGCGAACTTGGTGAGGAGGTTGTCGCCAAACTCCTCGTAGAGCGAGGCGCGAATGTCCTCGTCGCCCGAGTTGAAGCGTAGCGTCTCGATGACCTTGAGCGTAAGCTGGCTGTGCAGACGGAGCGGTCGCTCGACCGCGACCTTCCAGTAGCCAAAGGCGGCGTTGGGGAAAATCTTGGACTCCGGGGTCTCCTTGAACTCGAGGAAGGTGCGGCTGATGCGCTCAATGTCCTCAGGCGAGAGCTCGCAGTTCTTTTTGCCGAGGTTCTTGCGCAGTGGCTTGAACCACTGGCTCGCGTCGATGAGCTGAACACGGCCCTTGCGGTGCGCGGGCTTCCTGTTGGACAGCACCCAGACGTAGGTGGCGATGCCGGTGTTGTAGAAGAGGTTGAGCGGCAGTGCAACGATGGCCTCGAGCCAGTCGTTCTCGATCAGCCACCGTCGAATGTTGCTCTCACCCTGGCCGGCATCACCGGTGAAGAGCGATGAACCATTGTGAACCTCGGCGATTCGGCTGCCCAGCGCCGATTTGCTGTTCATCTTCGCGGCCATGTTGGCGAGGAAGAGCATCTGTCCGTCGCTGGTGCGGGTTACCAGCGACAGTTCCTTGTCCTTGTGCATGACCGTGAAGCGAGGGTCGCGCATGTCATCCTTCCCGCCCATGGTCTCCAGGTCCTTCTTCCAGCTCTTACCGTAGGGGGGATTCGACAGCATGAAGTCGAACTCCCGGGCCGGATACGCGTCGTGCGAGAGCGTGGACCATTCGGCTCCCCCGACGATATGGTTCGCGTTGTCGCCCTCCCCCTTGAGCAACATGTCCGCCTTGCAGACGGCGTATGTTTCGGGGTTGATCTCCTGCCCGTAGAGATGGGTCCTGATCTTGAGCTTCCGCTTGGTGGCGATCTCCTGGAGAGTCTCCTCAGCGACTGTGAGCATGCCGCCCGTTCCGCATGCGCAGTCGTAGAGCAGGTAGGAACCGGACTTGAACTGGCCGGCAACGGGCATGAAGACCAGGTTCGCCATCAGGCGCACGGCGTCGCGGGGCGTCCAGTGCTCGCCGGCTTCCTCGTTATTCTCCTCGTTGAAGCGCCTGACCAGTTCCTCGAAGATTGTGCCCATCGCGTGGTTGTCGATGGCCGTCGGACTCAGGTCAATCTCAGGGTCCATGAACTTGTTGATCAGGGTGCCGAGGGCATCGGCCTTGGAGAGCGTCTGAAGCTGATTCCTGAACTTGAAGTTCTCCAGGATGTCCTGGACGTTGGGCGAGAAGCCGTTCAGGTAATCCTCGAAGTCCGCCCGGAGTTGCTGTTGGCTTCCGCGAGACCTGAGGTCCCGCAAGGTGAACTTCGACGTGTTGTAGAAAGACTGCTTGGCGGCATCGCAAAGGGCCGCGTGTTGCTCCGTGATCTTCGCCTTGTCCAGCATGGCCTTGGCCTTGAGGACGGCGTCCTTGGTCCGCTCCAGGACCGCGTCGAAGCGCCGCAACACGCACATTGGCAGGATGACGTCGGGGTACTTGCCGCGCTTGAAGAGGTCCCGCAGGACATCATCAGCGATGCCCCATACAAACGAAACGATGCGGTTCTGCGTGGCTTGGTCCATCTCTGCGAGGACACCCCTTTCGAGTGGCTCCGGCACTGGGTGCCGATTGTCTCTACATGATACCCCCTGGTCTCTGTTGCCGAACCCTTTCTGCGCTGTTCTATTCGGCCGAACGTACAGCGGATCGTTATCGGGCCAGGGAGCGGGGACAGTCTTTGGATCATTGAATTCGAGGAGGATCCAATGATGATGCAAAGACCGTCCCCGGCGTCCTCAACTGCACCGCAGTTACTCTATATGAACCACGGCGACGGCATGGCCGTTAAGACTCCGCAGGCGCTCGCCCACCAGCGACCTGTGGCACGTCTCCGGATCCCGCTCCACGCACATGACGCAGCACACTGAAGTGATGACATCCACATGGAGATCGTTGAGATCGTCTTTACGCGTGCTCAGGAACGCGCTGAAGGCACGGACGAACCTCTCCTTGTTGCCTGTGAGTTTGTAGGCGTCCCTGATCGGCTTCGGATTCCCCAGGCCCTTCTTATGCTCATACCGTATCCCCTGCCGGCCAAGGGTCCGTTCCAGCCGGGACTTGCAGAAATCCCGGTTCCGGCTATTCGGATTGTCGCGGACGTCGAGAAGTACTTCGACGTCTTTGGCCTTCAACTGTTCGATGAAATCGCGGATGCCGCGACCCTCGTATCCGATGGTGTAGACGACGGTAGCATTACCTTCCGAAGGCGCTGCGTGCCCGTTTCCGCGTCCTGCGCATCGAGAGCCAGAAGACTTCAACCGAGTCATACAACCAGAGTATTGACCTCGGCAAGTGTGGTCAAGGGTATTACCAGAAGGGATATACCTATAAAACGACGGGGGGAGCGGATGGCCGCTCCCCCCGTTTCGCTGCGGACCTTGTTGTTCTAGAACAGCCCGACGGTCTTCCCGTTCGCGTCGATGTCCACGTCCATGTAGGCCGCCTTGGCGGGCAGGCCGGGCGCGGTGCGCCATGGGTGTACGAAACGCTAACACTTTAGCGTTTGGTACATCTCTGCTACAATACGTCCATGGCGATCCGCAGGTACTGGCTGAGCCTCATCGAGGCCGCGTGGCGCGACAGGACGGTGATCTGGCTCTCGGGAGTCCGTCGGGCCGGCAAGACGTACCTGTCGAGAAGCGTCCCCGGCATCCGCTACTACGACTGCGAGCTACCGGAGATCCGGTCGAGACTGGAAGACCCAACGCGGTTCCTCGCGGGCATCGGCCGGGCACGCATCGTGCTGGACGAGATCCAGAAGCTCGCTAATCCGTCTCAACTGCTGAAGATCGCGGCAGACCACTATCCCGCGATCAAGATCCTTGCGACAGGCTCCTCGACACTGGGAGCCTCCCGGAAGTTCCGCGACACCCTCACCGGACGGAAGATCTCGATCCGGCTTACCCCCATCACCCTTCGGGATATGCGAGATTTCGGACACCGGACTTTGTCGCATCGCCTGATCTTCGGAGGACTTCCTCCGCTCTTCCTGCAAACAAGGCTGCGCGAGGACTTCTTCAGGGAGTGGATGGACGATTACTGGGCGAGGGATGTCGAAGAGCTGTTCCGCATACAGCAGAAGAGCCCCTTCGCGAAGTTCGTCGAGCTCCTCATGCACCAGAGCGGCTCCATCTTCGAGGCGACCACGTTCTCACGGCCCTGCGAGGTGAACCGCATGACCATTACGAATTACCTCGCCATCCTCGAAGGCATGCACGTTGCGCACGTCCTGCGGCCGTTCAACTCGCGCCGGGCCATCGAAATCGTCGCCGCCCCCAGGGTGTATTCCTTCGACACCGGCTTCGTCAGCTACTTCAACGGATGGAGCCATGTGACGCCGGCGAACCGGGGCATCCTGTGGGAACACATGGTGCTGAACGAAATCCATGCCGTCATCCAGAGTCGCCAAGTATCGTATTGGCGCGACAAGCACGGAAACGAAGTCGATTTCGTGGTTCCGCGTCACGGCAGGCCGCCCATCGCCATCGAATGCAAATGGTCGGCTCACGAGTTCAACCCCGGCGGCATGCTGTCCTTCGCCCGCGCCTACCCGGGATCCGTTCTGGCGGTTGTCGCCCAGGATGTCCGCCGGCCGACGAAGGTGCGATTCGGAACGAACACGATCGCCGTGCTGCCGGCCTCCGCGGTCCCCTCCCTCATGGGGTGAGCGGGGACGTACGTCCCCTGCTAGAACAGCCCGACGGTCTTCCCGTTCGCGTCGATGTCCACGTCCATGTAGGCCGCCTTGGCGGGCAGCCCGGGCATCGTGTTCATCTCCCCCAGGAGGGGATAGAGGAAGCCCGCGCCGGCCGAGCACCGGACGTCGCGCACGGGAATGCGGTAGTGCGCCGGGGGCGCCCCGAGCAGGCTCGGGTCGTGCGTGAGCGAGTACTGGGTCTTGGCCACGTTGATGCACAGCTTCCCCATCCCCAGCTCCTCGAAGAGCTTGATCTTCTTCTCCGCGAGGGGCGAATAGTCCACGCCCTCCGCCCGGTAGATCTTGGCGGCGATGGTCTCGATCTTCTGCTTGATCGTCATGTCGTCGGGATAGAGCGTGTGGAACGTGTTCGGCATCGCACAGGCCTTGACGATGGCCTCCGCGGCCTCCGTGCAGCCGTCCCCGCCCCGCGCCCAGGCCTCGAGGGGCACCGCGAACGCGGCCCCGTGGTCGAGCGCGTACTTGCGGACGAAGTCGATCTCCTCGTCGTGGTCGGCGCTGAAGAGGTTGATCGTGACGACCACGGGGATGCCGAACTGGCGCACGTTCTCGATGTGCACGCGCAGGTTCTCGCACCCCTTCTCGAGCGCCGGCAGGTTCATCTTCTCGGCGTTCGCCTTGTCGTACTTCTGGCCCGGCCGGAACACGTAGGCCCCGCCGTGCATCTTGAGCGCCCGGATGGAAAGCGTGATCACGGCGCAGTCCACGACGAGCCCGCTCTGCCGGCACACGATGTCGAAGAGTTTCTCGGCCCCGCAGTCCGCCCCGAACCCGCTCTCGGTCACGACGTAGTCCGCGAGCTTGAGCGCGATCCGGTCGGCCAGCACGGAGTTGTTGCCGTGCGCGACGTTCGCGAACGGGAACCCGTGGCAGATCACGGGGTGGTTCTCCGTGGACTGGATCAGGTTGGGCTTGATCGCGTCCTTGAGCAGGACCGCCATCGCGCCGGCCACCTTGAGGTCCTCGGCCGTGACGGGCTTGCTGTCGTACGTGAACCCGCAGATCATGCGCCCCAGCCGCTTTCTGAGATCCTGCAGGTCGTTGGCCAGCGCGAGGACGGCCGACGTCTCGGAGGCCACGGTGATGTCGAAACCGGTCTCGCGCGGGTACCCGTTGAGCTTCCCGCCGAGCGCGACCACGACGTTCCGGAGGGCCCGGTCGTTGAGGTCCATGCACCGGCGCAGGTTGATGTTCACCGGATCGAGGCGGTGGGGGTTCCCGTGGCAGATGCTCGCGTCCATGGCCGCGTTGAACAGGTTGTGCGCGGTCTCGACCGCATGGATGTCCCCGGTGAAGTTGAGGTTGATCTGCTCCATGGGGAGCATCTGGGAGTAGCCGCCGCCGCAGGCCCCGCCCTTGATCCCGAACGTAGGGCCCTTGGACGGCTCCCGCGTCGCGTTCACGACCTTCTTCCCGATCTTGGCCAGGCCCTGGCCGATCCCGAAGGAGGAGACCGTCTTGCCCTCCCCGAGCGGGGTCGGCGAGATGGCCGTCACGGTGATGAACTTGCCGTTCGGACGGGACTTGAGCCGGTCGAGGATCGAGAGGTCGATCTTGGCCATGTACTTCCCGTACGGTTCGAGCTCGTCCTCCGTGACGCCGAGATTCCTCGCGATCTCCGTGATCGGCTTCAGCTTCGCCGCCTGGGCGATCTCGATGTCCGACGGAATCTTCTTCCCCGCTGTCGCGTACTTGCTCATGAAATCCTCCTCGTTACCGGTTCGAACCGCTCGAAACCATGATTACGTCCGTCACTTCGGGGCACTCCCCGGCGCGATCGGGGGATGTGGCATCGGCGCCACCGGTCCCGCCGTTGAGCCCGATGCAGGCTTCGGCGCCGTCTCGGCTGCTGGCGGAGCCGGAGGCGCCGAATGATCGCGGCCGAGATACGTGTTGGCCCACGACGACGTCCCCAGCAGCGCGGGGTTGTAGAAGACGATGGGGGCCCGCAGGACCTGGTCCACCTCGCCGAACCGGCGCAGCCGCTCGTACCCGCGCACCCAGATGCACTGCTTCTCCCCCACCTCGCAGGTCCCGTCGTGCGACCCGCCGCACGGCCCGTTGCGCTCGTTCTTGGAGCACGCGGACATCGGGCACAGGTAGGCGATGTCGGGCAGGCTGCAGTCCCCGCAGTCCTGGCAGCCGAACATGACGAACTTGCCGAGATGCTCGATCCCGTGCACGCCCTTCATGAGCCCCTTCCGCTTGTCGAGGAACCCGAACAGGCTCCGCATCGGCCCGAACAGGCCCTTCTCCCGCGTGAACAGGACGCTGTGGGTCAGCCTGGAGCCCCGGTACCCGAGGGTCACGTTCGGACCGCTGGCCCGCCGCTTCGTCCGTTCCAGGTACCCGGCGTCCAGCCGGCCGGGGATACCCAGCCCGGTGGCCGGGTCCTTCTCGAACAGGTAGAACTCGTTCTTCTTCGGGAACTGGATCTCCTTGGCGAACGCCTTCCAGTCGTCGGCCCCGTAGCTCTCGGCGAGCGCCACGATCTCGGCGAACGGCTCCGGCTTCGCGAGCCCGGCGATGTACCCGCCGGCGAACCCGAGCCCCTTGAAGACCGCGATCTGCTTGGCGGCGAGCTCGGTGAAGAAGGCCTTGCCCTTGTCCGGGCCGGCCGCGTACTTGACGGCCAGCGCCAGCAGCTCGTCGCTGACGACGCATCCCGGGAACAGGTTCCGGTTGAACATGCCGGCCACGGTCTTGTTCAGCACGTACACGTTCCCGATCACGGGCACTTTCACGTTGTTCATCGCGAGGAAGAGCATGATCTCCTGGAACTTGCGCATGTCGTAGCCGAGCTGGGGAATCACGTACTCCGCGCCCGCCGCGATCTTTCTCAGCAGTTTCAGGTACTGGGGAACCAGCTCGGACTCCAGCGCCTTGAACGGGGACACGGCGCATCCGGTGAAGAACCCGGTGGGCGGCAGGGTCTCGATGTCGCCCTTGCGCCCCGGCACCTTGAGCCCCTCGCCCATCCCGCGCAGGAGGGAGATGAGCGTGACCGAGTCCAGGTCGAACGTGCCGGCCGCCGCCCCGCGGTAGCCCCCGGACGGGAAGTCGCCCGAGAGCGCGAGGAAGTTCGTGAACCCCGACGACGCGCACCGCCAGGCCGCGGATTCGACGCCGTTGCGGTTCATGTCCTTGCACGTGAGGTGGATGACGACTTCCTTGCGGTCCTGGAAGTACCGGCCCACGACGTCCGCGGGCGTCATGGGACTGCCCCCCGGATTGTCCGTGACCGAGATCCACGAGATCCGGGGGTTCGAGGCGAACCCCTCGCCGAGCGCGACGAGCTTGTCCTTGGACCCGGGCGGCACCGCCCCCCGCGTCGTTACGAGCTCGGCGCCGTAGAGAAACTCACCGCTCTTCAGCAGATCCCGGAGGGTTGGTCTGGCCGTTGTGTCGTTCATCATGATTCCGGATTATTGTACAGCCGCGCCCCGAACGGGGCTGCCGTGATGGATCGCGTCGCGCTCATGCCAGCGGAGTCCCTTCCGCCCAGGCCGTCCGCCCGGACGTGAAGAGCACCTTCTTCCAGATCGGGACCGTCGCTTTCAGCCGGTCGACCGCGATCCGGCACGCCTCGAGCGCCTCGGCCCGGTGGGGTGCCGCGACGGCGACCACCACGGACACCTCGCCCACGGCCACCCGGCCGGTCCGGTGGTGAATCGCGCAGCGCATGGACTCCGGGCCGGCCACCTCTTCCCCGATCTTGCGCATGGCGGCCACCGCCATCCCCGGATGGGCCTCGTACTCGAGGGCCGCGACCCGGTCGCCGGCCTCCTCGTCGCCCCGCACGACCCCGGTGAAGCTCGCGATCGCCCCGCAGGCGTCGTCCCGGACGGAACCCAGCACGGCGGCGACATCGATCGGGGCGTCCGACAGGGCGACCATCTCACCCGCCGCTGACGGGCGGGAGCAGGAGCACCTCGTCCCCGTCCTGGAGGTCCGCGTCGCCGCGCACGATCCTGCCGTTCACGGCCACCGCCACGTCGGCGCCGAGGGGCTCGCCCCCGGCCTCGACGGCGCGGATCGCCTGGCGCAGTTTGGCGGGATCCACCATCGTGATCTCGAGGCTCGAGCGCCCCCCGAACCGGTCCTTGAGCCGGCCGAATACGACGATGTTCACCTTCATCAGCCTGTTCCCAGTATCTTCCAGGAGCAGCGAGAGTGACAAGCCGGCCTCCTCAGTGACCGACCAGCGGGCCGGCGACGGCGATGGTCAGGTCCAGCACGCCGTTGGGCCAGATCCCGGTCACGACCATGCCCGCGATGCAGCACAGGAGGGCGATCGTGGCCGCGGGCCCCACCGGAATGGCCCCCGGCTCCCGGGGCGCCTCGATATACATCTGCCGGATGACCATCAGGTAGTAGAACAGCGAGACGATCGACAGAGTTGCGCCCACGACCACCAGCCAGAGGAGGCGTGTGGATACTTCCATGGCCGAGGCGAACAGGTAGAGCTTGCCCACGAATCCCCCCAGCGGAGGAATCCCCGCCAGCGACAACAGGGCCAGCATGAACGCCAGCGCCAGCAGGGGCGAGCGCTGCGCCAGCCCCGCGTAGCTGGCGATCTCGTCGTTGCCGGCGTGGCGCGACACGATCAGGACCGAGATGAAGGCGGCGAGGTTGGTGAACAGGTAGACGAGGAGATAGAACAGGACCGCGGACACGCCCCGCGGCGTCCCCGCCACGATCCCGATCAGGACGTACCCGGCCTGGGCGATCGACGAGTACGCCAGCAGGCGCCTGATGTTCGTCTGGGGGATCGCCGCGAAGCTCCCGACCGTCATCGTCGCCACGGCCATGACGCACAGCAGCGGGATCCACACGCCCGAGAGGCCGGCCATGGTCCCAACCAGCAGGCGGATCATGATCGCGAACCCGGCGGCTTTGGAAGCCACCGAGGCGAACGCGACCATCGGGGTCGGGCCGCCCTGGTAGACGTCGGGGGCCCACATGTGGAACGGGACCGCCGCGATCTTGAACCCGAGCCCGGCGAGCATGAGCACGACGCCGGCGACGGCAAGGGGGTGACCCGGTCCGGTACCGATCGCGGCCCGGATGGCTGCGAGCGACGTCGACCCGCAGCCCGCGTACACGAAGGACATCCCGAAGATGAAGAGCGCGGTGGAGAAGGCCCCCACCAGGAGATACTTGAGCCCCGCCTCCTGGGACGTCACCTCGTCCCGCGCGAGGGACGCGGCCACGTACAGGGAGATCGAGACCAGCTCCAGCGACACGAAGAGCGAGACCAGGTCCCCGGCCCCGACCAGGAGCATCATGCCCACCGTGGAGACGCCAAGCATGAGGTTGAACTCCCCCCGCCAGGCCTTGGCCTGCATGTACCGGAACGACGCCAGGGTCGCCAGGGCCAGCGCCAGCAGGAAGAGCGCCTTGAAGTACCGGGCGAGGGCGTCCACGACATACGCGCCGTCCCACAGGGAGGCGTCGGGGACGGGCCGCAGCACCCCGGCGAGCAGGGCGAGAACCGACCCCGCCAGCAGGATCCAGCCGGAGGGCGACGGGCGGCCGCGCGGCCGGACGAGATCGACCGCCAGCATGACGCCCAGCGCGGCGAGGAGGATCCCCTCGTCCCGGAAGACGCTCCAATCGACGGCCTGCATGAATCCGTTCATCGGGGCCTCATCCCCCCCCGCCCACGCGGGCGAGGACGCCGACGACGCCCGAGTTGATCAGGCTCACGAGCGGCCGCGGGTACATGCCGAACAGGATCAGGCACGCCGCGAGGATGGTCAGGCAGAGAATCTCGACGCGGTTCGCGTCCGTGATGTCCGCGAAGTGCGGGTTGAGCGGGCCCCAGAAGCAGCGCTGGAGGACCCGGAGGACGTACGCGGCCGTGAACACGATGCCGGCCGCGGCGATGACCGCGAGAACGGGGTTGAACCGCCAGGCGCCCAGGAACACCATGAACTCGGCGACGAACCCCGAGAGCCCGGGCAGCCCGAGCGACGCGAGCCCGCCGATGGTGAAGAAGGTCGCCAGCACCGGCATGCGCTTCCCCAGCCCCCCGAAGTCGGCGATGATCCGCGTGTGCGTCCGGCCGTACGTGAATCCGACGAGCGCGAAGAACAGCCCCGTCATGATGCCGTGCGAGAACATCTGGAACACGGCCCCGTTCAGCCCGGCGTCCGTGAGGGTGCAGATGCCCAGCACGACGATCCCCATGTGCGACACCGACGAGTAGGCGATCACGTACTTGAGGTCCGTCTGCGACATCGCGACCAGGGCGCCGTAGGTGATGTTCACGATCGTGAAGACGGCGAAGTAGGGCAGCCACGCGTGCGCCCCGATGGGCAGCAGCTCGACGGCCACCCGGATGATCCCGAAGGCGCCCAGCTTCATGAGCACGCCCGCGTGGAGCATGGACACCGCGGTCGGGGCGGAGGCGTGGCCGTCCGGCGACCACGTGTGCAGGGGCCAGAACCCGGCCAGGATCCCGAACCCGAGGAAGAGGAACGGGAAGAAGAGCTTCTGGAACCCGGGCGAGTAGGCCGTCTTGAGCATCGTGTCCATGTCGAACGTGAGCGGGGTGACGCCCGAGGCGAAGTAGAGGGCGAGGAACCCGACCAGCATGAAGGCGCTCCCCAGGAGCAGGTAGAGCGTGAGCTTCATGGCCGAGTACTCCTTGGGCCCGGTCCCCCAGATCCCGATCAGGAGGTACATGGGCAGCACGGCGACCTCGTAGAACAGGAAGAAGAGGAACAGGTCGCGCGCGGCGAACACGCCGAAGACGCCGGAAGTCAGGAGGAGCAGGAGCGCGTAGAACTCGCGCACCCGGTGCTCGACGCTCCAGGACGCCAGGCACCCGGCGAAGATGATCACCCCCGTGAGCAGGAACATGGCCGTGCCGATCCCGTCGACGGCCAGCGAGTAGCTGATGCCGAGGGCGGGCGTCCAGCTCGCGTGCTCGGCGAACTGGTAGCCCCCGGCTCCGTCGATGCGGAAGGCCAGGGCCAGCCCGATGCACATGAGCATCGCGGGCAGCGAGAACGCGGCCGCGATCCACTTCGTCATCCGCGCGTATTTGTCCTGAAGCGCCATGATGATCAGTCCGCCCGCCAGCGGCAGCACCATGACGTCGGTGAGCCAGAACGGGGTCGCGGTGGCCGCCTGGTAGCCGAAGAAGCCGGCCAGCGCCGCCAGCACGAGCCCGATCACGGTGAACGACACGGCGGCCACGGTCAGAACGCCCCCGCGACGTGCGCGATCGCGAGCAGGATCGCGGCGCCGCCGAACACGGCCAGGGCGTAGTGCTGGACCCGGCCGGTCTGAACGTACCGGAGCTGGGTCCCCGTCTGCTGCGTCAGCCAGGCGACCCCGTTGACCGCCCCGTCCACGACGTGCCGGTCGAACCAGGCCAGGCCGGCCGAGCACCGGAGCACGATGCGGTCAATGATCCAGTCGTAGAGCTCATCCACGTAGAAGCGCCGCTTGAGGAGCGTGTACAGGGGCGCGAACCGCACGGCGAGCGCGTCGGGATCGGGACTCTTCAGCACGTAGAGCATGACCCCCGCCAGGATGCCGGCCAGCGGCACCATCTGGGTCACGGCCGCGAACCCGAGATTCAGCCCCTCGGCCTCCGCCTCGCCGCCCTGGACGAGTCTCTCGAAGCCGGCGTGCCAGAACCCGGCCACGACGGACAGGACCGCGAGGATCACGAGCGGGACCCGCATCACCCACGGGGACTCGTGCGCGTGACCGGAGGCGGCGCGGGCCTCGCCCAGGAACGTGACGCAGATGACCCGGGTCATGTAGAACGCCGTGCAGAGCGAGCCCAGCACCGCCAGGGCGAACAGGAACAGGTTCTTCCCCATCACGAGGTGCAGGATCGCGTCCTTGCTGAAGAACCCGGCGAACGGCGCCACGCCGGCCAGCGCCAGCGATCCGGCGACGAAGGTCCAGAACGTCCACGGCATCTTCTTCCGCAGCCCGCCCATCTCCCACATGTTGTTCGTGTGCGTGGCGTGGATCACGGACCCCGCCCCGAGGAACAGGAGGGCCTTGAAGAAGGCGTGCGTGAACAGGTGGAACATGCCCGCCGCCATTCCCCCGACGCCCAGCGCGAGCATCATGTAGCCAAGCTGGCTGATGGTCGAGTAGGCGAGGACCCGCTTGATGTCGTCCTGCACGAGCGCGATCAGGGCCGCGAAGATCGCGGTCACGCCCCCGATCACGGCGACGACCTGCATCGCGTCCGGCGAGGCGGAGAAGAGGAAGAACAGCCGCGCCACCATGTAGACCCCGGCCGCGACCATGGTCGCGGCGTGGATCAGCGCCGAGACGGGGGTGGGGCCCTCCATCGCGTCCGGCAGCCACACGTGCAGGGGCACCTGCGCGCTCTTCCCGGCCGCGCCGCAGAACAGGAGCACGGCGACCGTCCCCAGCCATCCCGCGGTCCACGTGCCCGCCGCCACCTTGGCCTGGATCTCGACGAAGTCGAAGGAGCCCGCGGCGGTGCAGATCATGATGAGGCCGATCAGGAAGCCGAGGTCGCCGAACCGGGTCGTCACGAAGGCCTTCTTGGCCGCGAACGCCGGCGCGTGCCGGTCGTACCAGAACCCGATCAGGAGGTAGGAGCACACGCCGACCAGCTCCCAGCAGACGTACAACTGGAGGAAGTTCGTGGCCAGGACGAGGCCCAGCATGGAGGCGCAGAAGAGCGACAGGTAGGCGTAGTACCGCGACAGGCTCGGCTCTTCGGACATGTACCCGAGCGAGTAGATCTGGACCATCAGGGCCACGGTGGTAACGACCACGAGCATGATGCCTGAGAGCGCGTCCAGCCTGAGGCCGATGTGCGCGTTGAGCGTCGAGGTCGTCAGCCACGTCAACTCCACGACCCGGGGCGTCTCGGCCCCGGCCGTGAGGAGGAAGGACAGCGCGCCGAGGGAGAGGAGGAAGGCGACGGAGATGGCCGCGATCGCGACGCCCGCGGACAGCCACCGCCAGGGGCGCGTCACCAGCCCGATCACGACGAACGCGAGGAACGGCAGCGCCGGGACCAGGGCCAGGATGCCCGGGAACATGGAGGCGGGAGCGGTCTCGGGGGCTACCATTTGAGCATGTTGAACCGGTCGAGCCGGGCGGTCTTCAGCGCCCGGTGGAGCGCGAGCACGAGCGCGAGCGCGACGATGGCCTCGGCCGCGGCGACGGTGATGATGAAGACGGCGAAGACCTGGCCCGACACGGCCGACCCGGGGGCGGCGAGCCGCGAGAAACTTACGAAGTTGAGCACGGCCGCGTTCAGCATGAGCTCGATCGCGATGATGACCGCGATCGCGTGCCGCCGCGCCAGCGCGCCGTAGACGCCGATGCCGAACACGACCGTAGCGATGACGGCGAACGACCGGACGTCCATCATGACTCCTTCTCCTTCGCGATCAGAAGCGCGCCCACCAGCGCCGCGAGGAGCAGCAGGGACACGGCCTCGAAGGGGACCAGGTAGCGGTTGAGGAGCGCCTCCGCCAATGTCCGCGCGGTGACGTCCGCCACCGGGGATTCCGCCGGGGTGGACCGCCACAGGACGGAGACGAGGACGGCGGTAAGTCCGGCGCCCAGGATCAGGGCCGCGGGCACCATGCGGGGATTGACCGCGGCCGCGAGCGGCTCGCCCTCGCGCTCGGTCAGGATGACGGCGAACACGATCAGGACGGCCACGCCGCCGACGTAGATCAGGACCTGCGCCACCGCGAGGAAGTCCGCGCGCTGGAGGAGGAACAGGCCCGCCATTCCGACCAGGCAGAGCATGAGCCCCAGCACGGCCCGGTAGAGGTTGCCCGCCCCCACGGCGACGAGCGCGCCGCCGATTGTCATGACGCCCAGCATGGCGAACGCGATGTCAGCGGGCATCGGGAACCGCCCTCGGCGCGTTCATGCGGATGAACTCCGAAAGAATCCAGGAGGACAACAACCCGTAGCCACCCACGAGCAGGACGAGGTTGGTCACGAGCGCGGGGAGGAGCGGCATGAAGTACCACGCGGCGGCCGCCACGACCACGAGCAGGCTCAGGGGGAACAGGAACTTCCACGCCAGCGCCAGGAGCTGGTCGATGCGGAACCGGGGCAGCGTGGCCCGGAACCAGACCAGGACGAAGTACACGCCCAGGGCCTTGGCCCCGAACCAGGCCCAGGACGGCAGGAAGCCGGGGCCCTGCCAGCCGCCGAGGAAGAGGGTGGCCGCCAGGCCGGCCGACGCGAAGGCGCTGAGGAACTCGGCCATCTGGAAGAGCGCGAACTTGAACCCCGAGTACTCGGTGTGGAAGCCGGCGACCAGCTCGGACTCGGCTTCGGACATGTCGAACGGCGAGCGGTTCGCCTCCGCCGTCGCCGCGATCAGGAAGACGATGAACCCGAAGGCCCCCCACGGCGTCAGCACGAACCAGCCGTCCCGGACCTGCGCGGCCACGATTTCGGAGGTGGACATGGAGCCCGCCGTCATGACGACGGCCACGATGACGATCACCATCGGGATCTCGTAGGAAAGCACCTGCACGACCGCGCGCATGCTGCCCAGGACCGAGTACTTGCTCCGCGCCCCCAGACCCGCCGAGATGATCATGGGCGACTGCATCGAGGAGATGCAGAGGAAGAACAGGACCCCGACGTTCAGGTCGGCGGCCACCATGCCGCGCCCGAACGGGAGGACCAGGAAGAGCAGGAACACGGGCGCCGCGGCGAGGACGGGCATGATGTTGTGCAGGAGCCGGTCGCTCCCGTCCGGGATGATGTCCTCCTTGAGGATCATCTTGATCCCGTCGGCGATCGGCTGGAGGACCCCGAACGGGCCGACGCGGTTGGGGCCGTACCGGTCCTGGAACCGTCCCACGCCCTTCCGTTCGACCCAGGTCAGGAACATCATCGTGACCGGCGCGACCACGAGGACCGCGCCCGCCGAGATCAGGGCGGACACCGAGGCGAGGAGCCCGCCGGGCAGGAGCGCCGCCGCCACCGCGAGGGCGAAGTCCTTGAGGTCGAGGAACAGGGTCTCACCCATGGCCGCCTACTCCCATTCCAGGGCGCGGTGCTTGAGCGCGTAGGCCCAGGCCACCACGAGCAGCCCGATGAACACGAACATCTCGGCGAGCCCGATGAGCCCCGCCTCCTTGAACGCCACCGCCCAGGGATACAGGAACAGGACTTCCACGTCGAACACGAGGAAGACCAGGGCGTACATGTAGTACTGGATCCGGACCTGCTTCCACGAATCCCCCGCCTCGACCACGCCGCACTCGTACGGCCGCTGCTTCTCCCGGCCCGGGTTGCGCGGGGACACGAGCTTCGCGAACACCAGGGGCACGGCCATGGCCAGCACCGCCAGCACGGCCGCGATCGCGATGACGGCGCGCGGATCAGCCGGCAGCATGGGTACCTCCGGGCGCCGGCGTTGCCGGCGTCGGCGCCGCCGCGGCCGCCGCCTTCGCCGCCGCCTTCGCCGCGGCCGCGGCCGCCGCCTCGGCCGTCGCCTGGGGGTGCGTCCGGTCGTAGTACTCGCTGGACACGAGGAGGTCTTCGAGCCGCAGGACCTCCTGGCGCCGGTACTCGGCGAGCTCGAACTTGACGTCCATCTTGATGGCGTTGAACGGGCAGTACTCGGCGCAGAGGCCGCAGTTCATGCAAACGTTCGGCTCGATGCAAAAGGACTCGGGGGCGTTCTTCGTCTTGCCGTCCTCGCCCTTCGCCTGCACGATCCAGATGCACTGCGTCGGGCAGACCTTGGTGCAGATCCCGCAGGCCGTGCAGCGGATCTTGCCGGTGGCCTCCTCGCGGATCAGGACGGGCAGGACCCGGAACCGCTCCGGCACCGGCAGCCGCTGCTCCGGGTACTGGACCGTGAATATGCCCTGCGACCCCGGGCCGCCGCTTCCGGGCGCCATACGGAGCGTCCGCCGGACACCCTGGACGTAGGTGTTGGCGAAGCGCGAGATCGTGACCAGCATCCCCTTGGCGACGTGGTAGCCCAGGAACTTCACCGGTCCACCTCCCCCATCACGATGTCGATGGAGCCGAGGATGAGAACGGCGTCCGCGATCAGGTGGCCGCGGCACATGGACTCGAGCGCGGTCAGGTTGATGTAGCTGGGGGAGCGCACGTGGTACCGGTACGGGGACATGCCCCCGTCCGAGACCAGGTAGAAGCCGAGCTCGCCCTTGGGATTCTCGCAGGCGCTGTAGATCTCGCCCTCCGGCGGCCGGACCAGGTACTGCTTCTTGTCGATGACCGGCCCCGCGGCCGGCAGGCCCTTGACCGCCTGCTGGAGGATCCGCAGCGACTCGCGGATCTCGGCCAGCCGCTGGCGGTACCGGTCGTAGACGTCCCCGCCCGGGAAGGTCGGGACGTCGAACTGGAACCGGTCGTAGATGGAATACGGCGCCGCCCGGCGGACGTCATAGGAGACCCCCGAGGCGCGCAGGACGGGCCCCGAGGCGCTGGCATTGATCGCGCGCTCGCGGGACAGGACCCCCACGCCCTGGCACCGGGCGCGCACGATCTCGCTGCCCGTGAGGAACCGGTCCACCTGGTCCGCGGTCCGCGGGAGCCGCTCGTTGATGAGCCGGGTGGCCAGAGGCATGAACTCCCCGGGGAGGTCGGCCACGACGCCGGAGAAGCGCATGTAGTTGCACATCATCCGCGACCCCGAGGCCATTTCGAAAAGGTCCAGGATGAGCTCCCGCTCCTCCAGCGCGTACATGGCCGGCGTCCACATCGCCCCCATCTCGTTGAGGAGGAACCCGATCGCCATCAGGTGGCTCATGACCCTGGTCAGCTCCGCCATGATCACCCGGATGTACTCCGCCCGCTCGGGCACCTTCATGCCGCACAACCGCTCGACCGCCACCGCATACGCGAGGTTGTTCGCCATCGAGGTCAGGTAGTCCAGCCGGTCCGTGTACGGCATGTTCATCAGGTACGTGTTCCGCTCGCCGATCTTCTCGTGGTTGCGGTGCAGGTACCCGAGCACGGGCTCCAGCGCGAGCACGCGCTCGCCGTCGAGCAGCAGCCGCATCTGGAAAACCCCGTGGGTCGACGGGTGCTGCGGGCCGACCGACACCAGCATCTGGCGCTTGTCGACATTCCCGGGGGTCTCGACCGGCTCGGGCGCCGCGAGTTCCGTCGCGTCGAAGCCCGCGGGGTACGCGACATTCCGGCCCCACGCGCTCCGCGACTCGGCGCTCGAGTACGCGCCCTCCCGCCACCGGCTGGCGAACGACTTGTGCTCTTCCTCGTAGTAGGCTTCCGTCCAGTCCTTGCGCAGCGGATGCCCCACGAACCCGTCCCACATGAAGATGCGCTTGAGATTCGGATGACCCGTGAACGTCACGCCCATCAGGTCGAACACCTCGCGCTCCTGGAGCTCCGCGCCCGCCCACACCGGACAAGCCGACGGAATCTCGGGACGCGCACGATCCGCCCGGACCTTGACCGCCAGCCGCGGTCCCCCCGGGCCGGTCCGGTGCAGGTGGTAGACCACCTCGAAGGCGTCGGTGAAGTCCGTGCACGTCAGGTTCGAGAGGTAGTCGTACCCCTGCTCGTCGCGCAACGACCTGGCCGTGGAACCCCAAGCCGCCGCATCCACGACCATGGCGTCCCCGGTCGTCGGCGCGGGGCGGCCCGCCGGAGCTGGCTTCGCGGGCCGAGCCGCGGCCGCCGCGCTCTTGTCCCGGATCTCACCCGCCCGCCGGACGTCCACGAGGTCCGGGCCCAGGATCGGCACCGGGATCTCGGGGCGGCGCTTGAGCTTCCAGTTCCGGATGTAGGACTCGCCATCGATCTTCTTCTGAAGCTCCATCAGCCCGTGCAGGAAGGCCTGGGGCGTGGGAGGGCAGCCGCGGATGTAGACGTCGACGGGGAGGAACTCCTCGACCCCCGACAGGACGTTGTACCCTTCCTTGAACGGCCCCCCGCCGTTCGAGCAGGCGCCCATCGAAATCACGTACTTGGGCTCGGCCATCTGGTTGAAGAGGCGGACGATCACGGGCGCCATCTTCTTGGTCACGGTGCCCGAGACCATCATGAGGTCCGCCTGCCGCGGGGTCGCGCGGGCCACCTCGGCGCCGAACCGGGCCAGGTCGTACCGGGCCGCCCCGACGGCCATCGTCTCGATCGCGCAGCAGGCGAGCCCGAACCCGAAGGGCCAGAGCGAGGAACGGCGGCCCCAACTGGTCGCCTTCTCCATCTCCCCCACGAGATCGAACCAGGTGGTGAGGTGGACGTGCCGGAGCACCTCCTCGTCGACCACCGTCCCGCCAGCCGCCGGTGCGTTCAACCTGCCTCCTTGAGATGGACCCAACCGAGCCCCAAACGAATAGCAGGGAGTGTCCCATGGGGAATCACTCGGCACCATGATCGGCGCGGGCAGCCGGATATGACCTGGATCAGGCTTCCGCGGAACGTCCCGGAAAGCCCGGGATACCCGTCAAAATGAACGGGTCAGAGAAGCCGAGAAGTGACGGTAGGCGTTCGGCATCGAAAGCTTCCGGGTCTCCCAGCCGACCGAAGCCGACGTCCGGCCGATATGGTAACTGACCGTGCCCGAGGTTTCGAACGCGCCGGCCTGGATGGCCGTCGGTCCTCCCGTCCGCCGTTCGTAGCGGGTGACCCGCCCGGCCAGGTCGAGATTCGAGAAGGCGTTGTAGGACGCATCCACGGTCACGCTCCCGTACCGCTCGCCGGCCCCGGGCCCGCCGCCGGTGTCCGACAACTCGAGCCGTCCGCCCACTCCCACGTTGAGCCGGTCGACGGGCGACGACCGGGCCGAGAGCACGATCGTGTCCCGGATGCTGTCGCGCCCGAACGCGAAGTCCCGCATCCAGGTCCGGTCGACCGCGGGGCCCACCTCGAAACGCGGGAAGGGACGCCAGTTGACCCCCGCCCCCGCCCCGAACCCCCGCGACGTCGTCCCAACCCCGTTTTGCCGCGCCCCGCTGTACGACTGGTCCGTGTAGGCGTCCATCCTGGGGACCGGGTACCACGACACCCGGTGGGACAGGGAGTCGGACATCACCGAGGGCGCCAGTCCGCCCCACCGGTAGGTCTCGCTTCCCTGCATCCGGTAGCCCCACTTCCTGTTCGCCGTCAGCGTATCCGCGGACAACCGCTCGGCAAAGGTGTTGTGCTGGGTCATCCGCCCCGGCGCGTTCGTCACCTGGAGCTGGTTCGACACGTTCCAGAGCGCACGGGAAGCGTGGCTGAGAAGCGACGCGTCGTGCCCAAACGCGTACCGTCCGGTCACGAGATCGCCGATGTAGGTCGGCCCGTAGGTGACGGAGTTGGTCACGCCACCGACCGTGACGCTCTGGGAGGTCGCGCGCGTGCCGGCCGAGACCGTACGCGTCGAGTTCGCCGCGGGCAACCGGACCGTTCCCCCCGAGTACGCGGCTTGCGCCGAAACCCCCTGAATCCCGAACCGCTTCACCTCGGGCAGGTCGATACTCGCGTTCGACATTAGGATGTCCTGGTCGTACTGGCGCAGCCCGGTCTTCGCCTCCGTCCTCGCCGACGCCTGACGATCCACATCGAGCCGGACCGGACCGCGCACATACCCGACGCGCAAGTGGGTCTCCAGCGAGTCCGTGTTGTTCGGAAAGAGCCGGCCCAGCTCCTCCCGGCCGGTCTTCCGGACATCCATGCTGACACTCGGGAGCGCCGGAAACCGGAAACCCACGGAACCGCCCATCATGGTGTCCACCTCCGACTCGGGGGTGGCCCGGCCCCCCAGCTTGTGCTCCTGCCGGCTGATGAACGGCGCGATGAAGACCAGCCCGCTGAGCTGATCGGGGATCACGTTCGCCGACAGCGTCGTACCCAGCGTCGTCTCTCCCGACGGCTGGCCCGCGTTGAGGCGCGAGAGATTGTCCCCGGTCGTGTAGTTCACCGCCCCGCTCATCGTCCCGAGCCCGGGAAGCAGGAGAGGAGCGTTCATGTTGCCGAGGTATGTCTGCGACAGCCTGGAGTAGTGCGTGGTGCCCGTCGGCAGCTCGATCTGGTAGTCCTCGAACGCGGCCCGCATCTGGCCCCCGACGGAGAGATGACGGCCGTTCCCGTTGCCGTTCCCCTGGGCGACCGCGGACGCGGCGGACAGGACCCAGAGCCCGAGGATCGCGGCCGGACGCAAGGCGGACGCCGGCGCCCTCATGGCACCGGCGCCCGGAAGAACCGCTCGATCTCGGCCGGCATGGTACCGAGGCCGCCCATATACCGCCGGAGGAACGAGCTCTTCATGATCAGGCGCATCGAGGTCAGGATGTAGTCCTTGCGGAACCCCGCGGGGCTGGACGCCCAGCGCGGAAGCTTGCCCATGTAGAACTTCCGGTAGCACTCGACCATGGCCGCCTCGAGCTCGGAACGGGTCATGGCCGCGGATCGGGCCACCGGCGTCACGAGGTTGTAGTCGGAGAAGTCCCGGCTCTCGATGTACGGTTCCAGCTCGGCCGCGATCTCGGCGTACGGCCACGGCGTGATCATGAGGAAATGCGCGAAATCCGGGTCGTACTCGCGGGCCAGCTTCAGCGTCGCCGCGACGGTATCCGGCGTCTCCTCGGGCATCCCGAGCACGAACGAGGTCTCGGAGATCATGCCCGCGCCCGCGATCAGCCGGAGGGCCTGCGCCGAGAGGTCGACCCGGAGGTTCTTGTTGAACCGGTCCAGCGCCGCCTGGGTCGTGGCCTCGACCCCGACGTAGACGTGGATGATCCCGGCTTCGCGGTACAGGTCGATCAGGGGGGCGTCCCGGACCACATCCTCGACCCGGGACTCGATCAGAAGCCTGAGTCCCAGCCGGCGCTTCACCGCGAGCCGCAGGAGGGCTTCCCACCGGCCGGCATCCGTCGTCGGGCACTCGTCGGCGAACAGCGCCACGGTGACCCCGTGGGCGTCCCGCAGGTGTTCGAGCTCCGCGATCACGGCCTCGGGAGCCCGGCCGCGCCACGCGCGGGTCCAGAACTTCTGCTGGGAGCAGAAACTGCACCCCTGCGAGCACCCGCGCGACGTGCTCACGGCCGCGAGCCGGGAGCCCGGGAAAGGAAAGTACGTGTAATCCGGCCACTCGACGAGGTCCCACGCGGGCGCGGTGTCCTCGAGACCGGAAAGGAGCGGCCGGAGCGGCGCCGCGACGGCAGTCGCCCCGTCCCGGCACGCGACCCCCGCCACCCGGCGCGGATCGCCCCCGGCGGCGAGGCACGCGAGCAGGCCGGGCAGGGCTTGCTCCCCCTCCCCGCGGACGACATAGTCCACGGTGCCGGGGTTGCCCTCAAGGGCCTCGCGCCACAGGAAGTGCGTGTGCACGCCGCCGACCACGGTGACGACGCCGGGAAGGATCTCCTTCGCGGCGGCAAGGACGCGCAGGGCGGCCGGGTACGAGGCCGTGATCGCCGTGATCCCGATAACATCGGGGCGGGATGCCGCGAGCCGGGCCCGGACCTCGTCCATCCCGTGGAACTTGGTCATCGCATCGTAGATCTCGACCTCGTGCCCGGCCCGGCGCACGGCCCCGGCGAGGTACGCGAGTCCCAGCGGCATCCACCGGCCGGCGGACTCGACGACCCCGCTGTGGTACGGCGGCGTGACGAGGAGGACCTTCATGACCGCAGCCTCCGCCGGAGCCGCCACCAGTTCCGGGCCCCGGCGACGACGACGGCGACGAGCACCACGTGCTTGACCACGAGCGCGACCACCTGCCCCCGGCCCGCGGCGGGCGCCCACTCGTATTCGCGGTAGGCCCACGTCCGGACCGCGCCGCCGAGCAGGATCACTGCCCAGCACCCGGCCATCACCCGCGCGAAGACGCGTTCGAGCGCCCGGAGCGGCTTCGGCGGGACCCTGGACGACGGTCGCCCCGCGATCCAGACCGCGAGCAAGGATGCGGCGAGCAGGGCCACGGCAAAGTCGTGGAAGAGGTTGTTGAGCATGATCGCGACCCCCACGGCTACTTCGCCTCCGCCCGGTATGCGGGGCTCGTGTAGAGGTGCACGCTCGGCGAGACGAAGGGTACTCCCCAGATCCCATAGGCGGTCAGCAGGAATCCCGCGATGGCAAGCCAGCCCAGCCGCACTCCGCGCCAGTCGTGCGTTGCCCGGAGGTGTAGGGCCAGGGCGTACACGATCAGGGTCAGGAGCGATGCGGTCTCGATCGGATCCCATCCCCAGTACCGGCCCCACGCCTGGTGCGCCCAGATCGCGCCCGAGGCCGTCATCACGAGCTGGAAGATGAACGAGAGCGCGAAGGCGCGGTACATGACCTCGTCGATCCGCCCGCGCACCGCGGGTGCGGCCCGGCGGCGGATCGCGACGACGCCCGCCCCCGCGGCCACGAGCATTCCCCCGAAGGCGAACAGGGCGAAGACCACGTGGACGACGAGCCACCACGACTGGAGCGCGGGCCCCAGCGGACGGAACTCGCGGGCCGTGAAGACGGCCGACCCCATCAGCAGGAGCGAGACGCCGAGCACGACAGCCAGGGCCGGCCGGAACCACTCGCGGGAACGTGCGAGCCAGAGCGCGACCCCGGTCGCCAGCATGGTTCCGAACACGACCGACTCGTAGTAGGTCACGAACGGGGGGGCGACCTGGCCGATCCCGCGGCAGGTCAGCGCGATGCCCTGCGCGGCCAGCCCGGCCGCGCCGATCCCGAGCCCGGCGCGGACCGCGCCGCGCCTCCGGAGCACGAGCCCGAACACGACCGCGAGGAACGCGGCCGCATACGCGGCGACGGCCGCCCAGAAGGCCGCGAGTTCAGACGCCGCCACGGAGCACCCGCGGGAGCAGCGTGAGCGCCGCGCCGGCGATCGCGATCCAGAAGCTCGCGAATACCATTCGCAGGCCGGGCTCGTGCGTGAGCCTGAAGGCCGCCCAGTACCTCACCCCCGCGAGCGCGACCTCGACCCCGCCGACCCGGGCCGGCCTTCCCGGCCGGGCGACTCCCGCCCCGAGCCGGCGCCCGTCCACCCCCCGGAGCACGACCTCGAGCGACGGATCCCGCACGAGGTGCCCGGAGGTGGCGGGCCGGAAGACCCCGAGCGCCCGCGCCCCGCTCCCGGGCACCTGGAACTCCCCCCAGTAGTACGGCCGCGGGAGGAGCGTGGTCTCGAGCTTGACGACCGCCGCGGCGGACCCCGGCGCCGCGCCGGAGCCGACGATCGGGGCGAACCCGTGGAGGCCAAGAAAGAGCCAGTGGTCGCCGATGTTCAGAGGCCGGTTCACGGCGACCACTTCGCGACGGGGCCGCATGCCCCGCTCGATCACCGTGACCTCGGCCGCGTCCCCCTTGCGCCACCGGCCCTCCCGCCGGTCCGGATCGACCCGGTCGAGCAGGACCGATACTCCGGTGTCCCCGAGGGTCGCCGTCTGGCCTTCGACCAACTCGACCTGGCGTTCGGTCGACTTCGACGCGTGCCACGTCCCGGCGACGGCGAGCAGGACGATCCCGAAGTGCAGTAGCCATGAGCCCAGCACCTTCATCTCGGTCACCCCGCCCAGCCGCTCCCACAGGTTCGCGACGATGCTCACGCACAACAGGACGGCCGTGACCCGGAAAGCCCAGGTCCCGAAAACAGCGGACCCGGCGTCCCCGGGCATCCACGCCCCCAACGCGGCGAACCCGAGCAGAGCCCCGATCAGCCCGGCGACAAAACCGGGTGCGGTCAGAATGCGGAGGCACCCGGTCATCTCAGTACGACTTCGAGCCGTGGCTCGCGCACCCGGCGGCCGTCGGGGTGCAGTTCCCCGCGTTCGACGCCTGGCCCTTCGTCAGCGAGGCGGTGTTGACCGTCCCGACCGTCGTGACCCACCAGTCCGCGAGGTTGGTCGTGTTGGTCACGAAGTTCGACCCCGGGTGCGCCGCCGTCCAGTACCAGTTGCTCCCGTGGAAACTCCCGTAGGTGGGCGTCGCGGGGGTCAGATTGCCGTGACAGACCAGACATCCGCCGTAGGGGCCCGCCCCCGTGGTATTCGGACCGACCGAGTGGGCCCCCTGGTCCCCGGGGTGCTCCGGAAACCCCGAGTTGCCTTTGGCGTTGGCTTCCACGTAGATGAGCGGCGCGTGGCACCGGACGCACAGGGGCGTCGCGTAGTTGTTCTTCGACCCCGTCGGCACGGCCACGAGGCTCTGCTGGAGCAACCCGTGCGCCCCTCCCGTGTCCTGCGACGAGCCGTGCGGCCCCTCGGCATCCGCCGCATTCGCCGACCCGTGGCAGTCGGAACAGAACATGGTGTAGTGGCCGCCGCCGTTCCACGGAGCAACCATCGTCTCCGAATTGCACCAGATGTTGTTGTTCGCCGATACCACGGGATGGAACGAGGCGTTGTTCGGATTGAACTCCCGCGACTGCTCGGTCGTGTAGGACGCGGCGCCCGCGTACGGCGGCGCGCCGACCCCGAGGTTCCAGCTCGAATGGCACTTGAAACAGAGCTGGTACTCCATGTGGCTCGCCGTGTTCGTCAACTGCTCGAACGAGTAGCTGGCGGCCGGCATCGGCACAAGGTTGTTCGACCCGGCGACGCCGGGCGCGGCCGGCCACGCCGCCGTGACCCGCACCCCCCAGCTCCCTAGCAGGACCGGCGTGATGAGGTTGTTCGGCGTGGCCTTGGCGATCCTGTTACCCGACTGCGCCATGTGCGGGTCGTGACAGTCCTGGCACTCGGCGTGCCGGTTATTCGTGAGGTTGGTCTTTGACTCCGGCATGTAGTTGTTCGTCTCGGGATCGACGTGCCGCCCGCTAACCGGGACCGTCGGGTGCCGGTACGGATGCCCCGCGGGGTCGTTCACGAGGCTGTTCAGATCCCGCGTCGCCACGCCCCCGGCCCGGTGGCAGGCCAGGCACGTGTCCTCCTCCGGCCCCCGCAGCAGGTACGCCTGCCCGTTCGCCACGCTCGCCCCGTGCATCCGGTGGCAGCTCCGGCACGCGAAGGCCCCGACGGTCGCCGAGGCCGGCCCCGAATACCACGTCGCGGTCAGCCCCTTCGCCGACGTCGCGTGGACGGCCGCCCCCGCCCACCCGAGCTTCACATGGCAGGTCGTGCAGATCGCGGCGCTCGCATTGGACTTCACGAGGAAGTAACCGTTCACGCTGTCGTGCGGGTCGTGGCACGACGTGCACTCGACCAGGTCCCCGGCCGCCGGCGTCGACTTGGGATTCCCCGTCGCCGGATCGTACAGCTTGACCGGGTCGTTGTTCGGCGGCAGTACGATCTCGGGGTCCTGGTTCAATCCCCGCGTGTAGACCCCCGCCCCCGGCCGCACCGGGTACCTGACCGGGTGGTCGTCGGCGAGATTCACGGTCCCCCCGGATACGGGATCGAGGTTCGCCGCCGAGGTACCCGGAAAAGCCCCCGCCCCGACTCCACCCGAAAGATTGATCGTCGTCGCCGCGCCTCCGAGGTTGTACACTCCCCCGACCGCGGTCACCCCGTCATGGCACGAAAGACACAGCCTCGAGCGGTTCCCGGCCGTCAGGGCCGCGTCCGCGGGCTTCGTGATCGCGAGATAGTTCTGGAGGTAGTTCGACCCGTAGAACGTGAAGGTCTGGGTCGTGAGTGTGTGGTTCCACAACGGCACGTTCCGCCCCGGCCGGTGCGGCGTGTGGCAGAACACGCACTTCTCCGTGTTCCCCGCCGCCGTGGCCTTGGGCCCGGTCGTCGTCGAGTTGAACCCCAGGTCGTGCTTCGAGTTCACGATCGTTAGCGTCACTCCGGGGGAAGGCGATAGCAGAAGCAGCAGGACGATGCCGGACGTACGCATCAGGCTCCCCCCTTCAGGTATTGGAAAATCTGGACTCGCCCATTGTACGTGTCCGCGACAAAGACGCGGTCCCGGGCGTCGATGAAGATCCCGCCCGGCATCGCGAACGACCCCGGCGCCTCGCCGGACTGGCCGAAGAAGAGGAGCAGTCGCCCCTTCGCATCCAGAATCTGGACCGTCTCGAACGCGGCGTCGACGACGTAGACGTGGCCCTCGCCGTCGACCGCGACCCCGCGCGGCCGCGAGAGGAACCCCGGCCGGTTGCCGGCCTCCCCCATCCGCCGGAGCGGCTTCCCGTCCGCATCGAGGACCTGAACCCGGAAGTTCGCGGAGTCGCAGACGATGAGGGACCCGTCGAGCTCGTTCACCGCCAGGTACGTGGGGAAGTTGAACTCCCCCGGCCCGTCGCCGCGCGCGCCTGACGCGAACTGGTGTCGCCCGGCGAGGTTGTACGCATGAACGCGGTGCATTCCCGTGTCCGCGACCCAGAGACGCCCCCGCGACTCGTCCAGCGCCAGCCCGGTCGGCCGGCCCCACCCGCCCGGGGGGGGATCCAGCACTCCCGCGAGCTTCCCCTTGGGGGTCAGGGCGACGACCCGGCCCGGGGTGCTGTCGCTCACCCAGAGCCGGCCGTCGGCGGCGGCGGCCACCCCCACGGGGCTCGTGAACGCGTCCCGGAACGAGCCCAGCCGGTCCACCTTCCGCGCCGCGAGGTCGAACCGGACCACGCACCGTAGCCCCAGGTCGGCGACATACACGAGGTCCCCCCGGACGCAGAGCCCCGTCGGCCGGTAGAGCGTGCGCTCGGCCGCCTCCGTGGCCTCCCCCAGCCCCACGGCGAACCGGATCACCTTCATGAACACCGAGGGCTTCCGGACGGGCGGTGCCATGTCCCCGGGCAGAGCCATGACGTACCGGATGCGGGCCGGGTCCGGCAGCTGCGGCCAGACCGGGCCCGGCGCGTCCGCGGCCAAGGCGGCGCCCGCGCCGAGCAGCCCGAGGCACGCGCCTGCCCAATATCTCGTCATCGTTTCTTCTCCGCCTTGCCCCGGATCCCTTCCTTCCGGATCCGCTGGAGCATGGCCTCGACCTTGGGATCGCCCGGCTCGTGCAGGGAGTAGGCGATGAACTGGTCGAGGGCCTCACGCTTCATCCCCTGATGGTAGTACACGAAGCCCAGGAGCCGCCGGGCCGGCAGGCTGTCGGGGGCGGCCCGGAGGGCCGACTTGAGCAGGGCCTCGGCCTCGCCGTACCGCCGCTCCCGCCACGCGAGATCGGCCAGCGAGGTCAGCGCCTCGGGAAACGCCGGCCGCAGGGACACGGCCCGCGCGAGGCTCGCGCGCGCGCGGTCCGGCCGCTCCATCGCGCCCCAGGCCAGCCCGAGGTTATAGGGAATGCTCGGGTCGCCGCTCAGCGTCTCCGCCCGCCCCAGCGCGACGACGGCATTCTCGAGGTCTCCGGCGAGCAACGCAGCGGTGCCCGCATCGAGCCACGCCTTCCCGTTCCACGGATCGAGGTCCGCCGCCCGGCCGAACGCCTCGCGCGCGCCGGCGAGGTCCTGGGCCTGCGCCCGGCGCATGCCGAATCCAAGGAGCGAGTCCGCGGCCTGGGCGCGGACGGCCTCCCAGCCCAGCCGGACGAGGACTAGCGCCGCCACTACCATGAGCGTCCGCCGCCCCGCGCTCGCCGGCAGCTCGAGCGGGCGTCGCGCCGGCGTTGGAGCGGGCCGGACCGCCTCCGGCGCCGCGAAGGCGACGCCCAACAGGACCGCGCACGCGGGCAGGTGCAGGGGGAACGAGGCCAGCCCGTCGACCGCGCACGCGGCGGCGGCCCCGGCCATTCCGGCGAGCAGGAGGCGGTCACCGGATCCGGCTCCCCGCCACGCCGCTCCGAACCGCGCCACGAACGCGGCGGCCAGCCAGAGGAGAATGCCCGTGCCCACGACGCCCCACTCCGCCAGCGCCTGCACGGCGTCGTGGTGCGCCATGTGCGAGTAGGTCCAGTTCGCCTCCCACCCGGCGTGGGCCGGCCGGGCGAGGAACGCCGCCTGATACTCGATCTGGAGCCGCCGGTACCCGCCCGATCCATGTCCGAGGATCGGCCGGTCCGCGAGCTGGTTCAGTGCCGTCCGCCACATGAGCAGCCGGTTCCCGAGGGCGGCGCTGCCCGGACGGGCCATCTCGGCCGCGCGCGCCCGGAGCCGGCCCGCCGTGCCCGGATGCCCGCCGATCGCGATCGCGGAAACGGCGAGCACGGCGAAAGCGCAGAGCGCGAGCATGGATGGCCGGGAGCCGGCCATCCATGCACGCCCGGCCGGCAGGATCCACCCGCGTGAGAGCACCGCCCAGACCGCGAGCCCCGCGAATCCCGCCGCCCAGCCTGCGCGGCTCGCGGCCAGCAGGAGGGCTACCGACCCGAGGATCGCGGCCAGTCCCGCGAGGACGGCGCCCCGCCGGGACGTTTCCGTGACGGCCACCGCCACCGCCACGGGAACGGCCATGGCCAGCCACGAAGCGGCGAACGCCGGGTTGCCGAAGGTGCCGCCGGAGCGGTCGCCGGCGACGAGCAGGACGGCGGCCGCCGCGCCCGTGGCGGCCGCGGACCCCGCCATCGCCAGCCGCAGCCCGGCCGCGGTGCGCACGGCCAGGACCGCCGCGATCCACGTCGCCCCGAGCGCGAGGTCGGCGCGCACGCCGACCCATCTCGCCTCACGGAACGGCGCCGCGAGCGAGGAGAGGCAGATGACGCCGGCCAGGGCCGCCAGCGGCACCAGCAGGCCGCGGTCGGCGCGCGCGGCCGCACCCCCGCGCCACAGCGCGGCCAGGCCCGCCGCCGCGACAACGAACAGGAGGAGGTGGGTCTTAGCGAGCGTGAACGGCTCGTCCGCGCCGGGGAACGCCCATAGCGGGACCGCGAAGGCGAGTCCCGCGAACAGGAGGCCGCCCCGCTCAACCGCTCCCAAGGATCGTCCAACCGGCCGGCTCATGCGATCCGCTCCCCCATTCCCCCCGGCGCTCCGGGTCCCCTCCGAATACCGAACGGGGGCGTCGGTCACCCGACGCCCCCGCGGTCCATCTACTGCAGGCACTGCAGGCCCGGTCCCGGGCCGACCGGATTCAGACGGTTACTTCACGTGGCACTCGAGGCACAGGGCGCTGTTGGCGTTCGTCTCCACCAGCATCTTCGGGAACCGGTTGTGCGCGTTGTGACAGCTCACGCACTGGACCTTGCCGTTCTCGAGGACAACCGAGCCGCCCGGCACCGCGTTGTACTCGGCGACCGGCAGCATGCCCGCGTAGGTCACGCCCACCGGGTGCGAGCCCTTGAGCCCGTAGACCGACGACCAGAGGCCGTCGCCGACTTCCCCGCTGGCCGCGTTGGTCTCGCGGTCCCACATGATCCACTCGGGGTTCGCCGCCCGGGTGATGTAGAGGCCGCCGGCGTAGGCCACCGACCCGTCATGACACCCGAGGCAGGTCTTGGACATGCTGTTCGTGAACGCGTTCCGGACACCGAACGCGGCATCGTACTTGCCCGTGTTCGGGCCGATGTACGAGGCGTTGCTGTTGTAGAGGTAGTAGTCGTACGTGCTGAATGCGTGCGCCCAGAGCGGCACGTTCATCAGCGGACGGTGCGGGACATGGCACGTCGAACAGGCATCCGTCACGCCCGTCACGGGGCTGCCGCCGCCCGTCTCGCGGAAATCGTGCTTCGAAGTCAGAATGGCCGCGCTTGCCGGCGCCGCCAGCGCGGCGAGCACCGCCGCGCCCAGGATCATCTTCACTGCCGTCTTCATCCTCGACCTCCTTGAGTATTGTCGACCCGTTCAAGCCTGCCAAAAGTCTTCAGCTATCGCCCCCAACAAGCCTCAGCAAAGCCCCCCAACCCTCGCCATGATATTGACTCTCTTGGCTCAGGTCAAGTGATGGCGGGGGGCAATTCCAAAACATGACGCCCGTCATGTTCAGGGCCGCGGAGCCTCATGCGTGGTCTTGGGCTTCAGATACTGAAATACCTGTATCCGGCGGTTCAGGGAGTCGGCCACGAAGACCCGGTCCCGGTCGTCCACGCACACGCCGGCCGGCAGGTCGAAAGCGCCGGGCACGTTTCCCCCCGCCCCGAAGAAGAGCAGGAGCCGGCCCGACCGGTCGAAGATCTGGACGGCGTGGAAGACCGCGTCCGCCACGTAGATGTTGCCGTCGGAATCCACGCCGATCCCGCGCGGCCGGCCCATGTAGCCGGGCACGTCCCCCTGCGAGCCGAACTGGGACAGGTACTTGCCATCGGCCGTAAAGACCTGGGCCCGGCACATGATCGGGTCGCTCACGTATATCCGGCCGTCCCGGTCCACGGCCACGTTCGCCGGCATCGACATCTCGCCGTCCCCGGTGCCGGGCTTCCCGATCTGGCCCGTCATCCCGCCCTCGGGGGAGAAGATCGCCACGCGGCCGTTCCCCGTGTCCGCGACCAGGACGCGCTTGCGCCTGGCGTCCCACGCCACGCCCGACGGCCGCTTGAGGTCCCCGATCTTGTTGAGCTGGCGCAGGAATTTCCCATCGGGGCCGAACGCCTTGACGACATGCTGCATCGAGTCGGCCACGAACACGGTCCCGCCGGGGGTGACGGCCACCCCGATCGGGCTCACAAGCCGGCCTTCGAGGGTGCCGCCCAACCGCGTCACCTCCAGCGCCTTGAGGTCGAAGACGAAGACCGACTGGCCGTCCGCGTCGGCGGCGTAGACGCGGTTCCCGGACGCCGCCACGCCGTAGGGCCGGAGGAGGGTGGGCACCGCCTCCTCGCCGCGCCCGAGCAGGAAGTCGCGGACCTTCCGGAAGAACCCGCGTTTCGGCGGCTTGAGGTCATGGACCGAACTGAGGCTGAAGAGATAGCGGATCCGCGGCTCGTCCGGCGGAGGCGGGAAGACGATCTCGGTCGCGGACGCGGCCGCAGGAGCGGCCATCGCGGTCCCGGCGGACGCCGGTGCCACCGGGATCGCCATCCAGCCCGCCAGAAGGGCCAGCATGGCCAGGCACGGGAACGCACGGCGCGCGTTCATTGCGGGTGGCACGTGAAGCAGAACTCGGCGAGGTCCCAGCGCCGAAGCCGCTTGAACTCCGACCCGTGCGCCGCGTGGCACGAGGCGCAGTCGAATGGCTTCGTCGGGTCCCGCGGGTCGCGCGTCGCCGGCTTCCACGACGGATGCCGCGCCACGGGGTGGTTCAGGTCGAAGACCGTCGAATGACACGTCCGGCAGACGGTCTCGGGACGGTCCTTGAGGAACGCCCGGTCGAGACTGCCGCCCGTGTGGGGATTGTGGCACGCCCAGCAGGTCCCTGATTTGGCGGGCGGATGCGGGACCTTCTTCCCCAGCTCCTCCTCGATCCCGGGATGGCAGGTCACGCAGAACTTGGTCCCATCCCCGACCAACTGCACCCCGCCCTCGGCGTCCGGGGCGGCGTGGCACGTCGTGCAGTCCTTGGACTCGAACGGCGGATGCAGCCGGCCGTTGCGGATCATCTTCTCCTGGTCCGACCCGTGCGGCGAGTGGCAGTCCGTGCAGCGCACGCGCTTGACCACGATTCCGCCGTGCGACTTCCGGATCGGGTCGTCCCCGATCTGGTGACAGGTCGAGCAGACGGCGTTGATCTCGTCCGTGAGCCGGAAGGGAAAGTCCGACGCATGCGGATCGTGGCACCCCAGGCAGTCCCCACTCTCGAGGATCGCGTGCACGTGCTTGCCCTTGAGCTCCTTCCCGACCGATTCGTGACATGTTATGCACAACTCCTCTACCGGCTTCGAAAGTTTCTTCGGCTCCTCGATCGCGGCGTGGCAGACCGCGCACCGGTGCTCCGCGACGGGACGGTGGACGGCCTTTTTCTTGAAGAAGTCGTTCGCCTCCGGCCGGTGCCGGACAAAGAACTCCTCCTCGACCGGCTCCTTGGGCTTGGCCGGCTTCGCCTCGCCGGGCGCCGCCGCCCCGAGCCACGCTGCCAGCCCGATGGCCGCCACGCGACCGCCCCGGCGCACCAGCTGCCCGTGGCGGCATCCTTTCATGTTCCGTCTTCCTTCCGATCCCATCGTCCCCCTCGCCATTCGCCTCTCGCACCGGGTTTCACCCCCGCAGAGCCGGGTGAGGTAAATCACTATATCACCGTGATGCGGATCATCGGCTCGCTGACCGGAGGAAGGTGCTCCATCCACTGACGGCAATCAGGCTCAAAGGAATCCACGAGTCATACGCCCCCCTGTGCCAGCCCCGAGCATACTGGGGATGCAAAAGGAGAGTGCCGAATGTCGCCAGCCAAGCCGAACTGTGACTCCTGCCCGGTCAAGCTCCACGGCGCGTTCGCCGCGGTCACCCGCGAGGACATGCGCGAGATGGCCCGGGGCCGGACGGTCAACACCTACAAGAAGCGCAGCACGATCTTCTACGAGGGCAATCCGTCGATGGGGCTCTTCTGCGTATTCTCGGGAAAGGTGAAGATTTTCAAGCATGGAGCGGACGGCCACCTCCAGATCTCGCGGCTGGCCAAGCCCGGAGACCTGCTGGGCTACCGGGCGCTGCTGGCCGGCGAGCCGTACGCGGCGACGGCCGAGGTTATCGAGGACGCCACGATCTGCTTCCTCGACCGGGCCCTGGCCTTCAAGATCCTCAGGCAGAACGCCGACCTGACGCTCGGCATCCTGAAGCGGGTCTGCCAGGACCTCCGGGTGGCCGAGCGGCGCGCCCTCGACCTCATCCAGAAGCCGGTCGTCCAGCGGGTCGCCGGCCTCCTCCTGGAGCTCCAGCGCGACTTCGGCCGGCCCACCCCGGCGGGCGTGCGGCTCGACATCGACCTCACGCGCGAGGAGATGGCGCAGATGGCCGGAACGACGGCGGAATCACTGATCCGGACCCTCAGTGACTTCAAGCAAAAGGGCCTCGTGGACCTTCGCGACCACTGCGTGTTCATCAAGTCCCAGGCCGGAATCGAGCGCCTGATCCCGCTGGAGAGCTAGCCAAGACCCGCGGGACTCCCGCTCAGGGCGTAGTGACCGCCATCACGCCAGCCCACCTCACCGCATCATGCCCTCGGCCCCCTCGTCCGGGGCATACTGGGACCGAATCAGGAGGACCGAACCCGGTGACACCCAAGACGAACTGCGAGATCTGCCCGGTCCGGACCCGCGGGGCCTTCTGCGACCTGACCAAGGACGAACTGGGGGAGCTCATGCGGGCGCGGGTCGCGAACACCTACCGGAAGCATAGTGTCATCTTCTACGAGGGTAATCCCCCGATGGGTCTCTTCGGCATCTGGTCGGGCAAGGTGAAGCTTTACAACCACGCCGCCAACGGCCGCACTCAGATCGCGCGGCTGGCCAAGCCCGGGGATCTCCTCGGCTACCGGGCCCTGTTCGGGGAGGAGCCCTACGCGGCCACGGCCGAGGTGATAGAGGACGCCACGATCTGTTTCCTCGACCGGACGCTGGCGTACAGCATCCTGCGCCGGAACACCGGCGTCGCACTGCGAATCATGGAATATGTGTGCCGGGATCTCCGCGTGGCCGAGCGCCGGATGCACGACCTCGTCCGGATGCCCGTGGTGGAACGGACGGCCGCGCTCCTGCTGGAGCTCGAACGGGACTTCGGGGAGCCCGCGCCCCGGGGCACCCGGCTCGCGATCGACCTCACCCGCGAGGAGATGGCCGAGATGATCGGCACGACGGCGGAATCACTGATCCGGACGCTGAGCGAGTTCCGGCAGAAGGACTGGATCGAGCTGGACGGCCACCGCGTCCTCGTCAAGGAATCCTCCGCCCTCGCCAAGCTGATCCCCCAGGACGTCTGACGGCAAAGCCGCAATCCAGGAGCATCCGCCAATCTTCGGCCGGGGTGCGTTCGCTATAGGTGAGGTAGCCGCCGATGATGAGGCCGTTCGCGCCGCCGAGGAGGGCGGCGCCCTGGAAGTCCCGCAACCCCGACTCCCGGCCGCCCGCGAGCTTGACCGCGCTCTGTGGCAGCGCCAGCCGGAAGATCCCGACCCACTTCAGCGCCTCGAGCGCGGTCATCGGGGCTACGCCGGCCAACCGGGTCCCCGGCCGCGGGTTCAGGAAGTTCAGGGTCACGACCTCGGGCGCGATCTCGCGCAGGGACTCGATGAATGAGATCCGCTCCCCCACGGGCTCCCCCATCCCGATGATGCCGCCGCAGCACAGCTCGAGCCCGGCCGCCTGAACCGCCAGCGCGGTCGCCCGCCGCGAATCCCACGTGTGGGTCGTGCAGATCGAGGGGTAGTGGGCCCGCGACGTCTCGAGGTTGTGGTTGTACCGCGTGATCCCGGCGTCCTTCATCCGGCGCGCCTCGTCCTTCCCCACCTCGCCGAGACAGCCGCACACCTCATAGCCCGTCGTCTTCCGGATCTTCTCGGCGGCCCGGCAGACGGCGTCGAGCTCTTTGGGGTTGGGACCCCGCCCGCTCGCGACCAGGCAGATATGGGTCGCCCCTGCGGGCTCCAGCTCCTTCGCCCGCTTCGCCATCGCGTCCGGGGTCATCATCGAGTAGACGGGCGCCGGGGACTTGTGGCGACCGGACTGGGCGCAGTAGGCGCAGTCCTCGGAGCACGCGCCGCTCTTGATATTGATGAGCGAGCACAGGGCCGGCTTCGATCCCTGGACCGCGACCCGGACCCGGTTCGCGGCGGCGCCGAGGGCGAGGATGTCCGCGGTGTCCTTCATCGCGGCGAGCGCGAGCAGCTCGATGCGAGAGGCGGCCTTCCCGGCCAGCACCCGGTCCGCGATGGCGCCGGGCCCGGCCCCCCGGACTGGGCGACGACCCTGACGGCGCTTCGTCAGGCCCGTCACCTCAGCAGGGAGTAGATCGAGCCGCCCTGGGTGTCGCCCCAGAGCGCGAGCGCCTTGGCCAGTTCGGGGTGCGTCTTGGCGGCCTCGGCCGCGCTCTGGCCCTTCATCGCGGCCTCGATAGCCTGGTGGAACGCGCGGCCGCCGGCGATGCACCCATCCGGGTGGCCGTGGATGCCGCCGCCGGCCCCGACGACGAGGTTCCGGCCGAAATCGCGCATCGACTGGGCCACGGTGCCCGGGTGCATGCCCGCCGCCGGCCCCGGGAAGACGCGCTTGAGGTGGCCGAGCGGGGTCGTCAGCTCCTGGGCCACCCGGATCGCGCGCTCGCGCAGGAGCGGGACCTTGCCGTACGGAGACGGATAGATGATCATGTCGACGCCCGAGAGGCGGGCGAACTTGCCCAGCACGAGCGAGGACGACAGCCCGTAAGTCGGGGCCTCGAAGAACGTCCCCGCGAACGCCGGATGGCCCAGCACCGGCACCGTGAGGGCGGGATCGCTCGTCAGCTCCTGCACTGCCGCGTAGCCGACGGTGTAGACGTTGACCATGAGCGCAGAAGCCCCGTTCTTGACCGCCGCGTGCGCCTTCTTCATCATCTCCTGCGGCCGGTCGGTGACGTTCACGGTGTAGATCGACCGGCGACCGGTCTCCTTCTTCGCGCGGTCGAGGGCCTTCTCGACGTGCTCGATCCGGGCCTCCACCGGGCAGAACTCGGGGTCGGCGAGCAGCTCGTCGTCCTTGAGGACCTCGACGCCGCCCACGGCCATGTCGAATGCCATGGTCCCGAGCGTGGCCGGCAGGGCCCCGATGCACGGCTTGAACATCCCGCACAGGATCGGCCGGTCGGGCACGTTGAGAACCTTACGGACGCCTTCGACCCCGAGCCGGGGACCCGGGAAGGCGGCCAGCATCTTCGGGGGCAGGAACACGTCCATGAGCTTGAGCTTGCCGATCATGGAGATGTTGCCGTAGAGCGTGGTCAGGAGCTCGGGAATCTGGTTTCCGATATTCGCCGCCGGGTAGGCAACGAAGATCACGAGCGTCCGCTCGCCACCGTCCTTCGGCCGCTCGCGTTCCCAGTCCGGGATCTCGTAGACGCCGAGGACCTTGCCCAGGCTCCGCTCCTTGACCTCCCGGGTTTCCTGCGGCACCGCCGTCCAGGTCCCGGTCGTCTGCTCGACCACGAGCGCCTGCGCCATCGCGAGCGCGTCGCTCGTCTCGGCCTGGAGCGTGTAGATCGCGAGCACGTACCGGTCGCGGTCGATCCCTTCGAGCGCGGCAAACGCCAACGGGTCCAGATCAGCCATATGCACGTGCCTCCTCCGAGAATGGGGCGGTCAGATTCTACGTGGCCACGCCCGCCAAGTTCAACCCACCCCGCCCGTGCCCCGGTTCCTCGCTACCGCTTTCGGCCGCCCAGCCCGAGGAGGTTCCACGCCAGCGACCGGCGCAGATAGGCGAACCGCTCCCGCAACGGCAGGTCCTTCGGACAATAGTCGTGGCAGCCGAGCAGGCCGAGACATCCGAAGACACCCTCGCCCGTCGAGAGCACGGAGAAGTCCGCCGCCGAGCGCGTGTCCCGGGGGTCCAGGACGAACCGCCCGATCCGGTTGAGGCCCGCGGCCCCCAGGAAGCCCGGCCGCATCGCCGCGGTCGCGCACCCCGCGACGCAGAGCCCGCACTCGATGCACCGGTCCGCGTCGTAGACCTTTTCCGCCGTCGCCTGGTCCATCCGCTCCTCCGGCGCCGTCGGATCGAACGGCCGCGCCTCGTGCAGCCAGCTCTCGATCCGGCCGTTCATGCCCCGGAACCAGACCCCCGTGTCCACGGATAGGTCCCGGATGAGCCGGAAGACGGGCATGGGCATGAGCTGGATGAGGGCCGGCAGGTCCCGGGTCAGCGTCCGGCACGCGAGCCGGGGCTTCCCGTTCACGAGCATGCCGCAGGAGCCGCAGACCGCGGACCGGCACGAGAAGTCGAACGCGATGGAGGGGTCCTGCTCGTCCCGGATGCGGTGGAGCGCGGTGAAGAGGTTCATGCCCGGCTCCTCGGTGACGGTATAGTCCTGGAGCCTCGGCACGGATCCCTGGTCCGCCGGGTCGTGCCGGAACGCCCTGATCGTGAGCACGCGCGCCTCAGCCACGCTTGACGCCCCCCGCCGAACCCTCGCCGTACCCGCGGTCGCCCGGCGGCAGTTCCGTGACGCGGACGGGCTCGTACGAGAGCGAAGGGCCCTGGGCCCCCGGCTCCCAGGTCGCCAGCGTGCGCACGAGCCACCGGGCGTCGTCGCGCCGGGGGAAGTCCTCGCGGAAGTGGCTTCCCCGGCTCTCCTCCCGGGCGAGCGCGCCCGCCGCGATCGTGGCCGCGAGCCGGAGCTGGCCGGGCAGCCGCAGAGCGGCCGAGGTCTCGGGATCGGCGCCTCCGGCGGCGGACGTCCGGCCGCCGCGCGGGCCCAGCCGCGCCGCCCGGCCCGCCAGGTCGGCGAGGGCGTCCACCGCCTCCCGGAGGCCCGCGCCGGTCCGGAAGACCCCGGCGTGCTCGAGCAGGATTCCCTCCATGGCCCGCCGAAGGTCGTGCACGCACTCGCTCCCCTCCGTCCCGGAGGCGAATCGCCGGATCCGGTCCTCCTGGACGCCCACGCACGAAGCCGCGAGCTCGGCCGGGGGGGGCGCGGCCGGCGCCTCGAGGTCGGCCGCCACCGCGGACCCGGTGATGCCGCCCATGACCAGGGTCTCGGCCAGCGAGTTCCCCCCGAGGCGGTTGAACCCGTGCAGGTCCCAGCACGCGGCCTCCCCGGCGGCGTACAGGCCGGCCAGCCCGGGCACGCGGCCGTCGGGATCGGTTCGAACACCGCCCATGCTGTAGTGCTGGGCGGGCCACACGGGGATCAGGGCCGTCACGGGGTCCAGCCCCGCGATCGTCCGGCAGATCCCGGTCACCTCCCGCAGGGCGGTCTCGAGATGAGCGCGGCCCAGATGCCGGACGTCCAGCCACAGGTGCGCGCCGCCCGGGGCCTCGACGCCGTGGCCGGCGCGCAGGTGCTGGGTCATGCGCCGCGCGACGACGTCGCGCGACGCCAGCTCGGCCCGCGCCGGCTCGTAGTCAGGCATGAACCGGTGCAGGGAGCGGTCGAGCAGGTGCCCGCCGTCACCCCGGCATCCTTCCGTGATCAGGATGTTCTGGGGGGCGAGCGCGGTCGGGTGGAACTGGACCGCCTCCATGTTCCCCAGGGCCACGACGCCGGTATCGAGGGCGATCACCATTCCGGTCCCGTCGTTGATCATCGCGTTGGTCGACGCGCCGTAAAGGCGCCCGTAGCCTCCCGTGGCGATCACGGTCGCCCGGGCCGTGCAGGCGGTCAGGGCGCCCGTGCGGAGGTCCCGGACGACGGCGCCGTGGCACCGGCCCCCGTCGTGGATGAGCGCGACCGCCTCCGTGCGATCGAGGACCTCGAGGCCGAGGCGCAGGACCTGCCCGTCGAGCGCGTAGAGGAGCGCGTGGCCCGTGCCGTCGGCGGTGTGACACGCGCGCCACTTGGCGGTGCCGCCGAAGTCCCGGGCCGCGATCAGCCCCGCGAACTCGGGCCGCTCCTCCACCGACTCCCCCGACGGAAGTGTCCGGCGCCCCGGCACGACCCGGTTCCACGGCACGCCCCACGCCGCCATCTGCCGTACGGCGACCGGCGCGAGGTCGACGAACCGCCGCACTATGTCCTGGTCGCACCCCCAGTCCGCGCCGCGCACGGTGTCCGCGAAATGGATGTCGGGGGAGTCCCCGTACCCCTTCGCGACCTGCCCGAGCGCGGCCTGCATGCCGCCCTGGGCACCGCAGGAGTGGGACCGCCGGGGCGGCACCAGCGATACCACGAGCACGCGGCGGCCCCGGGACGCCGCCTCGACCGCGCACCGCTCCCCCGCGAGCCCGCCGCCGATCACGAGGACGTCCGTCTCCCGGGTGTCCACTGTCATCCCCCGCGCGCGATCCGATGAAACATGATCAGGGTCCAGAACCCTACGACGAGGAGGAATGCGAAGCACGTCCAGGCGAGCGCCCGGGCGACGGTGCGCCCCGGGCACCCCCACTTGGTCGCGATCCGCTCGAGGCCGAAGGCCGTGTGCACCGACACCGCGGTCAGGAGGAGGTCGTAGAATCCCGTGGACGCGAGGTCGCGTACGCGGAGCGCCGATTTCACGGCCTCGACCGGGAGATCCTCCCCCGCCACCAGCAGGTGGATGGCACCGAGGACACCGATGACGGCCGCACTCCCCACCTGGAGGACCCACGTGACCGTGTCCCAGTGCGCGAGCGACCCCGCCGTTCGCGCGAACGCGCGCACCTCCCCGACCCGGAGGGGCAGCCGGCGAATCGCCGCGAGCGCATGCACGGCGAGGAGGACGGCGACGGCGACCACTCCCGCCCCGACGAGGCCGGTGGCGTCCAGCTCATCCGCGAGCCGGTCCATCGCGAGCGCGCCGTACCAGACGCTCGCCTGCATGATCTCGTGGATGACCATGAACCCCGTGAGGGCGAGCGCACTGCCCGCGAGCAGGAGCTCGAGCGCCGTCCCCCACCGCCCCTTCGTCACGGCCTCAGCCCCGCGTCAGCGGTAGGAGAACACCATCGCGTAGATGATGGCGACGGTGAGCACCAGGCCGATCGAGAGCGCGATCGTCCCGAAGATCCGGGCCGCGCGGACGAGCCGGGGGTCGGGCGGGTCGACCAGCCCCGCCGTGAGCGTGCCCGCCTCGTGCAGGGCTTCGTATTCCGCCGGCCGGTCGTGGGCCAGCTCGTCCACGGGCATCCGGCCCGTGAAGATCACGAGGTCCATCGGGAACCGGTCCGGCCGGAAGTGGGTGTTGAAGAAGTGGACGGTGAAGATGAACCCGGTCGCGAGCAGGGCCTCGTCGCTGTGGACGATCGTCGCCACATTGATGGCCCAGCCGGGCAGGACACGGGTCAGGACCTCGGGGAACCAGAGCACGAGGCCGGTCGAGCCGATGATCGCGATGCCCCAGAACACGGCGAAGTAGTCGAACTTCTCCCAGTAGGTCCAGTGCCCGTAGCGCGGCCGCTCGCCCTTCCGCAGGAACCACTTCAAGGTCCCCACGATCTCGTCGAGGTCCTGCCGGGTCATCATCAGGGTGTCCGGACCGGTGAGCATGGCCCACCAGGTCCTCCCGGCGGCCCGTTTCCGGCGGAACAACGACCGCAAGTGGACAGCGAAGACCCCGATCATGAGGAGGGCGGCCGCCCGGTGGATCAGGCCCGCGGCGTGGAACCCCCCGAGCGCCCCCGAGAGCGCGGCCGCCCAGGGCGTATACGAGAACTTGAGCGTCATCCCGGTCAGGGCAAGGCTCAGGAAGCTCACGATCATGAGGACGTGCAACACGCTCTCGAGCGGCTCGAACCGGCGGTACTGCCGGCCCGGCCCCGGGTCGCCGCCCGGGAGGTGCTTACGACGCAGTTCGAGCGACCTCGGCAGCCACAGGAGCGTGTGGATCCCCCCCATGAGGAACGTGCCGACGAGCAGCAACGTCATCCCCCAGAACGAGAGGAAGAGCAGGGGGAATTTCTTCGGATTGTGGTGGGTGGCGTGGGTGAAGTACCCGGCGAACCGCCGCGTCGCACCGGGATGGCACTTCCGGCAGGTCTCGGTCACGTTGAGCCGGTTCAGCGTCGACCGGGGATCGGAAGCCGGCAGGATGCCGTGCGCCCCGTGACAGTCGTGGCACTTCGCCGTCTTCGCGTACCCGAGCCTCGTGACCTTGCCGTGGTAGGTCTCGAAGTAGGTGTTCGCGGTCTCGAGATGGCAGCGCCCGCACTTTCCCATGATGTCCATCCGGAACCCCTCGAGGTCCGCGCGCTTGATCGTGTGCGCCGAGTGGCAGTCGTTGCATCCCGGCAGGGGCTTGGTCGTCTTCGTCACGGCCGGGGAATGCACGCTCCGGTTGAAGGCCTCGTAGACTCCGTGGTGGCACTGGGCGCACGTCGACGCCACATTCCTCGGGTTGACCGACGATGCGGGATCGGCGGCAGGCAGGGCGCGGTGCGGCGTGTGGCAGCTCGAACACGTCGCGGTCACGAGCAGCCCGCTCTTGAGCAGGCCCTTGCCGTGGATGCTCTCGGTGTAGTGTTCGGGGATCCGGTGCTCGGTGCCCGTGTACCGGACGGCCGCCTTACGGCCCTCCCGGTGGCAGTTGGCGCAGAGCTGGGGCACGTTCGTCGGGTACGTCGGGGACGCGATGTCGCGGCGGCCGCGGACGCCGTGCGTCCCGTGGCAGTCCGAACACTTCGGCGCGTTGCGGTCGCCCTCCGCGGCCAGTTGGCCGTGCCGTCCCCGGCGGTAGTCGTCCACCGGCGCCGTGTGGCAGATCGAGCAGTCCACCTTCAGGATCACGGTGTCGCAGGGCCGCGCGTGCGCCGGGGATACGCCGGTATGGCATTGCGCGCACCCGGTGCGGACATGGACCGACCCCTGCAACTCCGACCGCCTCACCGCGAGCGGCTTGCCCGACGCGGCCTTGAGGTCCGGCTTGCCGTGGCACGTAAGGCAGTCCCGATCCGCGACGCCCTGGTCGTAGAAGACCTTGCGGGCCTTGTGCGGCTGGTGGCAGTCCACGCAGACCGGAACCTTGTCGGGCTCGCTCTCCCAGAGGCTGCCGGCGATGATCTTCCGATGCACGGACTCGATCATGGCGTGGCACTTCATGCAGGTGCCGGGCACGTTGGCGCGGCTGATCGACGACCGCGGGTCCGTGTGCGGGAGGATGAGGTGCGCCGTGTGGCACGAGGCGCAGTTCGCGGCGACGGACAGCCCCTTCTTCAGCAGCCCCAGGCCGTGGATGCTCTCGGAATAGTTCTCGAGGATGTGGTCCTGGTGAATCGTCCGCTGGGTCGTGACCTTCCCGCCCTCGCGGTGGCACGAGCCGCACACGAACGGCACCCTCGTCGGCGCGACGGGCGACGCGGGCGACGCGACGGGCGCGATGTCGTGGCGGCCGTGGCAGGACTGGCATCGCGGCGCGAGTACGTCCCCGCGAGCAAGCGCCTTCCCGTGCAGGCTCTGGGCGAACACCCCCTGCTGCGCCTTGTGGCAGCCCGCGCACTCGACCGGCGCCACCGGGGTGGGATGCGGCATCTCGGCCGAAGCCAGGGACGCGTGGCAGTCGACGCATTGGAGCTTGGCGTGCGCCGACGCCGGCAGCTTCGACGCGGCCGTGGTCTCCCCGTGGCAGGCGAGACACTCATCGTTCGTCACGGCGCCCGCCACGCCTCCCGCGAGGCACCACCCGGTGGCAAGGAGCAGGATGCGGACCTCGGCCGGGATCATGACCGCCAACAGGCCGGGCCGGGGGGCGGCGTCAGCCGGCCCGGTGCCGCGCCGGGTAGACCGGCAGGAACCGGACGGCGAGCCCGAAGGCCACGATGCCGGCCGTGACGAACGACAGCGTGACCGCCACTTCCATCCACGATGGCAGGTAGACAAAGCCCGTATAGGGTAGCATGCCGAACCAGCTCACGTTAAGCCGGTTCACGACGACGCCCGCCACGACGAGGCAGGCCGCGCCGAAGAGCCGTTCCCGCCCGGCCCCCGGAATTCCCGTCCCCCGAACGAGGAGAAGCGGTACCACCCCGCCGGCTACCAGCTCGAGGATGAGCATCAGCGCCTGGGGCCACTGCGGTCCCATGAATCCCCAGGCCCCCCGGGCGGTCAAGTCCGCGAGCTTGACGAGCAGGTAGAGGCCGAGCACCAGGGCCATCGCTTTTCCGAGCTCCTCGAGGATACCCTCGTCGAGGTGGTCGCCGTAGATCCGGGCCGAGAAGTGGGACTCCACGATAGTCATGGCCAGTCCCACGGCCGTCGACGACATGAGGAACAGGACGGGGAGCAGGGGCGTGTACCAGAGCGGCGAGAGCTTGCCCGGCACTATCAGGAACAGGGAGCCCAGGGAGGACTGGTGCATGGTCGAGAGGATGACACCCATGATCACGAGCGGGATCGCGATCATGTGCACGGCGCGTACCGCCCGCATGAGGCCGAGGCGCTCGAACACGACGGGGCTGAACTCGACCATGAGCACGGTCGAGTAGAGCGTCACGCACCAGGCCACCTCGAACATGATGGAGTGGTGCTGCCACATGACGAGCGGATGCCAGAGCCGGTACGGACGCCCGATGTCCAGCAGCAGGGCGGTGGCCACGAGGTTGTAGCCGAGGAAGGCGGTCAGGATCGTGGGCCGCAGGATCGGCTGGTAGCGGTCCAGCCGGAATACGTGGACCGTGGCCGCGATGACGTACCCGCCGGCCGCGAGCGCGACGCCGCTCATGACGTCCAGCCCGATCCAGATGCCCCACGGGAACCGGTCGCTCATCCCGCTCACGGACCCGAGGCCGAAGATGAACCGGCGGATCACGACGCCGAGCGTCACGGCCCAGAGCACGCCGACCGCGACGCGGCCGGTCAGCGACACCTGGGGCGTCAGGCGGCCCCGCGCGGTCTGCACCGCGACCCAGCCCAGCGCCCCCGTGAGGACGAGCATGAGCCCCCCGCCGATCGTCACGGCCCGTGCTCCTCCCGTTTCAGCCCGCCCGCCACGACGCCGAAGAGAATTGCCAGGGCCGCCGCCACGGTCGGGATGCGCGAGATCACCATCCAGGTCAGCGACGGCAGGGACCCGCGATCGAGATCCTTCCGGAAGCCCAGCCGGTCGAAGGGCCGGTCGGACAGGTAGAGCCAGCAGGTGCCGCCGGCCTCCTCCTCGCCGAACACGCGCGCGTGGTACCGGTCGGGCCTCGCCCGGATCCGGGCGTGGGCGTCGAAGAGCGTCTGTTCCCGGGTCCCGAACTTGAGGGCCCCGGTTGGACAGGCCTCGGCGCAGGCCGGCGACAGCCCGGACAGGAGGCGGTCCTGGAAGCAGAACTGGCACTTGCCGATGACGGGCACGAGCCCCGAATCCCATTGGAACTTCGGCACGTCGAACGGGCACGAGATCATGCAGTACCGGCACCCGAAGCACCGCTCGGCCCGGTAGATGACGGGCCCCAGCTCGGTCTGGTACATGGCCCCGACCGGGCAGACCGAAACGCAGGCCGGCTCGAGGCAGTGCATGCACTGCCGCTTCACGAAGACGGGCGGCATCCCTCCCGCTCCCGGCTCCGCCTCCGTGTTCACGGTCGTCCACCGGTTCCACGCCGTCTCGAGCCGGGGGCCGGGGCCCGGCCGGTCGGACACGGCCTCGTCGACGGGCAACCGGTTCGCCCGCTCGCACGCGCGAACGCAGGAACGGCATCCGATGCACCGGGTCGTGTCCACGAGCATGGAGAAGGCGTTCTCGCGCAGGGCCGGGGCGGACGCGCGGCCCCGGCCGGGCACCGTCAGCGCCGCGGCCGTCCCGCCGGCGGCGGCCAGGAACTGGCGCCGGGAGAGGGCCTTCCGGCGCCGTGTCACCGCCGGATGCGCCCCACGTACCAGTGCGCCAGCCACCCGAGGGCGATGCCCACGGCGAAGGCCAGCGCGGCCACGAGCCAGAGGCCCTGGCGCACCCGGGCGAGCTGCCATTCGAGGTCGCGGGCGTGCTCCTTGAGCTCGAAAACGTTGGTCACCCCCGCCGCGGCCATCTGGCGCTTTAGGGCACCCACTTCCTCCCGCAACCCCGAGATCCGGGCGCTCTTGTGGACCGTGTCCTCGTGGCACCGGGTGCACACCTCCGCGCCCACCGACAGCGCGTGCGCCTCCGCCCCCGTCCCCGTGATGGCATCCGCGGCGCCCTTGGGCGCGGGCATGTGGCAGGTCACGCACCGCAGCCCGGCCTGGTGGTGAGTCGCATGGGCGAAGTCCTTGAGGCGCTTCGGATGGCAGGAGCCGCACAGGGACTCCGCCCCGCCGGTCCTGAGGCCCTGCCCGTGCGCGGTGTGGCAGTCGAAGCACCGGATCCCCTTCGTGCCGTGCCGGCTGACCTTCCACTCCTGGTAGGTCTTCACATGGCAGCGCTTGCACATCTCGGACGCAATCGGCAGGGGCATCTTCGCGGCCCCCGGATGCCCCTCCCCCATCGGACCGTGGCAGGCCTCGCAGGTCACGCCCGCGTGCGCGTACTCGCGCGTGCCCGGCTTCTGCCCGGTCGTGTGGCACGCGAGGCACTCGCCCTTGCCCCCGTGTGCCTTCCAGGAGTCCGTGAACTTCGGAGAGAACGCGCGCGCGTGCAGGGACGGCCGCCAGGCCGCGTGTTCGGCCGTGTGGCACCCCGCGCAGGCCTCGGGTCCCGCGAACGCCAGCCCCGAAGCCGGAGCTCCGAGCATGAGACCCACCACCGACGCCAGCCGCCAGGTCCGCATGTTCATCGGTCCTTCTCCTTCGCGCCCGGGGTCCGCCGCCTGATGTAGCCGGTCAGCCAGGCCATGTTCATCGGATAGATGTCGGGATCGAAGATCACGAGGTAGAAATGCCAGACTACGATCGCGGTGCAGGCCAGAATCGCCTCGTAGAAGTGGATGATCGTCGCGAGGTCCGGCAGCCACGGCTCGAAGTGCCGCATCGCGACGTTGTTGAAGATCAGAATCACGCCCGTCACGATCATGACGAAGGAGCCCCAGACGAGCGACCAGTACTCGACCTTCTCCGCGTAGTGGAAGTGGCCGTGGCCGTGCTCGGGCGCCGGGCCGGCGCCGAGATAGTACCGAAGGCGCGCGAACACCTCCCGGACGTCCCCGGGACCAGGCAGCAGTTCGCGCAGGATCTTGCGCCCCCGCGCGGCCAGCGCCAGGTAGCCGAGGTGGTAGACGGCCAGCAGGCAGAACGCGAGCGCGGTCCACCGGTGCAGGCCCCGGCGCCCGGCCTCGCCCAGCGGGGCGAGCAGGGCGAGCCACGTCGAATCCGGGTACTTGAGCGCGAACCCCGAATAGGCCAGCGCGACGAAGCAGACGAGGTTGATCCCGTGCTGCCACCGCTCCCCGATCGTGAGCCGCAGGCCCTCGGGCGTCCCTGCGGGAACGTGGGACGGACGCTGGGCCTTCCGGACGAGATCGAGGAGGTTATGCAGGACCATGCCCCCGATCGTCAGGGGGATCACGATCAGGTAGAACCACCGGGCCAGCGTGAGCGACCAGTGCTTGCTTCCCGGCGGACCGTGGACCCACCCCTTGGCCAGCCGTTCGCTCGCCCCCGGGTGGCAGCGGCCGCAGGTGCCGGCCAGGTTGACGCGGTTGATCGAGGACCGCGGATCGGAAGACGGCAGGATGTCGTGGAACCCGTGGCAGGACGCACAGTTCGCGACCCGGAGGTCCCCGCGCTTGGCCGCCAATCCGTGGTAAGTATCGAGGTACGACGGCAGGCGGTCCGCGGGCAGCCCGAACTTCAGCGCCACGCGCTCCTGGGCATGGCATCCGGCGCAAGTCTTGGTCACGGCGCCGCGGTAGACCAGGGAGCTCTTGTCCGTCATCGGCCGGATCGTGTGCTCGCCGTGGCACGAGGTGCAGACGGGCGCCTCCTTGATGCCCTGCGCGGCGGCCTGCCCGTGGATGCTCATCTTGTAGACGGAGAGGACGTTCGCGTGGCACCGGCCGCAAGTCTCGGGTGTGTTCCGCCAGAAGATGCGGCTGGCGCCGTTCGACGCCCCGTGAAGATCGTGCGACCCGTGACAATCGGTGCAGACGGCGGAGTTGAGCCGCCCCTGCCGGGCGGCCGTGCCGTGGACGGTCAGGTCGTAGGAGACGACCGGGTGTTGTTCGGAGAGCTGGAACTTCGACATCATGGCGCCGTTCTCGTGGCACCGCGCGCACGTGCGCTCGATGTTGCGCCGGTTGACGGGGGAGGCCGCTTTCCGGGAGTTCTGTAGGGTGTGGGTGTGGCCGTGGCAGTCCTTGCAGGCGGCGGCCTCGGACTGGCCCCGGGCGACCGCGCGCCCGTGGTCGGACTGGAGGTAGATCTGGCTCTCCACCCGGTGGCACCGGCTGCAGGACACGGGCACCAGCTTCGCCGGGTGGGGGACCTCGACCGCGTCGGCATGGCACGAGACGCACCGGTTCTTGCCGTGGATCGACGCGCCGAATGCTTCCATATCGACGAACCGCGCCTCACCGCCGCGCTGCCCGTGGCACGCGGCACAGGTCTCGTCATCCGCCGCCGTCGCCACCGACCCGGCCCCCGCGACCGCGACCGCGAACATGAGCGCACCCAGCCTGCCACAGTCCACGATGACCTCCTTGTCAGCCTCCGCCACCCGGGCGGCTCACCCATGATGGCGCATACCCCTGCCGATCCCCATGACGTTCATCAGATGTTCCCATGACGGTGCCCGACCCCGCGCCAACCCCTCCCGAAAACGACGGCTCCCGCGGACACCGTTCGGCGTGCCCGCGGGAGCGTCGCGAACCAGGTAATCCCCGGGCGGTTAGAAACTCATTCCCACGGATGCAAGCACCGTGTGGACCTCGTAGTTCTTCCACAGCGCGTCCATGTTGACCATCCCGTTGTACGCGTTGGCCCAGTTCACGGCCACCGGCGAATACCCGTCCAGGTTGTCGTCCCGGATCTGCCAGAGGTCGTACCGGTACGCGAGCGAGGCCCAGATGGCCTTCGTCACCTGGTACCGGACGCTCACCCCGGCGTTGATCGACTTGGTCTCATCCGACGCGTTGACGTCGTTCGGCAGCCACATGTTCGAGTCCAGCGGCAACGTCGCCGACAACGGGCTCTCGTAGTCGAGCTTCCCGTTCGCGACCGACGCCGTGCCCTCGATCCGCATCGACAGGGTCTCCGGCACGAGCTGCAGGTCCGTCCGCGTTCCGATCGTCCGCACCACGGTCGTGGACTCGATCGTCCAGTTTCCGGGGTCTTCGGGCGTCGGCGAGGCGCTGTACGGGTTCCCCGATCCCGGTGCCGTCGCGGTGTCCGGGTTCCACTGCCGGCTCCGCTGGTTCGTCACGTATTGCTCCTGCGAAACGAACGTGTTCACCGATACTCCGTCGCCCGCGCCCCAAGTCACGTCCACGGTCGACGCCTGGGACCGGTCCCTGGACATCCCGAAGAGCGAGTGCTTGTAGTCGTCCAGCCCTTCCCGGTGCTCGACCGTGATGTCGAGGTCCTCCGAGGCCATCGCCGACGCCATCAGCGTCAGCTGGTCCCGGTCCCGGTCCGCCGCGTAGTACTTGCGCTCCCACGGCAGCTCGGCGTTCACGAGCCTGTAATCCGGGTACGCGCTGTCCCTGACCGCGTGCAGCCCGCTCGCCCGGACCATCGCCCAGTCGGCCACCCGCGTGTCCACCGCCAGCTTGAACGCGTTCGTCCGCATCGCGTCCGCGGATCCGTTGATGAACGAAGCGCGCTCGTGCTCGAAGATCGAGGTTATCCGCGTGCGATGCGACACGTCGAAGACCTGCTCGAACTCGTACGTGCGTTCGATCGAGCTGACGGCGTGGCTCGTTGCCGATACCGTGCTCACCGAGCTGTCGTAGTTGATCCACGGCGCCGGCCGCACGAACGACGGCGACCGGTTGTCGTGTTGCCGATAGCTCGCGCGCAGCTTGACATGCACCCGGCGCACGGGCGAGTAGGCGACCGACGTGTCGTAGAAGCTCTGGTAGACCTTCATGCCCGCCGTCAACTGCGACGGCGGCGCGAACGGCCGGTCCGGGTTGATCGACATCGCCGGCAGGACCATGTTCTGGGTCATCCGCGCGACGCTCGCGTGCCCCGACACCCCGACATGATGAGGCAGCATGGCCGATACGCTCGCCCCCACCCGGTCCGCGGCGTTGCTCGGCTCGAGCGAGACGCTCCCCGCCAGCGGCAGGCCGGAGTACGTGTTCGACATCGACACCGCCCCGCCCGGGTTCCCGAACACGAGGTTCGGGATGTTGTTCCGGAACCCCGAGTGCGCCGCCGTCACCTCCGCCACAACGGGTATCCCGCCCGCCAACGGAACCGTCTCCGCGTACCCGACGTTCGTGCTCACGTCGAACGTGTCGTAGTCGATGGGCTCCGCGATCTCGACCGAGTTCCCCATCCCGAAGCAGGCCCAGAACGGCCTCGAACCCCGCCGCTGCTCGCCCATGAAGGCCACGCCCAGCGTCAGGGGCTCGGCCGCCGACACCTCGACCCCGAGGTTCACGATGTCCCGCCGCAGCCCCAGGTTCACGAGGTCCGCCGAGTCCACGTACTTCTGCAGCGTCGACGTCTTGTAGTTCGTCGCCGACACCGCCGTCATCGTCGGCTGGAGCGTCGGGTCAGTGAACGTCAGCACCCCCGTCCCGATCCCGCTGTACAGCGACTTGGCGTCCACGGCGAAGCTGTGCCCGATCCGCTTGTACGAGCCCGTGAACCGGAAGAGCCCCAGTGACGCCACGTCGAGGCCCGCATCCCCCTCGTGCGAGATCCCCTCGAGCCCCGAGCGGCCGTTCAGCCCGCCGTTGACCTCGAGCGGAGTGTCCCCGACCCTGGTTTCCCAGCTCACACGGCCCTGCGGCATGACCGCGAACGCCGAGTGCATGCCAGTCCAGAACTCGCGGTATTTCGCGTTATCCGGCGCCGGGCCCGAGTAGGCCCCGCCGACGCTGACGTCGCCCGAGAGCCCTTCCGCCGCATACGCGGGCGCCAGGGTGCCCCCGATGATTCCAAGAACCAGGAGCGCGATGAGTCGTCGCATGTTTCTCACCTCCCTTAGCGCAGGTAGAAGTTGCCGGCCGGATGGTTGCTACCGTGGATGGTCGGATGGCAGTTCAGGCATCCGCGGTAGTACACCTGGACCCGGAGTCGTTCGTACGTGCTGTCGCCCGGCGTGTTCGGATTCACGGCGTTGGGTGTACCCGGATGCCGCGACCCCGAGTGGCACGACTGGCACAGGATCGGAGACTTCTGCCGGAGCAGCTTGTCATGCACCGACCCGTGGGTCAGGTGGCAGACCGTGCAGTCCTCGGACACCGGCCGGTGTTCCCACAGGAACGGCCCGCGCTTGTCCGCATGGCACTTGAAGCAGGTCTGGTTGAGCGAGTCCCCGACCAGGAGCTTCCGTCCCGCCGACCCGTGCGGGTTGTGGCAGTCCCCGCAGGTGATCCGCCCCTCCAGAATCGGGTGGTGGCTCTGCCGCCGGAGCTCGCCCTTCAGGTTCTGGTGGCACCCGAGGCAGACGTCCTTCGGATCGGCGGTCCTGAGGTTCTTTGCCCCGTGTCCGCTGTGTACGGAATGGCAGCCCGTGCACCCGACCCCGCGGGTCTCGTGCACGCTGCCCTCCCAGTGCATGCGTCCCCGGCCTTTGTGGCAGGTCATGCAGGCCTCGGAACCCTCGCTGGCCCGCTTGACCGTCGCGTATCCGGGATTGGCCTTGTCTCCCGCCGCCCCCGCGTGCTCCGAACCGTTCCCGTGGCATGCTTCGCACGAATGCTCGAAATCGATGCCCTTCACCTTGGGCCACACCTTCGCGTGCACGTTCCCCCGGAAGTCCTCGCGCGCCGCATGGCACCCGAGGCAGGTCGACGCCCCCACGGGTTCCGCCTTCGACTCACCCTCGCCGTGCCTGGCGTCCGCTGCGGGCTTCGGGGCCTCCGCCGGCTTCGCGACTTCCGCGGGCTTCGGGGCCTCCGCCGGCTTCGCGACTTCCGCGGGCTTCGGCGCCTCCACGGCCGGCGTGGCGACGGGTGTCGCCGGCTCTTCCGCCGCCGGAAGGGCGTCCGGCTCGGCCCCAGCCTCGGCCGAAACGGCCCACCGCGGCATTCCCGCCACGGCCGCGATCATCGCCGCCGTCATCCACCTCGTCCTCCATGCCCGACTCATTGCGCACCTCCCGGCTCAGATGAAGCTTCATGGCTCGCGGCCCCAACCTTCCGGTACGTCAGACTCACCCGCTGCGAGTTCCCCAGCTCACCCATCGGCAGGTACGCGTAGTCCAAGGCCAGCGCCCCGAACGTGACCCCCAACCCCGCCGTCAGCCCGGTCAGCCCAGTCACCTTCGTTGTCGCCAGGTTCAGCCGGTACCCCGCCCGCACCGCCAACCGGGAGAACAGCGTGTCCTCCACTCCCACGTCCACGCGCGCAACCCCGCCCGCCTGTGCCTCCGTCGCCGCCGCCATCAGCAGACGGCTGATCGTCCCCAGGTCCATCGTGTACGACGCTCCCGCCCGCAGAACCATCGCGAGCGCACTCGCCGACCCGCTCGTACCCATATTCGCCACCGCCGCACCCACCGTCAGGTTCGGCATCCCCTTCCACAACACCCCGACGTCCCCGGCCACCGACGTGTACGCGCTGTCCGCCAGCGTCTGCTGCACGCCCCGGACCGCCACCCCCACCGACATGTCCGCCACCACCGGACATCCCCACCCCAAGCTGCCGCCCACCGACCCCGCCCGGTACGTCCCCGTCAGCTTCCCCGACGAATCCATGCTGTCGAAGCTCCCGTGATCCACGTAGTCCACCGAGACACCCAACCCTCCCAGCTTGCCCACCGGCACCGCCGCGAGAATCGTCTCCGCCACCGCTCCCCCCAGCCGGCTCGCATGATGCCAGCCCGTCTCCACGCCCGCCAGCACCCCCAGCCCCGCCGGATTCGCCTGCAGCGCCGCCGATCCCTCGGCCACGCCCACCCACGTCGCGTCCATCCCCATGACCCGCGCCGTTCCCACCTGTGACGTCCCGGGCATCGCGAGCTTGCCCACCGCCTCCAGCGTCTCCGTCGCCTGGGCCCTGCCCGACAGCGCCACCAGCACGCCCGCAGCCAGCATCCCCCGCCCCATCGCCGTCTTGGTGTTCATCATGGCCTCCATCAGTGCACCACCACGAACTTCTTCATGCCGGCCTTCTCGCTCGTCCCCGAGTCGTACTTCTTCTCCACCAGCAGGTAGTACACCCCCGGCGCCAGTCCGGACGTCGTCAGCGGACTCGACCACACCCCCGCCGTCTTGACCTCCTCCACCGTCGCCACCAGGTCCCCGATCTCGCTGTACACCCGAATCGTGACCTTCCCCGCTTCCGCCATCGTGTACGCCACGTTCGCCGCGTCACGCGCCGGCGACGGATACACGAACGCGGCCTTCGCCCCCGGCGCCGGAATCCCCGCCAGCGTCGTCGCCGCCACGTTCGACGCCGCCGCCACCCCGGCCCCCGTCGCGCTCGTCGTGAACCCGTTCGCCACCGCGTAGAAGTTCATCGCCCGCGCATCCGACGCCGTCACCGTCCATACGAAACTCGTCTGCGCCCCCGGTACCAGCGTTGCCACCGTCGCCGGCGTCGACGCCCCCACCGCCGCAACCGAGTCCGACCACAGCGCCGCCGTCAGATTAACGATCGTCATCGCCCCGGTGTTCGTAAGCGACATCAGGAACTGCACCGGCGCACCGGCCACCCCGGGCTTCTCGCACCCCAGCCGCGCCCGCATCGCCGTCGCCGCGTACACGGTCACCGTGAGGCTGACCGCGGAACCGTAACTCCCCCCGTCCCCGCTCGGCGTCCCCGTGATCGTCAGCAAACCAGCAACCGACGGCGTGATCGTCCACGTGAACACCACCGTCGCGTTGACCCCCAGCGACGTCACCGCCTTCGCCGATGCCGAGAATCCCGCCCCCGGCAGACCCGTCGCCTTCAGGTTCCCCCACACCCGCGCCGACGGATTCCCCACCGCCGCGCCTCCCACGTTCGACACCGTCATCGACAACACCGTAGTCTGCCCGGCCCACAGCGCCCCAGGCGTCGCCAGGAACGCCTTGGCCGCCAGCGGCGACGCCGAGGCGCTCAACGACCCGTTATTCAGCACCGTCACCACCGGCCCGTCCGCCGACGCGTTCGCCGTGTACGCGATCGTACCCGCACCCGTCGCCGTGATCGTCCACACGAACGTCTTCTGCTGCCCGGCCACGACCGCCGCGGACGTCAAAGGCACCGGCACCGACACCGCCGCCGGTCCCAAAACAGAAATCTGCGGTATCACGTTCGTCAGCGTCGCCCCCCCCGTGCTCGACACCGTCAGCATCACCTGCGTCCCCTGCCCCACGTTCGCGTACGTCCGCGACCACGTCAACTGCCCCACCGCGTTCGCCGCCGCCACCGTACCCCCCGCCGTGTCCGGCGTAGTCGAGTCCGGCCCGTCTCCCGTCGCGCTCGCCGTGAACGTGATCGCCCCCGCCGCACTCGGCGTCGCCGTCCACGCGAACGTCACGTCCTGCCCCGCGTACAGCGTCAGGTACGACGTCGACGACGCCGTCGGCGCGCTGATCGCCGCCGCCCCGGCCGTCCACGCCTGCGCCGCCACGTTCGTGACATCCGTCAGCCCCGAGTTCGTCACAAGCAGCGACAGTTGGATCGGTTGGCCCGCCGCGATCGTCGCGGTTAGCGTGCCCGTCAGCGTAGCCCCGGCCCACCCCGGCAGCATCACCATGGCTCCGACCAGCGCGACCGCGCGGGAAATGAGTGAACTCGCTCTCATGTTCGTGTGCCTCCCTGTTGAATCCTTCGCGCCCATCGACGGGACGATGACCGCGGCCTGATCGCGCCCTGACCTCCGTCAATCATATGCATGATGCCGTATCGGCCCCGGCTATGACGCAACGCAATGGAGGGAGTTTCCCAGACGGGCGCTGAACGCACAATGCGGCCCCGCAGGCCTCGCCCTGACGCGGCTCATGGCCGGCCGACAGGACCGCATCTTGACGGCGGTCACCCAATCCAAGGGCGGCAGTGGCCACCTCCGAAGGCGCTTCCGACCTTACCGCGTCCGGCAGGGAGGAAGCGGCCCCCCGCCCGGATGGCAGCGAGTGTGCCCGGTCAGTGCCTAGTGGGTCAGTTGGAGATCCGGTCGAAATCCATCAGGATTCCGGTGCGCCGTGCTCCGCGGCGTGCTCTTCCTCGACTTCCTCCCGCAACTCCCACAGGGTGAGCACCGGAAACACGCGCATGAACGACGCCAGGAGCAGGGCGAACCCGGCCAGCCACCCCACGCTGATCATGACCTCCACCCAGCTCGGCACGTAGCTGCGAGCCAGGGTGTGAATGAACGGACTGGCCGCCGTCGGCACCACGATGGTGTAGCGCTCCAGCCACATGCCGATGTTGATCAACGCACCCGACCAGGCGAGCATGGCCGTGAGGCGGCCGGGCTGGAACACCAGGAGGATGAACGGGATCACGGCACAGCCCAGGATCATGCCCCAGAAGCTCCAGGCGAAGGGCCCCGTGACCTTGCTCCAGAACACCAGCATTTCGGGTGGAATGCCCCCGTAATAGGTCGTGAGCAGTTCCGCGACGGTGAAGTAGGTCCAGAAACAGATCAGGGCGATCGTGAACCGCCGGAGCTGATTGAGATGGTGCTCGTTGATGAACGGCTCGAGACGCAGGACGCGCCGCAGGATGACCCCGATCAGCCCCAGCCCACCCAAGCCCTGCAGGGCGGCGCCGATCACGAAATAGGGACCGATGATCGCCGTGTGCCAGCCGGGCTTGATCGTCATCCCGAAGATGAACCCGACGTTGGTGTGCACCGAGATTACCAGCCCCAGCAGGGCGATGGACATCCCGGTCATGATCCGGTTGTGGACCCGCCGCTGCAAGGGTGTATCGGTCCACTCCAGGGCGGCGACCATGTACAGCCAGTGCCGCCAGCCGGCCCGAGTGGCCCAGCGGTCCCGGCAGAACGCCAGGTCGGGGATCAGAGCGGTGTAGAAATAGAGGCAGGAGCACGTCACGTACGTCGAGATGCACACGACATCCCAGAGAATCGGAGAGGTGAGGTGCGGGTACAGGATAACGTTCAATGCGCGTTCCGGCCTGCCGAGATCCACGATCACGCACGTGGCGGCGAACGGCAGACTGGCGATCGTGATCATCTCCGCCATGCGCGTGTAGGGCGTGCGCCATCGTGCGTCCGTGATGCGGAGAATCGCCGAGATCAGGGTCCCGGCGTGGCTCACCCCGACAAAGAACACGAAGTCGGTGATGTAAACTCCCCAGAACACCGGTGAGTTGAGCCCGGTCACCTCGAGGCCGTTCAGGAGCTGCCAGCCCCATGCCCCCAACGCCCCGGCGAACAGGAGGCCCAGCGCGCCCGCGAAAGCCAGCCCGCCAGGCCCGGGCGCCGACTCGAGCGGCGCGATCGCGGCCTTCTCGGCGGCCAGGACCCTGGGATCGGTCATCTTACCGCTCACGCAGGTATGCGACCTTGGGTCGTGTTCCCAGGTCCTCCAGCAGACGGAAGGCCCGCGGACTGCCCGCCATCTGGCTCACGGAGCTCTCCGGATCATTCAGATCGCCGAACCCGATTGCGCCCGTCGGGCAGGCGGTCACGCAAGCCGGGACGTAATCCGCCTCGCGGATCCTGCGGCCCTCGGCCCGGGCGCGGTCCCGGGCCCGCTGGAGGCGGTGGTGGCAGAACAGGCACTTCTCCACGACGCCCTTCTCGCGCGGAGACACGTCCGGATTATGGGATTCGGCCATGTCTCCAGGCCACTTGGGCTCGCTCCAGTTGAAGTACTTGCAGGTATATGGACACGCATTGACGCAGTACCGGCATCCGATGCACCGGGAATAGACCTGCCCCACGATCCCCTCGGGATTCATGTATGTCGCGGACGTCGGACAGACCTTGACGCACGGAGGATTCTCGCAGTGCTGGCAGGGAATCGGGACCAGCCGGACCCCGCCGCGTTCTCCGCCGACATCGGGGACCGCCACGATGTGAATCCACCGGTTCAGCCGTCCCCGGGCCGCCTCGGCAACACTGCCGAGGCTCTGGTTGTTCTCGACCGCGCAGGCGGCCGTGCACGACTGGCACGCGGTACAACGGTCCAGGTCGATGACCATTCCCCACCGCGGCAGACCCTCTGCGGCTCGGGACTCAGGTTCTGACGCGGCCGCGCCACGCACCGGCCGGACGAGGAGTGCCCAGCCCCCCGCCAGCGCGGCCAAACCGGCCTTGAGGAATCCGCGCCGCGTCCCGTCGCCCGCCCGCGTATCCACCAACGGCCCCGGACTTCTCATCCCCGCCTCCCCTCGGCGAGGACCGTGACCGGCTCGCCCTGCGGCCACGATTCTCCCGAACCGATCAGTTCGATGGGGTTGGCTCCCACGCCCGCCGCCCAGCGCCCCATCGCCGTGTGGCCCAGCCCGATCGGGAGCGTCGCCACGCCAGGCAGAACGTCCTCGGACAATCTGGCCCGGGCACGGACCATGCCGGCGGCGGACTGCACCCGGACCCGTGCCCCATGCCCGATTCCGAGCTCCTTCGCCGTTTGCGGATGGATCTCCATCCAGGTCTCCCATTGCTCGCTCAGCTCCGATCCCGCCATGCTCAGCAGATACGGAAGGTGCGCGCCGGATCCTCCGGAGAACGCCAGCGGAACGTACGTATGGAGCCGCAAGGGGAAAGCCCGGGCGTCGGCCGGAGCTGGAGGACGCGTCGGCGGAAACCGGAGGAGGCCGCCGGCTCCACCATTCGCGCGGCGCGACGATTCCCTTTCGCGCCAGCCCCCGACGCGCCAAGCCCGGCCGGCGCCCGCCTGCTCCGCCGCCGCCTGCAACGCGGATTCGACGGAGCGCCAGGGGAGCGCCGCGACCATCCCGCCCGAGAGCGACCGGCCAAGTCGCAGCACGAGGTCGCCCAGATCGCCGGTCTGAAGCCGCGGTTTCACCACCGGAGGGGCGAAGCTGCGAACTTCCGATCCCTCGTTCACCGAAGCCGCTGCGTCCTGCCAGGTCTCAAGGGACGCATGCGGAGGCAGCACCAGATCGGCGAGCGAAGCGGTCTCGTCCAGGATCGGCGAAACGCATACCGTGAACGGAACGCGCGCCAGCGCCGCCGGCCATGTCCGGAGGTCCGGTCCCAGGAACACGGGATTCACCTGCTCGATCCACAGCGTATCAAGGGGGGAATTCGCGCCTCCCAGTAGGGCGCGCGCCAGCCCGTCCAGGTCGGCCAGGCGGCGGCCGCGCGGCCCGTCGAGCGGCCCGGGAAGCAGCGGGGCCGGCCCCGAGCCCGCCGGTTCGCGGACCCCGCCGGGAATTCCCACGCTCCCCGTCAGCAGGTTCAACGCATGCACCGCCGATTGGTTGAACGCGCTCGCCCGGCTCGTCACCGCCAGGCACGGCCGGATCTCCGCCATGTCCATCGCCACCCGCTCCACGGCTTTTCGTGAAAGCCCGCACTCGCGCTCCGCCCGCTCGGGTGGATACCCCGCCAGCACAAGGTCGCGAAACTCGGCGAACCCGGAGGTGCGGCGATCGCAAAACGCCCTGTCGTGCCGCCCGGCCGCCAGCAGCGCGCGCGCTATGCACAGGGCAGCGACCCCCTCCGTCCCGGGCATGATGGGAAACCACAAGTCCGATTTGACGGCGGTGATCGACCGGCGCGGCTCAAGCTGGATGATTCTCCCCCCGCCGGGCTGGCGTTGCCGCAGCACCGCGTAATGCCTCTGCGCGTCCACGTGGCGGGGGAGCTGCTGGAGCCAATCCCAGCCGAATCCGACCAGCAACTTCGTTTCCTCCAGGTCGTAGGCGGGCAAGGTTCCGGCGCCGTGAATGTCCCGGAATGCGTCGAACGGCGGCTGGCCCGGCCGCCACTCCCCCTCCCAATAGTTCGGCGTGCCATACGCGGCTGCGAACCGGCGCTGCAACTCGTGCCGGACATCCCGCACCGGCGCGGCCACCATGCCGAACGCCGCCGCCCGGCCACGCCCGCGCAGGGCACCGAGCCTCGCGGCCAGGGTGGCATGGGCCTCATCCCACGTGACCGGCTTCCAGCCTCCCTTGCCGCGTGGCCCGGTGCGGCGTACCGGCGTGGTCAGCCGGTCCGGGTGATCGAGTTCGTGCAGGAGCATGAACCCCTTGGCACAGAGCGCCCCCCGGCTGACCGGATGCCCGGGCATGCCGGACACTCCCACCGGTTCGCCCCGTACCAGCCGAATCCGGGCCATGCATTGCGCGGTGCAGAACTTGCAGATCGCCGGGGCGAACTCCTCCGCGTCGAGCGGGGGAAGCGCGGGCTCCCGGGGCGTAAGGACCATCCCGCGCGCGATCCTGGGAATCAGCGCGCCCAATCCCCCCCAGGCGCCTAGCTTCAGCAGCGTGCGGCGCGTCATCGTCGGATTCACGGCTTCTCCGCAGGGACGGCCGTCGTCGGATGAACCGCCCAGTAGGGAGTCCACATCCTGGCCTGCACGGCCAGGAACAGGAAGAAGATGATCAGGAACACGCAGACCGAACACACCAGGACCACCAGGTTTCGCGCGCCGCGATCGCGCATGATCGCGCCGGTGCCATCGGTAGGCGTCAGCGGTGGCATGCCAGACAATCCGTAGTTATCTTGCGGGCGCGATGGCACTCCAGACACCGTCTCATCCGGATCGGCAGCTCGGGCGAGGTCACCGGCTTGGAACGGTGGCCGACCGCCCCATGGCAGGCCGCGCAGTCCACCGCACCCGCCTCCACATGGCGCTGGTGGGAGAAGTTGATGCGGACGGCGTTGGGCCGGAAGAACATGTTGGAATCGTCAGGCGGAGCCTTGTATACCTGAACCCAGGGAATTTGCTGTCCCCGGTCGGCAAAGGCCTTCAGCTTCTTGACTTCAGGCGACTCCGCAGCCGCGTCGGCATGACAGCCCATGCACTCTCCCGCCGCGACGATCCCGGCACGGCGGCCTTCCCGCGCCCCCGGATGGCAGAGCGTGCATTCCAGGCCTGCACCTTCCACATGCTTCTGGTGGTCGAACGCGATCGGCTGGGCGGAGCCCGGTGTCGCCTGAAGCCACCCGATCACCCCCACGACGGCCAAGCCTACGAGCAGCCAGCCGAGCAACGCATGAATGCGTTCCTTCACTCGTCAGCTCCCCGTTCCGGTGCCGCGTCAGCCCTTCGATCCCGCCCCTTCCCCGGCCACCGGCCGTCCGGCGGGTTTCATCTCCCTGGCGAGCGCGGCAATTCCGGCCATCGATCCCATGCCCATCGTTTCGACCGCGCTCGAGGGCACGATCACGATGGTGGAGTTCTGCTTCATCCCTTCCAGCAGGATGTTCAACCCCCGGAGGTGCAGTGCCACCGGACTCTCCTGGTACGATCGGGCGGCTTCCTGGAACTTCTTCGCCACCTGCAACTCGGAGTCGCCCAGGATCAGCCGCGCCTGCCGCTCCCGTTCAGCCTGGGCCTGCTGCGACATGGCGTTCTGGAGGTTGGCCGGGATCTTGACGTCCCGGAGCTCCACGGCGATTACCTTCGCGCCCCAGGCTTCGGTGCGCGTCTCGATAATCTCGGTCAGCCGGCTGTCGATCTTCTGCCGGCCTACCAGGAGTTCGGCCAGATCGGTTTCCCCGATCACGTCCCGCAGCGCGGTCTGGGCCGCCCAGGCGACCGCGGCCTGATAGTTCTCCACCTCGAGCGCCGCCTTCATGGGGTCCACGACGCGCCAGAACAGGACCGCGTCCACGTCCACGGGCACGCTGTCCTTCGTCAGCGTCTGCTCCGCGACGATCGGCGTGGTGATGGTCCGAAGGTCGATCCAGTACGGCACCGTGTCCACGAACGGCACCACGACGAACATGCCGGGGCCGCGGATCATCCGGAACTTGCCCAGGCGCAGCAGCACGGCCCGCTGCCACTGACTGGCAATTCGCAGCGCTACCAACACGCCCAGCCCAACCGCCACCCCGGCCACGGCGATCCACCGGGCCTCCAGCAATCCCCCGAGCGCCACCCCGGCCCCGGCCAGGAGCGCAAACAACGCGATCGTGATCGGATGAATCCCCATGGCTCGATCCCTCCCCCGCCTACGGTTTGCCGGTCGCTGCCGCCAGCGACCGAATGTACGCGAGCAAGTCCTTGATCTCCTGCTCGGTGACCTTGCCCTTCCAGCCCTTCATCGAGGCCTTCGGATCCCCCGCCGGCTTGCCGTCCGTAATCGCCGCGAGGAGATCCGCGTCGGACCGGCCCTGGGTATCCTTGTCGGTCAGGTCCAGATCCTCGAGTTTCTTCTTGAGCATCTTGGCCATTGCCGGATTGCCCTTGCCGTCCTTGCGGTGACACGACGCGCACTTGGCGTCATAGACCTTCTTCCCCGGACCGGCGACGGCCGCGGCAGGCGCCTTCCCGGCCGCCTTCGCCGGCTTGTCCCCGGCTCCCTGATCAGATGCCATCGCGCATGCCGCCCATCCTGCCAGCAAGACCGCCACGGAGCACCGCATTACGCGCCTTATCCCCAGCCCTTCCGTCCCCATCATGTTCATGATCTTCCTCCTCACGTGGCTTTGGTCTCCCGAGTATCCCTTCAAGCGACCGCGAATCAGAGCGTAATTGTACCCACTGCCGGCAGAGTGACGCCCATCACCCTTCCAGATGATACAGATCATCGTGCGTCAAGTCTTCCAGATCGCCATAAGGAGGGATCATGAGAAAGCGCAATCCGACAACATGACGGCCATCAGCCATTTCACCTGATCAATCCGGCTGCCCGCCATCGCTCTTCCGTACGGAGGGCTTCCGTTGAGTCGAGAGGAATCGCGCGATATCCTCGATCTGGGGGGCGGTCAGCGTCCCCTTGAACGAGGGCATGACCGTGGTCGGATAGATGTACTTGGGATCGCCCAGATACGCGGTCAGCCAGATGACCTCCCGCCGCAGACCGATGCCCGACAGGTCCGGACCGGCCTTCCCGCCCGATCCGTCCAGGTTGTGGCAGGTCACGCAGTGGAGGTCGAACAGCTCGCGCGCCTGGGGGGAAACCGCCCCCGACCCGCCGAAGCTGTGAAGATAGTCCGCCAATGCCTCCACTTGGCCGGGCTGGAGATTGAAACTGGGCATGCGGCTTCCCGGCACCACCGCCCGGGGTCTCTCGAAATGGCGCTTCAACCAGTCGACCTCACGTCGAGCCGCCCCCGCGGCGAGGTCCGGCCCGACCCGCCCCCCGTTCCCGCGGATGGCGTGGCAGTGGGCGCATCCCAACCGACCGTATAGCCTCTTGCCCTCGGCCGCTCCGCTCATCCCCCGCTGGGACGTCACATACCGGCTGATGTCCTCGATGGCGGAATCGGCGAGATCCCCTTTGAACCCGGGCATCGTGGCGTCCGGATTCCTCGTCTTCGGATCCGCGATGTACGCCCGAACCCACTCCAGTTCTCGGTATTTCCCGACCTCCGAGAGGTCCGGCCCACCGCCTCCTCCCTTCCCATGCAGTGCGTGGCACGTCGCACAGCTCGCTTCGAAGAGGACGGGAGCCCGTGGGGTGTAGGCTCCTCCACCGGCGAGATGCTGGAGGAGCGCCACCAGGGCGTCGGCCTCGTCCGGAAGGAGGTTGTAGGCCGGCATTTCACTGCCGGGAACGAGTTTCCAAGGCTGGCTGAAGTGTCGCTTGAGCCAGGCCGCATCGCGGTAGGACGCGATCGTCGAGAGTTCCGGTCCGACGAGGCCCCCACGGCCGCGGATCGTATGGCAGTTTCCGCATTTCAACTCCTCATACAGGCGCTGACCCTGGGCCACCAGCGGATTTCGTTCCGCCTCCGGGTTCGTCGAGGGCGCGCGCGCGCCCACGACGGTCAGCCAAGCGATCCCCGCCAGCACCGCGAGCCCCCCGGCCAGCATCACCGGGCGGTCGAGGGGATGCCGTTCCGGCCCGCGATCCAGGAATGGCAGGAGGACGAGCGCCGCGATACCGACGCCGGGCAGGACGACCGCCGCAACCGCCTCCAGGTATCCTGGGAAGAACTTCAACGCCTGAAACAGGAACAGGAAATACCACTCCGGCCGGGGGTTGTACATGGCGTCGGTCGGATCGGCCAGTTCCTCCAGCGGCGCCCCCTTCACGACGGCCAGCGTGCACAGCGCCGCGAAGAGCAGCACGACCACCACCGCATCCTTGAACACGACATCGGGAAAGAACGGCACCCCTTCGCGCTTGAGCTTCGCGTAATGCTCCCGGTAAGCCGCGTGCCACTGGGTCATGGAGGAGGCCCCCCCGACCGGGACGGTGGCTCCGAGATCCCGTGCCAGACGACGAGGAAGAGGTGCGCGGCCAGCAGGCCCGCGGTCAGGGCCGGCAGGAGGAGCACATGCATGGCGTAGAACCGGGCCAGCGTCGCCATGCCCAACTCCTCGGACCCCTTGAGCACCAGCCCGATCGCCTCTCCCGCCGCCGGAACCTGCCGCGCGATGTTCGTCCCGACCGCCGTGGCCCAGTACGCCTTCTGATCCCAGGGCAGGAGATAGCCGGTAAAGCTGAACCCCATCACCAGCAGGAAGATCCCCACGCCCACGAGCCACGTGACCTCCCGCGGGTACTTGTAGGCGCCCATGAAGAAGACGCGCAGCATGTGGAGGAGGACGAGCACGACCATGAACGTCGCCCCCCAGTGGTGCAGACCCCGGATGAACCTTCCCAGCACGACCTGCGTCTCGATGAATTGGACCGAATCGTGCGCGTGGTCCGCCGAGGGGACGTAGTTCATCGCCAGCAGGATCCCGGTCACGACCTGGATGGTGAACACGAACAGGGAGGCGCTTCCCAACGTGTAGAACCACGCGGCGGGCCCACTCGCCTCGGGCACGTGCCGCGCGAAAAGGGCCTTCCAGATCGGCCCCGCGCCGAGGCGCTCATCGACCCAATCCAGGATTCGTTTCACGATCGCTCCGACTTCACGGGCTCCGGCCGGATCATGATCCGGCCACCCACGATCTTGACCGGAAACCGGTCCAACGGCCGTGGCGCGGGTCCCATGACCACGCGTCCGTCCACCCCGAAGACCGCGGTGTGACACGGGCACAGGAACCGGCCCAGGTCCCGGTCCCACCGGTACGGACAGCCCAGGTGCGTGCACCGGGGATCGTACACGATAAACTGCTTCCCGTCGGCAGTCAGCACCCAGGCGCTCGCCCGCCGCTCCACCGTCGTCCATGCGTCGCGCTTGCGGACCGTGAAATCGACCTTGATCGGGGCGCCGGGACTGACCTCGTCCGCACGCCCGATGTCCACCCATTCCTCGCCGTGCCGCCGGAACAGGGGCGAGAGCACGTAGCCGAGCCCGCCGCCGCCCAGCACCGCCCCGATCAGCCCGCCGACCGCCGCGATGGCGCCGGTCAGGAAGGCCCGCCGGCTTAACCCCGGCCGGCGCTCGGGATCGACGATCGGCGTCCTCATTCCCCGGCCCCCTTGAGCTTGAGCTCGTTCGTGGCCGTGGCCGCGCGGCGGGACACCGCCTGCGTCGCCCCGAGCACGCCGGCCATGTCGAACGTATGCCAGTCGACGACGGCCCGCGCCTGCCGCGCCGTGAGGTCGGCCAGTTCGCGCGCCTGGGCCGTCACATCCACCCCGGCCTGGCGTCCGCGCTCCACGGCCCGGCCCAGTCGACGCACTTGGTCGGCCGAATGGGTGAGGGACATCCTCGCCGCGTAGGCCTGCGTCGGCCGCCGGTGGCAGAGCGTGCAAGTCATCTCCATCGTCTTCGGTTCCAGCACACGGCTCGCCATCGCGCCGTGGCAGGTAACGCAGTTCGGGCCCCGGCCGGACGTCTGCAGCTCGCGGTAGTGGACGCTGCGCCGGAACGCCGCCAGCTCCTTCGCGTGGCAGACTCCGCAGGTCTTCGGGATCACGGTGAAGTAGACGGGACTTCCCGGCTGGCTGGAGGGCAGGACTCCCGCGTGCGCCGCCTCGCGGCCGGTCTTGACCGGGTCACCGCCGTGGCACGCCTCGCACCCGACGCCCGCCGCCGCATGGACGGACCGCTTCCAGTCCGGATACGTGTGCTTGAGGTCGTCCGGACCCTTGAGGCCCCGGTGGCACTCCGCGCACGACCCGCCGCCCCCCGCGGTTTTCCCGGCCGCGGCGGGACCGGAAACCGCCGGCAGGATCGCGAGGCACGCGGCGAGGAAGATCCACCGGACGCTCATGACGCCCGCCCGCCCGCGGCCGGCGCCCGGCCCGGCTCGTCCTTCGTCCAGGGAGGCAGGAGCCGGATCAGCACGGCGAGAATCGCGAAAGCCAGCACCAGCACGCCGATGGCGGCCACGAGCCCCTCGCGGCCGATGAACTGCAGCTTGTAGGTCGTAAAGCCCCGGAGGCTCTTGGAGAAGAACTGGCCCCCGATCACGACGTTCCACCGCATGGCGAAGATGCCGATGAGCGCCAGCACGCCGGAGACCGCGTACAGGGATTTTCGTCCCTGGTCGGACACCCCGAAGATCTGGGGCAGGCCAAGCAGGATGATGGGGCAGATGCTCCCGAGGAAGATCTGGAGAAACACGAGGCTGAAGCTCAACTGGCCCTCCACGAGCAGTGCCAGGATGTCGAAGTGCTCCTCGGCCTCGTAAGCCTTCTGGATGGTCTCGAGCGTCTCCAGCGTGAACGCCACGATGATGGCCGTAAGCAGGAACTTCGCGACCGTGTCGAGGCATCGCATGTCGAGCGGCCGGTTCCGCATCCACGTCAGGAACATGTAGAGGAGCATGACGGCGGCGATCCCCGAAGCCATCGCCGAGAAGAGGAAGATGACCGGCATGAGCGGCGTGGACCACCACGGGTTGGCCTTCACGGAGCCGAAGATGAACCCCACGTACCCGTGCAGGAGGACGGCGGACGGCAGGCCGATGACCGTGATCGCCCGGCCCAGCACGTCGTCGATCCGGCGCGAGCCCGGCGTGACGGTGGTGACGCCGAAGGTCAGGACCTTGTAGAACATGCGCTTCGGCGCCCAGGGCTCCGTCTTCGACCAGCCCACGATCTCGGCGCGGTAGTCGAGCCAGATCTCCATCAGGATCACGGCCATGAGGTACCACGCGTAGATGAACCCGAACATGGCCATCGCGGAGGAGGTGTTCGGCGTCAGGAAGATCTCGATGCCGCGGAACGGGTGCCCCAGGTGCAGTTGCAGCGGCAACGGCGCCACGATCAGGAAGGCCAGGGCGCTCAACAGGGAGAGCCGGTACGTAGGCTTGACCGACTCGACGTTGAAGACGCGCTCCAGGGACGCCAGGATGAACGCGCCGGCCACCAGCCCCGTCACGTACGGGTACATGACGATCAGGATGCTCCACTGGAGCTCCAGTTCGTTGGGATAGATGAATCCGACGACCTTCTCGAGGGCGTCGCGCAGGTGCTCGATCATGGGGTCCATCAGCGCACCTCCCGGTCCAGGCCCTTGTAGGCGAGCTTCGGCTGCGTCCCCATCGCGGGCTTGAGCACCTGGACTGGATTCTCCGCGATGAACCGGCTCAGCGGACTGCGGGGGTCGGAGAGGTCCCCGAAGATCCGGGCGTCGGTCGGACAGACCTCGACGCACGCCGGATTGAGACCCCGCTTGATCCGGTGGTAGCACAGCGAGCACTTGTCCGCCACCTTGAGCGTCGGATGGTAGTACCGCGTGCCGTAGGGACAGGCCTGGATGCAGTACCGGCACCCGATGCAGTACTTGCGGTCGATCAGGACCACGCCGTCCTCGGTCTTGAACGTCGCCCCGACCGGGCAGACCTGGATGCACGGGGAGTTCTCGCAGAGGTTGCACAGCTTCGGCACGAAGAAGGCCTTGACGATGCTGTCCTCGTCACGCATGGGCTCGAACCCGTCCAGCCCGCCGTTGGGGGAATCCACGGTGACCTCCCCGGACTTGCGAATCGCGTACCGCTCCACCCACGTGCGGAAGTAAAACGGCTCCCGGGGCACGTCGTTCTCCGTCTTGCAGGCATCCACGCACTTGCCGCATCCGATGCACTTCGTGATGTCCACGGCGAAGCCCCAGTAGGGGGTCCTGATCTTCCACGGCGGCGCGCGGAAGAACCGCTGCGCCCTCGCGAGCGGCGCGGCGAGGCAGGACGCGGCGTAGGCCACCACCGCCCCGAGCGCGGTCCGGAGGAACCGGCGGCGATCCAGACGCCTCATAGCTTCGGCTTGTGGGAGTCGTGGCACTCGGTGCATGCCGCTCCCGGATTGTGGACGGAGAGGTTGACCTGCGGAAACCCGCGGGGTCGCGTGATGTTCGAGGCGTGACAGCGGCCGCAGAACGCGCGCATCTCCCCCTTCGCCGGCCGCCCGGGCTTCACGGACTTCGGATCCGCCGCGTGGGCCCCGGCCGCCCCATGGCAGGTCTCGCACCAGACACCCCGGTGACTGGACGAAGCCCGGTCCCGGACGGGCCCGGCGTGGCACCTGGCGCAGGCATCCCTCGCCGCCCGCCCCGCGTACCTGACCGGCATCGCCTTCACGTCGTCGACCGCGGCGGCCCGGTAGTGGCCGAGCTTCCCGAACGTCGGGGGAATCAGGAAGCCCCTGACTACCAGGAATCCGACCGTCACGACCACGAACGTGGCCGCGACCCGGAGAAGGTGGTCGAGGTCCTTCATGCGCCGGTCTCCCCCGTATCAATCGTCATTCCGGATGGCATCCCGCGCAGACCGTCTTCCGCACGCCGGGTTTCAGCGGCACCATCTTGTGCCCGCCGATTTCGTGACACGTCACGCACCCGTTCTGCGACGCATGCATTCCATGGGGCATCTCCTTGCCGAACGCTCGCACCGTGTCCGGAGGCACCTTGACTCCGATTCGCGGATGACACATCGTCGCGCAGAATCCACCGGAAAGCAAGGGCAACCCGGAAAGGTCCTCGAGCTTGGCGCCGGCGGCCTCGCCGACCGCCGAAACCGCGGTGTCGGCCCGCCGCAGCGCCACGGACGCGAGATAGACGTTGTGGACGCCTTTTCCGGACTCGACCAGCCGCTGCCAGCGGTCCGCCGCATCCAGGCGCCCTCCCAGCCGCCGGCGTTCCGGCTCGTCCAGCCCCGCGGCGGCGAGCGCCGCCCGGGCCGCCCCGAGCTTCGCCCTGCCCCGATCCAGCGTCGTTTTCAGCTCGGAGAGGGTCTCGTCGAGGATGCCCGCAAATCGCTCCCCGTGGCACTTCTCGCAGGCCTTTTCGGAGGCGCGGTGCGTCTGGCCCCGGAACTCCGCCGCGGGGCCGGCCTTCTCCGCGTAGTGGCAGCCGACGCAGTCCACGCGCGCGACGAACATCGGGCTCGGGATCTCGGGCAGGCCCAGCCCGGCCACCTTCCCCGCGTAGAGCTCGAGTTGCCCCGTGTGCAGCCGGTCGTGGCAGAACGAGCAATCGAAGTTCACGGTCCGCACGTGCGAGGCGGACGCCGTCGCCGGCACCGCTTTGGGAATCGCCTCGGCCGTCGCGGGCGGAGGAATCGCCGGCGCCTCACGGAAGCCGTGGCGGAGCTCCTCGTGGCAGTGGAAGCACGCGATATTGTGCTTCGTCACGTGGTTTTCGTGGATGAACGCGTCCTCAGCGAAACGGGCGATCTTCTCGGGCTGGTTGTGGCACGTCAGGCAGCGGTCCCGCGGCACCTCGCCCTTGCCCTGGATGACACCGAGGTGGCAATTCTGACAACTGATCCCGCGCTTGGTGACGAAATCCTTGTGGTTGTAGGTCATGTTCCCGAGCCGGAAGCTCTTGGCCGGCAGATCGTGGCAGCCCAGGCATCCGCCGATAGGCTCGGTAGAGCGCCCCTGCGCCATGTCCCGGAAATGGCACAGATAGCAGGTGTCGTAGGTGACCTCGATATGCTTGCCGACGACGACCTGGGAGTGGCAGGAAACGCACCGCAACTGCCGCCCCCGGCGCACCTGGGTCAGGTGCGGCCGGTGGTCGAAACGGATGCCCCGGGGCGTCACGAGCCGCCCCTCGAGGAGCCGGCTGGAATGGCAACCGGACCGGAGGCACGACTTGTCGTCGACCTCGGCGAACGGCTTCGACGAGTAGGTCCGGGTCACGTATTTCACGACCTGGGACATCGCCTGGAATTTCCTCCACAGGTGGCTCCGGGGGGACTCGGGGGGGTAGTGGCACTCGACGCACGGAACGTTCTTGTGCTTCGAGTGCTTCCATCCCTGGTAGTAGGGCTCCATGATGTGGCACGAATGGCAGAAGCTCGGGCTCGTGGAGTAGATCGAGAGTCCCCCCAGGCCCAGGAGACTCGATACCGCCAGCCCGGCCATGATCACGAAGAACCTGCGGGTCAGCCGGAAATGGATCCCATCCCCGGGGCCGCGCTCGATGCCCGTCAATTCGAGGATGCGCCAGATCCGCTTCATCCCCGATTGACCTCCGGATGTCCGGCCACTTCAGACCCGCCCAATGGTCGACAGCTCCCCGGAGGCCCCGAACTTCAGCCGCCCGCTGTCCGCCCGGGGGATGAGAGCCACGACGGCGGCCGTGATCGCCCGGGCCGTGACCGGATACGCGGCGGCGTTCACCGCATGCCAGTGGCCGAGGATCGCGGGCCCCTCGACCACGATACCGCGCGCCGCCCGGTTCCCGTGGCCGAACTCGAGCACGACGCTGCCGTGTCGCAGAAGGTAGCAGGCCAGGGGCACATGGCTCCGGTAGAAGATCACGGCGCCCGGGCGGTAGATGTTCGTGGCGAACCGCTCCGCCAGCGACACAACCGACTTCCCGGCCACCGGCGCGACGAGCGCCGCGAGGGCCCGGCGCTGGCCGGATTTCGCCCACGGATACCGGCCCCAGGTCCCCGCCGGTTCACTCATGACCCGCCTTCGCCTCCGTCAGGGACTTGCGGGAGCCCGGGATCCAGGTGCAGAAGGGCTCCTCCCCCAGCCAGTCGCCGGCCATGCCGAAAGCCCGGGCGCGGCAGCCGCCGCACACGGTCTTGAACTCGCACCCGCCGCACTTGCCCTTGAGGAGACCGGGGTCGCGGAGCTTCCCGAACACGCCCGAGCCGTCCCATATCTCCTTCAGGGGCTGGCGCCGGAGGTCGCCCGCCGGCACCGGCAGGTAGCCGCACGGAAAAACCTGGCCCCGATGCGACACGAAGCAGACCCCGACTCCGGCCAGGCATCCCCGGGTGGTCTGGTGCAGGGACGGGCGGCCGGCGGCCTCGGTCGGGCCCTGCCGGTGATGACTTGCCGCGGGTCGGCGGCCTCCCTGGCGCATGACACGGAAGTAGTGCGGCGCGCAGGTCGCCTTGAGCTCGATCTTCCCCTCCTGCTCCCGGTCCCAGAGCCAGGCCAGCCAGCGCTCGTACTCGGCCGCGGGAAGCATCTCGCGGTCCGCGATGGCCACGCCGCACCCGACGGGCACGAGCATGAAGAAGTGGAGCGCGTCCGCGCCCAGCTCGATGGCCAGGTCGTAGATGGCGGGGACCTCGGCCACGTTGTGGCGCGCCACCGTGAAGTTGACCTGCGTCCCGACGCCGAGGGCGTGCAGGGCGCGGAGCGCGCTCACGGCCTTTACGTGCGACCCGGGGATGCCGCGGAACGCGTCGTGCGTCGCGGGCGTCGCCCCGTCCAGCGAGATCGCGACCCGGTCGAACCCGGCCTGCCGGATGCGCCGGGCTTGCGGCGCGTCGATGAGCGTGCCGTTAGTCGCCAGGGCCACCCGCAGGCCGCGCGACTTCGCCCGGTCCGCGAGGTCGAAGATGTCCGGCCGCATGAGGGGTTCTCCGCCCGAAAGCACCAGGATCGGCCGTCCGAGGCCGGCCACCTGATCGACCAGGTCCAGGCCTTCGGCGGGCGTGAGATCCTCCTTCGAAACCGTCTCCATGACGTCGATGCGGCGGCAATGGACGCAACGGAGGTTGCAGCCCGCCGTCGTCTCCCAGAAGACCAGGCGCAGTTGGGGTGTCAGGGGTGCCATGGTGCATGTTGACTTTGCGGCCAAGACCCCGGGAAGGCCATGACGGTCAGCTCCCGGAAAGCCTGACCACGATCAGGTAAAGAAGAGGGACGGCAGACCCCGCTCAGGTTATGGTCGCGGAGAACTTCTCGAGCGCCCGCTCGTTCAGGATGGTGAGGTTCCGTCCGTTGATGGAGATCACCTTCTTCTCCTCCAGCTCGCTGAGCAGCCGGATGACGGTCTCCTGCGCCAGGCCCGCGAGGTCCGCCAGATCCTGCCGGGTGAACGGCAGCTTGAGGCCCGCGCCCGGCTTCTCGGTCTTCCCGTAGGTCGCCCGGAGCATGAGCAGGAGTTCGGCCAGCCGCTCCCGGCTGGACTTCATCGCCATGTCCCGCGCCTTGTCTTCCGCGATACGGACGTCCTTCGCCAACTGGAGGATCATGCGCAGGGCCATGGCCTGGTTGCGGCCCAGGAGCGCCTTGAACCGCCCTTCGTCGACATACGCGAGGCAGGATTCCTCCAGGGCTTCGGCGGTCGCGGCGTACGGTTCCCCCGACAGGAGGGACCGGTATCCGAGTATGTTCCCCTGGTCGGCGATCCGCGTCGTGAGCTGGTGCCCCTTGTCGTCCGTCTTGTAGATCTTGACCCGGCCGCGGCACACGACGAAGATCCCGTGCGGCTTGTGACCCTCGTAGAAGACGACCTGACGCTTCTTGTAGACGTTCGAGATGCGGCTGTCGCGGAACTCCTGGAAATCCCCGCCCTTGAGATCGGCGAAAAAGCAGGAGCCGCGCGACTTGCACAGATCGCACTCGGCGCCGCTGACCTTGGTCATCTGCAAAGGTAAACCCTCCTCAAGCTCGGCCGGTTCCGGTCATCCGGAAAGCTGACCACGGTCAAGTATTCTTGTTCCCCGGAGGCGTTTTGTCAACTAACAACCGAGGGTATGACCCAGACACCAGCATTCGGGACCGGCCGCGAATCCCAGGGATTCGAACAGGCGGCGCGCGGGAAGGTTTCCAACCTCGGTGAAGAGCAGGACGTGCCGGATGCCCTGCTCCGCCAGCCGGGCCATCTCGGACGTCAGCAGGTACCGCGCGATCCCCTGCCGATGGAATGGCTCCTCGACATCGATCGCCTCGAGCGTCATCCACGCGGCATACCCGGGGCAGTCGCGAAACACCGAAGGCGCGCCCCAGAAGGTGCAGTCCGCGGCCGGCACGGCCCCGACCCAGACGTGGGTCGCGCGTTCCAGCGCCGCCGGATCGTCCCGGTGTTCGACCCGCAGGGACCGGTACGGCGGCTTGGGCGGAGGAGGCACGGACCCGAGGTCCCCGGCCATGATCACCCACCGCTCGATCGGCTCGTACCCCGCTTCGCGGAGGCCGCGGACCACGTGATCCCAGACGAGGGGCGTGCCGAACCACCCGATCCCGAGCTCGTTCCGGGACTGCACGACCGCCGTGCACCCGCGGTCACGGGCCAGATCCTCCAGCGCCCCGATCCATTCCTCGAGCGCGCCCGGCTCCCCGGGATCGGCCGCCAGCCACGAGACGAGGCAGGACGTCCCGTCGATCATGTACTGCCCGGCGGCCAGGAGCCGCCCGTCTGCCGTCACCCCGAGGTCCCGCTTTCCGAGCCGGGGCTGATCGGGGTAATGGATCCGCCATGACGACGGGCCCCCGAGCCAAGACGCAACCTGCCCCGGAGCCAGCGTCCATCCCGGCGGCACGACGGCGAGCTCGCGGTTGACGAGCGTGGTGAGGTCGGGCAGGTGGACGGAGAGGTCGTCGAGGATAGGCGTGGATGGACTCCCGGGTTCCTGATGTTTCAGGGCGTGAGGGCGTAGGAGATCGCGAACTGGACGCCGATGCGGACCTCGGGGCCGGACAGGTCGAGCGTGCGGCGCGTCCCGTCGTCGTTCAGGTAGTCTCCGGTGAGGCTCAGACCCGTCGAGTCCGTGGTCCCGGCGGTCACCGACGTGAACTGAAGCTGGCGGTACCCGAGCATCGCGTACCCGGCCATGGGAAGACCGAGCGCCGCCGCCGTGGACAGCCACTCCCACTCGAAGCCGACGAACGCCGCCGGGGCCGTCCCCGTGAGCTTCCGGCTCGTCCACGAGGTCCCCAGCGGACCCGAGGATTCGGCGCGCTCTGTCGCCCCCGCCAACTCGCACACCCCGACCCGCAGGGTCAGGCCGAACCGGCACCACTCGAATGACCGGAGGAGCAGGGTCGCTCCCAGGGTCTGGGCAAAAACGGGATACCGGTTGACGCGATGCAGACGCTGGGACAGCCGGCCGAGCACGGGGTCCACCACGCTGTTGGCCCCATACCCGGTGAATGTGCCCTCCGCCGCGCTCCCGAATCCCCCAAGATCGAAAAGGAACTTCACGTCGTCCAGGAATCCATAACTGACCTCGAGCCCACCGCCGAGCGCGTGCCGAAGCGACGACTCGCTGATCGAGCCGGTCCAGCCCGCGCCCCGAACGGCGGGATTCTCGTCGTGGATCGCCACCCGTGCCGCGTAGAGATCCGGCTGGGCCGCCGCCCCGTAGAGGCGGACGCTCAACTGCTGCGCGTAGGTGTCCGGCGGCACGCCGGCGGGCTGCGGCGTCGGCGCCGGCTGCGCCGGCGCCGGAACCGCCGCAAGCCAGGCGGCGCACACGAGCACGGCCCGCCTCATCGGTCGCCCGCCCCGGCCCATCGCTGGCGGCTGACCAGCCACACGCCCGGGACCATCATCACGAGGTCGCGGACGACCGTCCACCAGGTCGCTTTCGAAGGCTTGTAGAACGGCAGGTGCTCGCCGAGGAAGTCGAAACAGCCGCAGTCCAACTGGAACCCGCGTAGCAGGGCGCTCGCGATCCCGACGGTGTACACCACGAGGAGGCCCGTGACGATCAGCTCCGACCCCTCCACCGCCGCCCGCCACCGGCCCGGCGTCTCCGGGACGCGGAAGACGGCCAGCAGCAGGACGAGCGCCGCCAGCGCCTCCACCCCCGGCAGAGTGGCCCCGGCCAGCGGCACCAGGCCCGGCGGAAGGAGCTGGTAGTCCCCGACGGAGCGCATGAAGGTCTTCGGATGCTCGAGCCCGCCCAGGGCGGCGAGCGCGAAGATCGCGGAGAGGATCAGGCGGCACAGGGCGGTCACGGCGAGGCAGCGCCCTGCTCCTGCGGCAGGCCGGCGTCCTCCCAGACCTGCCATCCGGCCTTGAAGTGCAGGAGTTTGACGTAGCCGCGCTTCACGAGCTGCTCGAGCACGAGGTCGGACTCGTCGCAGTCCGCGGACTCGCAGTAGACGACGGTCGCCCAGTCCGGCCGCAGGACGGCCTTCAGCCGCGCGAAAGATGCCTCGAAGTCCGTCGACGGAATGTTCACCGCGCCGGGGATGTGGCCCGAGGCGAATCGCAGGGCGGAACGGGCGTCCACGAACGCCGCCGCCTTCTTCTCGACGAGCGACCGCACCTCCGCCAGGTCGACGACCCGGGGCGGACCCGCCGGCTTCCGGACCGTCGCATCCTCAACGGGCTTGACGGGGGTGGTCTTCACCTGGTGCGGTCGCGCGGAAGGCCTGGTGGGCGGGAATGTCGGAAGAGCTGCGGGGGTGGCGGGATTCGATACCGCGACCGGGGCAAAGACGCCGCGGGGGCTGAGGGCGTTGTAGATCTCCCCCGCCGCGGCCCCCGCGCATCCCACGAGGATTACGGCCCAGAGGCGGGCCTCCACTTCGGAATGGGGAGGGAATCGACTCGCCATCCCCAACGCCCTTAGAAGCCACATAGCAGAACCCGAAATCCATCCGCTGCTTCCAGAGGCCGTTGGGGTTTCACAACGGCCTCTAGAAGCTCCCCACTCCGAGACCGACCTGCCAGTACACGTGCGGGGACGCCGCCTCGCCGGCGGAAGCCTTCCCCTTCTTCGGGGGCGGCGGAACCGTGACCAGAAGCAGTTCGAGCCCGTCGGACGTCGTGGCGAGGGAGTCCACCTGGCGCCCCCTGAAGGCTACCCGGGGTCCCCGGCCGCTCTCGAGCGGAAAGCTCGTCCGGTTCCCACCGCGGAGATCGGAAACCATCACGTAATTTTCGTAGGGAAATATGACCTTGTCGGCGTGGGGCAGGAACGCGATGACGTCGCCGAGCACGGTTCCCGTGGGATCCGTCATCACGACCCAGCCCTTGCGGCTCCCCAGGTCGACGAGGTTCAGGGACCGCTTGCTCCCCGAGCGTGACTTCCCGATCCAGCCCAGCTTCCGGCCATCGGGGGAAAACCAGTACCCGAGGACCTGGACGCCCGCGGGACTCTTCCACGACCAGGGCTTGGGGAGGGGTTTCCGCTTCGGCGCGGCCTTCGGTTTGGCCGCAGGCTTCCCCGCCAGCGCCGGCTGCGCGGATTCCATCGGCGTCGCGGAGACCTCCTCCGGCGGAGCTTCCGTAACGGTGAGCGTCGTCTTCTTCGCGTCCCAGGCCGTGGTCCAGCCCGCCGGGGCGGCCGCCGGGGCGCCGCGCTCATACCGGTGAACGAAGTGGCCGGGGGCGGGCTGGTCGGTCACCGTCGCCGCCTCCCGGATCACGGAAGCGGCCTCGGCCCGCCACAGATCCATGGCCTTCTTGTACCGCCCGAGGAGCGCCTCCAGGCCGTTGCGCACCTCATCCACGGTGATGCCCTTCTTCATCGCCTCCTGGGCCAGCGTGACGCCGTGCTCGACCTCGCCGGCGTAGTAGAGGCCCATGGCCTCGAACTGCCAGACCGCCTCCAGCCGCACCCGGATGGTCGGAGCCTCCGCGCTCTTGCCGTACCTCGCAAGCGCGTCCTCGTAGACGCCCTTCGCGGCCGCCCAATCCTGCATGGACTCGTGAAGGCGCCCTTTCGCCACCAGCGCACTCACCGCCTCGGGCGCCGACGCGCAGTTTCGGCAGAGCACCCCGTACGTCTCGATCGAATCCCTGAACGGCGAGCCGGCGTGCTCGAGGACGCGGCCGAGCCGCAGGAGCACGGACGCGTACTGGGGCTTCCCTTCCGTGCGTGACCGGAGGTCCTGCAGGTAGGCCGCCGCCTTCTGCCAGTTGTTCAGCCGCTCCTCGTAGATCGCGGCGGCGCGCAGGAGCGCGTCCAGGGCCTCGCGCTTCTTCGGGTACCGGGTGAAAACCTCCTCGTAGAGCGCGACGGCTTCCGGGTACTTCCCCTGCTGCTCCAGCTCTTCCGCCGCCTCGAACTTGTACTTGGCGGGCCAGATCAGCGCACACCCCGCGAGCATCGCAACGACCGCGAGCATGCGGAGCCGGGACGTCGCGTTCACTTCAGGATGTCCCTCAGCCTGGCCACTTCCTTGTCGACCGCCTGCTTCATCGACGGACCGAGCCCCTTCTCGACGGCTTCGAGCCGGATCACGAGAAGGTCGGACAGGGCGAGCTTCACGAGCTGGACGACGGGATGACCCGCGAACGCCTCGACGTTCTTGACCAGCCGGGTGACCTCAATCTCGCCGTTGTCGAGGAGGTCATTCGAAGGACTCCAGTGCGTGTTCTTGAGGATGGGGTGCGTCTTCTGCGCCCGGTCGAGCGACCAGGCCAGCACCTTCTTGACGTTCTTCTCGCCGATGAACGGGGCCAGGACCTGCTCCATCCGCACGCGACCGATCTCGAATTGATGTCCGAGATCGTCCACGGCCTTGAGATCCTCGGGGGTGATCGGAACCGCTGCCGGTACTGCCGGTGCCGCCGGTACGGGTGGAGCAGACGCGGCGGCGGTCGGTGACGCCGGAAGCGTCGGAGCCGTCGGCGGAGGAGGCGGAGCCACCGGCGCGGCCATAGGCACGGGAGCCGGTACCGACGGCACCGGGGATGGCGCGGCGATAGGAGGCGGCGGCGGCGCGACCGGGGGCGGCGGCGATGGAGCAGCGGCCAGCGGCGGCGGAGCAGCCGCGAGCGACGGTGGAGACGGCACCGCAGCCGGCACCGGACTCACCGGCAACACCGGCGGTGCCGACGGTGCCGCACCGGGCTGCGGCGCCATCATGCTCTGGAAAATCTGGAGGAGCTCATCCTCGGAGAACTTCTCGGTCGCCACGACCGCTAGTTCCTCCCCCGCGAGCCGCCGCTGAGCCGGGCGAGCTTGTCCCGGTACAGGGCGATCTTGCGGTCCAGGTCCTCGACGCGCGCGGCCAACCGGCTGTCCGCCGCGGCCGAATCCGCCGTCACCGTGGCGCCGGGCAGGGCCTCCGCCAGGGCGCGGCGGAGCCCCTGCTCCTGCACGAGTTGGTTGCGGTCCGCCTGAAGCCGGGCGATGGCCGCCTCCCACGCGCGCCGCTGGTCCTCTATCATCTCCTTGGTCCACTTCGCCGAGCGCGGAATCTCGATGGGCATCGGATTGGCCGGAGTCAGGGCGTTCATCTTCCCCTGAAAGATCCTGCGCTCCCGCTCGTAGACGAGGACGCGATCCGTCAGCGCCCGGCGCTCGGCGGACGCCGACGCCGAGAGCGGGGTGGCGGAGACCGGCCCGGCGAGGTCGCGGAGACGCACGAGGTCCTCCTGCATGAAGGACTCGTATTCGGCGACGAGCGCCGCGGCGGCGGCGAAGGCCTCGTCCCGCGTCCCGGTCTCCTGCTCCGCCAGCCGCTCGATCTCCTCGAGCCGGACCCGGCCGCCGGCGAGCAGCTTCTCGAGATCCCGCTGCTCCATCCAGCTCCGGTTCGGCTTCGCTTTGAGCGCGTCCACCTGCCTGCCCAGGGTCTCAGCCTCCTTCGTCTTCTCCCGGTGTGCGGCCACCAGGCGCGCCAGCTCCCGTTCCCGGCCCGTGAGGAACGTCCTGAGTTCCTCCACTCGCCGGAGTTTCTGGTCGCGGGTCAACTCGACCGGGCCTGCCGCGGGAGCCGAAGCGGCGCTTCCCCCGGCCAGCATCAGTGCGAGCAGCACGCTGGATATTGTACCGTGGGGGTTCAGCATTCGACAGCCCGCCTCATCCAATCAGCCCATATTTCTTCATTTTGTACAGCAGGGTCGTCCGGTTGAGATTGAGCCGCGCCGCGGCGCGCGACCGGTTGCCCCGCTCCAGGGTGAGGGCCTCCACGATCGCGGCGCGCTCCTGCTCCTCCCGGCTCTTCGCCAGTTCGGCGCCCGACAGCGACAGCGCCTCGTCGCCGAGCCTGACGTCCGCCGGAAGGTCCCGCGGCTCGATCCACTCGCCGTCCGACAGCACGAGCGAGCGCTGCACGACGTTCTCCAGCTCCCGCACGTTCCCCGGCCACGGGTACTGCTGGAGCAGGTCGAGCGCCGCCGGACTCATGCCCCGGACGTCCCGCCGCGCGTCGGCCCGGTACCGCTCGACGAAATACTGGGCGAGCACGGGGACGTCCTCCTTGCGTTCCCGGAGGTTCGGGATCCGGATGTTCACGACGTTGAGCCGGAAGTAGAGGTCCTCGCGGAACTTCGGCGTCTTCGCCAGCTCCTTGAGCGCGTACTTCGTCGCGGCGATGACCCGGACGTCCACGCGGACGGCCACGGTGCCGCCGACGCGCTCGAACTCGCGTTCCTGGAGGACGCGCAGGAGCTTCATCTGCACCAGCGGCGGGGTGTCCGCGATCTCGTCGAGGAAGATGCTCCCGCCGTCGGCGAGCTCGAACCGCCCCTGCTTGCGCGCGTGCGCGCCCGTGAACGAGCCTTTCTCGTGCCCGAACAGCTCGCTTTCGAGCACGCCCTCGGAGAGCATCCCGCAGTGGACCTTGACGAGCGGCCGGGTCGCGCGCTCCGACTGGGCGTGGATCGCGTGCGCGACGAGCTCCTTGCCGGTTCCGCTGTCCCCTTCGATGAGCACCGTCGAGTTGGTCGCCGCGACCTTCTTGACGAGCTCCATGACCTCCGCCATCTTCGGTGAGCGCCAGATGATGCGGGAGGGATCGTAGTGAAGCGAGAGGTTTGTGCGCAGGATGCGGTTGTCCTTCAGCATCTGCGCGCCCTCGATCGCCTTCTTCACCCGGGCCACGAGCGCGGGCGCGGAGAAGTCCTCGCCCTTGGTCATGAAGTCGAACGCCCCCACCTTCATCGCCTCGACCGCGACGTCCACGTCCTTGTACGCCGTCATGAGGATCACGATCGTGTCGGGGTCGGTCGCCTTCACGCGCTTGAGGAGCTCCAGCCCGGCCCGGTCCCCGCCCGTCCCCGGCATCCGGACGTCCGTCACCAGCAGGTCGAAATGCCGGTTCGCCAGCAGGGCGAGCGCCTCGTCGGCGCTCCCGACGTCCTCGACCTCGAAGGACTCCCGCAGGAGGTACTCGCGGACGACCTTGCGCAGGCCCTCCTGGTCCTCGGCGATCAGCACGGATGCCATGATTATCTATCCTCCCCCGGCACGGGCGCCCGGCACAACGTCTCCCGCGTCCATCTCACGCCACCCCCGCCGGAGGCGCGCCCGGCAGGCGGATCTCGGCCCGCGTGCCCTTCGGCAGGGATGCCAGCGTGATCGTTCCCCCGTGCGCCTCGACGAACTTCTTGGCCAGCGACAGCCCCAGCCCCGTGCCCTTCGCCTTGCTCGTCACGAAGGGCGTGAAGAGTTTGGGGTAGATCCCGGGCGGGATCCCGGCTCCGTCGTCCTCGACGGTCATCCGAACGCCCCCGTCCGCTGCCGCGACGGAGATGACCACGTGACCGGAGCGTCCGCAGGCTTCGAGGGCGTTGCGGGCAAGGTTCGTGAGGGCCTGCGCCACGAACTTCGCGTCCGCGCGTATGACCGGGACACCCGGACCGGGGTTCACGCCGAGCGAGACCCCCGCCGCGTCGAACTCGGGGCGCAACGCGCGCCCCAGTGTCCGCACGACCTCGCCCGCATCCACGTTCCCGAGCTCGAGGTGCGACGGCCGGGCGTACTGGAGGAAGCTCCCGACGATCTTCTCCGTGGACTTGACCTCCTTGAGCAGGTCCTCGAGGTACTCCGTCGACTTGCCCCGGCCGTGCGACTCGGCGCGCAGTAGATCGGCGAATCCCTGGATCGCGGCCAGCGGGTTCCGGATCTGGTGCGCGACCTCGGCCGCCATCTCGCCGATCGCGGCGAACCGGCGCTGGGTCTCGAACGCCGCCGTGAGCCGCTCGATCTCGGTCACGTCCAGGAACGAGACCTCGGCACCCACATTCGTCCCATCGGGGTCCGTGAGCGGCGAAGTCGACACCTGGAAGGTCCGCGCGGCCACGTCGACTTTCTCGCCGCGCAGGGGCTCGTCGCCGGCCAGTGTCTCTTCAAGGGCCTGGACCAGCTCCGCCGGGAGCAGGCCGCGGAACGGCCGCCCCTCGAGCGCGTCCCGCTTGATGCCCAGCAGTTCCTCGGCGGCCCGGTTCACCTCGGTCACGACGCCGTGCTGGTCCACGGCCACCAGCCCGTTGCTCATGTTCTCGAGGAGGAGCTCGCGGCGCACGTTGATCATCTTGGCCATCCGGTTGAACGCGCGGGCCAGTTCCCCGACCTCGTAGCCGGACTGGACGTTCGCGGTGGCGCCGTACTCGCCGCGCTCGAGACGCTCGGCCGCCACGCGGAGCTGGCGCAGGGGCCGCGTGATCGTTCGCGCGGTCAGCCAGCCGAGGAGACCCGAGAGCAGGATCATGACCAGGCCGGCGATGGTGTAGTACTTGCGCAACTGCCAGACGCGCTGGAGGAACTTGGCCGACGCCTCGGCCCCGACCGCCAGCCGAACCTCGCCACCGACCCGGACGGGCGCATACGCGGAGAGGTAGAGGCTGCCGTCCTGGCCTTCGTAGACGGGCGAGTAGGCCAGTTGCCCCCGCCAGACCTTCGCGAGCTCCGTGCGATCCAGCCGGAGCAGCATGTTGGGATCGCGGAACTGGTACTGCCCCCGCGCGTCGGCTAGGACGAGGTACTTCGGGTCGAACACGGTCAGGTTCTCGATCGCCGTGCCTTTCTGCATCTCCCGGAGCCGGACCCGGGCCGCGCGCACGATCTCGCCGCCGTCCGCCCCGGCCCGCATCGCGTACGGCAGTGCCCGCACCTTCTCGTCCTGCGAAGCCAGTTCCGCGATGGAGGACAACTTCTCCCCGAGCTCGTCGCGGAGCACCATCTGGGCCCGGCGGGACGTGAGCCAAGCGAACGCGATGATCACCAGCCCCGAGATCCCGACGAACGCGATCGCCAGCCGGGTCGCCAGCCCGGGGTTCACGAGCCAGCGCGGGCGCATCAGGGATGCCCCGTCGCGGCGGCCGGCCTTGCGGCCGTCGCCACCCGCTTCATCGCCCGCTTGGCGCTCTGCGCCCCGTCGCGCAGGACCATCGCCCTACGCCGCCGCTGGTACGCGTTCACGTACCGGTGCGCCTCGTCCCGCGCGCGCTGGAGCAGGTGCAGGGCGGGCGAATCGCTCGGCAGGGTTACCGGAAGCTCGCGGCCGGGAAGGTACAGCAGTTCTTCCCGCTTGGCGAGCGCGGCCAGCGGCACCTCGACCCCGGCCTCCCGGCAGGCCTCCGTCGCCGCCTTGAGCTGGCCCGCCCCGCCGTCGAGGAGCATGAGATCCGGCAGGGAAGTGCCCTCCTCCTTGAGCCGCCTGAGCCGGCGCAGGACCACCTCGTGCATGCTCGCGTAGTCGTCGCCGCCGCGCGCGGTCTTGATCAGGTAGCGCCGGTGCTCGCGGTTCGACGGGAGGCCCTCGCGGAAGACGACGACGGCTCCGACGGCCTCCTCGCCGTGCAGGTGCGAGAGGTCCACGGCTTCGAGCCGCGAGGGCGGGCGGGACAGTTCCAGCACCTGCGTCGCGCACGCGAGCTGCTCCGTAGCCTCGTCGACGCCGACGCGGCCCCGGCTCACGAGCGACGCCTTCGCGTTCGCCTCGGCCAGGTCGAGCAGCTCGCGGTTGAGCCCGCTCCGCGGCGAGCGCAGTTCCGTCCCCCCCTCGCGGCGGCCCGCGAGCCAGCGCTCGATCAGGTCCCGGTTTTCCAGTTCGCACGGAAGGAGGATCCGCGCGGGCGGCGTGGCCACGGCGTAGTGCTGTTCGAGGAAGGCGCTCACGAGCTCGGCGTCGGGCACGTCGTGGGCCCGCCGCACCGTGAACTCCTGCTTACCGATGAGCTTGCCCTCGCGGACGGCGAGGAGCACAAGACAGCCGTACGACCCGCTTCGCGAGATCCCGAGGACGTCCGCGTGCCGCTCGTCGGGCGCGATGACGGCCTGGTCCTCGTGCAGGGAGCCCACCGCATGGACCCGGTCCCGGAGCATCCCCGCGAGCTCGAAGTCCTCGTGCTCGGAAGCCTCCCCCATCTCGCGGTCAAGCTGGGCCACGAGCTCCTTCGTCCGCCCCTCGAGGAACATGCGGACCTGGCCGACGAGCTTCGCGTAGGCGGACTCGTCGATCTTCCCCGCGCACGGCGCGTCGCACCAGTGGAGATAATGATAGAGGCACGGCGTCTGCTTGCCATCGAGGTCGACCGTGCACGACGGCACGCGGAAATACTGGTTGATCACACGCTGGAGGTGGCGGGCCACACCGGCCGCGTACGGCCCATAGAGCTTGCCGCCCTTGCGCGCCCGGCGCCGGGAGAAGTAGATGCGGGGAAAGGGATCACGCAAAGTGATCTCGAGGAACGGGTAGCTCTTGTCGTCGCGCCAGCTCACGTTGAAGTGCGGGTGGTGCTTCTGGATCAGGGTGGCCTCGAGCATGAACGCCTCGAGGTCGGAGCGGGTGACGATCGTTTCGACGCTCGCCGCCGCCGCCACGATCTCGCCCTGCTTCGGGATAGAGCCCGGAGGGCTATAGGACCGGAGCCGGTCTTTCAGCGACACCGCCTTCCCCACGTAGATCACCCGGCCGTCGACGTCCTTGAATAGGTAGACGCCGGGCTCCTCAGACATCGCCCCCAGGTACCCTGCGTAGCTCTCGGCGTTCATGACACCCCTATCTTAGCCGGGGTGTCAGTCGTTTGACACCCCCGACCCGCGGGGACGGTCTTTGGATCATTGGATTCTCGCTTGCGTCCGACGGCCCATGGGCCGTCCCCGGTTGGTAGGATGACGGCATGGGTCTCACCGTAGTCAGCGTCGAGATCGGGAATCCCGCCGACCCCTCGCGGATGGAAGCCATGGACTTCCTCGTCGATTCCGGGGCCATTTACTCGGTCGTGCCCAAGGCCGTCCTCGACCGGCTGGGCATCAAGTCAATCGCCTTCCAGGAGTTCCGGCTGGCCAACGGCGATCTCATCAAGCGGCACAAGGGCGTCGCCCTCTTCCGCCTCGGGGACAAGATCGGCGGAGCGGACGTCATTTTCGGAGAGGAGGGGGACAGCAACCTCCTCGGCGCGTTCACCCTCGAAGCGCTCGGCCTGGCCCTCGATCCCCTGCGGCGGGAGCTCAAGCCCCTGCCCATGATCCTCGCCGGCTGGCGGGGACAACCAGGAGGGACGTCAGCCTAACTCAGCGCGGGGTCATCCTCCGCTCCCATGGCGCTTCCGGCGTGCAGGATCGTTCATGGGGTTGTGACGATATCCGACGCGCTGCGCCGGATACTTGACGCGGCGCGTCAACTTTCTGCTCGATCCTTCATCGCTCAGTCCTCGGGTACCCGCAGCCGTGCGAAGCGGCGCTTCCCGACCTTGAGGATCGACCCGTCGTGCACGGGGACGTCGGACTTGGGGTCGGTGACGAGGGTCCCGTCGACCTCGACCGCGCGCTGGTCGACAAGCCGGTTCGCCTCGTTCTTGGACGGCGCGAGCCCCGTTTCGGTCAGCAGGCGGACGACCCAGGCCCGCCCGTCCTTGACGAGGCCGGGGGCCAGCCGGAACTCGGGCGCGTCATCGGGCACCTGGTGCTTGACGAAGACCTTGTCGAACCCGGTTGCCGCCGCCTCGGCCGCTGCTGCGCCGTGGTATGCGGTCACGAGGGCCTTGGCGAGCGCGTGCTTGGCGTCGCGCGGCGTCAGCCCGGCCGGCAGGGGCTCGTCGAGCAGCAGGAGCGCGAACTTCTCGATCAGGACATCGGGCAGGGACAGGACCTTGCCGTACATGTCTTCGGGCTTCTCCGTGATCCCGATCGCGTTGCCCTTGGACTTGCTCATCTTGGCCACCCCGTCGGTGCCCTCGATAAGCGGCATGGCCAGGATCGACTGCCCCGGCATCCCGGCGTCCTGCTGGAGCACGCGGCCGACATGGCAGTTGAAGATCTGGTCCGTCGAGCACATCTCGATGTCGTCCCGGAGGGCCACGGAGTCATACCCCTGCACGAGCGGGTAGAGGAACTCGTGGACGCCGATGGGCTTCTTCTCGCCATACCGCTTCGCGAAGTCGTCGCGCTCGAGGATCTGGGCGACCGTATATTTCCCGGCCAGCCGGATCACGTCGGCGAACGTCATCTTCCCGGCCCACTCGCTGTTGTACCGGACCTCGGTCTTCGCCTGGTCCAGGACCCTCCATACCTGGTCGAGGTACGTCTGCGCGTAGGCCTTGACCTGCGCCTCGTTGAGCTGGGGCCGGGTTACGGACACTCCCGTGGGGTCGCCGATCCTCGCCGTGAAGTCGCCGATGAGGAAGATGACCGTGTGCCCGAGCTCCTGGAACTGCCGGAGTTTTCGGAGGGGCACCGTGTGGCCGAGGTGGAGGTCGGGCGCGCTCGGGTCCACGCCGAACTTGATGCGCATGGGCCGCTTCTCCCGCCGGGACAGCTCGAGCTTCTCCCGGAGCGAGTCCTTGGGGATCTCGTGGGCGACGCCGCGCCGCAGGATCGCGAGCTCCTCGTCGATCGTAATCGAATGCAGTCCGGCCATATGACGATTCTACCGCTTGTAGCCGATCCGCTCCCAGAGCGAATCGACGGCCGGGCCCGGCCGGCCCACGTGTTTCAGCATGACGTCGCACCGGTTCGTGAAGAGCCCGTCGGCGCCCAGCCCCAGCGCCAGCCGCATCATCCATTTTGGGTCCACGGTCCAGGGATGGACCTCAAGCCCGAGGCGGTGCGCCTCCCCCACGACCCAGTGCCGGCGGACCATGCACCCGAGATCCGGGCCGATAACGGTCGCGATCCGGCAGGCGTCGTGCAGGAGCCGCCGCCACCCTTGCTGCCGCACCATGGACGCCCTGATCAGATATGTCGAGGGCACGCCGGGCGCCAGCTCCCGAAGCCGCTCGAGGCTGTCGGGCTCGAACGACTGGAAATGCGTCCGGCCGAACCAGCCGCGATTCCGCAACAGGCCGACGAGTTCCTCCTCGATGCCCGGGAACCGGGATGCCAGCTTGGTCTCAATATAGAGGCCCTGCGCCGGCGCGCCCTTCTCCCCGATCCCGATCACGTCCTCCAGCCGCTGGATTACCAGACCCCGGAACGACTCCCGGGCCCGGTCCCGTTGCTTGGCGTTGAACCAGCTCCCAGCGTCGAGCCGCCGGACCTCGTCCCACGTGAAAGTGTGCACCCCGTCCCGCTCCCGGCCCGGGAAGACCGTAGCGCAGTCCGTGGTCCGGGCAAGGTCGCCGTCGTGGTGCGCGATGAGGACACCGTCCTTCGTCCGCTGGATGTCCATCTCGAGCCAGTCCGCCCCCAGTTCGCGCGCGAGCAGGAACGCTGGCGCGGTCTCCTCGGGGGCCCAGAACGACGCCCCCCGATGTCCGATGACGGCCACCCGGGAGCTGATCACAGCCGCGGGAGCTCGTACTCCTGGTCGGCCGCGGGCGCCGTGAGCTGCCAGGCCAGCCACGTGTGCGCGGGCCGGCCCAGGGGGTCCGTGTAGAGCCGGGCGACGAAGGGCATGCCGCCGATCCGGTTCACGAACCGGAGGTCCACGAGGGCAAGGCCGCCGCCCTGGTCGGCCGAGAGCGGCCGGACGAGCGGCGCGGAAGCCCACGCGAAGTACGACGCCGTGAACGGGCCCCGCAGCGGCTCCGGGATCTCGGTGCGGAAGAAGACGCGGACCCGGCCCTGGAGCCCCGCCAGCGCGTGCACGTCTCCCTGGTAGTAGGCGGCGGGCGTCGAGGCGACCACGGACCAGCGCAGCGGCTCCATGAGCTGGGCGTACGCCTCGATGCGGTCGGGCCGCACGCGAAGCCGGCTGATCGACTCGCGGAAGTGCGCGATGGCGAGTCCGTGGCCGGCCCCGCAGAACATGATCCACGGAACGAGCAGACCGAGGGCGATCCGGTTGGCCGCAAGCGACCAGACGGGGCGGATCAGTCCGGCGATCAGCCCCACGCCCAGGATGGCCCAGATCCATGGATCGACGATGCCGAGCCAGCCGATGCCGAACCGGGCGGCCGAGAGCGGCGCAAACACCTCGACACCCCAGGAATTGAAAAGGTCCAGCCCGGTGTGCAGGAACACGCCGAGCAGGGAGAGGCCGATCAGGGGGCCGGGATCCTTTAACGAGGTCCAGCGGCGGAAGGCGAGCGCGAGCCCGAGGGCGAGGAACGGCATGATCAGGACCGAGTGGGTAATGGTCCGGCGGCCGAACACCATGTAGTCGTAGCCCCCGAGGAACGTGACGGCGTCGAGGTCCGGAAGGTTGGAGGCGATCACGAGCAGCCAGAACGCGGCACCGCCCCACCGGCGGCGGGGGCCGGCCTCGGCGATGGCCGCCCCGACGAGGGAATGGGTCAGGTTGTCGATCTTACTTCTTGCCTTCCCGGTCCTTCTGCGCGCCGTAGGCCTTCTTCGCCCGGTCCTCGGCGGCGGCCGCTCCCGCGCCCTTCTTCACGATCGCGATCTGGCGCGCGAGGATCTCCTCCGTCTCGCGCTCGATCGAAATCAGGCGCTCGAGCAGGTCGGAGAGGTTCCGGAGCACGTCCGCGAACTGACCCTGCGCCGGCGCGGGGAGGGACGCGCGGATCGAGGGCCACTTCTCCTTCATCGGCTTGACCCGGCTCTCGATGTTCGCGATGTCCTCGAGCATCTGCTGTTTCTTCGTCAGCATCTGCGTCGCCTGCTCCAGCTCGGCATCCTTAACGAGCTTGAGCTCCTCGCCCGAGATGGCCAGGACGCTCCCGTAGATCACTACCTCCTCCCGCAGACCCGCCAGGAGTGTTCCCGCTTCCCCCGTCACCTCGCTCAACGCCGTCATCGCGGCCCCGCCACTTCGATCCCCACGCTGACTTCCTCCTCTCCGGCCACAACCCGGACGCGGTAGACACCCGGCACCGCCGGCTTTTTCCCCTCGGTCATGCCATCCCATTCGTACCGGTACGTATCCGGCCACGCGCGATCCCGGTTCGCGAGCAACCGGACCCTACGGCCACGCGCGTCCGCCACATCGACGACCAGCGACCGCGGCTCGGTCAGCGAGAACGTGACCACGGTCCCCAGGCCCTTCTTCGGCACCACGATCGTCGGATCCACGATCACGGACACGAGGCCGGCCGGCTTCTTCGGAGCTTCGACCTTCTCGGGCACCCGGACGCCCGCAGCGGCCAGCTTTCCGTTCGACGTCGCCACCACGATCGTCCCGGCCTCTTCCGCCATCCCGACGATCGTGCCACCGACCGGCAGGTCCTCGATAAGTCTACCGGACTTCGGCTCGAGCACGCTGACGGCCCCGCCCGCCGGCACCATGAGCCCCCACGGCTGGAGCGATATCCGTTCGACCACGGGGCCGCCCACGCCGGCCGCCCAGCGGACCGTGCCGTCCCCCTTGTCGATCTCGTAGACCACGCTCTCGTCGCTCCCGGCGTAGACGGCCTCGGGCCGCACGAGCGGCGCGCCCCGGACGATGCCCCGAACCCGGGCCGCCCAGTGCCGGTCCCAGACGGCCGTGATCCCGTGCACGCGGCCGTCGTGCGTGCCGACAGCCACGAGGGAGCGGGACGCCCCGCCCGGCTCGCCGCCCACCCGGCCGTACACCTCGCCGGAAAGGATGATCTGCCGGGAGACCTCTCCCGAGAGCTTCGCGACGGCGTACAGGGCATGTCCCGTGTCCCCGAACACGACCGACGAGTCGCCGATGAACGGGGCGCCCACGACGTCGCCCCGCATGGTCACCCGCCAGAGCGGCTTCCCGTCGGCGGTGCCGTAGGCCGCGCAGGTCCGGTTGCCCTCACCCAGACACAGGAGCGTCTCGCTCACGCCGATTTCGGAGGTCGCCTGCGCCGCGAGCGACGCCTCCCACTTCGGCTCCCCCGTCGCCGCGTCGAACGCGCGCAGGCGCCTCGACGTGTCGGCGAGGATGACGAGGCCCTTGACGTACGCGGGCCCGGTCTGCGCCGAGCTGCCCAGGGCGCGCTTCCACGCCTCGGCCCCATCCGCCATGTGGTACGCCCGCAGGGTATCGTCCACGAAGGCCACGTAAACGAGCCCGCCGCCCGCGGCGGGGCCGCCGGCCGGCGAGTCCGGCAGGGAGCGCGACCACAGGATCCTGGGCAGGAGATCCCGGGCCTGCAACGGCGGCAACGGCGGCAACGGCGGCACCGTCGGCATCGCCGGTGCAGCCGATGAGCCCATGGCCGGCTGTGATGCCGTCTCGGCTGTCGCCGTCACGGCGGCGCCGGACAGGGCCACGATCGAGAGGGCGGCGAGGAGCGTCGAGCGGGACGTCAGGGCTTCTGCTCCACCATGCGCACGAGGCACGACTGGGCCTCGAGCCCCCAGGGCGATTGCGGCGCGAGCTCGAGCACCTTGCGATACGCCTCCTCGGCCTTCTTCGGATTCCTCAGCGCCTCGTAGACGGACCCCGCCTCGAACTGCGCCTGGGCCTGGGCCGGGGTGCCGGGGTAGGCCTTCACGATCCGCTCGAGCTCGCGCACCGCCTCGCTCAAACGGCCGCGGTCGAGGAAGCCCTGGACGATCGTCATCTGGGCCCAGGCCGCCTCCGGCGTCCCCGGGGTCAGCTTCACGACCTGCCGGTACACGCGCTCGGACGCGGCGGTCCGGTCCTGCGCGTCGAGCGCCTGTCCGAGCGCCATGAGCAGGCTCACCCGCTCTTCGGGCGGCATGCGCCGCTTTAGCGTGGCCTGGTAGAGGGCTTCCGCCTCCGGAGCGCGATTGGCGTCCATGAGGCAGTCCCCCCGCGCCACGATCTCCTCCAGCATCGTCGTGCTCGGCTTACCCTCGAGCAGGCGACCGCAGACGGCCTCCAGGGACTTCTTCGCCGAAGGCGTCTCGGCCGCGGACGGGAAGTTCCTCACGATGTTCCGGTAGGCGCGGGCCGCCTCGACCACATGTCCCCGCGATTCCTCCAGGCCCGCCAGCCCGAGCAGGGCCGCGCCCGCGAGCTTGGGGTTCTCGCGCAGCACACTGCGGTAGGTCTCGGCCGCGTCGTCGGGCCGTTCCAGCCGGATCTGGACCTCCGCCAGACTCAAGCGGGCGTGCCCGGCCACCGACGTGGACGGCAGGTGCCGGGCCACGCCGTCGAAGGCTCCCGCCGCGTCCGCCAGCCGCCCCGCCTCCTGGAGCACGAGGCCGCGCTGGTACCCGACCTCGGCGCGCGCGTCCGCGGCGGACGGGTCGGACCGGTCCAGTCCCGCGAGCCGGGTCTCCACGGCGGCGAGCTGGGCGAGCGCCTCGTCGTAGCCCTTCCCCACGCGGAGCTCCACCGCCCGGCTGATGCCCGCCTCGATCTCAGCCGCGGTAGCCGGCCCCTCGGGTTGAGACGGCACCGCAGCCGGCACCGGGCTAGTCGCCCGCACCGGCGGTGCCGAGTTCGCGGCGGAAGACGCCTCCGCCAGCATCAGAGCCAAGGCGAGCGCGGAGAGCGCCCTCGAATTCACGCCCGGCTTCCTCCCCGGAAGGGCAGCCCGAAGAGCCGGATGAACCCCTCGGCGTGGCCGTGGTTGTAGGCCTCCCCTTCCTCGAATGTCGCCAACGAGGCCCGGTACCGGGCGAAGGGCGAGGCCCGCTTGAGGATCCGGATCAACCCCCGGCCCACGCCGAGGGTCACCTCGCCCGTCAGCGGCCGCGCCGAAGCGGCCATGAACGCATCGAGCGCATCCCGCAGGGGAGTGAACCACTGGCCGTAGTAGACCATCTCCGCGTACTTGAGCGCGAGCGTCTGCCGCACCCGCGCCGTCTCCCGGTCGAGACAGACGGCCACGAGTTCGTTCAGGGCGGCGTGCAGGAGCGTGCCCCCCGGCGTCTCATATACGCCCCGGGACTTCATCCCCACCAGCCGGTTCTCGACGCAGTCCACGACCCCGATCCCGTGCGCGGCCCCGAGCCGGTTGAGCGCCTGCACCAGGGGCACGGGGGAAGTCTTCCGGCCGTTGACCGACACCGGAATCCCCCGCAGGAACCCGATCCGGACGGTCGCCCCCCGGGCCGGGCACCGCGCCGGGGGCGTCACGACCCGGAGCGCCGAGTCGGGCAGAACCCGGGAAAGCTCCTCGAGCTCGCCGCCCTCGATCGAGTTGTGCCACAGGTTCGTGTCCATCGAGTACGGCGACTTCCGGGTCACCGGGACCGGGATGCCCCGCGCCTCCGCGTAGGCGAACTCGTCCGACCGGGACTTGAGGTCCCACTCCCGCCACGGCGCGATGACCTTCAGCGACGGCGCGAGGGCCATGTACGCCATCTCGAACCGGACCTGGTCGTTGCCCTTCCCCGTCGCCCCGTGCGCCACCGCGTCCGCCCGCTCGGCCAGCGCGACCTCGACCTGGGCCTTCGCGATGCACGGCCGCGCGATCGCGGTCCCGAGCAGGTACTTGCCCTCGTAGACCGCGCCCGCCCGGAGGGCGGGAAACGCGAAGTCCCGGAGGAACTCCGCCTGGAGGTCCCGGACCACGCACTTCGACGCGCCCGTCCGGATCGCCTTGGCCTTCACCTTCCCCATGTCGTCGCCCTGGCCGACATCGGCCACGAACGCGACCACCTCGCAACCGTACCGTTCCTTGATCCAAGGAATCATGACCGACGTGTCCAGACCGCCCGAGTATGCCAGTACCACCTTCATGACTTGCCTCCTCCGGTACACCACAGCAGGGCCGCCATCGCGTTGTAGAGGCGGTTCTCTGCCTGGTCGAAGACGATCGACTTTTCCGAGTCCATGACTTCGGCCGTCAGTTCCTCTCCTCGGTGCGCGGGCAGGCAGTGCATGACCACGGCCCGCACGGACGCCAGCTTCATGAGCTTGGCGCCGATCTGGTAGGGCCGGAAGAGCTTCAGCCGCTCGCCGCGCTCGGCCTCCTGCCCCATGCTCACCCAGACGTCGGTGTAGAGGACGTCTGCCCCCTTCGCCGCCTCGGCCGGGTCGTTCGTGAAGGTCAGCTTCGCCCCCGAGGCCTTCGCGAGCTTCGCCGCCGCGGTCCGGACCGCGAGGTCCGGCTGGTGCCGGGACGGGTAGGCGAGCCGCAGGTCCATCCCCAGGGTTCCGGCGGCCAGGAGCCAGGAGTGGGCAACGTTGTTGCCGGCGTCCCCGACGAAGGCCACCGACGGCCACCGGCCCCGGCCGAACCGCTCCCGGATCGTGAAGAGGTCGGCCAGAATCTGGCACGGGTGCTCGGCGTCGGACAGCGTGTTGATGACCGGAATGGTGGCCACCTTGGCGAAGGCTTCCAGCCGGTCGTGCCCGGTCGTCCGCCAGCAGACGGCGTCGACGAACCGGGAGAAGATCCGGGCGGTGTCCTCGAGGGTCTCGCCCCGGCCGACCTGGAGGTCCGTTCCCGCGATCGTGACCGGCCGGCCGCCGAGCCGCCCGACCGCGACCTCGCAGGCGAGCCGGGTCCGGGTCGAGGACTTCTCGAAAATGAGCGCCACGGCCTTCCCCGCCAGCGCCCGGCCGAAGGACGCTCCGTTCCCCTTGCACCGTGCCGTGAGGGCCAGGAGCCCCTCGATGTCCCGGGCGGTCAGGTCCGAGATCGACAGCAGGTGACGGATCATTTCGTTATTGTACCCTCCAGACGCCCTGCAAGCTCCGCGAGGCCGGGCGCGCCGGGAGCCAGAGCCAGCGCGCGACGGGCATACCAGCAGGCCTCCCCGCGGCGCCCGAGCCGTTCCAGCGCGGCCGCCGCGAGGCCCAAGGAGCGCCAGTCGCCGGGCCGGAGCGTGGCCACCCGGCCCAGGTCCCGCGCCGCCGGCCCCCAGCGGCCCTGCGGCAGGTGCCGCTCCTGCGCCCGTGCGGAGAGCAGCCGGGCCAGCTCCCCGAGGGTCTCGTCCAGCTCGAGGTAGAGCCACTCGCGCGCCTTCCAGCGGATCGCGCCGTCCAGATCGCCGGCCGCCGCGAGACAACTCGCGTAGCCGCTGTACGCCCCGCGCATCGCGAACCCGGTGTCGAGGCCCTCCCTGAACACCCGCCTCGCCCGGTCCACCCGGCCGACGGCCATCTCGCAGTAGCCGAGGATCTCGTCCTCCACCAGGACAGCGCCGCCCGGCACGCCGACGCGGCGGGCCTCGCCCAGCGCCTCCTCCGCCCGGCCGGCGGCGATCCGCTCGAGCGTGCCGCGGAAGCGCCCCTCGGCCTGCGGCAGGCACGAGACGGCGAATCCGGGGAACCCCGGCAGCGTCTCGAAGATCCAGCCCGCGAACCCGCCGTTCGCGAAGTCGACCCTGGATTGGAAGTAGACCGGACGGGCGTACCGCCGCATGAAGTCCCGGTACACGACGAGCTGGCGCGGCGACCATTCGGGCGACGCGATCCACGTCAGGCTCCGATACGCCGCCTGCACGTGGTTGTGCAGGAGGAACCGCAGCCCCAACTCGCGGAGGCGCCGGCGCAGGTCGGCCGGCGATGCGGACTCGAGCGTGAGGCGCCACATCGGTTCCGCGACCCCGCCGGAGGTCAGGACCCGTCCCCCGAACCAGAGGCGACGTTCGTCGCCGGTCAGCAGGAGCCGTTCCCGGAGGGTAGTCCGCGCCGCGGCCCACCGGCGCGCATCATCCCACGTCGTGTATCGCGCGCGCAGGTAGGCGGCGGGCGTCGTCTGGCCCAGGACCACGCGCCACCCCGAGGGCGCGAGGCGCGCCGCGGCACTGGCCACCACCGTCCAGACGACGAGCCCGGCGGCGAACCCTCGCGCCCACGCGGCGCTGCGGCCGACCGCCAGGCGCAGGACCGCGGGGGCGCCGGCGGCGGCAACGATGGGCAGGAGCGGAGCGAGATACCGGCCGAACCGCTCGCTGCACGCCCAGCACCCGTACCCGACCCCGAGCAGCACGCGCCACGCGGCCGGTCCGGGCGACAGGATCAACGCGCCGGGCAGGACGATCGCGATCAGGGGCGACCCGAACTGCGGATCGAGCGCGACATCCCAGGGCGCGAACAGCGGGTACCAGGCGGACTTCACCTCGGCCGACGAGAAGGCGTGCCGACCCGCGGCCATCGCGTGGGCATGGAAGGGCGACCAGAAGGGCTCCGGGAAGACTCCCGAGAGCACGGGGTGGAACGGGTTGCCGATCGTGAGCCAGTTCCGGACGAACCATCCGGCGACGGGTAACACGGCCAGTCCCGCGACCGGGACGAAGGCGCGGCGGGCGGGCTTCACGCCCCCGGGCCACCATGCCGCCGCGAGCAGTCCGGGAACGAGGTACGCGACCGTGTACTTCACCCCTCCGGCCAGCCCCAGGCACCAGCCCGCCACGCCCCACCACGCCGCCCCCCCGTCCCGAGCGGACGCGACCCCCCAGACACTCGCGACGAAGAACAGGACGGCGACGAGGTCGTTCTTCCCCGCCCAGCAGGACCCGGGCAGAAACGCGACCGAGCCCAACCCCACGGCCGCCCACCACGACGCGGCCCGGTCCGCTCCCAACGCACCGGCGAGCCGGCGCGTCACGAGCAGGAGGATCGCGGCCACGGCCACGTTCGCGAGCTTGGCCGCCGTGATCCCGCCAAGCACCCACAGCGGCAGATAGAGCATCTCGCCCCCCAGCGAGAGATGCCAGAGCGTGTTCGACGCCTCCGAGAACAGCCGGTGGACGGCCGCGCACTGCTCGGGGATCGCGAAGTGCTGGACGGCCGTGTCCTCGTAGAAGTCGGGGAGGCGAGAGAGGAGCCAGCCGGCCGCCACCGCCACGCCGCAGAGCGCGGCGGGAAGCTGCGCGTCCGGCCCCTCCGGCCGGAATACCTCCCAGGCACGGCCGCGAATTGCCGCCCGGAGGCCGGCCGCCGCGAAGGCCACGGCTCCCGCCAGAAGGAATGGAACGAACAGCAGGCCGGCGAGTCCCGCCCCCTGGACGAGCAGGCTGGTCGTCCCCGCCCCGAGGACGAGGGCGAGCACGAGCCGGTCCCCGCCTATCACGCGCGGCGCAAGCCACCGCGCGCACGGAAGACCCGCCGCGAGCCAGCCGGCCAGGAGCGCGACGAGCCCGCCGGCGCTCGCGAGGTGGCCGGGAAGGACGGGGAGGATCGCGGCCGCGCGCCAGGCCTCGCCCCGGCCGAGATCGGCGAGCCAGGAGGACGCCGTCTCCCGCCAGCCGGGCCAGGCCTTGGTCAAGAATCCCGCGAGGACGAGGACCGTCCAGCCCAGGGCGAGGCGGCGGCGAACGGCGAGGGACGGATTCACGGACGCGGCCCCGGGCAGGTCGGCCACGGAATCAGCGCGGCGCGGTCTCCGAAAGAGCCTTGTCAAGGATCGCGCAGGCGAGCCGGATCTCGGCCTCCGTGACCGTGATGGCGGGCATCGTCCGGATCACGGTCCCGTGGGTGCAGTTGACGAGCAGGCCCAGCGCCCGGCACCGTACGACGAGTTCGACGCCCGGACCGCTGAGCTGGGTGCCGAGCATGAGGCCCCGCCCCCGGATCTCGACGATCCTTTCCGGGTGCCGCGCCCGGAGCCGCTCCAGACCGGCCCGGAGCACCCGGCCCATCCGCCGGACCCGGGCGAGGGTGGCGGGAGCGGCGGCGACCTTGATCGCCGCGATCCCGGCCGCGCAGACCAGCGGCGACCCGCCGAAGGTCGACGCGTGGGAGCCCGGTGGCAGCCCGCCCGCGAACCGCTCCGCGACGACGAGCGCGCCCATCGGCAACCCGCCCGCGAGCGGCTTCGCCAGCGTGACCGCGTCGGGGACGACGCCGGTGCCCTGGAACGCGTAGTAGTCGCCGGTCCGTCCGCACCCGGTCTGGACCTCGTCGAAGATGAGAAGTGCGCCCCGCTTCCGCGTCAGCGCCCGCAGCCCCCGGAGATACGCGGGCGAAGGCATCTGGATCCCGCCCTCGCCCAGGATCGGCTCGATCAGGAACGCGGCCGTCCGGCTATCGATCGCCCGTGCGGCGGCCTTGAGATCGTTGAGCGGCACGTGGACAAAGCCTCCGGGCATCGGCCTGAACCCCCGGTGGTACACGGACTGCCCCGTCGCCGCGAGCGCGCCAAGCGTCCGGCCGTGGAACGAGCCCCGGACCGTCACGATCCGGGTCTTCATCTTCCCCCGCGCGACCTGCCAGTACCGCCGCGCAAGCTTGATCGCCGCCTCGTTGGCCTCCGCGCCCGAGTTGCAGAAGAAGACCCGGCCCCGGAACCGGGCCGCCTGCAGGAGCCGCCGGGCGAGCTCGGCCTGCCACGGATGCATGACATTGTTCGGGACCATGATGAGCCGGCCCGCCTGGGCGCGGATCGCCCGCACGACGGCGGGATGACAGTGCCCCATCGCCCCGGCGGCCCAACCGGGGAAGAAGTCGAGATACCGGTTCCCCTCGACGTCCCAGAGCCACGAACCCTTTCCCCGCACGAACGCCGGCGGCGTCCGCGAGTAGTTCCCGAGGACGTACCGTCCGAACTTCGCCGCGATCCGCGCGTTGGCTCCCATGTGGTACATCTTACCGCGGCCACGCGCCTGAGACCCAAAGCCGGGGTCAAGTTCCAGGAGGCGGCCGCCCAAGAACACGACGTGTTACCATACGACTTATGAAAGTCGCAACTGAACGCGAGTTCAAGACCAACACCTCCCGCTACCTGGGCGGCAGGGAGGACGTTGTCGTGACCCGCAGCGGGGCGCCGATCGCGGTGCTGACGCCGGTGACGGCGCGGTCAGCGGACCAGTACCTGCGCGGCATGCGGCGCGCGCTCGCGGGAGCCGGTATCACGAAAACCATGGCGCTCAAGATGCTGGGAGAGGTCCGAGCGGGACGACGTGAAGGTCGTTCTTGACGCCAACGTCCTCGTTTCGGCGGTGTTCGGCGGTATCCCCAGGCTGGCGTTGAACCGAGCTCTCCGCGAGGAACTCTGGGTCTCCGCCGATACCGAAGAGGAGCTGCTCGGACTGACCGACAGACTCTCCCGGATCATGAAGCCCGCCCAACTCCTCGAGTGGAAGGCCAACCTCGGATCCTTCCTGTCCTCGGTACACAGGGGGAGCGTGAAGGAACCTGTGAGACTCAGCCGGGACCGTGATGACGATCCGTATCTTTCGCTTGCGAAGGCGATCGGAGCGGACTTCCTCGTCACGGGGGACAAGGACCTGCTTTCCATCGAGCATGAGCAACTCGACCGAATCTCCCTGGGCCGGCTCAAGATCGTGACCCCGCGTCAGTTCCTGAAGCAGACATCGGGCTAGGAGAGGGTCTCCCTCTCCACTCTTCGCATGATGTCCGCCCGATTCCGGGGGGTTCATCGCGGACTGACGCGGACCGGGGCGAAGCACTCGGAAGCGGCTCGGAAGACGATGGCTTCCGAGTACGTCTGCGCGGAGCCGGAATACCGGCCTACGCCGCCAAGCCCCCGCGGCGGCCCAGGAGGCCCTGCGGCCTCAGGAGCATCATGACCACGAGCGCGGCGCCGAAGAGGAGCATGCGCCAGGTCTCGAACCCGAGCAGGAGGAAGGGCAGGACCGACAGCGTGACCGCCCCGACGACGGGGCCCGCCACCGTGCCCAGCCCGCCGAGCACGACCATCGCGAGCATCGTGACCGACTCCATGAACGTGAACGACTCGGGCGCGACGTGCCCCTGCTTGGCCGCGTAACAGGCGCCGCAGACGCCGGCCAGCCCCGCGCCGAGCGCGAACGCCTGGAGCTTGAGCCGTGTCACCGGGATCCCCTGGGCGGCCGCCGCCAGCTCGTCCTCGCGGATCGCCTTCCAGGCCCGCCCGATACGGGAGTCCTCGAGCCGGCGCATCGCCAGGATCGCGAGCACGGCCAGCGTCCAGACGAGCCAGAAGTACGGTGCGCCCTCCACGCCGAAGTCGCGGCCGAAGAGGCTCGGGTGGTCCACGTTCGCGATCCCGTTCGGGCCGTTCGTGAAGCTCCCGAGGTTGTTGAGCGTGATCCGCGCGATCTCGCCGAACCCGAGCGTCACGATCGCGAGGTAGTCCCCGCCCAGCCGCAGGACCGGGAGCCCGAGGCAGAACCCCGCCGCCCCCGCCGTCAGCCCCGATAGCGGGAAGAGGAGCCACGGGGAGATGTGGATCCCGTGCTGCGGGGACGCGAGGAGCGCATACGTGTACGCTCCGACGGCGTAGAAGGCCGCGTGCCCGAGGTTCAGGAGTCCCGCGTACCCGACGATGACGTTGAGGGACAGGGCCAGCGTCACGTAGAGGCCCGCGACCGTGAGGATGTCGAGGACGGCGTCGTTCTGCACCAGCCACGGCAGGGCCGCGAGGAGCAGGATCGCGGCTGCGCCGAAGGTGCGCCCCCCGCCGGGAACCCGCCGGACGAGGTCCGCCAGCCGGTCGAACGTCGTCATACCTTGTCCGCCACGCGCGGCCCCAGCAGCCCGGCCGGGCGGACCAGGAGCACGGCCACGAGGACGCCGAACGCGATCACGTCCTTCCATTCCGACGCCCCCCAGCCCGCCGCCAGCGCCTCGATCACGCCCAGCAGGAGGCCCCCGAGCATGGCGCCCGGCACGTTGCCGATCCCCCCGAGCACGGCCGCGGTGAAGGCCTTGATCCCGACGATGTAGCCCATGAAGAAGTCGATCGTCCCGTAACGCAGGCCGTAGAGGACGCCGCCGGCGCCCGCCAGCAGGGACCCCAGCACGAATGTCGTGGCGATGATCCGGTCGACGTTGACGCCCATGAGCCAGGCCGCTTCGCGATCCTGGGCGCAGGCGCGCATGGCGCGCCCCGTGCGGGTCCGCCCGATGAAGAGCGTGAGCCCGGCCATCAGGGCGCTAGCCACCACGACGATGAGAACCTGGATCAGCGAGATCCGGGCCCCCCCGACCGCGAACGAAATATCGGGAACGAGGTCGGGGTACGGGTGCTGTGATGAGCCCAGCGAGAGCATGACCGCGTTCTGGAGGAAGTAGGACGCCCCGATCGCCGTGATCAGCGGCGCCAGCCGCGGCGCGCGCCGCAAGGGGCGGTACGCGACCCGCTCGAGCCCGAGCCCGAGGGCGGCGCACGCCGCCATGGCGGCGCTCAGGGCGAGGGCGAATCTGAGCGGGATCGGCAGACCGGGGAGCCCGGAAAGCGCACCCGCGGCCAGGAGCCCGGCGAAGGACCCGACCATGAAGACCTCGCCGTGGGCGAAGTTGATCAGCTCGATGATGCCGTAGACCATCGTGTAACCGAGGGCGATGAGGGCGTACACCATCCCCTGGGTTACGCCGTTAATCAGCTGCTGTAGGGCAAAATCCGTTGAGCTCACGGTTTGGCGTATGTTAGCATGGCCTTGAAGGGGGACCTCTAGCCATCAAGGAGTTGCGCCAGTGACCCAATCGTGGCCCCGCCGGACGCCTGCATCAGCGCCTGGCGCCGCGCGCGGCGTGGCGCTTGGCGCCGTGCTGGGCGTCATCCTGGGCGCGTCTCCCGTGGCCGCCCGCGTCGGCGGGGACGCCGCCCCGGCCGCCCGCCCCCCGCTCCAGCTCGTGACGGCGGCCGCCCCGTCGGACGAGGCCCTCCGGCTCGAGAGCGCCTTCACGGACATCTCGGACCGCGCCGGCCCCGCCGTCGTCTCGATCGTGTCCTCCTACACCGTAGTCCACCGGTTCTCGCCGTGGGGCGACGAGAGGCTGGACGACCTCTTCGGGCAGTTCTTCGGGGCGCCCCCCCAGCGCGAGATGCAGGAGCCCGTGGTCAGCGCGGGCTCGGGGGTCATCGTCTCGCGCGACGGCTACATCCTCACGAACGCGCACGTCGTCGGCCGGGCCAAGAACGTCTCGGTCAAGCTGCTGGACAAGCGCGAGTACAAGGCGACGATAGTCGGGATGGACGCGGACACGGACATCTGCGTGCTCCGGATCAAGGCGGACGGCCCGCTGGTCGCCGCGCCGCTGGGCGACTCCGACCGCATCCGGGTGGGGTCGTGGGCCATCGCGATCGGCAATCCCTTCGGGCTCGAGAACACGGTCACCGTGGGCGTGATCAGCGCCAAGGGCCGCCGGCTCGACGAATCCAGCGGCGGACGCACCGCCCGGTTCACGGGGTTCATCCAGACCGACGCCTCGATCAACCGCGGAAACTCGGGCGGCCCGCTGCTCAACATCCGGGGCGAGGTGATCGGGATCAATACCATGATCTATTCCCCCTCCGGCGGGTCGGTCGGGATCGGGTTCGCCATCCCGGTGAACATCGCCAAGACCGTGATGGACAGCCTCATCAAGGAGGGCAAGATCGTCCGGCCCCAGCTCGGGGTCGCGTACCGGCCCGTCGCCCCCGAGGTCGCGAAGAAGCTCAAGCTCCCGGCCGGCACGGGGATGGAGGTCTCCCAGGTGTTCCCCGGCACCGCCGCCGACCGGGCGGGGCTGAAGGCGGGGGATATCATCCTCACCGTCGACGGCAAGCCGCTCAAGGACCAGGAGGAGCTCCGGAGCGCCGTGCTCCAGCACAAGGTCGGGGAACGGCTCATACTCGAGGTCTTCCGAAGGAACGCCCGGCTCAAGCTCGAGGTGATCCTCAAGGAATCCCAGCGCGAGACCCCGGAGTCGGGCCCGAAGGAGACCAGGAAGGCGCCGGGCGATGAGCGGTCGTGGCTCGGCATGACCGTCCAGGACCTGACCGACGACCTGGCCCGCCAGCTCGAGACCCAGAACACGGAAGGCGTCCTGGTGACGCGCGTGGCGGCGGATTCCCGCGCCCAGACCTCGGGTATCCAGCGCGGCGACATCATCCGCGAGATCGAACAGCAGGCCGTGCACGACCTCAAGGAATTCGAGGAGGTCAGCCGGCGGCTGGGCGACAAGGACGGCATCCTCGTGCTCGTCGAGCGCCGCGGATCGGTCATGTACATCGTCGTCGAGCGCGAGAGCAAGCCTTAGGCCGTGGCGACCGCCGAAGCCGTCGCGGTCTTCTCCACCGACCGGCTTGATATCGTCTTCCTCTCCCCCGACAACGCCGCGGAGGCCGGGAAGGCCGTACTCGGGTCTCCGAAGTTCGTGGAGGCCGAGTTCGGGGCGCCTCCGGACCCGGACTTCGTCGCCGAACTGCTCGCCGGCCTGGTCGCGGGCGAGCCCCCGCCGGGGGTAACGCGCGCCTCCCTGTTCCCGTTCGGGCTCGCGCTCAAGGGCCAATCCGGGTTCATCGGCACCGGCCAGTTCGTTCTGGGCTTCCCCGCCGAGACGGTCATCTTCGTCGGCCTGCTCATGATCGCGGAGGAGAACCAGCGCAAGGGGTACGGACGCGAGTTCTTCACCGGGCTCTACGACTGGGCCCGGCCGCAGGGCATCAACTTCGTGCGCGTCCGCCTGCACCCGCGGCACACGGACGCCGCCTCCTTCCTCGACAAGCTCGGATTCGCGGACCTGCCCAACAAGCTGCAGAGTGGCCATGCGGTCTGGGAGCGCAAACTCCCGGCAGTGGAAGATTAGCCCACGTCAGGCTGCGGCAAGGCGCGAGTGCGGGAGACTCCGGGCATGCGCTAATATGGAACCCATACGCGCCCTTAGCTCAGCTGGATAGAGCGTCTGGCTACGAACCAGAAGGCCGGGGGTTCGACTCCCTCAGGGCGCGGACTTCATCCCAAGTGAACGCCCCCGGCATCCCCAATCCGCGCCTGCGCCCGGCGGTCGTCCTCGCCGCGGGACTGCTCGCGATCTTCACCACCCAGCGGCTCGTCCTGCTGGGCGTCTTCCGCTCCATGCGGCCGTGGGACTGGCCGCCCGCCGTACTCGGCGCAGGACTGCGCAGCGACCTGGCCGCGTGCGCCTGGGCCGCGCTCCCCTTCATCGTCTGGCTGAGCCTCGCCCCGGACGCGCTCGTCCGCGCCCCCTGGCACCGCCGGCTCGTGCTCGCGGTCGTCGCGGGACTCCTCGGCGGCTCGATCTTCGGCGTGTCGGCCGAGTACTTCTTCTTCGACGAATTCGAGGCCCGGTTCAACGTCCTCGCCGTCGACTACCTCATCTACCCGAAGGAGGTCCTGACCAACATATGGCAGGACTACCCTGTCGTGCCGTTCGTCGTCGCGTGCCTCGCAGCCGTCGGCGGCCTCGCCTGGACCCTGCGCCGGCCGTTCGAGGCTGCGGCCGGTGCGACGGTGCCGCTTCGGCACCGGCGGGAGGATCTCGTGCTCGGCCTCCTGGCCTGCACCCTCCTGATATCCACGGTGTCCTGGCGGACGACCCAGGTCTCGCCCGACCGAGTCGAGCGCGAGCTGGCGGGCAACGGGTTCGCGGGATTCCTCCAGGCCGCGATCCACCGCGATCTCGACTATGCCGCGTTCTACCGGACGCTCCCGCGCGGGGAGGCCTACGCCCGGGTCCGGCGGGTCCTCGGCGTCCAAGGCACGAACGGAGCCGGCCCTGCCGGATCCGTCGAGCGCCGCGTCGAAGGCGACGCGCGGCGGCCGAAACGCAACGTCGTCATCATCATGGTCGAGAGCTTCGGCAACGAGTTCTGGGGCGCCTTCGGCCGGCCCGGACCCACGCTGACGCCGCGCATGGACGCGCTCGCGCGCGAGGGCCTCCTCTTCTCCCGCATCTATGCGTGCGGCGACCGGACCCAGCGCGGGCTCGAAGGGGCGCTGTCGTCCTTCCCGCCGCTCCCGGGCGAATCCCTGTATCGCCGCCGCGCCGCCGGCCCCGTCGCCACCATCGCGCGCACGCTCCGCGACGACGGCTACGCCACGATCTTCCTCTACAATGGCGCGGGTTCATTCGACGGTATGGAACCTTTCCTGACCGCGAACGGCGTGGACCGGTTCGTCGAACAGAGGGACTATGTCCAGCCGGCTCACGTGACCGTCTGGGGCGTGTCGGACGAGGATCTCCTGAACCGCAGCATCGAGGAGATCGGAGCCCTGCACCGGGCGGGCCGGCCGTTCTACGCCACCATCCTGACCGTCTCGAACCACAAGCCGTTCACGTACCCGAAGGGGCGGATCCCCGAGCGGCCCGAGGACCGGACCCGGGTCAACGCGGTCAAGTATACGGACTGGGCGCTCGGCGAGTTCTTCGCGAAGGCGAAGCGGGAGCCCTTCTGGAAGGACACGATCTTCCTGCTCATCGCCGACCACGGAGCCCGGGTCTACGGCTCACTCGAGATCCCTATCCGGACCTACGAGATTCCGATCCTCGTGCTGGGTCCCGCCGCCGTGTCCGAGCCGCGCCGGATCGACACCCTGGGGTCGTCCCTGGACGTCACCCCGACGGTGCTGGGCCTCCTCGGCCGCCCCTACGCGAGCGTGTTCTTCGGCCATGATCTCCTTCGCCAGCCGCCGGAGCTCGGCCGGGCCCTCATCAACCACAACCGGTACAGCGGCCTGCTGAAGGGGCGGTCCATGGTCGTGCTGGGGCTGAACCGGACCGCGACGTTCTACCGGTACGACCCCGCGACGCGCGAACTATCGCCCCTCCAGACGCCGGGACCCCCGGAGCTCGAGCTGGAGAAGGACGCGGTCGCGCTCTACCAGGTTGCCGACGACATGTTCCTCCGCGGCCGGTTCCATGCCTCCCGCTAAGGCCCTCTCTCCACCTTCCCCCTCTCCCCGCGCGAAGCGCGGGGAGAGGGTTGGGGTGAGGGGGTTTTTCATGCGTCTCGCGCTCGCCGAGGCCCGGGCGGCGGCCCAGGCGGGCGAGGTCCCCGTGGGCGCGGTCGTCGTCCGCGACGGCCGCGTGATAAGCCGCGGCCGCAATGCGATCGTGGCGCGCCATGACCCCACCGCCCACGCCGAGCTGGTCGCTATCCGGGTGGCCGCAACGGCCCTTCGCAGCGAGCGGCTCACCGGATGCATCCTCTACACGACCCTCGAGCCGTGTCCCATGTGCGCCGGCACAATCGTCCTGGCCCGGGTCGCGGAGGTCGTCTACGGCGCGCGCGATCCCAAGGCGGGCGCGGCGGGGTCGGTCGTGGACCTGCTCCGGCATCCGAAGCTCAACCACCGGACGAAGGTGACGGGACCGGTGGGACCCGCGGCATGCGGGAATCTTCTGAGGAGGTTCTTCCGGGCCAGGAGATAGGCTATGTATGAGGGCGGAGAGGCCGGGATTCGAACCCGGGAGACACTGTTTGGGCGTCTACGCGCTCTCCAGGCGCGCTCCTTCAACCGCTCGGACACCTCTCCGCCATCGATTGTATCGCGTTCAGGGCTTCCCCTCCCGGCCGCGGCGGGGCGGGGGTCCCGCCGCAGGGCCCGCCGTCCCGGGATACTTCGTCGGCGAGATACCCACCTGCTGTTTAAAGGCCTGGGCGAAGCTGTGAACCGAGGTGAACCCCATGCGCGTCGCGATCTCGGCGGGGGCCAGGTCGCCCGCCTGGAGGAGGACCCTCGCCTGCTCGATCTGGCGCACGGTCGGCTGGAGGGACTTCGCGTACTCCCGCGGGTTCACCTTCGCCGCCTTCGTGAACGCGTGGGAGAAGTAGGCGACCGAGCAGAACCCGAGCCGCCGGGCCACCTCGGTCACGGACAGGTTGCCCCGGTGCAGGAGCAGTTTCGCCCGCGTGATGACCTGCTGCTGGCGGTAGGCCCTGGGCGACATCCCCACCTCCGCCCTGAAAATCCGGCGGAGGGTGGGCGTGCTCATGCGGAACCGGCGAGCCAGCTCCGGGAACCGGATCCGCTCCTCGACCGTGTCCTCGAGGTACCGCAGGATCTCCCGGACCGTCGGGCTGTGGGCCGCCCGCGCGCGCGCGGACGCGACCGGCTGGACGATCCGGGCGGGCGCCGGGGGCTCGCGCGTCCCCAGGATCAACTGGGCCAGCATGAGCTTCATCTCCGAGGACCGGTGGGCGGAGTCCCCGAGGGCGGCCGCGAGGTCCGTCATCCGCGACAGGAGGGTGAGCTGGAAAGCGTCGAGGGTGTGCGCCGTCCCGGCGAACGGCGCGAGCAGGGACGCCGTGGCGACGAACGTGATCGTGATCAACTCGCACCGGTCCAGCCCCGGGGCCGGCGCCATCGCGACCCGGTCCCCGGGCAGCAGGAGGACCATCTGGCCGTGCCCGAGGTCCAGGGCGCGGTCGTTCACCGTCGTCCGGCACCGGCCGCCGTCCACGTACTCGAGCGCGCAGGTGTCGATCCGGACGGGCCGGGCCTCCTCGGCGCCGAGCTCGCGGTAGTTCACGAAGACGCCGTAGATCCGGATCGGCAGGTCCTCGGCGAGCCGCAGGGCCGGGTACGCGGATTCGGGCGCGTCCGGCCCCGACCGGGTCGCGTCCTCCCAGGTGCCGCCGCGGAGGAGGACCGCGTACCGCTGGCGCACGAGGCCGAACACGCTACGGCAGAATTCCAGGAGCGGGCCCTCTCGCGCGGGGGACAGAACCGGGCTCTGCATGTACGCCCATCGCATGTGGGCCCACCGGGGAATCTTGAGCCGTACGCAGAGGGCGCGAAACCCCCGCTCGGTGGGCGGATGGGACAGGAACGGCCCCAGCACGAGGGAACCCTCGGCTCCGCGCCCGAGGTCGAGCGGCACGCTCAGCCAGGAAAGCCCCGTCACGCAGGTGCCCCGCGGCGGCAGACCCGCGGGGGTGTCCCGGGAGGCCGCCAGCCGGCAGACCGGGCGCTCCGCGTCCCGCCGGTGCGCCGGCTCGGCGGGCTGCCAAGCCTCGCCGGTATGGGCGAAGTGGCAGATCCAGGGATGCATGGACTCCCACGAGGCATCACGCGGGTCGATGCGGCGCAGCCGGGGCCTTGCGCTCACCCCGAAAAGCCGGTAGATGAGCCAGCAGGCATCGTCCAGCAACGCCACGAGCCGGGGGTCCAATCTGTCACTTGCCATGCGGGATGCGTATACTATACAAGCAAGAACGTAATTATCTGAGCGAAATACTCAAAGACGGATCACGGGCAACGGGTTGTAATCAGGGGGCAACGGGGGGGGCTGGACCAACGGGAGGAGAAGGCCGGACGGGTATGTTCGATTCTGTGCTGAACCGACTCGGGTGGCCCCGGGGCGTGCGGCTGTCGCGTGCCCTTCGGGTGGCCGTGGTGGCCGGGGGGATACTGGCATCCCCCCCCGCCCGAGCCGACGTGTGCATGATCGACTCCTGGCCCAACGGCAATGCTACGGCGGCCACCATGCTCTTCCCGAACTGGAAGATGGTCTACGCCGGGTCCTTCGACATGTGGATGTGCGCGGCGGTGGACGGCTGCAACTGGGTGCCGACGGAGAACCTCACGGGCCTGACCCTCGTCAACTTCGGCACGGCCGGTCCCACCGACATCACGAACGTCCAATGGAAGGTCCGGTGCTCCAGCGTGAACTCCGGGTTCTTCCCGATGACGTTCGCCGGTCTCTACACCGAGGACTCCGGCCCCTACAACGCCTGGACCTGGAAGGGCTCGGGACCCGATGTAAGCGGGTGCGCGGACCTGTGCGGCGCCCCCGCGTGCGGCGCCTATTTCACGATCGACATCTACATAGACATCACCCCGTGCCCGGGGAACATGGAGACGGTCAGCATGGGATTCCCGACCAGCGGAGGGTTCGGGTCCATCACCGACAACGCGGACTGTATCGTGCCCTGGTACGACATGGGCTCGGACCTCAGCACGATCGCGTGGGCTTACAAGAAGTCGAACCAGACCACGATCGTCCCGGGCGAAACGATCATGTACACGATCTTCTACGGCAAGCCGGGGACCAACCCGCTCACCTCGATCCAGATCGTGGACTCCCAGCCGCCCTACACGCACTACGTCGTCGGCTCCGGCAACGCCCCCGACATCGGCTATGATCCGCTCATCGGACCGCCCGACATCCTCCGGTGGACGATCAACCCGGTGCCCGGCAACGTCCCGGCGTGGGGCCCGACGAACGAGATCCGGTTCGCGCTGTCGGTGGACTGGGGGAACGGGGAGGGCTTCGAGCCGGGGTCCGGCGATGTCGCCGCGCCGGAAGGCCTGCGGCTCAACAACACGGCCCAGGTCTTCTTCAACGGCATCTCCGCCGGCTGTCCCGGTTCCGCCGTCAACCCGCCGGTGTCGACGGTGGTCAAGCGGTTCTGGTTCTGGAGCCTCGGCGACAACGACATCCTCTTCTCGCCGACCTACGGCCAGCCGCCGGACGAGATGATCTACTCCATCTTCATCAAGAACCTCTCCACGACCAAGACCTGGTGGGACGTGCACATGTGGGACACGGTGCCGGCCGACCTCGACGTCTGGGCGCCGGACACCGGGCTCGAGGACCCGTGCGCCGGGTGGACGATGACCCCGACGGGATGCGCCGCCGCCACGCCGGGCGTGGTCAAGACCGGCGGGAATACGATCATCACGTGGCGGCTGGACATGCCGCCGCAGATGACCCTCCAGCTCCGGTGGAAGGCGAAGGTCAGCCCGGTCGCGCAGGCGCGCGGCACGGTCGTCAACATCGTGAGCGTGCTCGAATACGGCCGGTCGGGCATCGCAAACGGCACGGGCTACTCCGGACAGCCGCGAAACTTCGCGCACCTGGCGCCCATCGTCCTCCCCACCATGTACACGAGCTACGTCGGGTACGGCATGGGGGCGGCCAACTGCCCCGGGTACTTCCTCTTCTTCGAGCCCCTGAACAAGAAGACCCAGTTCGAGCTGCGCGGCCTCTACTACGTGGGAGCGGGCTGGGCGAACGCGGGGGGCGTCAGCGCGTCCATCGGGGATTACTGGGGATCCTGTCTCACCGGCTTCCCCCTCGGCGGAATCGCGGGATGCAAGGCGGAACGCGTGCCCGCCCTCTTCGACCCGACCAACGTCGCGGACCCGTCGGCCATCATGGGCCTCCAGACGCGGCAATGCCCGGCGCTCATCTTCCCCCTGCACTGGATCCACAAGCTTACGTCGAACGCCCCCACTCTCTGGCAGTGCCTGACCTACTGCACGTCGCACGACCAGGACAACCACACCTACGCCCCCGCGACCACGCTGTCCTACACCGGACTCATGCACTACATGTGGAAACGCTACGCGGGACCCGAGTGGAGCAACGGGTGGGGTGACGGCCTCTCGCTGATCAACACGAGCATGGACCCCTACGGCGTGCACATCCCGACCCTCGACACGTCCGTATACCTCTTCAAGTGGGATTACGGCACGCTGTCCTGGGACATCTGGGCGACGTACGACCTGGCGCCCGAGAGCCAGGCGTACGACACGACGACCGCGCTCGCGGACGTGGGCCCCTACCGCAGCGTGTCGTCGCAGGGCCAGCTCATCATCAACCAGGGCCTGCTCACAAACCCCCAGTTGAACCAGGGGGGCCACTCGGACAACGAGGCCGCGTTCTTCCCGACGCGGGAAACCGGCAACGTCGTCTCGAAGCCCGGCCAGACGGCGAACTTCTACGGCATCCACCAGTCCGCGGCCCAGGCCAACAAGGTGGTCATCGGCAACCTCGGAGTCGCGGACGCCGTATACCGGGTCTGGCGCTACATCCCGGACAACCTCGTCCCCACTCCCCCCATGTGCGCGTACCTGAACGGAACTTCCGGGACGTGGCAGTTGCAGGGAACGCACACGGCGCCGGCGGGGATCGCCGCCGCCAACAACCCCCGGATCTACCCGCTCGACGGCGCGTTCTTCAACGTCGGCACGAGCAGCCTCGTGCTCTCCAAGGTCGAGCTGATCTCGGGCGGACCCATCCAGGTCTTGGCCGGCATCCGCGTGTACTCCCTCTGGTCGGGCGGCGCGGTCATGCACGCCGCCGACGGCAACCAGACCGGCATCGAGTACTGGCTCCACTACAGGCTGGACGAGGGCAGCGCCGACAAGAGCGGCGTGAGGGACATCTACTCCATCGACGTCTTCTGCCCCAAGAAGGGCATGGTCGTCAACATGACCTCGGGCGCCGGGCTGACCACGAGTTTCACGACGACGGGACCCGACCAGTGCGTGGCGTTCCTCCAGATCGCCCAGTGGCCCGTGACCCCGCCGTACAACTACAAGATCACGGTCCTGCCCAACGCTTTCCAGGGGAACGTCGTGACCCAGTTCATCGCGGAGACGGGCTCCGAGAAGGGCTACACGGCGCCGTTCCTGCAGGAGGGCGTCCACTACGAATTCATCGCCCCGCCGGTCGTGTTCTCGGGCCAGACCTTCTGGATCACGGTCATCGTCAAGGATACCAGCGGCACGACGAAAACGGACTACTGCGGCACCACCAGCTTCACCTCTACCGATCCCGCCGCCGCGATCGGGGGCACGGGGATGGACCTCTACAATTTCACCTGGTCCAGCAAGGCGGCCTGCACTTCGGCGCCCGACGAGGACGGAATCAAGATATTCCTGGGCGTCACGCTCGTCCGGATGGGCATGCAGACGATCGTGGGCATGGACACGGGAGACGGGTCCGTCAACGGGCTGACCGCCATCCTCGTGGTCGCCGCCGACGTCAAGCTCCAGAAGACCCCGAAACTCACCGTGGCCGCCTCCGGCGACACCGTCCAGTTCAAGGTGTGCTGGAGTAACTTCTCCTCGGGGAGCGCGTTCACGTTCGTCATCACCGACGCGCTCCCGGTCGGGACCACCTTCGTGCCCGAGGCCTCGACGGCCGCCCTGAGTTGCGGCAACACGAACGGCCTGAACCTGACGGTGGCCTACACGACCGCGGCCTCGGCGACGATGCCGCCGGCGGCCTCCTTCACCACAGGCAACCCGATCGCGGGTACGCGGTGGCTCCGGTGGACCGTGCCCTACACGGGCGTCAACACCACGGGCTGCGGCTGCTACCGCATCACGATTAATTAACTTGCGGGGGGGGCACCCCAGTCGGGAACCTTCAGGAGCTCGCCCCCGCGGAGCGCCGACTGGTGCGCGACGATGCCGGGCGCGAGGTACCGGACCGCCTCCCACGCGTTGATCGCCGGCTGCCGGCGGGCGTAGAGCGCCTGGACGAACTCGTCGACGAGGTACGCGTGGGATCCGCCGTGGCCGCCGTACCCGGTCTCGCCCGACTCGTCGCGGAACGCCGCCGCGACGTCCGGCGGCAGGGGGTCCCGCATCGCCTCGGGCGTCAGGTCCGCCTCCGCTTCCCAGGTCATCCACCGGACCCGTCCGAAGCTGTCCACGAGCGACGCCTTCGTCCCGTAGAGGCTGAACCCCTCGTGGCCGAACGCGCCCACGCGCCGGTACTCCTTGATCTCGGCCGTGGCCCCGTTGCTCATCTTCATCAGGGCGGTCTCGTTGGCGAGCACGTTGCCGTCCTCCGTGTCGGAGCGGTGCCAGTCGTCGCCGGGAAAATGGAACCCGAACGCGGCCACCTCCGTGACGCGGGCCCGCATGACGGACACGAATCCCCCCAGCGAGTGCGTGGGGTAGTGCATCGGGATCCCGCCCGCCTTGGCCGGCGTCCAGGCCCGGCCCCAGCGCGCCTTCGCGACGTCGCGCAGGCTGCATGCGGGCAGGTCCACGTCGTGGAAGTACATGCCTTCCGCGTGCACGAACGTCCCGAAGTCCGCCCGGCGGCGCCGGGCATACATGGCCTCGGGCCGGAAATACGACGTCTCGCCCATCATGTAGAACCGGCCGGTCCGCCGCGAGGTCTCGATGATCCGGTCGCACCACTCGAGCATCCGGTTCCCGTCGGCGTCGGACGCCATGGGCACAGCGCTGTACACGTGCTTCCCGGCCTCCATCGCCTGGACCGCCTGGGGCGCGTGGAGCCAGGGCTGGGTGATGATGACGAGGGCGTCGAGGTCCGTGCGGCAGATCGCGTCGAGGCTGGGATAGGTCTCCGTGATGCCGTGGTCGCGCGCACAGTCGGCAAGCCGCTTCGGGTCAAGATCGCACAGCGCCAGCCGGGACACCAGCGGGTGCCGCCGGTACAGTCCGGCGAACCCACGGCCGAAGGCGCCGACCCCGACGAGACCGAGCTTGATGCCCATGTCCGGGCATTATACTGGCCCCCCGAGCCCGGAACGGCTACTCTGGAAGCATGTCGACAACCTTCCGGCTTCCGCGCGAACACGGCGCGTGGGCCATGTTCCTGACGTGCCTGGCCGGCGGCGCGGCGCTCGACGCGCTCGCGGGCGTGCCCGTGTGGCGCGTGACCGCCCTCGCGGCCGGACTCCTGTGCTGGCTGGCCGCCGAAGACTGGATGCACTCTCTCGCGGCGGCAATCCTGGGATCCCCCCGGCGGGGCCGGTCCGACTGGCGCTCCCCCCTGGGCTGGACCCTCGCGGCGGCCGGGGCCGCCTGCGTCGCCGCCGCCACCCCTCCCGCGGCGGCCGGGAGCTGGGCGATCGCGGTCGCGCTCGCCGCCGCGGGCGGCTGCGCCGTCCTCGCCCTGCGCACCGCGCTCCCGCCCCTCGACCTGGCGCTGCTCGCGCCGGCCAGCCTCGCGCCCACGGTGCCCGCCCTGCTCGCCGGCGTGCTGGCCTGGCCCGGAGCCCCTTGGCGCGTGGCCGCGTGGTGGGCGTGGCCGGCCGGCTACGCGGTCGCCACGACGGTCTTCATCCACACGATCCTGAGGTCCGCGCCCGCCCGGCCCTCCGTCTTCTACGCCCCCCTTGCTCCCTTCGCGGCGCTCGTCATCGCGGCCACCGCATCGGGATCGCCCATCGTCGCCGCGGCATTCGCCCTCCTGGCCGGCCGCATGTGGTGGCGGCTGCGCGCCCGCGACGCCGCCTTGCGCGCGGGCGGTGGTCCGCCCTCGTCGGCGGCGGTCAAGGCGCTGGGACTGGAGACGACGGCCTGGAGCGTCGCGTTCGCAGCCCTCTGGGTCGTCGCGTTTCACGGCCGCATATAATATCCGCATGCCGCCGAATCTCCTGGTCATCCTGACCGACCAGCACCGCAACGGCGCCCTGGGGGCCGACGGCGATGCGTTCGTCCGCACCCCGCACCTCGACGCGCTCGCCGCCCGGGGCGTCAGGTTCGCCCGGTCGTACTGCGCCTCCCCCCTCTGCTCCCCCTCGCGCGCGGCCTGGGTGACGGGGCGGACTCCGCTCGCCTCGGGGGTGACCACGAACCACCAGAAGCTCGACCCCGGCCTCCCGACCCTCGGCGGAGTCTTCCGCGCCGCCGGGTACGAGACGGTCTGGGCGGGCAAGTGGCACGTGCCCGAGGAGTACCCGCTGGAGCGGGACGCGATCCCCGGGTTCGACAACCTACCCCTGCGGGGGCGCGAGACCGACCGGAACGGGTATCCCGTGCGGGTCGCGGGGCGGCCCGGCGCATGGGAGCACAACCTCGGCGGATACGCCGACGTCCCCGTGGCCGAAGCCGCCGCCGCCTTCCTCCGCCGGCCGCACGACCGGCCGTTCCTGCTCGTGGTATCGCTCATGAATCCGCACGATATCTGCTTTCCGACCGCGTACGACCGGGCCGGCCCGGTGGCCGACGCCGAGCTCGCCCCCCTGCCGCCGAACGTGGAGCCGCCGGACGGGGAGGCCGATCTTCACCGTGAGACCCGGTTCACGCACGAGTGGTCGGCCACGCTCGCCAAGGGGTGGGACGACCTGGCTTGGCAGGCTAGCGCCGCGCTCTACCACCGGTTCGTCGGGCAGGCCGACGCCGCCGTGGGGGTCGTGCTGGACGGCCTGCGCGCTGCCGGCCTCGAAGCGGTAACCCCCGTCGTCTACACGAGCGACCACGGCGAGGGCACCCCCGCCCACCGGTGGATCGGCAAGCTCTCGCTCTATGAGGACGCGATCTCGGTGCCCTTCATCGTGACCCGGCCCGGAGTCACCGGGGGCCGGGTCGAACGCCAGAGACCCGCCTCGGGGCTGGACCTCTTCCCGACGCTCTGCGGGCTGGCCGGAGTTATGCCCCCGCCCGGCCTCCACGGGACGGACCTGGCTCCCGTGATCGCTGATCCCTCGGCCTCCGGCCCCGAATCCGCCTTCTGCGCCCTCTACCCGGTATCCGGTGACTCCGACATCGCGGGCCGCGCCGTTCGGACCACCCGCTGGGCCTACTCGGCTTTCTCGCGCGGCGCGGTCCGCGAGACCCTCTTCGACCTAGCCGCCGATCCGGGCGAGACCCGTAACCTTGCCGGGGAACCCGGTACCCGACCCGAACTGGACCGGCACCGGGGACTGCTGCGCGACTGGCTCGTGAAGACGGGCGACCCCTTCCCCCCGCCCCCGGTCCGGGACTAGGGCCCCCCGCCCTTGTTCTCCCCCCTGCTCGATCTGGTCTCCTGGGCCACCGTCCGGGTCCCCGGGCACGTCGCCGACCGCCTCCGGGGCATCGGCACCCAGTTCCGCGGGCTCTCGCGCAACGCCCAGATCCTGGCGCTCACGTCCTTCTTCTGGACCCTGCCGACCGCGTTCTCCGTCGTGTACCTGCGCATCTTCATGCGGGAGCAGGGGCTCTCCGAGATCGAGATCGGGACGATCAGCTCCACCCAGGTCCTGTTCCAGATCGCGGGCTCGTTCTGCGGCGGCTGGATCGCGGACCGGATCGGCTGGAAGCGCGCGCTCGTCTTCCTCGACCTGTGCCTCTGGCCGACGGCCATGATCTGTTACGCGACCGCCACCAGCTACACGGGCTTCCTCGCGGGCGCCTGCGTCGAGGGCTTCCAGTGGGTCGTGGTCCCGGCCTGGATCTCGCTCCTCCTCTCGGGCACGCCGCGCGCGCGCCGGCCGTTCCTGTTCGCCCTCGGCGGCCTGAACTTCATGGGCGGCGGCCTGCTGGTCCCGCTTGGCGCCCCCCTGGTCCGCGCCTGGGGCGTCTCGAACACGGTCCGGGGCATCTTCGTCTTCGGCGCGGCCCTCATGATCACCGGGATCGCGATCCGGTGGCGGACCGTCAAGGACCGGACACCAGGCCACGCCGCGCGGCGGGTGCGCCGGGCGGGACTCCGCGGCCTCCTGCACGGCCACGGCCACGCGTTCCGCACGATCCTGGCCCGCCCGGTCCTGCGGCTCATGTTCTTCTACCAGCTCCTGATGCGGATGGCCATCGTCGTCGGGTTCACCTACGGCTATCTCTACCTCACCGACCCCCGGGGGCTCGCGCTCGACAAGGCCCGGATCTCGGTCCTGCCGCTCATCAACAGCGCGATGGTGGTCGCGGCCCTAGTCTTCATCAATCCCATGATCCGGCTCGCGCGCATCCACCGGTTCTTCTACCTCGGGCTGGGCTTACGGATGACCTACCTGCTCGCGATCGTCCTGGCCCCCGCCGGCGCGCTCTGGATCGTCATGGGCGCCATGGTGGCCGAGGGCCTCGGCTTCGGCATCCTGTGGTCCACGGCCAACACCTACTGGGCGAACCAGATGCGGGACGACGAGCGGCCCCGGATCACGGCCCTCGCCAACGTCCTTTTCATGGTCATGACGGCGCCCGCGCCCGCTATCGCGGGTGCCCTGTACGTCCACAACCCCCGGGCCCCGTTCGTCATGATGCTCGCCTTCTTCTCCACCGCCCTCGCCCTCCAGGTCGCCATGGACCTCCGCGAGCACGCCAGGGGACGTACGTGAAATTGTGAAATTCTCCGAAGGGCTGGTATCGTAAGCTCGACGGAGAATTTCACAATTTCACGTACGTCCCCAGGGAGGTCCAAATGGCCAACGAGACCGTATTCACCCGATACGCCGGCAACCCCATCATCACGTCCCGGGCCGTCCCCGGCTCCAACTCGATCTTCAACAGCGCGGTCGTGCCCTTCCGCGACCGCTTCGCCGGCGTCTTCCGCGTCGACACCCAGGCGGGCAACTCCGAAATCCACGCCGGGTTCAGCCGCGACGGAATCTCGTGGGACATCAACCCCGGGCGCGTGACCATGACCGGCTGGCTGCCCGACAGCGGGACGTCCGGGTTCGGGTACGACCCCCGCGTGACGCAGATGGGGCGGGACTACTACGTGACGTGGTGCTACTACCCCGCCGCGGGCCCGTGCATCGGGCTCGGCGTCACCCGCGATTTCAAGCGGTTCCGCCAGATCTGCCCCGTCATGCTGCCCTACAATCGCAACGCCGTCCTCTTCCCGCGCAAGATCCGCGGCAAGTTCGCGACGCTCCACCGGCCGAGCGACAAGGGCCATACGCCCTTCGGCGACATCTACTACGCCGAGAGCCCGGACCTGATCCATTGGGGGAATCACCGCGCCGTCATGCAGGCGACCGGGTACTGGCAGGGCACCAAGATCGGGGCCGGGCCGGCGCCCATCGAGATCGCGGACGGCTGGCTGCTCATCTACCACGGCGTCCGCCAGACCTGCTCCGGCATGGTCTACTGCGCCTTCGGCGCGATCCTGGACCGGGAGCGGCCGTGGAAGGTCAAGTACCGGACCGCCCCGTACCTGCTCGCGCCCACCGAGCTCTACGAGATCGCGGGCGACGTGCCCAACGTCGTCTTTCCGAACGCCGCGATCCTAGACGAGAAGACGGGCGAGCTGGCCATGTACTACGGCGCCGCCGACACCGTCGTCGGGCTCGCGCACGCCAGGCTCCGCGACCTCGTCTCCTTCATCAAGAAGAACAGCATGTAGCGGCGGGGGTGGCTAGCGGGCCGGGGAAACCTCGAAGGACTCGACGAGACCGGTCGAGGAGTCCGGCCCCACCATGAGATGCCACGTGCCGGGCACGTCGAGCGCCGCCGCCGGAACCGTCAGCGTGACGGTCTTCGTCTCCCCGGGCTTGAGCGAGACCCGGGCGAAGTCCGCGAGAGCCCGGACGGGACGCCCGGGGCCCGGAGCCGACACGTAGGCCTGGACGACCTCGTCGCCGTCCCGCACCCCTGAGTTCGTGATGTCAGCCTCGGCCGTGAGCGGCGATCCGGCGGGGAGGGGGACCGGCGAGACCCGGAGGTTCGCGTACGTGAACTCCGTGTAGCTCAGCCCAAACCCGAACGGGAACCTCACCGGCGCCTTGGCGTGCATGTACGTGCGGCCGTGCGCGGGCTCGTAATCCTCCATGGGCGGGAGGTCATCCGCCGATTCGTACCACGTGAGGGGCAGGCGCCCCGACGGATTGACCTTGCCCGTCAGGACCTCCGCGATCGCGGTGCCGCCCTCCTCCCCCGGGAACCACGCCTGCAGGACGGCGGGCGGCGCGCCGGACGCCGCCCAGTCGAGGTTCACGGGCCCCCCGCACTCGAGCACGACCACGGTCCTCGGGTTGGCCTCCACGACGGCGCGGATGAGCATCGCCTGGTCGCCCGGCAGGTCAAGCGTTTCGCGGTCGCCCCCCTCGTTCTCCGTGTACCGGTCCGTCCCCACGACGAGAACTACGGCGTCGGAGGCCCGCGCCGCGGCCACCGCTTCCTCCAACAGTGCCCGGTCCGGCTCGACATCCCACCCGAACTCGAGCCCGGCATCCGGGTCTGCGCTCGCCCACTCGAGGTCGAGGCGGCGTGGAATGCCGGCCTGCATGGCCACCGTGGCCGTATCCGTGGTCGGCGGCCGCTCCATCCACTGGTCCACGACGCGCTTCCCGTCGAACCACATCCGCACCCGGCCGGGCGCGGTCACGGAAAGGCGATACGTACGGGTGGCCGGCGGCACGATCCAGCACTTCCAGCGCGCGGAGATGCCGTCCCGCCCCGGGGTCACGGGGAGGCCGTCCCGGGACCGCGAGAACCCGACCACCGCCTCGCGCCGGGACACCGGTGCGCCCGCCAGATCGCCGTTCGCGAACCACTCCGCGAACACACCCCGGCGGCCGGGCCGCGACGGATCCGTCGTGAAGGACTCCGCCGACACCGGCGTCCGGCGCGATATCTCGCACCCCCTGGCATGGCGGATCGTGACGGACGGAGGGAGAACGGCCCGGAGCCCCGCCAGCGGGGTCACGACCCGCGTGAACCAGCCGCTGTAGTCGCCCAACCGCTTCACCGCCGCGCTCGGCCCGATTACGGCCACCGAGGTGAGCGTGGCCGGGAACGGGAGCATGCCGCCGGGGTTGGCCAGAAGCACTTGTCCCTCGCGGGCCGCCCGCAGAGCGAGGGCGCGATGGGCGGGACTGTCGACGGCGCCGTCGGGGATCGAGCGGAACGGGCTCCGTTCCGGCGGGTCGAAGAGCCCGAGCCGGAACCGGGCCCGCATCAGCCTTCCCACCGCCCGGTCAAAATCCGCCGGCGAGATGTATTCCCGCCGCAGCGCCACGGGCAGGGCCTTCGCGAACGTCGTCCCGCAGTCGAGGTCGCACCCGGCCTTAACCGCGGTCCCCGCCGCCTCGGGCAGGTTCGACCGCCAGCCGTGGCCACCCACGAGATCGTCTATGGCTCCGCAGTCCGAGACCACGAACCCGTCGAACTTCCATTCGTCCCGCAGCACGCCCGTGAGGAGCTTCTCCGAGGCGCAGCACGGCGTCCCGTTGACCGCGTTGTACGCGCACATGACCCCGCCCGCTCCGGCGTCGCGGATCGCGGCCGCGAACTGGGGGAGGTAGTAGCGGCGGAGGGTGTCCTCGCTCACGGTCGCCGAGCCCGTATGCCGGTGGATCTCGTCGCTGTAGACGGCCAGGTGCTTGACGATCGCGAGGGCCTTCGGACGCGCCCGGTCGCCGCCCTGCAGCCCCCGGACGAAGGCGGCCCCGAGCCGGCCGGCGAGGAGGGGATCCTCGCCGTACGATTCCTGCACGCGCCCCCAGCGCGGGTCCCGCGCGAGATTCAGCACGGGGCTGAAGAACGTGAGACCGGTTCGGCCCCGGCGGTGCAGGACCCGCGCCTCGTCGCCCATCGCCTCCGCGGCCGCATGAACGAGGTCCGGGTCCCAGCTCGCCCCCAGCGCGATCGCCTGCGGGAAGATCGACGCGCCCTCGGCCACGATCCCGTGCACGCATTCCCCCGCCCAGTTGTACGCGGGCACGCCCAGCCGCGGGATGGCGGGGGCGTCCGTGCCCATCTGCGCGATCTTCTCCTCGACCGTCATCCGCGCGACGAGGTCGGCGACGCGCCGGTCGATGGGCTGCGCGGGATCCCGCCACGCTGGCGCCATGCCGAGAGCGACGCCGTTCAGCGCCGCCGCCACGAACACCGCCGACGCAAGCGGACGGACGGCCCCGGATCCTATCGACATCACGTCCCGCGAGGTCAGTCCGGCGCGGAGCCGGATTCGAGCCGGTCGAGAAGGGCGCGGACTCCCAGCGTGTCCGCCCAGGTCCGCATGTAGGAGAGATCGAGACGGGAGCGCTGGAGATCGAACACCCCCAAGGCATCCTGCCATTGACGTTCGCTCCCCCCCGACTGGACCGACCACCGCAGTTTGGCCAGCACCAGGTCCTCCGCGCTGGCCACCCAGAGCCGGACGCCGAAGGCCTCCACGACCACGCGGCGACTCATGCACGATTGGTCGAACGCCTCGTCGCGAAGCATCCAGAAATCCACCTTGTCCCCCTCCTCCGAATCGAGCAGGTTGAACATCCCGCGGCGGAGCGTCGCGTCGCGGGCCGCCTCCGGATCCAGGTAGTACCGGGGCGGCGGGAAGGCGGTCGCGAGCCGGAGCACGGCCTCCGGCGTCATGGCCACGACGAGGTCGATGTCGTGCGTCGCCCGCGGTTCACCCAGCAAGCTCGACGCGATCGAGCCCGTGATCAGGTAGCGCTGGCGATCCGCTTCCAGGAATCGGACGACGGCGATCAGAAGGTCTTGTTGTGACATCGGTCCAGCCGGACCAGGTACAGCCGACGGCGCTCCTCCTCCGAGAGGCCGGGAAAGGTGGACGCCAGGCCTGCCGCCAGGAGCGCCCGGCAGAACGACGTGAGCTCGAAGGCCTTGCGCAGCTTGTCCTCGGGACTCATCCGCGCGAGCGCCTCAAGATACCGCCGCCGATTGGGGCGTGACTTGGGATCCTGGACCGTTGCCATCGCCTGAATTCTACTAGATGCCACCACGTAACCCAATACCCGGTCCTCTACGGTAGACCACCCACGCCCCATCCCCGCCGAACCGGCGCTGGACGTCGGCCGGCGCCAGGCGGCGCCAGGGACCCGGCGGCAGGAACCCTCCCGCCGGCCGGAGCGCGTCCTCGAGCGTGCCGCACCCGGGCACGGGCACCTCGCGCACGAGGACGAGTCCGCAGTGCAGCCGCGAGATCGAATCCGTCATCCGGGCCCGGTAGGCGGCCAGCGCGGCCGCCCGCCGCCCGGGGTCCGGCTCCGCCAGGACGCCCGCGAGCGCGAAGTGGATACCCCACGGACCGGCCAACCGGAGCCCGAGGTGGTCCGCGTCCCGCGAGTAGAGGACGTCGGTCGAGCACACCATGACCGCCTCACCGGGCCGGGCGAGCGCCGTGAGCGGGGTGACGTCCTCGAGGCCAAAGCGGCCCGGGTCCCGGAAGGACGCGAAGCAGAGCACGGCGAACGCCGCCGCCGCCGTCGCCGCCACCCGGCCGCCAGTGACGCGGCAGAGCGCGAGGATAGCCCCCATCACGACGATGCCCGTGAGCGGGATGGCGTGGTAGGCGAATCCCTTGCGCTGGATGACCATGGCGATCGCGGCCGCGACCGTTGCCGCGCCCCAAGCCCGGCATTCCGCGGCCCCCGCCAGCCCGCGCCGCCGGGCCCGCCAGAGCAGGAGCGCGAGCACGGCGGTCCCCGCGGCGCCGGTAAGCAACTGCGGCTGGCCCAGGAAGCCCCGGAGGGGAATCGTGAATGCAGCGCCGGGACGGGTCGGTGACAGGAGCGGGAGGACCGTGGTCACGAACGCGGTCAGGGCCCCCGGCCACAGGAACCGGCAGAGCACGACCGACGCCGCCAGCCCGGCCGTGAAGCAGACCGCTTCCAAGGCCCGCAGCCGCGGTCCCGTCCGCCACCGGAGGGCTTCGACGGCCAGCGGCACCGCGAGATAGACCAGCTTCGCGCCACCCCACCACCCCAGGAGGAACGCGAGCAGACCGCGCAGGACGGGAGAAGGCTCGGCTCCAAGTCTTGTCCGCCAGACCAGCCACGGCAGGAGGACGAGCGTCAGAATGTGCTCCCGTTGGCCGAAGTCCGAAGTCGCCGGAATCGTGGGGCAGAACACGATGCCCAAGTAAGCCGTGATGACGGCCACGGCACGCCATGTCCCCAACGGCGAGGTCAATGCAGCCAGGACCCAGCACCCCAGGAGAGCCAGCAGCAAGACACCCGCGTGGTAGAGGTACACGGCCCGGATGCCGGTCTCCCGCTCCAGGCGGATCACCATGTGCGACGCGACGTGGACCGCGGGCAGGTTCGGATCGATCCAGTCCAGGTACGGCCGGTCGCCGGCGGCGAACTGGCGCCCCAGGACGAGGAGCTGGGCCACGTCGTGATTCACCCACGGACGCGGCGAAGAGGCGATGTCGTCGCGCGGACGGAACAGGAACCATCCCCCGGCCGCGAGGGCCGCGGCCGCCAGCAGGAACGCTACTGCGCGAGGCCGAACTGCCGCCGCATCCACTCGTGCTTGAGCTTCCAGTGGACGTCCCCGCCGCCGCCATGGTCGCCGAAGGGGTAGAGGCGGTAATCCTTCTTCGAGGTCACCTGGTTGTAGGCCGCGAAGTTGATTCGCGGCGGGCACGTGGGGTCCTGGAGCCCGGCGCCCATGAACAGCGGGCACGTGATCAAGGGCGCGAAGTTCTTGATGTCGAAGTAGCTAAGGACCCGGAGGACGTCGGGGAACGTCATCCGCTTGTCGCGCGCGAACCCCCGCCACTCGTTGCCGAGCCATTCGCTGAGGTCCACGTACTTCTCGAAGTCGGACAGGAACGGCACGTCCGGTGCCGCCAGGGCTACCCGGCGGTCCAGGGCCGCGGTCGCGAACGTTAGCGCCCCGCCCTGGCTGCCGCCCTCGACCCCGATGCGCCGGGGGTCCACGTCCGGCCGCGACGCGAGGTAGTCCACCGCCCGCACGCAGTCGGCGTACGCGCCGCGGTAGATGAAGGTGTCCGGGCTCTCGAGTCCGTAAGTCAGGTACCCGGGGAACCCCGGATTCACGTCGTCCTGCGAGTTCCCGTGCCCCCGGATGTTGAACGAGAAGACGATCATGTCCGTGAACCACACGAACGGCGTCTGGTTCGCGCTGTGCCCGGGCACCATGAGCACTGCCGGGAACGGCCCGCCCTTCCTGGGCACCGAGAGCCACCCGCGCACCCGGGCGTTCCCCAGGCTGCGCATCTCGACCAGGAAGACGTCCACCTCGGCTGTCGAATCCTTGCCGCTCTTCGTGACCTTGTATTGGGGCGGCACCGCGGCCAACTCTTTCAGCGTCCGCTCCCAGAAGTCGAGGAAGTCCGGCTGGCGCGTCAGCGGATCGTCGATGGCCGTGATCGCGTAGCCCAGGTTCATCGATTTCTCCACGGGCTCGAGCCCCCCGCCGAGGGCGAGCGACGCGGACACGCGGTAGATGCCGGGCGCGGGCGGATCGAAGCTGAACGCCTTCTTCCCCTTCCCGCCTCTCAAAACCTTCAGCTCTCCCGCGAAGTCCCTGACCGGCTTCCCGTCGTCGGTCGTCACGCGGACCGCGAGTCTCCCTCCGACCGCCTTCACGTAAGAGTTCCTGAGCTCGACCGAGATCTCCATCGGCTTCCCCGCCGGGAACGAACCGTCGCCCGACCCCAGCCCGAAGGCCAGCTCGATGTAATCGGACGCCGCGGGCGCGCGCAGGGCCAGTGGTCCCCCCACCAACCCACCGGCTCCCCCGCCGTCGTAGACCCGGACCGCGATCACGTTGTCGCCGTCCCAGTTCACTTGGCTTTCCGCGATCTCGTACCGGCGCGGGACATTGTAGGCCGAGGCGTATTCGGGCGGCATCCTGCCGGTCCCGCCCACGAGCTCTCCGTTGAAGAAGGTCTGATCGCAGTCGTCGATCGGCCCCAGCGACAGCAGGAGGGCCCTTTTCACCCGGTATGCTTCGGAGTTCCTCCACGCCGCCGGCACGCGGACCCTGATCCGGTACCAGGCGTAGCCGTCGTAATCGGGATACCCAGCCTGCTCCCAGGGCTTGCCCGCCTCTATGGGCTTCCAGCCCGAGTCGTCGAACCCCGTGGCCGCCCGCTCCGGCCCGTCCCCGAGGGCGAACTTCCAGCCCTTGACCAGTTCCGCCGAGTCCGCCGCCCGAGCGCTCACGATGAGCCCCACGGCGATGACCATGGTGAATGCGCGCATGAGCCCCTCCCGGTCATGAATCCGGAGAGGGGGGGATTTGAACCCCCGAGGAAGTTTCCCCCCTAGCGGATTTCGAGTCCGCCGCCTTCGGCCGCTCGGCCACCTCTCCGCTATGGATTTTACACCGCTTTCTGGCCGCCGTCTGCCTCAAGAAGACCCCTGTGGGGTGTCCAGAGAGTCTCACCGCTTTCCCTGAGGCGACGTTGAGCTGAATCATCGCTTCCATTCCGAGATCATTCCGAGCAAGCCGATGGTGGTATAAGCATCCGTATGCACCTGCTCGCCGCCCTCCTGGTCGCGGCGTCCGCCGCGGCGGCGCCGGAGTCGCTCACGGGCGTGCTCGTGCTGCCGGACGAGCATCCGTGGGGCGTGTACTTCGAACCCGGGTTCTCCTGGGAGTGGGCGAGGTCCGAGCGGCAGGAGAAGTACCGCCTGCTGGCGGGAGGCAGGGTGTACGTTCCGGCCTTCGCCCCGGCCGGGTCGTCCCAGGCTGAGCCCGCCGCGGCGCGCACGTTCGGGGTGACGGAACCGGTCCATCTCGTCGAGCTCGGCGGAGAGCCGGTGCGCGGCCCGCACCTCGCCGTGCGCTCGCTGCGGATCCTCGACGGCCTCCCGGAGATTCCCTGGACGCTGGCCGGCAAGCTGCGGGAGCTGCGCGACCGGTTCGACGCCCTCCGGATCGCGCAGCGCGCGGCGGTCGACGGGGAGTTTCGGCGGGCCCGCGAGCGTCTGCGCGCCCGGCCGGGCGGCAGGATCCTGCGCGACCTGCCGGCCTACGACCTCGTGATCTACCGGCCGGCGTGGCTCCCGAACGCGAGGCGGCTGGAGGTCTTCTTCGCGTACAAGCGGCAGGCGGGATTCTGGATCAAGTCCGCCGCGCGCGAGCCCCGCGGAAACGTGAAGTACGCGCCGACGCCCCCGGAGCGGGGCGTGTCGTTCGCCGCGATCCTGGGCGCGCGCTACGTCGTGGACGCCGGGGGGCGGGTCGTGGAGCAGGAGGAGTTCCCCCCGGGCGCCTTCGACCAGGCGGAATGGACGCGCCGCGTGCTCGCGTCCGGCCGCGACGACACGCCGCCCGCCGGCCCAGTCGGCGTGGAGCTCGTGCTCGAGGCGGACCGCCCGCGGCTGCGCCCCGGCGACCGGGCGGTCTTCACCCTCCGGCTGGCCAACCGGAGTTCCGGGCCCGTCTGGACCAATCCCTCGCTGATCTGCACGGGGTCGTGGGACCTGATCGTGCGCGACCCGCGCGGCACGCGCGTGCGCGTGGACGACCGGGACGCGATGGGCTGCCCGAGCGGGGGCCTCCTCGGGACCCGGATCGGGCCCGGGCACGACGCGAAGCTCTCTGCGGGCTGGGACGGCCACATCCGGCCGCGCCTTGGCACCTCGCACCCGGCGCCCCCGGGCCGCTACACGATCGAGGTCGCGGCGCGCTGGTCCGACCGGGAGGGAACGCCGAACGCGAACGGGCCCCGCGCCTACATTGCGCCGGCGCGGACCGCCCTGACAGTGTTGGAATAGCCGGTCGCCGCGGCGCCACCTCGCAGGGAGCTAGCGCGGTCAGGCTACAACCAGTGCCATGGAACAGCTGTGACATTCGGCCTGAGCGGAATGGCACTCGGGATATCAGCCACGACGATCCCGCTGCCTCCTCCGGCGCGTTCCACCCATGCCGCCACGGTCTTCCCGTCCTCCGCCGTCACCGTGGCTGTCGCCTTGACCTCGATCGGGAAGAGGCCTCCATCCCATTCCAACAAGAGATCTACCTCCTCCCCGTCCCACGTCCGCCAGTAGAACAGACCGGGCTTCTCTCCCATGTTCGCGTAGGCCTTGTAGCACGCCGAGACCACGGCGGTCTCCATGATCGCCCCGCGCATCGGCCCCTTCAAGACCGTCTCTTCGCTCCGGAATCCGCACAGGTACGAGACCAGTGCGGTGTCCGCGAAGTACATCTTCGGCGCCTTGATGAGTCGCTTCCCGATGCTCCGGTAATAGGGCTGGACCAGGAATACCGTGTAGCTCGCCTCGAGAACCGAAAGCCACTTCTTCGCCGTAGGAACGCTGATGCCGGCGTCACGCGCGAGCTCCGAAAGGTTGAGAATCTGCGCGGTCCGCGCGGCGCACAATGCCAAGAACCTTCCGAATGCGTTCAGGTCCCCCACCTGCACCAGCGTTCGTACGTCGCGTTCGAGGTAGGTCTGCACGTACCCCGCACACCACTTCGAGATGTCCATTCCCGCTTTCAACCTCGGCTCCGGATATCCCCCGCGCAAGAGCCAGCTTCCGAGCGAACACCGGGGCGCCCCTGCGATAGCGGCTGTCGCGCCCTTTGCCCGGAAAAGCCGGGAAACCACGGCTCCCACGGTGCCCGCGCGTCCCGCCACCCGGGCGTACTCCTGGTATGACAGGGGCATCAGCGCCATGACCGCCACCCGGCCTGCCAGCGACTGCCCGACGTTCTGCATCAGGGGAAACGCCTGTGAGCCGGTCATCAACCACTGCCCCGGCTTCCGGTGTTCATCAATCGCCGTCTTGATGTAGCTGAGCAGGCCGGGCGCGTACTGGACCTCGTCGAGCACGAGCGGGGGGGCGTGGTGCCGGAGAAACTCGCGTGGATCGGCCAGCGCGAGCGAGCGCACGTCCAGGTCCTCTAGCGACACGAACCGGTGCGACCGGGCGAACGCGTGCCTGAGGAGAGTGGTCTTCCCGGACTGCCGGGGGCCCGTGAGCATGATGGCAGGGAAGCTCCGGGCAGTCTTGCGTAATACCCCTTCGGCAGCCCGGCGCAAGTATCGCACTGGTCAATAGTAGCGCCCGAGAGATTTAAAGTCAAACTTCAGATCTCTCGGAGCGGCCGTCCGTACCGAGACTCGGATCAGCGGGCGGGCGGGATCACAGGACGCATGACGCCGTCCCAGCATCGGCTGGGGTTCAACTCATTTCCCTTCGCACTCCTCGCATCGCTCGCGAAAGGCCCGCTCCTCATTCACCCTAAGGATTACCTGATCTGGCCGCCATCGTCGAAAAGGGTCGGATAAGACTTCGAGTCCGCCGCCTAGCGCGGGACGAAGACCCGGATCGACTTGATGCGAAAGACGGAGTTGTCGCGGGCGAAACTTTCGGGGAGCACCGGGCCCGTCCAGTCGTTCTTCTCCGAACTGATGGAGTTGTAGACAATGAGGTTGGGCGCCTCCGGGCCGGTCCACCGGAACGCGCGCGTGATCCCCTCCCGGTCGTCCACGTACCGGACCGTCCGGTCGGGCAGCCAGTGGACGGAGTAGGCCGCGAACCGCGTGGACATGTCGCCGCCCGGCATGGCGCCGTACGGCCGCCAGAAGCCGTCCTTCCCGAACCCGCCCGGGTCGGACAGGACCTCGCCCGCGCCCGGCCCGTGGTCGAACTGGAAGATCATGGACCGGTCGATCTTCGGCGGGTTGTTCTGGCTCTCCATGACGTCGATCTCGGAGGAGTCGTGCCGGCCGGAGTGGTTGTCGTACAGCCAGAGGGCCGGCCAGACGCCGCGGCCGGCCGGCAGCTTCGCGACGAACTCGACGATGCAGGGCGCCATGCACGTGGCCTTCGAGAGGATGGCGCCGCTCGTGATGTGGCCGAACTCGGTGTAGTTCGTGCTGCCGTCGTGCACTCCCGTGAGCGCCAGGCAGTCCTTCTCGAACACGTGATTCCGGGGGTTGAAGGGCGGATACGACTGGAGCTCGAGGTTGATCCTCCCCCAGGGAGCGTCGTGCATGAATAGCCGGTTGAGGTCGTCGATATTCCTGACGTTGCCGCGCGTCCCGAACACGTACTCGAGGGCGACCACGTACCCGGTCACCCCGCAGGCGGGCCGGACGGCCAGGGACGCGGGCTTCGACGACGCCTTGGCGCCGGCCAGCGCCGGCACCAGCCCGCCGGCCAGTACCATGATCCACCGCACAACTGCCCCGAGCGTCTTCCTCATGACATCATCCTCCTCCTGCTGAACTCCCCCGCGCAACCGGCTCCGGTTGCAGAGCCCCTGCTAGGGACGCGATGGTCGGACCGGCTCGACCAGATAGATGAAGCCTTCCTGCCGCACGAGCCTCCACAATCCCCTCGGGGGTGGCCTAACCAGGCTTACCGACAGCAACCTCATGCCCTTCCGGTCAAAGAATCCCGGCGCGTACATCAGGAGGTAGTTCACGAACCAGTTGGTGACCCAATACTGGTGAAACTCATCGGGAGCCCTGCCCTGGATGACCCGGCCGAAGGAGTCCCAGGGCCCGATCTCAGGGGCGAAGGCCCGGGCGGCGCGACACAACCTCCAGTGCGCTCCGACGCAATCCACGCCCATCGCCTCGATCTTCCGCCGCCCGTCGATGACGTCCAGGAACACCGCTTCCGCGTTGCGGCTGAACCTGACATATCCCGTGACGTTACACGCGGCCAGGAGTAGGGCCAACCCGGCCCAGCCGATTCCCAGCCTGCGTGCCTCGGCCAACGCTCCGGACCGCCTCAGCCTCGCGACCGCGGCAACCGCCACAAGCCCCGATAGCATCGCCGGGACATCCCACCGCTCGACACTATCGGATTCATACAGGAGAGAGTGTGCAATCTGGATCGCCAGTACCGGCGCCAGTACCCGTCCGAAGACGGTTCCGGAAAGCGCGACGGCCGAACTCGCGAACGCCGTAACGGCCAGCGCCATCGCCGCAACGACGGGGATCCATCCTCCCGCAGGCCTCAGCCACTCGAACCCGAGGACCATACGGCTCCAGCCTTCCCAGATGACAGCCGCCTGCTCCACGACCGACCGGGATGAGGTCAGGAACCACAGTTTCGTATCGTGATGGCTCTCGGCGGTCGCCCCCACCAATGCCGCCACCGACGGTGCGGGTCCGCGACCAGCGGCAGCACAGAAGCCGACCCATGCCGCCCAGGCGACGACTCCGATCGCCAGCGCCTCGACCGTCTCCCGCAGTCGCGTCGCTCCCTCTCGCCGCCAGTTCCACGCTCCCGCGATCGCCATCGCGGGGAGGAGCAGAACAGACTGGAAATGCCAACTCATCGCGGTGCCGAGGGCGATTCCGACCGCGAGGTGGCGCCGGCGTCCCGCCGGTCGGGAGAGCCACCGGACCGCGGCCAGGACGACGGCAAGCCGTAACGCGTCGGCAACGACGTTGTCGTCGCACGAGACCGACAGGAACGATAATCCGTGCCAGCAGAACGGGAAGAGTGAAGCCGCACATTGGCCCACCGGCCCGGCCCCCGCGTCGCGTGCCAGCATGGCCAGGAGCACGGCGATCGCGAGGATGGCCAGAATCGTCATCAACCGCGCCGCCGAAAGCGGGCTCCACGCCGGATACACCACCGCGCCCGCCCGGGCGGTCGCCCAGAGAATGGGCGGCTGAACGGCATAGAGCACCACTTTCGAGCCCAGCCAAGAGAGCGATTCCCGGAACGACGCCAGGCGGGCGGTGCTGCCCGCGAGCCTCAACGTATCCCCATCCATCGTGAGGTTGTCGATCACGAGCCACGCGTGTACCGCCAGCACAACCCCGGCGATCGCCAGCAGGGCCCGCCGGTTCACCGGCCCGCCCTTGGCCTTGCGCATTCGTACCGGGAGACATCGAACAGCATGATCGGAGGCATGGATAAGGCCAGCCGGACTTCCCCGTCAGTTGCGGGCGGGCAGGGCGTCCAGTTCGGCCAGGACCTTCCGGGCCGTCAGGATCTGCGGAAGCACCTTCGGCGCGGAGCCACGTCCGCCCGTGTAGAGCAGGTATAGGGGAACCCCGGTACGGCCGGACGCGGCCAGGGCGCGCTCGATGTCCGGGTTGGGATTGGTCCAGTCCGCCTTCAGGAGCACGACCCGGTGCCGGCGGAACGCTTCCATGACGTCGCGGACATTGAGGGCCGTCATCTCGTTGACCTTGCAGGTCAGGCACCACGCCGCCGTGAAGTCCACGAACACGGGGTCGCCCTTGGCCAACGCCGCATCGAGCCGGCCCTGGGTGTAGGGTTCCCATTCGCCGGCGGCCGCCGGGGCTCCCATGGGGGCCGCGTTCCGCATGCTCGCCACGGTAGCCAGCACGCCGCCAGCGATCAGGAGGACGACCACCACCCGCATGAACCTGGTGTGCCAACGCCCGTAGAGCCAGCCGGCCACGCCGGACACAAGGAGACAGCCCAGCGCAGTGATGACGGCGGCCAGCCCCGCCTGGAGGCCGAGAACCCAGAGCAGCCAGATGACCGTGACCAGCAGGGGGAACGCCATGACCTGCTTGAAGGTCTCCATCCACCGCCCGGGCCGGGGCAGGTACCGGCTGAGATGGGGCGCGAACGACAGGCCCATATACGGGGCGGCCATGCCGACTCCGAGCGCGGTGAAGACGGCCAGCCCCTCGTGGACCGGCCGGGTCATCGCGTACCCGAGCGCGGTCCCCATGAACGGCGCCGTGCAGGGAGTGGCGAGAAACGTGGCGAGGACGCCGGTGAAGAAGGCGCCGGCCCGGCCCTCGGTCCACGTGAACTTCCCCGTCGTGTGGGCGATGGAGGTGCCCGCCTCGAACACGCCGAGCAGGTTCAACGACAGCAGGAACATGATGACGGCCAGCCCCAGGATCACGGTGGGCGACTGGAGCTGGAAACCCCACCCGAGCCGTTCCCCGCCGGCCCTGAGCAGGATGAGCCCCGACGCGAGCAGCCAGAACGACACGACCACGCCGAGGCCGTAGAGCAGGCCGTGCACCTTCACCTCACGCGGCTGATGGGAAGACTCGCGGACGAAGCCGATGACCTTGATCGAGAGCACGGGGAAGACGCAGGGCATCAGGTTCAGGATCATGCCGCCCAGGAACGCGAACAGGAGGGCACCCCAGAACCCGAGCCCCAGGTCCTCGTCCCCGGCCGGTGAGGCGCCCGGCGGCTCCGGGGAACCCGGCGGGACCGCCGACGCGCCGGGCGGCGCGACCCCGGGCGCGGGGAGGAGCCGGCGGGTCCGGACGAAGATCCCGGCATTCGGACCCGGTTGACCGTCTCCGGCGGGCAGATCGAGGACGACATCCGCCTTCCCCGGGATGCACATGTCCTTGCATGCGAGCCACGAGGCGGACGCGGCGAGGTGGAGCCCGGTGAAGGACTTCATCTCCCTTGGCGTGGTCAGGCGCGCCATCAACAGGACGGAGCCCGAGTACCCGTAGGTGACCAGGGTCCCCTCGAGCATCCGTTCGGGCCGCGGCCACTGGATTTCGCCGACCGTGAATCCGGACGGCAGCGTCCAGGCGATGGACGTCGGCATTCCCGAATCGCCCGGATTGCGCCAGTAGATGTGCCAGCCGGGCTTCATCCGGAACTCCACCCCGACCCAGACCGGCTGACCCAGCCTGATGGAGCCGGAGTCGCAGAGCAGCTTGACGGTTACCGGAGAGGCCGGCGCGGGCGCGGCTGTCGAAGTGCCGATGGCCAGCAGGGCCGCGATTACGATGTCAACCACGGTTGGCGAAACCCTTCATGTATTGGAGCACCCCAGTATCATAGCCCCGCACGGAGGTCACGCGGTCCAGACACCGTCCACGAGCCGGTGAATCCTCAAGGGGTTGGCGTCCCGCAACGCGGGCGGGAGCAGGGCGTCGGGGAAGCCCTGCCAGGCCGCGGGCCGCACGAACCGGAGGATCGCGGCACTGCCCACCGAGGTGAACCGCGCGTCGGTGGTCGCGGGCCAGGGTCCCCCGTGCTGCATCGAGTCCCCGACCTCGACGCCGGTGGGGACGCCGCCGAAGAGAAGCCGGCCCGACCGGTCGCGCAGGAGGGAGACGAGCCCGGGGCGGGAGGCGACATCCGGTTCGGTCCCGTGCACCGTGGCCGTGAGCTGGCCGGGCAGGGCGGCAATCCCGGCCTCCAGTTCGTCGTTGTCGGCACAACGAACGACCAGCGTCGACGGGCCGAAGATCTCTTCGCGCAACACCGGCGTCGCCAGGAAGACGGCGCCCGACACCGCCATGACCACGGCGGCGCCCTCGCGCCTCGGCCGGTCCGGCGCCGTCGCCGCCCGGCCGGCCACGGTCACGCCGGGCACGGCGGCCATCCGCTCGACTCCCGCGACGTAGGCGGCGAGGATGGCCCCCGTCAGCATCGCCGCCGGCGGGGTCGCCGCAATGCGCCCCGCGAGGGCGGCGAGGAAGGCGTCCGTACCAGGTCCCTCCAGGACGAACACGAGCCCGGGATTCGTGCAGAACTGGCCGACGCCCAGGGTCACGGAGCCGCACAGGGATTCCGCCAGCCCGGCGGCGCCGCCCGCGAGCGCGGACGGCAGGACGACCACGGGGTTCACCGATCCCATCTCCGCGAACAGGGGAATCGGGTCGGGCCGGGATGCGGCGGCGTCGAACAGCGCGCGGCCGGCCGCGAGCGACCCCGTGAACCCCGCCGCCTTCACCCCGGCCGCGCGGACGAGCGCCAGGCCCCCGGCATGGTCGCAGTGCACGTGGCTGAACACCCCCGCCGGCAGTCCGGCCGACTTCACGGCCGCGGACACCACCCCAGCCACGAGATCCGAGGTCCCCGGGTGCCCGGAATGCGCCTTCACGATCACGGGACAGCCGGCCGCGAGCGCCGAGGCGGTGTCGCCGCCCGCCGTCGAGAACGCGAACGGGAAGTTCGACGACCCGAAGACGGCGACCGGGCCCAGCGGGACGAGCATGGACCGGATGTCGGGCCGGGGCGCCGGCTTGCGGTCCGGCAGGGCCCGGTCAATGCGCGCCCGGACCCAGGAGCCCTCGCCGACGACGCGGGCGAAGAGCCCGAGCTGGCCCACGGTCCGCGCCCGCTCGCCCTCGAGCCGGGCCCGCGGCAGGCCGGTCTCGGCGGCGCAGGTCTCCAGCAGGACGTCGCCGAGCCCCAGGATGCCTTCCCCGATCGCGTCCAGGAATCGCGCGATCTCCTCCCGGGAGCGGGCCCGGTACTCCGGGAACGCCGCGACCGCGGCGCTGACGGCCTCGTCGACCGCCATCCCGCTCACAGGGCCCTCACGGCGACGAACTCCGCGGGGTCGAACCGCACGGGATTCTCGAGCGGGCGGCCGAAGACCTCGGACTCGATCCGGAGCACGTCGCCGTCCCCGACCGCGATCCCGTCCCGGAACGAGAACGTCCCCGTCCCGAAGAAGTGCACGTGGAGGTCGCCGGGACGACGGAAGAACGGGTACTTGAAGTGGTGCGCCTCGAGATTCGCGATCGTGTGCGTCATGTTCTCCTCGCCGCTCAGGAACTCCCTCTCCCACACCGGGGCGCCGTTCCGGACCACGGCGACCCGGCCCCGGACGCTGCCCGGCAGGCCGCCGACCAGCAGTTCGGGGCCGAAGGCGCAGGCGCGCAGCTTGGAGTGGGCGAGGTAGAGGTAGTTGATCCGCTCCATGGCGTGGTCCGAGAACTCATTGCCGAGCGCGAACCCGAGGCGCCAGGGCGTCCCGTCGTCGCCGACGAGGTAGACGCCGCAGATCTCGGCCTCGTCCCCGCCGTCGAGGGCGAACGACGGCCGGACGAGAGCCCCACCGGGTGGGACCACGGAGAGGCCGTTGCCCTTGTAGAACCACTCGGGCTGTACGCCCGCGCCGCCGTCCGCCGGCTTGCCGCCCTCGAGCCCCAGCTTGAACATCCGCATCGAGTCGGTGAGATCCCCGGCCGCCAGCGTCGCGTGCATCTTCGCGCGCGCGTCGGCGCTCCCGAGATGGGTCAGCCCGGTGCCGGTGACGTGACACCGGGCCGGCTCGGGATGATCCGCGGGGGGCAGTACCCGGCCCGCCCCGAGCTCCCGGTCCCAGTCCGCGGTTCCGTCGAACCCGAGCGCCTCGACCGTAAGGGCCAGCCCGGTCCCGTCCGCGATCGCCCGGCGCCCCAGCTCGATCGTCGTGGCCACGCCGCGGATGATCCGGAGCGGCCCGCCGTCGGAGACCGCCACGCGGCGCGCGCCGCCCTCGAGGAAAAGCTGGACCAGTCGCATGCGAAAGGGATTATACCCCGTTGCCCGGCCGCCGGAGTCCGCGGGGCCCGTCAGGGATCGGGGTAGGTCTGGCCCTGCGCCTTCGCGTCCGCGCGCGGACGGTCCAGGGAGTATTGCGCCTCGCCGACCATGGCCTTCATCCACGCGTGGAGCTCGCGGCGCAGGTCGCGGACGATCCCGGGCTGCCCGGCCGAGAGGTCGTGCGTCTCCCCGAGGTCGTCGGCGAGGTTGTAGAGCTCGAGCGCGAACCGCCTGGGTTCCGGCGGCGTGTACGGCTTGCCCTTCTTCGCCGCCTTCGCGCGGCCGGATTCGATCTCGGCGGCCGTGGGGACGTACGGCGGGTACTCGATCAGCTTCCACGGCCCCCGGCGCGCGACCGCGCCCTCCCACTGGGTGAACATCGTCTCCCGGACGCTCGCCCGCGACCCGTCGAGCACGGGGACGAGGCTGACGCCGTCGATCTTCTGCTTCGCCGGTACCGGGACGCCCGCGATCCCCAGGAGGGTCGGGTAGACGTCCTCGACCGCGGTCAGCGCCGCGGTGACGGTCCCCGGCTTCACCGTCCCCGGCCACCGCACGATCAGGGGGACCCGGATCCCGCCCTCGTACACGGTCGCCTTCCCCCCGCGCAGGGGCGCGTTCGACGTGACGGCCAAGCCGCCGGGAGTCTCGGGGTTCCACTCGCCCCCGTTGTCGGAGAGGAAGACCACGACGGTGCGCTCCTCGAGGCCCAGCTTCCGGAGCGTGGCCAGGATCCGGCCCGTGCTCGCGTCCAGGCTCTCGACGATCGCGCCGTAGTCGGGCGTGACCGTGACCCCCGCGGCCTTCGCCCGCTCCCGGATCCGGGCGGCCAGCTCCGGCTTGCCCTGGTTCGCGATCGGCGTGTGGACCGCGAAATGCGAGAGCGTGAGCAGGAACGGCCGGTCCCGGTGCTCGGTAAGGAACGCCTCCGCCTTCGCCGTCATGGCGTCGACGAGGTACCCGGGGTCCTCGGCCGGCGCCAGGTCGAGGAAGTGGTTCTCGCCGGTGAAGAACGGGTACCGGTAGTTCGGCAGGAAGTACCAGTCCTCGGTGAACGCGCACCACGCGAAGCCCCGGTCGCGCTCCCCCCGGTCCTGCCAGTGCCGGACGCCCCACTTGCCCACGTGTCCGGTTGCGTACCCGGCGGCGGCGAGCGCCTCCGCGTACGTGACCTCCCCCGGCGGGAGGGAATCCCAGGGCGTGGCGCGGCAGGGCTCGGTGGCGCCGTACAGGCTGGCGAGCCGGGTCGGGTTCTTGCCGGTCAGGATCCCGACCCGGGAGGGCATGCAGACGGTGCAGACGTGGGCCTCCGTGAACCGGACGCCCGACCGCGCGAGCCCGTCGATGTTCGGAGTCTCGAAGATGCGGTTGCCGTAACAGCCGAGATCGGCCCACCCGAGGTCGTCCGCGAGGATAAAGACGATATTGGGCTGGCGCATCCGGGTTCCCATCGCCCACCCGGCCCGGGACGGGAGGAAAGCGAATACGACGAAGACGGCGAGGAAGAGTCGGAGCAGTAACCGGCCCATGGCTCGGTCAATGGTAGCAGGCGGGACGGCGGGGACGCTCAACCGCCCGCCAACGCCTGCGCCTTCGCCCATAGGCGGTCGAGTTCGCGCTGGACCCGCTCGTCCAGCCGGTGGTCGTGCCCCGCGATCAGGGCCTTCGCCTTCGCGATCGCGCGATCCCTGAGATCCGGCTCCCCCGCCTCGCGCCACTGCGCCACGCTCGTCCGCGGGAAGAGGTCGGACTCGTGGAGGTCTCCCAGCGCCCCCATCGTGCTGTCGTGGGTGAGGTAGTCGCCGCCCGGCGCCGCCTCCGCGATCACGCGAAAGGCCGCCCCCGGCTCGTCGTCCCAGGCCACGCCCCGGACGAGGCGGGCGGCATAGCGGCCGAGCTCGAGGTCGATCACGAACTGGGCCGGGCTGAAGACCTCGTCCATCGAGAGCTGGCCGGCGCCGAACCAGAAGTCGCGGAAGCCTCCGAGCGCGTGGACGACCACCCACGAGGTCTTCTCCATCATGGCCTGGAGGTCGCACCGCTTGGCGTTGGTCTGGAAACAGCACTCGATCCGCGGGTTCCCGGTGAAGTACCGGTAGACGTCCCGCATCGCCATCTGCGTGACCAGGTACTCGGGCGCGCCCCCGAAGGCGGTGGTCATCGTCCGGAGGTCCGAGATCTCGAGCCGGAACTCGGGCCGGACGGGGATGCGCCCCTCCGTGATCCGGTCCACGGTGATGGCGCCCGCGTAGGTCTCGGCCACGGACTGCACGATCCCGCCCGGCAGGACGCGCGGGGCGGTGGCGCCGGCCTGCGGGATCGGGGCCGCCGCGGCGTAAAGATCGATATCCGTCCGGTCCCGGTAGGTCCAGATCTTGTCCAGTCCCCGGGGGTTGAACCGGAGCGGGCTGATCGGGAACTCGACCATCATCCGGTAGCGTCGGCCGGCGGCCTTATGCATCTCGATCGCGATCTCCTCCATCCGCTCGTCGCCGAACTCGAGCAGGGACCCGGTCGTCCGCGTGAGCTCGATCCCCGCCTTCTCGACGTAAAGGACCTGGAGGGGCCCCGGGATATCGGCCGGAAAGACCGGACTGACGGGGCCGCCCCGGACCGCCCCGAGCATGACGGGCCCGCCCCCGGCGGCATACAGGAGCTTGAACATCTCGCGGACATCGCGGGAGGTGGAAGCCCGGACCCGGCCGGTCTCCATGTCCTCGATGTTGAAGCAGTTCCACGGCCCCCCGATGGTCACCTCGTCGGGCACCGCCCGCTGCGGCCCGGCGCGGCGGAACGCCTCGATGGTCGCGTCCACGAGGGACGGGGCGAAGTACACGCGGCTCCCGTCCACGCGGATCCCGGTGTCGCCCGCCAGCCGGTTGAGCGTCCGTTCGTGGGGACAGTCCACGCCCACCTTCTCGAGGACCTCGAGGACCTGCCCACGCACCGCCTCCAGGTCCCGCGCGTCCGGCCCGCCCGCGAGCTCGTACCGGATCCGCTTCATGCGACGCGGACCTCGCCCAGCGGCAACCAGCCGTCGGCGTCCGTCCCCGCGTTCGCGAACCGGACGGCTGGAACGGCCTCGCCCGGCCGGACGAGCCCCGCCGAGAGCCGCGCGGCGCCCGCGGGCAGGCCGCGGGGCACGGAGACCGTGCGCTCGATGATCGCGTCGCCCGGAAGCCAACCCCTAGCTTCGCCCTCGACGGGCACGACCGCCTCCGCGCCCGCGCTCTCGATCCGGAAGGCGAGGCGGTAGTCGCGGTAGACCGGCGCGGTGCCCGTGTTCTCGATCCAGAGCTCGAGGTCCATGGTGCCGCCGCGCTCGACGGCGCCCTGCCACCGCGCCTGGCGGAGCACGAACCGGTACCCCATCGCGTCGCAGAACACGGCCAGCGGGTCCAGGTACTCGGCCGGGATCGGCGAGGACTTGGGCATGAAGACCGAGGCGTGGAACTTGAGCCCCTGCGCGAGCATGAACTCGAGGTCCTCGATCCCCGCGTACCACTTGTTCCGCCACCCGAGCGGCGTGGCACAGGTCTCGAACGTGATCGGCCGGGTTCGCCACACGTCCGCGGCCAACGCCGCGGCCACGGCCTGCGGGTAGAACTCGTAAGTATGGTTCCAGGCGAGGTAGGGCTTCCCCGCCGCCTCCTTGCGCCCCCGCAGGTCGCCGAAGCAGTCGCACCGCCACCCGCACCCGCGCGCGGCCCCGCACTCGAACTGGTATCCGTCCGTGTTCGCGAGCAGGAGCGTCTTCGGATGTGACTGGACGTAGAGGTCCACGAACCGGTCCACGGTCTCGCGCTTCGCGTCGCCCGCGCCCTCGCCCCAGGGCCCGAGGAAGGCGAGGTCCACGCTCTCGAGATCCGGATGGCCGTCGAACCGGCGGCCGAACTCGGCGATCACGCGGCCCCACGCGTCGAAATACTCCGGGCTGTCGTGGTCGGGCTCGAGGTGGCTGCGGCCGCCCGGCGGGTCCGTCTTCGCCATCGTCGGCGGATGCTTGGCCTGGTACCACGCCGGGAGCTGGGGCTGGTGAAGGGAGCCGAACGGCATGAGCCGGACTTGCAGGGACTGGCCGCGGGCCTTCGCGGCGACGAGCGCGCCTTCGACCATATCGAAATCGATCCGCCCCGGCTCCGGTTCGAGGACGTGCCAGAACCACCGGCAGTAGGCGACGGTCGAGGGTAGGTAGCCCTCGGCAACCCACGTGTCGGCGTGGGGGAATGTAAGCGGGCCCTCCTCGGACCACGCCTCCCCGGGGTTGAGGGGATCGCCGTTGAACCGCTGGAAGGTGGCGCATCCCTTGCCGGGGTTCAGGAGGAGCGGGACCCGGAGTTCCGGCGGCCGGGCCTTGTGGACGGGTTCCCTGATCACGCCCCCATCGTACCGCCGCTTCGGCGGCAAGGTCCGGCGAAGGCCGACGCCGACGCCCTTATAATGACGCCGTGAATGACGATAGAAGAAGCGCCGGATCACCCGTGACGGCGCGGGCCGTGTGCCTCGGACTGCTGTGCGCGGTGGCGATGAACCTCGTCATGAACTACAACGACTACTACCTGCGCAACACGCTGCTCATGGGCAACCACCTGCCCACCGCCGGCGTCGGCGTCCTGCTCGCCATGATCCTGGGGTTCAACGCGTTCGTGCCCGCCCGGATGCGGTTCGGGCAGGGCGAACTCCTGCTCGTGTGGGGCATGATCGGGGTCGCGGGGGGAATCGGGGCGTCCGGGCTCATGCGGTACCTGCCCGGCTGGCTGGTCGGCCCCGCGTACTACGCCACGAACGCGAACGGGTACGACACGTACCTGCTCCCGCACCTGCCGGCCTGGATGGTCGTCACGCGGGACCCGAACAGCTCCGCGGCGCGCTGGTTCTTCGAGGGGCTCCCGAAGGACCGGTCGATTCCCTGGGGGCTGTGGCTGCGGCCGCTCGCGGTCTGGTCCGCGTTCGCGCTCCTCCTGTACGGCGCCATGTTCGCGCTCACGTCGCTCTTCTTCCGGCAGTGGGCGGACCGCGAGCGGCTCATCTTCCCGATCGTCTACCTGCCGCTCGAGATGACCCGGGAACCCGCCGAGGGGAGGCGGCTGAACGCGTTCCTGACTACCCCCACGGTCTGGCTCGGCGCCGCCGTGCCCATCCTCGTGCTCGGCGTGAACGGGCTGCGGTCGTACTACCCCGCCCTCCCCGCGATCCAGCTCGGCTGGTCCACGTACGGGCTGTTCCCCGACCGGCCGTGGAGCGAGTTCGACCTCGCGGACGCGAACGTGTACTTCTCGATAATCGGGCTCACGTTTCTCCTCTCGACCGAAGTCTCGCTGTCGTTCTGGGTATTCTTCGTCCTCTACAAGCTGAGCTACGTCTGGATCGCGTGGGCTGGAGCCGGGGGCGAGGGCGGGTTCTACAGCGACTGGTGGCGGCAGGTGTCCGTGCACGAGGCCGCGGGGGCCATCGTCACGATCGCGGGCTTCCTCACGTGGTCGGCGCGCGCGTCCCTGGCGCGATGGCTCCGGGACGCGTGGGGAGGCCGGGCGGGCGACGACCTGCTCCCGGCCCGGCTCACGCTCGTCCTGGCCGCCGGCGGCGTCGCCGGGATGGTTGCGTGGCTGATGGCCGCGGGCGTGGTGTGGTGGGCAGCCGTCGCCGCGATCATCCTCTTCCTCTGCGTCCTGCTCGTGCTCACGCGGCTGGTGGCGGAGGCCGGGCTCCTCTTCGTCGTGAGCGATGTGGCCGCCTACGACGTGGCTACGGGACTGGTGCCCTCCGGTTGGATGGGCCCGCGAACGCTGGTCGGGCTCACGATGCAGAAGGGCGTGCTCATGCACACGCTGCGCGAGATCCTGATGCCCTACCTCATGAACGGCGTCCGCGCCGCGACCCTCGCGCGGCTGCACGCGGGCCGCGTCCTCGCCGTGTTCGGCGTGACGGTCGTCGTCGCCATCCTGGCCTCGGCGGCCGGTCGCATCACGACCTGCTACAAGTACGGCGGCGTGAACGGCGACGACTTCGCTAACCTCCAGATGCAGCAGGGCTACTTCGGAAACCTCGTCGGCCACCAGAAGTCTCCCCGTACGTACGACTGGCTGGCCGCCGGTCGCGTCCGGATCCTCCCCGTGTCCGTCGCGCACGCCGGAATCGGGGCGGCGCTGGCGGCCGGAATGCTGTTCCTGCGCGCCCGGTTCCTGTGGTGGCCGCTCACGCCGTTCGGGTTCATCATGTGCGGCACCTGGGCCATCGCGGCCATCTGGTTCTCGATCTTCCTGGGCTGGCTGGCGAAGTGGTGCGCGATGACGTTCGGCGGCGCGACCGCCTATCGGCGCGCCCTGCCGTTCTTCCTGGGGCTGATCCTGGGGGAATCCCTGATCGCCTCGGTCTGGACCGTGGTCTCGCTGATCACGGGCCGCCCGGGCCTCTACGTCCTGCCCCCCTGAGGCCGGTCGATCAGGGAGCCGGCGACCACGGCCAGCGGAGCTCGACCGGGCCCGGGGGCGTGCGCGAGATCCACCGCCGCAATCTCCGGACCAGGTAGTACTCGTTGCGCGGGCGGTCGTCGGTCAGCTCGAACGCGGAGTCGGGGTCCAGCAGGCCCGCGACCTCGACTTCCAGCCCCGGCATGCCCCGGGCGAACTCGCGCAGGCTGGCCGGACGCCCCCACTCGACGAGGTCCGCCCGGGCCGCGGGCGGCATGCGGTCGCGGATCACGGCCTCGCCGGGCAGGACGATTTCATGCTCGGACGCCAGGAAATGCACACCCTTCCCGAGCCAGGAGCGGAAGGCGCGCACATGGGGGAAAACGCCACGGAGGGCCCGCAGGGTCGCCTGACCGCCCGCGATCTCGCCCTCGGGATACCACTGCTGGAGGATTCCGCCGGGCTTGAGCCGGGACCTGGCCAGCACGTAGAACTCGGTCGAATAGAGCAGACTCGACACCGCCGCTTCGACCGGCGGCGGCGGGTCCACGGTGATCACGTCGAACCGCCGGCCCGTGCGCATCAGGAACCGCCGGCCGTCGTCGATGATCACCCGGAACCGCGGGTCGCGTTCGAGCGCCGGGCCGTCCGGGTGGAAGAAGCCGAAGACCTCCTTAACGCTCGGCACGAGCTCCACGGCGGTCGTGTCCACGCCCCACCTCGCCATGGACCGGAAGGTCGTGCCCATGCCCAGGCAGATGACCGCGACCGCCTCCGGCGGGCGGGTCAGGCAGACCATGGGCAGGTGCGCCATGATCTTGGTGACGGGCGTCATCCGCGTCAACCCGAGGCCGTTGGTGTAGAGGTCCTTGTCCGTGCCCTGCCCGCAGGCCACCACCGTGGCCGTGGCGTCCCGGAGGAGGCGCACGGGCGGATGGTCCGAGCCCACGGCGCCGTCGAAGCTGAGGGAGAAGCCGGTCGCGCCGACGAAGCATGCGGCCGCCGCGCCGGCGAGGGCGCCGTCGAGGAGCCGCCATGCCTTCCAGCCCGTCAGCACGGGGGCCAGCACGAGGTACGGCACGGCGAGGATGGCCAGCGTCGCCTGGGCGCCCCAGCGCGGCAGGAGCCCGTAGGAGGCGGCCACCGGGCCGAGGATGCATCCCAGAATGTTCCATGCGTAGGCGCGGCCCGCCTCCGCCGGACGGCCTGCGGACCGCATATCCACTAGGCGCGGCGTCAGGTACCCGAGGACGAAGCAGAAGGGCATGAGGCTGATCAGCACCTGGAGGCGTTCCGGACCGAGGCGGGGATCGCCGAGGAGGACGGGCCAGAGCGCGAAGACGGCGGCCCACCCCGCCAGACGACCGGGCGACTGCGGACGGCGCCCCCCTGCGCGGTCGCGGCGGTACGCCGCGGACCCGAGCCAGGTGGCGAACAGGTAGACGGCCAGGAGCCAGGCGAACGAGTAGATCTGGTTCCCGAGAATGATGGTGAAGCTCCGGATCCAGGCAACCTCCATCCCCATCGACGTGAATCCGGTCACGAAGAGCACGACCGGGTAGATGCGCGTCCCGGCCAAAGCCGGCGAGCTGGCGTGGCGGGCAGTCTCCGGGGCCCGGCCCCGGACGCTCCGGGTCGCAAGCCAGGCGGCCGATGCGGCGACGGCGACGTTGAGCCCCGCCGCCATATGAAGCGTCCCGCGGAATCCAGCCAGTTCGACGAGGAAGAGCGCAGCCGCCAGCGTGCCGGTCATCGCGCCGATCACGTTGGCCAGATAGAGGTAGCTGAAGCTCCCCTCATCGCCCGCCCCCGCCTGCCGCAGAAACGCCATCGCGAACGGGAACGTGGCGCCCATCGCCAGGCACCACGGCAGGAGGCTCAGGGCCAGCAGGAAGGCCGAGCTGGCAAGGTAGGCGGGCGCGTCAGCCGGGCCGTGGGCCAGCAGGAGGCGCCGGGAGGCGTCGAACGCCAGAGGCACGACGAAGGCCCCCGCGCCGATCACGACCTCGGCGGCGGCGTAGAACCACAGCGCCGACCTGCCCCGGGCCAGCGATCCAATCCACCGCCCCCCCCACCAGGACCCGAGCGCGAGCCCGCCCATGAAGACGGAGATCACCACGGACATGACCTCCGTGTTGACACCGAAAGCCGCGTACGCCAGTCTCAGCCAGACGACCTCGTAGACGAGGGAGCAGAAGCCGGAACAGAGGAAGAAAACGAACGCGGCCCGACGGGCGGTGCCGCGACCGAAGGCACGGACTGTGGCCACACCCAATCCTACACCAGTTCTGGTGCGTCCTCGGCCTCGCGACGGGCACCACGAGCGGGTCCCTCCTCAGGGGCTAGGGCGGCGTCACCGTTCCCTCGAAGACGGAGACCTCGGCCGCGCGGTCCATGCCCCCGATGGCGTAGAGCTTGCCGCGGGCGATGACCGCCCGCAGGTTCGCTCTCGGCGCGGGGAGGTCGTCCATGCCCCACCACGGCTCCCCCGGCGCCCGGCAGACTTCGACGAGGGACAGCGGGGACCGGAACGTGCCCCCGATCGAGAAGACGGCCCCGCCCGCGTCGTCGACGACGGCGAGACCGGCCCGGGCCTGCTGCATGGGCGCCGCGTCGGACAGCCACCGGCCGGCGCGCGTGTCGTAAACGCGGATCGCGGGGCTGGCCGCCGCGCCCCCGAAGCCCCCGATGAGGTAGACCAGGTCCCGCGAGACAACCGCCGACGCGGCGGACAACGGCGAGGGCATATTCCCCCTGGACTCCCACCGGCGCGTCGCGGTGTCGAAGACCTCGATGACGGGGTGGTCGCCGCCGAACGTCCAGATCCGGCCGCCCACCGCCGCGCACGCGAACCCGCTGCGCGGCGTGGGCATAGACCCGCCGGCCCCCTCGACGGTCGTCCACGATCCCGTCGAAGGGTCAAGGACCTCGACGCCGCCGAGCAGCGCCTCGCCGTTGAACCCGCCGATCGCCCAGATGCGGCCGTCCACCGCCACGAGACCGTGGTTGCTTCTCGCCGCGCGCATGGTCCCCGCCGGGGTCCAGCGGTCGGCGGCCGGGTCGTACGTGACGGCGGACGCGAGGACGCCGTTCCGCGACTCGCCCCCGACGACCCAGATGCGCCCGCCGGCCACGGCGGCGCCGAACCTGGCCCGCGACTCGGGCAGGTCCGCGACCCGGCGCCACACGACCCGGAACGCGGGGCCCGAGGCGCCGAACGTGGGCGCCGGGGAGAGGGCGAGCGGGCCGCCCTCCCCCGGGGCCGCCACCAGCGACGGGGCGAGGGAGGTCTTCGATCGCGGCCGGGCCGCTGCGGCCCGCGCCGGATGGTCCGCGGTCCGCTCGAGCCGGACTTCCGGGCTGGCGACGGGTTGAACGCCCGGCCCACGGGTCAGGACATAAAGCGCGACCGCCAATGCCCCCACCACGAGCACGGCCACGACCCACGAGCGCGCGGGGCCGCGCGCCCGCGGTGACCGCTTCCGGATTCGTCGTCTGGCCATGCTCCTATTAGACCAGACTCCCACCCCGGAGCCCCGCCGTCGTGTTATCGCGGCACGTCGTAATAGTACGGGTCGGCGTCGCGGGCGGAACGGCCCCCGAGGAGACGGATCGCGGCGGGCAGTTGCGTGAACAGGTGCCAGTCGCCGAACCGGTCGAACTTGCGGCACGACGTCGTGATGTGCGCCCGCCAGATCATGCCGAATCTCCTGCCAGTGCGCCGGCCGAACCTCCCCAGCCGCTTCGCGAAGTCGATGTCCTCGGCGCTCGTCAGGGACTCGTCGAACCCGCCCACCGCCTCGAAGTCCTCGCGCCGACACCAGAACAGCCCGGCGTAGATGCGCCTCCAGAACGTGTACATGAAGAGGACTAGCCCGCTGGCCGCGATCCCCAGGGACATCCGCTCCGGCCGGATCAGGACCCCTCCCCCGACGTACCGGCCCGACCGGATTCGCGCGTCCACGGCCGCGATCATCCCCGGACTCATCCGGCTGTCGGCGTCAATCGTCATGAGGATCTCGCCCGTGGACGCCCGGGCGGCCGCGTTCCTGATCTTCGCCATGCACCTGCTCTCGTCGCGCACGATGACGGCCCCGAAGGCGCGCGCGATCTCCTTGGTCCGGTCGGTCGACCGGTTGACGGCGACGACGACCTCGACCGCCCCCTCGAATCCCCGGGAGGCCGCCCGAACGGACTCGAGGCAGGCGGGCAGAAGGGCCTCCTCGTTGCGGGCCGGGATCAGGACCGAGAACCGGGGCCGCGCGGCCGTCACGCGGGGCGTCGCTCGGGCGGCAGGCTGTCCAGGAGGGCCCGCGTCTGTTCCGCGAGCGGGGAGGACGGGAACTCGGTCAGGAGGCGATGGCACCAGTGCCTGGCCGGTTCCGGCTCGTGCAGGACGTCGGCGTGGAGCTCGGCCAGCCGCATGAAGGCGTAGGCGCGGTCGTCCCCCTTGAGGACCGGCACCTGCTCCTCTAAGAACTTGACTGCGCCGCTCGGGGCGCCCAGCGCGTCGACGAAGTAGCGCTCGTACTCCCGCAGGAGGTCGCCGTTGCCCGGGTACTGCGCCCACTGCCGGTCGAGCGCGGAGCGCGCCAGGTCCCATTCCTCGCGCTTGAGGTGCGACCGGATGCGGGACAGGTCGAGAATCGGCCCCGGCACCCCGGCGCCGCCGGCGTAGAAGCCGTGGGACGAAGCCGTGGCGCTCTCCCACGCCCAGGAGATCAGGATGCCGCTGATGACCGAGAGGGGGGCAAACCCGGCGAGAAACCGGAGGATCGCCCTGGGGGGCTCCCCGTTCCACGTCATCCGGGCGAGGCCCAACATCACGCCGACGAAGAAGATCACGAGCGCGATGGCGATGCCGCGGTAGACGAGGGACCGGTAGTTCACTTTGCCCTGCCCACCGGGGGCCTCAGCCCGGGAACACCTGGCCGAGCCATGCGCGCGTGGAGGCGCAGAGCTCGCCGGCCCGCGGCCAGTCGCCCCCGGCAATGGCGCGGGCGAGGTCCTCGCGGGCGTGCAGGAGCCTGGAAGAAACCTCCGGCGTGAACCCGGTGGGATGCTTCGCCTGGAGGTCCATGATCAGCTCCGTGAGCGCGCGCTCCAGCGCGCGCACCTCGGGAGGCACCTCGGCGGGCTCGATCCGGGGCGGCGGGACCGACTGGAGCGGCTCCCGCGCCTCCTGCACCACGGCGGCGAGGTCGGCCCCGAGCGGACCCTCCATCTTCTCCTCGAGGTCCTCGAGCGCGGACACCCCCCGCAGGAGGACGACGAGCAGGGCCCGCTCCCCCACCGGCCACACGAGGACCTGACGGTCGTCCTCGTGCTGGAACGCCAGCGCGAAGTTCTTCTCCTGAAACGCGCCGGCGAGCTGGTGCGTCGAGGCGTAGCAGCCGGCCGCCAGGGCCGAGATCTCCTCGAGCTTGACGCCGACCGGCTTCCGCGCGATCTCGACGATCCGTCCGGCGAGGTCGGTCAGGAACGCCGAAGCCTGCGGGAGCTGCTCGGCGAAGGTGTCCAGGAGGCGGATGAGCCGCATCCGCCCCTGCGGCGTCAGCGTGAACCCGACGTTGGCGTCGCCGATGGCCACGTTACGCCTTTCCCAGTTCGTGGACCGCGATCGCGGTCACCGAGCTGAAGACCTCGTGCGCCTGCCTGAGGCGGTTCGGCGACATCTGGTCCACCATCTTGAGTTGCGCCCCCAGCGCTCCGCGCGCGTAGAGCATGGCGTCCCGTACCTTCCGCGACGCGGCGCCGCGCCCGCAGGCCGTCACCACGAACCTGCGCTGGTCCACGCGCATGGAACGGAGGATCCACTGGCGGCCCCGCTGGACGGTGCCCGCGAAGCTCGCGCCCGCGAGGTTCCCGGCCAGCTCCTGCGCGGCCATGAAGTTGCAGGCCAGGATGGCCCCCAGCGCCTCCTGGTCCCCGGCGGGCAAGGTGCCCGCGGAGGCGATGATGCCGCTGCTCTCCTCCACGAGGAACGAGGTGGTCGCCCCACTCTCGATGTTCAGCTTCGCGAGCTGTTTCGTCAGCCGGTCGCCGTCGTCCTCCGTGATCACGAGCGAGTGGAACAGCTCCCCCATCGCGTTTTCGGCCCCGGGCAGGGAGAGGCGCGTGAGCGCGAGCTTGGCCGCCGTGAGGAAGGTCTCGTACACGCCCTGGCCGGTCCGCGCGATCGCGGGGAACGAGAACGACCGGCGGACGTTGTAGCGGCGCTCGGCCTCCTCCAGCGGCATCGCGTTCGGCAGGTCCCGCTTGTTGTACTGGATGACGAGCGGAAGGGCGTCGGCGCGCTGGCCGAGCTCCTTGAGGTTCTTTTCCAGGAGCTCCCACGATTCCCAGTTGTCCTGCGCACGCTCGCGCTGGGAATCCACGACGAACACGATGGCATCCGCGCCCTTGAGGACCAACCGCCGGCTCGCGTGGTAGTACTCCTGCCCCGGCGTCGCGAAGACGAGGTAGCGGAACGAGTACCCGCCCGCCAGCACCTTGACCGGAAGGAGGTCGAAGAAGAGCGTGCGCTCGGTCGGAGTCTCCAGGGTGATGAACTGGCCCCGCTGGCCCGGCGCGAGCCGGTGGTTCATATGCAGCAGGCTGGTCGTCTTCCCGCTCCGGCCGGCGCCGTGGTAGACGATCTTGCAGATAACTTCCTTGGTTGCTTCGCGCAATATGGCCATGCAGTCTCCCCGCCCTCTATTCTACCCTCTCAGGGGAGCGGCGTGGTACGGGAAAAGACCAGCCGGCGGCCGAACGCGGCGTCGTCCCGGGCGGGAAAGTCCGTCCGGAAATGGGCGCCGCGGCTCTCGCGGCGGGCTAGCGCGGCGCGGATGATGAGCTCGGCCACCAGGAGCATGTTCTGAAGCTCGAGGCCCCGGGCGGTGCGGAACTCGCCCTGGTAGACGTATTGCTCCCAGAACAGGAGCTGTTCGAGGGCCGCCTCGAGGTCCTCCCTGCGGCGCACGACCCCCGCCGCCCGCCACATGAGACTCTTGAGGCTGCGGATCACGTCCTCGACATCGAGGGGAATCGTCTTGCGCGACGGCGCGTGAACGAGCCGCCGCATGGGGGGCATCCGGCCGCGGCGCGCCTCCACGAGGGCGCCCGCGCCGTGCCCCGCGGCGTGGCCGAAGACGAGGCCCTCGAGGAGCGAGTTGGAGGCGAGCCGGTTCGCCCCGTGCACACCCGACGCCGCCGCCTCGCCGCACGCGAACAGGCCCTGGACGGACGTCCGGGCGCCCAGATCCGTCCGGACGCCGCCCATGAAGTAGTGGGCGCTCGGCCGGACGGGAATGCGCTGGCGCCGCACGTCGAGCCCGTACTCGGCGCAGACGGACAGGATCTGGGGGAACCGGCGCTCGAGCCGCGCGGCCGGGATCCCGCTCATGTCCAGCCACACGCTGGGCGCGCCCGTGCGGGCCAGCTCGCTCACGATCGCCCGCGACACGACGTCCCGGGGGGCGAGCTCGCCCCGGGAATCGTACCGGGGCATGAACCGCTCGCCGGCGCCGTTCAGGAGGACCCCGCCCTCGCCGCGCATGGCCTCCGAGATCAGGAACCGGCGCGCCCCGGCGAGGTAGAGCGTCGTGGGATGGAACTGGACGAACTCGACATCGGCCACCTCGGCGCCCGCCCGCCAGCCCAGCGCCACGCCGTCCCCGGTCGCGACGTCCGGGTTGGTCGTCTCGCGGTAGAGCTGGCCGGCACCACCGGTGGCCAGGATGACGGCCCGGGCCCTGACCTGCAGGAGTCCCGCGGGTTCCCGGGACGTGAACAGGGCGCCGAAGACGGCTCCCTCCGCGTGCAGCAGGTCCGTCGCGCACATGCGCTCCAGGATCGTGATGCGCTCGTCCGCCCTGACCGCCCGCAGGAGCGCCAGCTCGATCTCGCGCCCGGTCGCGTCGCCCGCCGCGTGGATGACGCGGGCGAGGCCGTGGCCGCCCTCCCGCCCGAAGGCCAGCTCGCCGCCCTCCCGGTCGAACGAGGCGCCCAGCCCGATCAGGTCCCGGACCCGCTCGGGCCCCTCGCCCACGAGCTTGGCCACCGCCGCGGGGTCCGCCAGTCCGCACGCGACCTCGAGCGTGTCGACCGCGTGCGCCGCGGGCGAGTCCCCGGCACCCAGGGCCACCGCCACCCCGCCCTGGGCGTAGAGGGTGTTGCTCTCGGACGCCTCGGCCTTCGAGGCCACGATGACGCCGCCGTGCCGGGACGCGGCCAGGGCCGCCGAGAGCCCCGCGACCCCGCTCCCGATCACGAGGGTGTCGGTGGCGAGCGCGGGAACGGCCGAGAGGTCGGCGTCCAGCAGGTACAGTCCGTCTTCGGGTCGCATCGTCGTGTTCACCGCCCTGGTCCGATTGGAGTATCATACCCCGCATGGTGAGTGAGCTCTTCAACGACCCCTGGGTGATCCTGGGGTGCATCGCGGCCGCCCTGGCCGCGGTCGCATCGGTTCTCGGCATCCTGGTCGAGCGGGTGCTGATCCCGCTCGCCCTGCGGCACAAGGGGGAGCTCGACGACCGGCTCGCCCACGCCGCCAAGAGGGCGCTCCAGGCGCTCGTGTTCGCGGGCGGCCTCCTCATGATCGTCAACGACATGACCGCCAACCCCCGGATCGCGGGCGCGCACGTGACGCCGTACCTGCACGGACTGCTGCTGCTCTCGACCGCCTTCGCGGCCGCATGGCTGTGCACCCGGCTCACCGAAGAGGGCGCCGCCTGGTACCTCGAGCGGCTGAGCCGCGGCTCCGAGACCCGGCTGGACCAGCAGTTGATGCCGGCCGTGCGCTGGGTCTCCCGGCTCGCGTATTTCTTCTTCGCCCTGACGGCCGTCCTCGGGGCGTACAACATCAAGGTCACGGCGCTCCTGGGCGCGGCCGGCGTCATATCCCTCGCGATCGCGCTGGCGGCGCAGGAGATGATCGCAAACGTGATCGGCGGACTGGCGATCATGGTGGACCGCCCCTTCCGCGTGGGGGACCGGATCGAGCTGCCCGACAGCCGGGGAGGATTCGTCCGGACGATCGGGCTGCGCAGCACGCGCATCGAGACCCTGGGCGGCACCCTGCTCGTGGTCCCCAACGCGGACCTCGTGAAGCAGAGCATCACGAACTACGCCCGCCCCGACGGCACGCTCGTGGTCCGGCAGACGATCGGGGTCGGCTACTCGACGGACGTCGAGCGCGCGCGCCGGCTCATCCTGGACGCGGTCGGGAGCCATCCGGAGGTGGCCAAGACCCCGCCGCCGGCGGTCTATTTCACCGAGTTCGGCGATTCCGCCCTCCAGCTCGTCATCGAGTACACGATCGCGCGGTACGAACGCGTGCTGGACGTGCGCAGCGAGGTCAACATCGCGCTCAAGACCCGGCTCGAGGCGGGGGGCATCGACATCCCGTTCCCCCAGCGGGTCGTCCACCTGCGCAAGGACGCCGGTGGCTGAGTCCCCGATCGCTCGCGAGAAGCGCGTCGTCTCGACGGTGATGTGGCGGCTGATCCCCTTCCTCTTCCTCTGCTACATGATGAACTACATCGACCGGGTCAACGTCGGCTACGCGGCCCTCGAGATGCGGGTCGACCTCGGGTTCAGCGCGACCGTCTTCGGGCTGGGGGCGGGCATGTTCTTCGTCGGATACGTCTTCTTCGAGGTCCCGAGCAACCTGATCCTGGAGGCCGTCGGCGCCCGCTGGTGGATCGCGCGGATCATGGTGTCCTGGGGCCTCCTGACGGCGTGCATGGTGTTCGTGCATACCGCGACCGGGTTCTACGTCCTCCGGTGCCTGCTGGGATTCGCCGAGGCGGGGTTCTTCCCCGGCATCATCTACTACCTGACGTTCTGGATCCCGGCGCGCGACCGGGCGCGGGCCTCGGCGTGGTTCCTGACCTCGACGTCGCTCTCCGGCGTGATCGGCGGGCCGCTGGCAGGATGGATCATGGGGCTGAAGGGGACGCTCGGTCTGGCGGGCTGGCAGTGGCTATTCCTGCTCGAGGGGCTGCCGGCGGCCCTACTCGGCCTCGTCGTCCTGCGGCGGCTCGACGACCGCGTGGAGGACGCGGCCTGGCTGCCCGGGGCCGACCGGACCTGGCTGCGCGCGCGCATCGCGCGCGAGCACGCTACCGTCCGCGGGGAGCATGCGGCCGGCCTGCTCGCGGCGCTGACCTCGGGGCGGGTGTGGCACCTGTGCCTGACCTACTTCGCCCTCATAATCAGCTACTACGGCGTCGTCTTCTGGCTGCCGCAGATCCTCAAGAGCTTCGGGGGGCTCACGAACGCGCAGGCCTCGGTGCTGACCGCCCTGCCCTACCTCGCCGCCACGGTCTCGATCGTCGCCATCGGCCACCACTCGGACGCCGTGGGCGAGCGGCGCTGGCACGTGGCCGTACCTGCGGCCGCGGGGGCCTGCGGCCTCCTCGCCGCCGGGGTCTTCCAGCAGGCCCACCCGTGGCTCGCCCTCGCCGCCCTGTGCGTGGCGGCCGGCGGCATCTGGGGGACCCTCGGGCCGTTCTGGAGCCTGCCCGGCACCTTCCTCACCGGCACTGCCGCCGCGGGCGGCATCGCCCTCATCAACTCGGTCGGCAACGCCGGCGGGTTCGTTGGACCCGTGATCGTCGGGAAGATCTGCGACAGGACGGGGAGCTACCAGGCCGGGTTGTGGACGCTCGCGGTGACGCTCCTCGCGGGCAGCGCCTTGTCGTTGGGGGTCAGGAAGGAAGCGAGGCGAGCCAGCCCGCGATGACCGCGCGGAGGCGGACGGCCGTCTCCGGATCCGCGATCACGCCCGCCTCGTCGAAAGCCTCCTTCGCGCGCGCCAGCCCGAACGTCTCCGCGTACACGACGGCGTCCACGTGTTCCAGGATGGGGCGGGACGTCGCCAGGGCGGCGGCGCCGGCGCCCCGCCCCGACGAGGCCGAGAGCAGGAGCGCGGGCTTGCCTTCAAAGACGTACGGTCGCACGCGCGAGAGCCAGTCGATCGCGTTCTTGGCCACGCCGGCCATCGCCCGGTTGTACTCGGGGAAGGCGATGATCACCCCGCGGGCGGAGCGAACCCGCTCCGCCAGGTCGTGCACCGGCGCGGGGATCCCCAGCGTCGCCTCGACATCGGCGTCGTATGGCGGAATCCCGAGGTCGCGCAGCGCGACCGGCTCCGCCCCGGCTCCGGCCTCGCGGACCAGAGTGGCGGCCGCGCGGGCCAACCGGACATTGAACGACGCCTGCCGCAGGGAGAGGCCGAGGCACAGGATCACGGGAGGCGGAACGGCCTCAGAAGGCGCGGCGGGATCCCGAGGTGGCCCAGAGGAGATACGCGACCAGCCCGGCGCCCAGGACCGAGACCACGATGAACAGCATCATGGACCCCGGCTGGAGCATGCCGGCGCGCAGCGCGATGTCCGGGATGCCGGCGAGCGCCGCGTCCCTGATCCGCTGTCGAACCGCCGTCTCGGCGATCAGCGACACCGCCACCGCGACGGCCGCCCCCAGCACGTACTGGCGCGGCTCCTCGGCGGCGGCGGCCACGACGGCCAGCGTCACGGCCGCGACCGCCGCCCCCAATGCCGTCCACAGCAGGGACCCCGCCCCGCCCGCCAGCGCGGCCTTCCCCACCGGGCCGGGCAGGGACAGGACGAGCCAGACGGCCGCGAGCAGCTCCAGCGCCGTCGCGGCGCCGAACCACACGACCCCGAACCGGAGCGCGGCCCGCCCGTAGGCCGCCTCGCCGGCCGCCTCCCGGTCCGCGCCGTGCCAGGCCACCGCGAACCCCGAGAGCGCCAGCGCCCCGAGCAGGGCGAACAGCAGGCGGGGCAGGAGCTGGGGATCGCGCAGCGGCAGGCCCCACCCGTCGGGGATCCCCGCGACCGGCCCCCACAGGTCGGGCCGGGCCACGAGAACGCCGTGGGCCACCAGGACGAACCCCACGCCCAACAGGGACACGAGGCAGAGGACCGTCACCGCGGCGCCCGCCCGCTCGATCCCGCGCCGCCGGAACGCGAGAATGTAGCTCTCGACGACGTCGGGCAGGAAGGGCCGCAGGGTGGACGGTTCCGCGCCGCGGCGCCGCAGGGCCACCCAGAAGGACGATCCCACGCCGAGGAACAGGAGCGGGATCACGGCCAGCCACAACCACGCCATCTGCGCGGCCGCGCTCAGGACGGCCTCCCCGTAGAGCGCGAGGCCGAGCAGGAAGGGCGGGAACGCGAGCCCGATCGCGAGCACGACCGCGCCGGGCGTCCGGCGCGCGAGCCAGGCGGCGAGGCGCCGCAGCGAGATCTCCGCGCCGCCCCGCCCGACGGCTTCCGCGACGAGCGTGAGCACGGGCCACCCCAGGGCGAGCGACGCGGGAACCGCCGCCACGACGGCCATCGCGAGCTCGAGTCCCCGCAGGACTCCCGGCGATGCGGGAAGCGGGAACAGGCCGGGACCGGGCACGCCGCTCACGGCTTCCCCCCCTTCGGGACCGCCAGGGACGCGAGCCAGCGCGCCAACGCCCGGCGCTCGGCGTCCGTCCCGGCGAATGCCGGCATCACCCCCCGCAGCTTCTCGAGGCGTCCAAGCTGGTGGTCGATCGTCTCGACATCCCACCCCTGCACGATGCGGCGCAGGCCGCGCACCCCGGTGGTCGTGTGGCAGCACCCGCACTGGAACCGGAAGAGTTCCTGACCCGCGGACGCGGGTTCCCCGGCAGCCGCGTTCGCGGTCGTCCGCGAGCGGGCGTACCGGGCCCGGCGCAGGAAGCCCTCGACGCGCGCGGCATTAGCTTCCCGGGGCCCCAGTCCGTTGACCTGGAGATACCCGGAGATCACCCAGGGGGCGCGCGCGGCCTCGCGCGACCAGCCGCTCACGCCCGCGGCGGCCAATCCGAGCAGGAGGAGCAGGAACGCCAGCGGCCGGGGCGTGACGGCCGTCCGCACGAGCGGCCCGGTGGCCAGGAAGGCGACGATCAGGATCGCGAGCGCGGGACCGATCGCGAACACGCCGGGACCGTGCCCCGACGGCCCGAACAACGCCTCGCGCGCCGCCGGCGGCATGACGGCGACCTGCCACGCCTCCCCGACCGGCGCGAGCGTGAACCCGGCCAGCGCGAACCACGAGGCCGTTCGGACGAGCACGGACCGCAGGCGGGGCGGGTCGGTCTCGGCCCCGGCCACGAGGGTGAAGAGGCCGCCGATGCCGAGCGCGAGACCGGCATGCACGAGGAGCGACGGGTTGAACGTCGCGTTAAAGAAGCCGTCCAGCAGACGGCCGGTCTCCAGCCAGGCTCCGGGATCCAGGAGGAAGGCGAGGATGCCGTTGACCACGAACAGCGAGCCCCAGGCGCAGCCCGCCATCACCCAACCGACCACGAGGTGGTGCCCGGGCGCCACGGCCCCCCACCCGCTGTAGTGCAGGAGGCCGGAGCACAGCGCCAGCCCGGCAAGCACCCAGAGAATGCCCCAGACCCAGAACAACACCCGCGTCAGGACGAATACCGCCGCCGGCTCGGTGACGGCGGCGACCAGCCACGCCCCCGCCGCGAGCACGAGCCCGAGGACCGTCGTCATGAGCAGGATGAACCGGCTCCAATCCTGGAGGAACGAAAGCAGGAACTGGTTCCCTTCGCGCTGCGCCCGGTGCTCGAGCACGACCATGAGCAGGCTCGCCCCCACGGTGAAGTAGCAGGCCACGGCAAAGAGATAGCCCACGACGGCCCTCGGGAGCTCGTTACCCAGCCACGGGATCGCCCACGCCTGAAACGGCACGGTCGTCAGGCCAACGCGGGAGCGGTGCGGCGATGCACGCGGCCCGGGACGGCCACGGGCAGGGGACCGCGCAGCAGGAACGGGCTCTCGGGGTCCGTGAACAGGTACTTGTCCCAGGCCCGCTGGTAGGAGTTCTTGACCAGCCGCAGGTACGGCAGGAACCGCGGCTCGCGGGGCGCGCGCCGGAGCTTGAGCCCCGCCTCCTTCAGCGTGCGGCCGCCCTTCGCGCCGTTGCACTTCTTGCAGGCCGCCACGACGTTGGTCCAGATTGTCTCACCGCCCAGCGTCTTCGGCAGGACGTGGTCGAGCGTGAGGTCGCGCGTCTGCGCGCCGCAGTACTGGCACGTGTGCTGGTCCCGCGCGAGCACGGTCCGCTTCGTGAACTTCACCCGCTGGTTGGGCCGCCGCACGTAGTAGGCCAGCCGCACCACGACCGGCAGCGGAAACGACCTCGTGATCGTGTGTACGATCGCGCCGTCGGCCTCGACGGGGTCGGCCTTGCGAGTCAGGACGAGCCGAAGGGCCCGCTTCACGTTGATCACGTTCAGCGGCTCGTACGTCGAGTTCAGGAGCAACACCGCATCATTCAGCATGGCCACAATGACGTGGAGCAGACCGGGATTGAACCGGTGACCTCGTCGTTGCGAACGACGCGCTCTCCCAACTGAGCTACTGCCCCCAACGGGGAGATTATATCAGGCTAGTATGTGATATCTAGCGACGTGTAGAAGAGATGCCCGGTGTAGTTGTACGGCAGGAACTTCTCGAACCGGTTGTTCGACTTCTGTACCTGCACCGCGTACCCGAACGTCCACGACGAGTAGGCGTAGAACTTCGACGTGTAACCCATCGCGAGGATCAGCGTCTGGTTCAACTGCTTCTTGCCCACCCGGTACTCGTTGGCCGTGTCGCGCGGGGGCCGCGATCCGTAGGCGAGCAGGGCGTAGGTCGGCGCGAAGAAGAGCGATCGCCCGTTCTTCCATTCCCACCGCACGGGAACCCCGAGCGACGGCGAGACGTAGTTGTAGTTGCCCTTGATGAAGGACGGCAGCGTGTCGCCGAAGTGCCGGAACCGCAGGAAGTTCTGGTTCGAGTTCCGCATCGTCACCCGGAGCACGGGTTCCGCCGTCATCGCCATGGAATCCGTCTGGGCGACCGCGGCCTTCCACGATCCGCCGAGCTCCGTCACGTAATCGACCTGCCTCGGCCCGGCCGCGGTGCCGAAGCCCGTGACGACCCTCGCCTTGATGAAATCCAGCATCGAGACCGACAGCCAGCCGCGCCCGCGGTCCCCTCCGAACCTGCCGTCCGCATCGAACCGGATCCGGTGGTAATCCTGCTGGCCCCCGGACAGCTCGGAGTTGACCGATGCGGACATGAACTCCTGCAGGAGGTCGGTGTAGTTCGGGAACCGGACGTAGGCGTAGGCGAGGCCGGCCCCCAGCGGCACGCCCGGGACGATCCCGAGGTCCACGCGCTCCGCGAGGCCCAGCGACCAGTAGTCGTAAAGCCCGTTGCCGAACGACTCGTTCGCGCCCGTCCGGCGGAACTCGTTCATGTACTGGATCCTGGAGCTCACGACGTACGCGGGCGACACCTTCCAGGCGTGACCGGCCGAGATCGAATGGTCGATCGAACGCTCCCGGAACTCGTGGCCCTCCTGGGCGCGCATGCCCGGTCCCTCATAGCTCAGCTCGTAGGCCCCGAACAGGCTCTGCTCGGGCGTGAGGACGACCTTCCCCCCGACCGTGGACCCGATCTTGTTCCCGAAGAAGAATCCGCCGATGTTGGGCAGACTCAATCCCTCGCTGAAATGGAACGCATAGAACGGCACCAGGCCCCGCTTCGTCCCGGCCTCGGCGGCGGCGTCCGCCGCCTCGTCCGCCGCTATGTCCGCGGCGACGTCCGCTGCGGACGCCTGGACGGGAGCCGCCGTTGCCGTCGCGGTTGCGGTTGTGGCCACCGGAGCGGTCGCCGTCGCGACATCCGCCGCGGGCGCGGCGGCGGGCTTCTCAACAGCCGGAGCGGCAGCAGCCGGTGTCGCGGGCGCGGCCCCGCCCTGCTTGCCAGCGTCGGCGGCCATGGCCATACCATGCACAAGAACGAGCGCGGTGAGCACCACGGAACGCATCAGAACCGCACCTGGAAGTTCCACACCGGCCACAAGACCCATGCACTCTCGGGGAAGAAGACGAATCCGCTGTCGAAGTTCTTGGAGGACCAGGTCAGCCGCGCCATCAGCTTGTTGCTGACGACTCCGTATCCGACCTCCGCCACGAGCCGCTTCCGCGCGGACCTGAGCACCTCGGCGCCCGCGAACAGGAAGTGCTCGGTCTTCCCCACGTTCAGGTGCGAGAGCGAGTTCTGGAGGTCGAACCCCGTTCCCGTACTCGTCGAGGAGTCCTTGAAGTTGACGGTCACGTCGACGCGCATCTGGGAGAACTCGTATCCCCCAAAGAGCCGCAGCCGCGGGTCCGCGGAAACGGCCGCCGAGATTCCGCCGTGGTATCCGTACAGCCCGCCCTTGAAGTCCTCGACCATGCCACTCGCCACCATGCCCGCGATCGAGTTCCACCCTCCGAAGTTGATATCGATCTGCGGCCATCCCGCGTGTTCCCGGTGCAGCTTGGCCTTTCCCGAGAGGTTTACCTCCGTAAACGGGATCAGGGCCGGGAAGACATTCATCCCAACCTGGCCGTCCTTGTCGATCGGGAGGGGCGTGCGATCCTCCGCGTTCAGGTGGATGTCGAAGAGGAAGTCCGCCGGGTCGAGCGCGATCTTCGTGAGGACAGCCTCGCCGATCCGGATCAGCTCGTTCTTGATCGACGCGGGAGCCGCGGACGCCCAGACGACCGCGAAACACAGGGATAGCGCTCGAATCACGTGGTTCATCTCAGGGCCTCCGGGATCAGTTGCCGGTGTCGACCGTCGCCAGGCTCGGTCCGAACCTCTCGGCGATCGCGATCACGAGGTCCGGGATGACGATCAGGTCGATGTTGTTCCCCGCCGCCACGGCGGTGCCCGCCGGCCGGTAATCCGCGAACGACAGGATGCTCTCCATGGCCACCGTCTTCGCGAATCCGAACGGATCGTTGAGCGCGTTCCCGGTGAAGTCGCCCACATTCAGGACTTTGCCGGTCGCGTTGAGCACATAGGCCTCCATCCGGAGGTCCACCCGGTTCGCCAGGGTCTTCTCGCCCAGGTCCAGGATCCCGTTGGCGTTCGTGTCGCCGTAGGCCGTCATGACCGTCGTTGCCCAGAGGTCGCCGGCCTCGTGCCCGTCGGCGTCCGTGGTCGGGGCGTCGCCGTCCACGATCAAGGGGAGGCCGTTGAGCTTGAAAGCGTCCCCTTCGTTGTCCCCGAAGTTCGTGTCCCGCCGGACGACCAGGGTGGCGTGCCCGAGGCGGCCGTTGGCGAGCTCCACGAAGGCGTGCGTCGCCTTGAGCGTGTCCTTGTTGTCCATGAAGAACCCGGGCCAAGCCACGACCTTGTCCGGGAGCCCCATGTTGAAGTCGATCCGGCCCATGAGGTAGTCGAACCGGGGACCCGGGGAGCCGGCGTACGAGAACTTGCCGTTGTAACGGTAGGAATCCCGCTTCACGATGTTAACGAACTCGATCGAGTAGGGGGTGGGGCGGACCAGCCGCTGGTCGACCCGCGCCAGGTTCCCGTGCACGTCCCGGAGGCTCCGACCGACCGCGAAGTCGTCCTCCCGGATCTGGACGATGATGTCCTGGTCCGCGGCGGCCGCGTCCCGGGAGTTCTGGACGAAGTCATGCAGATCCAGCCGGTTGCCCTGGCCCTTGCCCAGCCCGTCCTGGATCTCGCCCTCGGTCAGCGGCCGGATCTGGATCACGCCGCCCGGCGTCACGAAGAGGCCGCAACCCTGCGGGATGCTCTGGGAGCCTCCGCTCAGGGCCATCTCGATCGCGCCGAAGAGCGTGCGGATGCTCGCCCCGTTGGAGCCCTCCTCGGCCTCGAACGTCGTGCCCTTCACGGACGCGACGGCGCTCATGGAGGAGAATTCGACCTCGAACCGTTCCCCGCCCGTGAGCCGGTTGAACGCCCCGCGCAGGACTCCCGACAGCAGCTTGAACCGCGTCGTCCGGCCCTGGGGACCTCCGATCACGATCTTGGCGTTGCCCCGGAGCCGGACCGTGTTGCCCGGGCTGACCTCGATCGAAACGCGGCTGTTCTCGCCCGTCATCACGAGGCTTCCGGCGACGAGGGGCTGCCCCACCGCGGCCTGCGACCACGTCTCGCTCCCGGGCTGGGCCGGCGGCGAGACGCGTACGATGCCGGACATCGCCACGATCCGGCTTTCGGCAAAGACGCTCCCGGCGACCGTGACGGCCGCAAGGGCGATGATGGCAAGAACGAGTACCTTTTTCATGTATGTTCTCCTCCCGTACAAGCAACTCTCCGCACGGCGATCCTGTTCCCGGGTCTATCTTCGTCCCCCCCGGGCCGCCTGTCAAGGATAGAGCGGTCCGGCTGGGGTAAGATGTGACAGGTAACACATGCCCGACACCGATTCCTCCTATGCGGAACGACGGAATGACGCCCGATATTCCCTGCACGTGATCGGAACCGCGGAACCCCTCTACCGGCGCTCGCGCGAGCAGGCCTCCGGAGACCCCGCCCTGCGGGGCCAGGACCGGTTTCGGATCGAGACCCTGAACATCAGCCGGGGCGGATTCCTGATCGCGTTCGACAGCGAGGTCAGCGACGGGGACGTTCTGCGGCTCGCCTTCCGCCATCCCGAGACCCAGGCGGAACTCCGGTTCGAGGGCCAGATCCAGTGGATGCGGCACAACGCCATGGAGAACCTGGGCCGGTTCCTCGCCGGCGTCGCCTTCCGGGACCGCACCGGGGAGGACATCGAATCCCTCGTCGGTTACGCGAAGAAGACCAGCCCGACCCCCCTCACCTAGGCTGGGACTTTTCCTTCCGGATCTCCCCGAGGAACGCCTGCGTGCGGGTGTCCGACGGCACGAGTTTGACGTAGACCTCGTAGGCCCGGATCGCGTCGTCCAGCCGCTTGCGCTGGTAGTAGGCGGCGCCGAGATACCCGAACGCCTCCGCGCTCTCGGGATCCGCCGCGATCACCTGCTCCAGAAGGGGGATCGCCTCTTCGTACTTCCCCGCGTCGTAGCTCCCCCGGCCCCGGCTCAGCAGTGACGCGATCGCCTCGGCCGACATCGAGGTTGCCGTCGGGGGCTTCGGAGTCGACGACTCTGCCGCGGTCGCCGATGACGGAGACGCCGCCGACTCGACTGTGGTGGTTGCCCCGATAGCGGAGGCCTGCGGAGTCCCGGCGACTGGCTGCGCCGTCGGCTGCGCCAGGGCTGCTGAGACGGCCGTCGGCTGTGACGCAGCCGTCTCGACTGCGACCCGAGCCTTCTTGGTGGCCGTGAGATAGGCCGTGGGGCTGGCATAGGCGAGGCAGTCCTTGATCTCCTTGTACACGCGCTCGTGGTCGGCGGGTTTCAGCTTCTTCCGGGCCATCACCCAGTCCTCGCGGCCGTAGTCCGAGACGTCCAGTTCGACCTTGATCCGGGTCTCGCGGGGACGGCTCACGCCCAGCCAGCCGAGCGGCCCGCTCACGCGCGACGTGAACGACACCGTGAACCGCTCCTCGGTCTTCACCCGGGCCGCCGCGAGGTCCTCGTCCCAGAGCTCGAACTTGCCGTGCTCCCAGAGGTTCCACAGAACCTCCCAGGCCCTCCGGAAGAAGCCGCGCGAGACCTTCGTCTCCTTGGGGTCCGGGACGCTGCGGGCCGCGACGAGGTCGCCCGCCTTGGGGTGAAAGTCCTGCTCCCGGATCTGGTAGCCGTTCAGCCGCGCGATCTTGACCGCGCACAGGTAGCAGTGGTTGATCCCGTTCGGATACGTCCGCATCCCACTGCACCCGGTGGCGAGGACAGCCGTCAGCAGGACGGCATATGTCAGGCCGCGGGGTAGTGCCATCGGTACCAGATCCAGCATTCCAGTCCCACGTTGAGCGCGGGGACCAGAAGAAGGAACCAGAGCGCCCGCAGTCCGAAGTTCCGCCGCGCCCGCTCGAGCGTGAAGACGTCGGACGCCAGGGCCGCGGGCACCGCGCGCGGGTCGGGGACCAGCGCCGGCACCAACTGTCGGTACCGTCCGTACGGGCCGGGAAACCAGCCCGCCAGTTCGCGCTCTTCCTTGCGGAGCACGGGCAGGAAGACGCCGGCGAGTAGGCCGACCCAGAGCAGGAGCCCGGTCACGGGCAGGCCGATGGAGAGAAAGAACGCCAGCGAGACGAGGAGGGTGCCTAGGTACAAGGGGTGGCGGACCATCCGGTACGGACCTTTGGGCCGGTCGAACCGGTTCTTCTCGAGGTTCCCCGCCGCCCAGACGCGGAATCCCACGCCGGCCAGCAGGCAGATCCAGGCCACCGGGGTTTCGGGACGCCACTCCCCCGCGAAGAGACGCGGGAACCGATCCCATACGCCCACGGGATCGGGGTCACGCCAGATCCGGACCCAGGCGACGAGGAATCCGATCCCCCAGACGCCGAAACACAACTCGTCCCGGCGCCGCTGGACCGCATCGGTGTATCGCACGGCGAATCCACGCCGCTTCGCCGTCACCCGCGCAGCCACCGTGCCGCGTCCTTCGCGTGGTAAGTGAGGATGAAGTCGGCCCCGGCGCGCTTCAGCCCCGTCAGGATCTCGAGGACCACCCGGCGCTCGTCCAGCCACCCCCGCGCGGCGGCGGCCTTCACCATCGCGTACTCACCGCTCACGTTGTAGGCGGCGAGCGGCGCATCGAACCGTTCCCGCGCCATCCGGATCACGTCCATGTACGCGAGCGCGGGTTTCACCATGACCGCGTCCGCCCCCTCCTCGAGATCGAGGGCGATCTCGCGCATCGCCTCGCGCGCGTTGGGCGGGTCCATTTGGTAGCCCCGCCGGTCCCCGGAGCGCGGCGTGGACCCCGCGGCCTCGCGGAAGGGCCCGTAGAAACCGGACGCGTACTTGGCCGCGTAGGCGAGGATGCCGGTCCGCGCGAATCCGGCCCGGTCCAGCGCCCGCCGGATCGCGCGCACGCGCCCGTCCATCATGTCCGACGGCGCCACGAGATCCGCTCCCGCGCGGGCGTGCGACAGAGCGGCTTTTGCCAGCAGGGGCAGGGTCGCGTCGTTGTCCACCTCGCCGCCGTGGAACACGCCGCAGTGGCCGTGGTGGGTGTACTCGCACAGGCAAACGTCGGTCATGACGACGAGATCCGGCACGGCCCGCTTGAGCGCCCGGACGCCCTGCTGAACGGCGCCGGAACCGGACCACGCCTCGCTGCCGGTCGCATCCTTGCGGGACGGCAGGCCGAACAGGATGACGCCGGGCACCCCGAGCCGGAACAGCGCCGCGGCCTCGCGGACTAGTTCGTCCACCGTGAGCCGCTCGACGCCGGGCATCGACGGAACCGGCTCCCGGCGCCGGCGGCCGGGGATGACGAAGTACGGCATGACGAGATCGTCCGGAGTGAGGACGGTCTCGCGGACCAGCCGGCGGCGGGCCTCGGAACGGCGCAGGCGCCGCGGGCGGACACGGAGATCAGCGAGCCGGGGTGACATGTCTCCTCCGATGGTACCGCAGGATCGCCCTCGCGAGGCCGGCCATGGTCGATGTCGCCGCTTCCGCCGCCGGGGGCAGCCCCCGGCGGCGAAGCGCCGCCGACGTGGTGGGGCCGATCGAGGCGGCCCGGACGCGCGCCCGGAAAGCCCGGCGCCCCGCCACGCCCAGGGCGCCGAAGACGGACGCCGCGGCCGACGGGCTCGCGAACGCCACCCAGTCGGCGCGGCCGGCCAGGACGAGGCGGCGGAGGGCCAGAAGCCCTTGCGCGTCGGGACGGGTCCGGTAGAGCGGGAGGATCGTGACCGTGGCCCCCCGCCGCCTCAACTCGCGCGGCAGGGCTTCGCGGGCCACGAGGGCGCGCGGGATCAGGATCCTGAGGCCGCGGACCGGGCCGAGCGCGCCGGCCAGCGCGTCCCCCGAGAACCTCTTCGGCATGGCGGCCACGCGGAGGCCGAGGACGTTCCGGATCGCGCGCGCGGTCTCGCGTCCCACCGCGGCGGCCCGCGGTCCCCGCGGACCCAGCCTTCTCGCCCGGCGGAACCGGTTCCAGTCACGGACGGCGGCGGCGCTCGTGAAGACGATCCAGTCGAACGCCGGCCACCGCCGCACGACGGCGACCGCGCCTCGCGGGCGGGTAATCCGTTCCAGCCGGATCGCCGGGCAGCCGATCACGCGGGCTCCGACCAGCCGAAGGTGACGAGCCAGCACCGGATCCGCGGGCCCTTCCCGCGTGGTGACCACGCGCACGCCGGCCAGCGGCGGCCGGGTCATTCCGTCAGGAACGCGGCAGCGCCCTCGGCGAGGAAACGCTCGGCCAGCCTCGTGCCCAGCGCCTCCGCCCCGGTCGCGGGTCCGGTCACCGACGAGGCGAGGAACTCGGGTCCCCGCGGGTTCCCGACGAACCCGTGGAGCGTGATCGTCCCCTTGGGCTCCGGCTGTCCCCAGGCCGCGATCGGCGTCCGGCAGCCGCCGCCGAGCCGCCGCAGGAACGCGCGCTCGGCGACGACCGCGGTCATGGTCGCCGGATGGTCGAGGCAGCGGATGACATCGCCCGTGACCCGGTCGTCGCTCCGCACCTCGCACCCGATCGCGCCTTGGCCCGGCGCGGGCAGGCACACGGCAGCCGGGATCAGCTCCGTAACCGCCGCCTCCAGCCCGAGCCGCACGAGCCCGGCGCGCGCCAGGATCGTGCCTTCAGCCTGGCCCTCGCGAACCTTGCGCAGCCGCGTGTCCACGTTGCCGCGAATGGGGACGAACGCGAAGTGCGGGTAGGCCCGGCGGAGCTGGGTCTCGCGCCGCAGGCTCCCGGTCGCCACCCGCGCGCCCGGCTCCAGCTCGTCCAGCGTCCGGCCGTCCCGGGAACAGAACGCGTCGCGCACGTCCTCGCGGGGCAGGACCGCGGCGAGAGTGAGGCCGGGCACGGGCTCGACGGGCAGGTCCTTGAGGCTGTGGACGGCGACGTCCACGACCTGCGCGAGCAGGGCCTCCTGGATCTCCTTCACGAAGACGCCCTTGCCCGGCATCGGCCCGCCTGTTTCCAATGACCCCGTCTGCGGGGCCCGGTCCCCGGTCGTCCTGATCACGATCCGCTCCACGACTAGGCCGGGGTGCGCGGCCGCGAGGGTGCGTTCCACGAGCGTCGCCTGCGCGAGCGCGAGCGGGCTCCCCCGCGTGCCGAGCCGCAACGGCGCGGCGATCACTGGAATCCGAAGAGCCGGCGCACGAGGTCGGCGTACCGCCCCGGACCGGGCAGGTCCTTGAGGTTGCGGATCGGCGGGTGCAGCAGCTTGGCCACCAGCGCCTTCGTCAGGTACTCGACCTCCTCCCGCGTCTCCGGCGGCAGGTCGCGCACGCGCCGGCCGGCGCGCGCCAGCACGGCCTGCCGGCAGGCCTCGCCGAACCGCTCGAGGTCGCGGATGACGGGGACGACCTCGAGGGTGGCGAGCCACGCTCCGGTCGCCGCCACTTCCGCCTCCGCGATGCGGCGCGCGGGCGCGATCCATTCCTCCCGGCGCTTCAGGTTGCCGTCCGCCACCCCCTTGAGGTCGTCGAGATCGTAGAGGTAGACGCCGGCCACGTCGCCGGCGCCCGCCTCGATGTTGCGCGGGACGCCGAGGTCGACGAGGAAGATGGGGCGCGCCTTGCGGTGCGCCATGGCCGCGGCGAGGTGGGCCCGGAGGATAACCGGTTCCTTGACCGCCGTGGCCGCGATCACGATGTCCACGCGGGCCAGCGCAGCCGGCACCGCCGCGAGCTCGATGGCCTCGCCCCCGAACCGGTGCGCGATTCGCCGGGCGGCCTCGTGGTGCCGCTCGCTCGCCACCAGGACCATGAGATCGCTGTCCCCGACCAGGTTCTCGGCCACGAGCTCCGCCGTCTCGCCGGTCCCGATCAGGAGCACCGTGCGCCCGGCCAGCTCGCCGAAGATCCGTTCCGCGAGGTCCACGGCGACCGAGCTCACGGACGCCGGCAGCCGTCCGATCTCGGTCTCGGTGCGAACGCGCTTGGCGGCGGCCAGGGCCCGGTTGAAGACGCCGTTCAGGACCGGGCCCGTCGCGCCCGCGCGCAACGAGGCCTCGTGGGCGCGGCGCACCTGGGGCAGGATCTGGGCCTCCCCCACGACCTGGGAGTCGAGGCCGGCCGCGACCTCGATCAGGTGGCGCACGGCGTCGAGGTCCGCGTGCACGTACGACGACCGGGCGAGGACGCCCGCCGGCACCCGGCGAGCCTTGGCGAGGAGCCGGACGACCGCGCCGACGGTGCGGCGCCACGCCACCCCGGGCGGCTCGGCCGGCCCGGCCGCGCGGCCGGCCCCGGCGATGTAGAGCTCGATCCGGTTGCAGGTGGACACCACCACGGCCTCGTCGATGCCGGAGAGGCGCCGGACCATGGCCGCCGCCTCCGCGATCTCGTCCCGGGATAACGCCAGGCGTTCCCGCACGGCGAGCGGCGCCGTGCGATGCGACAGGCCCAGGCACAGCAGGCCCATGGCTGGAGGGCTAGCGCGGACCCGGCTTGAGCGGCCCGGGCAGGTGGCTGAGGCCACCAAAGATGAAGACGACGAATACGAACCCGGCGACGAGGAGGAGCGCCAGCCGGCGGCCCCGCCAGCCCGCCGTCCGGCGAAGCACGGGTACCGCCGCGTAGATTCCCCAGCAGGCAACGGTCGCCGTCGCCTTCGGCTCCCACGCCCACCACACGCCGTCGGTCTGCTTGAGGTACAGGACGCCCGTCACGATGCCCGCCCCCGTCAGCAGGAGCGCATGGTTCACGAGCGACAGGCTCAGCCGCTCGATCGTGTCCAACGGCGGGAGCACGAACGCGAGCGGCTTGGGATGGCGCGACCGGATCTCGCGCTCCTGCACGAGCCACGCCACGGCCACGCCGAACGCGACCGTGAACCCCGCGAACCCGAGGTAGGTGGTCCAGACGTGCAGTGGAAAGAGCGGGCCCTGGAGGACGACCGCCGGGGTCCCGGGCTCGGGAGCCGCGACCGCGACGCCGGCGAGGATCGCGACGATGGGCATGATGAACGCGCCCAGGATCAGGAGCCGGTGGCGCGCGGCGATCGCGAGAGTCAGCGCCGCCGTCACGAACGCGAGCAGCGAGCACATGCCGCGCGGGGTCACGATCACCATCGCCCGGTACACGGCGCAGTCCGTGCCGTAGGAGGCCGTGTGCACCGCCAGGGCCGCCACCGAGAGGCCCAGCCCGATCTTCGCCAGCCCGTGCCGCCTCGTCGCCAGGTACCCCAGGAACGCGAGCGTCCCGCCCAGGTAGCCGGCGAAGGCCGCCCGGAGCAGGATCGTCGCCATCAGCAAGCCCCCCCGACCGCGTCCAGCCACGCCCGGGCGATCAGCGCGTGCCCGGCGGGCGTCGGGTGCACCCCGTCGGCGGCCCAGAACGCGGGATCCTGGCGCCGGCAGGCGTCCGCGAAGAGCCGGTCGAGCGGGATCAGGATCGCGCCCGTCTCGGCCGCCAGCTCCCGGACCGCCGCGATCTTGGGGTCCAGGTCCTCGCGCCAGCGCTCCTGCCCCGGCTTCGCGTGAAGCAGGAAGGGCTCCATAATGATGACGTGCGCGTCCCCCGCGGCGCGCGCGGCCGTCAGGAGGTCGCGATACCCCGCCCGGAACGCCTCGACGGGAGTCGGGTCGTCCGAGTCGTACCGCCGCCAGACGTCGTTGATGCCGGCGAGGATCGAGATCCACGTCGGACGCAGGCCGACGCAGTCGGCCTGCCACCGCGCCTTGAGATCCTTCACCCGGTCGCCGCTGATCCCGAGGTTCATGAACCGGACGCACCGGTCGGGATACGCGGCCGAGAACCACCCCGCGGCGATCATGGCGTATCCGGACCCCATCGAGTCCGCGACTCCGCGGTCCCGCCCGGCGTCCGTTATGCTGTCGCCCTGGAACACGACCACGTCGCCGGGCTCGAGCAGCATCGGCACGGGATCAGCGCTCCGGCAGGAACGGAGACGGGCCCGGCTCGCCGGGGAGGCGGGAGCGCCAGCGGTGGAGCGGCATGAGCCCCAGCCCCATCACCGCGAGCTGGGACGCGACGAAGACCGAGAGCCATAGGAACGCGCGGTCCATGAACCCGTACGAGTGCAGGCCGATCCCGAGCATGTTCACGCCGAACCAGGACAGGCTCGTGATGACGTTCCCGAAGACGGCCATGACCATGATCACGCGGTCCGAGACGTACCGGTTCCGCGCGTGCAGGATCACGGCCATCCAGAGCACGATGAGCAGCGCCCCGTTCTCCTTCGGGTCCCAGCCCCAGAACCGGCCCCACGACTGGTCCGCCCAGATCCCACCCAGCACGGTCCCGATGAAGCTGAAGAAGAGGGCGAAGGCCACGATGCCGTACACCATGCCCGAGAGTGCCGCCGCCTGCGCCTCGTCGAGCGACCGCGTCAGCGTGCCCCGGAGGATGTACGCGATGGCCAGAACGCCCGCGAGGTAGGTCGCCGCGTACCCGATCGTGATCGTCACCACGTGCGTGGCCAGCCAGAAGTTCGAGTCGAGCACCGCCCGCATCATCTCCATCGAGTCGCCCTGGGCCGCGAGATGGTGCGCGATGATGAGCGTCACGAACCCGATCAGGGCCCCGACGACGGTCCCCAGCCCGTTGCGGAACCGGCGCTCGAGCTCGAGGCCCAGCCCCACCGAGGCCCAGCCGACGAAGACCGCGGAGGAGTAGAGGTTCGTGACCGGGGGGCGCCCCTGCAGGATGATCCGGAACGCGAGCCCGGCCGTGTGAATCCCCCAGGCGAGCGCCATGAGGCGGAACGCCGTGAGCCGGAGTGTCTCGGGCCATACCAGCCACGCCGCGAACCCGAGCAGGAGCGCGAGGACGTAGATGACCATGCCGGCGTAGAAGGGCTGGGCGCGGTTGAAGAGGACCTCGGCCACCGCGGCGCGGGCCGCCTTCGGCGCGTGGTCGGCCAGCCAGCGCCGGTATTCCCCGAGCCCGGCGTTGAACGCCTTGGCGTCACCGCGCTTCCACGCGTCCAGCAGCCCCGCGAACACGGCCACATGGGGGTGGATCTCGCCCGTCTGCATCCCCTCGATCAGCCCCTCGCCCGCGTTCTCCCAGGCGTCCGCGGGGTCCCCGTCCCGGGGCGGGAGCGCCCGGAACGGGGCGCTCTCGGCCATGTACTGGTAGCGCCGGAAGTAGCCGCCCAGCGCCGACAGGGCCTTGCGGTCGATCCCGGCGCCCGTCCGATGCGCGTGGAGCGCCTTGATGCCCGGGCCGAGCACCTTGGCGTACGCGGCGATCTCGCCGGGGTAGTCCGCCGTATCCCCGGGCGCCAGGCTGTTCTGCAGTCCCCGGTACGTCATGAACCGCGAGTTGAGCCCCAGGATCGCGACCTGGAACCGGCTCCGCTCCCGCGCGGGCACGGCGTCCGCCTGCTCGGCCTGCGAGCCGAGCTCGGGCAGGCCGGGCTGTAGTTCCTTCATCGAGAACCGGCGCCGGTCGGTAGGCCCCAACCCGGCGGCCCCGAGAACGTCCGGACTGTCGATCCCGAAGACCTCATAGGTGTCGGCGACGCCGGGTCGCGCGTTCATGTCGAGCAGCCACTCCGCCGCGCCAACGGTGCGGCCGCGGACCGGAATCGTCTGCTTGCCGCGCAGCGCCAGCAGGCTCGACCGGGCCACGGTGTCCAGGGGCTTGACCCGTCCCTCGTGCAGGACCGGGAGCGCGGCGAATCCCGCGATGTCCGCGCCGTCGGCCCGCTTCGGCGCGCGCAATGAGCCGGCCACCCAGAGCGCGATCAGGACCGGCGCCAGCCAGGCGAGGTGTTTCTTCAACAAGGCGCTCACGGGTCCCTCCGGGCCGCCGCCAGCCTGAGGAGGAAATGCCACGCCATGCCGACGGTCACGATCAGGCACGAAAGATACGGCAGGATCCAGCCGGGGTTGCGGACCACCTGCAGGACCGAGAGCGTGTCGCCCTTCCCGTAGCTCGCCTGGTAGAAGGTCAGGCCGCGGTACCTTAAGGGGTGGTTCATCCAGATCAGGACGTCACGATCCTCGTGCCGTTCCGCGTCCACGAGCCGGACGAGGCTCGAGAAGTTGCGCGGAATATCGGTGCCCGGATAGACGTCGTGGCTGAAGTGCTTGAGCGTGAGCGTGAACGGCATCCAGACCCGCTCCGGGTGCATGGAGAGGGCCAGCTTGCGCCCCCCCGCCTCGAGGACCTGGGGTCCGAGCACGGGCGACACGAGCCAGACGCCCAGGCTCTTGCCCCCCGCGACCGCCTCGACGTACGCGACGGGGGTTTCCGGCTCGTCGTCCGACGTCGCGGCGGGCAGCTCGACGACCGTGAGCTTCCGGCCGGACCCGGCCGTCACCACGATCGCGCCGGCCGCGGCCTCCTTCTGCATCACGAGGTGCCCGTTGCGGAGGAACCGCAGGACCTTGAGCGACACCGGAAGGCCCGGCAGGGCCAGCTCGCCGCCGCGGGCCAGGTCGCGCTCGGAGATCGTCGCGAGCGGCTTCCCCGCTGGCGTCGCCTCCGCCTTCGTTCCGTGGGCCGCCGGGGCCTTCCCCTCCTCGATCGCGAGTTCCGTGCGCCGGGTCGCCTCGGTGTAGTCGAGCGTCTGCCCGACCTCGATGGACAGCGATGACTCGTGGGCGCGGAAGGCCGTCTGGAACTCGCCCGCGAGCAGGAGGATGACGCCGATATGGGTGAGGGCGAGGCCCGGCTTCAGCCGGCCCGCCGACCAGCGGGTCACGAGCGAGGCGGTCATGTTGACGATGAGGAGCAACCCGACGAATCCCCCGCCGGGGAATACGGGCACCGATAGCGCGGTGCCGGGGACCCGGACCCAGACGAGGAACGTGCGGATATAGACCGCGACGGCGCCGTAGATGCCGAGCCGGACCTGCGCCAGCGTGCATGCCCCGACTAGCAGCATGAGCAGGACCATGCCGACGACGGCGAGCTTGAGGGAGCCGAGGGCCTCCAGTGTGCGTTTCATGGAGGTCTGCATTATCGCACCCCCGCCGCCCCCGGCGAAAGACCGGCCGGACAACGCGCTACGATAACGGCACTATGGACCATCCCCCCGTCGTTGTCGCCTCCGCCCGGTGCGCCTGCGAGCGCGAGCCCCTCTCGACGCCGCTCGGGTTCAAGGGCGGGGCCCAGACCGACCTGTGGCAGACCGTGGTCGCGCTCCGGGACACCGAGGGCCGCCTCGGCGTCGGGCTCTGCACCCAGGGGGTCCTCTGGTCCGACCGCGAGGTCTTCATGCGCCACGGAAGCGACCGGGGCAACGAGTTCATGTTCGCCGTGCTCGAGGATGCCGCCCGCCGCGCCGCCGGGATTCCGTTCAGCCGGCCGGGTCAGCTCCTGGACTCGGTCCTGCCCGGCGCGATCGCGAAGGCGAAAGCCGTCACCGGCCTCGACGTGCGGCTGACGTTCGTGCTCAACGCCCTCGTCGCGCTCGACAACGCCGCGTGGCAGTTGCACGCCCGGTCGCACGCGACCTCGCGGCTGAACAATCTCCTCACGGCCGGGGAACGGGACCTGCTGAGCCCGCTGGCGACGCGGCTGACGATCATCCCGCTCGTCGGGTACGCGATTCCGACGGACCGGATCCGGGGGCTCGTGGAAGACGGCCACCGCCTGCTCAAGATCAAGATCGGGTCGGACCCGGAGGGCGACGGCGACCCCGAGAAGATGGTCCGCTGGGACATGCGGCGGGTGGAGGAAATCCACAACGCGGCCGGCGGCGACGTCCTCTATTATCTAGATGCCAACGGCCGGTACGACTCCCCCGACCGGCTCAACCGACTGCTCGACCATACCCGAGCCATCGGCGCCTTCGACCGGATCGTGCTGCTCGAGGAGCCGTACCCGGAGGAGCTGGAAGTCAACGTCGGCGACCTCGGGGTCCGCGTCGCCGCCGACGAGAGCGCGCACTCGGACGTCGAGGTCCGGCGGCGCATCGCGCTCGGCTACGGCGCGATCGCGCTCAAGCCCGCGGCCAAGACGCTCTCGATCACACTCCGGATGCTGGCCGCAGCCACGGCTGCCAGGATCCCCTGCTTCGTCGCCGATCTAACGGTCTCCCCGATCCTCGTGGACTGGAACAAGGCCGTGGCGGCCCGCCTGCCCGCGCTCCCCGGCCTCGACGCCCCCGCGTTCGAGACCAACGGCTCCCAGTACTACGCGAACTGGACGACGATGCAGTCGTACCATCCCAAGGCCGGCGCCTCGTGGACCGAGGTCCGCCGCGGCGGGTTCGATCTCGACGCGATCTACCACGAGATGACCGGCGGCATCTTCCAGCCCCCGGAGCACTACCGCAAGCTGGCCGAAGGCGCGTAGAGACCGTGGCCACTTCTCGCGCGTAACTTGCTCAGCACGTCCCCCAATTACTGAGGACCCGCAACTCCCCGGCGGCGGTTATGGCAGATGCCGGAAGACTTTGCGCTGATCCTTCTTGGGGAAGACGGTCACGATGAAGAGCCGCCCATTGTTCCAGAAGTGCACGACGCGAAAGCGGCCGCTGGAAAGCTCCCGGTTCACCCCCATGCCCGGCAGTTTCTTCACCTGACCCAAGGGGAGGTCACGGCGCGCCAGCCGGATGATGTCCTCGATGACTCGCAGCGCTTCCCGGGGATTACGGCGGAGCAGGTCGAGCAGATCGCGTTCGGCACGCGCCAAGAGCCGGGCATTAGCCGGGAGGCCAACGGGTCCGGTGGCACCCTGTGATTCGGCCGGCATCGCCGACTCTGGAGCGCTACCGCGACAGGCGCTCGACGTGCCGGGGGAAGTGCTTCTTGACGAACGCGCCCAGAGGCACGTGACGACCGGCCCGGTAGTCGGCCAGTCCCTCCTGGATCGCCGCCTGGTAGCGGTGAGCATACGAGAGCTCGAGCGCGCCATCATCAACCGGGATGATGGCGACGGCAGGCTTGCCGCGTTGCGTCACGATAACCGGCGCCCGCGACCGGGTGACCCGGCGGATCACCTTGTTGGCCTCGTTCTTCAGGGTCACGGTATTGATGAATGACATAGCCGTGTTCATGGCTATATCCTCCCAGAGGCGGGAAGCCGCGTCAATGTCCGCCCGATGCATACCGGGCCTGCCTGACTTCCTCAACGACCCGGGTGATCTCGGCGTCCCGGACCCGGCCGGCCTGCCGACGGAGCTTCCCGACCACGGCCGTGAACCGGATGCACCAGGTCTTCGCCTCGAGTCGGCGCACCAGGTCGGCCTGGGTGGCCTTCGGCAGGCGGCTGATCATGCGTTCGATCTGTGCGACGGTCATGTTTCTGTCTCCAAGCCCATCATGCCACAGGGAATGGAGCCGCTACCGGCCTCCCCAACCGAGGGTCACGAACTGGCCGCTCCCGATGTCACCGTAGGACTGGAACGCGTAGTCGAGATGAAACCCCTTCCAGCGCGCGCCCACTCCGAATGAGAGTCCCGCCATGGAGCCCGCACCGAGGGAGGGCGACTGCACACGGTAGCCGGCGCGAAGCTGAAGCGCCCGGTCACGGAAGGCCTCGAACCCCACTGCCAAATCGGTCTGACGATCCGTGAACCCGTAGCGCACGTCCACGGCCCCATCGAGCGTGGGAGCCACTTGGTATACGGCCCCGATCCTTCCGGCGGAAGGCAGCGCGTATCCATCCAGCTTGACGCCAAGATGTTCCACCATCACGCCCGCCTTGAGCTTGTCGCCCAGCGGCACCACTTCCCCGAAAGTGACCGCCTCCGCTGCTCCTCCCACACCTTCCTGCACGGCCTCCACGGAGACGCCCATCCAGCCGGGAATCCCGGTCCAGCCCGGATTGGCCATGCCCCAGCCAAGGAAGAGCGCGTAGTCGTAGAACGACTGGGGCGAGAGACCCCACCCATCGGCGTCCCGCAAGTCCGGCCGGCCGAGATCGAAGTACGAGAAACCCGCCGCGAGGGTCCCCGGACCGAGCGGCACCGCCACGCCGGCGTGAGTGGCGTTGTAGGCGCTTCCCGCCCTGTGGTAGCTCCCGAAGACACCGGGCCGCGTCACCTGACCCAGGCCGGCCGGATTGCCCGCCGCCGATCCGTCATCGCCGGCCGCCACGAACGCCTCGCCGAGGCCGGTACGGCGGGCGTCCATCGGCGCGAGCAGGGCGTTGCCCCGCACGGCCGCCGCTTCGAAGACCGTGACCTCGCCCGGCGTCGCCGCCCGGCCGTTAGCTCCCCCGGCCAGCATTCCCCCGATCAGAAGCGCCACGGTGATCATCGCTTGATCACGAGCCGCGCCAGGGGATAGCCATGCGATCCACGACTGCCTCGTTCGCGAACCTTGACGTAGTAGAGCCCGGGCGCCAACCGGCTCAACCCCGTCATCGTCACCCCGCCCTCCCCCTGCCGCACGTTCCTCCAGGAGCCCGTGTAGACGCACCGCATGGCCGCATTGAACAGGTCGACCGTGACCTCGTCCCCGTCGGCCTGAAGTGCGACCGCGAGCCGCGTGGTGTCTCCCGTCACGGGATTAGGATAGGCCACCACCACGTCGCCGGATCCGTATGGTGAGAGAATCGCCCCGGGACACGTTGAGAGATCGTAGTAGCTGCGAGTCCGAAAGGTCCCCCAACCCCCTCCCCCCACGGCGATCATCCTCCCATTCGGACCGATCGCGAGCCCTGAGACATCCATGTAGATCCCTTGATCGTCGAAGCGGTCCCGCCACACCTGATCACCGGTCGCCGACTTGACCCCGACGACCCCGTCACCCGAGCCCACGTAGATACGCGCATCGCCGGCGACCACGACAGCCGTCGCGGTGTATGGCGCCCACAGTTTCCGGAACCATCGCACACCGCCACCATGGTCATACATCTTCAACTGGATAGGCAGGACACCCATCCCGATCCCGATGCGCCCGCCCACCACGAGATTCCCGGCCGCGTCCATCGCCACCGACGTCGCGACGTCCTGGGGGGTTCCGTCATGAAACTCCCCGAACCCGCCGGTGTCGTTGCCACCGGCATCGTAGAGCCGGATGCACCAGCCCTGAGAGGATTGCCCGACCGCCACAATGTCGCCCGCTGGCCCCACCGCGACCCCATAGGCGTCGTCATACGGGTTGGCGGCGTCCGTGAACGTCCGGGTCCACAGAATGGCCCCGGCAGGTGAGTACTTCCGGACGACCCAGAAGGGGAATCCCCCAACCACAACCACGTTGCCGTCGGGACCCACGGCCGCAGCATTGGCGTGCCACACGCCAGTCATCGTGTTCGACCAGAGGTCCGCCCCGTCAGCCCCGTAGGCCCGGACCATCCACCACCCGCCCGCCGTCCCCGCCACGACCACGGTTCCATCGGGCGCGATAGCCACCCCATTGGCGTCGTCGTGTACCGGACTGGCATATGACCGGCTCCACAGCAAAGACCCCGCCTTGTCGTACTTCCGAAGGATCCAGTCGTTTCCCTGCCCCAAGTCGTTCCGGGTCTCGAACCCGACTGTGACGGTATTTCCCGACGAATCGACGGCCACGCTCCGAGCTTCCGCATAGTTGCCCGGCGGGGGCGGGTCGTAACGTGCCTCCCATTCGAGACAGCTCCCGAAGGCGGCACCGGACACGATGACCGCCAGCAGGAGGCAGGAGATCCCTTGAACCGTCCTGGCGGGCAAACGGTCCCCGCCGGAGACATCACAAGCCATCGGTCCCACCTTACTCGGCCGTATTGTCACGATCAACCCTGTGCCGCCGGGGTCAGGCCCCCGGGACTTCCGTCAGCTCTGCTTAGGCTTGAGGAGGGCGAAGGGGATCAGAGAAAGAAGGGAGAGCGCGCCGGCCACGCGCATGGCGGTCGAGGAGTCCACCCTCTGCCAGATCTGGCCCGCGAGCGTGTTGCCGAGGAACGCGCAGGCGCCGACGAGGCCGAAGAGCGTGCCGCGGGCGCCGGGTGTCGCGTAGTGCGCGACCGCCGCGCGGGGAATCGTGTTGATCGCGGCCGAGTGCAGGGCGTACAGGACGATACCGCCCGTCACCGCCACCCACGGCACCGGCGCCCCGAGCGTCCAGAACGCGGCGGCGCCCAGGAGCGGGGAGGTCAGGAGCGCCGCCTTGATCCCGAACTTGTCCGAGAGCATCCCCATGGGCATCGCCACCACGAGATAGACGAGGTTGTAGCCGAAGTAGACGACGGGGACCCACTTCGCGCTCACGCCGACAACTGGATCATAGATACGAAGCAGGACGAGCGCGTACGAGAGGTTCCCCAGCTCCCAGAGCGTGATTCCGGCCATGAGCAGCCACACCTGCGCCGGGAAGTCGAACATGAGACGGAGACCTTTGCCCGGCTGGGGCGCGGCCTCCTCCTGCACGGGCACGATGAAGAACATGGCCGCGAGGCACGGGACCACGGAGAACGCGAACATCCACCGGATGGCCGTCGAGTTGACGTCGGTCACGAACCACATGACGACCATGGCGATCGCCCCGCCGAGGAGCGCGCCGGTCGTGTCCATCGACCGGTGAAAGCCGTAGGCCTTGCCGTATTGTTCCTTGGGCGTCGAGGCGGCCACGATCGCGTCCCGGGGCGCCGTCCGGAGCCCCTTGCCCACCCGGTCCGCGAACCTGACCCCGAGGACGAAGTGCCAGGTCGGCGCGATCGCGAGGATGGGCTTCACGATCGTCGAGAGCCCATAGCCGAAAAAGACGAAGGGTTTCGACCGGCCGATCCGGTCCGAGAGCCCGCCGCTCACGAGCTTGAACCCGTTGGCCGTGGCCTCGGCGACGCCCTCGATGAACGCGATGGCCGCGATGGGGGCGCCCAGCGCCCCCTTGAGGAAGAGCGGGAGGATCGGCAGGATCATCTCGCTGCCGACGTCCGTGAGCAGGCTCGTCCAGCCGAGCAGGACGACGTTCTTCGGCAGGTTGAAGAATCCGGCCTTGGGAGCGGCCGGCCCTCCGGGCATCAGGGGGCGCCCCTGGCGAAAAACGGGTTCGGCAGGAACGGCAGGGGCACGTGCTTCTTCGCCGTCGGCCGGACCTCGAGCTGGGAGAAGAGCAGGGACGGCGCCACGATCGACGCCGGCGTGTCCTCCTGCGGCCACTGGTACACGCCGACCATGTCGGACGGAATGAAGAACGAGTACACGGCCGACTCCTCGCCCGCGGCGACGATGGTCCGCAGTTCGGCGACGCCCACGGGGCCGAAGATGGCGCCCCGGAGGGGGGTCTCGACTCCCGTCCTGACGTCGACCCGGACGATGTCGAGCGCCGGGCTGAGGCCCCACCGCGACGGCGCCTCCGAGGGGTCCTCGCGGCCCGTGCCCATCGTGATCCGCCTCGGCCCCCCGCCCTCGCCCGTCGCCGGCTCGTTCAGGTGGCGGACGATGATCGCGTAGGGCAGCCCCTCCGCGCGGGCCATCTTGAGCAGCCGGTCCACCAAGGCCTTCTCGCTTTGCCCTTTGCGCGCGGTCATGATCAGGTTCGAGATCGCAGCCCGCGCCATGTTGCCCGCCACGATCCGGCCGTGGCCGTTGCTCTCCTTGAACTTGTCCGACGGCGCGCGCGACATGAGCAGGCTCACGAGCCGGCCGTCGCGCACGAGGTCCACCCGGCGAGCGCGCACGCCCTCGCGGTCCACGGCGTAGCCGCCGCATAGCGGCGTACTCTGCCACTCCGTACGACCGGGGTCATCCACGACGTCCATCCACTCCGGCAGGACCCGCAGGTCCAGGAACTTCACGAGCAGGCCGCCCTTGACCGAGGCCTTCATGTAATCCTCGGCGGCGACCGGCGCGGGGGTGCCCGCGAGCTCGCCGGCCAGCGTCTGCCGAACGAACTCCGCCGCCGCGGGCGCCGTGAAGAGCACGGGGCCCAGGTACGGGTCCTTGAGCCCCTCGGCGGTCACCCGGCGCGACAGCCGCTCCGCGAGCGCGCGCGCTGTCCCCGCCAGCGAGGCGGCGGACGGCAGGGCCGGCGCCGTCGGCGCCATCACCGAGACGGCGTCCTGGAGGGGCGTGCCGTCGGTCGCCTGCGTGTTCGCCGTGACCAGGATGCGGACGGCGCGCTGCGAAGCGCGGAAGCGGAAACCCTCGGTATCCACGAACCGGAACGTGGCGGCGCGGGCGTTGATCCGGATGTCGCCCCGCTGGATCGCGGGGAAGGCGCGGAAGACGGCCGAGAGCGCTCTAGCGTGGTCGCGCAGGACGCCGCGGTCGGCGTCGGACAGCGTCGCGGGCTCCTCCCATACCTCCGCGGGCTCGGCGGGCGAGAAATCCGGCGCGCGGTCCTCCTGGGTCTCCCGCTTCAGCGCGGCCTCCTTCGCCGCCAGCGTGCCCACGGCGTTCTTGTAGGCGCCGTCGGCGGCCAGCCACGCGTCGCGCACGACCGGCCCGGGCGTGTCATCGCCCGTGGTCATCCGCACGCTCCCCCCGTCGCCGTAACCGATGAAGTTCGTGTTGTCCATGATCGTCGACCCCACCCGGATGCGGGCCTGCAGGTAGTGCAGGCGCGAGAGGTCGTCCTGGACGATGTCGCCGAGCCGCCCGCCGATCTCGAGATTCTCCATCGCCATCCCGCTGAACGCGAACCAGTACGGCCGGGGCTGGTCGGGCAGCAGGAGCTTCGCGAGGTTCCGGCTCAGCTCGGGCTCCAGCGCGCGCACGATCGGGTCGGGCGCCTCGGCCGCCCGGACGCCGCCGGCGAGGAGCATGGCGGCCGCCAGGAATCCCGCGAAGGCCCTCATCGCCGCAACCACGCGGGCTGGGGCAGGAGGGGATTCCGCTCCTCCCCCTTCTGCTTGCGCTGGATCTCCATCTCCGCGATCAGGAGGGTCGGACAGGTCGCCGAGACGGGGACGTAACCGGACTCCGCGCCGCAGTAGCCGTTGAAGACCCCGGTGTCGTCCCCGGCCGCCACGATCCGGGCCAGCGTCGTTAGCGGCGTCCCGATCAGGTCCACGCCCCGCACGAGCTCATCGGGGCGGCCGTTGGTGAAGATCCGGCGCACGACGACGGGCATGACGTTGAACGCGTTCGGAGTAGTGCGGCCCGTGAACGTGAACCCGCCCTCGATGTCCTCGAAGTAGAGCCCGTAGGGCTTCTTCGCCGCCTTGCAGAGCCTGATCAGTTCCGCGCGCAGGCGCGCCACGGGCATCGTACGCGACGCCTCGACCAGGAGGTTCGCCTGCCGGGCCACCGCGCCGGTCCCCGCCTGCTTGCGGCCGTGGCCGTTCGACGCCGGGAAGCCCCGGACGGGCGAGCGGCACATCATCCAGGACTTCAGGACCCCCCGGTCGACGAGGGAAACGGGCCGCGCCTCGACACCCTCGTCGTCGTACCGGTACGAGCCCATGAGCGTGGTGCCCGCCATGGTGTCGCGGGTGGGATCGCTCACGATCGAGATGAACTCGGGCAGGATCCGGCTGCCGAGCTTCTTCGTGAACGTCTGGTCCGCGTTGTCGTCCTTCTGCCGGTGCCCCTCGAGCCGGTGGCCGAGCACCTCGTGGAACAGCACGGCCGCCGCGCGCCCCGAGAGCAGGGCCGGCCCGATGAACGGGTCCACGAGCGGCGCGGCCTTGAGCTCCGTCAGGGTCCGCCCGATCGACTCGGCCTCCGCCGTGACCTCGGCCTCGCCCACGAGCGACGCGGTGTCCCTCGCGACCCAGTGCCGGTATAGCGTGAACTCCATCCCGTCGTCCGCCCTGGAACTGGCCAGGAGCCGGATCTCGTGCAGGGGCCGGACCTGCGCGATGGCCGACCCTTCGCTGTTGACGAAGTAGCGCGTCTGGACCTGGGCGGAGAAGGTGCACGAAGACTCGAGGACCTCCGGGAACCGGCGGAACACGGCGGAGACGCGGCGCACCTCGGCCTCGCGGGCGTCCTCGTCCACGACCAGGGCGGCCGGGGCCTCCGAGAACGAGACCCTGGGGGCGGGACAGAAGTCGGGCGAGGGGTCCTCCTCCTTGACCTTGACCGCCCGGTCCGCGACGACCTTGACGTATTTCTCGGCGGCGTCCCGGTACCGGCGCTCGGCCTCGATCCAGAGGTCGGCGGCCAGCGCGCCGGCGTCGTCGTCCACGGTAACGGGAAGGCCGGGACCGCCCTCGCCCCAGGCGTGGTGCGTGTTGTCGAGCGCGGGGGTGCCGATGCGCATCTCGAGGTCGAGAACCCGGTCCGCGTCGCGCTTGTGCTCGAGCACGCCGCCCCACGCCGCGGAGATGCGCACGTACCGGGTGTCGAAGACCCCGGTCGACAGGTAGTAGACGGGGTGCTCCGGCAGCGCCGAGAACCTCGCGAAGAGCCGGTCCACTTCCCCGCGCAGCGCCCCGAGCACCCCGGGCCCTTCGGCGCGCGCGGGCGCGGCAAGGAGAACGAGCCAGGCGAGTCCGGCGTAGAGGCGCTTCACGGACTCCCTATGATACGCGTTATCGGCCGGAGGGTCCGATCGCGGGAGACGATCCCGGCGTCAGGGGCTCGCCCCAGAAGTCCTCGACGGCCTCGGCGGGCGCCATCGGGATGCCGTACGCCTCCGCCCCCGTGTTCGTCAGGTACTTCGCGCGTCCCTTCAGCCACGCCTTCGAGAGCGTGACCGGGCGTCCCGCCTTCGCCGCCGGGGAACCGGCCGCGAGGCGATACGAATCCATCGGCAGCCGGCCATACTCGCCCCGGTACGGGTTCGCGAACCCCGGGTCCGCGTTGAGTCCGTGGCGCTCGTGGCCGGTCTTCTTCCGGAACGCCTCGAGGGACGCGAACTCTTCCGCCGGCTTGAGGTCGGTCGACTCCGTCCCCATCCAGAACCCATTGCCGTTCCGCCGGCCGTCCCACCGGATCAGCGCTCCCGGCGTATCGCGCCAGTACAGGTTCGCGTCGAAGACGTTTGCGTGCTTCCTGGTCGCGGCCCAGTCGTCGACCGCCGCGGGCAGGGCCCCGTGCCGGCCTATGAAGATGTTGTCGAAGTACTCGGTGCGGGCCGGCCAGCCGCCGTGCCGCTCCTCCGACCCCCAGTCGGGCTGGACCGGCCAGCCCGAGATGTCGATCGCCGTCCTCGGCTTCCCGTCGCGGCCGGCCCCCGACGCGATGGCGAGATTGTGGACCACCTTCCCGTCCTCGAACGTCTCGACCATGCCGATGCCGGGGTTGTCGTTCTCCGAAATGTTGTACCGGGCGAGGTTGTACCGGCTCGCCATCGGGAACTTGCGGTAGGTACCGGTGCCGCCGCCCATGAGCAGGATGCCGACGCCCTCGTTGTGGTGCGAGTAGCAGTACTCGAGTGTGCTCGCCTCGACGCTCCAGTCGATGTCGAACCCGCCCGCGTCCCGGGGCGTCCGGCCCCGAAAGGCCTCGCAGTGCCGCATCGTGATGTTGATCGCGTTCCAGGCCCAGATATTGATGCAGGCGTTGTTGTAGGCGAGGCAGTGCTCGATCAGCCCGTTCTCGCCCGAGGTGATCCAGATGCCCGCCGCGTAGAGGTTCGAATACGCGGTGCAGTACCGGATGACCGTGTTGCGGCACCCGTTCTGGTCGCTCCCGGATGTCACGATGCCGTCCGAGTCGTTCGCGTAGGCGAGGCAGTTCTCGATGACCACCCCGTCGTACCCGTTGCCCTCGCCGTGACTGCTCCCGACGGAGATGCCGGACGGGCCGTTGTCGTACGCGATCACGTTGTAGACCCGGATTCCCTTCGGTTGGGGATGGCCCGCCGTGGTCTCGACCCGGAGTCCGCACCGGTGATGCGCCGGATCGGTCGTGAGCTCGAGATCCTGGATCGTCCAGTACGACTGCTCCTCGAGGTGGACCGCATCGCGGTTGATGCCGTCGATGACGGGCCGCGGCCCGTCGCCGTACGCCCCAATCGTGATCACCTTCTCCGGTGTGCCGGAGCCGCCCGGAGAGAGTCCCTCTTCCCAGGTACTCCCGCGCTTGAGGAGGATCGCGTCGCCCGGCTGGAATGCGCGGCCGTTCACGTTCCGGAAGGACTTCCACGCCGTCGCCGCCGTCAACCCGTCCCGGGCATCGTCGCCGGCAGCCGCGTCGACGTAGTACGTGCGCTCGGCCTTGACCGGCGGCGAAACCCAGTCCGGCCGGAACCCGTCCACGCGCTTGGGAGCATCGGGGAAGACCGCCTGGCCTTCGCCCGGGTCGCCGGCATGGTCCAGCGTGTCGCCGGCCGGCTTCGCGGAGAAGTAGAGCGTGAGCGCGACCTTCTCGATTGAGACCTCGCCGTACTCGGCCCGGATCCGGAGCACGTGCTCGCCGGGCGCGTCCGCGTGCACCTCGGCGTTGAACTCCCGGTAGTCCGAATGCGAGAGCCACTGGGACTTCGCCGAAGGCTGGACCGTGATCCGGCCCCGGGCGCTCCGGTAGCCCTTCCCGTCGAGCGCGTAGGTGAGCACGCTGTTGCTCCCCGACTTCGCGGTGACGCGCAACCAGAGGTACCAGACCCCGCGCGTCGGAAGGTTGAACGGAATCTCGAGCGCCTCCTGTTTCTTGTCCCCGGCCTTCACGGTCGCGCCGTCGGTGATCAGCGGAAGCGTGGTGCCGGTGACGACCGCGCGGGCAGTTGCGTCCGCAACCGGGGCGGCGTGGGCGGTGGAGGCGATGAGCAGGCAGGCGGACACCGCAAATCGTAGGTTCATGGTTGCCCCATATTAACCTGTTGCGTCCCTCAACTGCTTGAGCCGGGTCATGTTCTCGAGATCCGGCCCTTCCCCGTCGAATCCGGGCGTCTCGAGCAGGAACGGCAGGCCCCGGAAGGCCTCGTGCCGCAGCAGGAGCCGGAACCCCTCGCGCCCGATCAGCCCCTCGCCGATGTTCTCGTGGCGGTCCCGGCGAGAGCCCAGGGGCTCCTTCGAGTCGTTCGCGTGGACGCCGGCGACGCGGTCCCAGCCCGCCGTCCGCCGGACGTCCGCGACCAGCCGGTCGATCCCCTCGGGGTGCGCGAGATCGTACCCCGCGCTGAACGCGTGCGCGGTGTCGAGCCAGACCCGGAGCCGGGCGTCGCCGCCGAGCGCGGCGATGATGTCCATGAGGTGCTCGAACCGGCCCCCGACCGTGGTGGGACCGCCCGCGGACTGCTCGAGCGCGAGCGCGACGCCCGCGGGCCACTCGGCAAACGCCGCGCGGAGCGTCTCCGCCACCCGCGACACGCACCCGCCGCCGTCGAAATCGGCGCACGAGCCGGGATGGATCACGACCGCGGACGCGCCGAGCTCGGCCGACCACCGCGCGGTCGCGCTCAGGAGGGCCACGCTCCTCGCGCGGAGACCCTCGTCCGGCGACGCCATGTTCAGGAGATAGCTCGCGTGCACGACGATCGGCACGAGCCCGAGGCGGGCCACGCCGGCGCGGAACCCCGCGACCTCTTCCGCGGCGTGCGTGGCGTGCGCCCACACGCGCGGCGAGGTGGTGAAGATCTGGATGCACTCGCACTCGCGCGCCTCGGCCCGCTCGATCGCCTTCGAGACGCCTTCCGCGATCGAGACATGACAGCCGATGCGGGGGGGGGTCAGCGGCGTTCCCGCGCCTCCCCGGCCAGCCGGGCGACGACGTCGGCCACCACGGCCACTCCCTCGTCCCCCTTGCCCTTCTTCCGGACGGCGACCTTGCCGTCGGCGGCCTCGCGCTTCCCCACGACGAGCATGTAGGGGACCTTCTCGAGCTCGGCGGCCCGGATCTTGTGTCCGATCTTCTCCGGCGAGTAGTTCCCCTCCGCCCGGATCCCCGCGGCTTTGAGCTGGTCCACGATCCCGCGACCGTACGCCTCGAGGTCCGACGTGATGGTGAGAACGCGGGCCTGCACGGGCGCCAGCCAGAGCGGGAAGGCGCCGGCATAGTGCTCGATCAGGGCGCCCATGAACCGGTCGATCGAGCCCAGGAGGGCCCGGTGGACCATGACCAGCCGCTGCTTGCTCCCGTCCTCGGCGATGTAGGTCAGGTCGAACCGCTCGGGCAGGTTGAAGTCCACCTGGATCGTCGAGCACTGCCACGCATGGCCAAGCGCGTCCTTGACCTTGACGTCGATCTTGGGGCCGTAGAACACCCCGCCCCCCTTGTCCTCGGTGAACGACGAGATGAGCCCGGCCTTCCGGGCCTCGTCGAGCGCGTGGAGGAGGACGCCCTCCGCGGTGTCCCACATCGCCTCGGTCCCGACGCGCCCTTCGGGCCGGGTCGAGAGATAGACGTCGAATTCGGCGAACCCGAACGTGCGGAGCATGAACAGGACGAACTTCAGGACCTGGGTCACCTCCGCGTCGACCTGGTCGGGCCGCATGAAGATGTGGGCGTCGTCCTGGGTGAACCCGCGCACGCGCAGGAGGCCGTGCAGGACGCCGCTGCGCTCGTAGCGATACACGGTCCCGAGCTCGCAGTACCTGATGGGGAGTTCCCGGTACGAATGCTGCCGGTTGTTGTAGGCGAGCATGTGGAACGGGCAGTTCATGGGCTTGAGGTAGTACTTCTGCCCCTCGATCTCGAGCGGCGCGTACATGGAGTCCTTGTAGAACCCGAGGTGCCCCGAGGTCTCCCAGAGCGTGGCCTTTCCGATGTGCGGCGAGAAGATCGTCTCGTACCCGTTCCTGGCGTGCTCTTCGCGCCAGAAGTCCTCGATCACCCGCCGGATGATCGCCCCCTTCGGGTGCAGAACCGGCAAGCCCGGCCCCATCTCCTCGTGGAACGAGAACAGGTCGAGGTCGCGGCCCAGGACGCGGTGGTCGCGCTTCTTCGCCTCTTCCAGGAGCTTCAGGTGCTCGTCGAGCTGGGCCTGCGTCGGGAACGCGACGCCGTAGAGCCGCGTCAGCATCTTGTTGTGCTCGTCGCCGCGCCAGTACGCGCCCGCGATCGACGTGATCTTGAACGCCTTGAGCGCGCCGGTCGAAGGCACGTGCGGGCCGCGGCAGAGGTCGACGAACCCGCCCTGCTCGTAGAGGCTCACGGTCGCGTCCGGGATCTCGTTCAGGATCTCGACCTTGTAGGTGTCGCCGCGCGCCCGGAAGAACTCGAGGGCTTCCGACTTCGGCATCTCGCGCCGCACGATGGGGCTGTCGCGGTCCACGATCTCGTGCATCCGGGCCTCGATCCGCGGCAAGTCCGCCTCCGTGATGGGCGCGGGGAAATCGACGTCGTAGTAGAACCCGTCATCGACCGCCGGGCCGATGGTCAGGAACGCCCCGGGCCAGAGCTCCTTGACCGCCTGCGCCATGAGGTGGGAGGCGCTGTGCCAGAAGAGCTCCCGGCCCGCTGGATTCGAGAACGGAACTACCTGGTCGGCCATGTCGCTAGACGAACAGAGGCTGTTTCGGCTTGAACATGCCCTTCGCCAGCAGGATCTCGCCGATCTGGACGGCGTTCAGGGCCGCGCCCTTGAGCAGGTTGTCGGAGACGACCCAGAGCCACAGCGCCCGGTCCTGCGCGTGGTCCTCGCGGATGCGCCCCACGAAGACCTCGCCCCGGCCCTCCGCCTCGCGCGGGGACGGCCAGGTCTTGGTCGCGGGGTCGTCCTGGACGACGACGCCCGGCGCCTTCGCCAGGAGCTCGCGCGCCGCCGCCGCCGACAGCCGTCGTTCGGTCTCGATGTAGACGGCCTCGGCGTGGCCCCGGTAGACGGGCACGCGCGCGGTGGTCGCGGTCACCTTGATGGAGGTGTCCTCCATGATCTTGACCGTCTCCTTGGTCATCTTCATCTCCTCCTCGGTGAACCCGTTCTCGGCGAACGGCCAGTCGAAGGAGACGTTGAATCCCATGGGTTTCGGGAAGAGCACGGCGGGCGGCGTCCTGCCGTCCAGCACGGCCCGGGTGGCCTCGGTCAGCTCCGCCATCGCGCGGCCGCTCTTGCCCGAAACCGCCTGGTAGGTCGAAACGATCACGCGCCGGATCTTCGCCGCGTCGTGCAGGGGCTTGAGCGCGACGACCATCTGGATGGTCGAGCAGTTGGGGTTGGCGATGATCCCTCCGTGCCATTCCAGGGCGCGCGCGTTCACCTCGGGCACTACGAGCGGCACCTTGGGGTCGGTCCGCCACCCGCTGGAGTTGTCCACGACGGTGGCGCCGGAACGCACCGCGATCGGCGCCCACTGCTTGCTCGCGGTGGCGCCCGCGGAGAAGATCGCGAGGTCGATGCCCTGGAAAGAGGCGGGACCGACGGGTTCGACGGTCACCTCGCCACCCGCGAACGGCAGACGGCGGCCGGCGGAGCGCTCGGACGCGAGCGCGCGCAACGAGGCGACGGGGAACTTGCGCTGCTCCAGGACGCGGAGCATCTCGGTTCCCACGGCGCCCGTGGCGCCGAGGACGGCGACACGGACCGGCCGCGGCGAACTCACGGGTTCAGGCAGACCTTGTAGACGCTCGTGTCCCAGAGCATCCGGCTCCCCCGCGGCACGACCTTGATGATGCCCTCTTCGATCAGCCGCTTGCACGCCCCGTTCGCGGCGACCTTCTGCCAGATGTCCTCCCGGAACGGCCAGCTCTTCTTCAGCAGGAGTTGGACCTGATGGTAGAGCTTCCGCGCCACCTCGAGGATCTTGGCCTCGTTGGACAGGGACACGGTCGGCAGGAAGATGACGCCGCCGGGCTTGAGATGCGACCGGGCCGCCTCGAGCATCCTTATCGAGTTGATGGTGCCGTCCAGGCCCGCGTCGCACACGATCTCGGGCGGATACCAGGGCGTGATGCGCGCGATCGGCTCCGCGACGCCCGACACGTCGTCGGCGATCACGTCGAACATCCGGCCGGCCCAGGGATCGAACATGCTCCCCTCCCGGTGGTCGATCTCGAGCCCGAGGCGCCTGGCGTTCGCCTTGGCGCATTCGACCGCCTTGACCGAGATGTCGGACCCCGCGACATCGCGGGCCTTCGAAAAGCTGCGCACGGCGAGGCCGACCACGCCGGACCCGCACCCGAGGTCGAGCACGCTCTTGCCCGAGAGATCCTCCCCCAGAACGGCGTCCAGCAGGAGTTCCGTGGTACGGTTGGGCTGGAATACGCCGGAGCTGATCTCGACGTCCATCCCCCGGTACGCGTACTTCGCGATTGTCACCTGGCTCATGTGGGCCACCTCAATCCCGAAAAAAAATCACATCACGCAAGCCTACCCCCACGGGGAGTCGAACCCCGGTCTCCTGGCTGAGAACCAGATGTCCTGGGCCACTAGACGATGGGGGCGTCTAAAAGCGGACACGGACATTGTAACCGAACGGCTCGTGCCCCGTCACCTCGGCAATCGTCAGCCCCGGCTGTCCCCGGTCCCCTCGGCCCTGCGGGGGCGGTGCTCGATCGTCTTCGCCTCCGGGGGCTCCTCCGCGCCGGCGCCCAACTCCTTGAGCCGTCGCACCGCAGGGAGCACCCGGTCGGTCACCGACCCGACCGTGGCATTGTAGGATTCCACGGCCTGATCGAGCTTCTTCCCCGTTTCCGCGAACCTGGCCAAGAACGGCTGGAGCCGGCCGTAGAACTCGCGGCACAGCTCCTCGATCTGCAGAACGTTCGCGGCGACGTGTTGTTGCTGCCATCCCCAGGCGACGGTCTTGAGGAGTGCCAGGAGGGTAACGGGGGTCACGAGGAGCACCTGGCGGGACATGGCGAACTCGAGCAGGCCGGGGTCGCGCTCGAAGGCGGCCGAGAGGCAGGATTCGACGGGGACGAACATGGCCACGAACTCCGGGGCCTGCCGGAACTGCTTCCAGTAGACCTTGTCCCCCAGTTCCTTGAGCCGCCGCCGGATCGCCTCGGCGTGGGCGTCGAGCTTGGCGCTCCGCGCGGCGTCGTCGGTCGCCGCCAGCGCGTCGAGGTAGGCGTCCATCGGGGCCTTCGCGTCCACGGGGAGCTCGCCGCCGCCCGGCAGCTTGACGATCATGTCGGGCCGCCCCTCGCCCCGGGCCTCCTGTTCGACGAAGTCCACGTGCACCTGCAACCCGGCCAGCTCGACCACCCGCTTGAGTTGCAGCTCGCCCCACCGGCCCCGGACGCCCGAAGAGCGCAGGGACTGCGACAGGGTCGCCGTCGTGCGCGTCAACTCGGCGTTCGCCGACTGGAGGCTCCCGAGCTGGTTCAGCAGCTCCCCGTACGCGCCCGCCCGCTTCGTCTCGAGGTCCCGGACGTGGCCCTCGAGCCGGTCGAGGGTCTCTTTCAGCGGCTTGACGACCCTCTCCGCGTCCCCGACCATCTGGGCCCCGTTCTCGCGAATCGCGCGCGCCGCGAGCGCTTCGAAGGCTTCCCGCAGTTCGGCCTGGGCCCGGTCGATCCAGGCGAGCTTGTCGGCGTCGGCCTCGCGGTGCGCCTTGAGCGCCTCGTGCTCGGCGCGCAGCGCCGCTGCGGCGCCTTCCGTGCGCCACCACAGGACGCCCAGTGCGAGCGCCGCCACGACCGCGACCGCGAATCCGGCCATCCAGCCCATCGCCGTTACGCTACCACACCAGCGAGTTGCGACGTGACGCCGTCGCGGGGGAGAATCGCAGGGTGGCGACCCACACCGACTGCCCGATCACGAGGGACAACCCGCCCGACCCCGACCTCGAACGCGTCCTGCGGCAGGCGAAGACGATCGCGGTCGTCGGGCTCTCATCTAATCCCGACCGGCCCAGCCACGGCGTCGCCCGGTACCTCCAGGAAGCCGGTTACCGGATCATCCCCGTCAATCCGGGGCAGACCGGGATTCTGGGGGAGAAGTGCTACGCCAGCCTGGATGACATCCCGGAGCGCGTGGACATGGCCAACCTCTTCCTCAAGCCCGAGCATATCCCCCCGGTAGTGGACGCCGCCATCCGCAAGGGCGTGAACTGCGTCTGGATGCAGCTGGGCATCGTCCATGCCGGCGCTGCCGCGCAGGCGCGGGCGGCCGGGATCACGGTCGTCATGAACCGGTGCACGAAGATCGAACACGGGCGCCTGATCGTGGGCCGGCCGTGACGCCCGATCTCGCGGGCGTCCGGGTCGCGCTCACGGGGGCGACCGGGTTTCTCGGCGGGCACCTGGCCGCCGCCTTCGCGCGCGCGGGCGCGTCGCTCGCGGTCCTGGCCCGCCCCGCGAGCGACCTCTCCCGGATCGAGGGGCTCCGCCCCAACATCGTGCGCGGCTCGCTCGCCGACGAGGCCGCGCTCGCCGCCCTCGCCCGCGGTGCCCGGATCTTCGTCCACAACGCGGGCGTCGTCCAGGCCCCGGACTTCGAGACCTATCTCCGCGTGAACCGCGATGGAACCGCCGCCGCGGCGCGAGCCGCCGGGGCGGCGGGCGTCGAGACGTTCATCTACATCTCGAGCCAGGCCGCCACCGGCCCCGTGGCCGAGGGCGCGCCCGCCCGGCGCGAGGACGACCCCCCCGATCCGCGGTCGTGGTACGGGAAGTCCAAGCGCGAGGGCGAGCTCGCGATCATCGCGGACGGCGGCGCCATAACGCGGCGGGTGTTCCTGCGTCCCGGCGCGCTCTACGGGCCCGCCGACCGGGCCTTCCTCGCCTACTTCAAGCTCGTGCGGCTGCGGCTCAAGCCCCAGCTCGGCGACGGCCTCCGCCGGTTCCAGATCCTGTACGGCCCCGATGTCGCCGACGCCGCGCTCTGCGCCCTGCGCGCCCCCGCGGGCGAACCGCGGGCCTACTACATCGTGCCGCCGGAGCCGGAGACCTACCGCTCGTTCGGGGCCGCGATCGAGCGGGCGATGGGCCGCCGGGCGCTGACGGTCCGGGCTCCGGCCTTCCTGCTCCATCCCGACCGGCTGGCCCGGATCCCCGGGCTAGCGGCGGTTGCCGACCGGTTCCACGACTTCCACGCCCTGCGCTGGCACTCCGATCCGTCGCGCGCGCGCGAGGAGCTGGGCTGGACGGCATCCACGCCGCTGGAGTCCGGCCTCAAGCTCACCTGGGACTGGTACCGGGCGAACCGCTGGGCGTAGCCCGGCACCTCGCGATCATCTCGTCCGCGTGCCGCCGGATTCCGTCCGGGACGCCCGCGAGCGACGCGAGCCGGAGGTAGCCGGCAAGCGCCTCCGCGGTCTCTCCACGCACCATCCGCACGTCAGCCAGCGTCACGAGGGAAAACGAAGATGCGGGCGCGAGGCGCACCGCCTCGATCGCGAGGTCGAGCGCGCGCCCGTAGAGACCGGCGCGGAGTTCGGCCCGGGCCTTCCGCGCCAGCACTTCCCCCGTCCTCGCCTCGATATCGGCTCTTGCGCCGGGGTAGAGCCGCCCGGCCGTCGCCAGGTGGCGCAGGGCCTCGTCGTACCGGTTCAGGTGCATGGCCGCCGACCCGAGGTACGTGTGGAGCGCCTCCCCCACCATCCCCGCCGCCGCGCACTCACGCAGCAGCGGGTAGCCCCTGGCCCACTCGCCCGACCCGGCCAGAAAGAGCCCGGCATCGGCTTTGAAGACGAGCACGTCGGGAAACCGCGCACTCACGGCGAGCGCGCGGGCGGCCGAGGCCGGGGCGTCCCCGGCGTCGAGGTACGGCTTCCGGATCCAGACCCGCAGGGGCTTGATCCCGAGCAGGTAGAACAACGGCTCCGGCGGAGCTGAGGCCACGAGCCTCCAGAGGCAGAACCCGCCATTGGGCACGTCGCATGGCAGGTCGATCGCGACGCGTTCGGCGTGCCGCTTCAGGAACGCGCGCCAGAGTTCGAGCTGGCGGTCGGACCATTCGTAGATGCTCGCGTTGTAGGGGTGGCCCTCGCTCACGTAGTTCAGGACGAGGTGGCTGGCGCGCAACTGCCGGAGCCCGACGCGAACCCGCGCCGGGGTCGACGCTTCGTGGGTGAGCACCCACGGGATCGCCCGGCCGGGGATCTCGTCGGTTCGGACGCGGCCCGGCCACCCGTAGGCGTACACCTCGTCCACGAGGACGACGCCGCGGACTCCCGGCATCGCGGCCACCGCCTGCTGGGCGGCGCGGCGCGTGGTCAGGACCCGGTCCATCCACTCTCCGTTCGTGATCGCCCCGGAGGCGTACCCGGCGATCTCCCGGGCGCCGAGCCCCATCTCCCGGAGCGCGCCCGCCGCGGGGGCCCACGCGAGCGCGACGACGGCCGCCCACCCGATCCACCGGCCCCGGCCGGACGGGATCATCGACAGGATCGCGGGCGCGCACGCGAACCCGAGCAGGACGAGGATGGGCAGGGAGTACCGGCCGTACTCCATATGGATGACGCCAAAGAGGAACAGGAACAGCATCGCGGCCCATCCCCCCATCCGCCGGAGCGCCGCAGGCGCGCGTCGCAGCTGCCACGCCGCGACGGGCAGGGCCCAGAGCAGGATGGGGTTGTCCGCCAGCCACGTTGGCACGAAGCTCGAGAGCGACTCGGTCACGAACGACGGCCCGGTGTGGTACTGGGCGAGCGCGACCACGGTGTCGGGTTCCCACGGCACGCCGTGGAACCGGGCGGAGAGGAGCGGCCACCATGGTGTCCCGCGGTCGAGCCATGACCGGACCATCCAGGGCAGGGCGGGGATGGCGGCGAGCCCCGCGGACCACGCGAGCGTACGGCCGCGGCGGCCGGCGGGCGCCCGCAGGATCACGAACGCCGCGAGCGCGGCCGCCGGCATCGCGAGCATGTACGCGTTGAGCTTGGCCGCCAGCGCGAACCCCCAGCACAGGGAGGAGAGGATCCACCGCCGGTCCACGGAAAACACGACGGCGAGCAGAATGAACCCGGCCGCCGCGGGATCGTTCTTGCCCCGGAGCACCACCCACCAGAACCCGCCGAGGTCGAGGGCCAGCGCGGCCCCGAGTGCGGCCGCCCGCGGACCCGCGACCCGGGCCGTCCACGCCGCGGCCACGCCCAGCCCCGCCAGGAACGGGATCAGGGAGACCCCGTGCGCGATTTCATCCCGCCGGAAGACAATGGCTAGCGCGTTCAGGAGCTCGGAGGCAAGCTGGTAGTTGATCGTGTAGTGCTGGCCGGCGGTCACGAGCCGGTGGAGCCCGAGGACGTGGGCGGGCGCCGCGAGGTGGTTCGCGTAGGTGTCGTAGAAGACGTCGGGCAGGAGCGCCGCGACGCCCAGCACGACTCCCGGGAGGCCCACGACGGCCAGGATCGCGGCCGTGCCCCGGTCGAGCCGCGGGAGAACGGGGAGCCGTCCCGGCGCCCCGATGCCGGCGGCCCCGGCAACCGCGATAGCGGAGAGCACCACGGCAGGCTGGAAGAGCCCGGTCAGCGCCAGCCCAAGGAGGAGGAACCCGAGCAGGCCCCACCCGGACGCGACGGCGAACCCGAACCCCGCGGCCGGCGGGACACGCGGGGCCCGCACGAGGGCGGCGACGCGGCGGCCTGCGAGCCACGCCAACGCGGCAAGGGAGGCGAGCACGAGGACCGTGACCGAGTGGCGCCCGCACGCGACGGCCAGGCCGGAAAGCGCCGGGATCTGCGGCGGATGCCGGATGGCGTCGCGGAGCCGGTCGAGCCAGGCGGCCCCGTCGCCGCGGGCGGAGCGGATCACGACGGCTGCCCACCCCAACGCGAGCGCCGTCGTCATCGGAGAGAAGCCGGGAACCGGTCGCAGATTGCGACCGGTAGGGCTCCCGTCAGGCTTCTCCGCGGTACACGCGGTACCTGCGGGTGACCTTGCCCGACATGGCCTCGAGCGCGTGGTTCATGAGGTTGTTGTCCTCGAGGATCCAGGACGCCTCGCCGTAGGTAAGGCCCTTGGCTCCGACCCGATCGTGGGACCGGATGTAGAACGACGTGCCGATCCCCAGCGTCCAGTACTTCCTGCGGATGCCGAGCGTAAGGATCCGGATGCCCCTGAGCTTCGGCCACACCTTCGTGTGGAACAGGAGGCGGGGCACGCCGAACGGCCAGAGCCGTCCGTTGATCTCCTTGACCGCCGGGTTCGCGTCGGGCAGGGAGAGCGAGAATCCGACCGGCTGGCCCTCGATCTCGGCGATGTACACGAAGTCCGGGTCCACGATCGGGAGCATCTCCTTGGCCATCGCGTCGAACTCGCCGTCGGACATCTCGCACGAGCACCAGTTGTCGGACCAGGCGTCGGTGTAGATACTCTTGATGATCGCGATCTCTTCCTTGTACTTCTTCATGTTGATGTCGCGGATGCGGACCCGGTGACGGGACTCGATCCGGTCCGCGATCCTCCTGATCCGGGAAAAGTCGGACTTGGGCGACAGGTCCCAGGCCAGGAGGTCCTTGGCTTTCGCGAGCCCGGCCTCCTTCATCAGTCCGTCGTAATAGGACGGGTTATAGGTCATCATGATCCGGGGCGTGAGGTCGAATCCCTCGATCAGGGCCCCGAAGGCGTAGTTCGAGGACGGGTTCGCGGGGCCGTAGTAGTGGGTCAGGCCCCAGCCCTTGACGGCCTCGCGGACCGCCTCGTGGAGCATCTTCGTGACCTCGAGCCCGGCCGCGCCCTGCTCCGCGCACTCGAAGAACCCGAAGAACCCGGCGGATTCCTTCCAGCGTTTCTCGTGGGGGAAGTTCCGGATCGCCGCGATCCGGCCGACGTCCTTACCGTCGCGCTCGGCGACCCAGAACCGGCCCTTGCCGCTGTCCGTCCAGAACGGGTGGTGCTCCCGGTCGAGGAGGTGCATGTCGTCGTGGATGATGGGAGGGACCCAGTACGGATTTCCGCGGTAGACGACCCATGGCATTTTCACGAACCGGAGACGCTGGGCCTTGTCCTGGACCCCGACCTCGACCAGCCTGAGCATGCGACTAGCGCCCGCCCAGGACTCCGAGGCGCGTCCCCACCGCCTTGAACTTCTCGAGCGCGCGGTTCAGGATCGCGGGCGTGTGCGTCGCCATGGTAGAAACCCGGAGAAGCGCGTGGCCCGGCGGCGTCGCGGGCGCGACGACCGGGTTCACGAAGATGCCCTCCTCGAAGAGGCCCTTCCACAGCGCGAAGCAGAGGTCGTCCCGGCCGACGAGCACGGGGACGATCGGGGTCACCGAGTTGCCGACGTTGAACCCTATGCCGCGCAGCCCGTTCCGCAGCAGGTCCGCGTTCGCGAGCAGGCGCTTGCGCCGGTCGGGCTCGGCCTTGAGGATCTCGAGACACTTGAGCACGGTCGCGATGGCGGGCGGCGGCAGGGCCGCCGAGAAGATCATGGCCCGCGCCAGGTGCTTGATGTAGACGATGACGTCCTGGTCGCCCGCCGCCACGCCCCCGATCGAGGCGAACGACTTCGAGAAGGTCCCCATGATGACATCCACCTGCGGGAGGACCCCCTGCTCCTCGCAGGCTCCCCGGCCGCCCTCGCCCAGCACGCCGAGGCCGTGCGCCTCGTCGACCATCAGCCGCGCCGTGTACTGGTGGCACAGCTCGACGATCCGCTTGAGGTTGGGGCACGTGCCTTCCATGCTGAAGACGCCGTCCACGACCACGAGCTTGCCCGCCCGCGCGGGCGCGCCCTTGAGCAGGCGCTCGAGGTCCGCGAGATCGTCGTGCCGGTACTTGAGGGTCTTGCCGTAGGCCATCCGGCACCCGTCGAAAATCGAGGCGTGGTTGAGCCGGTCGCTGATGACGACGTCGTCCTTGCCGACGAGGGAGGCGATGATTCCGAGGTTGGTCTGGTAGCCGGTCGAGAAGACGAGGGCGGCGGGCTTCTTCAGGAACGCCGCGAGCTCCGCCTCGAGCTTGAGGTGGAGGTCGAGGGTGCCGTTCAAGAACCGGGACCCCGTGCACCCGACGCCGTACTTGAGGATGGCCTCGCGGGCGGCCTCCTTCACCCGGGGGTCGTTCGTGAGCCCGAGGTAGTTGTTCGAGCCCAGCATGATGAACCGCTTGCCCCGGATGACGACCTCTTCGCCCTGCTCCCCCGTGATCGGAGTGAAATACGGGTAGTAGCCCTCCGCCATCGCCTTCTTGACTACGGGCCATTCATAGCACTTGGTGAAGAGATCCACCGGCTTGGCGGCGCCGTGCGCCGTGGCCGTGTGGTCGTCGGATTTGTGTACTGGCATCGCGGAATACCATACCACACACCCGCGTGACCAAGCCCCGCCTCGTCCGTCCAGAATGCACTTTCTTCACATATAATCCGCACATGCGCCCCGCTGCATGGCTTCTGGCCTGCGCGTGCCTCACGCGCGAGGCCGGTGCCGCCCCCGCCGTAGCGACGTTCCTCCCGGTCGGCCCCGGCGGCGGCGGAGCGCTCGTCGTGCCCTCGATCTCGCCCCACGACCCGAACCTGTTGTTCGTGGCCTCAGAGAAGGGCGGGGTCTTCCGGAGCGGCGACGGCGGCGCGAGCTGGAACCTGATCGACAAGCGCCAGCTCCGGGACGCCGCCGCGGCCCCCATGGTGTGGCACCCGGTCTACGGCGGATGGATCTACGCGAGCGGGGCCGGGTCGCTCAGGATGTCGAAGGACGCCGGCGTCACGTGGAAGCCGCTATGCCTCAACCAGCCCTGGGGCGGAGAGGCGCTGACCGCGCTGGCCGTGGACGAGCCGGACGCGAAGATGATGCTCGCCGGGACTTCGTACGGAGCGTTCCGCAGTCTCGACGGCGGAAAGACCTGGGGGATCTGCGTCGGGGTGCGCGGCCGCACTATCGGCATCCTCATCGACCCCACGACGCCGCCGGGCAACCGGATCGTCGTGATCGGCACGACCGCCGGGATCTTCCGGTCCGGCGACTCGGGTTCCCGGTGGCACGACTCGAACGGCGGACTGCCCGCCCGGGACCTGCGCGCGTTCCGCGGCGCCGGGGACGCGAAGTCCGGCAAGATCGCATGCTATGTGACCCTCCCGAGCCGTGCCGTCCAGGGCCGCCTCGAGGGCGGCGTCTGGCGGTCGCTCGACCACGGCGCCACCTGGCAGACGGCGATGGGGGCCGGGATCAACGTGGAGGTCACCCGCGCCGACGCCTGGGGACCGGGCGAGACCGCCCAGTACGGCCGGCTCGCGGTCCCGCGGGCGGCGCCGTACACGGTCTGGGTCACCGCGGACGGCACCGGCTACTGGCCCCCGAACCACACGACCATCTATCGCACCGACGACGGCGGGGCGACGTGGCGCGCGGTCGTCTTCGGCGACCCCCGGGGCGAGGCTTCGGGCATCCGCGCCAACCTCGTGCCGGGCTGGCTGACGGCCGACCACGTCCTCGGCTGGTGGAACGGCGCGGGGGGCGGAATCGCAGCCGACGACCGGTATCCCGATCATGCCGTCTTCACCGACGGCGGCGAGCTCTACCAGACCCGGGACGGCGGCGGGATCTGGACCCAAACCTACAGCCGCCCCGCCGAACCGGGGCCCCCCTGGAAGGAGGGCGCCCGGTGGACCTCGACCGGGCTCGACGGCACCTCCGGCTGCGACATCGTCTTCGACCCCCACCGGCCGGGCCGAGTCCTGGTCGGATCGTCCGGTGCCGGACTGGAAGCCAGCGACGACGGCGGCGCCACGTGGCGTTGGGCCGCCGGCGGCTCCCCCTGGCGCAACACGTTCTACCAGCTCGCGTTCGACCCCGGCATCCCGGGGCTGGTCTGGGCCGCGGCGTCCGACCAGCCCGATATCCCCCACTGGTCGAGCCTCGAAGGGCCCACGGGCTCCGGCGGCGTGGTCGTCAGCCGCGACTTCGGGGTGACCTGGACGCCGTCCGGCCGGGGCCTGCCGGAATCGCCCGTGACCTCGGTGGTCATGGATCCCCGCAGTCCGAAGGCCGCCCGCGTCCTCTTCGCCTCTTCATATGGAAAGGGCGTTCACCGGAGCGACGACGGCGGCCGCACTTGGGGCGCGACGCCGGCCCAGCCGGGCCGCGAGGGCAACCGCCACTTCTTCCGGCTCGTCGTCCACCCCGGCGGGTCGGTCTTCTGCGTCGTCACGGGCCGCCGCGCGGGCGACGCCTTCCCCGTGCCCGGCGGACTCTGGCGGTCGCGCGACCGGGGCGCCACCTGGGACGATCTCACCGCGACCCTCCTGCCCCGGTGGCCCGGCGACGCCGCCGTCCACCCGGTCGATCCCAATGTCATCTACCTCGCCCTCGCGTCCGTTCCCGGCCGCGGTGACGGCGGCGTCTACCGGACCGCCGACGGGGGCAAGAGCTGGAAGAAGGTCCTCGGGGAGGAGACCCTCCCGCAGGAGATATCGTCGACTGCGCACGCGCTGTTCCTCTCGCTGGACTCCCAGGCGCCCGACACCGTGTACGCCGGGATCCCGACGCACGGGTTGTTCGCGACCAGGAACGCCGGGAAGACGTGGACCGAGGTGGCGGGGATTCCGTTCGCGGGATGTCAGCGCGTGGCGTTCGATCCCGTGAACGCCGGAACACTTTGGGTCACGACCTGCGGCGGCGGCGTCTGGCGCGGCTCCTTGCCCTAAAGGCCGGTTCCCGGCGGATCAGGGACCCGTGATACCGCGGTTGGCGAGGCGGGACGCCAGTTCCGACCAGACGTTCCCCTCGTTGGTCCCCGGCACGAGCGCGGCCGCCGCGCGGTATCGCTCGACGGCGCGGGGGAACTCGCGGCGGGCGCGCGCGAGGTCGCCCTGCAGGCCGCGCACGTACGCGAGCCGCCGCCGACGCTCGTTTTCGATCCGGTCGCCCGGGGGGCCCGCCGGGAGGCCCAGGAGCCCCTCGGCCTCCGCCAGTCGCACCTCCGCGACCGCCAGATTCCGCTTCTTCCCCGCCTCCAGCGCCAGCCCGTAGCGGGCCCAGCCCAGCGAGACGCGAACCGCGCCCGCATGCGACGGCGCGCCGGCCAGGCACCGCGTGAGGACGGCGTCGGCCTCGGCGTAGCGATCCATCTGGAGGGCGGCGAGCCCGAAGTTCACGAGGTGAAAGGGCTCCGCGAATCCGGCGCGCACCGCGGCCCCGAGGAGGCGGAACGACCCCGGCCAGTCGCCGGCCATTTCGAGGGTGTGCCCCCACTCCGCCTGGAACGACAGGACCTCGGGACAGAGCCCGGCGAGCGCCTCGTACGCGCGCAGGGCCTCCGGCATACGCCCGGCGTTCCGCAGCGGCACCGCCGTGTGGCAGTAGGCCTCCGCGCCCGGGAGGTACGGCGCCGTCTTCGGAGGGTTCGGGATCGCCCGGGCGGTCACGCCGTAGACAATGAACCCGCCGTTGGAGAAATCCGCGACGTCGGAGACGCGGAGGGGCTTGAAGTGCCGGAGGACGAACCCAGCGTATAGCCTGAGCATCCGGTCGTCCCACCGGAACGGCGCGTGGCAGAACTGGACGTTCTTGACCGTGACGTAGTTGTACAGTGCGCGGCGGATGCCGAGCTGGCGGAACCGGACCTCGAGGTCGCGCTCGGTCGCGCTCGCGTGCACGAGCCGCCACAGGAGCGGAGCCTCCCCGCTCGCATGCGCGCTCGCGAGCCGGCAGGGGAAGGGCAGGCCGTACTCGCGCACCTCGCCGACGAGGAGCAGGGCGCCGCCGGAAAAGCCCCGGCGGACCGCGTCGGACGCCGGAACCAGGGTCGTAAAGGCCCGCGCGAGATAGCCCGCCCGGGATTCGGCTCCGGCGAGATAGGGCAGGGGGTTCATGCCGTTCCCGGCCAGCCGCAGGAATGCGTGCACGCCGCCCGCGACGCAGACGGCCAGCAACGCCGTGCGCAGATATTTCGGGCCCGCCAGCCACCGGCGGGCCGGCCCGCCGGAGAGCACGAGCGCCGCCGCCACGCCGGGGAACGCCCATCGCACGGTCTGGGGTCCCGGGAACCCGATCTGCCAGGCGGCGTAGACGGCCACGGAGCCCGCGACCGCGAGCCGCGCCCGCCCCTTCTCCCAGAGCAGGGCGGGGAGGCACAGCGCGAGCGCCGCGTTCTCCAGTGTCAACCCCTGCACGGCCCGGACCGGCCAGGATCCGGCCGGGCGGTCGACGGCCGTGCACAGGTGCCAGACGCGGGCGTTGCGGGCGTCCCAGCCGTCCACCAGACCGGGCAGGAACCCGGACGCCACCGGGTACGCGGGATCGCCGGTCAGCAGCCACGCCTTCACCCACCACGCCGCCGTCGTGCCCGCCGCGAGCGCGGCCCACCGCGTGAACTGGGCGCGGCGGCGCCCCGGCGTCATGAGGAGCGGCAGCCAGGCGAGGTTGAGCACCGAGAGGTATTTCGTCGAGAGCGCGAGCCCGGCGAAGAACCCGCCCGCCGTCCAGGCATTCCGCCACGCGCACGCGACCGCGAGGAGGACGAACCCCGCCGCGAAGCCCTCGTTCTTCCCCGTCGTCATGAGGAACAACGGCGTCGCGGCGGTCACGAACAGGAGCAACCCCATGCTCCGCGATTCCCGCGGGAGGAGCGAGGCCACGGAGAGCGCGCCGCAGAGCATGGCGAGCGCGTTCAGCCACTTCGCGACCGCATCCAGCCCCAGCCACACCGGGAGGACGTAGAGCATCTCGGCGATGTCGGGATAGTGCAGGGGCGGCGTCCCGCCCCGGACCGAGAACCGGTGCGCCGCGAGCCACCGCGCGGGCCCGGCGAGGAAGTACTCCCAGCCGTCGGGGTGCGTCTCGGGCGCGAGCGCCCACGGCACGACGCACGTGAGGACCGCCAGCGCAAGCACACCCGGGCCGTCCGCCGCCGGCCACGCCGTCCCGCGCGGGAGCAGCCGGCGCCCGCGGACGAGCACGGCGACCAGCCCGGGCAGGACCAGGACCGGGAGGAGCACGCGCGGGAACCAGAGCCCCGTCAGCGCGAGGCCGAGATACCCGAGACTCACCCCCGCGTAGCCGGCGGGGAACGCGGCGAACGCCGAGAGCCCGCGCGGGGAGCGGCTCCACGGCAGAACGGCGAGCCCCGCGAGCCACAGGACCCCCGCGATCCCGCCCGCCGCGAGGAGGACCGAGGCGTGGGCCGTCGCGGCGGCGAGGACGCCGGCGGCCGACGGCGCGGCCCAGCCCGTCCCGAGCTGGACCATGGCCCCGGCCCACGCGCCCGAGAGCGGCCGGGCGAGCTGGACGAGGATCACGACTGCCCAGACCACGAAGAGTGCGTGCATTCCTTCTATGATACGGTCCATGGCTCCCCCCGGGTCCGGCGCCCGCTGGCACCTCGCCACGCTCGTCCTGTTCGCCGTCCTGGCGGGCGTCGCGCTGGCCACGTTCCGCTCTTACGGCGTAGCGGCGGACGAGCCGACCCAGCAGGCCTACGGAACGCTCCTCGGACGGTTTTACGCCACGGGAGGACGTGACGTCCGCTGCAACTTCAGTTGGGACTGGCGCTACTACGGCGGCCTCTTCGAGACCCCGGTCTCGTGGCTGGCGTCGCGCTCTGCCCTCGGCGTCCACGCAACCCGGTCGCTGGCGGGCGCCGTCGCCGGACTGGCCGGGATCGCGGGATGCTGGCACGCCGCCCTCGCGCTCGGGGGACCCCGCGCGGCCTTCGTGGCGGCCCTCCTGCTCGCGCTCATCCCGGGCTGGTGGGGCCAGATGTTCATCAACTCCAAGGACATCCCCTTCGCGGCGGCCGGCGCGTGGGCGCTTTCGGGGCTGGTCCGGATGGCGCGGGCGGGCGGCGCCCCGCCGCCCGGCCTCGCGGCCTTGACGGGTGTGGCCATCGGCGCCGCGCTCGGCGTCCGGGCGGGAGGCGTCATCTACCTCGCCTGTCTGGCCGCCTTGCTGGCCACCCACGCCGCGATCGCGCCGGGGCGTCCGGGGGTGTGGCCGTATGCGCGGACCCTTCTGCTGACGACGTGCATTGCCTGGCTCGTCATGCTCGCGGCGTGGCCATACGCGCTCGCGCACCCGGTCACCGGGCTCTTCGACGCCCTGCGGGTCTTCGACCGGTTCCCGACCCCGTTCCCCGTCCTCTTCGACGGCCGGCTCGAGGTCGCGACCCGGCTGCCGCGGTCGTACCTACCCGTGCTGCTGGGCCTCACCCTCCCCGAGCCCCTGCTCCTGCTGCTCGCGGCCGGGGCGGGGCTCGCGGTGGCGCGGCTCCGGCGCCTGGGCCGGCGGCGCCGGGAATGGCGGCGCGACCCCGCCGTGCTCGCCGTCGCGACGGTGTGCCTCTGTGCGGCCTTCCCGCTGCTCTACGCCGTCGCCCGCCGGACGCCCATGTACAACGGCATTCGCCACACGCTCTTCATCCTCCCCGCGCTCGCCTGTCTCGCCGCGGTCGCGCTGGAGCGCCTGCTGGCGCACCTGTCCCACCGGAGCAGCGCCGTCCTCGCGGCTGTTCTCGTCGTGGCCGCGGCCCGCCAGGTCGTTCTAACCGCCCGGCTGTTTCCGTACGAGTACGCGTCGTTCAACGCCTTCGCCGGGGGGCTCCGGGGCGCCGCGGGGCGGTTCGACACCGAGTACTGGGGCACCGCGATTACGGAAGCGGCGGCCGGGTTGTCATCGCGCGTGGCCGCGGAGCCGCGGACCGGGACATGGCGGGTACGGTTGTGCGGCGACTGGGCGCCCGCCTCGGAGGCCCTGGGGCCCCGGTTCGTGCGCGCCACCGGGGGTGCGCGGGCCGATTTCTACCTGGGCATGACCGCTGCCTGGGGCGAATGCGTGCCTCCCCGGGGAGGGAAGGAAGTCATCACGGTATCGCGGATGGGCGTGCCGCTGGCCGTCGTCCTCGACTTGCGAAGGTAGCGCCGGGTCAACCCTTCTTCTTCGGCCCGCCGCTCGTCCCGCGCCCGGCGCGGAACGATTCGAAGGGGTGCTTCTTCGCGAGCAGGGCGGCCACGGTCGATGCCGGGACCGGCCGGCTGAGGAGAAAGCCCTGCGCCTGGTCGCACCGGAACTTGCGGACGAGGGCGAGCTGGGTCGCCGTCTCCACCCCCTCCGCCACGACGACGAGATTCAGGCTGTGCGCCATGGCCACGATCGCACGCGTGATCGCGGCGTCGTCCGGGCTCGTGGCGACGTCGTGGATGAACGACCGGTCCACCTTGATCGTCCGAATCGGGAACCGCTTGAGGTAGTTCAGGGAGGAGTAGCCGATCCCGAAGTCGTCGATCATGACCTCGATGCCCATCCGCGCCAGCTCGGTCAGCACCGACACGCTGTAGGCGAGGTTTTCCATCGCCACGGACTCCGTGATCTCGAGCGCCAGGGCGGAGGCCGGCACGGCCTCGTCCTTGAGCACCTGGCGCAGGAGCTCGGGCAGGTTCTGGCGCTGGAATTGGCGGGCCGACACGTTCACGCTCACGCGCAGGGGCCGGCCGCCGGGGGCCCGCCACTCGCGCCGGTGCGCGCACGCGGTCCGCAGCACCCATTCCCCGATCGGCTCGATCAGCCCCGTGTCCTCGGCCATCGGGATGAACTCGGCCGGCAGGACCAGGTCCCGCGTCGGATGGCGCCAGCGCACGAGGGCCTCGAGCGCCGTGATCCCGCCGTCCTTCAGGGACACCAGCGGCTGGTAGTGGACCTCGAATTCGAGCCGGTCCACGGCGTGCCGCAGCTCGTTCTCGAGCTGGACGAGCTTGATCGCGGGATACTGCATCCCGTCCGCGAACACGACGAACCGGGCCTTCCCCATACCCTTCGCCCGCGTCAGCGCCGCCGCGGCGTCGCGGAGCACGTCCTCGGCCTTGGCGTGAACGGGCTGGCCGTGGGCGATGCCCACCGAGGCCGAGATGTGCACTTCCTGCCCCTGGATTCGGAACGGCTCCTTGAGCGCCTGCTGGATCCGGTCCGCGACCGCGATCGCGTCGTGCCGGTCCTTGAGGGCGTTGAGCAGGACGGCGAACTCGTCGCCGCCGTACCGGGCGAGGATGTCGCCCGGCCGAACGCAGTCCTTGAGCCGGCCGGTCACGCCCATGAGGAGCTGGTCGCCGGCGTGGTGGCCCAGACTCTCGTTCGCGGTCTTGAACCGGTCGAGGTCGAGCAGGAGCACGGCGTACTGCCACCCGTCCTGCCGGACCGCGCGGTCCACGGACCGGGCCACATGCTCACGGAAGAGCTCGGGGTTCGGCAGGGTCGTGAGCGCGTCGTGGAGAGCGTAGTGCTTGAGCTGGGCTTCGGCCATCTTGCGCTCCGAGAGGTCGCGGATGACGCCGAGGAACCACTTCGGGTTTCCCTGCGCGTCGCGGACGAGGGAGGCCGAGAGCTCGCCCGGGTACGACGAGCCGTCCCGCCGCAGGATCGTGTATTCGACCTCGCGAATGGCCCCGTCGCGCATGGTGGCCGCCATGTTCTCCTTCGCCCGCTCCCGGTCCTCGGGCGCGATGAAGTCGAAGGCGTTGAGACCAAGCAACTGCTTCTCATCCGTGACACCCCAGCGCTCCTTGGCCTTCTGGTTGACGAGGACCACGCGGCCCTCGAGGTCGGTCATCGTGATCGGATTTGGCACGATATCCAGGAGCGATCCGAACTGCTGGCGGATCTCGGCGAGAGCGTCCTGGGCTACCCGCTGGGGCGTCACATCGGAGGCCATGACCGCGCGGGAAGGACGCCCCGCGAACTCGACCGGCATCAGCGTGACGTGCATCTCGACGGACTCCCCGGTCTTGCGAAGATGCCGCCAGACTCCGACGTCCACCGGGCCGGTCAGGGGACCCAGGCTCTCGAGATACGCCTTGACGCGCGGGATGTCCTCGGGGAGGCGCAGATCGTTGAGGGTCAACCGCAGGAACTCGGCCCGAGTGTAACCGTAGTGGCGGAGGGCCGACGCGTTCACCTCGACGAACTCCCCCGTCTCCACGTCCGTAATCCACATGGGCAGGGGATGGTGCCGGAAGACTTCGTGCGACCATGCATCGTTCGCCGCCGGGGAAGCGCCCGGCCTTCCCGCGATCGCGGCCCAGAGGTTGTCCCACACGTTCGGCAGATCGGCCCTCCCGGGGCTATTGCCCGCCAGGATCATTCTCCGCACGCGGGTCCCAGCCGGTCAAGGGACCCGCAGGCAGGGCCCCGGAAACGCACCGGGCGGGCTCTCCGCTACCGGCGAGCCCGCCCGTCTTGCAGGAACCGCCTATTGGGCGTCAGCCGCCGAGCTTGTGCCCCGGCTTCTTCGGCGGATCGTTCGCCGCGCGCGGCTCCACCTTGGCGTTGGCCTTGAACTTCGGTGCGAGGTCCTTGTTGACCGCCGTCCACTGCGGCCCGGCGCTGTCCTCGCTGTCGAAGATCGCCAGGATCGGGCACTGCGGCTGGCACGCCCCGCAGTTGATGCACAGCTCGGGGTCGATCACGAGGAACTTCTCGCCGTTGTGCTCGCCCGGATACATGCACTCGACCGGGCACGCGGAAACGCACTGTGCGTACTGCTCACCCAGGCACTTCTCCCCAACCACATACGCCATGTCGGTCCTCCTCCTCGTCTTTGTCTTGCGGGTCAAACAATATTGAAGACAGGACAATGAGACCAGAAACCCGGGTACCAGTCAAGGCCCCGCTGGACGAGCGCCCTCACGGGCGCGGGACCACCACGCCCTCGCGCGCGAGCAGGCGCCGCTTCTTCTCCGAGTTCCAGCGGCCCCCGTAGCCGCCGATCCCGTCCGCCGCAACGATCCGGTGGCACGGCACCCGGGGCGCGAACGGATTCGCCTTGAGCGCCTGGCCGACCGCGCGCGGCGACGAGTGCAGCCGCGCCGCCATCCACCCGTAGGTCCGGACGCGGCCGCGCGGGATCGTGAGAGCGAGCGTCCAGACCCGGCGCTGGAACGGCGTACCCGTTCCCGCGGGCAGGCGGAAGGCCGTCACGGGCGCGTCGTCCGCCGCGCCCGCGTCGTCAGATGCGCAAGCCCGTCGCGCGCATCCTCGAACTCGCGGAGACCCAGCGTCCACGTAAACGCGGCGTAGACCGACAGCCCCATCGCGATCCCCCCGACGGTCACGGCCGCGTCGCGCGCGCGCATCCCCCATCCCGCCGCGGCGAGCGCCTGGTCGCCCCAGCGGGCCCCCGCCCAGACGGCCAGCCCCATGGCGGCCGAAGCGGCGAGCGACCCCGCGAAGGCGCCGGCCAGCCGCAGCCCCCCCAGTCCGGGCACGATCCCGCGCAAGCGCCAGCCCAGCCAGACCGCCGTCACGATGGCGACCACGCTCGTCGAGAGCGGCAGGCCGGCCGCGCCGAGCGGGAACATGAGCACGACCGAAAGCAGGATGTTGCAGGTGACGCCGGCGACGGCGACGGCGACCGGCACGGACGGCCGGCCCGCCGCGTAGAACGGCGGGGTCAGGACCCGGCCGCACGCGTGACCGACGATCCCGATCGCGTATGCGGACGCCACCGCCGCCGTCACGGCCGCGTCCTCGGCGCCAAACCGGCCGTACCGGAAGAGGAGGCGGTTGATCCAGGGCGAGAGCGCGATCAGGCCCGCGGACGCCGGCAGGACCGAGAACGCGGTCAGCGCAAGCGCGTGGTTCAGGGGGACGGCTGCGTCCCCTGGACGCCCCTTCGCGAGCGCACGCGCGACCACGGGGTACGCCGCCGTCGAGAGCGCGACCCCCATGACCCCCAGCGGCAACTGCATAAGCCGGTTGCCGTAGTAGAGGTAGGCGACGCTCCCTTCGGCGAGGAGCGAGGCCAGGATCGTGTTCACCAGCAGGTAGATCTGGCTGACCGAGAACCCGACGAGCGCCGGCACCATGAGCACCCCGATCGCGCGGAGGCCCGGGTGCCAGAGCCGCCATTCGTACCGGAACCCGAGCGAGCGGGCGGCCGGCAACTGCACCAGCCACTGCGCCAGTCCGCCCAGGAGCACGCCGAGCGTCCAGCCGTAGATCCGGGTCTCCGGTCCCGTCCCGAAGAGCGGACAGAGCAGAACCCCGCCCGCGATTATGCACAGGTTGAGGGCCACCGGGGCGAAGGCGCCCGGGCCGAACCGCTCCCGCGCGTTCAGGTAGCCCATCACCGAAGCCGCCAGGCTCATGAACGCGATGAACGGGAAAAGCCAGCGCGTGAGCGTGACCGTGAGGGCGAACTTCGCCGGCGACGCCGCGAACCCGGGCGCCAGCAGGGAAACGAGCCACGGGGCGATGAGGACCCCGACCGCGGCCACGACCGCGCCGCCCAGCGCGACGACGGTCAGAAGGGCGGCCAGCAGGCGATGCACCTCCCTCGGCCCCCCCTTCTGGAGCGTCGAGACGACCGTCGGCACGACCGCCGCCGAGAACGCGCCCTCCCCCACGAGGTCCCGGAGCAGGTTCGGGATGCGGAACGCGACGAAGTAGGCGTCCGCGACCGCCCCGGCCCCGAAGAGCGCGGCGTTCAGCGAATCCCTGACGTACCCGAGGACCCGGGAAACGAGGGTCCAGCTCCCGAGCACTGACGCGGATCGCACGAAGGCCCGGCGCTCGCCCGCGCGAACCGGCCGGTTCGCGTGTCCGTCGTCCGCGACGCGCGCGTGAGGCGCCGTCATCGATTTCCCCCCGACCGGTACTGCTTGAGCTTCTCCCAAAGCGTGTTGCGCGAAATCCCGAGCGCTTTCGCTGCCTTCGTCTGGTTGCCTCCGTGATGCTCCAGCACGCGCAAGATGTGCTCGCGCTCGATGTCCGTGAGCGTGGCCGAACCCGCGGTGGCGGGCCCGGACAGCGGGGGCAGGTGCGCGGGCTCGATCGACCCCGTACCCTCGTGGAGGATGACGGCCCGCTCCAGTACGTTCCGCAGTTCGCGCACGTTGCCGGGCCAATGGTAGGCCCGGAACGCCTCCTGCACCGCCGGCGACAACGCGGGCACCGGCCGGCGCAGTTCCCGGCAGATGTCCGCGAGCAGGCGGCCGGCAAGGGGCAGGAGGTCCTCCGGCCGGTCCCGGAGCGGCGGGATCACGAGGTGCCCGACCTTGAGCCGGTAGTAGAGATCCTCGCGGAACCGCTTGGCCTCGACGGCCCGCTCGAGCACGGCGTTCGTCGCCGCGATGATGCGCGTATCCACGGTCAGGTCCTCGGTCCCCCCGACCCGCCGGAAGGACCTGGCCTCGATCACGCGCAGGAACTTGGCCTGCGTGGCCGGCACCATCTCGGCCACCTCGTCCAGGAGCAGGGTGCCCCCTTCCGCGAGCTCGAAAAGGCCCCGCTTGCGCGACCGGGCATCCGTGAACGCTCCGGCCTCGTGGCCGAAAAGCTCGCTCTCGAGCAGGGTCTCGGGGATCGCGGCGCACGATATCGCGGTGAAGGGCCCGGCGGCGCGGGGACTCGCGTGGTGCACGGCCCGCGCCATGAACTCCTTCCCCACCCCGGTCTCGCCCTCGAGCAGGAGGGTCACGGTCGGCGAGGTCGCGAGCTTGCGGGCGGTGGCCACCATGGCCGCGCACGCCGGGTTCTCGCTGGCCAGCGCCTCGAAAGTGTACCGCTGGCTCTGCTGGCGGCGATGCGCTCCGAGTTCCTGCACCTCGCGCTGGCGGCTCACGGTGCGTCCGATCAACACCCGGAGCGCGTCGAGGTCGTAGGGCTTAACGAGGTACTCGAGCGCCCCGAGCTTCATCGCCTCGACGCCGTCCCGGACGTCGTCGGACGCCGTCACCACGATCACGGCCGCCTCGGGATCCCCCGCCCGCAGGGTCTTGAGAACCTCGAGACCGTGCCGGTCCGGCAGGAAGAGGTCGAGGACCACGACGTCCGGCGTCTCCCGGAGGTAGAGGGCCTGCCCCTCCGCCGCCGTGGCCGCGAGCGTGACGCGGAGCCCGTCTCCTTCGAGCGCGGCCGCGAGCGACCGCCGGACGGCGGGATCGTCGTCGATGACGAGCAGGTGCTTAGCCACGGCCCTTCCCCGCGTCCGCGGCCGCCGCCAGCGCCGCCGCCGCCGCGGTGGCGCCCTCCACCGGGAGCACGATCCGGATCGTCGTGCCCCGGGCCTGCCCGTCCGGACCGCGCCCCGACGGGCTCGTCACGCGAAGCTCGCCGCCGTGCGCGCTCACGTACTTGCGCGCGAGGGACAGGCCCAGCCCCGTGCCGTGGGCCTTCGTCGTGTAGAAGGGCTGGTAGAGTCTGGCTAGCTGGTGCGGCGGAATGCCCGGGCCGTTGTCCGCGATCCGCAACGCCACGACCTCCCGTCCGCCCCAGAGGTCCGGAGCCGTCTCCACCTCGAGCAGGCCGCCCCCGGGCATCGCCTCCACCGCGTTCCGGATGATATTCGCGAGCGCCAGCTCGAGCAGGCGCGCGTCGCCCCAGAACTGGAGCGGCCGCGGGACGAGCCGGCGCCGCACCTCGATCCCGGACGCCCCGGGCAGTCGCAGGGCGTCGGCCATCGCCCGCTCGAGCAGGACGTTCGCATCCAGCCAGCCGGCGCTCACGACCGCGGGGCGGGCCAGGTCCAGCGTCTCCTGCACGATCCGGGTGACGCGGCTCACCTGGTCCAGCGCGTCCCGGACCAGGGCCCGTTCCGTGCCGTCGGCCGGCAGCCGGGCCTGCATCGCCTGCAGGTCATTGTTGATCGCGGTGAGCGGGTTGCGCACCTCGTGCGCGATCCCGGCCGCGAGCTGCTGCAGTTCGTGGACCCGCGCGGCCAGCGACTGCGAGGCCTCGAGCGCCTCCTGCTGCAGACGCGCGCTCTGGGCGAGGTAGCCGGTGAAGATCGCGATGATGAAGAAGAAGGGGAGGCGGATCAGCAATCCGGGATCGAGGAGGCCCGCGGCATCGCCCTCGCGCCAGACCAGGAACACGTAGAGCCCGCTGACGAAGGCCGCAACGAGCATCCCCCGGGCCATGCTGCGGGTGAGAGCCGCCGTCAGGATGATGAGGAAATACGGCAGGTACAGCCCGGTGTCGAAACCCCGCATGCAGTAGAGGGCGGCCCCAACGAAGACCGTGTCCCCCACGAAGATGTACATCCAGTTGACGGGCCGGTAGAACGACGGCAGGGGCAGCCGGGTGAGGGCAATGTTCCCGATGGCCGAGAGGGCCACGAGCGCCCAGAATACGGTCGGTGACTCCCGCCACGCCCCCGTTGTGGCGCCCCAGATCGCGACCACGACTGTGAGTAGCCACTGGAGCGAGACGACATAACCCTTGCGGCTCCGGAGCCAGGTGAGCACGGCCTATTCTACCCCGGATAGCACCAGTCCGGATTCCGGACGCTAGCATGGTTTCCTGACATCCCAACAGGCCCAGGCATTGCGAATACGCTGGCCTGCAGCCGAATTCCCCTCTGACACGGTTCTTGCATCTACTTGTGGTAGACTGCATCAACTGGATTGCTACTGGAGGTGAGATATATGACAAAGATGAGAAAGGGCCGCAAGGAACACGGGTTCACGCTGATCGAGCTCATGATCGTCGTGGCCATTATCGGCATTCTGGCCGCCCTGGCCCTGCCGAAGTTCGCGTCCCTCGTCGAGAAGTCTCGCGAGGCGGCGACGAAGGGCAACCTGAACTCGATGACTTCCGCGGTGTCCATCTATTACGGGGACAACGAGGGCGTGTATCCCACGTGGCTCTATTGCTCGGTGGGGTATTCCTTCTCCAAGTATCTGGAGAACGTGCCCCCGGTCAAGGCCACGCATTCGGGAATCGGGAGCGGGATCCAAGAGACTCCGTCCGGAACGTCCGTCCTCCACTCGACCGACGAGGCCATCACGGCGGTCAGCACGGGGTGGCGGTACAACTCTCTCAACGGGCACGTGTTCGTGAACAGCTCGGCGACCGACTCGAAGTCGGTTGCGTACTCGACTTACGGGTACTGAGCACGAACTGAACCGGCTCTGAAGGCAATGTGAATGGGGGATCCCGAAAGGGATCCCCCGTTCGTTTTCCGGGAGCCCCGGTCCTGCCGGGAGGCCTCCGCACCCCCCCCGCGCGGTTTGACAGGCGCCGCGCTCCATTGCTACCTTAGAGACCCATGGCGAACCTGAAGTCATCGATCAAGGATATCCGCCGCACGGCCCGCCGGACCGGCCGCAATCAGGCCCGGGACACGCGGCTGTCGACCGCCATCCATGCCGTGCAGGCGGCCGCCACCCGGGATGCCGCGCTGGCGGCCCTGAAGACGGCAAGCGGCCTGCTGGACCGCGGCGCGCACAAGGATCTCGTGCACTGGCGGACGGCCGCGCGGCACAAGTCGAGGCTGGCCGAGTTCGTCAACCGGAAGTTCCCCGCCAGCAAGAAATAGGACTGCTCGCGGGCCTGCTGGCCGCCGCGAGCGTCCCGTTCCTGCCGCTTCTTACCGGCCGCAGGATCGTCTTCCTCGTCGACGCGTTCCACCAGTACTACCCCGCTCAGGTCTCGCTCTCGCGCGTGCTCGCCGACGCGCCGGGACGGATCCCGCTGTGGAACCCGTACCTCGCATGCGGCCTGCCGCTCCTCGCCGACCCGCAGGCACACGTCCTGTACCCGCCCGCGCTTCTCTTCCGGTTCCTTCCGTTCCCCGAAGCGTTCGGCTGGTTCCTCGCGCTCCACGCCATCCTGGCCACGACCGGCATGGCCGTTTTCCTGCGTGGACGGGGCCTCACCCCCGCGGCCGCCGCGGTCGGGGCCGTCGGATTCGGGCTCGGAGCGCACCCGTCGTTCCTGCTGGCCGTGCCGCCGGCGCTGTGCGGGTACGCGTGGCTTCCATGGGTTGCCGCCGCCGCGGCCCGCGTGACGGACCGGCCCTGCGCCCGTGAGACCGCCGGACTCGCCATCGCGCTCGGCTGGCTCTTTCTCGCGGGTTCCCCCCCCTACGCGGTCTACGGATGCGCGCTGGCCGCGATCCTCCTCGCCGTGCCTGGCGGTCGGAGTGTCGCCCGACTGGGAGGCGCGACGGCGGCGGGCGCCCTGGGGCTCGCGCTCGCGGCCGGCGTCCTGCTCCCCTTCGCGGGCTATCTCGGCGAGTCCATCCGCGCCGCCCCGCTGACGCCCGGCGCCGCCGGGCTGGACGCGATGCGCCCTGCCGGCCTACTCGGGCTGGTCTGGCCTGCCGCCGTCATCCCTGCCGGGCCCGGCGCCGCCGCCGTCGGGCTGTGGCCCTCCCTCCATTACCTGGGCGTCATCCCCGCCCTCCTCGCGGCCGGAGCCCTGGTCGCCCTCCGGCGCGATCCATCCGTGAGAGCAGCCGCCGCCATTCTGGCGGCTGGCCTCGTCCTGGCGGTGGGACCGTCCGTGCCGGGGCTGGGAGAACTTCTGCTCCGTCTGCCCCCGCTCGATCGCCTGCGGCACCCCGCCATGTGGATGAGTCTGGGCGGGTTCGGCCTGGCATGGCTCGCCGCCACCGGAGCCGACGCCCTCGCCGCCCGCTCGCGGCTCCGCCACGCGCCCGCGATCCTGGTTTCCCTCGCGGCCCTCACTTGGGTCGATCTCGCCCTCGTGCGAAACCGGATCCAGCTCACGGCCCGCGCCGGAGCCGCGATGACCCCGGGCACGACCGAGCGGTTCCTGGCGGGCCCCGCCGGCGCCGGCTGGCACCGCGTCTTCGTCGCCCCCCGGCTCCAGGAGAGCGACGAGCCCGCGGCCGGCGCGGACGAGGCCGCGCGCCTCCTCCGGGCATCGCTGCGGTCGAACCTCACCGCGGTCGCCGGCCTCCGGGACGCCGACGCCGACAACCCGATCGTGCCCGCCGGCACGGCCAGCCGCCTCGCGGCGGCGAAGACCTCGCCCTCGCCGTGGACCCCCGCCGCCGCCGCCGTCTTCGCCGACCTCGGCGTCCGGCACCTGATCGCGCGTGGTCCCATCGCGCGCGCCCCCGACCAACCGGTGTTCCGCGGCCACGTCGCCATCTACGCCCTCGCGGGAAGCCGCGGCCCGGTGTGGCTCGAACCGGCCGGAGCCGGCATTCTCGATCCGCCGGAGCGCTTCGAGCCGGGACGGTGGAGCTTCCGGGTGCGCACCACCCGGCCCTGCACGGCCGTCGTCGCGGAGAGCGCCCTGCGCGGCTGGCGGATGGAGGCGCCCGCGACCGCCCGGCTCGCGATCGTGCGCGGCGCGCTGCTCGGCGTCTCGCTCCCCCCGGGCGACCATGCCGTGCGGATCCGATACGATCCCTGGCAGGCCCGAGCCGGTCTCTGCCTGGGCCTGCTCGCCTCGGTCGCCCTCCTGGCGGCCGGCTTCCGGGCTCCGGCCCGGCGCCGGCCTCGCCCGCTCAGTCCTTCAGGCAGACCATTCGGAACCCGTCGAGCGCGGCGCGCACGACCGGAAGGTCCGGCGTGATCGAGTTGTGGTCGGCGCCGGGTATGATCACGAGCCGCTTCGGCTCCCGCGCCGCTTCGAAGACCGCGCCGCCGAACGCGGGCGGCGCGATCCGGTCCAGTTCCCCGTGCAGCACGAGGACGGGACACGCGACCTTCGCCACGTGCGCCGTGACCGGATACCGGTCGAGAATCGCGAACGGCGGGAGCCACATCGCCGGGTAGTGCAGGCGCGCCGAGGCGTACACCGACGGGAAGGCGCCCTCGAGCACGATCCCGGCGCACGGCACCCGCGACGCCAGCCACGACGCCGGGCCCGCGCCGAGCGACTGCCCCCAGACGAGGACTCGGCCCGGGGCCGCGCCAGGGGCCGCACCCCGGCCCGTGACCCAGCTCCACGCCGCCTCGGCGTCGCGGTAGAGCCCGGCCTCCGTCGGGGATCCGCCGCTCTCCCCGTACCCCCGGTAGTCCACGGCCGCGAACGCGAACCCCGCCGACCGGAAAGCGCCGGCGAGCTCGACGAGGCTCGAGAGGGTCGCCGCGTTCCCGTGGAAGTACAGGATGACGGGAGCGTCCTTCCGCATCCCCGGAATCCACCAGGCAGCAAGCCGCACGCCATCCGACGCGGTGAGGAGGGACGCCTCGAATGGCAGGCGGATCGCGGCGGGCGTGACGGGGTAGCCGCGCGAGGGGATGTAGAGGAGGCGGCGCTGAAAGACGGCGACGACGACCATGAGGGCCGTGTAGGCGAGGACGGCCACCGCCAGGAGGCGGAGCCCCGTCGTCACCGGCAGCATTCGATCGTCAGGTCCTCGAGGACCGCGCGGCCCTCGCGGCCGCGCTTTAACTCCCGCTCGGCCTGGGCCAGCGCCCGCAGGAGCGCCGCGAACCGCTCGGGCCTCGTGCGCCCCACCATCATCTTGAGCGACCCCACGAGCGCGAACGGCAGGCGGATCTTGCCCACGATCTGCCAGTCCGTGAGCCCGGCGGCCAGCGCCCCCTTGAGGGCCACGAGCTTGCGCAGCTGGCCGAGCAGCATGGCGTGCAGCGCGAGCGGGTGCGATTCCTCCAGCAGGCGGGCCAGCAGGCTCAGCGCCCGGGCGGGCTGGCGTTCGACGAAGAGCGCGTCGAGGTACGCGAACACCGACGGCGGAGCCGTCTCGCCCGTCAGCGCCTGCACGTGCTCGACGGTGATTGGAGCTGCAAGAGCAGCTCTCGGGGTTTCGGCAGAAGCCGAAACCCCGTGTGGCGACGCGATTCCCGGCCCGCCCACGTAGGCGGACAACTTCTCGAGCTCCCGTAGCAGGAGAAGCGGGTCCGCCCCGGCCCTCTCCACGAGTTCCTCCGCGGCGGCGGGCTCGAGCTTCGCCCCCAGCCCCGCCGCCTGCTCCGCCAGCCAGCCCCGCAGGTCCGCCGGCGGCAGGCACGCGACCACGGCCCCCGCCGCCTCCGCGGCCTCGAAGAGGGCGTCGCCGGCCCACCACTTGAGGTCGCGCTTCTCCGAGGTCAGGACGAGGACCGTGTCCGGAGACGGCCGGGACACGTAGTCGACCAGGGGGGTCGCCTCGGACTTGCTCGCCTTCGACCGGCGCTTGCGCGGCGCGGCCGCCGGCGCCTCCTCGTCGGCATCGTCCGCGGCGGAGGAACCGGTACCGGAAGGCGCGCCCCCCCGGTAGGCCTCGACCCCCCGACACAGCACGAACCGCCGCGGACTCCCGAACGGCGGGGTCGACGCGGCGTCCGCGACGCGTCCCTCGGGCACCTCGTCGGCCCAGACCGTCTCCGCGTTCATGGACCGCCAGTCTTCCGGCACCGTGAGCTCCCGGATCCTCGCCGCCAGGCGGGCCTGAATCCACGGTTGGTCGCCCACGAGGAAGTAGACGGGCCGGATGGTCTTCGCGGAGAGGGACCGCAGGGCGGTCTCGGCGGTCGGGATGCCGTCAGGCGGGGCGGATGTCCACCCCGCGCGGGGCGGGCTCACGGGAGGGCGGTGCCCGGCAGAGGGGTGCGCGGCATGGTGCCGGGAAGCGACGGCTCCAGGGCGCCCCCAGGTGCAGAAGCACCTGTTGGAGGGGCCGCCTTCTTCGACGCCTCCTCCCGCAGGTACCACACCGTGAGCGACACGGGCACGTCGTCCACGAACGCCTCTACCGTGTAGGTCCCGGGTTCGGTGGGCACCCGGGTCTGCCCGTTCTGCGCGACGACCTGCCGCAGACCGATGGACAGGGGCAGCACGATCTGGCCGACGGGCCCCTCCGGGAGCTCGACGCGCCGGGGCGTGATCGGGTGCGAGTACTCGGCGAACACCCCTCCCTTCGGGTCGCGCCACACGATCCGGGCTTCCCGCACGGTCGGATCGAACGGCCGCATGAGGAAATACCCGAAGTACTCGACGAACGCGTCCCGGGAAGGAGTGAAGAACGCCTGCGTGTCCGCGGGGTACACGGCGTCCCGCCTCAGCCCACTGCACGTCGTGACCTGCCCGGCCATGATCCGGACCGGCGGCGGCGCCCCCGCCAGGACGAGCTCGGGGCCGTGCGACCGGGAATCGCCGAGCGCGTAGACGTACCCCTGCAGCCGCGCGGCGGACGTGTCCCAGAACCCGCCCTGGCCGGGCGGCAGGGACGCGAGCGTCCGCAGGGAGCCGGACACGGTCCCCCGCCAGATCGTGAACCCGCCCGCCGGCGACTGCGACCAGGAGAGCGTTATCCCGCGGGCCGATCTCCAGCCCGTGAGGCCGGTAGGCGCCTCGGCGGCGGAAGCGGTGAGGGAAGCGGTGCACAGCAGGAGAATCAGGCTCGGGCGGGCGGCGGGTCTCATGGGCATATGTTAGCAAGGCCTCAGGCACTGCCGCTCCGCCCCAGGCACAGCCTGGGGACTGCGCGGTCGCGGTGCCACCGGCACCGCTCCAAGAGTCACGCGGCCTAGGGCGTGACCTGCAGTTTCCCGATCCTGCGGGAACCGTCCGGCGCCTGGAGAACGTAGAAGTAGACGGCCGGCGTCACCGCGGTTCCCCACTGGTTGCGCCCGTTCCATTCCGCGAGCCCGTTGGCGTCGGCCTCCATCTTGCCGACCCGCTCGCCCGCCACCGTGTAGAGGATGACCGTCGTCTTCGGCGGCATCCGGCGGAACTTCACCGTCCCCCCCACCGCCTCGGCCGGGCGGAACGGGTTGGGATAGACGATGGCGTCGGCGAGACTGCCGCCGGCCTCGCGGATGACGACGGCCCCCGAAGTCGCCGGCCCGGTCGACGCCCCGTTCGCGCTCGACGCCGATCCCGTGAAGGCCACGGTCCCACCCCCGACCGCCCGGTAGACCCAGATCACGGTAACGCTCCGCCCGACCCCGAGCGTCGTGGTCGACGGCGAGGGGCCCGACACCAGCGCCACCCGGCCATCCCCGGTCACGGCGAGCGTAGAGGGCGCCACGGCGGGATCCGAAACGGTCCCCGTGTTAGAAAGCGTCATCCGCACCTGGATGAGGTCGTCGAGCCCCGCGAGCCCGGCGGACACCGAGAACGACACCACCGAGAGCCCTGTGCCCTCGATGCGCAGGCCCCGCGTCGACGTGACCGTCCCGACGGCCGCGCCGGTGTTGACGTCGGTCCCCGTGGCCGCCCCCGTGAACGTCTCGACCCCGGGCACCGCGGCCGTCAGCGTCCACGTCCACGTGACGGACGTTCCGCCCGCGAGCGTGATCGCCCCCGGCGGGGGCGCGGCGAGCACACCAACCGCCCCGCCGATCATGGAGAGGACCGGCACGATGCCTGCCACCGCCGCCCCGCCCGTGTTCGTGACCGTGGTCGAGACCCAGACGGTCGCGCCGGCCATGACGTCGGTGGCCGAGAGCGCGATGGACGCCGCCAGCGAGCCGGGCACCTGGACCGCGCCCGTGAGCTGGCGGGTGGCGAACGTGATCTCCCCGCTGACCGAATCCTGTCCCGACACCGAGAGCGACAGGTCCACCGTCCCGGCCGACACGGCCTGCCACTGCCAGACGAAGGTGCGGGTCGCGCCCGCCGCGATCGTCGTCACCCCCGGCAGGGGCGCGGACTGAGCCAGCCCGGCCGTGGATGCGTTGACGGCCACGGGTGTCACGAACAGCGCGGGGTTGGTGCCCGTGTTGGTCACCGTGAACGTCGCCGTGATGGTCTGGCCCACCGAGACGGTGGCCGGCATGAGCGCGGCGTCGGCCACGAGCACGGCTTTCGCGTTCACGGTTGCCGCCAGCGTCACGCGGCCCCCGCCCGCGGCCCACCCCGAGTTCGCGTCAAGCCCCGCCACCGTCGTCGTGAAGTCCACGGGGCCGAGCGACGCCCCCGCTAAAGTCCACGTGAAGGTCACGGAAGCGCCGCCCGCGAGGAAGGCCGGCACCGCCGGCGCCGCGATGAGCGTCACGGCGCCGGAACCGCCCAACGAGACGGGCTCGACGGCGAAGCCGCTCACCGCCGCCGACCCCGTGTTCGTCACCGTCAACGTGAGTAGAAAAGCCGATCCCACGTTCGTGGCGGGCGGGAGCATGGCGAGGGACGCGGCGAGGGAAGCCGGCGTCTGGGCGGCCATTGGAGCGGTGGCGCCGGCCGCGCGGACCGCGCAGAGGTCGCTCCCCGTGGCGGTCGCGCTGAAGGCCACGGGACCCGCCCCCGTCACGAGGTAGAGCCAGGTGAACGACTGCCCCACCCCCGTCGCCAGGGACACCGGGCCGGCCGGGATCGGCCCGCCCGCGGGCACGACTTGGGCCCCGCCCGGCCCGATCGCGACCGCGGGGACGACTCCCGTCACCGCCGCGATCCCTGAGTTCGTGGCCGTCAGGACGACCTGGATGGTCTGGCCCACCGTCACCGACGACGGCGCCGAGACTGCCGCCACCAACGCGCCAGGCGGCGTGACGCTCACGGGCCCCGCCGCGGCCGGGCCGGCGGACACCGCCGTGCCCGCGTTCGCATCGGTGCCCGCCACCGTGACCGTGAAGATCGAGGCGCCGCCGGCGGACCCCGCGTAGGTCCAGGTGAAGGTAACCGTCATTCCCCCGGCCAGACTGAGCGGCACGGCCGGCGACGGCCCGGCGGCGGGCGTCGAGGCGCCGCCGGTCTCCAGCAGCGGCGCCGCCGCGAGGTCCGCCGTCGCCCCGCCCGTGTTCGTCACGGTGACCATGACCAGGAAGGGCTGGCCGACGCAGGTGGCGGCCGTGGTCACGGTCGTCCGCGCCACGAGCGCGGCCGGCGTCTGGATCACGACCGGTCCCGAGACGGCGGGAGGCGCCGCCACGGGTACGCCCAGGAGCGTGTCGGTTCCGCCCACGGTCATCGTGTACCAGACGGCCCCCGCGGCGGAGCCCGTGTACGTCCAGGTGAAGGTCGCCGACGCGCCGATCCCGAGAACGACGGGGAGGCCGGCCGGGGTGGCTCCCGCCGTCGCGTTCCCGGGCCCCGACCGGACGGGCGCGCCGGCCACGGTTACGCCCGCCGCCACAGCCCCGCCGGTGTTCGTGACGGTCAGCATCACGAGGAAGTCCTGGCCGGTGTTGCAGGTCGCGCGGGACACGGCCAGCGACGCCGCCAGGATCGCGGGAGTCTGGATCGTGACCGGCCCGGCGACGACCGGAGGAGCGGAAAGCGTCGCGCCCGTGTTGGCATCCGCGGCCGTCACCGTCGTCGTCAGTACCAGCGTCCCCGTCGCCCCCGCCGTGTACGTCCATGTGAAGGTCACGGACGACCCGCCTGCGAGGACCACCGGCGCCGCCGGCAGCGGCCCGGCCGCCAGGATCGCACTCCCGGTGCCCGACGGCGCGAACGCCGCCGGCGTCAGCCCGGTCGCCGCCGCTCCGCCCGTATTGGTGACCGTCACCGTCACGAGGAAGCCCGCCCCGCTGGCCGCCGGGGACGGGAACGCGGCCGCCGACGCGGCGAGCGCCGCGGGCGCCTGGACGACCTCGGGACCCGAGACGAGCGGGCCCGTCGTCAGCGCCGCGCCTGAGTTCGCGTCGGTCCCCGTGACCGTGGTCGTGAAAGTGAACGACCCGGGCACGCTCCCGGCGTACGTCCAGGTGAAGACGACGCTATCGCCGCCCGCGAGCGTCGCCGGCAGGGACGGATTGGGCCCGGCCATGGCCACCGCGTTCCCCGCCCCCGTGCGCAGGAACGCGTTCGCCGTCACGCCGGTCGCGGCGGCGCCACCGGTGTTGGTAACCGTCAGCATCACGAGGAACGACTGCCCGGTCGAGACCTGGCCCGGGGCCATGACGAGCGACCCCGCGAGGCCGGCCGGCGCCTGGATGACGACCGGGTTCGAGACCAGGGGCCCGACGGTCACGGGGTTGAACGCGGCGTCCGTCCCCACGACCGTCGTCGTGAAGTCCACGACCCCCACCGAAAGCGCCGTGTACGTCCAGGTGTAGGTCACGGACGCGCCCGCCGCCAGCGACGCGAGCGGCTGGGCCGGCGTCGGCCCCACGCCGCCGCCTGCGCCACCCGAGCCGGAGACCACGAACGCGCCGGACGAGATGCCCGTGACGGGCGTCGCGCCCGTGTTCGTGATCGTGAGCGTCAGGAAGAACGACTGGCCCACATTCCGCGGATCGGGCAGCGCGAGCAGCTCGACGTCGATCTGCGCGGGCGGCAGGATCAGCTCGCCGCCGGAGGCGACCGGGCCGGACGCCACGCCCAGCCCGCTGTTCGCGTCCACGGCGGTCACCGTAGTCGTGAAGACCACCGTCCCGGCCACCGTGCCCGTGTAGGTCCAGGTGAAGGTCCTGGAGGCGCCCCCCGCGAGTGTGACCGGCGGCAAGGGGGTGGGGCCCGCCACGAGCCCGGCCGTCCCGGTACCCGAAGGCTCGAACGCCGCGGGGTCCACGACGAGCGCAGCCGCGGCTCCCGTGTTGGTCACCGTCAGCGTCACGAGGAAGTTCTGCCCCACGGTCCGCGGGCTCGGGAACGTGACCAGCCGGGCGGCCAGCGCCGCCGGCGCCTGGACCGTGACCGCGGCTGTCGCGGCGCCGAGGACCGGCACCGGCGTCCCTCCGCACAGCGTGATGCCATTGGCCGTCATCGTGAACCCGAGCGCCCCCGACCCCGCCGTGGAGAAGGTCCAGACGAACGTCTGCGCCGCCCCCGCGGCCAGCGTGACGGGGCCGGCCGGCGCGGGGCCCGCCTCGAGGGACGCGGAGCCGGCCACGTAGACGGTCGCCGTGATCCCGGAGACGTCCTCGCCGCCCGCATTCGTGACCGTGAGCTCGACCGTCACCCACTGCCCCGCCGAGACCGTGACCGGGCCCGCCGCCGCGGCCGCCACGAGCGCGCCCGCCGTCACGAAGGACTGCGGGGCCGACGCCGCGGGTCCGGCTCCGACCGCGAGCCCGCTGTTCGCGTCCGTGGCGGTGACCGTCGTGGTGAAGGTCACGAGCCCCGCCGCCGACCCCGTGTACGTCCACGTGAAGGTCATCGACGCGCCCCCGGCCAGCGCTCCGCCGAGCGCAGGCGTCGGCCCGGTCCCGCCCGCCACCGCGCCCGTGCCGTCGAGGAACCACGGCGCCGCCGCCAGCCCGGACGCCGTCGCACCCCCCGTATTGGTTACCGTGAGGGTGACGATGATCGGCTCGCCCGTGCACGCCGCCCCGGGCCCGGTCGCCACCGACGCCGCGAGGAGCGCGGGCGACTGGATCGTGGCCGACACGCTCGAAGCCGCCAGCACCGGCGAGCCGCCGCAGGTGGACCCGGTTGCGGTCGCCGTGAACCCGGCGAGCCCGGCCCCGTTCGCCGACCAGGTCCAGACGAAGGCCTGCGATGCGCCCGCCGTCAGCGTGAGCGGACCCGCGGGCACCGGCCCCGCCTCGAGTCCGACGAGTGCGCCGCCCGGCTCGACGGCGACCTCGGGCACGACCCCGGTGACGTCTGCCTGGCCCGTATTCGTGACCGTGAGCACGACCGTGATCCACTGCCCAATCGACACCTGCCCGGGTGACACGCTGGTCCGCGCCGCCAGGATCCCGGCGGCCTGGAGGGCCACGGAGTTCGTGACCGCAGGGCCGGAAACGACCGGCCAGCCGCCGTTCGCGTCCGTGCCCGCCACGGTGACGGTCAACACGACCGGGCCCGCGACCGAGCCCGAGAACGTCCACGTGAACGTCTCGGCGGCGCCGCCGGCCAGCACGAACGGCAGCGACGGGTTCGGCCCCGCCGACGGCGCCGTGACCCCGCTGCCGCTCACGGCGAACGGTGAAGTGAGATCGACGCCCGTGGCGTCCGCCTGACCCGTGTTGGTCACCGTGACGGTCACCAGGTACGGCTGGCCGGCGCAGATCGCGGAAGCATACTGGACCGCGGACGCCACGAGCACCACCGCGGCCTGCTGCGTCACCGCCACCGTCTCCACCGCCTGCACCGGCACGGCCACTCCGCCGCACAGCGTCGACCCCGTCACCGTCACCGTGAACGCGACCGCCCCCGCCCCCGTCGCCGTATAGCTGAAGACGAACGTCGTCGCCGCCCCCGCGGCCAGGGAGCCGAGGTCCACGGGCACCGGTCCTTGCGGCCCGCTCACGAGCCCGCCGCCCGGGCCCGCGTAGATCGTGGCCGAGAGCCCGGTCACGGCGGTCCCGCCCGTGTTCGTCACCGTCAACCAGACCCGGTACAACTGCCCCGTCGACACCATCGCCGGAGAGGCTATCGCGGCCGCGAATGCGCCCGGCGTCGTGATCGTGTCCGCGGCCGCCACCACCCCGGTCGAGAGGCTCGCGCCCGAGTTGGTGTCGGTGCCCGCCACCGTCGTCGAGAGCGTGACCGGCCCCGCGACGGCGCCGGAGTAGGTCCAGGTGAACGTCATCGCCACCCCCCCCGCGAGCGACACGGGGAAGGCCGGCTCCGGCCCCGCGACGGGGCTCACGCTCCCCGTCCCGGTCATCACCAACGGCGGCGCCACGAGATCCAGGCCCCAGGCGGTGGCCTGGCCGGTATTCGTCACCGTCAGCGTCACGAGTACGTCCTGCCCGGTGCAGACCGATCCCGGAACGAGATGCATCGAGGCGACCAGAGCTGCCGCCGTCTGCACCGTGGCGGAGGCACCCGACTGCGCGACCAGCGCCGTGCCTCCCCCGCACGTCGCCCCCGCGCCCGACACCGTGAACGTCACCACTCCCGCCCCCGTCGCCGTCATTCCGAAGACGAACGTCTGCGACGCTCCCGCGACCAGCGTCACCGGCCCCGCCGGGTCCGCCGGCGACAGCCCGCTCACGAACCCGGCTCCCGGGTTCACGTACGCGGTCGCCGTGACCCCCGTGACATCCGCACCACCCGTGTTGGTCACCGTGAGTTCCAGCGGGAACCACTGCCCCACCGAGAGGACCGGAGGCGCGCTCGCCGCCGCCGCCAGCACCCCCGGCGCCGCCACGGCCACCGGCCCCGTCGCGAGCGGGCCGGCCGTCAGCGCGGTCCCCGCGTTCGCGTCGGTCGCCGTCACGGTCGTCGTGAACGTGACGGGCCCGGCCACGGTCCCGGTAAACGTCCACGTGAACGTCCGGGAGGCCGCGCCCGCGAGAGCCGCACCGAATGAAGGACTCGGCCCGACCCCCGTCGCCGCCCCGCCGCCGCTCAACTCCCACGCCGCCGCCGTCAGCCCCGTCGCGTCCGCCTCTCCCGCATTCGTCACCGTCAGCGTCACGAGGAACGCCTGCCCCGTGCACGCCGCAGGAGCGGTCACGTGCACGACCGCGTCGAGCCGCGCGGGCGCCTGGACCGTGGCGGAGATGATCGAGGCGGCCAGGATCGCGGTCCCACCGCACGTGGTGCCGTTCGCCGTTGCCGTGAAGACCGCGAGCCCGGCCCCCGCCGTCGAGTACGTCCACACGAACGTCTGCGACGCCCCCGCGACCAGCGTCACCGGCCCCGCCGGGATCGGGCCCGTCTCAAGGGCGACCGCACCCGGCCCGATGTCGATCGCCGGCGTCACCGCCGTCGCATCCGCGCCGCCGACGTTCGTGACCGTGAGGGCGACCGTGATCCACTGCCCCGTCGACACCTGCCCCGGCGAGACCGTTGTGCGCGCCGCCAGGATCCCGGCCGCCGCGATCGTGATCGCGCCCGCCGGCACGGGGGCGGTAGCCAGCGCCTGGGCCGAGTTCGCATCGGTCCCCGTCACCGTCGTGGTCAGGGTCACGAGCCCGGCGAGTGACCCGGAGTAGGTCCACGTGAACGTCACCGAAGTGTTCCCCGCCACCGTCACCGGCATCGCGGGCTCCGGCCCCGCGGCGTACACCGCCCCACCCCCGCCGCTGACTGCCCAGGGGCTCAAAGGCCACTGGACGTCAACCCCTGTTGCATCGGCTTCACCCACATTCGTCACGGTGAGCGTGACGAGGTACGGCTGGCCGGCGCAGATCGTGGACGCGTACTGGACGGCCTGCGCGGTCAACTGCGCGGGCACCTGGACCTGCACCGTGACCGACCCGGCGGCCTCCACCGTCACCGGCACCCCGCCACACAGCGTCGTCCCCGCCACCGTCACCGTGAACGTGACCGGCCCCGTACCAGTCGCCGTGAAGCTGAAGTAGAACGTCGTCGCCCCGGAGACCGCCAGCGAAGCGAGGTTGATGGGCACTGGGCCTCCGGCCTCGCTCACCAGCCCGCCGCCCGGGCCCGCGTACACGGTTGCCGACAGAGCCGTCACCGCCGTCCCGCCCGTGTTCGTCACCGTGAGCGCGACCGCGAACCACTGGCCCTCCGAAACCGCGACCGGCGCCGCACCGGCCACCGCGAACGCTCCCGGCGTCGTGACCGCTCCCGCGGCCGCCGCGCACGGGGCCGTCACCGTCGCCCCCGAGTTGGCGTCCGTTCCCGCCACCGTCGTCGAGAGCGTGACCGCTCCCGCAACGGTGCCGGAATAGGTCC
>CAKKQC010000009.1 GCA_919901855.1 bacterium | reverse complement strand
GGCCGAGGCCCCAAATCAGTTGTCGTTGTTCACTTAACGTTGGGACACTACTGATATGACTTCATGACTTCCCCGCGGCGCCTTACCCCCGGCGCAGGGATTGCCTGGCGGTTGAGCCTACGCGTCTCCCGCCAGGTGGCAAAGGAACAGGAGCCAGGGCACAACCCTGACGTCCCCGAGGTTCTGTCGCTCCGTGCCGTTGTAGACGATGTACTTCTCGACCTTCTTGTACTTCCCGACGGTTTCCGCGAGCGACTGGAGGCCCCGGCAGTCGGGCGGACGGACACCCCGCCCGGCCTTGAACTCGACCCCGATCACGGCCGATCCGGTCTCAACCAGGGGAGAGGGACACTCTTTCATTCATGCGATTCTCGCGGGCGGCAGTCCGTTCCGCTTCCTCGTGTCAACGGGCGATGCGGGGCCTATCCGCCGGCGAGGTCCTGGAGGGCGCGTTCGACCGGGGCCAGCCGCAGGCCCGTGATCGCCCGGAGCCGGTCGTAGACCAGGCCGGTGGGACCGGCCTGCTGACGCATGGCCGCCACCGCCTCCGGGCGCATGCCCATCCGCTCCGCGCCCTCCGACAGCGAGACGACGATGTCGAAGAGCCGCCGCCCGCAGCCGATGGCCTCGAAGCACTCGATCGAATCCACGGGGGCGCCCGCGTGCCGCTCGTAGCCGCGCAGGAAGGCGTCGCGCACCGCCGGGCCCTCGTAGGAGGAGACCAGGGACATGGTCCAGCCCAGGTCGAACCGCGGGTCCGAGACGTGAAAGCCCGTCCAGTCGATCACGACCCCCGACCCGTCCGGCCGGATGAGCAGGTTGTTCGGGTGGAAGTCGTTGTGCACCGGCGCGGGCCGCGGGCAGGCCAGCCCGTCCCGGCGCTGGGCCACCCATTCCACGAGCGGCAGGAAGCCTTCGTACGGGGAGCCGGCGAGCCGGTTCCGGGCTTCCCGGATCCAGCCGTCCACGAAGGCGTGGGGGTCCCCGCCGCCGCCGGCGCCCGGATCGCCGGCCACGTCCCGCCAGTCCAGGCGGTGCAGGCAGACGAACAGCCCGCAGAAGAGGTCCAGCAGGGACGGCCGGGCCGCCGCGGGGGCCTCCGTCCACACCGGCCACATGGCCCGGCCCTCGATCCGCTCCATGACGATGAACGGCCGGCCCAGCCGCGAGCCCTCCCGGCCCAGCACGAACACCCGGGGCACGGGATACCCGGCCCGGTGGAGCTTCCGCATCGCGTCGAACTCGGTTTCAGCCTTGACCTCCACCGCGTCGCCGGGGAAGACGCGGAGGACGAGGCCGTCGCGCTCCCGCGCCCCCGGCGGCCCGTGCTCGAGGTCAAACGCCCAGAGGTCGCTCTCCCAGCCGCCCCGGATGGCCGCGAGCGCCTGCACCGCGACATCCCGCCGCTCCGGGAAGCCCTCCCGGCAGACCTCGAGCAGTTCCCGCCGCATCCCTTCGCTCATCATGGTGGCCGTCGTATTGTGGCACAACGCCCCGAACTCGCGGCAGGCGTGGCGCAGGGGTGGTGATACAATGTACTAACAGAGGGGAGGTTCCCATGACCAAGACCATGACGAAGCACGGCAACAGCTACGCGGTCGTGATCGACCGGACGATGATGGACCTGATGGGGATCACGGAGAAGACCCCGCTGGATCTGTCCCTCAAGGGCGACGAGCTGGTCATCCGGCCGATCCGGGACGGCCATCGGCGCACGTCGGTGATGCAGGCGTATGCGCACGTCAGCCGGAAGCACGCCGCGTTCCTGAAGCGTCTCGCCTGAGCCGGATTCCGATGGATCCGGTCTTCCTGAACCTCGACGAGGTCCTCGCGTTCCACGAGGACCAGATCCGGCAGCACGGCGGATCCACCGGCATCCGCGACCGCGGCCTGCTGGAATCCGCCCTGGCCGCCCCGGCGGCCACGTTCGGGGGGACCTTCCTCAACGGCGACCTCTTTGAGATGGCGGCCGCGTACCTGCACGGCCTGTGCTCCAACCACCCCTTCGTCGACGGCAACAAGCGGGTGGCCGCGGTCACCGCGCTGGTCTTCCTCCAGGTCAACGGCGTGGACCTGCCTGTCGCCACCAAGGCCTACGAAGCCATGGTGCTTGCCGTCGCCCGGGGCGAACTGGAGAAGTCGGACATCGCCGTCTTCCTCCGCCACAAGGCGCGGAAGCCAAAGCGCTAGGTCCGCCCTACCCCCTCCGGAGGGTTTGCTTGGCGTTCGCCAGGAGATTCAGGCAGGAGGAGCTGAGACTTGGCGCTCCACCCATGCGACCACGCCTTCTGCCAGCTTGAGGGCCTCCTTGAAGTCGGTCTCCGAGATCCCGCGGGGAAACCCCGGATACCGGGCAGCTGTAGCGTAGTCCGTGAGATCGTCCGCCTTCTTGATATCGTCCGGAATCGCGACCCCGCCCCTGCCCAGGAGCGCCAGAAGCTCGGCGATGCTGTGAGTCTTTGGGAATTCGATCCCCTTGTGCAGAAGAAGGGCCTTGATGGCTTTCTCCGCCGCCTGCTCGGCATCGAAGCAGACATCCTCCCACAGAACCTCCTCGGGCTTGGGCGCACGGGCACGCGCGAGATTGCTTCTGGCGTGTGTCATCCAATCGGCTGGCGTACCGGCCTCCCCGGTGCTACCGGGCATACAACGCCCTTCCCTCACGCAGCGCCGGACGGTAGATGTAGCCGATCGTGTCCTTGTGCTTCGCCAGGTATCCCGGAGTCACCACGATGATCTCCTTGGGAGTTCCGACGGCCACACCTTCCAGCCCTCGCCTGATCTTCCGCGCTTCCGCCAGCTCGTCGTCGCATTCCTTCACGACCAGAAAATCAAGGTCGCTATCCGGCCCCATCTCACCGCGCGCAGCGGAACCGAAGAGGATCACCCTCTCCGGTGCCGCCGTTTCCACGATTCTGCGGACGATCTCATCCACCGTCCGAGGATCGGGCCCACTGGTCACTCTGGTGTTCATTCGTTCCTGCCTGTCTCAAGGATAGCACCACCAGGGCAGGCGGGCGGTCACCTTGGCAGCGTGAACCGGCCTTGCTCCAATGCTGTGTTGAGGGATCGGTTGGTCGCGCTACCCAGCAGGGCGGAGACAAAGACGTTGGTGTAAACGAGCGCCCCGACGATGAGCGTCGGGGCGTCGATTCCCACCGCGGCTGGCCTCGCGCGCCGGACGGCGCGTAGGAGTTGCTCAAGAACTCGCAACTCCTTACCCCCGGCGCAGGGTTTGCTTCGCATTCGACAGGAATTTCAGCCGGTTCTCCATCGCGGTCTCGTGGGCCAGGTAGAACCAGAACGAGGCGATGGCATGGCGCAGCGGGTCCTCCTCCACGCGCCGGGTGTGGCCCGGCATCCGGTTGTAGGCGTCGATGATCGCCCGGCCGACCGGCTCGCCATCCACGTACATCCCGAGCCCCGCGACCCGGAGGAACTCGTCGTAGAGGTTACACAGTCCGGCGTTGTGCAGGCCCTGGACGCCGGTCAACCGGTACCCCTCGGGGGTCTTGGTCACGCGGGTCTGGTCCAGCCACATGTCACCGTGGCCGAAGACGAGATCGCCGGGCGTGGAGACGAAGGTCGTGATCCACTCGCGCGTCTCGCGCCACGCGTCGTACAGCGCCCGGTCCGCATCCAGTTCCTTCGCCAGCTTGCCCTCGATGACGGGCAGGTCGAGGTAATCTCCGAAGCGCCACTTCTTGGCGGCCTCCTCCGGGGTCATGGCCGGATAACCGAGGATCCGGCAGGCATCGGCCACGGGCACCTGGTGCATCCGGTCCAGCATTTCGGCCACCTGGGTGACGTACAGCTCCCGCTCGGCCGGCGAGAACTCCTTCTCGAACTTGTCGCCGCTGAACGATTCCCCGCCGAGATAGGGGTAGATGCCGAACGTCTGTCCTTCCACCTCCAGCATCGTGATCCGCGGCGCCTGGATCCCCAGGGAAATGATGAAATCCGCCAGCCCCTTCTGCCGCAGGATCCGGTGGGCCGGCTCGCCGGGGTCCGCCTGGTGCACCGAGAACCAGCCTTTGGGACCCTCGACCTCGAAGATGGTGAAGATCTCCCACGATCCGTCGGCGACGGCCTTGGCTTCCCCGCCAATAATCGCGGCCAGGTCGCCGCTCTTGCGAAGGCGCGCCATGGCGCGCGCCGCCCGCTCGCCGAGCCCCGACTGGCGGCCTTCGACGTGCCGGACGAGGTCGTCCCACGTGGTGAATCCATATTCCATGGCCAGGGCGAACTGGACGTCGGCCAGCTTCAGCGGGGCTGAAAACACGGCCTGGTCGTCCGCATCCTTGAACTTGTGGAGCTGACGCAGAACCGGCAGGCAGGTCGGTGAGCGATCGGCGTGCGCGGCAAGCAGGACTTTGGCTTCCTTCTTGAGATGCTCGAGACTGGGCTTCGCGGGAAGATCGGTGGACATGTGGTCTCCTTCTTTCATGGTTTGTCCGGAGTCTGCCAACTCGGACTGAAAGAAGGTCTCAGTTATGCAAATGCGTACAGGTGGGCTAAGCCCTTTCCGCAGACCAGGTGGCGCCCAGCAGCGCCACCTCGAATCTACCGAATGCCGAAGCGCTTGTCAACCGCGAAATGCGGGGAGCCTCACCGGCCGCAAACGAGAACTCGGATAGCGATCCGAATCGTCCCACATTTTAGACACAACCTCAGTAGTGTCCCAACGTTGGTCCCGAGCAAGCTGAGAAACCGCGCAGCGACA